>CAVQKH010000029.1:0-51911 GCA_963712995.1 uncultured Actinomycetota bacterium | reverse complement strand
TCCGGTTCCAGCACGAATCCCATCCCCAGGACGATGCAGCCTTGGAACGCGATACCGGCGTTCTCGGCAAGGCGGCTCGGAGTGCCGTCGACCCGCCCGGCTGGTTCCAGGAGCGTGGAGATCCGCTGCACGGCGATATCGTCGGCCACCCGTGGCACCGCTGCCGCTACCGTGCCTCGGGTGCCCCAGACCGCCGCGTATTCCAGGTTGGCGCTGGCCGCGGGCCAGAACCGGCTCTGGATCGCCCGGGTGATCGTGAACCCACCGGAGGTCACCCCGTCGAGCCCGACCTCCCGAGTGTCGCCCTGCGCGACCGTGTTGGTCGCGATGAGACCGAGGTTGCCGTGCGCTGTCAGCAGGGAATGTGCGCGCAGCAGGTTGTCCATGATTCCGGCGGCGAGCTTGTTCACCGTGTTGAACGTAGCCGGACACACGATGACCTGAGCCGGTGGAGGAAACCGTTTCGCCTGTTCGGGCTGGCGCTGCTCGATCAGCACCGGGAACCCGGTGACCTTCTCGACCCGGTCAGCGTCTACCCAGGTCATTGCCGTGGGTGTGGCCACCACGCGCACGATCCACCCCACCTCGACCGCCCGAGCTGCGACATCGTGGACGCGGGCAGCGAGCGGCGCCGCGCAGGCGACGAGCGCGAGATGCTCGGGCATCGGCGGGGCTAGTCCAGCACGCCCGCGCGGACCGACAGGTCGTGCAGGACGCTGTTCGGGCGGCGGGCGCGGGCGAGCATCTCGCGCAACAGGTCACCGACCATCGCGTTGTACCGATCGCCCCAGGGGCGCAGCGTTCCGCTTCCAGCAGGTGCAGCGTCGTTCCGCTTCCAGCAGGTGCAGCGTCGCCTCGGCATCGCGCTTGCGCTGTGTCTGCGCCCAAGCCAGATCGAGAAAGACCTGCGCCCGTCGGCTGCGTAGACCCTCCGCCAACCTCGCCGGATCGACCTCCGTCGCGACGCGCAGCACCTCGCCTGAATCGCCCAACTTGGCCGCGACCGTCACCCGGTGGATCCGGACGTTCGTCGGACCGAACGCGGTCCACGCGTGGTTGGCGTCCTCGCCGAGCAGCTCAGCAAGACGCTCGGCCGCATCCAGCCGTGCCCATGCCTCGCCGCGATCGGTCCGGCGCGCGGCGGCCACGGCCGCGATCAACCACAACGCACGGCAACCGACGCCAGCGTCGGCGTCTCGGCCGTGACCGATTTATTGATCGTCTCGGCCATGCGCACGGCCAGCCGCTCCGCCTCGTCGGTGTGGTCATCCCGCAGTTGAGCGGACACCACCTGGTACGCGGCCATCCCCCTGGCGCCAAGCGAGTCGGCTTCGACCGCAATCGTCGCTGCCCGGTCCGCCGCGAGCACGGCAAGATCGGTCACACCGAACTTAGTCAGCAGTTTCGCGGCACCCACATATGCAGATACGTAGGTGCAGAGCGTCTCGCGCCGCTGGTAGACGGCGATCCTGGGTACCCCGTCGATCAGTGTGATGAGGTCCGGGAGCTGACGGACAACCGTCTCATACCGGGCGGCTTGGTAGTCCTGATGCAGCGTCCTGACCTGAGCGTGCAGCTCGGGCAACGGCGGCATTTTGGGAGCCTCCGCGCCGAGCAGATGATCATATTGGGTCATGACCTGCCGGACTGCGTCCAGGCATTGGGCAACCGCTCCACCGTTCGGGGCGAGCTGCCACCGCCGGCCGATCAGCGACTCCACATCGACGTGCAAGATGCGCGCGATGTCCAGCAGCACGGACAGCCGGTCCACCGAGCTGATCCCGCGCTCGACCTGTGAGAGCCACGACTCCGAGCGGCCGATCAGACCGGCCAGAGCCACCTGACTCAACCCACATCGACGCCGATACACCGCGATACGCTCGCCAATTCCCATCCAAAGCACCCGGCAGGTGTCGCATTCCCCTGCGACCAGCCCACCACGACGCTCATCAGAGTGTCTGCCCTCTTGCGCTGAGGTAGTCAGTCTCTCGGCTGGGTATGGACTTCGGGACTAGCAGCGGGCTTGCTGGGAGCTAGCTCGCGAACCTTGAGGGCAGGATTGAGGAGGCTGTAACAGTACAGAGTTGCGATATCGGTTCCCGCCGGGCCTTTCCCCCACATCTCCCAGTCGAGAATGCCGAGTTGTGGTTGCATGAGGTTGCCCCAGTGCAGGTCACCGTGGACGGTTTCCCAGTGATGAATCTGGAGTGTGCGCGACGGCGCCGATCGAGCGCAGCCGCCAACCGAAGATCGGAGCTCCGGTCACGGAAACCCCGAACGTCTCGGCAGCCTGTGCGAGGTTGCGTCACATCCAGTTGCGAAACGTCGCGTCGGCATCGGTGTCAGGTTCCGGAGCGAGGGTGGGCATCACGTCACTGGGGGTGGTTGGGCGTTGTGCTGCTCCCGGGTGGCGATCACCGACTCGATCCGCTCCCGGGCGCCGGCGAGGTGCCGCTCGCAGGCTGCGGCGAGCTGCTCGCCGCGCTCCCACAGCGCCAGGGAGTCCTCCAGGCTCAGCCCGCCGGCCTCCAGCCGGCGCACCACTTCGGTCAGCTCGTCCCGGGCGGCCTCGTAACCCAGCTCGGCGTGATCATTCGGATCGCTCATGGCGCCATCATCAGCCACCGGTCACCACCGCGTGCAGGGCACCATCGGCGAGCCGCACGCGCAGTTCGGTTCCTTCGGGGGCCTCGGTGACCGATCGGAGCACCGATGATGGTGTCCCATTGACCCGCTGCACCACCGCGTATCCACGGGCCAGGGTCGCTGCCGGTCCCAGCGTCGTCAGGCGCGCCGTGGTGTGCGTCAGCCCGTCGTGCGCCGTTCGCAGCCCGCCGAGCAGGGCCCGGTCGGCGCGGCTGCGCAGCTCGGTCACGATCCGGCCGTGCTCGGCGAGCGGGCGTAGCGGGTTGGCCAGCACCGGCCGCGTGCGCAGCACGTCGAGCAGCCGACGCTCCCGGTCCACCCACCCGTGCAGGGCGCGTGAGCAGCGGTTGCGCAGCTGATGCAGCGTGGCGGTTTCCTCCGCGACGTCGGGCACCACGCATTTGCCGGCGTCGGTCGGGGTGGAGCAGCGCCGGTCCGCGACGTGATCCACCAGAGGGGTGTCCGGCTCGTGGCCGATCGCTGAGACCACCGGGGTGGTGCAGCGCGACACCGCGCGGCACAGCTGCTCGTCGGAGAACGACAACAGGTCCTCCACACTGCCCCCGCCCCGAGCCAGCACGATGACCTCCACCGCGGGATCGGCGTCCAGCACGGTCAGCGCGTCGATGATCTGACTCACCGCGAGGGGGCCCTGCACCGCCACGTTGAGCACCCGGAAACGCACCGCGGGCCAGCGGGCGGTGGCGTTGCTGAGCACGTCGCGCTCGGCCGCGCTGGCCCGTCCGGTGATCAGCCCGACACAGCCGGGCAGCAACGGCAGCCTCCGCTTGCGCCGGGGATCGAACAGGCCCTCGGCATCCAGGACGCGCCGGAGCCGCTCGATGCGGGCGAGCAACTCGCCGATCCCGACCGCGCGGATCTCATCGACGCGCAGGCTCAGAGTGCTGCGGCCCAGGTGCAGGGACGGCTTGCCGTGCACCACCACCCGGCAGCCCTCGGCCAGCGGTGGTTGCCGATCCCGCACCAGGGCGAGGGCGCAGGTCAGGGTCATCGACACGTCGGCGACCGGGTCGCGCAGGATGAGGAACGCGGTCCCGGTACCGGGCTTGGCGCTGAGCTGGGTGATCTGCCCTTCGACCCAGACCGCGCCCAACCGTTCGATCCATGCCGCGATCTTCCGGGCGACGGTGCGGACCGGCCAGGGTGCCTCCGGCGTGGTGGCGGGCTCGTTCACTGGGTTTTGGGTCACTGGGTTCTGGGTCACTGGGCGCGGACCGTGGAGATCCGGTTCGACAGCAGGGTGATGAACGCTGGACGGTTGCGGTGGGAGCGTTCGTGCTCCAGCAGTTCTTCAAGCTGGGGCAGGGAGAACCCCCGCAGCTTGGTCCTCAATTGAGCCAAGGACATCCCGTCGTAATCGGCGAGCATGGACGGGGCTGCGGGGGTGGCGCCGTCTGCGGCGGGGCGCGGGGGAGTCAGGCCTTGCGCGACATCGGACTCGTCGGGTACCCCTGCGCGCCCGGGGACCACCGGGGCTCCGCCCGGGGACTCCCCGCGACTGCCCGCTGTGGTGCCAGACGGCGGCTCGCCGTCCTCGTCGAACCTGGCCCACGGCGGGGTGTCCTCGACTGGGCGCAACAGCGAGAACACCTGGTCGCCTTTGATCGCCAGCGCGGTGACCCGCTGCTGCACCCGCATCCCGGCCTGCACGGCATGGCTGGCGGCGGTGACCGGGAGGTCGGCTAGCTGCTCGGGCAGCTTGCGCGCCTGTTCCACCGCGGTGACCATCAGGCCCACCGCGACGCGGACGGGCAAGGGTACGTAGCTCATGGTCGTCAAGCCTGCCTCAGCGACCCGGTGTCTGCCTACTCGGGTTTGCCGGGAACACCACCGATCGGCACTGCCGCCCTAAGGTGGAGCCATGACCAAGCGTGTGTTGCTGGCCAGTCCCCGTGGTTACTGTGCCGGAGTCGACCGCGCGGTCGCCGCCGTGGAGAAGGCTCTCGAGGCACACGGTGCGCCGGTGTACGTGCGCAAACAGATTGTGCACAACCGGCACGTGGTGCAGACCCTGGAGAGCCGCGGGGTGGTCTTCGTCGACGAGGCCGACGAGGTGCCCGCGGGTGCGGTCGTGGTCTTCTCCGCGCACGGGGTGTCCCCGGCGGTGCACGAGCAGGCTGCGGCGCGTGGCCTGCGCAGCATCGACGCCACCTGCCCGCTGGTCACCAAGGTGCATCAGGAGGTCAAGCGGTTCGCCCGGGACGGCTACGACATCCTGCTGGTCGGTCACCAGGGTCACGAGGAGGTCGAGGGCACCGCTGGGGAGGCGCCCTCGCAGGTCCAGCTCGTCGACGGGCCGGATGCGGTGGACTCGGTGGTCGTGCGGGACCCCTCACGGGTGGTGTGGCTGTCCCAGACGACGCTGTCGGTGGACGAGACCATGCAGACTGTGGCCCGCCTGCGGGAACGGTTCCCTGAGCTGGCCGACCCACCGAGCGACGACATCTGCTACGCCACCCAGAACCGGCAGGTGGCAGTGAAGGCGATGGCCCCCGACTGTGACGTGGTGCTCGTCGTGGGGTCGCGCAACTCGTCCAACTCGGTCCGGTTGGTGGAGGTTGCGCGCAGTGCCGGTGCCCGGTCTGCGCACCTGGTGGACTTCGCCCGGGAGATCGACTCACACTGGTTGGATGCGGCGCAGACCATCGGCGTCACCAGCGGCGCCTCGGTGCCCGAGGTGCTGGTAAGGGAGGTGCTGGACTATCTGGCCGAGCACGGGTACACCGACGTGCAGGAGATCGTCACAGCTCAGGAGACGTTGGTGTTCTCGCTGCCCCGCGAGCTCAAGCGCTCGCGCTAGACCGTGCCGGGTGGCTCGGGATCGGTGGGTCAGGAGATCATTCGACGGTGTGGCGTGCGCTCGGACGTCGCTGGATGATCAGGCGGAAGACACCGACAGCGAGCGTGATCCCTGTGGTGATCACCATGGTGGGGAAGTTGTTGATCAATGGGGTGCCGACCGTGAGCGCGGTGGCGATCATGCCACTACCGGCGGGCGTCAGGTCGGCTGCCAGCACGATGACCGGCAACGTCACCGCCAGGATCAGCGGGGGCGCAACCATCGGTGCGAACAGCCCCTTACGCTGCACCACCACCACAGCAAGCAGGCAGCCGAGGAGGTAGCAGACCTGGAACACGACTCCCAGCCGGTTGAGTCGTTCCAGGTCGGCGAATATCCCGACCGCAGTGATTCCGAGCGCGCACAATAGAGCGGCCCACCAGGGAATTCCTGGGCGATCAGGCAGCAGAGCACGGTCATCCCAAGACCTGCGCTGGGCGGCGGCTCGGGCCCGGGTTGCCGTCACTCGTTCACCGTAGACCGGTGCTGATCATCTCCCTGTGCCTGGTGCAGTGTTTCGGTGACCCAGGTCCAGCTCTGGTCGGAGTCCGGATCACCGTCGGCAGTCGGTTCTCCCACCGGACAGGGTGCACGTGGTCCGGGGTCCAGCGCAACCAGCGAGTCCGTTGCGGACGCGACGAGTTCCACCGCCTGCACGGTGCGCGGACTGCGCTCCACCTGCTCGGGGGTGTCGAGCTGCTCGGTGACCACGCCGAGTTCACCGAACCGGCGGGCGGTGACCAGCACCCGTGACTCCAGCGAGCTGACCGTGCGGTTGTAGGCGTCGACGGCGCCGCCGAGCTGCTTGCCGAGCCTGGCGACATGGCTGCCCATGGTGGCCAGCCGGGAGTGCAGCTCGCGGCCCAGCTCGTGCACCCGTGCGGCGTTGCTCGCCAGCGCCTCCTGCCGCCAGGTGTAGGCCACCGTTCGCAGCAGCGCGATCAACGTGGTCGGCGTGGAGATCACGATGTTGCGTTCGAAGGCGTGCTCGAGCAGCGCGGGGTCGGCCTGCAGCGCCGCCTCGAGGAACGGGTCGCCGGGGACGAACAGCACCACGAACTCCGGGGTGGTCTCGAAGTGCTGCCAGTAGGACTTGTGGGCCAGCGAGTCGACGTGCGCGCGCAGGTGCCGGGCGTGCGCGGCCAGCCGGTCGGCCCGGCGGTCGGGGTCGGTGGCGTCGACCGCCTCCAGGTAGGCGCCGAAGGGCACCTTGGCGTCCAACACGATGTGCTTGCCTCCGGCCAGGTGCACCACCAGATCGGGGCGGACCACGGTGTCGTCGTCCCCGCTGATGTCGGTGGCGGTGACCTGGCGGGAGAAATCGCAGTGCTCGACCATGCCGGCCAGCTCCACGATCCGCTCCAGCTGCAGCTCACCCCACCGGCCGCGGACCTGCGGCGCACGCAAAGCGGTGACCAGCTGGCGGGTCTCGCTCTGCAGCTGTTCGGACGTGCGGTGCATCGCTCCGACCTGCTCACGTAACCCGGCGTAGGCGGCCTCGCGATCCTTCTCCACCGTGCGCAGCTGGCCGTCGAGCCGGTGCAGGCTCTGGGTTATCGGGTCTATCAGCGCCTGGATCGCCTGCTGGCGCTGGGTGGCGTCACCGTCGGAGCGGGCCGAGAGGGCCGCGGTGACCTTGGCCAGCCGTGCCTCGGCGAGCTGGACGAACGCCTCGTTGTTGCGGGAGAGCGCTTCGGCTGAGAGCGCTTGGAAGCTGTCTTTGAGCTCTCCCTCGCGCTGGGTGAGCAGCCGTTCCCGGTCGGTCGCGGCGCTGCGTTCGGCGTCGAGAGCAGCGCGGACACCGGCCAGCTCGGCCTGCGCCGCCGCGACCCGCTCACCGGAGTCCTCGGCGCGTCGGCGGTATTGCTCGGCTCTGGCCGTCTCGGCGTCCCTGGCCGCGCGGGCACTCTCGCCCTCCCGCCGGGCCGCGACGAGCTCGGCCTCGACAGTGACCCTGGCGGCGTCGGCCGTGCGCCCGGCCTCCGCCACCGCGGCGCGCCGCAGCGCGCCCGCCACCACCCAGCCGATCACCGCTCCGACGACCAGCCCAGCCACCAACGCGATGAGCACTAAGTAATCCACGCGTCACACCCTGCAACACCCCCCCGACAAAATCGGCGAGGCGCGCCGCCTCCGGCGCTCGATGCGAGCAGCTGCGGCGCTGGGCCTAGACTTGACCTCTCGTGAGCCTCACCCTTGGAATCGTCGGGCTGCCGAACGTGGGCAAGTCCACCTTGTTCAACGCTCTGACCCGGAGCAACGTCCTCGCGGCGAACTACGCCTTCGCCACCATCGAGCCCAATGTCGGCGTGGTGCCCTTGCCTGATGACCGGCTGCCGGTGCTGGCTGGGTTGTTCGACAGCGACAAGGTGGTGCCGGCGACGGTGTCGTTCGTCGACATCGCGGGGATCGTTGCCGGCGCGTCCGAGGGCGCGGGGTTGGGCAACAAGTTCCTCGCCAACATCCGCGAAGCCAATGCGATCTGCCAGGTCGTACGGGTCTTCGACGACCCCGACGTGCTGCACGTCGACGGTCGGGTCGACCCGGCTGATGACATCGCCACCGTGGAGACCGAGCTGGTGCTGGCCGACCTGCAGACCCTGGACCGCGCGCTGCCCCGGCTGGAGAAGGAGGCCCGCACCCACCCCAGGGAACGTCGCGCCGTACTGACCGCCGCGCAGGCCGCTCGGCAGGTGCTCGACGCCGGACGTACCCTGTTCGCCGCGCGCTCGGAGCTGGACCTCACCGCACTCGCCGAGCTCAGCCTGCTCACCGGCAAACCGTTCCTGTACGTCTTCAACGCCGACGAGGGTGTGCTCACCGATCCGGAGCGCCAGGCCGAGCTGGGCAAGCTGGTCGCTCCCGCCGATGCGGTGTTCCTGGACGCCAAGGTGGAGTCCGAACTGCTCGAACTGGATGACGATTCGACCCGGGAGTTGTTGGACTCGATCGGCCAGCCCGAGCCGGGACTGCACGCGTTGGCCCGCGCCGGTTTCCACACCCTGGGGTTGCAGACCTTCCTCACCGCCGGACCCAAGGAATCGAGGGCGTGGACGATCCGGGCCGGCGACACCGCCCCACAGGCCGCTGGAGTGATCCACAGCGATTTCCAGCGCGGGTTCATCAAGGCCGAGATCGTGTCCTACGACGATCTGGTCGCGGCCGGGTCCATGGCGGCGGCCCGGGCCGCCGGGAAGGTCCGAATGGAGGGCAAGGACTACGTCATGGTCGACGGTGACGTGGTCGAGTTCCGCACCGGACTACCCTCTCATTCCAACAAGTAGCTGCGCCCTGGGATGCTGGAAGGGGAGAAGCTCTGGACGAGACCTTTGTTCGCGTTGCCGCCGACTACCCCGATGCCGCCACGGAGAGCGTGCTGGTCGACGCCATGTCCGCGAAGCTCGTACTGAAGCCCGAGGACCTCTCGGTTGTCGTCGCGCCGACCTTAAACGCCGGCATCCTCTCCGCGCGCGCTCGACCGGGTTCGACTAGCTCGCTCGGGTCCCGGTCGCGGATCACCTCCTCGTACGCGCGCAGCCGCCGCGACAGCTCCACCGTCTACCTCCATGTGCACATCACCCGCCTGTGGCTGGCCCGCGTGACGGCGCCCGATGATCTGATCCGCCGGACCGTGTTCCTGGCGCGACGGCTGGCCCAGCGGCGCGATGAGGTCACCACGCTCGGGGTGGCCGGGTTCGGCGTGGCCGACACGCTGCTCGCCGGTGGGGCGTTCGAGCTGGGGCGGACCGTGCTCGATTCGCTGAGCGTGCCACCGGCTACTGCCGAGACCGCTGGTCTGGTGTGCTGGCTCACCATGTGCCACGCTCAAGCCGCCGTCCTGGACGGCCGGCCGGCCGGGCGATGTGACCGCGCCGATGAACACCGCCGCGGAGCTGGCCGGGCGATTCGGGGCCACCGACGACAACGACTCCTCGGGATTCGCCCACACGCGGGCCGACGTGGGGCTCGTCCGGATGGCCCTCGCACTCGAAGCGGGTGAGCCCGACCAGGCGGTCAGTATCGCGCGAGACGTTCACCCCGAGCGTCACCCCTTCCCCTCGGGTCGAGCCCACGTCTGGATGCACTACGGCCGTGCGCTAGCCCGGCTGCGGGGGCGCCGGGACGACGCCGTGCGGGCACTGCGCACGGCGGAGGACATCTTCCCCATCAAGGTGCGCCGGGACCCGCTGGTCCGCGACGTCATCGCCACCCTGCTCCCGGGCGCGCGCCGAGACGCCATAGGCATGGAGCTACGCGGGATGGCCCACCGTGCTGGACTGCCGGGTAGCCCGTCCGGAGGAGTGTTCCCGACTGCGGGAAGCCCGCTGCTGTTGATCGTTCACGGTTGTCAACCGTGACCAACGGCACCAAATCATGATCCAGCCGCGACTCGGCGACCAGCCACACCACCCGCCCCCGCAACTCAGCGGAACACTCCCACACCATCCCCGCATGTGACCCCATCCCTTCCCAAGGGTTGGAGTCTCCGGACACGCCGGGGGGATTCAGTCCCGTGTGACCGCGACGGGCACCTACAGCACCAACGCGGCCCCGCACCGGAGACCGGTGGCGGGGCCGCGTTGTATGTCAGTTGTATGTCAGATGGCGCGAATCGAGTCGGCTTGCGGGCCCTTGGGACCCTGGCTCGACTCGAACTCCACACGCTGGTTCTCGTCCAGGCTGCGGTATCCGTCACCCTGGATGGCGGAGAAGTGGACGAACACGTCGGGGCCACCCCCGTCGACGGAGACGAAGCCAAACCCCTTCTCCGCGTTGAACCACTTCACGACGCCCTGTGTCATGTGCTCTCCCTGTGAAATCTGATGCCTGGGCCGACACCGTGCCAGCCCACGATTGCGCGGACCACGCGTCTAGGGGGAACAAGTCCCCGACCGGAGCGCGAAGCCCGTAGCCACACATTCCACGGACGCTTCGCAACGAATCGGGGAACTACACGACCACAATCTACCTTCACGGTAGCACCTCCCGGCACAGTCCGCGACGTGGCCGGTGGCATTGAGCGCTCGCCAATGGGCTTGGCCGAAACGTCTTCAGTCGGACAGCGCCCCGAGCTGCCCCGGTAGACGTCGACACCTCCGTGAGCCGTGCTCAGTCTGGCGAACGCGACGCTCCTCGCTGGAAGACTCCGGTCAAGATCACACTGATGACGCTCACTGCAGCAGGGTCCGGCAGCGAGACCTGGGCGTGGCAACGGCGCACCATCCCACCCTGCCCGAGCCCGTCCTCGGCCAAGCCACAGCCCCCCGGGGTCACCAACAAAGCTGGCAGTTCGGTGGATAAGTCCGTACTCCGCAGGGCAGGAGGCCGATGAAGGGAATCAGGGAGTGGGCGGTGGATGCGCTGGGCTTCATGTGCCGGGCGAAGTTACCGCCGATGCGTATGGCTCTATCGGACGGTTCAGCTTTGGAGCCGGGGCTGGTCCGGACGTGCCGCGTGGGTTTCTTGCTGCTGGCCTGGAAATGATATTCACTTGTCAAGCTGCTCTGTTCACGCTAACGTGAACAGAGTTCACTGTCAATGTCGTCGAGGGAGACCCGTGGGGGAGCAACAGACGGGTGCCTCCAGAAGAGAGGGCGCCGCACCGCCACACTCGCTGTGGTTCAACCCTCCGGACACCGATGAAAAAATCCGCCGGACGCTCACCCGAGAACGCGTGGTAGACGAGGCACTCGCGCTGATTTCCCAGGAGGGCGCCCCGGCCCTGACGATGCGTACCCTCTCCGCGCGTCTCGGAGTAGTCCCTGGCGCGCTGTACCGCCACGTGCGAAATAAAGAGCAGCTTCAGGACCTGGTCACTGACGGCGTGCTCGCGGAGGTCGACTGCGACGTCGATCCCGCACTGTCCTGGACCGAGCAGATCAAGACCCTTGCTCATCGGCTGCGGAACGTGCTGGAGGCTCATCCCGGGGTGGCTGGCTTACTGAAGGCTCGCGACCCCCTCGGCCCCCACTCCCTGACCCTGGCCGAAGCTATCTTGCTGCCGCTGCACAACGCCGGGTTCCCCCGCCGAGAAGCCGGCCTCGCATTCTTCCTCATCCTCGACTACACCATCGGATTTGAGGTCAGCAACCCCCGCATCTCCGTCAACGAACAACGGGTCCAGAACGCAGCAACCAGAAAACGACTCCACGAGTTCTTCCGGTCGCTTCCCAATGACTACTTCCCCACCCTGGCCGCCCTCGGTGAACACATCTGGCTCGACAACCGCGACCAGCGATTCACCGCCGGCATCAACGCACTGGTCAACGGACTGGAATGGCCTTCACCGCCCAGCTGACCGATCCTCGCCACACCGTAGCCGCAGGAGTCAGAGAATGGAGGTGGGGACCGGAACGAGGATCTGCTTGCCATCGTCTGATGGTTTGAGACCCGCATTGCTAACGTCTGATGCCTTCATCATTTTTCCTCTTCGAACACTACTTTGAGATCTGTGTATTCACGCCGACGTCGACGCCGAACTCTCCGGGTCATGGTCACCGGCCGTCATAGTCAGCGCCCGGTCAGCGCTGGCTGGTGTTGTCTCGGCAGGGACGAGCAGCAAGTCGTCGGTGCCAAGGATCCGAACCAGGCGGACACCGGAAATTCGAACCAGTCCACGGCAACCCCGTCGGCCACTGGCGAGCCGAATGTGCCGAGGAGTGCTGTCCCATCCGCCCATGTTCAGCGCGATCCGCCTGACCTGGGCGCACCGAGCTCCGACTTCTTCACCCAACGCGACGAGCTCGATCGCAGGATCTGTCGCCGGGGCCACCGCGCTCCGTCCAGAGCACCCCTGGCAGAACCACGCGGTTTCAGGCTCAGGCGTACCGAGCAGCCCTGGCCTGCCGAGCCGGGTGCATCGACCTGATCTGGGAAGGCAGTGGGAACTGACGTCATCTCGAAGTTCCCGTCTCGGCCTGGCTGACAACCGGTGTCATGGTGAGGCCGAGAACGACGCCGACAAGGATGCCGCACGCACGAAGAGTAATCGCTATCTGGTCGGGACCGGAGCATGGTGAGCAGGTCCGGGCCGGTCGGCCTGGAGGACCCATCGCTCCTTGGAGCCGATGGCGCTCCCGCGTACACCCACCGGTGGCGTGAACGAGCTGGAGACAGCGATGACGGGCAAGAACAAGGGCGGACGCGAGGCCAAGAAGCCGAAACAAGATCCAGAACAAAAGACAAAAGGGCCAGACCCCGAGCGCCGGGTCGGCGCTCGACGCCATCCAAGGGCGTGCCAACAAGAAGTAGCTGTAGCGGACCGGGCACCGCACGGGACGGCGCCCGAATTTCCGCAAATCGCCAGCAGCCCGTTCGCGTCGACCACCGGCCCGCCATGTGGTCACCGTCACAGCGGCAATATCACGATTTGGTCTCTGATTGAACCGTTTTCGGGTTGGGACCCGAATAGTGGGCATAATGATAGACATAAGCACCTTCCGACTGCCCGCGGCTATAGTTGCTTTCGTCGGCCCGCTGTCGGTGGCGGCGGGGCCTGGGTGGGGCACCTGATGTCCGGGTTGGTGGCGTCGACCACCTCGTCGGTTCCGCACGGTGGGTGGTTGCCTTAGAGCCGTGAACCCACCGCTGCAGATTACCAGGGTAATGAGGACGTGCTGAGTACAGCACAAATGTGTCCTATTTGCAATTTGCACATCGTGAACCCCTTGATGGGGATTATCGAAGTAATACATGTGAGGCCTGGATCAGCCAGGCAACCGATGAGGAGTTGAAATCGAGTGAGGAAGATCCAGCGATTGGCCGCGGTCGGTACTATGGCGGTTCTGGCCGCCGCGGTTGGTGCCTGCAGCAGCACGCAGGGGCCGGCCACCGGGAGTCAAGCCGCTGCACCAGCCAGCAGTTCGCCCGCGCCCGCCGGGGAAGCCACGGCACCCACCGGCACTGGAGTCACCAAGATCAGTGACATCTTCGGTCCGGCCTGCGGCCAGGTGCCCACGGAGGGCCCCGGCTCCGCGCAGGGCATGGTCAATGACCCGGTGGCCACCGCGGCCAGCCACAACCCGCTGCTGACCACCCTGACCAAGGCCGTGACCGCCGCCAACCTGGGTGACACCCTCAACAGCGCCCCGGCGATCACCGTGTTCGCCCCGGCCGATCCGGCCTTCGCGGCGTTGGAGAACAAGAACCCCGGCATCACCCAGCAGTTGACCACCGCCCCGGACGTGGCCTCGCCGAACAGCAAGCTGGCCAAGATCCTGACCTACCATGTGGTCGGCACCCGCTACGACGCCGCGGGCCTGGTCCAGGCCGGCACGCTGGATAGCCTGGAAGGCGCCAAACTGACCATCGGCGGCACCGCGGCGGCACCGACCGTCAACGGCGCCCCGGTGCTGTGCGGCAACATCCCGACCAAGAACGCCACCGTGTTCGTGATCGGGCAGGTGCTATCCCTGCCGGCTTCCTGAGCCAGGTCGACAGCCACCACGTCAGGGGCGCTCCGTCACTGGGGCCGCCCCTGACGCATATCGCACGCCCGAGTCGCGACGTCAGTCAGTCCAGATCCGCCAGAAATGACCTTGAATGTATTTTCGTTTGTCGAGCGGAGGTACCCGACTAACACCGCTGGCACGGTGAACAGATTGAGGGTAATGTTCGCGGTGACCGATTACTCTTCGTGCGCATGGCATTATCGCCCGCGTCGTTCTCGGCCTTACCACGACACCGGTAGTCGTTCATGCCGGGACGGGAACACCGGCATGGCGTGGCTTCGCACCACCAACGTGGATCACGTCGACGCGCGCAGCTTGGCTGTCCGTGATTGCTGACATCGACAGTGGTCCCGCGGGCGACTTCGTTTGGGACGAGGGGGAGGCGGCGGAGTCCGAGGCGCTGCGCCGAGCCCGCAAGGACGCCGAACTCACCCCCTCGGCCGACTCGGTTCGCGCGTATCTCAAGCAGATCGGCAAGGTGCCCCTGCTCAATGCCGAGGAGGAAGTGGAGCTCGCCAAACGCATCGAGGCCGGGCTCTATGCCGCCGAGCGGGTGCGCCGATCTGAGGACTTGACCGACGAACTCCCCACATTGCTGTGCCGGGATCTGCGCTGGATCGTCCGTGATGGCGAGCGGGCCAAGAACCACCTGCTGGAGGCCAACCTGCGCCTGGTCGTCTCGCTAGCCAAGCGCTACACCGGCCGGGGCATGCCATTCCTGGACCTGATCCAGGAGGGCAACCTAGGTCTGATCCGCGCGGTGCTGAAGTTTGACTACACCAAGGGCTACAAGTTCTCCACCTACGCCACTGGGTGGATCCAACAGGTGATCACCCGGGCGATGGCCGACCAGGCCCGCACCATCCGGATCCCGGTGCACACAATGGAGTTGATCAACTCATTAGGCCGGATGAAACGCGAGTTGCTCCAGGACCTAGGCCGCGAGCCCACCCCCAGGGAACTCGCCAAGGGGCTGGACATCACCCCGACGAGACTTCTGGAAATCCAACAGTACGCCCGGGAACCCACCTCGCTGGATCAGACCATTGGCGCCGAGGGCGACTCCCCGCTCGGCGACTTCGTCGAGGACTCCCAGGCCGTGGTCGCGATAGACGCAGTGTCATTCACCCTGCTACAGGACCACCTGCAATCCGTGCTGGCCACGCTACCCGAGCGGGAGGCCAACATTGTCCGGCTGCGATTCGGGCTCACCGGCGGTCAACCGCGCACGCTCGATCAGGTCGGCGAGGTCTACGGGGTCTCCCGGGAGCGGATACGGCAGATCGAATGCAAGACGATGTCCAAGCTGCGCCACCCCTTGATTGTTCAGTCGCTCCGCGACTACCTGGACTAACAATGTAATCACACCCGCATGCTCGCAAAGGGGACAGCGGTGCAAGGGATGTAATCGGGCGTTCAGGAGCGTTCACCGTTGGACATCGACGACGGTCTGTAGCAGCCTTAGCTGCAGCGCACCGGGGACGCTGACGCGCGAAATGTCCTCAGTAGCCTCAGCTTATTCCCCGTTTGAGGCCACTGCGGGGCGACTAAGTTGACGCCCCTAGTAACGTCGCTCCCAACGCTGCCACGGAGCACGGCGGACCTCGCCGACGGAGACTTCCACGATGACAGCTGTACACCGACACCGACCAGGCGTGCCTGCGCCACCCTAATTCGGTCAAACGAGTATACGGGATCGACTGAACCGGCTACCATCCGTTGCACGCGCTCAAGACCTCGGCGTCACGAGCGTTCGGCGACTCGCGCCGAGCGTCGGCCGCCCGGGGGTTGTCATGTGCGTTCCACGATCTTCGCGATCCTTTGACGTCGCGCGTCTCTCCATATCACCAAGCCGGCCCCGAGCGTTCCGCCTGGCGTGGCGGATCCTTACGGGTTGGTCTACACGAACTCCGGTGGGCTACAGCTCGACCGGATCCAGCGGCCGGCAGCCGGAACCCGGAGCGGGGGTTCGGGGGAGGATCACAGCGGCCGGTCCCGGTGGTGGCGCTGCCCTTGCGGGGGCATCGGTGGCGCCACCGCCTATCTTTTTGCCTGTCGAGCCGGCGGCTGATCCAAGCACAAATTCCCACGAGCTCAGCGAGTGGTGTATCGACGCTGGTCACCTCACCCGTGGCCCCCCACGAGCTCCCCGGAAGCGGGTGGTGCTGCTGCCACACGCCCAGACCGAGCCTACTGACACCCGACCCAACAACCGCCGCACAGGAAGGGGCGCAGGCATGAACCAAGACGACCCCCCGCGGCAACGTCCGGCCCTTGACACGAGCAGGCAGTGGCGTGACGTTGAGCTTGCGATGACGGTGGCTCGGCACAGCTTTGAGAGCTGGCTCGTCGCTGGCCGCGAGGACACACCGTCCATCGCCAGAGGGCACGCTTACCACACCCACACGGCCCTGCACGAGGCAGCGCGGGCCATCACCACGCTCATCGAAACGTTCCGTGCCGAGGTAGCCGCGGTGATCACCAGCCCGGCGCACGGCGGCGATATCAACGCTCAGTGACGCTCATCACCGGATCGCGCGCGATCGGCACCGGGCTACTCGAGCTGCGCTCGCTCATTTAAGAATCCTCACCTGAGGCACGACTGTCCCAGGCGAGGTGCCTAGCGACCAAGAATCTCACCCAACGGGCGGTGTTGGTACGGGAGGCGGCTCGGTATAGTTGGTTGAGCAGCTCTGGACCCCGGCGACGCTCCATTTCCATGCGTCTGTTGGAGGGCGGGGCAATGTCGGCTCATATAGAGCGCATCGGCTCAGGAGATATCTCCCACCGGGCAGCTGCCGTCGGTCGTATCAACGATTCTGTTGCCTGGTCTTCGCTTTGCTGTGGCAGGGAGTCTGTGTTCTGCGCTGCGGGCGAGATCATCGTGCTGCGGGTGGGGGGTGAGGTCGACCTGTGCACTCTCCCGATCCTGCAGGCCGCGCTCGGAGCGGGCCTCGACCGCCGGCCAGCCCATCTTCTAGTCGACCTGGCCGGGGTGACCTTCTGCTCCGCCCAGGGTCTCGACCTGCTCATTCAGATCGGCCGCACCGCCGCCGAGAAAGCAGTCAGCTTCGCCGTCGTCGGCGTGCCACCTCAGCTCTACCGTGTCTGGACCCTCCTGGGAGATGGTGATCTCTCGATTCGTCACCCCACTATCGACTCAGCTATGACGGCCATTCACGGCCGCCGACTAAGACTGAACTCCGCGGCTTCCGCAACATGCTCAACCATCGCTGTTAATGAACCCGGGGAGTTATCGTGATCGTTCTTGGTATTGTCTTGCTCATAGCTGGGTATCTGCTCGGAATCCCGATTCTGTGGACTCTAGGGATCATTTTGGTGGTGGTCGGGGTGATCCTGGTGTTGCTAGGGTCGATCGGGCACGCAGTCGGTGGCCGGCGGCACTATTACTGACGCTCCGCGTTGACATCCCGATACCGCTGAGCGGGCACCCGTTGAGGTTTGTGAGGCCGACTCGCCGCCAGGGAGGCAGCTCATGGAGACCGTCAGGCCCCTCCCATCGCTGCTGCGCCACCCGTTCGCGCTGTCGTCGTGCCCAGCACCTCGCACACACACCAGGCACACAACCAGGCACTCGCCAGGCGCGTGCAGGACAGCCTTGCCGAGATCGGGCGACCCATCAAGACTTCAGCATCGCGGGCGGGCGGATGGTGCACATTCCGCAGGTGGTCTCGGTGTACGCCGGGCCCGCGGTGGCACTGGACATCCGCATGCTGCCCGGCCAGAGGTCCGAGGACTTCGCCGCACACACCGCGGCGATCGCGTTCTACCTTGATATGGCCGAGGTCCGGTGATCCAGCTCGACCACCTGCTGATTCGGCTGGAGCTGCGGCCGGTTCGCGGCTTCCAGAAATAGTGTCCGCATCGCGCCTGGATGGTTGCCATGAATAGTTCTGCACGGCGAGGGAGGAATCATGTTCGGCGGTTCTCTTGTGGGTCTCCTGTATCTCATTATCGGTGCGGTGGTAGCGCACACTCACGGATACGTGCTCACCAGTATCGGCGAACTTCTATCTTTCATCTTGGCGATGCTCCTCTGGCCCCTCGTGCTGCTTGGTTTTAACCTCCACATCGCTATCTAACCCATAAACTGACCGGGAGCGGTCGCTGGGTACCGTAGCTGCCGTGTTGCGCTCGAATAGCGCAGCTGGCCGGGTCGAGCTGCGCGGGTTCGCGAGTAAGCAAGCGTCAACGGATCACAAAACGGAGGTTCACAATGCGAATGAATACGCCGTTGGAACACCAGGGAAACGGTTTGAGTGGGCCGGCCGTCGAAACTGAGTGGAACCGCATCATCGATAAGGGGAACCAGGGGACCGGGACTCGCACGGACCATCAGGGAGACCCAGATCGGGGGGATGCGGTGGACCACACCTCAATGGAGAGCCCCATGCGGATCAACAGCCTTCTCCCGGACCTGGCGCCGCCAGGCCAGTCCGTGATCATCCAAGGGAGCGGACGGTGCGAGCGCCGTCGTCAATTTCACCATCGCGTAGAGCTGAGCTCGCACTGTGTCGTCACCATGGTGGATCGGCGACATTCGTCAAGTCGGCGATGTCGGAGGCGTGGGTGATGACTGCTAGCGCTACCTGTGAGAGCAGCCGGTTGTGGTTGCGGGAGTAGGTCCGCATCAGCGTGAATGCCTCGGCGACGGTGATCTGCCGACGTTCGGCGAGGATGCCTTTGGCCTGTTCGATGAGGACGCGGCTATTGAGGGCGGTCTGTAGCTGTTCGGTGACCATCTCGCTGTGTCGTAGGGCGCGGATCTGCAGGATGCTGATGGTGGCCACGTTGGCGAAGGACTGCGCGATCGCGGTGACGTCGGCAGGGATAGCGTTGGCCGAGCGGCTGAACAGATTCAATGCCCCCAGAATCTGCTCACGGAGCCGCATCGGCACCGCCTGGACCGCGGCGAATCCCTGCTCGGCGGCGGCGGCGGCAAATCGTGGCCACCGTTGCGGTGTCGCGGCCAGGTCAGCGCAGGCCACACTCTGCCCGCTGTGGTAGCAGTCCAGGCAGGGCCCTTCCTCGTTCTGCAGCTGGAACAGCTCCAGCAGGCGGGTCTGCTCGGTGGACGCGGCGACCAGGTTGAGGGTGCCCTGGGGGTCGACCAGCAGGATTCCCGCCGCATCAACACCGAGGACCTGGACACAGCGCTCGGTGAGGGTGTGCAAGAAGTCGATGCCGTCGAACCCCAGCACGAGTGTGTCGGCCAGTTCGACGAGAGTCTCGGTGATTCGTTGGTCAAACACGACTTCTGCTCCATTTCTAGGTCTTTCAGGCGCCGGAGCTCGCTGCACCTGCGATGCCGGGGTCTGGGTCAAACCGTAGCGTGCGCTCGACCACGTCACTGGCCACCTGTGACAAGCGGCGCCCGGTCAGGTAGGCGTGGGCACGCAGCCGCAGGAACGCCACGGTGAGGTCGCTGCCCAGCTGCACCGAGACCATCCCGGTGGCCTGGTGGACCACCGCCCAGCGGTACTCGAACCCGCTGCCGGGCAGGTCCGGCGGCCCATCGGTGGGACCAGGTCCCGACAGGTAATCGAGTACCGGCGGCAGCGCCGCGTCGGCGAACAGCAACGCCTCGGCCAGTTCGGCCGCCGAGAGCTCGCCCTCCTGGCTACGGTGGATCTCCAACGCACCCACCGCGATTGCTCCCATCACCAGAGGGAACGCAAACACGGCCGGCACGCCGGCCGCGACCGCCGCCGGCGCGAACACCGGCCACCGCAGCAGGCTGGCATCACTGCTCAAAGCGGGCACCAGCACCGGGTGGTCTTCCCCCAACGCCTCGGTACCCGGACCCTCCCCGAGCGTCACCTGCAACTCCGCGACCTGCTCACTAACCGGATTGGTGACATACAACGGCTCACACAAACTAAGCTCGCCCAGCAAATACAGGCCCACCCCGCTGGCCTGCACCGCCGCCGCGCACGCCACACACACATGACGGACCGCAACCGGCACGCCCTCAGCCCTGGCGACCTCGTTGATTGCGGCCAACACCTTGATTGCCCGGTCCACCGCCGTCACCGCTTCCTGGCCTGCCCCGCCCGAGGCTAGGCCTATTCATGCCCGGCAGCGACGATCCCGCGGTTGCGAGCTCTTTGAGTATCGAATCTCAAGCTACCGGCACCCCTCAGGATGTTGGTACAGGAGGCGGGTCTGTACCATTCAAGGTAGCCCCGGCCCCCGGCGACGTTCTCTTCGGCTGCTGGAGGGTGGGTCTTTCGGTGCAGTCAGAGCGACATGTGACCGGGCCTCTTGGCTTGATGACCGGTGACACCCGGTACCTGCCTGAGGCATCCGCCATGACAACCTCGACCCAACTCGCCCTGCCCGTCCCGGCGACACCGGTCGGCCCGAAACCGATCCTGAATGGGCAGCGCACGCCGGCAGAGCAACTGCTGGTCAAGATCTTTCTGGTGGTGCCGTTGTTGGCGCTGATCGCGGCGGTCCCGCTGGCCTGGGGGTGGGGTCTGGGCTGGACCGATACCGGCCTGGCCCTCGGCTTCTACGTCCTGTCTGGTCTTGGGGTGTCGGTGGGGTTCCACCGCTACTTCACCCATGGCGCCTTCAAGACCAGCCGCCCCTTGCGCATCGCGCTGGCCGTGGCGGGCAGCCTAACGTTTCAGGGCCCAGTGATCGAATGGGTGGCTGACCACCGGCGCCACCATGCCTTCGCCGACAAAGACGGCGACCCGCATTCTCCGTGGTTGTTCGGCACCACCCCGGTCGCGGTGGCCAGGGGCTTCTGGCACGCGCACCTCGGCTGGCTGTTCGACCGCAACCACACCAACCCGGCCCGCTTCGCCCCTGACCTGCTCGCCGATCCCGACATCCGCCGAGTCAACGACACATTCCTGTGGTGGGCCGTGGCCAGCCTAGCCGTGCCTGCGCTACTCGGCGGGCTGATCAGCTGGTCCTGGTGGGGTGCGATCACCGCGCTGTTCTGGGCCGGCCTCGTGCGGATTGCGGTGCTGCACCACGTGACTTTTTCGGTCAACTCGATCTGCCACATGATCGGTGCCCGCCCATTCACCACCCGGGACCGCTCCGCGAACTTCTGGCCACTGGCCATCGTGTCCTTCGGGGAATCGTGGCACAACCTGCACCACGCCGACCCCACCTGCGCCCGTCACGGCGCACTCCCCGGCCAAGTCGACATCTCCGCCCGGCTTATCTGGAGCCTTGAGAAACTCGGCTGGGTGTCTGACGTGCGGTGGCCAACACCGCAACGATTGGTCCGCATCACCCGCACCCCACCCAAAACGGACACCACGACATAAGCCCAACCCGATCACCCGACGCGGCGGCGCGACAAGTAAATCCTGGCCATTAGCCGCCGCCGTCAAGCGATGATCTGGGAGTAGCGTGGCGGTATCGCTCCGGACTTCGGCGACAGCGAGTGACCCGACAGGCGGCCCGGGGCAGGCGAACCCTCTTCGAGCCCGATCAGTTGGTGAACATACGCAACGGGGTCAGGAGGCAACCCATGGTGACGCTGCTGGTGATCGGATTCGCGACGTGCACAGCAACGCACCGCAATCAGTTTCGTCGAGTATCGCGGGTTCGCCAGCAGCCGACAGTAGCGGTGGCCCCGCTTCACCAGCCGGGGCGAATGAACAGAAATACTGCCGGATACCGGTCTTCCGATCCGCTGTTGTTGCCAGTCCGGCAACACCCCAGGAGCATTCCGATCACCGTGAGCGGGAAGCGCATCACAGACGGAGGTCAAAAACATGCCAACGACTGAGCTGAAAGCGCCCGTCCCCGAGCCGAAGGCAGCAGACCGGACCTGCCTCACCTGTGCCGTATGTCCGCACGAATGGGACGCCCACGATCCGATCGGAATCAGGTTTTGCTCCGCGACGATCGCGGGCCAGCTCCCCCGAGGATGCGCGTGCGTCGGCGATACTCGCCACGACGACCGCCGATAACAAGCCAGACCTACCTGCAGTCCCAGCTGCGAGATCTGGACCAGGAGTAGGTGTCTGTTCCGGTCCTGACGGCGCAGGACCGCCACCTCATGGCGCAGGACGAGGATTTCGACGTTCTTGGCTGCGGTCCTGCTCGCGAGTAGCCCGAGCCAGCCGAACAGCCTGATCGTGATCAGATACAGCAGTCGGAACAACACAGCCCACGATCATGTCATGTGGATCTTCAGGCGTTCCGCATGCGGAAGCCCCACCGCACGGTCGCACCCACGTTTGGGCGGGTGAACGACGAGTGGGTGCGGGATCAGTCCGCGGTGGGCTCGAACACGACCTGCTGGCTGGTTCCGGGCAGGTGGGCCAGCCCCCAGCTCGCCAATGCGTCGACCACGCGGCGCAGTGCTCGTCCGGCGGAGGTCAGGTGGTAGTCCATCCGCACCGGGTGCTGGCTGTAAGGCACGGCGGTGACCAGACCGGCAGCCTCCATCCGCTGCAGCCGATCTGCTAGCAGGTTGGTGGAGATGCCTTCCGGCGAAGCGAGGAACTGGCTGTAGCGGGTCTTGCCCGTCAGAAGGTCGCGCAGGATCAGCAGCGTCCACCGGTCGCCCACCAGATCGAGGGCACCCGCGACCGGGCACGGCGAACGTGCCGCCACTGTCCTCCCGGAAGCGGATCCGCGGTCTGCGGCTTCAACGGCAGCTGATCGAGGCACGAACGCCATCCTAGACCGTGACTTGCACTTTGCAATGCTCACTTCTAGGGTGGCAAGTAACTTGCAAAATGAAAGTAACCACAGTGGAGAGTGACCATGTCATCCGATGCCGACTTGTCCCGCACTCGGCTCATCGTGATCACCTGCGTCGTGGGGTGGTTCCTGACCACGCTCGGCGCGTCCCTGTTCGGCCTGCTCCGGGCCGGGCCCTCCAGCCTGCCGATCCCGGTCGGGCTCGCGCTGCTAGTGCCGCTGCTGCTGGCCGGGCTGGCCTATGCGCGGTTGGCTCGGTTTCGGCGCCTGCTGCTGGGAATCGATCTGCGCTGGCTGATCGGCGTGCAGCTATGGCGAGTCGCCGGCGAGGTGTTCCTCCTCAGCTACGCCCGAAACGAGCTACCCGCAAGCTTCGCGATCCCGGCCGGGATCGGCGACATCCTCGTCGGGCTCGCCGCGCCCTTCGTCGCCATCCTCGCTGCAACGAGCACTAGCGCCGCTAGGCGGATCGTCATCGGGTGGTGTGTCGTCGGGCTCGCCGACCTTGTCGTCGCCGTGACGATGGGCGTGCTCAACGCGCCAGGAAAGCTCGGTCTGCTCGCCGGCGAGGTGACCACCGCACCGCTGCTCGAGTTACCCCTTAGCCTGATCCCCACATTCTTCGTGCCGCTCAGCATCCTGCTACACCTCATCGTGCTTCGCCGGTCTCCCGAAATCAGTCGGGTTCTTGCGCCCCTGGCCCGCGCGGCGTGAGTTCGCCGGCACGGCCCACCGTTGCCCAGAAGACGCCCCTCCAGACAACGGGCCAGAACCCGCATCAGGACTCCCCGCTGGGAAGCGGGTCTGCTTCGACTGAGCGCCCTCCACCCCCCGTCCTGCGCGGATGACCGTGTAGAACACCGCAACCTTATGGTCAGCCGATGATCCGGCTTGTCTGCCCTGTCCCCGGGTCGGATTCGCAGGCAGCAACAGCTGAACCCGTTGCCCAGCTCTATCGGTCAACCCGCCTGAAATTCGGGCTCAGAGCACCGACAACTCCGGCAAGGGGCACCGTCTCGCCGTCAGGCGGGGGAGATACGGCGGACGTAGGTGAGGAAAGCGACGCCGCTTTCCAACACGGTGTGCTCGGTGAGTTCCCAGCGAGCCGGGTCGAATGCCGTGTGGGAGAATAGCGGTATCCCGCTGCTGATAGTCAGCGGACTCAGTTTGAGGATCATCCTGTCGATCTCGGAGTAGAGCACACCAGCCAGCTCAGCACCCCCGACCAGCCAGATGTCCTTGCCATCCTCCTGCTTGAGGTGCCGGACCGTCGTCACCGGATCACTGGCGACCAGTTCCACACCCGGGTCCGGGCTCTCGCGCAGGGTCCGGGAAAACACCAGATGCCGCAGATGCGGGTAGGCGTTCGTGATGCCGGCCTGCAGGCCAATGTCGTACGTCCGCCGTCCTGCGACAACGGTGTCGAAGTGCGTGCCAGGGGCCGTCACGGACAGCTGTCCGGGCCGGGGCGGGCAAGGTTTCCGGATACTCGGCAACGATGTGCCGCAGGTAATCCTCCGGGATCGGCCAGAAGCCGTCCGGGCCGGTCGGGTCGGCACCGTCTGGCCCGGCAATGAAACCGTCCAGAGTGGACGGCGACATAGTACACCAGCTTGCGCACACGACGACCTTTCGTGGATCGGCTGGCAGCGGTCAACGGCGTGGCGCAAACGTAAGCCACGCCGCGTTATCCGCCGCAACGCTGATGGCGCTACCTCGTGGCGGAGGACCAGAATCTTGCACCGCAGGAACGCACCACATGCGGCGTGTGCGGATGTACCGGCGGTCTGCTGAGCGGTGGACCCAACACCTGCCATTGCTCCTGCCGCGACCTCAAGTTCGCCGCCACGGTGGTCGCCGACGGGTTCGGTCACCTGGCCGACTCGCCCGGTCGACTGGGCTGCTGGGGCCGACACCAGCGCTGAGGGCTCGATCACGGTCGTTGAGCACCCGTGCGTTCACCGACCGTCGTCGCGATGGTCAGGCATCGGTTACCCGGGTGACTCAGCGCTGATGGGTGGGCACAACCGGCTGTGCGCTCACAGCCAACTCCGGTTGGTCGTCTCGGCTGAATAATTGGCAGGTCTCAATGGTGTCTTGGAGCGGTAGGGGAACGGTCATGGATATGCTGTATGACACCCGAACAGTTCACCCGCTCGACCGATATGACTACTATCGGGCGGGAGCTGGCATTGAGCTGGCCCCGGTGGCAGTCCAGGGGCGTGCACCAGGTCGCTTGCTCGCGGTGATGTCAGTCGCCCAGATCGGCGATTTCGAAATTGAGACGGTTACCTGGGCCGCGGACTCCGAGATCGTGGCGCGGCGAACCGAACGCCTGATCCGGGCTTGCGATCCTGAGTGCTACCGGATATTCCTGAGCGTCAGCGGCGAAATGCGGATGGAACAGGAGGGTAACCAGGTGGACTTTCGCGCTCGGGACATCGTCCTGTACGACCTGTCTCGTCCTTGGCAGGCCACGCATTCGACGGGGCCAGGATTGATGCGGCTGGTCATGCTGACGTTCCCGCGAGCGTTGGTGCCGATCGCCAGCGCTAGGGTCCGGCCGCTGATCGGCGCCCTCGTCCCGAGGAGCATGCCGGGACGTAGCTTGATCGCGCAGTTCCTCATCGGGCTCACCGACACCGCCGAGCTGAGAGGTGACCCGGATCTGGCTGACCCGGATCTGGCCCCTGTCCTGTACGAGTGCACGGTCGGGCTGCTTCGCCAGCGACTCGGCCAACCAGACGGGATCACCCCACGCACCCGTCGACTGCTGCACATGGTCCGCCTTCGCGACATTATCCGTCGAGACCTCGGTAACCCCCTGCTGGACCCGAACGGGATCGCCGAAGCCGCAAACATCTCACCACGCTATCTGCACCAGCTATTCCAGGGCGCCGAACTCACCCCGATGCAACTGCTCAAACGGCTACGCCTGCAGGAATGCAACCGTCGTCTGCAAGATCCGGCGCTGGCCATGACACCCATCAAGGACGTCATCGCCGCGTACGGCTACCTCCGCCCCGACCAGTTCGCCCGAGATTTCAAACAGCACTTCGGCGTCTCGGCAACACAGGTACGCAGACTCCGAGATTGCGTGGCAGAGTCGGCAACTTTTGTAAACCTAGACGATAGCGTAAGTCATCCGGATGCTCAGCGGCGGTCCTTGTAAACCTCTCTAGCGCCGTCGACCGGCCGTGTCGGACGCTCGACGGCGAGCAACGACAGCCATGGAAGGGATGCCGGTGGTGGGCGCGATTGAATATGTTATTTTTCGTCTCTCGACGTTCGGCAACGTCGTGGCCCTCGTTGCCGGAGGAGCCCTGGTCGCCTGGGCCATCGGGCTGTTGATCGTTCTGCGGGGAAGTGAACCCGACGAGCGTTCAAAGATCATCCATGCGTATGCGCACTGTAATCCGCTTGTGTATCTCCGACGGAACACCGCCCCTAGCGGCGAGAACTCGGTACTTGCGCCTGCGAAGGGCGGTACAGCAGACAGTGGCGGCGAGACAGATCACGAGGGGTCGGCGTGAGATAGTCGCCCGCTCATCGGCATGAGCGCGCACTCGGCCGCTCACGCCGCGCGAGCGGGATGCGGACCGCAACCGCATCTCCTGCGCAGCGGCGAAAGACGGGACTCGCACACCGGAGAAACATGAATGCCCAGGCCAGAGGCCTGGCGCGTGTTCGGTGGGGCTCCCGGGCGTTCAACCCTGCCACAGTGCTGATCACGCCGAAGGGGCAGGAGACGTGAGCCCACGCAAGCAGCGTGTGCCCGCAGGTCGCAGGGGCGGTCCGCGAAACCCGTCCCACTGTCCTGCTGGGCTTGGGTAGATGGGACAGGTTCAAGCAGTTGCTGACCTGCGGAAATAGCTCATTGGACCAGCGCCACATCGAATGACACCGCAACGGGACGGGACACGATTAGCAGGATGGCTCAGGACTGTGTTTTTGTTGGGGTTCGGTGGAACCCAGCCATCACCGGGATGCCTTTAGCCGGGGGAAACTAACGGCCGTCAACCGGTGGTGGCCGGGAATATTAGCGGCGCGGGGGCCGCCGGGAGCCGAAGCGGGGGAGCGCTCAACCGGCGGCCTGTCGCCGGCTTAGGGGTCCCAGTCGAAGACCACTGTGTGCAGCACCTCTAGCGCGTCGCCGCTGATGCGTTCGGTAACCGGTAGACCTCCGGGCACGATGAGGGAGTATCGGCGTCGGCGCGCTGCGGAGCATCCGCTAGATAGCCCACCGACGTAGACCTCGTCCAGCCAGCTAGTGCTTTCCCGTATTCCGCGCAGGGGTGCGTCTTCCCCCAGCGCGATGCGGTCGAAGGTGAATCCGCTGTCCTTCGCAGCGTCCAGCAGTCGCTTGGCGGCGGCTAGCTTCGGGCTGTCAGGCATCGCTGCCCGCCGGGCGCGGGCTCAACAACCGGCGGCGGGACTTCGTCGTGCTGCCGTCCTCGCCGTCAGACGGTGGGCACGCGGGCGGCGTCGTGATCGTCCCTGCCGACTGGAGCGATTCGGTCAGCGTTGTGAGGTTGGCGCGGATCTCGTCGAGTGGGCTGAGCAACTCGCCGACCGCTGCTAGCTGGGTTGATATCTGGTGCAGGCGGTGATCGATCGCGTTCAGCCTTGCCAGCACGTCGCCATCCGTGCGGCGCGTCGGCTCGCTGGCGGGCTCTGCGTTCATGGCTGATAAGGCAACCGCAGGTGAGAGCGCCACGGTAGACGCTGCGTAGTCGATTGAGCACTATTCCGTAATCAACTATGCGGTGGACGATTACTCGCTGGTCAGAGCGCTCCACGCGTCGGCGATGATCTCGGGAAGGGTTGATCTTTCCGGTCGCCAGCCCAGCTCGGTCCGGATGCGGGTGCTGTCGGCCAGCAGTGTCGCGGGCTCGTGCGCGGCGGTGGCGTGCCGTCGCGGAACGGGCCGTCCGGTGACTGTCTCGGCAGTGGTGATGACGTCGTGCACGGTGCTGGGGTGGCCGCTGCCGACGTTGTAGGCGCGCCAGGTGCCAGCCTGGCACGCGTGCAGGGCGAGGGCGAAGGCGGTAGCCATGTCGGCGACGTGCACGAAGTCACGGACCGCGGTGCCGTCGCCATTGATGACCAGTTCGGGCGCGCGGCCTTGTTGGACGGCGAGGAGTTGGGGTATGAGCCGCGTCGTGTCCCGGTCGGGGTGTCCGGGGAGGGCTCCGGCGACGTTGAAGGCGCGCAGGCTGATGGCTCCGATCGCTCCGGTGGCAGCGAGGTCGGCGGCTGCTTGGTCGGCGGCGAGCTTGCTTCTGCCATAGGGGCTGCTGGGTGCTACGGGCGTGGTCTCGCTGATCGGTTGCTCGGCTTGCTCGCCGTAGACCGCGCAGGTTGACGCGAGAACGACTCGGCTGGCATGGGCGTCGGCGAGTCTGTGAAGGATGGTCAGGGTGCCACCGACGTTGGTGCGCCAGTAGTCAACTGGATTGGTTCGGGAGTCCCGCACCTTGGTCAGCCCGGCCAGATGGCACACGCCATCAACATCGGCGAGCGCCGCGGGCAGGGTGCCGGGTGTGTTGAGGTCGCCTTGGAGTCGCCGGACACCGGCGGGCAGCGCGGACGCCGGGGAGCGGGTCAGCCCGACCACGTGGTGGCCGTGCTCGATGAGGAGGGCGGCCACCGCGTAGCCGACGAATCCAGCGGCTCCGGTGACCAGAACCCTCATCGGCCAAGGAGTTGATGCCGGTAGCGCCACGCCAGCTCGATGCAGGCGCGGGAGATCGGCGATAACGGCTCGGTGCGCAGCCGCTCGCGGGCCGCTGCGGTGAACGGGATCCCCACGGTGGGACGGCCGGCCTCGGTGCTGACCGCGGCACCTTCCTCATTCACGGCGACCATCCCGGAGAACAGCGCGTCGAACACGGGGGCTGCGATGACCGCGACGGTCAGCAGCTCTACCCACAGCGTGAGTGGTTCGAGCACCATGGCGCAGGCGAAAACACGGAACTCACCGGCCTGGCGGGCTCGCTCGAAGGATACGAACGGCTCGTCGATGTCGTAGGCGATGGGGTCGATACTGTTGCCGTCGTGCTCGCTGTTGCCGAGGAACTCCTCGGAGATATTCGCGCTGGATGTTACGCCAGAGTGAGAAGTCGTTGTTTTGATGCGCCGGGGCGAGCGCCGCGGGCTGGAATACACCCGCGGGTATCACGTGGTACATGCCGCCGGCGGCGGCGACCGACTTGGCGTCCCGCCGATGCAGGTACATGCGGTGACCCTCGATAGGGTCGCGCCGGATCGTCAACGTGTTGATGCTGGGCAGTATCGGCCGCGCGAAGAGGTCGAAGGGGTCGGTGATGCTCCGGCGAAACGGCAGATCCGCGAAACTCGGGCGCTTCCGGCCCGCGGCGAGCCACGCTTGCGTGAACTCGTGTCGCCAACGCTTCGCACACGTCGAGAACTCGAAGTAGCTCGTGTAATTGAACCCCACCATTCCCCGGGAGCCAGCCCATTCGACGTCAAGCAGTCGATAGCTGACGCGATTATCGAGTAGTCTCGGCCGGGCCAGATCCCGCAGCGCGCGGGAGTAACGGTCATAACGCTCACCGCTGGCCATCAGAGGCCGCGCACCCGCCGATTGTGAAGCCTTACCTTCGATCTGCGGTATGGTGCGATCGGCGCGCCAGACCAGCTCGATATCAGCCAGGTCGACCGGGCCGTCCGGCAGCCAGCTCGTCGAGGTGAGCACTGTCGTTCCCGGAATGCGCTGCTGCGCCGGGTACAGATCGGCGGCCAGGTCGCCCAGCACCGCGCGGTGGGCGTTGAGCTCACGGCGGATGTCCCGCCAGTGTTCCTGGCTGTCCCGGACCGGGCCGGGTCGGTCGCTGACGTGCGAGGCGAACGGGCACGCGCTCCGCCGAGTGGTCCGGCAGCACGCCAAGCCGCTCCGGCGGGATGCCGAGCTTGCGCGCGATGTGCCGCAACTCTGTGACATCGCGCAGGGCTTGGGTGCCCTTTTCCAGCTTGGATAGTCGTGACTGTGTGGTGTTGAGCCGGGCGGCCGCGTCCTGCTGGGTCAGCCCCTCATAGGTGCGGTACCAGCGGATGATCTGCCCCACATCCGAGCCATCCGGTGGCGCGGACGCGGCGTGCGCCACCTGCAACCAGCCCATGAAGTCCCCGTTCGCAGTGTCATCAGCCGTTCCCATGGTGATCGTAGGCGAGGCGGTGGCTGTCTGGTTGTCCGCTGCTGTCGCGGTGGTATCCGCAGCGGCGTGCGCGGGATCATCGGGCGGCGAACTCGCCGGTTCGGCACCCTCGGTGGTTCCGGCGAGATTCCTGCTGAACTGTGCTTGGGCGCCCTCCCCGGCTCGTTCCAAGGTGGTGTCCAACGCCTGCTGGATCTCGGCGCTCGGGACGCGGTCAGGCTTCTGATGCCACGTCGCGACCGTCCGCACCGCAGTGCCCAGATGCGCGGCGAACGACTCATCGGTCATCCGTAGCGCGGCTTGCAGCGCGCACGCGGTGCGGCCCGTCCACAGCTGTACCGGTTCCATTAGAAATAGCCTCTAAAGCCGGGCAGTGCACTAAGAATGCACTGGGGGTGCTGTAGTAATGCGCCGCGGGTGCATGGTTGGTGCGGCGGATTAGCTGTTGACTTATCGGTATGAGCAGCAGCCACCAGGAACGCTCATCCCCTCGCTATTTTCTGGCTCGAATCCACGAATCGCATCACCACTTCGATATTGGTCTTTATTTCGTCGATCCGGTCGCTCAGCTCGCCGATATCGCCGAGCCGTGTCTCTATCTGTGCGAGGCGATACTCGATCGCGGCCAGCCTTCCCGCAACGTCGTCATCGGAACGGCTCACCGGCTCGCCGATATCCGGGACACGCTGGCCCTTCAGTACCGCGGCCAGGTGCTGCGGGTGCCACCCGAGTGCTATGGACAGCGCCTCGAGGGTCCGCGCGCTCCGCCGGCGCTGCGCGGAGTTGTGGTAAAGCTCGCCAACCGTTGCCTTCGAGACCTGCGAACGCCCAATCAACTCGGTCTGATTGATGCCAAGCTCTGTCATGCGCTGGCTGATCGCTTCCGCGACGGCCGCCCAGTCCTCCGACACATATTCCTCCGCGCTCGCTCTGGCGGCAAAGAGTAGCGCGGGCTCACGCGACTTGACGGATGTATCCGAGCAGGGCACCCTCATGCCCGATGTCGGATTAAATCATCCAAAAAAACAGTATTAAATCATCCAAATTGGATCGACCAGAAAGGTCTTACTTCATGCGTACCGACAAGTCCAACGCCGGAGAGCCGGCGTACTACACCATTCGCGAAGCCGCCTGGATTCTCGGCGTCAAGAGCCTTCGACCGTCTCCGCCGCGATCCGTCTGGGCACGCTGCGCGCCGTGCGTCGGCGCAGTCGGCTGATGATTCCTGTCAGCGCCCTGATCCGGCTGCTCGCTCAGCCCACTGCAGACGGTGGGGAGGAAGCCCGATGAGCCAGACACCGGGTAGTGCCGTGCTGATCGTGGTCCTCGCCCTGGCCGGATTGGGGATGTTGGTGGTGTTTCGCAGCGGAGCTCGCAGCGGGCACCGCCTGGCCCGTCATAGCCAGGAAGTCACCCGCATGGGCGGAAACCTTATCCGCGCGCTGGGCACAGTGGTGTTCATCATCGCCGTGCAATGGGCGGTGGTGTGGTTCACCTCCGACCCCCGCGCTTGGGCGGTGGCCCTCGGCGTCCCTGCGCTGTTCGCCGGTTTCCGCGATCGCCCGGATGTTTTGCTCGTCTGAGTTACGGTTGGGCTGTTGCCAGTGGCCCGCGAGGTGGAGGATCCTCGAACGCCCGTGCCGGCTGGAGAACCTGGAGCTGCGGTTTCGTCGACCTAGCGGATGGGGACCGTTATTTCGACCGGCTTCGTACGCTCGCCGGTACCTACCGGTTGACGCGACGGGTCGGCGGCTTGATCGTTACCACGAGGCTGTCACAGCCTTCGACCCACTGTCGCTGTGGTTTGACGCCAAGACATGACGCCAAGACATACCGACTGCTCGGTGTCGACCCTGCGGTCGGCCGTCGGCTGCTTCCTGGAGTTCTTCGAGTTCAAACTTGCGATCACGTCGCCTCCCACGAACCCCCAGACGCGCGGAACCACAGCGCGGCACTTGGCTATGTCGTAAAGGTGTTCAGCTTGCCGACGGCGGGGTGACGACTCGTCGGTTTCGTGTAGTCCGGCTTCGGCGGCGCCGAGCTTGAGAGTGTCGAGTCCGAAGGCCGCGACAGGGCCGTGCGCACCGGGCTTGAGGACGGTATCCGGCGCCGCCGCGTGGATGGCGCCCCAGGCCAAGAGGGATGCCGTCATCTCGTAGGGATCGGGCCCGGTGAGAGTCGTCGTGGCCAGGGGCCGACCGGCGTCGTCGCGGGCGACCGCAATCACGAGGGAACGGCCGTCGCTGTCCGGCTCGCGGTGCGATCCTGGGAGCCGCTCGGACAGCCGCTTCACCGCGGCCCGGACCTTCGCTGACCGCAGGAGGGGCGCCTGGAGCGTGCTGGCCGCCTGGACCGGACGGGTCCACCGCCCGAACCACCCCAAGGACACATCGACGCTCTCCAACTGGGGGAAGACTTCCGGCAGTCCGAGATGCTCCGAGCCTCCGACTGTCATGGCCGCGCGTTTTATACCGGCGTAGCGGAAAGTGTGGACACGCTTGCCGACGCGCTCGTCGATCAGGCGGGCGGGAGTTCCGGGGCGCGGGCGGCGGTAGGCGAACGCGTCGTCGGCCGCCGAACCGACCAGCGTGGTGCGCGTGCCCCCCGTGGTCAGGGTAAAGACATCGCGCAGGGTGCTCCGGTAGCGCAGCTCGTCACCCTGTCCCGAACGGGTGAGGAAGTAGCCGATCTCGATCCGGCGCGCTCGCTCGCCCGCCCGTGTCAGTGCGAGCGCGCCGGCGAGGTTGCCCGGAACATAGTCGTAGCCGAACGCGGGTACGAGGGTCGCTCCTCGGTTGGCCGCGACGGAGTCCAACTGAAAGACGCGCCGCACGAAGGTTCCCTCCCCGGTGGAGTCGAGGTAATGAGCCCCTGCCTGCGCCGCCGCCGTGACCGTCGCCACACCAAGCTGCATGAACGGCCCGACCGTAGAGACGACCACGTCGCTTGGCTCCAAAAGCCGCGCGAGGTCGGCCGTCGAGGTGACATCCACCTCGGCCATCGGGAGGTTCGCCTCGAAGCGGTCGGCCATGGCCAGCATCTTGGTGCGGTTTCGCCCGACCAAGGTCGGCTTCTCGCCCTGTGCGAGCAGCTCCCGGAGCACACGCTGCCCGGTGTATCCCGTCGCGCCCAGCAATACGATCCTGCGTTTCCCCACGACTCCGCCTTTCGGATGGTTATCATAACGGTCAGTGGATGACCTTGAGTCATTCACGGTCGCCCAGCCGGCGCTCGAACGGCTGCTGACCGCCATGGCCGGACGCTCACCTTCCTGCTGTCGGGTCTGGTGCGGTCGATCCGACTCGAAAGGAATCTGAATTCAGGACTCAAGGAATCTCAGAACTGTGCCAACAAACTCCTCGTGATACTGGAATATGCCGCCATGTCCAGCGTCGGCGTAGAGTTCGAGTTGGGCATTTGGCAGGCGTCGAGCCAAGTCGACAGAATTGCTGCTGGGCACCATCCTGTCGGCCTCGCCGTTTATCACCAGGACCGGCTGGTGGATGCGCGTCAAGTCGGAAGGTTGCTGAGACCCCCAAGCATGGATGGCCTTGAGCTGAGTACGGAAGGCTGTGACAGAAATCGCCTTGTCTCGATCACCTGCTCGTTCCCTCAGTCGCTTCACGAATTGTTGGGCTGCGGACTTGCCGTTCGCTGTTCTGGTGAAGAAGAGGTACTCCTTCGGATCTTTGAAAGTCAGCGCAGCTTTTACCATATCGCGGATGGTGACGGAAGTGACCTTGTCGATGCCTTCTCCACCGGCCGGACCCGTGCCCGCGAGAACGATCTTTCGAACGAGCTGTGGTTCTTCTTGCGCGATCACCTGCGCAACGAATCCGCCCAGAGAGAATCCAAGGAGATCAACACGCTCGAAGCCCAGTGCCCGGATAAAGGCGATAGCGTCCCGCGCCATCTCAGCTACCGTGTTCGGAGGTTTACCTCGTGATGCGCCAACGCCTCGGTTGTCGAAAGTGATCACCGGATGCCTGGCGGCGATGCCGTCGACCACCCTGGGATCCCAGTTGTCCAACACGGCGGCCAGGTGGTTGAGAAAGATCACTGGTACGCCAGTGTTCGCACCGAGTTTCCGGTACGCGAATCGCGCTTCGCCGATATCGATGGCGTTGGTCGGCGCTTCCTTGTATGTCGTGCTCACAGTCACAGTCCCTCCTTGTGTCGACGACGTAAACCCACTGGCGTGGGGCCTTTCCGGATGGATCAACGACGCGGCAGAGGCCGCGGGTGGGTTGCCTGTAGGGGGACCTTATCGATCTTGTCGACCGCGTTCTTCGGGATTGGTTCCATCACAAAGAATGAGGCTGGGCGCTGGTAACCGCTGAGATTGCGCGCGCAGCGTGCTTTCAGTGCTGCCGGATCGACGACCAGGCCTGGTCGTGGTTGGACGTAGGCGACGACCACTTCTCCCCACTTGTCGTCGGGTACGCCGAGGACGGCGGCCTAGATGCCCTGTGCCGTTGTGTGTCATGGCTGCTACCTCCGTGGTGGGTTCGCCGGGAGCGGGGACCTGAGTGGCACGCCGAGTGGGCGCGGCCACAGTCACTATAACGAAGTTACAGACCACTGTAACGAAGTTACAGTGGTCTGGCAAGTGCCCCTCGAACGGGCTGTGGCCTCGGGGACAGGGCTGTGGAGTCAGGTGGAAACATGAGAAAGATGTCAGGCGATGCGACACCCGGCGGTGCGCCGGAGCGGCTCGTTCAAGCCACGATCAGCCTGCTGGCCGAGCAAGGACCTTCCGCCATCAAGGCGCGTACGGTGGCGTCCTCGAGCGGGCTGTCGACGATGACGGTCTACCACCACTTCGGCGGGATCCCCGAGCTCATCCGCGCCGTTGTCGACCATGGCTTCATCGAGCTCGACAGAGCGTTTTCCCAGGTGCCAGTGACAGACGATCCGATTGCGGATCTCTTTGCTCTGGCGTTGACTTGTCGGCGCGTCGCCCGCGAGAACCCGCACCTGTACGACCTGATGTTCGGACTGTCCACTCGGGCGACGTACCGACCGCTGACCGAGTCGGACGCGCGAATGAGCGGGCGCTCGCAAGCCTTCCGGGGCGCCTACGTTCACCTTACTGCCGCGTGCGCACGGCTCGTGAACTCCGGCAGGGTCCGGCAACAGAGACCTGAGGTTGTAGCCGCGCAGTTGTGGAGTTTCGTCCACGGCTACATCACCCTCGAACTGGCCGAGCACTTCGTCGAGTTTGACGCCCCGGCCGTGGAAGTGCTGCTGCCGATGGGAGTGAATTTCGCTGTCGGGCTAGGCGACCAGCGGGACCGCGCCCAGACCTCACACGAGGCGGCTGTACGCCTGTTCCACTCGATCACGCCGACTGGTGAAAGCCAGGCAGGCAGCTGAGCGAGACAAGGGTGCTCAGTATGTCGTTACTGCCGCTTGCGTGCCTACCGGTCCTGGCCGAGACGTTGGGCGCAGGCCTCGGCACAGTGCGCGAATGTCAGCTTGGCGTGACTCGCCGTGCCAAGTCAGGGGGCCTCGGCCGCTTGAGCTTGTCCAGGCCGGCGAGTTTGTCGTTGGCGGCGGCGAGGCTGATGGTGAGTCCTTCGACCACCAACGCGTATTAAAGCCCACCTGAGCGGGGTGGCGGGGTGCCCAGGCGAGCGAGAATCGCAGTCCTGCTCGCGCAAAGCGCCCGGCGCTGCGGGTACCAAGGGCGGTCGAGGGTGTGAGGCAACCGGAACGGTCAGGTGTCGACCCCGCTTCTGAGAGCAGCAGGCCCGCTTCCGCTAGCATGCGCGGGGTTGTGCAGTAAAAGGGGTGTCCGTAGGCATTGATCTCGACCCGCATCTCGCGGCCGGTCGAGGTCCTGGCCCGGATAGACATGTGCCAGCGCCAGGGTTCCAGACGCTCGCGGGCCGGCTCATAGCCGGGGCCCGGAAGGGCCTGCGCCAGGAAACGCGACATTCTTCGGATGCGCGACTCGACGTCCACCTCGACCAAATGTTCACCCACTCTGGCGGCGGCTTCCGCAGCGAGCGCGATCCCGAGATCGGGTGGAAGCGCCGCAACCCCGCAGACTTGCGGCATGTGTTCCCGCTGTTCGGGGGTCAAGTTCGCCGTCACGGACCGCAGCGGCCAGTGCGCGGACTGCGCGTGGGTGGTGGGTTCGGGACATGATCGGTTCCTTAGTGGACGGTCGGAGCAGATGCCTGCGAAAGATCCGACCGGCGACTCACGCGCACCGACCGTGGATCGTCTACTAAGGACAAATCTGTCCGTCAGTTGTCCGCCGGAGACCGTAAAACCGCAGAACACCGCGCAAGGCGAGGAACGCTGAAACTGCTGGTCAGGCGATGTTGCCGGGCGGCGCACTGCCGTTCTGGGCGGTCAGCGAGGCCGCACGGAATCTCGGGATTGCGAGCATTCCCAGGCCCGGCCGCGAGTGGATACACTCTGCAGACGACGAGGGAGGGCCGTGCCGGAGGCGAATCGGCTGTCGCGCACCGCGTGTGAGCGCGTGGTATCTCAATCAGAGGCTGGCGTCCGGATGCCTCCATGGGAGATCGCCGAGACTGTCAACACGCCCCCTCGCCCAGCTCATCCCACGCTGCCTGGTGTGCGGCCCTCGGCGCGGCTCGGTGACGTAGTCCTTGCATTTTCCCGGAATCCAAGGAGAAATCATGCATGAATATGGTGTTTCGCTATTCGGTCTTTTGTATATGATAATCGGCGTTGTGGTAGCACTCACTAATGGGTATGCAATCCACGCTATCGGCCAACTCCTATCTTTCCTCCTAGCCATCTTGCTCTGGCCTCTCGTGCTTCTTGGTGTGAACCTCCATGTTGTTGTCTAACAGCAAGTGAAACTGTGCTGCTCAGGAGTTCTCTGCTGCGTTGGGCGAGATCCGATCGGTTGCCGGAGGCTCAGCTGGTGGCTAGGACGCGGTCGATCTCGGTTGCGAGATCGATGTCCAAGTTGGTGATCCCGCCTTTGGAGTGGGTGCTGCAGCGGAACGTCACGGTGCGCCAGCGGATGTCGATGTCGGGATGGTGATCACGCGCTTCGGCGATCTCGGCCACTGTACGGACCGCCTCGATGGCTGCCGGGAAGCTGGGTAGTTTGGCGGTGCGGACGATCGTGTCACCGTCGCGTTGCCAGCCGGTAAGCCCTTCCAAAGCAGCTGCCACCTGCTCGTCGTTCAGGAGTGTCGTCATGCGCCCATCCTGTCGAGTCGTAGAGCACGAGAAGCCGGCACCCCCTGCACAGAAGACCGACACACGGAGGGTCAGGCTTCGCGGGTGGCGGTTCTGGCCAGCGTCAGCGCCACACCGATCAGCAGGTAGCAGCCCGCCCGGACGCTGCTGGAGGCCAGCTCGTCCAGTGGCAGGGGATCGCGCAGCACGTCGGCGATCGCGAAGGCGCCGGTGGTGAGAAGAAACGGCTGCAGCCAGTCCAGGGCGGGAATCGCGGAGAGCACCCCGAACACGATCAAGCCACCCAGCACCGCCGCGAGGACCACCAGCGGGTGCTCGGTGGCCGAGGACACCGCCAGCGCCACCGCGCCCACCGCGGCGAGCTGCCCCACGGTCCACACGGCGGCTAGCGCGACTCGCGCCAGTGCCGATCCCGGCCCGATCTCGGTGCCGGACAGGGTGAGCAGGCCATGGGTGCTCCCGGACGGGCCGACCAGGATCAGGCCGGTGACGATGCCGACCACGGCCACCGCGGCGACCGCGGCGACCGCGACGGTGAGCACGCCGATCGCCTTGACCAGCACCAGCCGGGTTCGGCTGACCGGGGCCAGCAGCAGCCCACGCAGCGTCCCGTGCGCGGACTCACCGGCCAGCGCATCGGCGGCGGCCATCGCCACAGCCAGCGGCAGCAGCAGCGCCAGGCACAGCGACAGCGCCACCACCGGCAGTACCAGCCCGTTACCGGCCACCTGGGTGAGCAGTCCCGAACCGCCCGGTGAGCCGGCGACCGCGATGCCGATCCCGATCAACACCGGGATCAGCGCGAGCAGGATCAGAGCGACCTGGGTCCGGGGCCGGCGCAGTACCCAGCGCAGCTCGCTGCGCAGCAGCCGTCCCAACGGAGCTCGCACCGCACCGGCTTGCGACGTGCTCACCGCCCATTCCCTTCGGTCAGCTGAGCGAACAACTCGTCCAACCCGGTCTGCCAGCGCCGTGCCTCGTGCACCGCGACGCCTGCACCGACCAGCAGCGCCACCACTGTCGGCGGGTCGGTCCCCGCCAGCTCCACGCGTACCCCCTCCGGGCAGGTGAGGGCGCTGATCCCGGCTCCGCCCAGCGCTTGCAGCGCGAGCGTGCCGTCCGGGGTTCGCACCTCCAGCGCTGGTGCCGCGCCGTCGAGCAGCGCGGCCAGCGGGCCCGCGGCGATCAGTGATCCCCGGTCCAGCACCGCCACGTGCGTGCAGGTCGCCTCCACCTCGGTGAGCAGATGGGAGGACACCAGCACGGTGGCGCCCTCGCCGTGCAGCTCAGCGATGATCCGCCGGACCTCCCGGGTCCCCGCCGGGTCCAACCCGTTGGTCGGCTCGTCGAGCACCACCAGCCGGCGGGGCACCAGCAGCACCGCGGCCAACCCCAGGCGCTGTTTCATCCCCAGCGAGTAGGCACGGTAGCGCCGCGCCGCCGCTCCCGCCAGGCCCACCCGCTGCAAGGCGCGCTCCACCGCGTCCGGGATGGCCCGGGATGCCAGCAGCGGCTCGGCGGCCGCGCACCGCCGCAGGTTCTCCCGGCCGGACAGGAAGGGGTGGAAGCCCGGCCCCTCCACCAACGCCCCGACGTGCGGCAGCACCTGCCCGGCAGCTGCGGGTACTGGCGAACCGAACAGCTCCACCACACCCGCGGTAGGCCGCGACAGCGCCAGCAGCATCCGGATCATCGTGGTCTTGCCCGAGCCGTTGGGACCCAGCAGGCCGAGCACGGCACCAGCCGGCACGTCGAGGTCCACGCCGGCCACCGCGACCGTGGCGCCGAACGTCTTGCGCAGCCCCCGGACCCGGATCGCCGGTTCGAGCGGCCCGGTCGTCACCGGGTCAGGGCCTCGTCGAGCACCTGCTGGGGCACCGCCCCGGCGGCGATACGTCCATCGGAGCTCACCAGCACGGTGCCCACCGCGGTCTGTACCACCCAGCCATTTCCCCACGCTCCGCTGGCCGGGCGGCCGATCCGCTGGATCATCGCCAGCGGGTCGTTGTCCACACCTGGTTGCGCAACCGGGAGCCGGCCGAGCAGCACGGTGTCCCACCCGTCCCCGTCGGTGCGGATCATGGTGCCCTCGCGAGCGCCTGGTTGTCGGCCGGCCTTCGGCTCGTGCTCCGGCCGCTTGACCGTGACCCCCGCAGGTGGAGTGAAGCGGAACAGCGCCGGATCCTGCGCACCGACGGTGAGATCGGAGAAGCCGATCTGCAGGGCAGGCTCGGGGGAGCCGTTGGCCAGCACGGTGAGCTGCAGCGGTACCCGTTGGGCCGAGTCGACCGCGACCCGCACCTCCCGCAGCATGGTCCGCTCGGTCGGAGTCGGGGAGAGCACGAGCTGGTAGACGGCTCGCCCGGCGACCGTGCCGGTGCCGTCCACGGTCACCGTGCTGCTCGTGCGCACGGCATCGATCAGCTCGCGGGCCGCCCGAGCCGGGTCGGCCACCGGCGGGTGCTGCCGGGTCGGGACACTGCCGTGCTCCCAGGCCGTCGCGGTGCGAGAGGCGGAGTCGTAGCGCCACAGCGTCGTGCCGTCTTCGATGAAATCCTGCTCACCGCCGCGTGAGGGCAGCGCCAGCCGGGCATGACCCTGCCCGTCCGACCAGACCCGGAAGCTCGATTCAGGTTGGGTCAGCGGGCCCGCCACCCCTGGCAGCGCGGGCAGACCCAGCGCGTTGCGCACCGTGACCGTGCCGCCCATGGCGGGGACCTTCGCGGTGAGCACCGAGGCCACCAGATCCTCCGGTGAGACCGGCGGCAGCGAGGGGTCCGCACCGGCTCCGGCCGGCATCGCCAGCACACCCAGTCCGATCACGCCGGCCGTCACCACCGCCAGTGCCGCGCTCGCCAGCTTCATCGTATCCTCCCACCCGTGCAGTGCTGCTGCTGATGCTGCTCCCCTCCGGCTGAGAAAGCTCTGAGACAGTGCACGCCACTACGTGGCTTCAACGTCGACCCCGAAACTGTGAGCGGCCTGCTGATCGGCCCGAGCGATGACGTGGTTCAACAGCGTTGAGGCCACGGTGTTGTTGAAGGCGGGAGTGGTATGGATGTCGATGTTGAGGGTGCACAGGTCGGGGGTCACCGATGCCGGTGCACCGCCGCCAGCTGGCGGCGGTGCTCGTGAGCGAAGGCCCGCAAAGACGACCCCAGCGTCGGGCGCGAGAATCTTTTGGGCTGCTGTGGATCACTTGGTCGTTCCGGCACGAATGGCACAATCCTTTCCCATTTATTTAGACACGACGACTGGGGGTAGTGTTGAACACTCTTGGCGAGCCTCAGCCTCGGGATTCGAAAACTTGGGTTTTCGTCACCATGTTCGTGGCAGTGATCACTGTTGGAGGTTCGGTGTTCGCTGCCTACATAGGAAAGAATTCCACTCCATCTGTTGAAGCTGATCCCTCCATCCAACCCTCCCAACCCTCGGACCCCGTAAACCAACTCACCACAGCGCCACAGCCCGGCCAGCAACCCCCGTCGACGTTGCCTGGTTCAATCGGCGCCAACGTGCCGCATCAAACAACTAGACCCGAAGTAACTCAACCTCCAAAGATCACAAATCCTCCTCCGAATGAGGTTCCAGCGAATCCGGACGGGGTTCCCCGCAGTGCGCTTTATGTGGGGGAATCGCTGGGCGTCGACCAATCTCTGACATCGCAGAATCGTCTCTACAGGCTTGTCGTGCAGAAGGATGGCAACGTCGTCGAGTATGGCCCGGAAGGCAAGATCTGGACCAGCAACACATTTGGCAGAGAAGTTTCGGCGTTGCTTAACCAGCTGGATGGCAATATGGTTGTGAAAGGTGCAGCGGACAATACCTTATGCGCCTTCGGTACCAGTGGCAGGGCGGGCGCCTACCTCATCATGCAGGATGACGGCCATTTGGTGGTCTACGCGCCCGGCTACGGTTCGATCTGGGATAGCCAAGGAGGACAGAAGGGGCAGTGTGTTTAATGTCGTAGAGCGCTATTAAAAACCGGCCCAGTTGAGTTGATAGAATTCCGGTGTGGCGGATTATGAGGTCTCGATCAGCGTCGAGGTGCATAAAACACACCGTGGTGTGTGCCTGGCGCAGTAGCAGCCGCCACACCCATGACCACGACGATCGTCTGCCGGGTGGCTACAGGCTCACCCACACGCGTCAGGCCCAGCGCCTCTCGCAGCCGCTGCGGGCTCATCAGGCCAGTGGTTGGTTTCCCGGCTCGCTGGGTTTGCAGCAGGGTCGCTTCGATGTCATCGACGGTGCAGCGCAGCTCGGCGAGCACAACAGGGTCGGTGGAGGCGGCGGCTTGCCGCGGGCTCAGATCACCGATCACGCAGGGAGCGTCGAGCCAGCTGCGTCTCGGCGGCGCGGCCCAATCGCTCGACTGCCTCGTCCGGGTTCGCGACGGTGTCAGAGTCGGTGAAGTAGCTGTCCAGGATGAGAATCCGGGCTTCGCGACCGCCGGGATCCGGGCTGAGGCGCTCGGCATGCCGGTCGCGCTCGACGGCGTCCGGAGCGACCTCGCGGAGCTGCGCCTCGAGGTTGCGCAGCCGGGCCGGGGAGTTCGCGACGAGGGTGAGCTTCCCGCCGTCGCGCTGGATCGCCCCGAGGTTCAGCACCCGCCCGTCGGGCTGATGCCGGTGCCAGGCGAGCACGTCCTCGTCCGTGCGGGTCAGCTGGTCGCCGAGGCGGTCGAAGGTCTGCTGCGGGTGGGGCAGGTGGTAGGTGACGCGGCACTCGTGCACATCGTCGCCGTCACTGTTGCGGAACTGGACAGGTGCTTCCGGAGCGAGGAAATCTGCGATCTTCTCAGGAGGTGGATCCGAGGCGAGGAGTCCGGCCAGCTCGCGGCGGCGCTCGCGGTCGATGTGGACCGGTATCGCCAGGATGCGTGGCTGGGACCCGTCGTGTAAAACCCGGCCGCAGTACAGCTCCAACCGATGCACAGACTGCGAGAACAATGTGTCGATCAGCTCGATCGGCGCACCGTCGGGCAGGGCCCGCAGCGTGACACCATGGTCCCGTTGCACGTCCACCGCCTCGTAGAGGGTGACCGGGATCCGCCGCCAGTCCTCGATGAGCTCGCGTTCGTCCGGATGCAGCCACTGGCCCCGGGCAGCGAGGAACCGCTCCACCAGGCCGCCCTGGAACAGGGCCAGATCCAGCAAGAACATCGCGTGGCGTTCAGCGTTCTCGGTGCGCTCGATCAGCGGAGTGATCATCTCCAGGCCGGGAGCGCGCTCGGCGTAGGTGCCCAGCAGCGCGTAGAGGAGCTGGGCTCGGGCGCTCAGCGCAGGCAGCGCATCACGCAGGCAGCAGGCCTTGAACTTGCGTCCGGATCCGCATGGGCACGGGCTGTTGCGCCCGACATGGCTGGCCGGATCGCTCGCGGCGATGACCTCGCTCAGGCCCGGTCGCAGCGGGCTGGGTTGCTCGGCTCGGCGTAGGTAGCGGTCCGCTGTGGCGTAGTCGCCACGGGCCGCGGCGTACTGGGCGCCGTCGTGCAATGCCGGTTCCAGGCCGGGTCGCAGCGTCAACGCCTCGGCGATGAGATCGCGTGCGGTGGCGGAGTCCCCGGCGCCCTCGGCGGCCCGCGCCGCCACGAGCGCGACGGCGGCCTTCTCCTCCCGGCTGCGAGCCTGCGCGCGCAGCGTTGCCAGTCGCGGCTCGATCACACCGCCCCGCGCGGTATGGCACTCGATCCGGCCGGACAGGAAGCCCAGTGCGCTGTCAGTCGCGCAGGCCAGCGCATCGAGCACGAACCGGACACCATCCCCGTCCAGCGCCCCCTCACCGGTCACCATCCCGACAACTGTCTCGACGTCGATCAGCACCTCGTCTTCATCAGCCACACCGGCACCCTACTGCCCCGGCATGGAGACAACATCCGACATGGAGACATATCGAGGCAACGGGACGGTCGATGACCCCGATATGTCTCCATGCCGGGTATGGGTCGGGAAGAGAGGATGCTGGACAGGGTGGGTGCGCGGGTTCTGGTGGTGGATGACGAAGCCGGGGTTCGGCGCGCGTTGGAGCGGGGACTGCGCGCCGAGGGGATGCAGGTCGTCACCGCACCCGATGGGCCCAGCGCCTTGCGCGCGGCGCTGACCGGCAGTTTCGATGCGGTGCTGCTGGACATCATGCTGCCGGGCCTGTCCGGCTACCGGGTGCTGGAACGGCTGCGGGCAGCCGGGGTGAGCACCCCGGTGTTGCTCGTCTCGGCCAAGGACGGCGAGTTCGATCAGGCCGACGGGCTGGACCTGGGCGCGGACGGCTACCTGGTCAAGCCGTTCTCCTTCGTGGTGCTGGTGGCCCAGCTGCGCGCCGTGCTGCGCCGGCACGTCAAGACGCGCCGGGAAGCGGTGTTGACCCTGGGCGAGCTGGTGATCGACCCGGCTGCGCGGCGCGTGACGTGGGCTGCTCGAGCGGTGCCGCTGTCCCCCCGGGAGTTCGCGGTGCTGCTGGCACTGGCCCGCCGGGCCGGCAGCGTGATGAGCAAAGACGAACTGCTGCGCGCGGTGTGGGGTGATGAGCAGGCCGCCAGCCGCAACGCCGTCGAGGTCTACATCGGCTACCTGCGCCGCAAGCTCGACGCGGTCGGGGCCGGTGAGGTGCTGCAAACGGTCCGCGGGCACGGCTACGCGGTCGGTGTGCAGGACGGGCCGTGAGGGCGCTGCGGCGGTTGTGGGTGGGTCGGCCGTTGCCGATCCGGGTGGCTGTGGTGGTCACGTTGGCCGGGTTGGTGCTGTTTCTGTTGCTGGCCAAGGCCTCGACGGCGGTGGTGGCTCGGACGTTGACCCAGGCTCTGGATCGTGAACTGACTGCGGCGGTGAACGCCGCCGCGCCCGCTGTGATGGCTGGGCGCCCAGCACCTCAGCTGCCCGGACCCGGATCTGGCAGCGATGTCCGGGTCCGGGTGCTGGACCGGGCCGGGACCCCTGTCGACGGCGGTGGGCTGACGTCGCTGGCCGCGCGGGATACCCGCCGGTTACTGGCCGGGCAGGCGGTGTGGACGTTCGACACCGGGTCAGCGGGTCACCCCACCCGCTGGTCGGGGCGGGTGGTCAGCGCGCCGGATGGCGCACCCCGGCTGGTGGTGGCCGGCGCTGAGGCGATCGCCCACGCGACACTGATCGGGCGGGCTGCGGTGGTGCTCGTGGTGGCCGCGGTGCTCGCCGCATTGGCGATGGGGGCGGCGGGCTGGGTCGCGGCCCGGTTCGCATTGCGCCCGGTGGCCCGGCTCCGCGACGCGGCGACGCAGCTGCCGGTGGGGGAGCGGCTGCCGCTGCCGCCGGCCCGCGATGAGCTGCGGGCCCTGGCTGATGCGCTCAACGACCTGCTGGGTCGCCGGGACGCGGCGGCTCAGCGGTTGCGGCAGTTCACCGGGGACGCCGCGCACGAGCTGCGCTCCCCGGTCGCGGCGATCCGAGCGCAGGCCGAGGTAGCGGTCGCGCACCCGGATCCGGACCTCGCCGGGGCGACTTTGGGGGACATCGCCATGCAGGCCCAGCGGCTGTCCGTCCTGCTCGATGACCTGCTGGCGCTGGCAAGGTCTGACGCCGGGGAACGGCTGAGCACCCAACCGGTCGACCTCGCCGAGATGGCTCGGAAGGCGGCGGGTCGCATCGCTGCACGGACAGGTCGCGGTACGGGTGACCGCGGCTGCACCTGCAGTGCTGCATGCCGCGCCCAGCGACGTGGCCAGGGTGCTGGACAACCTGCTCGCCAACGCCGTCCGGCATGCCCGGAGCACAGCCCGGGTGCTGGTCCTGCCCGGCCCGGCCGAGATACGGGTGCTGGTCGACGACGACGGGGACGGGGTGCCCCTGGAGCACCGCGCGCGGGTGTTCGAACGCTTCCACCGGGTGCAGGAAGATCGGGATCGCCAGACCGGCGGCACCGGGCTCGGCTTGGCCCTGGTCGCCGAGACACTGCGCCGCTATGGCGGCACCGCCCGAGCCGGTCAAGCCCCCGACGGCGGTGCCCGCTTCGAGCTGCACTGGCCAGTGGGCCGCCCGGTGTCTGGCAGCGCTATCCCTGCCGAACACCGACACGATGCCCGGGTGGTGGTCGCGGCGGCTGTGGTGCGCGATGGTCGGGTGCTCGCCCAGCAGCGGGCGTTCCCGGTGCAAGTCGCGGGTCGATGGGAGCTGCCGGGTGGGCGGGTCGAGCCGGGGGAGAGCGCACCGGAGGCGCTGATCCGGGAATGCCTCGAAGAGCTCGCCGTCGAGGTCGTGCCCGGAGCCCAGCTCGGCCCCGACGTGCCGCTACCCGGCGGCTCCACACTCCAGGTCTATGCTGCGCGGTTGGCCCAACCAGCGGTGACACCGATCCCGGTGGAGCACGCCGCGCTGCGGTGGGTGGACCACACAGAGCTGGCTGAGTTGGACTGGCTGGACGCCGATCGCGCCATCCTGCCCGATCTCCAAACGCTGCTGACGGCCCAGCGCAACGGCCGTTCGGGTGAGCCCGGGTAGCCTTGAGGTTTCCCGGCACCCATTGAGGAGTTCCCGCGTGCCCACAGCTGCCCCCGCCCGCATGCGCACCGACCTGCGCAACGTGGCCATCGTCGCGCACGTCGATCACGGCAAGACCACGCTTGTCGACGCCATGCTGCGCCAGTCCGGCGCCGTCGCCGTGCGCACCGAGCTGGACCGGGTGCTGGACTCCGGTGATCTGGAGCGGGAGAAGGGCATCACGATCCTGGCCAAGAACACCGCGGTGAACTGGCCCACACCGGAGGGTGCGGTCACGATCAACGTGGTGGACACCCCCGGACACGCTGATTTCGGCGGTGAGGTGGAGCGCGGCCTGTCCATGGTGGACGGAGTGCTGCTGCTCGTCGACGCCAGCGAAGGCCCGTTGCCGCAGACCCGTTTCGTGCTCCGCAAGGCACTGGCCGCGCACCTGCCGGTGGTGCTGGTGGTGAACAAGGTGGACCGGCCGGATGCCCGGATCGACGCGGTGGTCGAGGAGACCCACGACCTGCTGCTGGATCTCGCCGCAGATCTGGAAACAGATGCCGCCGAGGCCGTCCTGGACCTGCCGGTGCTCTACGCCAGTGCTCGGGCCGGCCGTGCCAGCCTGAGCCGCCCGCGCGATGGCGAGATGCCCGACGCCGATGACCTCACCCCGCTGTTCGAGGTCATCCTCCAGCATGTGCCACCCCCCGCGGGTGACGTGCAAGCGCCCTTGCAGGCGCACGTCACCAACCTGGACGCCTCGAGTTTCCTGGGTCGCATCGCGCTGTGCCGGGTCCGCGCCGGACGCCTGCACAAGGGCCAGATCGTGGCGTGGTGCCGTGAGGACGGGTCGATCCGGCCGGTGAAGATCACCGAACTGCTTCGCACCGAGGGGCTGAACCGGGTCCCCGCGGCCAGCGCCAAAGCCGGTGACCTGATCGCCATCGCAGGCATCGGGGAGATCACTATCGGGGACACCCTCGCCGACCTCGACGATCCGCGCCCACTGCCCAGGATCACCGTGGACGAACCGGTGATCGCGATGACGATCGGAATCAACACCAGCCCGCTGGCCGGCCGCGGTGGTGGTCGCAAGCTCACCGCCCGCCTGGTCCGCAACCGGCTGGACACCGAGCTGGTCGGCAATGTGAGTGTCAGAGTCTCGCCCACCGACTCACCGGACACCTGGGAAGTCCAGGGTCGTGGCGAGCTGGCGCTGGCCGTGCTGGTGGAGACCATGCGACGGGAGGGCTTCGAGCTCACCGTCGGCAAACCGCAGGTCGTCACCCGCACCGTCGACGGTGCCCGGTACGAGCCCTTCGAGCACCTCACCGTGGACGTTCCCGAGGAGCACGTCGGGGCCGTGACCCAGCTCCTGGCCGCCCGCAAGGGTCGGACCGAACAGCTGGGCAGCACCTCTGGAGACGGCTGGGTGCGGCTGGAGTTCACGGTGCCCTCCCGCGGGCTGATCGGCTTTCGCACCGAGTTCCTCACCACGACGCGCGGCACCGGCATCGCTCACCACGTCTTCGACGGCTACCGCCCGTGGGCCGGGGAGCTGCGCACCCGCCGTGCCGGATCGCTGGTCGCCGACCGGTCCGGTGCGGTCACCGGGTACGCGCTGGCGCAGCTGGCCGACCGGGGCACCTTCTTCGTGGAGCCCGGCGCGGCCGTCTACGCCGGGATGGTGGTTGGCGAGAACCCCCGTGCCGAGGACCTGGACATCAACGCCTGCCGGGAACGCAAGCTCACCAACGTGCGCTCCTCCTCCGGTGAAGAGCTCGAGCGGTTGGCCCGGCCGCGGATCCTCGGATTGGAGGAGGCGCTGGAGTTCTGCGCTTCCGATGAGTGCGTCGAGGTCGCCCCGGACGTGGTCCGGGTGCGCAAGGTGACGTTGGACGCCACCCAGCGGGCCCGGCAGCGTGCCCGGGATCGCGGCGCCCGCACATAGCGCGGGCGCCGCATCAGACCCCGGTCATCAACCAGGAGGGTCCTGCGGCAGCATGTCGCCTCGTGAGAACGTCCGGCGGCGCGCGCAGGGTGGTGGCGGCGCTGCTCGCCGGAGCCGCGCTCGTCGCGTGCACGCCGCAGCTCCCCTCGCCGCCCGCCTCCTTCTCCCCGGCCGCGCCCCCCCTTGCCCTCCCGGCTCCCAAGCGGGAAGTGGTATTCGGGGTTGATCGGTTGGTCGGCGGTTTCAACCCGCACACCCTGGCCGACCTGACACCGTTATCGGAGGCGATCGCAGGCCTGGTGCTGCCCTCGGCGTTTCACCAGACGCCCACTGGTCAGTGGGTGCTCGACCGCGCTCTGCTGAACTCCGCGGAGGTCACCAGCACCGCACCGTTCACCGTCACCTACCGGATCCGGCGTAACGCCCAATGGTCGGACATCACCCCCATTGCCGCCGAGGACTTCGGTTATCTCGCAACGCAGATGCGCACCCAGCCCGGCGTGGTGGACTCGGCCGGATACCAGCTGATCGACCAGGTGATCTCCGGGGATGGCGGCAAGACCGCCCAGGTGGTCTTCCACCGGCCCTACGCCGGCTGGCGCACCCTGTTCCGTCACCTGCTGCCCGCCCACCTGCTCAAGGATGCCCCGGGCGGATGGAGCAAGGCGCTCGACGCCGGCGTCCCGGCCTCCGGTGGCCCGTTCGTGATCACCTCGGTGGACCGGTCCCGCGGTGAGATGTTGCTGGAACGCAACGACCGGTACTGGGACACCCCTACCGAGCTCGGCCGGATCCGGTTGCGCCAAGGCAGCGAAGCGGCGGTGATCGAGGCGCTGCGGACCGGTGGTGTGCAGGGCGCGCTGTTCGGCCGCCCCAATGCCATCACCGAGTCGCTGCTGCGCGCGGCTGAATTGGGAGTGAGCCCGACTGTCGTGCCGCAGCCGGTGCTCGTCTCGGTGCTGCTGCGCCCCGGCAGCCGGGTGCTGCGCGACCAGCGGATGCGTACCGCGGTCGCCGCGGTGCTGGATCGTCCCGCGCTGATCGCCACCGGGGTGGCCAGCGGGCCCTCCGCAGCGCTGCGGGCCGACTCCCAAGTGCTCGCCCCGTCTGCGCCCGGTTACCGCGCCACCGCCCCGGTCACCGGCGTGCCGGTGGCACCGCAGCCGGACACCGCCCGCAGGCTGCTCACCGACGCCGGGTACACCCGTGGCGCAGCGGGTTGGCAACGCGCGGGGCAGCTGCTGCATCTGGTGGTGGCGGCGCCGGTCGGTCAGGAGCCGTACGGGACCCTCGCAGCCCGGGTCGTGGATCAGCTCCGGAACGCCGGGATCGGCGCTGAATTGCGCGAGGCCGACCCCGACGAGCTCTTCGGCACCCTGCTCGGTCCGGGCGCCGAAGAGCTGACCCCTCAGGGCTTGACCTCCCAACTGCCCGCCGAGGTGGGGACCAGCCCAGACGTCGACATTGCGGTGCTGCCCCAACCCGCGGCCGGCCACCCCGCCACCCAGCTGGCGTCCTGGTACGGCTGCCCGTTGGTGGTGCCGGCCAGGGTGGCGCCGGCGCCACCCAACCCGGCGCAGTTCTGCGATGTGTCCCTGCAGCCGATGATCGAGCGGGCGCTCACCCAGGACGACCCGGCGGGAACGCTCCCGCCTGCCGTAGAGGCCGCGCTGTGGGAGCGCGCTGTGCTGATCCCGCTCTACCAGCCGGCGTCGCTGGTCATCACCACCAGCCGGCTACCCGGCGTGGCGCCGGGAACGCCGCTGGAAGGTCCCCTCGACGGTGCTGCCCGGTGGCAGCTCCGCCCGTGAGACCCAGGAGGTCGCCCGTGACGGGAACGCCGAGGCGAATTCGGCGGTTGCGCAGTGTGCTGGTGGGGTTCGTCTGCCTGGTTGCTGCGACGACCGGTTGTGTCGCGGCCAGCGGGACCGACCGCTCCGGCGGCGGTGGGCTCGTCAACACCCAGGCGCGCGGTGACAACGGCGACGGGTCATATCGCGCCCCGACGGTGCCACCGGGTCCTGCGGTCGTCGTCGCCCACGGTGCTCCGTTCTCCGCGTACAACAACACGACGGTTCAGGCAAAAAACGACCCGGACAACGCTCTGGTGCTCAATCAGGTGCTCGCAGATCCCTTCATCGTCGGTGGAAACGGTGAGTTCCTGCTCAACTCCGATATGCTCACCTCAGTCGAGCTGACCTCGAAAGACCCCCAGGTGGTCACATATAAGATCAAGCCGACCGCGCGATGGTCGGACGGGCAGCCCTGGGATTGCCGTGATTTCTACCTGGCCTGGCTGGCGGGCAGCGGCACCACCCCGTACTTCAGCGCGGCGACCACGCGGGGACTGGATCGGGTGACCGCGGAGTGCCGGGACAAGAACACCTTCGTCGAGACCTACCGGTCGCCTTACGCCGATTGGCGCCGGAACTACACCCGGCACACCATTCTTCCCGCGCACATCCTGGAGCGGGAGACCGGAATCGCCGACATCACCACGCTTGAACCGACATCCCCTCCGGGGGAGCTGAAGAAGGCCGGGGACTTCTGGAACAGCGGATGGTCCGGTTTCAACGCCACCACGATGCCGGCATCGGGCCCCTATCAGTTCGACGCCTCGACATCGGGCAGCCAGACCGTGCTGATCCGCAACAAGGCCTGGCTGGGCAATCCCGGTGGCCCAGAAAAGATCGTTCTTACTCCGGTCACGGACGGAGCGGCCGCGGTGGCGGGCCTGGCAACTCGTCAGTTCGGGGTCGTTCAGTTACCGGCCGATCCATTGCTGGTCGACCACCTGCGGGAACTGGCGGACCGGGGCGTGATAGTCGAAACACGCGGTGGTCCCGCCGTCGAGCACCTGGACCTCAATCTCACCAGTCCGTTGTTCAAAGATCCGGTCGTACGGACCGCGCTGGCACAGTGTGTCGACCGCAACAAACTGGTCGACGACGAACTGGTCCGCGGTGTGCGGCCGGACACTCAGCCGCTGGGCAGTCTCGCGTTCTTCCCGGGCGAAGAGGCCTACGTCGATGTCTATTCCGATAAGATGGTGGCGGACTCGCAGAAAGCTCAGGTGACGCTGGAGCGCGCTGGTTGGGTACTGGGTTCCGACGGTGTCTACTCCCGGGCGGGCCAGCGGCTGTCCTTCGCGATCAGTCACGACGGTTCGCCGGCCCACTCCCGGGAAGTCGAACTGATCAGGACACAATGCCGGCAGGCCGGAATGGAAATCACCGACGGCGCCATCCCGGTCGGTCTGGATGACATTCTGGCTCGTGGAGGGTTCGACGTTGCGCTGACGACGAGTTCGCGAATCTCACCGGTGTGGTCCTTCGCTGACCGCTACGCGACCAAAGGTAAATTCAATCACCAGCGTTACGCCAACCCGGCCCTCGACGCTGCGTTGGATATCGCGGAAACACAGTATTCCCAATCCGCCCAGCTGGAGGCGTTGGCGAAAGCGGATCGGCTGCTCGCCGAGAGCCTGGTGTCACTGCCGCTATTCCAGGTCCCCATCATGTGGGCCTACACGAACAATATCGACAACGTCTACCGCCAGGCGCTGAACGGCGTCACCTGGAACGCCAACGAATGGACCGTGAGCTGATACGTCACCGGGCCAGTGGATGGCCACTCCCGCTGTGACACGGCCTCAGACCCCAACGACTTCAGACGTGTTCCAGGCATTGACTAGCCGTCTGGCCGGGAAATCGATCGGGTGAACCTGGTTGTTGAGCACCGATGGTGCACACCAATGCCGGATCGCGCCCGATGATCTCGCGCATGGGGGAGGAACCACAACTGGAGTCTGGCCGGGAGACGGTGGGCGGTGCCCATGCTGGTGCGGGTTCAGGGTTGGCTGGGTTCTCGACGTCTCAGCTGCGGGAGTGGCTGCCGGGCGTGTTCGCGGCCCGCCTGCTGGCTGGCGTGAGGTTGCCCAGCGGCCGGATGGTCGGGGAGACCAATCGGGTGGTGCACCTGTTTCCTATCCCCGCCGGGCGGATGGTCCCTGATGAGCTGCGAGCCTTGTGTGGGTTGCCGATCCGGCCTGGTCAGGCTGAACTGGTGAAAGTCGGCAGCGGCATGCCGTGTATGGCGTGCGTGATGGCCGTGCCCGACCTTGATTCCCCTTGACCGGTGCTGCGGACGTTCGCAGCTCTGCGCGGTCGTGAAAGGTCAGTAGCGTGAGAAGCAGACAAGGCACGAGCGGAACGGGAGGGGTGGACAGGGTTGGATGACGCGAAGGCTTTCGGGCTGCGCCTGCTGGAGTTGCGTGGCTGGCGTGGTCTGACGCTGCGGGAAGCGGCCGGCCTGGCTGGGCTGTCCTACTCCTTCTGGGGTCAGGTGGAGCGCGGGGAGAAGGTGGTCAATAGCCGTAGGACGCTGGAGGCGATGGCGGGTGCGCTGCGGGTGCACCCGAGTGAGCTGACTGAGCATCCCTGGGCTCCCCGGGACACGGCCGGCACTGAGGCGAACGCC
>CAVQKH010000028.1:0-79181 GCA_963712995.1 uncultured Actinomycetota bacterium | reverse complement strand
GCGCTGTCGATTCCACCCTGGGCAAGGATCAGGATACCGTCGACGACGCTCCAGATGACGCCCACCCATATCAGTGAGAGACACAGTTGCGCGACTGCCATGCCGAAATGGCCGGTATAGAACCGGCCTACCCCGAACGGAAGCAGTATCTGCAGCAGGCCAGCTGCCAGCCTCGACTTGTCAGACAGCGGCCGGTCGCACTCGTGACCGTAAAGCGAAGAAGATCCGACTATACCGGCGGGAAAGCCAGTGGGCTGTGGCTGGTACATCGCGTGCGGCGGTGTGGGTGGTGTGCGGTAGTGCGGAGCGGGCAGGTCGACAAATAACTCGTCAAGCTCGGCAACAGTGCGTGCGGTTGCCGCCCGATTGACCCGCTCGGTGTACTCGTCGACTTCCAGGTGCCCAGTCTCCATGTGTTTGCCCAACGCCTTCATCGCCGCGTCGCGCTCTGCGGCGCCCACGCGAATTCGTCCATTCGTTTGCTCCGTCACGGCGTTACGATATCGCGGCGAGTCATGGACCACGACCGCTCCCGCGTCGGGTGAAGATCAGTGGCCCCCGGTCACCCGGCCCAACCCGCCGGAGCAGGAGCCGTGAGATCGTCCCGATCGCGGGTGAGGACAGCCCGGTTGTACGGGCAGGGGCGAGAATGTTGTGGAGGTGCACGCATGGATCCGGTGGCGTCGACCGCGTTGATGGTGGCGGCTGCCCGGGTCCGCGCGCAGGAAAGCTCCAGACCAACTGTTCTTGGATCCGTATACCGCGGCGCTGGCTGGTGAGGACGGCACCGGGTTCCTGGCCGATCTTGCGAGTTCCAGCGGGGGACACTCCCCGCAGCCCGTACCTGCCGATTGGGTCAGCCGGTCTGGAGCAGACAGGTGCTCAACGCCGAGGGCGAGTCGGATAGCCGACGTGATGGCATGGCGCGCCAACCCACCAGGCGGAAGCCGGTCGCCTGTCGGACCGTTCCCCACTCTCATCGGCATGAGCGCACGGCTCGCGGCATGAGTGGAGAGCGCCTCCAGGATCGTCGGCCTGACTCTTGGTCAGCAGCGTCGAAGCCATGCTGGTCAACATGATCTCCGGAATCCTGCAGGATCTTCTCCAGGCGCCTCCTCGATCAGTGCGCCGGTGGCGGTCAGATCCCGCAGCGCGTGGATCGGTGACGGTGAGACGACGGTGGGGTGGATGGGCCGGCGACGTCCGGTGGCCGGCCCACGACCGGCTGGCCCGGCTCCGCGTCGACCCGGCAGCGTCGACCGGCTGACCTCTGCAGCAGGCTCGCGCCAGGCAGCGACCCGAACAAGCCACACAGCGCCGCGGTAGCATTGATTTAGGTCGTTCAGCCGTCGGGTGCTCCACCTAGACACCTACCCCTGACCTGCTACGGGGCGAGCCCGCCGACGTGACGGGATACCCGCTTGGGCCCAACTGTGCTGTCAAGCGGCCTGGTGTCGATCGTGTTGGGGGGTGGGCCAGGCGGTGGCTTCGTCGTAGGTGGTGTGGTGGCGTAGGCAGCCGTGCAGGATGCCGACGAGCCGATTGGACAGGCGCCGTAGAGCGTCATGGTGGCCGATGTCGCGGGCCCGGAGACTGTCATAAAAGGCGCGGGCACCGGGTGAGCCGGTGAGTGCGGCGAAGGCTTGCTGAAACAGCGCATCGGTCAGGCGGTTATTGCGCGCGTAGCGGGCTAAGACCACTTTTTTCTTCCCCGAGGCGCGGGTAATAGGGGAAGTTCCGGCGTAGTTACAGCGTGCCTTGCCATCGGTGTATCGGCCAGGGGCGTCTCCGAATTCGGCCAACACCCGAGCGACGAGAACGACTCCGAGTCCGGGTTGGCTCAGATAGATCTCACCGTCGGGGTGTCGGCCAAAATGTGTCACCACCTGCTGTTGCACCGCATCGATCTGATGACCCAACTCAGTAATGATCGACACCAGAGCACGGGTCGACGCGCCGTAGGCCTCCGCAATTTGCGGTCGTGCCTGCAGATGCTCGGTGCGCAAGGCGTGGTGGATCTTTTCGGCGGAGGCGCTCAGGTAACGGCGACGCCCCACCCGGCGCAGCAGCTCGATGATCGCATCCACACTCAGCGCCACCCGCCGGGCGATCCGGAACACCCCGTCGGTGCCGGTGCCGGTGTCCTGGTCGAGGTCCTGACCGACCACGGTGGCCAGCAACGCGCCCGCCTGCGACACCACCGCAGCGAGCTCACGGCCCTCCAGCACCGCCAGCAGCGCCATCGCGTCCCGGGCCAACGCATCCACCAACGCCTCCCGCGTCTCCTTGTCGTCGTAGTCACACACCGGCTTGCCCGCGACCCGGTCGTAGACCGCCGGGTGACCTGGCTTACCTCCCCTGGTCGGGTCGGGTTTAATACCGCGATGCTCACCAGGTGGCGGATGGAGTACGTCGCAGCGGTCGGCGGGGCGGTCGCCGCTGGGTTGGTGTTCCTGGTGGCGCACACCGCGTTGCCCGATGACGCCTACATCACCCTGAATTACGCGCGGAACTTCGCCGAGATGGGCCACTGGGGGCTGCTGGCGGACCGGGCGTCGAATACCGCCACATCACCGCTGAACGTGTGGCTGCTGGCGGCGGGCACGCTGGTCACCGGCCGCCCGGTGCTGGCGGTGGGGCTGGTGCTGGTGGCCTGCCTGGGCCTGGTGGGGTGGTGGTCGGCGCGGCTGGCCCGTGAGCTGGAGTTGTCCCCGGTGTTGCCCGTGGCCCTTGTGGGGTTGCTGGTCACCTCGCCGCTGCTGGTCTCGACGATCGGACTGGAGACCTACCTCGGGGTCACTGCGCTGGTGGGAGTGGCCCGCTACGCGGTGGCTGGGCGCCCGCTGGCCACTGGGGTGCTGTGTGGGCTTGCGGTGCTGACCCGTCCCGACCTGGCTGTGCCCGCTGGGGTGCTGGTGCTCGGGCTTGTCGCCTGGCGTCGGTGGGCTGTGGTGGCGGTGGTGGGCGCCGCGGTGGCGCTGCCGTGGCACCTGTTCGCCTGGTATCGGCTCGGCGGGTTCCTGCCGGACACGGTGTGGTTCAAGGCGGGGGACCATTGGGGCCCGTACACGTTCGTCAACGGGTGGGTGCTGTACGCGCTGGCCGTCCCGGCGCCGACCGTGCTGGCACTGCTGCCGGCGGTGGCTGGGCTGCTGGCGGTGGGCTGGTGGGTGCTGTCCGGGTACCGGCACCCGGCCCGGCGCCTGGCGTTGGTGTTCGCCATAGCGGGAGCTCACGCAGTGGGCTGCGTTCGCCGCGTTGGGCACCGCGCCGTACCCGTGGTACCTGGCCCCGTCGGTGGTGTGTCTGACGGTGACCGCCGCGGTGACCGCGGCGGCTCTGCGGTGGCGACGGGCCGCCGCGGGGATGGTGGGCGCGGTGCTGGTGGGCTGCGCGGTGTTCCTCGGGTCGTGGCACTGGCAGTGGGGGCCGCTGAACGCCAACTGGGGCACCGCCGGGCAGTACGCCGCGATCGGGCGCGGTGTCGCCGCCATCACCGGCGGTGAGGAGGTGCTGGTCAGGTACGAAGTTGGCACCCCGGCATTCTTCTGCCGTTGCCCGATGGTCGAATGGTTCGGGGACCGCGCGCTGACCGACCAGCTCATCGCCGGTCGGGTGGCGAGCGCCGGGCCGATGCTCGGCGCCCTGATGCGGTGGAACTTCGCGCATCGCACGCCCACCCCAACTCCACGGCCCCGGTGGCTGCTGGAGGCTGGCAAGCCGGCGTCGGCGGTGGCCAGCTGGCCGGTCGGCGGAATGGTAGATCGGCCGCTGACCTGGGTGTCGCTGACCCCAGTCGTGCAGAGCCAATAGATCACGACCTGCGTTGAGACCGCGGATCATTCTTCGAGTTGGCGCGCGCTCGTGTTCACCGGCGGTGTTGCGTTGGCTGGGGATGGTCGGGGTCGACTGCGGTGGATGTTGTGATCAGATGGTGAGGGCGAGTTCGGTGAAGGCGGTGGGGAGCCGATGCCTCGGGTCCACATCCAGACCGAGTTCATAGTGGCCGCGGCGGAGATTCTGGACGAACGCATGCCCGGCGCAGATCACTCGTGCTGAGCGAAGTCGTTCATTGGGTCGATGGACTATAATTCTAGTTCATGAGCACGATCCCACTGTCCGAAGCGAAGGCCCGGCTTTCCGAGATTGCGGATGAGGTTGGGCGCACTCACGAGCGCGTCCACATCACCCGCAACGGCCGGGAATATGTCGTGCTGCTCGCCGCGGAGGATCTCGAATCCATTGAGGCAACCCTCGAGTTGCTCGCCGACACGCAGGCCCAGGAGCGCATCCACCGCTCGGAGGCTGACGTCGCTGCTGGTGATGTGCTTGATGAGCAGCAGGTGCGAGCCCTCATCGATCCGCGAGCCCGGACCCAACCCGGGTGACCTACCGGGTACAAGTAGCCCGTACTGCGGCACGCCAACTCACCGAGCACCTACCCGAGGCCATCGCCGCGGCATGCGTGGAGTTCCTCTACGGGCCACTGGCCGAGAACCCCCATCGCGTGGGCGCGCCGCTGCGTAAACCCTTCGAGGGCCACTGGCGGGCTCGCCGCGGGGAGTACCGAGTCCGGTACACCATCGATGAGAACACCCAAACCGTCCAGGTCCTGGACATCAGCCACCGGCGGGATGCCTACCGTTGACCGCGAAACCTACGCCCGGTGCCGCCCTGAGGAACCGCGAAGCCGACGATCGGCGTGAGGAATCCGAGGGCGCGCGTGCACGTCGGCAACCGGAACGTGTCGGGAAGTATGTAGCACGTCAGGTGCTACGATGTTGAGGTGGAGCGTATCGGCATTCGCGAACTCCGTCAGAACGCCTCCCGGTACCTGGCCCTGGTGAAGGCAGGGCAGACCGTGGAGGTGACCGAACGTGGTGAACTGATCGCCCTACTGGTACCTCCGCAGCGCTCGCAGTCCGCGCGAGATCGACTGATCGGCATAGGAAAATTGATTCCCGCGTCGTGCCCGACTGGCCGAGTCCGGTCACCGCGACCGGTGCCGATTGCGCCCGGTGAGCCGACCAATCAGGAGCTGCTCGACGCCGAGCGCGCGGAGCGGCTGTGATCTACCTGGACTCCTCTGCGCTGATGAAATTGATCCGGAGGGAGGACGAAACCGCGGCGCTGGGCGACTGGCTGAGCGAGCGACCTGAGCAACCGGTGGTCAGCAGTGAGCTAGGTCGAGTCGAGGTCCTCAGGGCGGCGCGTCGGGTCGGGGATCGAGCCTTGACCGAAGCTCGTGCGGTGCTTGGCGACATCGATCTCATCCCGCTCGACCGCACCGTCCAAGATCTCGCCTCCGATATCGGTCATCCGATGCTGCGCACCCTCGATGCCCTTCACCTGGCCTCAGCCGTACTGCTCGGCGACGCGCTGGCGGCATTCATTGCTTACGATCAGCGGCTCACCAGCGCGGCCTGGACCGCCGGTCTGGTCGTCGCCACACCCGGTCGAGACCCCGACATCCGGTGATGGCGATGGCGGGTACCCGATCCGGCCTCGCAAGATCCGCCCGGGACTGGACGAGCTGAAGCGCCAGTTCGGGGCCGAGTATGTGCTGAACCGTCGAGGACGTTCGAACCGCCGCTCGCGTCCTCCTGGGCCACGCCGCCTGAGTTTTACTGCGACGAAAACAACTCGCTGATGAGCGCCGACCTGGACATCGCCGATCAGGCGAGGTCGAACCGATCGAGGTTCATGACCTTGTCCCACGCGGCCACGAAGTCACGCACGAACTTCTCCGTCGCGTCGTCGCACGCATAGACCTCCGAGATGGCTCGGAGCTGGGAGTTCGAACCGAAGACGAGGTCGACGGCGGTGGCGGTCCATTTGATCTCGCCGCTGAGCCGATCCCGGCCCTCGAACACGTTCTCAGCCGAGGCGGATGCCGTCCACTCCGTGCCCATGTCGAGCAGGTTCACGAAGAAGTCGTTCGTCAACGTCTCGGGCGTCTCGGTGAAGACGCCGTGTCGGGATTGCCCGAAGTTGGCGCCCAGGGCCCGCATGCCGCCGATCAGAACCGTCATCTCGGGAGCGGTCAGGGTCAACATGAATGCCCGGTCCAGCAGCAGGGTCTCCGCCGGCAACTTCTCTCCGGCTCGGAGGTAGTTGCGGAACCCGTCCGCGGTCGGTTCGAGCACGGCGAACGACTCCACGTCGGTGTGCTCCTGCGAGGCGTCCGTGCGCCCCGGCGCGAACGGGACGCTGATGTCGTGCCCGGCGTTGCGCGCCGCTTGCTCGATAGCCGCGCACCCGCCCAGGACGATCAGGTCAGCGAGCGAGACCGACTTCGCGCCGGATTGTGAGAGGTTGAAGTCCTGCTGGATCTGCTCGAGGGTCCGCAGCACCTTGGCCAGCTCGGCCGGGTCGTTGACCTCCCAGTCCCGTTGCGGCGCAAGGCGAATCCGCGCCCCGTTGGCCCCGCCACGCTTGTCGGTGCCGCGGAAGCTTGCCGCCGACGCCCACGCGGTGCAGACCAGCTGGGAGATGGACAGCCCCGATGCGAGGATCGTGCCCTTGAGAGCAGAGATGTCCGCGTCCGCGATCAGATCATGATCGACGGCGGGGACGGGGTCCTGCCACAGCTGCACCTGGGGAACCCACGGGCCGAGGTAGAGCGAGACGGGTCCCATGTCACGGTGCAACAGCTTGAACCACGCCTTGGCGAACGCGTCCGCGAGCTGGTCCGGATTCTCGTGGAAGCGCTTCGCGATCGGCCGGTAGATCGGATCTACCTTCAGCGCAAGGTCCGTCGTCAGCATCATCGGGGCGTGCCTCTTCGACGGATCATGAGCGTCCGGCACAGTCCCCTGGGCCGAGGGATCCTTGGGCGTCCACTGCTTCGCGCCGGCGGGGCTCGTCGTCAGCTCCCAGTCGTAGGCGAACAGGTTGTCCAGGTACCCGTTGTCCCACTTCGCCGGCTCGGTGGTCCATGCGCCCTCCAGCCCGCTGGTGAGCGTGTCGGCGCCCTTGCCGCTGCCGACGGTGTTCCTCCAGCCGAGGCCTTGTTCCTCGAGCGGGCACGCTTCGGGTTCCGGACCGATGTACTGGGCGTCGACTGCACCATGGCACTTGCCGAACGTGTGGCCGCCGACGATGAGCGCAACCGTCTCCTCGTCATTCATCGCCATCCGACCGAAGGTTTCTCGAATGTCCCTGGCGGAAGCCAGCGGATCCGGGTTGCCGTTGGGCCCCTCCGGGTTGACGTAGATCAGGCCCATCTGCACGGCGCCGAAAGGACCGCCGAGCTCCCGGTCGCCGCTGTAGCGCTCATCTCCGAGCCACGTGTCCTCAGACCCCCAGAAGATCTCCTCGGGCTCCCAGATGTCCTCTCGCCCGAAGCCGAAGCCGAACGTCGTGAACCCCATCGATTCCAGGGCACAGTTGCCGGCGAAGACCAGGAGATCGGCCCAGGAGATCTTCCGGCCGTATTTCTGCTTGACCGGCCAGAGCAACCGGCGCGCCTTGTCCAGGCTCGCGTTGTCGGGCCAACTGTTGAGCGGGGCGAAGCGCTGAGCACCGGAGCCGCCACCGCCCCGGCCATCGGCGGTGCGGTACGTGCCTGCGGCATGCCAACTCATCCGGATGAACAGCGGCCCGTAGTGGCCGTAGTCAGCCGGCCACCAGTCCTGCGACGTCGTCATCACCTCGAAGATGTCCCGCTTCAGCGCGTCGACGTCGAGGGTCTTGAACTCTTCTGCGTAGGTGAAGTCCTCGTCCATCGGATTGGACCAGGGCGAGTGCTGGTGGAGAACTTGCAGGTCCAGCTGATTCGGCCACCAGTCCTGGTTCGTCCTGGGCCGAGTCGTCGTCGGAATCGGGGAGGGGATTGCTGGGTTCTCGCTTTCGCTGACGCGCTCAGACACGGCGGTCCTTCTCCTATCTCGCTGTTTGGTTCTGGTTGCTGTGCTGCTCTGCTGTTCCTGCTGGTTGTCGAGCGCTGCGTGTCTGCGATCAGCCGCCGGACGTGGCAGAAGTTGCCGCGACACACTCGGGACATCGGCCCCAGTAGATCACCTCGGCTTCGTCGATCTCGTAGCCCGAGTCGTCGGCGGCCGCCAGGCAGGGGGTGTAGCCGACCGCGCAGTCGGCATCGGCGATGGCACCGCACGACCGGCAGACGACGTGGTGGTGGTTGTCCCCGACCCGCGCCTCGTAGCGCGCCACGGAGCCTGTCGGCTGGAAACGCCGCACCAGCCCCGCAGCAGTCAGTGCCCGCAGCACGTCGTAGACGGCCTGGTGGGACACCTCACCGAGATCCTCACGCGCGGCACCGATGATCGAGTCCGTGTCGGCGTGCGGATGGTCGTGCACCGCGGCCAGCACCGCTACCCGGGGGCGCGTCACACGCAGAGCAACCCCGCGCAGCATGCGCTCGAAGTCCGGAGTCGTTGCCACGCTCCGAAGCGTGCCGCATTTTCTGGAATCAATCAAGAATCAGCCCTCGGCCCGGCGATGGCCCGGATCGCCAAGGACTACGGCTACACCCTTGCTGAGCTGCGCAAGCTATCGGACGATGATCACATGAGTATCGCGCTGCGAGCCGAGGTCTTCTTCGATGACGAGGTGAGCACCTGGCACTACCGCGAGTTCAGGCCCACCCTGCCCCAGAGAGTGATCTGCCGGCCCAAGGATCTACGCTCGTGCCTGCTTGGGCTTCACCAAGCGCCATGACGCCGTCCGGTTGGATTGCCGACCAGGGGTTAACGCCCAGTGGAAGGTGTAACGACACTTGTAGCTTCGTGGGCAACCTATAACTAACTGGCTGTTTTGTTATAGGTTGACCTGGTGGATCCAACGAAGTTTATAGCCCCACGCTGGGGTCGTGCGGTGTCAACCGGCGGTCCGGCGGCCTACCATGCCTTCGTACCTGCGCCGATGCCGCGTGCGCATCAGCTCTCTGCTGACACGATCATGCTGTTGTCGGAAGCTGACTCCGCGCTTGGTCGGTTGGCAGGGGCTGGGCGTCTTCTGCCCGATCCTCACCTACTGGTCAACGCGTACATCACGCGGGAGGCTGTCGCCAGTTCTGGGATCGAGGGTACCCAGGCGTCGGTAACGGAGATCTTCGATGCGGCCGTGACCGGCGTGTCGAAGCGGGGACGCGGTTCAGGCGAACGACGCCGTCGCACGTGCCGAGGTTCTCGCTGATCTGCGGGAAAAATATCGAATTACCCTCAAGGGTAGCAGGAGTCGGGCTCCGGAAGTCGTGGATTTGTTAATTGGGAACCCCATTCTGACTGTGCGCCTCGTGCAGGAAAGGCTCAATGTGAGTCAGCCTGGAGCAGGGAATCTCCTTCGTCAGCTGACACGGCATGGGATTGTCCGAGAGAGTGGAATCGGACCGGGAGTCCGCCATCGATGGATCTCCGACGATGTGTTGGGGGTTCTTGATCCTGAAAGGTTACCGACGGTGTGAGTCTAGATTTACAGACGAAATTGGAGGTCGGCGATCGACTCCGCCCCTGGCCACCACCTCTCTGACCAGAGCAAACATTGGCATTGGTCGTCTCACCCGTCCTGCCCCGTCTCACTGCGGGTGGCACGCTGCCCAGGAACCTGGCCGCTGCGGGCTGTGCAACCGTGGGGTAACAGACCGCATGTGGTGCGACGAAAGTGAAGAGTGTGGGCGGCGTCGTGTGGTCGTTGCTGGTGGGTTCGGGAGGGCGCTGTGGTGCAGCGGTGGGACGTGTTCGTCTCCTACGCCCATGAGGACCAGGCTTGGGTGCAGGTGCTCGCGGAGAATCTGCTCCGGGCGGGCTGTGAGGTGTTCTTCGATCAGTGGGAGGTGGTGGGGGGCAGCCGGCTCGCGCAGCGGTTGCAGGAGGGGCTTGAATCGGCGGGGGTCGTGGTGTTGGTGGTGAGCCGGGCCGCGGTGGGCAAGGCGTGGTGGCAGGAGGAGTTCGCGGCTGCCATGGCGGGAGCCGTGGCCGGTGTTCAGCGACTGGTGCCGGTGCTGCTCGATGATGTGGCGCTGCCGCCGTTCGTGGCCAACCGGGTGTGGGTGGATTTCCGCGATCTCGACGCCCCCGCCCAATACGAAGAGCGCTTCACGGACTTGGTGCGGGCGGTGCAGGGGGTTGCGCCCGAGGCGCGGCCACAGCGTGACGGGGGAATCGTAGTGCCGCCCGGGGTGTATCGGGCGGAGGGGCCCAAAGCTTCCCGGTTGTGTATTGATCGGCAGCGGGTCGTGTTCAGCTGCGCCAACGGGGAGTGGTCGCATTCGCCGCTGGGGGTGGACGGCGGGTTGCGGACGTTGGTGTGGGAGGTGGAGCGGGCGCGCTCCCGCCCCGCTGACTCGGTGGTCTGGAAAGCACCCGACACAGCGGTGGGAGGCGTGCTGCACAGCCGGTTGATGGAGCTGGGCCGCGCGTTGGGATCGCGGTTCTTGGTCGGGGACGCGGGGGTGGCGCTGGCGCGGGAGGCGACCCGGTCGTCGTTGCGGCTGGCGGTGCAGGTGGACGATCCGGAGTGGGCGGATCTGCCGTGGGAGACGCTGGTACTGCCCGGGCAGCAGGAGCCGCTGGTCTTGCAGCGCGGAGTGCAGATGCACCGGACGGTCGCGGTGGCGGAGCCGGTGGCGGTGCGGGTGCCGGGACCGTTGCGGATCCTGGCGGTCATCGCGAGCCCGGAGCGCGGTGGCGGCGACTTGCTGGACCGCGAGTTGTTGGACCATGAAGCGGAGCTGGCCCGGATCCTGGCGGTGGTGGATCCCAGCCGCCGCGAGCAGAACGCGCATGTCCGGGTGCTGAATTGGGGCAGCCGGGCCGCGATCCGCCAGGCGCTGGCCGAGGAACGGTTCCATGTGCTGCACATCTCCTGCCATGCCAAGCCGGGTGCGTTGATCCTGGAGAGCGACACCGGCGAGGCGGACGTCGTCACCGCGCGGGAGCTCGTCGACGACGTGCTGGTCACCGATCATGAAGTGCCGCTGGTGGTGCTGGCCGGCTGCTCGACCGCGCTGGCCGACCGGGAGTCACCGCACCCCGGCTTGCCAGAGAATCAGGGTGAGCAGGCGCTGCCGGGCCTGGCACGGGACCTGCTGCACGCGGGCGTGCCCGCGGTGCTGGCGATGACCGCACCGGTCACCGACTCCTACGCCACCGAGCTGTGCGCCCAGATGTACCAGGAACTGGCCCGACGGCCCGAGCCGGTCGCGCTGACCGAGCTCTCGACGGTTCGGCGACGGCTGGAGGCTCAGCGGCGCCAGCGCCCGGCGGAGGATCCGGGCGCGGTGTGGGCGGAGTGGGCGACTCCGGCGCTGTTCCTTGCCGGGCCACCGCTGCCGTTGTACCGGCGAGCGGACGGGATGGCGCCGGTGCCGGCTCGGCCGGAGACGGTCCCGGCGCTGGGAGCCATGATCCGCCGGGTCGGTGACTTCGTCGGTCGCCGCGCCGAGCTGCGCTCGCTGGTGCGGGAGCTGCGCGGCGGTCGGCGCGGGGTGATGCTGCGCGGGGTGGTGCTGCACGGGATCGGAGGTGTCGGCAAGAGCAGCCTGGCCACCCAGTTGGTCGATCAGCTGGGCGCGCAGGCGGGCCTGGTGGTGCCGATCGTCGGGTCGGCGCGAGTCGACCTCATCATCGACGAGATCCGGCAACGGCTGCACGCCTCCTGCCTGCGCGCCGCGCGCGACGAGCTGCACCCGCACCGCCAGCTTGTCGCCGCGCTGATCGACGCGAGCCCACCGTGGCAGCATCGGCTGGCGCTGATCCGCGATGTGGTGCTCCCGGAGCTGCCGATCCTGCTGATACTGGACAACGCCGAGGACAACCTGACCGCGCGGGGCACCGAGCACGAGTTCAGTGATCAGCAGCTGGCGGAGTTCCTGGCGAGCTGGGTCATGCTGGACCGGACCCGGCTGCTGGTCACCAGCCGCCATCCGTTCCCGTTGCCGCATCGGGCGCACCGTCGGCTGGCCTGCCATCATCTCGGGCCGCTGTCGGCCGCTGAGACCCGGAAACTGATCTGGCGCTTGCCCGCGTTGGACGCCCTGACCGCTGCGCAGCGCCAGCGGGCCTACACCGACCTGGGTGGCCATCCCCGCTCGCTGGAATACCTCGACGCGCTGCTGCGGGGTGGGCAGGCCCGTTTCGACGACGTCGCCGACCGGCTGGAAGCCGCTCTGGACAAGCGGGGAATCACCCACCCGGATCGCTGGCTGGGCGGGGTGGCCGGGAACCTCGACCGGGCGCTCGCCGAGACGATCACGCTGACCGTCGATGACGTGCTGCTTCCCGAGCTGCTCACCCGGCTCGATCCGACGCCGCTGGCCCGGTCCTTGCTGCTCGGGGCCGCCGGGTACCGCCGCCCGGTGGACCGCATCGGCCTGGCCTGGCAGATCGCCCCGATCCAGCAATCCCCCGCTGACCCCGACCGCGACCAGCGGATGCGCGCCACCGGCGAGCTGATCACCGAGATGCGGCGCAGTAGCAAATCAGCACCAGAGGTCGGACTGACCGAGGACATGCTGCAGCAATACCAGCGTGACTGGGACCAGCGGCGGCAACCTCCGCTCGCAATCCCCCCAGATCTCGACGAGGCACTCAGCACACTGCTCACCCTGGGGTTGATCGCGCCCCTGCCCTCCCCCGATACCGGTGAGGAGACCGGGCACTACCTGGTGCACCGCTGGACCGCCGCCGCCCTGACCAAATACACCCATGCCGAGGAGCTGATCGACGCCCATCGCCGAGCCGCCCAGTTCTGGCACTGGCGAGCCGGCGAGTGGCCCCAACACCGCATCATCGCCATCCCGCACCTCGTCGAGGCCCGCTATCACCACCACCAAGCCCACGACCTCATCGACGCTCTTGCCCTCACATTCCGAATCTGCGAGCAGCTGCACACCTGGGGTGCCTGGACCTGGGAAGAAGACCTTTACACCGAAACCCTCACCTGGCTCTCTCCCAGATCCTCCGCCACCAGCAAGGAGGAACTCGGTCACCGGGCCGGTATCGCGGCCTGCTATTACCAGCTCGGTGTGATCGCTCAGCTGCGGGGGGATTATGCCCAGGCTGAGCAGCGTTACCAGGACTCTCTTGCCATCAAGGAAGAGATCGGTGACCGGGCCGGTATCGCGGCCTGCTATCACCAGCTCGGCATGATCGCTCAGCTGCGGGGGGACTATGCCCAGGCCGAGCAGCGTTACCAGGCCTCTCTCGCCATCGACGAGGAGCTCGGTGACCGGGTTGGCATCGCCGCCAGTTACGGCCAGCTCGGCATGATCGCTCAGGAACGGGGGGACTATGCCCAGGCCGAGCAGCGTTACCAGGCCTCTCTCGCCATCAGCGAGGAGCTCGGTGACCGGGCCGGTATCGCGGCCTGCTACCACCAGCTCGGCATGATCGCTCAGGAACGGGGGGACTATGCCCAGGCCGAGCAGCGTTACCAGGCCTCTCTCGCCATCGACGAGGAGCTCGGTGACCGGGCCGGCATCGCCGCCAGCTACCACCAGCTCGGCATGATCGCTCAGCGGCGGGGGGACCATGCCCAGGCCGAGCAGCGTTACCAGGCCTCTCTCGCCATCAGCGAGGAGCTCGGTGACCGGGCCGGCATCGCCATCAGCTATCACCAGCTCGGTGTGATCGCTCAGCAGCGGGGGGACTATGACCGGGCCGAGCAGCGTTACCAGGCCTCTCTCGCCATCAGCGAGGAGCTCGGTAACCGGGCCAGCATTGCCACCACAACAGGCCAACTCGGAGCATTGCGAACGCAACAGGGCCGACCAGTTGAAGGTATTTCCTACAATATAAGCGCCCTTGCGATACGCCGTGAACTCGAGTCCCCAGAAGCCTCGATTGATGTATTCTGGCTGTCCAGGCAGCGACAGGAAATAGGCGAGGAGAACTTCACTGAAACCCTCAGCAACCTTCTCGATGTTGACAGTATCCGATTGGTGATTGATATCTTGAACAAATTCGACAATGAGGGAGACCCTCACTGATCGTGCCTATCCGGCCAGGTGACGTGCTGGTAGCGAGCGGCCATCGATGAGCTGGACCAGCCCCGAGTTAGCGGCGTTCAAGATCGACGAGCTCGGCGTCGGGGTCGGCCTCCCGGCGCAGGTCCGGTTCGAACCGGTCCGGTTGAACAGCAGCAGATCTCCCAGGCACTGAGAGTCTGTTGGTGAATAGAAGTGCGGATTTTTGATCTTGTTGTTCGGGTGCTGAAGTGATGGCGCGGGGGTTGTTGTGAGGATCGGGCGAAGCGCTTTTCGCCATCAGGTCCGGGTAGCTCGCTGGTCCACCTGTTGCTGTCCGGAGAGGTCAGTGGGTGGACGAGCGGGGGTTCGATCCCGACCCTTTGGCTGGCAGAGGTGGCCTGTGGAGCTTCGTGATGGGGTCGCTGGGATACTGCACCCGAGGCTCGGGTGTGGTGATCAGAACGGTGGGTCCTCGGGTAGTTCGGGGGGTGGTGGTCGTGCGGGCGCTGGTGGTGGGGGTGGTTCGGGTGGGCTGAAGATCGGTCCTTCGATCATTATGGGGAGACCTGGTGGGTGGGGGTCGGGGTCGCGGGGCTGGGGCTGGGGCAGATCGGGAATGACCGGTTCGCCGCGGGTGTGGTAGGCCTGCCCGAGCGGGCTGGTCCACGTGAAATGCCCCGCCTGCAGCTGGGTCAGGGTCCAGCCACCCTGGTGTTTCATCGTGTGGTGGCGTCCGCAGTTCGGGCCGCTGTTGGTGCTGACGGTCAGCCCGCCGTGGGCGTGGTCGTGGGTGTGGTCCAGATCGGCGGTGGCGGCGGAGCGCCGGCAGCCGGGTCCGACGCAGTGCCGGTCACGCATCTGGATGTGCCGGCGTAGCGCGGCGTGGGCGAAGCGCCGGTGCGGGTGGGCATCGAGCGCGGCGCGGGCCTGCTCCCGGTGGGCCCAGCTGCCAGCGATGCCGTGCAGCACCCGGGCCCAGTCGGGGTGCTCGGCGGCGAGCGCGGGAAGCTGGTCGAGCATCGAGACCGGGACGGCGATCTCCACGATTCCGCCGGCGCGGTCACTGCGGTGCTCGCGCGGGTCGGGTGGGTGGGGTCGGCGGCGGGTGAGATCACCGTGGAGCAGATAGCCCTCGGTGTCGACGATGGCGATGCGCCATTGCGCGTGGTGCTGGCTGGCGATCAGGTCCCGCGCGGCCGGGGCGGGGATCGGGCCCCAGCGGGGGAGCTCCGCGGGATGCTCGTCGAGGCCCAGCAGAGTGGACAGTCGCACTCGCACCTCGATGCCATACCGGAGCTGGTGGCCTGGCTCGGTGTCACCGGGACCGCTCGTGCCGGGTTGCCCGGTGCCTCCGGACTGCTCGGGCCGCTGGGCCGGCACAGGCCGCTCGGGCCGCTCGGCTGGCACAGGCGCCTCGGCGGGTGCGGGCTGGTCGGGCCACTCAGGCTGGTCGGGCTGCTGGGTCGGCGCGGGCTGCTGGGTCGGGGGCTGCTGGGTCGGGGGCTGCTGGGTCGGCGCGGACTGCTCGGCGGGCGCGGGTTGGCGGTCGCGCTCGCGACCGGTGGGCGCTGCGCTGGATGGGGTATTGGGGTCGTGGTCGGCGGGGGTGATGGGGCCCAGGTGCAGCATGGTGGCCAGGATCTGCTCGCGGGCCTGCCCGTCGAGGCTGCCATCGAGCAGGCGCAGGAACAGATCGGCGCGGGTCTGGTTGAGGGTGGCGGGGTAGCCGGCCGCGCGCAGGTCATCGGCCAGTGCCTCCAGCCGGGCCGCGGCGCCCGCGGCCTCATCAGCGGGCAGCCCGACGCCGGAGAGCACCGCGGTGCCGGTGTGGTCCAGATAGCCATGCACGCCCCGTTCGCGGACGGCCTGCTGGTAGCTGCGGCGGGTGTAGTCGGGGTCGATGGCCTGGACCTCCCGCAGCAGCCGGGCGGCCAGCTGCCCAGTGGTCCAGCCTGGTGCCAGGGGGACCATGCGGGCGCTGATCCGCTCGGCCTGGGCGGGTGGGAGGTCGGCCAGATAGTCGGTGAACACCCGGGCCTTGTGATGATCCAGCTCACCGGCCGCCAGCGCCGCGTACACCCGAGGCAGGTGCTCGATCACGGTCTGGGCGCAAGTGAGCTCGTAATCAGACCGGCGGGTAGTGAACGTCAACGCTGCGGCGATCTCGGCGCTCTCCCACCCGGTGGTGGTGCGCCGGGCAACCTCGGCCATCGCCGCCCAGCACCGGGCATAACCGGCCGACACCGCAGCCCACGCCGCGCGCAGCTCGTCGGTGGCCTCCTCATCGGAGACCACCGAGCCCGCCACCACCGCTGCCACCACGGGATCGACCATATGTTCGACCCCTGACAGAACCGGCCCTCGCCCACCACCGCCAGAACCGATTCACCCGATCGAGCACCTCGTGACCCAGACACTCGACCAGGCTGCGATGCCTGAACCAGGGGCTGTGGCGCGGGCACCTCCCCCCGATGGACGGTCCACCCACCCAACCGGCGATGCCGCTGACCCACGGCTCACCACACACCCCGACGCCGCACAGATCCACCCGACACCCAGCCACCCACCGGCACGCAGACCCCCCGCACCGCAGCATCGGCACCCCAACAACAAGATCAGCAAACCGCGTGACCATTACCAACAGGCACTGAGAAATCCTCAAGGACCAAGGACCCGTTCCCGGTTGGCTCCGTCCCGACGGTGACGGGAGGGCGGGCGGACCGTTCCGATCCAGAGTCGATCTCTGGCCCGGGTGCGGGCGACGAACTCTTGGCGTAGCCGTAGCAGCTGACGCTCGCCACCACCCGCCTCCACTGCCGCCGGTGTCGCTGGTGATCGAAGCTGCGGCAGGTAGACCGCGGCGAAGTCCAGTCCTTTGGCGCGGTGCACGGTGCCGAGCTTGACGGCGTCGTCGGGTTGGCCGTCCCAGGTGTGGAGGTCGCGCAGCGGGATGTCGCGGTGTCGTAGCTGGTCGCGGAGGTACTGAGCGTCGCGGTGGGTCGGGGTCAGCACCGCCATCTCTCCCCAGCGGACACCATCCCGGGCGTCCCGGCGCAGGGCCAGGGTGAGTTGCAGCGCCAGGCGGCGGCGGTCCGGGGCCGCCTGAGTCTGTGGCGGGGGCCCGTCGCGGACGATGTCGACGTCGCGGTGGCCACATTCGAGCTCGGGCTCCAGGTTCGGGAAGTCGTGGTCCTCCACGAGAGCAGTGGCCGAGTTCCAGCTCGGGCGGGTGTTGCGGTAGTTCACGCGCAAGTCCACCGACCGGCCGGCGACGGAGATGCCCGCCTCCGCCAGGGTGAATCCACCTGGGTAGATCGCCTGCTGGCCGTCGCCGACCAGGAACAGGGCGTTCGGACGGTCACCGGCGAGCAGAGCGCAGAGCCGCATCGCCACCAGCGGCAGATCTTGGACCTCATCGACGAGTACCGCGTCCCACGCTGGTGGCGGCGGGTTGCGCTGGAGGAGATCGACGGCGGCGGTGAGCAGGTCGTTGTGGTCATAGGTGCCGCGACGCCCGAGCTCGTGGGTGTAGGCCTCGTACAGCCGCCACACCGCATGGCGTTGCCGATGACCCAGCCGCACCGTGCGGCCGACCCGGGTCAGCGCCTCGTAGTCTGTGACGTGCGCCAGGCCGCGCCCTTTGATCACCGAGTCGATCTCTTGACGCCAATACCACTTCGACTCACGTTCAGCTAGTCCGCTGCGGTGGCCGACCTGCTCCCACGCGGCGTTGAACGCGGCGTCGATTCGGCCCTGGTGCCGGTACGGGTGGTTTCCGGCTTCGGTGAGCAGGCGCTCCGCCACCTCGTGCACCCCGAGGAAGTCCACCTGGTCGACCGTGTGTGGTGAGATCCGCTCGTACACGGCTCGTTGTTGCACAGGCAGGGTCCGCAGGTAACTGGTGACCAGCACGCGGTCCGCTCGCCGAGTCTCTGTCAGGTACGCCGCGCGGTGCAACATGACCACGCTCTTGCCCGTTCCGGCGGGCCCACGGACCAGCGCCGGCCCGGAGAAGGATCGGCGGACCAGCCCTCCTTGCGCGGGGTGCAGGAAACCCATCCACTCCACCAGCGGTCTGCTCGCCGCGTCAGTGAGTTGCTGGGCGACGATGTCGGACGCCTCGACCAATGCCGGGGGCTCCGCTTCTGATCCCTCGTCTGTCCACGGATCGGCTGGTGCCGGGCGGACGGGAACACCGACCCGCACCGGGCCGCTGCCCTGCTCAGCTGTCTGTTCCGGGACGGCAGCGGGCATCAACCGCTCCAGGTGCTTGACGATCATCCTCACCTGCTTCGCTGTCAGAACCTTGGTTCTGAACCCGAGCAGGGTGGGCAGCTGGCGCACGGTGGTGAGCCGGACTCGTCCGATCGACGGGGCGGGCACGTGGCTGCGATCATGCTCGGTGAACGCGAGGATGGGCAGCACGTGAACGGGAGACAGGCCCACCGGCGGTGGGATCAATGCCCCCCACGGCTCAGCGGGCGGTGAGCCGAGGTCGGCGAGCAACTCCTCCACCGCGGCGGTCAAGGCCAGCAGGCTCTCCACTGTCTCCTGGCGGTCATCCTCATCGCACTGTAGGCGTCCCGCGGCCACGCTGATCGCGCCGGCCCAATGCTTGGAGTCGATCACGGCGACTCCGCCGGGACCGACCGCGATGTGGTCGACGTTCGCCCGCGTCGAGCCTGGCCAGCGGCGATCGTGCAGGACCCGCCACCCGCGGCTCTCCAGCGGCTCCAGGGCAGCGGCGGTCAGTGGTTCCGACATTGCGGCGACGGCGAACCGTCCGCTCCTGGCGATCTCTCGTTCCTGCTCCGCTCTCAGATTGCGCAGCCGGTCATTCGCGGCGCGCCACTCCCGCGCCGCGGATCCACCGGCACCCGTCGACACCATGTGTTTCTCCTTGTGACCGTCAGCGATCCGCCCACACTGTCGGTGTCGACACGCATACTGTTAGCCACCGTGACCGTGCTGATGCTAGCGGCATTGTCGGCGCAGACAGGAATCGGACATCTTGGGCGGTTGTGAATCCAGGCTGGGACGCGCTGCACAGGTGCGGCAGGCAAACGCCGGCCGGGTCGTCCGCCGGCCGGCGCTTGTCTGCGTGGTTAGTCGAACTCCCCGGCGCGGATCCCGGCGGTGAACGTGGCCCACTCGGCGGGGGTGCAGATCAGCGCCGGGCCGCTGGGGTTCTTGGAGTCGCGGACGGCGCGGTCTCCGCCGCCGAGCTCGGCGACTTCCACGCAGCTGTAAGCCTGGTTGCTGCGGCTGCTCTTGCGCCAGGTGGCGCTCGTCAGGCCGGTTGTGCTCACTTTCCCAGCTCCTTTAGCGCTTGAATTATCAGCTCCCGAGAATCCCTTTCCTCCAAAGAGGACAACCAGATGTTGGTGAACGCGGTGTCATAGTGGTCGATCTCGCGGGGTTTGTCCAGGTATAGTGCTCCGGTGAAGCCTTCAACGTAGATGATAGGTGGTTCGGTGTCCTGGCCGTTGCTGTTGAGCGGGAACCGCAGGATCTCGAATGGGCCGGACATGATGCCGTGGTGCAGTCCGGCGCTAAAGGGAATTACCCGGATCGACACCGTGGGCAGCTCACCGGTTTCTACCAGCTGTTCCAGCTGGCGTGCCATCATTTCTTTGCCACCCACCGGGCGGCGCACGATGGCCTCGTTGAGCACCACCTGAAGAAACGGAGGGTAGGTGACCCTGGTGAGCAGGGTTTGCCGGGCCATCCGAACGTGAACCCGCTGCTCAATCTCCGCATCGTTCAGGTCGGGGTCGCCGACCCGGATCACCGTCCGGGCGTAGTCCTCGGTCTGCAGCAGCCCGGGCACCAGCTCGGACTCGTACCAGCTGATGTGGGACGCGGCCTCTTCCAGCCCGATGTAGACGTCGAAGTCCTCGGGGATGACATCGCCGTAGGCATGCCACCAGCCGCGCGCCTTGGTCTCCTTGGCCAGCCCCATGAGCCCTTCGGTGATGTCAGCCGGGGCGCCGTAGATCCGGCATATCGTCTCGACGTCCAGGCTGCGCAGGGCGGACTGGCCGGTCTCGATACGCCAGATCTTGGCCTCGGACCACTCCAGCCGCTCCGCCGCCGCGCGCACGGGCAGCCGCGCTCGGTTGCGCAGGTCACGCAGGTACCGGCCGAGCTGCCGGCGGGGCACGGTCGAGCCTGTCGTCTCGGTCGTCGTGGTGCCCTCGATCATCGTCCACCTCTTTCACCATGAAGGAATCTTACACCCCGATATGAAAGCATTCCCAGATTCGTTTCATAACGAGTTGCCCACCGTATCACGATCGGCACGAGAAATACCCTGGAGGTCTTACGCTCGGTGTGTCCCGGTGTTTGATTCTGCACAGCCTTTGCACGGTGCTCACCCCGCTTGACAAGAGTCATGACCGAACCAGTGATGCCCCGACCTTGGAGTCGTCGCCCCCGCCATTCCATGGCAAGTGACAAGGAAGGGCGACGTGGCCGGATCACATTTTCCGACGGCAAGCCCCGTGGTCGTTGACATTCTCCCCGACACCAGCAAATCCTTAGCACACTTCGGACGCGCCCTGATCCATTGCAACAATAATCCACGCGGCAGCATAGATCCTCTACTCCGCTGACTGCCTTCATTCTCGCCGCGCAAGCCCGCTTACCATGAGGCGTTGACCTGGGCGGGCCGGCGATCACGGTCTTTTCACGATCGAGTAGACCGTCTCAGGATCCCCTGGCTGCAAAAAGGTTCCACTCAGCGGTCTGCGAAAGCGCCGAAGCGGCAAAATGATTCCACTTGGCCCCGGCCGGCCAGCGCAGCACCCTCTACCCGTCGGTGCGTTCAGCCACATGATCGCGTCTGCCGTGTCGACGACGGGTGGGCGGTTCGGGCGCATGGTGGTGCCGGATGGCGGATATGAGGTGCCGGCAGCTCCCGCCACGGGCTTACCGCTGAGCTACGGAAGCTATCGGACGATGATCATATGAGCACCACGCTGCGGGCCGAGTTCTTCTTCGATGACGAGGTCGACGAAACCTACGTCACAGTGTCTAGTCAGCAATCTTGCGCAGCACACGCGCCCGAATCGGGCCGTCGAGACGATCGAGTTCCTTCTTTGCCGAGCGCTCGAACTCGACCGTGTAGCGGCTGCTCACCGAGCATCGACATCTGGGTATGCGGCGAGGTCATCGGCGTACTCTGCCAGCACCTCGGAGAGCGGGACCCGAGGCGCATGGTCAGCTAGCGCAGCACGAGCAGCCCGGATGTCCTCGGCCTCTTCCGGGGCCTCGACAGCCGCAGCCCCTGCTGTCGCGACATCGGCTGGTACCACCGCAGCGACCGGCTGACCATCGCGCATCAAGTACACCACCTGGCCATCGACCGCAGCGTCAACCGCCTCCGCCGGAGCACCACTGTGCGGAGGAAGCTCAAACGAGTGCGCCGCCGTCATGTCCCCAGCATTAGGCGCCGCACTGGCATGCTCATACGGGCATACACCGGGTTTGTCCAATCACCTCTTCAATCTTGCTGCTCACACTCGCCTGCATGGCAGGGAGGGAGCAGGCTCATGACCTGAGGCACGCCTGGCAGCGAAGGAGCAAGTACCCGCGCATCCCACCTGCTGACCACGGGCGTTGCTGACCGCGACACGCGGTCGATCGTGGATGATCGGTATCTAGTCCATGGAGCGTAGGCTGAAGTGGTGTCATCGTCGGACGCTGATCCTGGGCGGCTTAGTGTTGCCCTGGAGCTGTACGAAGTGGGCGAGCGGATGCTGCGGCAGCGGCTCCGGCGGGAGCGACCGCACGCGACACTCGATGAGATCGACGTGGAGGTCGGCGAGTGGTTACGGCGGCGCCCGGGGGCCGAGCACGGTGACTATCCCGGAGCTCGCTCTGCTCGAACGCTGTGAACCGATGATGGGCATCATGACCTGCATCGTCGGGCCGGTTGTGGCGGTGGCTGGCTGACCCAGCTCTACGCCGATGGTCAAGGCGACTGGGGCACAGGAGCGGGCGCGCACGAAGGGCGCGGCGGACACGGACGTCCGCTCCCGGGCTGGACTCGATTGGAGCTGATCGGCGGCGACACTCCGATGGAGGAGGCGGTTGAGGCCGTGGCCAGCTGACAGCGGCCCGCACAAACGGGTTCCGTTCGGCATCATCACCGAGGTCACCACCGAGCGCCTGCTCACCGACGGTGACGTCGACATCGAGTCGATGCGGATGGTACGCGACGGCACGCTGTGGTTCGGAGCGGAATTCGGGCCGTTCCTGCTGCACACCGACGCCACCGGCAAGGTGATGGAGGCGCCGATCCCGTTACTGGCGTGGCGTCCCCGGACAGCCCGAGGCGACCAGAGCTGGCCAGCTGTGGTCGCCTCGGGGTGCGACCGGTAGGCCTGGGGGCGCTACAGCCCGCAGGAACCGCGGTCGAGGTGGAAGTATTTGGCGTTAGCCCAGTGGCAGAGCAGGATGCCGACGATGACGCCGACGATCGTGACGATGGCGGGGAGGTATCCGCTGGCGACCTGGATGATCGGGATTGCTGGGCATCCACCCGAGATCGCCCAGCCGGTGCCGAACAGCACCGCGCCGGGTATCACGCCAGCGTGGATGCGTCCTGGTGTGCGGCGGACCCGTAGCACTGCGAAGACCACCACGATGATCGCTACGGCGCCGGCGAAGGCAAGGAGCATGCGCAGGTCCTGGAAGGTGAACATGCGGTTCAGTTCGGCGTAGTCGCCGAAGCCGATGTTGGCGACGGTGTAGCCAAGGGCCAGACCGGCGATGATGTTGGCGACGAGAACCCCGCCCCTGGTAAGCATCAGATCACCTTCCACAGCAGGAACGACACGACGACGGCGGTGCCGAAGAAGACGGCGGTCGCGAGGATGCTGACCGGGCGTAGCCGGCCGCAGCCGCTGAGTCCGTGACCGGAGCTGCACCCTCCGGCGAGGCGGGTGCCGAAGCCGACGAGTACACCTCCGACGAACAACACGCTGATCATGGTGGTTGGATTGTCGGTGACGAGGTCGCGGAAACCGTTGCCCATGTCGAAGCGGAGTTCGAATCGGCCGGAGGTGACTGCCGCTACCCATCCGCCGAGGAAGATCGACAGGAGCAGGGCGGCCTGGGTGACCAGAGGTGCCGGGCGCAGGCTCGCGACCGGGGTACTCTCAACCGCCGTTGGCCCGACGTCCTGGCCGTGTGTCTGCACGTCGCCGTGCGCGGTGTCCGGCGGGGTGGGCGCGCCAGGGCCGGTTCCGAAGTGCTCGGCGGTGGCCGCAGCGAAAGCGTCAACAAGGGCACGGTCGTCGGTGAACTGGGCGTCCAGCTGTTCGAGGCGCCGTTCGGCGCGCCAGTGCAAGACGCGATCCCACGCTGCGGACACTCCGAAGGAGCGATCAGTGGTGAGGGTGTAGTTGATGGTGACGAGGGCGAGCCCGATAGCGCCCGCCCACCAGGGCCAGTAGTTGATCATACGGGGCGTGCCATCCAATCAGCGAGCCGGGTCCACCAGCGGCGCGTCGAGCCGTACTTTCGCCGCGCGAGTCGAGTCAATCGGGCCGGTGGGTTCTCTGGGGGTTGCGGAACCTGTGAGGGTGGTGACGGCTCGAGCGGCCGGTCCGGTGCCGGTGTCAGCCCCGATTCGAACCTAGCAATGGGCACCGCGGTCTCCGGTGACCCGGGATTGAGCCCTGACGGTGGTGCCTGCCTGGAGGCAGGCACCGGTTCGGCCGCACCAGACCGGTCGGCGCCGGGATCGGGTCTGAGGAGCTGCGCGTCGTGCCCGTTCGGGAGCAGCGTGATCGGCACGAGCCGGCCCGTGAGCGACATCTTGTATCGGGCACAGTCGTGCCAACGATCCGCGCTGTCGCAGTAGTAGTCGCGCCAGCCACGTAGGCTCGCGTTGAGTAGTGGGAAGAGAGGACATCCCTCTCTGTGCGAGCAGCCCACGCCGCTCCGATCTGTTCGGCGCACACCACCTGGCCGGGGTAGGTGGGTGCGATCTTGTCTTTGTAGAACCCAGCCAGCGATCTCAAAGCGTCGCGGAGTGTAGCCGCAGCATCGTGTTGGGAACGCCCGGGGCAGCGCTATGCCTGTGGCGCCGCCTGTTCGCGGGTGGGTGCTTTGCCGACGAGCTGCTGGGCTGCGGCATTTGCTCTCAGTCATTAGGCCGAATGGCCTAATGACTGAGAGCCCGCAGAGGGTCGCTACGCTGCGCGCCTCCGTGTGCTCGGGGTGGCGACGGAGACCACTAGGGTCACCCCCGGCGTGCGACATGTGCGCGTCACGGGCGCTCAGAAAGGGATATGGTGTGATTAGCGTCCATCAACGTGGCTTCCGTGCCACGCTGAGATTCCGCGTTCTGGTCATCGCTTTGGTTCCAAGTCTGGTGCTCCTAATTTTTGGTGTCGGCGTGAGTGGGTATTTGCTCGTCAATGCCCTAGAGCAGCGCGACAGGGCGCATCTACTTGCTCAGGGCTATCAGATGGCAGCGCCGTTTATGCCGACCATGAGTCAAGAGCGCCGTGTGAGCATGCTGGCGGTTTCCAATCCGGCCCCGGAGAACCGTGTGGCCTTGGCTCGGGCCCGCCAGGATATGGATGGTTTGCTGGCTCAGTTCGGGTCGATATCTTCTCAGGTGGCGGACGCTATGCCGCCTGAAGCGAAGGCGGCAATTGGAAAATTTGTTGCTAAAATTCCTCAACTTACTACCACCCGTCAGGCAATAGACGCTGGTCGCATATCACGACTCGACGTGTACCGCGCCTACAATGAGGTGGCGGACGCCATGATTGTCGCCGCGGGTGCCATCGGAACGGATTCCATCGACAAAGAAGTAGCCCTTGATCGGGCCATGGTCTCCGATCTGATGCGTGTGTCAGATTGGCTGGATCGTACTAATTCGCTCGCTGCTGCAGTGTTGGCCGGTGACGGGTTCACGGTCGAAGAGTTGCATGAATACAATTATCTGACTCAGGGCTACCGTGCCGGATTGGATGCTCTCGCGCCCCGTTTGGCGGACCAGCAGGGCCAACTTGACGCACTGCGTTCATCCCGTGCGTGGGAGCAGCTATCGGCCGTGGAGAATGCTCTTGTTGAGCAGGGGTACTCCGCACGCGCACGGAGTTCGCTCAACGCTAAACCGTCGAGGATCGAATCATCCAAAACTCAACCGTCGAATACTGAGCCACCGCAGGTTAACCCGCCGGTTCTCCCGGTCAGCTTCCAGGACTGGCAGAATGCGGCACGCGAGAGTGCGACAATGCTCAGCAGTCTGGGCTTGGACACGCTGGGGGCTCAAGCGGCCAAGTTGGAGGGGGATCGAGCCGACACCGCTCTTGTCCGTTCACTTATTGTTGCGCTGGTGACGTTGTGTGTGATAGCGGCAGTCGTCATCATCGCGATTCGGCTCAGCGCCGACCTCATCCGGCGGTTGGCCCGGCTTCGTACAGAGACACTCAGACTGGCCGATGAACACCTGCCGCAGGTTGTGGAGCGGCTCCGTGCCGGTGAGCAGATCGACGTCGCCGTCGAGGTGCCCGAATTGGACCACGGCAACGACGAGATCGGGCAGGTGGCTGCCGCCTTCAACAAGGCGCAGCAGACGGCTGTGGCCGCGGCTGTACAAGAGGCGAAGACAAGGGAGGGCATCAACGCGGTATTCCTCAACATCGCACGTCGGAGTCAGACGAACGTGCACCACCAACTGCAGGTTCTCGACTCGGCAGAGCGAGCGGTCGACAACCCTGACCAGCTCGAGCTGTTGTTCCAGCTGGATCATTCGACGACCCGTGAACGCCGGAACGCAGAAAATCTGATCATTCTCGGTGGCGGCAAACTGGGCCGGCAGTGGCGCAACTCCGTGTCCCTGGTTGAGATCGTGCGCAGTGCTGTCGCCGAAGCTGAGCAATACACCCGGGTGACGGTCGCCCGTGTTCCTGACGTTCTGGTGGACGGCCGGGCTGTCGCCGACCTCATCCACCTTTTGTCCGAATTGATCGACAACGCCACCTCTTTCTCGCCTCCGGGATCTCCCATAGAGGTGCGCGGTAACCCAGTTGGTAAGGGCGTGGTCGTCGAGGTAGAGGACCAGGGGCTGGGCATTGAGGCTGAGCGGCGGGAGGCCCTCAACAAGATGTTCCGCGATCAGCCCGATTTCGGACTGATCGCGTTGCTTGAAGACCCTCGGATTGGCTTTTTCGTGGTGGCACGCCTGGCCCATCAGCATGGCATGCGGGTGAGTCTGACGGAGTCAACTTATGGCGGCGTGCGGGCTGGTGTATTGGTTCCTAGCGTATTGATCACTACGCGGGACCGGGACTCCGAAGGTGAGCACAACGGAAGCGATCACACCGACGAGTCGCCGGATCAGCCTTCTCCCTCCATCTTTGACGAAATCGTAATGCACGAAAACGGGTCCTCGCGGCTGCAAGAGATGATCACCGAGCCGCAGTCCTTTGTGGCTGACACCAGCTCGGAGGTAACAGCGCCTCAGCGGACGCAGAGTGGGGATGATCGTCCTGCCCTACCGCGGCGTCGTCCACAGGAGCACCTCGCAAGCCAACTCCAATCTGAGTTGGCCGCGGGTGCCGAGGGTCAGATTACAGAGCCAGATTTTGACCTCGCAGCGAAGCATGCCCAGAATACTCTCTCCGCATTTCAACGAGGAACCGAGCGTGGTCGTAGCAATGGCCATAATCCCCAAGCGTGAGTCGGGACTGGACGAATGGTCTCAACGACGAGGACATCATGGAGAAAGTGAAGACAACAACTGATTTACGGTGGCTGCTCGATGATTTCGTTGGACGGGTCGCCGCCGCTGATCGCGTAGTGGTGCTTTCTGTCGACGGCTTGCCCGTCGGCCGATCGAGTAGCTTGTCGAATGAGGATGCTGAACACCTTTCGGCAGTAGCGTCCGCGTTCCAGGGCTTAGCCCGCGGTGCTGCCCGGCACTTCGAAGGGGGGGGAGTCCGGCAGACACTGGTCGAGATGGATAATGCGTTCTTGGTTGTGACCGCAGCGGGGCGGGGTGCTTGTCTTGCGGTGCTGGCTTCTGATCAGGCCGACCTCGGCCTGATTGCCTACGAGATGAATATCCTTCTCAAGAGAGTGGGCACATACTTGTCAACGGCGCCACGGGCCGCTGGTCCCGGTGACACGTGTAGTGCCCACGCATCATGAAGGTAGAAAACGAGTTTTGGTTCGATGAGGATGCAGGTCCTCTGGTTCGACCTTATGCGGTCGCCCGCGGTCGGACCCGACCGACTCGTCACGACCTCGAGATGACTACACTTGTTGTTGCGGTGCGGGCAGACCGCCACGTGAATGTGGACCGGGAATACGCTCACATTCTACGGATGTCCCGGCAGCCGTTGTCGATCGCTGAAGTGTCCGCGACGCTGAACCTGCCGCTTGTGGTGGTCAAGGTATTGCTCAGTGATCTCATCGATTGGGGACTCATTATTTTCCGATCCCCACCGCGAACATCGGATTTCCCCCAAACGGGACTACTGCAGGCGGTTCTCGATGGCATTCGTAAACTCTGACACGTCGGTGACCCAGGCTCTATCCGCCAGAGCGGTCAAAATCTTGATAGCGGGCGGATTTGGTGTTGGCAAGACAACCATGGTGGGGTCGGTCAGCGAGATCCGGCCATTGCGCACTGAAGAAATGCTCAGCGAACTGAGTTCCGGCGTTGATGATCTGTTGGGCATCGAGGACAAGACCACAACGACGGTCGCCCTGGATTTTGGCCGCATCACGATCAATTCTGATCTTATCCTCTACCTCTTCGGGACTCCAGGCCAAGATCGTTTTTGGTTCATGTGGGATGAACTCGCTTGCGAGGCACTGGGAGCGGTCGTCCTCGCGGACACCCGACGGCTGGAGAGTTGTTTTGCGGCGGTGGATTTCTTCGAACGCAGAAAAATTCCGTTCACGGTAGCGGTCAATTGCTTCGACAATGCGCCGGTGTACGAGTCTCATGAGGTTCGGGAAGCCCTGGGCATCGCCAAGGAAATCCCGACCGTGATGTGCGACGTGCGCAGGCGAGATTCAAGCAAGCAAGTGCTGATAACACTACTGGAATATCTCATCAACTTGACGATGCCCGCCGCCGCGTCGGCCAAAAAATCCGCGCCGATACAATGAGCGATCGTCAAGCCGCGGAAGGTGTCGGAGGCTCGCCAGACGGGGGCGGGGGCGAGTTGCCACTCGGTTAGCCGCTATCCATCCGGATGAGCGTCGAGAGGATGCGGATCGCGGTGGTCTTCCCCGCCAGTCCGGCCCGGAGCCGGGCACTATCGGCGGCGAAGGGGCCCGCTAACTGAGGGTCAGGCCGCCGATCCATACCACCGCAGCGAACAGGCCGGCGGCGAGCTCGATGAGGATGCTCCAGCCCACCGCGGCCAGCGCCCCGCGGGTGGATGGCCAGGCTGCGGCATGCTCGCCGAGCCGGGCTCGCTCGGCGAGGTACACACCCAGCACGAACCCGACGAACAGTCCGACGATCGGGATGACGAAGAACCCGACCACACCCAGCACCGCGCCAGCACCGAGTGTGCGCCCGGGCACACCGGAATCGCGCAGCCGCCGCCCGGGCAACAGGTACTTCGCGACGCTGCCGATCACCACGATCGCCGTCGCAATACCCAGCACCGTCCAGCCGACGGTGTCACCACGCGGCACCGCCCACACCGCAATCCCGGCCAGCACGAGCAGCAGCCCCGGCAGGATGGGCAGCAGGATCCCCACCAAGCCGACGACGATGAGCACCCCAGCGACAATCGTCTCGGCGGTCACGGCCGCCATCCTGCACGACCACCGGCTTCAGGTTGTCAGGGGTGATGATTACCAGTATGCCCGTCTACGACGCGGCGATCTCGGCCAGATGGCTCAGCGAGTTGTCGAGGTGTTCGGAGGTGAATGGCGGAAACTGAATTTTCTCCCGGAGGACCTGCGGCACCGCCGACCAGTCGTAGGTGAGCTTGACCGCCGTCTCGGACTGGCTGACCGGGCTCAGGTCGTAACGCCAGATCCAGCCACCGACCTCAAGATCGCCTGCGACAATTTGGCCCGGTTCCCAGGAGATGGCGCGTGGAGGGTCGAATACCTCGACCTTGTTGGCCATCTCATAGCTCCCGTCCGGGTGGTTGTCGTGGTACATAGCCATCCGGAAGATCTGGCCTGCTTCGGTCAGATTTTCACGATCGAGAGCTTCACGGACCCAGCCCGTGCCGTCGATAGCAGCATGACTCGCTGGGTTGGCGAGGATCGCGAACACGGCCTCAGCGGGAGCCTTGATTGTGATGATCGCGCTGACAGTCTCGTTCGTCATGGTGGGCGCACTCCGATTCATCTCGTTGCCTCATGCGTCGGTAGGTGTTGCCTTTCGTGCCTTCTACGTATGGACCGCGGGGCGAAGCAAGACGGGTGCGGCTCTTCTGAAGTGAGTGCTGAGGGGAGCGTGACCTGCGGTTTTGCGCGTGTCTTGATCACTTGATGGGCTCCTTCCCGCTACGTTCGGGGTGTCTAAGACCAGAACGTGGCACATGAGAAGGAGCCCGGTGTCAGGGTACGCGCAGCAGGCGGAATCGGGGCAGGCACAGGCCGGGGCGTTTGACCGGTCTCAGCGGTTATTCGAGGAGGTCGTGTCCGGGCTTGCCGATCCTGGGTGCGGTGAGCTGACCCATGCTCAGCTTGAGGATCAGCTCACCGAGCGCTCCCGGGAGCTGATGCGCAGCCTGTTCCAGGACCACTGGGACTTGCGGGCCTCTCGCGAGCAGCGACGTTCCGAAGGTGTCCCCGGTGCTGAGGGCGTGGTGCGCGCCCGGGCGGAACGAGGTCACCAGCGCGAGTTGACCACCGTGTTCGGGACGGTCAGGGTCACCCGGATCGCCTACCGCGCGCCCAATGTGGCCAATCTTTACCCGGCGGATGCGGTCTTGAACCTGCCCGCGGGCAGGCATTCCCACGGGCTGCGCCGCCTCGCCGCCATCGAGGCGGCGCGCGGGTCGTTCGAGCAGGCCGCCGTCGTGGTGGAGCGTGCGAGCGGGGTCCGGGTCGGCAAGCGCCAGCTCGAGGCGCTGGCCGGGGCCGCGGTCGCCGACGTGGCCGGTTTCTACGCCCAGCGCCCACCCTCCGCCTGCTCGGATGCCGACCTGCTGGTGCTGACCTGTGACGGCAAGGGCATCGTGATGCGCCCCGAAGCGCTCCGCGAAACCACCGCCAAGGCCGCGCGAACCACCGGCCACAAGCTGGCCACCCGGCTGTCCCCAGGAGAGAAACACGGCCGCAAGCGGATGGCTGAGCTCGCTGGCGTCTACGACGCCACACCCGCCCCCCGGGCCCCCGCCGACGTCATCTCCCGGCCCGGACAACCCCGTCCCCCACACCCGGACCCCGCGCCCGCGGCAAGTGGCTCACCGCCAGCATCACCGACGACATCCCGGCCGTCATCGCCACGCCAGCGAGAATTACGTCGGAAACTCGAAAGGGGCGTCATCCGGTGGCCGGGTAAACTGTACCGGGAAGCCTTCCGGGCCATCCTGGGTGGCACCACCGATGCCGCGCTGGGGTTCGTCAACGGCCGTCGCGCGGCAGTCAAGCTGGAGAACGTGAACCGCAGACAGTCCCTCCACACCGCCCTCGGCGTGGGCGCCATGGCCCTGGGGGGACCCCTCGCGGCGCTGCTGGAGGGCACCCAACCCACCCCGATCCCACGCCGGGTCGGCGCGACCGACATCGAGCAGATCCGCGCCGCATCAAGAGGGTTCTCCAGTTGGGACTTCACCTATGGAGGCGGACTTACCCGGGATGCCGCCCTGGCGCAGCTACGCTGGTCAGCCCAGCTACTCGATGCCATCTGTCCAGATCGGCTACGCCCGGAACTGTTCTCCACGGTCGGTGATCTCGCTGAGACCGCTGGCTACATCAGCTTCGACGCCTACGCCCACGAGGATGCTCGCCGCATACTCAGCTTCGCGTTGGCCTGCGCCGAGCAGGCCGACGACTGGCACCTGCGTGCCGCAGTCTTGTCGAGTACGACGGCGCAGGCGATCCGGACCGGGCCATCCGGATAAGGCGCTCACGTTCGCTGACCACGCTCTGGTCCGGGCTGATCGGCTCACCGAGACTGAGCGGGCGATGCTGCACACCGACCGAGGCCGCGCACTGGCCAAGATGCACCGGGTCAGCGAGGCACTGGCTGTCATCGGCACCGCCGACGACCACTTCGCACACGCCAATCCGGCCAACGACTCGCCGTTCATGGCTTACTACGGCGCTGCTTTCCACGCCGCGAAAACCGGACACGCCTTATTTGACCTGGCGATGATTGACCGTAACCCTGCGCAGGCCACCGCTCGGCTCACCGTGGCAGCCAGCGGCCACAGCACCAGCCATGCCCGCTCCCGGGCGATCTGCCTGACCAAGCTCGCCAGTCTGATCATGGCCACCGGTGACCCGATTCAGGCCGCCAGCATCGGACACGCGGCTCTGGATGCCGCCGGCGCCCTGCGCTCCCGCCGCGTCACCGACGACCTGCGCGAACTGGCCCGCTACGCCGTCACGCACCAGCACCTCGACGAGGTCGCCCACCTGCGGCACCGGATCAACACACTCCTGGTACGGACCGACCACCCATAGAAAACCAGCTGTTTCGTTATCGGTTGGCCTGGTGGATCCAGCGAAGTTTACGGCCCACGCCGTGATCGTGCTGGTAGCGGCCGCCGGCACGCAACGACCTCGACCCGAGGGCCACCGCCTCCGAGATCGCTATACCCGCCAGGGTCTGACAGGCCCTTTTCGAATTCGAGTGCGCCGATTTTGTGATCTTGGTACGGTGCTCGGAGGTGTAGAACGCCAGGAGCGGGATGATGTCCCTGCCGGGAAGCGTGAAGGGGCGCTTGATGGCAGTTAGCTATCTGCGCAACGCCGTCAGCGCCAGCGGGCCTGTCCCGAACCGCAGCACTGTTGTCGAGTGATGAACAGGAGAGCCCCATTTGCTGGTTTGGTTGAGAATTCGGTTGAGATCCCGGGGAGAATCTGCTAATTAAGATCGAAACTTTGGGGGACGATGCCATTGTGAGCGTCGCCTGCACGGAGACGGGACCGCTGCGGAAGCTTGACTTCGCTCTGGTATTTAAGCGTGGGTGTGCCATTGAAGGGGGCTCGTCATGGACTGTTACTTCGGCGACCATCGGCATGAGGAACTACGCCAACAGGTAAGAGCGTTCGCGGAGCGTGAGATCGGGCCGCGAATACCGGACATGGAGGCGTCCCGTTCTGTCTCCCGTGCGCTTTCCCGGTTGATCGCTCGTCAGGGGTGGATCGGAGTGACCATTCCGGACCGGTACGGCGGCATGGGGGCGGGTCATCTTGCGAAGACGGTGATCATCGAGGAACTGGCTCGAGTGAGTGGTGCCATGGGTGCCATGGTCCAGGCGTCACAGCTCGGCGTCGCCAAGATCGTCCACTTCGGCACTGAGGAACAGAAGAAGCAGTGGTTGCCCGTCATCGCCTCGGGCGACTGCCTGCCGACGATCGCGGTCACCGAGCCTGAGTCGGGCGGGCACGTCCTGGGCATGACCAGCAGCGCCATCCGGGACGGCGACGACTATCTGCTTGATGGTCGCAAGGTCTTCGTCGGCAACAGCCATGTCGGCGACCTGCATGGAGTGGTCGTGCGCACTGGTCCGGGATCCCAAGGACTGTCCGCATTCCTGGTGGAGTCTGACCGCCCCGGTTTCCTCCTGGGCCCGCAGAAACCCGCGCTGGGCCTGCATGGGTTCAGCTTCGGAGAGCTGATCTTCGATCACTGCCGGGTGCCGGCGACGAACCGGATCGGTGAGGAGGGAGATGGTCTGTCGATCGCGTACTCCTCCAGCGTGCTCTATGGGCGGGCCAACCTCACCGCGGTCTCGCTCGGCATCCACCAGGCGATTCTCGAGGAGACTGCGGCGTTCTGCGCCGAGCGGCAACGTTACGGCGCTCCGCTGGTCGAACTTGGCCCTGTAACTAAGCTGGGTCAGATGCAGTCGCGATTGATGACTGCGCGGCGGTCGCCTACCACGCGGTGCATCTGCTGGACCGCGGTCTGTCCTGCGATGCGCAACTGATGAACGCCAAGCTGGTCAATGTGGAGCTGGCCCTGGACTCGGCGCGTAGCGCCATGGAGATTCATGCCGCCTCGGGGCTGTTCACCGACCGTCCCATCGAACGATATCTGCGTGACGCCCACCACATCTTTGCTCCTGCTGGCACCTCTGACATCCAGCGACTGCGCCTCGGTGAGGTGGCGATGGGCAACGCGAAGGGCGAGTGGTCCGGACGGTTCACGACGCTGACACCGCTGGAGCCCAAGGCCTGTTGATCACCTAGGACCGCTGGAACTGGTGTTCGGCGATCACCGATGCGAACCGGACCCCAGACCGAGGCGCCCGGCTGAGACACCGGCGCAAGCCCAAACCGAGAACACACCGGGCACTCCGCCCCTCGGTACCCTCGCCGCGGGACGGAGAGGCCACATGAGCCGCGCAGGGGACGGATTCTCATGGCGGAGGAAGTCCTCAGGATCAAGTCGCGGGGTTGATGCAGGTGGAGCTTTTCGAGGGCGCGGAAGGTGTCGGAGGCTCGCCAGGCGGGCGCTCCAGGTGCGAGGTGCCACTCGGTCAACAGCGGCAACAGCTGCCGTAGGGTCTCCTGGGCCTCCGCGCGAGACAGGGCAGCTCCGAGGCAGAAGTGCGGTCCCCCGCCGAAAGCGAGGTGCGCAGCGGGAGCGCGGGTGATGTCGAAACACTCGGGGTCGCGGAACTGTGCCGGATCCCGGTTCGCTGCGCCGAGCAGGACGAGCACGCGCTGGCCGGCGCGGATGGTCTGCCCGCCCAGCCGCTGGTCGATGAGGGCGGTACGACCGACGATCTTGGCGGGGCACTCGAACCGGAGTATCTCCTCGATCGCCGGCTTGATCAGCGCAGGATCACGCTGGAGCAGTATGGAGTTGGTCGGGGTGTTCCATCAGGGTGAGGACACCGTTGCCGATCACGTTGGCGGTGGTCTCGTGCCCGGCGGTGAGCAGCAGGATGCAGGTGGCGAGCACCTCGTCGAGTCCCAGCGCGTCGCTGTCGTCTCCGAGGCGCAGCAGCTGGCTGGCCAGATCCTCGCCGGGCCGGTGACGGCGGTCGCCGAGCATGGGCAGCAGATGCAGCGCGAGGCTGGCACCTGCTTCCTCAGCCGCAAGGACCGCGTCGGCGTCGGGGTTGAACTCGAGTATTCCCACCAGCTTGGGAGTCTCGGTCCGCAGCAGCTGCGCGCCCTCGATGTCGACATCGAGCAGCTCGCACATCACGGCGAGCGGGATCGGATAGCCGACCTCGGCGATGACGTCGACCTCACCCGCCTTCTCGAGGTCGGCAAGGGCGGAGCGGACCACCGCGGTGATCCGGGGGTGCAGCGCGTCGATGGACCGGGGGGTGAAAGCGGGGGCGAGGAGCCGCCGGAGCCGGGTGTGCTCAGGCGGGTCCATCGTCAGCAGGGTGCGCAGCGCTTGGGTTCCGGGTTCGGCGCGATCGAACCGGGTGGCCAGTGCGGGGTTGCGGTTCGGGTCGCTGCTCCACCCCGGACCGCGCAGCACCGCACTCGCCTCGGCGTAGGTGGTGACCAGGAATGCGTCCAGGTCGCCGTCCCAGTACACCGGGTGTTGTTCACGCATCGCGCAGTAGGCCGGGTACGGATCAACGGTGGGGATCATGACGGTCTGAGCCCCCGCCGGGCCCAATGTTCGACGTCGAGCTCGCCGATCTCGGTGGCGGGCGGCCCGTTCTCGTCCCATTCGCTGCGGATCGCCGCCCACGGACCGGTGGCTTCCAGCTCGGCCAGCAGGGCGGTGAGTCCGAGGTCGATCCGGCTGAGGAACACGTACTCGCGGGGCAGCTCGAAGCGGCGCATCACCGACCCTGCCGCGCCCCGGCGGGCGAAGATGCCCGCCACCATGGACGCGGCGTACTCCGGCGTGTAGGTGAAGGGCTGCTCGGCCAGCAGTGGTTGCAGCTTGTCGCGGTACCAGTGGAGCAGCTCCGCCGGTGTGGGTGCGTCGGAGGCGGTCAGGAAGCCGATCTCGACGAAGGCGTCCCACAAGGCCGCGGCGTCGTCGGCGATCGCGGCGGCGACGACCCGTTGCATCAGCGCGATCTGTGCTGTGGAGAACCGGTTGACGCAACCGAAATCCAGGAACGTCACCGCACCGTCGTCGTGGAACAGGTAGTTGCCCGGATGGGGGTCGGCGTGGAACATGCCCACCATGCGCAGGCTGCCCAGCGCGAACCGGTAGATCACCTCGCCCCACCGGTCCCGCGACTGCTGATCCGCCGCCACCGCCTGCGACCAGCGCATGCCCTCGGCGAGATCCATGGTGAGCACCCGGCGGGTCGATAGCTGCGGCACCACTTCGGGGATGCGGATGAACGGATGATCCCGGTATGCGTCAGCGAAGTCGCTCTGGTGAGTGGCCTCGATGCGGTAGTCGATCTCCTCGCCGATCCGGGCCGCCACTTCCCGGGCCAGCTCGCGCACATCGAGCCGACTGGAGCCGGGCATGATCGCCCCGACCAGCTGCAGGAAGGTGGCCAGCAGCTCGGTGTTGTCCAGATCCGCCCGGATGGCCTGATCGACCCCGGGGTACTGCACCTTGACCGCCACCCGCCGCCCATCGGTCAGCCGTGCCGCGTGGACCTGCCCGATCGAGGCCGCCGCGAACGCCTGCGGGTCGAACTCCGCGAAGACCTCCTCCGGCGGCGCGCCCAGCTCAGCCTCCACCACCGCCGAGGCCAGTTCGGGGGCCATCGGCGGGGCGTCGGCCTGGAGCCGGGCCATCGCCGCCTGGTAGACGCGCTGGCGCTCCGGGGGGACCAGCGACCCGAGCGCGACGAAGGACAGCACCTGCCCGGCCTTCATCAACACACCCTTCGAGTGGCCGAGCATCGCGGCGTAACGCTCGCTGGTCCGCTCGTGGAACTCGGCGCTGTCCTCGCCGGTCAACCGCTTGCGCAGCGCGGCGACCACCGCCTCACCGGCGGTCCGGCCAGCCAACCCGGCCAGCGGAACCGTACGGGCCAGCCGACTTCGACCATGCTCGCTGAACACCGCCATCGCATCTCCTCAGTTGACGCTTGACGTGCCTAAGTACATACTTTGGTGCCATGGGCGATCTGTCAACCGTGGCAACCCGGGATCGCATCATCGACGCGGCGATGGAGCTGTTCAGCGAACACGGCTACCGCGGTACCAGCATCACCCGGATCGAACAAGCTGCCGGCCTGTCCCCCGGCGCCGGCGGTATCTACCACCACTTCCGGTCCAAGGAAGCACTCCTGACCGCCGGAGTGCAACGGCAGCTCAGCCGCCTGGCCGCCCTGCGCGACATTCGCCGGCTCTTCGCCGACCTCGGAGATCTGCACACCGAACTCACCATCGCCGCCCGGTATGTCCTTGCCGAGCTCGACCAGGAAGCCCAGCTACTGCGGCTACTCGCCAGCGAGGCTCGGCACGGACCGCGAATCCTCACCGACGCCGTCGTCCAGGTCGTCGAGGCGACCTACCGCGAGTTCGCTGAGTGGATCACCGACCGATCTGGATCGGTGGTATCCGCCCAACAGGCTGACGCCATCGCGACGATCGGGCTCGGCGCCCTCATCTCTACCCGACTACTTCCCAACCTGCTGGGCACCGCGCACAGCAGGGTCGACGACAACGCCATCGTGGAAACCTGGGTAAACGCGCTCGAGCACCTGCTGATCACGGCTGAACCCAACGTCAGTGCATGTCCTTGCCGATCCGGCTGAAGCGGGGTCCGCTGGTGGGTGCTCGCGGTCGCGCGTTATACCGTCGGTTTGGTCCGTTCGCACGACTCCGGGATGCGCCTGATGGAATTCCTACTCGTTGTCCTCGTGCTCGCCGGCATCGCCGGCGTGATCATCTTCGTGCTGCGGTCCCGAGCGTCCAAGAAGCCCCCAGGGACCGGCCGGGTGGATCCGCTGGCGAACCAGCCGGAGATCTACGACCCGCACAGGATCGGCGTGGGCGATGTCATCACCTACGCCGGGATCGACCACGTCGTACGCGGCACCATCGTCCTCAACGAGGGCGGAACCACCTGGCGGGAGCACCTGCTGGACGGCTCCACCGGGCGCCGCTGGCTCACCGTCGAGGACGACGAGGGCGAGTTGGAGATGACGCTGTGGATGCGGCGCGAGGGCACCGGCCTGACCCCGGACGGCGAGGTGATCCTCGATGACCGGGTGCACCGGCAGATCGAGCGCGGCAGGGCGTCCTACACCGCTGAGGGCACCACCGGTACCCCGCCGAGTGGGTCGGTCGACTACGCCGACTATGCGACGTCCGACGGTACCGGCATGATCGCGTTCGAGCGCTGGGCGCCGACGCAGTCCTGGGAGGTCTCGACCGGCCGGTCGGTCCTGCTGGGCGAGCTGACCGTCTACCATTCGGCGCCCGAAGTATGAGTGTGTACCTGCTCGAGGTGGAGCCCCGCGACGTCGCCGCCGAGGCACTCGGTCTGCTTCTGCACGCCCCGGCTCCCGCCGCGCTGGCCGAGACCACCCTTCGCGACGGCCGCGGAGGTCTGCTCACCCTCGGGGTGCTGGGGGCCTCGCACGTCGTCACCGCGATACTGCCCGGCCACCAGCTCACCGAAGAGGTATCGTGCGACGCCATCGGCGCCGGTGGTCAGGAGTTGCCAGAGCACTCCCAGCTGGGGGGCTACCAACTGGCCACAGTCACCAGGGAGGTGTCCCGCGCTGAGCTCGAGGACATCGCAGCACGGTTGCGCGGCCTGGCCGAGCGCAGCGACTCGTGGCTGTGCGGGACGTTTCCCGGCACCGGCAGCGCGATGACCTCGATGACGGCGTGCGCGCTGCCCACCGGTGGTTGGGCCTGGGAGAGCTGGCATCTGTATCCCGGTGAGCAGAAAAGCTCGGTAGTGACGACCCGAAGCAGATGGATCCCCCCGTGAAAAGCCGGTACCTGGTCACGACCCTGCTCGTGGCCGCTCTGGTGCTTGCCGGTTGCGGCATCGGGAGCAACGTCCGGAACTTCGTCAAGGACACCTATGTGCTGCAGAGCCGCAGCGGTGACGTCGCCACCTACAGCTCCCGCGATCCCGTGGGGTCCACCACATCGAGGATCGTCGGCGCGGTGAAGCCGGCGACACGCAAGGCCGACGGTGGCTCGGAGTACCTGCGCTACAACGACGACATCGTCATCGTCAGCGCTGCGCCCGGTGGCAGCACCGTGCGCGTCGAGGATCTGGGCGGCCGCTACCGCAACGGATTCTTCGCATTTCTCGGCCCGGGCTTCCGCCCCGGCTCGCCCGCCGGTGGATCCGGTGGATTCGGTGGATCCGGCGGCCCAGGAGGTATCAAATGAACCGCTGTCAGGCCCCGATCTGGAGGAGAAGCGCGTGAACACGACACTGCACGCGCTGGCCTTCGGGGCGGTCTCGGGCGATCTACTGACCCGGGGAGTGCTCGCGAGCCTGCTCTACTTCGTGGTCGGCATCGGGGTGCTGGGCCTGGGGTTCATCGCCCTCGACCTGATCACCCCCGGAAACCTGCGCAAGCAGGTGTACACCAACTACAACCCGAACGCCGCGATCCTGCTCGGCGCGAACCACCTGGCGCTGGCGATCATCGTCGTGACCGCGATCGCGACGAGTTCCGACAGCCTCGGTCAGGGACTGGTCGACTCGGCCGTCTACGGGACGCTGGGTGTGGTCCTGCAGGCCGTCGCGCTGCGATTGCTCGACGCGTTCGTGCCAGGGCACCTGCGGAATCTGGTGAACGAACCCCGGATGAGCAGCGCGGCGTGGGCCGTCGGGATCAGCCTGCTGGCGATCGGCGTCGTGAACGCCGCCGCCCTGTCCTGACGCTGTGAGTCCTGAGACCGTGAGTCCTGACGCCGTGGGCGAGTCGACGGTCGAGTCCGGCTCTTCGGGCAGCGTTGGGCGGCCGGCGCCCGCGAGCACTGCTGCTGGCCGCCGTCGCGGCGTGCGCGGCCTGCGGGCTGATCTACGAGCTTGTCCTGCTGACGCTGTCGGTCAGTCTCACCGGTGGCGGCATCACCCAGACCTCCCTCATCGTGGCCGGCTACGTCGCGGCGCTGGGGGTCGGCGCGCTGCTCGCCAAGCCTTTCCTCTCCCACGCGGCCACCACGTTCGTCGCCGTCGAGATCCTGCTCGGCATCACCGGTGGCCTCAGCGCGGTGACGTTGTATGTGACGTTCTCCTTCTACGGCACGAGCGCCTCGGTGCTGGTGGCGGCCACCGCGGTCCTCGGGATCCTGGTCGGGGCCGAGGTGCCGCTGCTGATGACGTTGCTGGCCTCCGGACGCGGCGGCGTGGACGCGCAGAGCACGGGCAAGGTGCTGGCCAACCTCAATGCCGCCGACTATGCGGGTGCTCTGGCGGGCGGGCTGGCCTGGCCGTTCGTGCTGCTGCCGCTGGCCGGTCAGATCCGGGGCGCCGCCCTGACCGGAATGGTGAACCTGGTCGCCGCCGCGGTCGTCGCCGCGTTCCTGCTGCGCGCTCAGATGAGCCGGGCAGCCCGGCTCGGGGCGACTGCGGCGCTGCTGGCCGCCGCAGCGCTGCTCGGGGTGCTGCTCGTGCGTTCCGCCGACATCGAGGTGACGGCGCGGCAGCGACTCTATGCGGATCCGGTGGTGGCCGCCGAGCAGTCGGACTACCAGCAGATCGTGGTGACCGAACGGGATGGCGATGTGCGCCTGTACCTCGACGGGGATCTGCAGTTCTCCAGCCTGGACGAACACCGCTACACCGAGACGCTGGTCCACCCGGCGCTGGCGCGCGATCCTCGGCGGGTCCTCATCCTCGGTGGGGGTGACGGGCTGGCCGCGCGCGACGTGTTGCGGCACCCGTCGGTGCGCGAGGTGGTCGAGGTGGAACTGGACCCTGCGGTGATCGCGCTGGCCAACACCCGGCTGGCCGACCTCAACCACAGCTCCCTGCGCGACCCCCGGGTTCACGTGATCGTCGACGACGCGTTCCGCTGGCTTCGCGAGCGGCCGTCGCAGGGGTTCGACGCGGTCATCGTGGACCTGCCCGATCCGGACACGCCGGTATTGGGCCGACTGTATTCCACCGAGTTCTACGCACTGGTCGCCGCGGTGGTGAACCCCGGTGGTCTGGTGGCGGTGCAGGCCGGCAGCCCGTACTCCACGCCCACGGCCTACTGGCGGATCGTGTCGACGGTGGCCTCGGCCCGGCTGGCCGTCACGCCCTACCACGTGCACGTGCCCAGCTTCGGCGACTGGGGATTCGTGCTGGCACAGGCAGGCGAGGTACCGCCCGAGCTGCGCCTGTCCCCCAACGTTGCGCCGCTGCGGTTCCTCGACGGCGCGGTGCTCCGGGCCGCTGCGGTGTTCCCCCGGGACCGCAGCCCGCAGCAACTGGCCCCCTCGACCCTCGACCAGCCCCGGATCGTGCAGGACATGCGGCAGGGCTACGTCGGGTAGTGAGCCCTCAGCCCCCTCGCCGGAGGGCGAGGTAGCAGCGTTGGGCACGGTGGAACCCGCGTTGTGCTCGGCGCAGAGTGGGAATCTGGGTGGCACGGTGCATCTGGTAGCGCCAGGGCGGCTGGGCCCCATACCGGCTTGACATCGAGTAGGCGAAGGTCACGGCGTCCCGGTCGAGGTAGCGGTCGGCGCGCTCGAACCACGCCATGCTGGTGCGCGCGGCGGCTTGGATCGGCCGCAGCGCAGCACGGCCGTACCGGTCATAACACCCTAACGCGGCGGGCAGCTCGTCATGCTCGTACAGGCTGGTCGCGAGCATGATCGCGTCGATCATCGCCAGTTTGGTGCCCGACCCGAGGGTGAAGTGGGTGGTGTGTGCGGCATCGCCCACGAGGGCCAGGTTCTCGTGGTGCCAGGTCGTGTTGGTCACCTGGGTGAAACGCTGCCACCGCGCCTGCTCGCCGCGGGACTTGCTGATCAACGTGTGGCCATCGAGCGCATGCTCAAAGATCTTCTCCAGTAGCCTGACGCTGTCCTCGCTGCTCAATGAGTCGAACCCGAGTGCCTGCCAGGTCTGCTGAGTGCACTCCACGATGCAGGTGCTGATCGTGGCGCTGGAGGGGTAGGCATGGAACCAGATCCACCCGGCTGAGGTCTGCTCGAACGCGAAGGTGAAGCTGTCGAACACCTTGTCGGTGCCCAGCCAGAGGTAGGGATTGTTCCCGGTGTCCAGCCGGGCACCGAATTGGTCACCGTGGTGTTGACGCAGTCGGCTGTGCGCCCCGTCGCAGAGCACCACGAGATCGGCGCCGGCCACCGCGGCGGTGTCATCGAATTCCTGGCGGTACCGGAGGGCGATGCCCAGTTCTGTCGCACGCTCACCGAGGACATCGAGCAGGTTCGCCCGGCCCACGCTGAAGCCGTACCCGGGGAAATAGGCCGTCTGCTCGCTGCGCAGGATCACCCGCTGCTGCTGCCACAACACCGACGCCGCGCGTATCGCTCGAGCGCTGTGCTGGTCATTGCGGAACAGGATGTCCAGCAGGTCGTCCCAGTACACCACACCCCAGCCATAGGTGGCTCCGGGCGGATCGCGTTCGATGACGGTGATCTCGTGGCCGGCGTCGCGCAATTTCGCTGAAATGGCGAAATACAACCCGGCGGGGCCACCACCGATGCATAAGATTTTCATCATCACTGCGCCCCTGGCGGTGGCCCCCATTCCGTTGCGAACAGAGCGGGAGCCACCGCTTGGAACTATCGGGCTCGCACCTACTTGCCCCAGCCTCCCCCAGCCTCCCCAACCCCAGCCCTTGCCCCAACCCCAGCCGTGGTGGTGGCGATGCTGGTGGCGGTGGCGGTGGCCGTGTTTGTCGTGGTCGTGACCATGGTTGTTGCCGTGGCCGATGCTGAAGATTTCCGTGATCTTCATGTCCGTTCCCTCCGTCCGATCCCCGATCGGGTGTCACCCATACGAGATCTCCTGCTGAAACGGATGACCCCCGCGTCCAACCGTGTCTCAATCGTGACCTTTCCGCTGGACGGTGCCCGGCGGCGGGCACGCGCGCGTGGGCCTACGCGAGCTCGACAGCGGAACATCGAGCGAGCGTCTTGACGCTGGTGCCCGATTTTCACTGCATCGGCCGCGTTTGGGACGTCAGGTGAGAGGGAATGATGTGTCGCAAGAACAGTTACGGCGACGACGCGAGTCCGCAGGAGGAGTCATGATTATTCTGGGTATTGTCTTATTGGTCGTTGGGTACTTACTCGGAATCCCGATTCTGTGGACCATCGGGATCATCCTGGTGGTGGTCGGGGCGATCCTGTTACTGCTCGGCAGCGCCGGGCGCGCCGTCGGAGGTCGACGGCACTATTGGTGACGTCGGCGTTTTGATCAGTTGTGGTTGCCCGTTGCGGCGGGGACTGCGTTGAGTTGTATGAGTTCGGTCGCTGTCAGGTCCAGTGCCGCGCTGGCGATGTTTTCCCGTAGGTAGTCCAGGTTTCTGGTCCCGGGGATGGGGAGGACGTGTTTTCCCTGCGCGAGCACCCAGGCGAGCGCGACCTGGGCGGGGGTGGCTGCGTGCCGTTGCGCCACGGCTCTGAGGGTGTCCACGATGCGCAGGTTGTCCTGCCGGGCGTCGGCGGCGAAGCGAGGGTGTCTGGCCCGCAGGTCGTGCGTGGAGAAGGTGGTCCTGCGGGTCACCGTGCCGGTCAGAAATCCTCGCCCCAGCGGCGCGTAGGGGACGAAGGCCGCGTCATGTACGGCGCACCAGCCGACCACGTCGGAGTTCGGCAGGGCGCTGCCGGTGGCGGCCTCGCCCAGGGCGGTGCGTGTCCACAGGGACAGTTCCGATTGCACTGCCGCCACCGGGTGCACGCGGTCTGCCACCTCCGCCTGATCCACCGTGACTTCTGACAGGCCCAGGAAGCGCAGCTTGCCGTCGGTGACGAGGTCGGCCAGGGCACCCCAGCTGTCCTCCAGCGGAACCTGGGGATCGACCCGATGGAGATAGCACAGGTCGATGCAATCGGCGCCCAGGCGCCGCAGGCTCCCCTCCACCGCGGCCCGTAGGTGGGCGGGCGAGCCGTCAGGACGTAGTGCCAACGTGGCTAGGTCCTCGACGACCAGGCCAACCTTGGAAGCCATCAACACCTCCGATCGCCTTCCGTTCAGCGCACGGCCGAGCAGTGCCTCGTTGTGTCCTTCGCCGTAGACGTCGGCGGTGTCGAGGAAGGTCGCGCCCAGATCCACCGCAGCATGCAGCAGCGCCACGGCATCCTGATCGCTAGCCGGCGCGTCTGCGTACATCCACTGGCTCAGGCTCGCGCAGCCCAGCCCGACCGCACCGACTTCGTCTCCCGTTGCCGGAAACACCCGCCTTGCCACCGGATCCACCCGTCCCTTTGATGTGGTACAGCGCACGTCAGCGGTCGCCTCCACACCCGAGAGGCATGCGCATGAACGGTACGTGTCGACGCCCGTCGGGGTTCACGAGTAGGAGATCCATCAGGCGAGGCTGAGACCATTGCCATCCAGTGGGATGGTGATAGGATGGTATTTGGAGGGTGAGAGGAGGGTGTATGGCCGAAGTCGACAAGAGCGAGAAGATCACCATCAACGTGGGACTGGTCGACCTCGGGCAGATTGATCTGCTCGTCGACGAGGGCTTCTACGCCAACCGCACGGACTTCATCCGCACGGCGATCCGGCGCCAGCTCGAGAGCCGGGCGGCCGCGGTGAACGACACGGTGGCGCGCCGGACGCTGACGCTCGGCACCCAGCACCTCAGCCGCCGTGACCTCGAGGAGCTCCGTGACGCGGGGCAGATGGTCGAGCTGCGTGTCCTCGGGCTGGCCACCGTCGCCGACGACGTCACCCCCGAGCTCGCGCTGGCGACGATCGCCTTGGTCGAGGTCCTGGGCGCCTTCCGGGCGCCGAGGGCGGTCAAGGCTGCCCTCGCCTCCCGTACCACCACCTGAGCTGCCGCCGGGCCCGCCAGCAGGGCGCGGCGGCCATCACACGGCACCGACCGACCGGTTGACGCCGAGGTCATACCCAGAAGGGGCTCCCATGGACGACCATCGCACCGCTGGCATGTTCGAAGCACTGAGGCTCACCCGCGCAGGGCAGCTGGCGGAGGCGTTCGCGCTGCTGCAGCGCACGCTCGGCGCCGCACCTCCCGTCCCGTCCGCCGGGCCGGGCGGCACCGGCCCGGGAATCCCCGGCTTCCCACTCGGCGGCCCGCTGACGGGGAAGCTGCCCACCGCAGGCCGCGGAGCCGCGCACCCCGGCGCGGCCGCAGCGGCCGCCGCCCCCGGCGGCGAGATCCGCCACCTCAGCCACACCGAGCCGGCTGGGACCCGGAGTTACGACCTCTACATCCCCACCGGCTACACCGGGGCGCCGGTGCCCCTGGTCGTCATGCTGCACGGCGGCAGGCAGAACGCCACCGACTTCGCCGCCGGCACCCGGATGAACGACCTCGCCGAGCAGCACACGTTTCTCGTCGCCTACCCGCAACAGTCCAGCGCGGCCAACAGCGGCGGCTACTGGAACTGGTTCTCTCCCGCCGACCAGCAGGCCGGCGCCGGCGAGCCGGCGATCATCGCCGGCATCACCCGCCAGGTCATGGCCGACCACGCGGTCAACCCCGCCCGGGTGTACGTCGCCGGGCTCTCCGCCGGCGGCGCGATGGCAGCGGTGATGGCCGCGACCCACCCGGAGCTCTACGCCGGAGTCGGGGTGCATTCCGGGATCGCCTACGGCGTGGCACACGACGTCGCGTCAGCGTTCGCCGCCATGCGGACGGGCGGCTCACCCGCGCCGGGCGGCCGAGTGCCGCTGATCGTGTTCCACGGCGACCGCGACAGGATCGTGGCACCGGTGAACGCCGAGAACCTCGTCGCGGCCCGGCTGGCCACGACCGGTACCTCGGTATCGGACACAACGCACCTCAACGGGCGGACCAGCCACGACTGCACCCGCACCGTGCACACCGACGCCGGCGGCGCGGTCCTCGTCGAGTCCTGGACGGTGCACGGCGGCGGGCACGCGTGGTACGGGGGCAGCCCGGTCGGGTCCTACACCGACCCGATGGGCCCCGACGCGTCCGCCGAAATGGTCCGGTTCTTCCTCACATGAAGGCGCCGGTCCTCAGCGATCACGAAGCGGCGCGGGCGGAGAGGCGACCACCTCGGATCGATCTTCAGCACGGAAAGTGACCGTCGGCTAGCCTGGCAGCACCTGCTCCCACACCTACTCTCACAGGAGCCGAGATGGCCTCGATCCTCAGCAAGATCCGGAACTTCCTGACCAGTCCCCAGGGGCGGCGAATGATCGATCAGGGACGGCGGTACGCGAGCAACCCGCAGAACCGCGCGAAGCTGAGCGGCCTGCTGGCCCGCCGCCGCAGGCCTTGATTCACCTGTCCGTGACGACAGGTGACCTACAGGAGGCAGCATGGCTGGATCTGCAGGCACCCGGAACCGCTCCGAGCCAGACCTGTTCGGCATCTATCTCAATGATCACCTGGCTATCGAGACCGGCATGGTCGAGTTGGCGCGCCGGATGGCGAGGGCGTATCCGGACTCGGATATCGGTGACGTGCTCGCCGAGTTGGCAGCCGAGATCGTCGAAGATCGCAACGCGCTCCGGCAGATGATGGCTGCACTCGGGGTTCCGATCCGGCACTACAAGATCTACGCGGCGTGGGTGGCGGAGAAGGCGGGTCGCCTGGCGCAAGACCTCGGAAGTCTTCGGCGTGGCTGACATCGCACCGCCGTCACCACCCGGCTGAGGAGGTGTGCCATGAATCTGGGGCGTACGAAGAGCATTGAACAGTCCATAGCGGACACCGAGGAACCCGCGCACCGGCTCCGCAAGCGGCTCGGTCCGGTCGATCTGACCGTCTTCGGGGTGGGGGTGGTCATCGGTACCGGCATCTTCGTGCTCACCGGCAAGGCCGCCGGGGTCCAGGCCGGCCCGGCCGTCGCGCTCTCGTTCGTCTTCGCGGGCCTCGTCTGCGCGCTCGCCGCGCTGTGTTACGCGGAGTTCGCCAGCACGGTGCCGGTGGCCGGCTCCGCATACACCTTCTCCTACGCCAGCCTCGGCGAGCTGGTGGCATGGATCATCGGCTGGGACCTCATCCTCGAGCTCGCTCTCGGCGCCGCTACGGTGGCCGTCGGCTGGTCGACCTATTTCGCCGACGTGATGAAGCAGCTGGACATCACCATCCCGGCCTGGGCCTACGGCGATGGGCACAACCTGATCGCCGCGGTGATCGTCCTGATCCTCACCACCATCATCTGCCTGGGGATCAAGGTCTCCTCGCAGGTGAACATCGTGATCGTCGCCGTCAAGATCGTCGTTGTGCTGTTCGTCATCGTGGCCGGGCTGTTCTACATCAAGGCCAGCAACTACTCACCTTTCATCCCGCCGACCGGCTCCCCACCCGCCGGGGGCGCGGAAAGTACACCGTCGCTGCTGCAGGATCTCGGTTTCGCACCCGGCTCCTTCGGTGTCACGGGCATCTTCACCGGCGCCGCGCTGGTGTTCTTCGCGTTCATCGGTTTCGACATCGTCGCGACCGCCGCGGAGGAGACCAGGAACCCGCAGCGGGACATGCCCATCGGCATTCTCGGCTCACTGGGCATCTGCACGGTGCTCTACGTCGCGGTATCGCTGGTGGTCACCGGGATGGTGAAGTACACCTCGATCAAGGTCGACGCGCCGCTGGCGGAGGCCTTCCGCTCGGTCGGCAGGCCGGCCTTCGCGACGGTGATCTCGGTGGGGGCGCTGCTGGGCCTGACAACCGTCATGATGATCCTGCTGCTGGGTCAGAGCCGGGTCTTCTTCGCGATGAGCCGCGACCGGTTGCTGCCCCCGGGGTTCTCCACCGTGAACCAGCGGTTCGGCACCCCGATCCGTACCACGATCACCACCGGTGTCGCGGTGGCTGTCATCTCGACGTTCGTGCCGCTGTCCGAGCTGGCCGAGCTGGTCAACATCGGTACCTTGTTCGCCTTCGTCCTCGTCGCCATCGGCGTCCTGGTGCTGCGCCGCACCCGCCCGGATCTGCCCCGCGCGTTCCGGTGTCCCGGTGTCCCGGTCGTCCCCGTGCTCGCGGTGCTGGCCTCGTTCTACCTGATGCTCAACCTTCCAGGAGCTACCTGGATCCGGTTCGCCGTGTGGATGGCCGTCGGGTTCGTCGTGTACTTCGCCTACGGCGCCAGGCACAGCCGGCTGCGCACCGACCCCAACTACTCCCGGCCCCCTGACAAGGCCGCGAGCGGCAGCCGGTCCACCTAACCCGAAGTTCGACGGGTGACTGCGCAGGGTCACGACACCCGCACGCTGAGAGCCGCGCGGTCCCGACCCGCCCACGCGCTAAAGTGCATCGGCGACAGACGCCGTGGGAAAGATGCACACCCCGGAATGGCGGGCAGCCGTGCAGGAGGTGCCACGGCACGTGTTCGTGCCACGTTACTACACCGATGATCAGCAGGGCCGCTCGCGGCGCTGGACCCTGCACGAACCCGAGGACCCGGACAGCGTCAGGCGCTGGTTGGAGTTGGTGTACTCACGGACAACGTTGGTGACGCAGGTGGCGGCGGACTTCGCCGACCGGGGCACGCAGGCGGCGGTGTCCAGCTCGACCAAGCCCGACCTCATGATCCGCATGCTCGAGGCGCTCGACGTCACCGACGGTATGCGCGTGCTCGAGATCGGCACCGGCACCGGATACAACGCCGCCCTCCTGTCCCACCGCCTCGGAGCTGCGAACGTCTACTCCGTCGACGTTGACCCCCACCTCGTCGAGAGCGCCCGTGACCGGCTCACGAGGCTCGGCTACACCGCCGCCACCCTGGCCGCCATCGACGGCATCGCGGGCCTGCCCGAGCACGGCCCCTACGACCGCCCCCGGCGCACCGACGCCGCGCCGACCACTCGCACCACGATGGTCGCCCCCGCCCAGCTCGACGGCGGCTCCCGGTTCCCGTTCCTGGCTCAGCTCCACCTCCCGCATGGTGTCTTCCGCAGCATGTGGCGCCGTGAGTCCGGAGACGGGGACGGCGCCACCGTCACCGAGCTCCGCGCCCCGGACGGGTCATGGGCCGAGGTCATCCGCGAACCGGACTCCGAGGCCCGCTACCACGTGCGGGAGGCCGGACCCACGCCGCTGTGGGCGCACGTCGAGACCGCATGGCAGCAGTGGGCCGACCTCGGCTGCCCGCAGTGGCACGAGTTCGGGCTCACCGCCACCCCCACCCGGCGCACCGTCTGGTTCGGCAGCCCGAACGGCCCGAGCTGGCTGCTACCCGTCACCGCCGACACCGCAGAGCCCCCTCCCGACGCACCGCGCTAGCGATCAAGGGTGGCTGACATTGACCGCAGCGTCAGGCACATCCACGTCGAACCCGTCGATGAGGGTGCGTGCCGAACTCAGCGAACTCTTGGAACGTCGCCCCCCTTTGCGGCCACCAACCAATCGTGCGGCGCTGCTCAACGCCTGGCACGACTGAGGTGACTCTGCTGTGCTCGCCGAGCCAGCACCGGCGGTGCTCTCCTACGACGACTCCAACCTCCTCAACTGGCTCTGGGACGAGCCGACCAGCACCGTCTAAGTGGTCGGCTCCCGAAGTCCGTCGGGTGCCGTGAACGAGACGTCACCGACGTTTTTCGCGCCCGGGATGTCGGTGATGTCGCGTTCACGGCGCGCACCGTCGCTGCGCAGCTGACCTGCCGTCAAGTCAACTCCCGATGGACTTCCGGCGGTGACCACTGATATGGCGTGGCGTTCGGCATCGGCGGCCATCCATCCCGCCAGCTGCCCGAGTTCGGCCCACGCGACCAACAGGCGCCTGGTGATCTGCCCACCGTGGTCGGCCGTGTGGAGGAGTTGGGCGACGGCCTGGAACTGGGCGTGAACATAAAAGAGGCTTGCTCCGCCCCCGCCCTGCTGGTCATCGAACTGGCGTAACCGGCCTCCGAGGCGCTCTACGTGTGTTTCTCGGCTATCACGTGGTCAGCCTGCGGCCTGATCTGCTCCGCGTGCTCCCCGGGTGAGTGGTCTGTGGCGCCGGGTTCGAGGTGAGCTGCTGGGACCTCTCGCCATCGGGCGGCATGGTCGCCAGATGCGTGCGGATGTCCTCTGCGTCTGGGATACCGAGGTCGGTATAGCAGGTGAGCGCCTGTTGCCAGTGGTGGCGGGCCAGGTCGGGGTCGCCGGTGGCGAGGTGGGTGTGGGCGAGCCCGTTGTGCGCACGGGCCTGTTCGTAGCGGTCACCGATCTGGGTGGCCAGGGTGAGCGCGGCGGTGTGCTGGCGCAGTGCCGCGCGAAGCTGCCCGGTGACGTGGCGGATCTCACCGAGGTTGTTGAGGGCGCGGGCCTCGCCGGCCGGGTGGCCGATCTCCTGGTACAGAGCCAGGGCCTGCTGCTGGTGGTCGGCGGCCTGCTGGTTGTGACCTTGCCGCTGGTGGACCTCGCCGAAAGTGGCCAGCGCATCGGCTTCGCCGATCCGGTCGCCGAGTTCGCGGAACAGGGCCAGGGCCTGCTCAAGATGCTCGTCGGCCTGCTCATAGCGGCCCTGCCGCGCCTCGACGCTACCGAGGATGGCCAGCGCGCGGGCTTCGCCGACCCGGTGGTCGAGTTCGCGGAACAGGGCCAGGGCCTGCTCGAGATGTTCGTCGGCCTGTTCGTAATGGCCCAACCGCTGATGGACGAGGCCGAGGTAGCCCAGCGCGTGGGCTTCGCCGACCCGGTGGTCGAGTTCGCGGAACAGGGCCAGGGCCTGCTCGAGATGTTCGACGGCCGGTCCGTATCGACCCTGATGCCAGTAGGCGACGCCGATATCGTCGAGCACATTGGCTTCACCGTCCCGGTGACCGATCTCGCGGAACAGGGCCAAAGCCTGCTGGTGATGCTCACTGGCCTGCTGGTCGTGGCCTTGCTGCTGGTAGACGAGGCCGAGGCGGGTCAGTGCGTCGGCCTCGCCGGCATGGTCACCGATTTCGCGGTACAGGGCCAGGGCTTGGTCGTGGTGCTCGGCAGCCTGCTGGTAACGAGCCTGCCAGAAGTAGACGAGGCCGAGGTTGGTCAGTGCGCGGGCTTCGGTGGATGCGTCGTTGGTCTGGCGAGCGGCGTGGCGGGCATAGGTGAGGACGGTCAGGGCGTCGAGGTAGTGCCCACCGTTTTCCAGGTAGCAGTACACAGTGGTGGCGAGACGGGTGGCGTGGTCGGGCCAGCCGTGTGCAGCGGTATAGGCGGTGACGGTCACGAGGGTCGCCCGTTCGGCATCCAGCCAAGCCCGTGCTGTGGCCGGGTCGGCCACCGAAGGGGTGGTCGGGGACTGCATGCGAGGCGGCGGGCGATCCTGGGAGCCGGGAACGAGGGTATCCACCGCGGTTGCCGTGGTGTTCAGGTAGTGATCGAACAGTCGGGTCAGCGCCGCCTGCCGCATCTGCTCGGGGTCCTCTTCGGCTGCGAGGTAGGTGGCATAGGCGCGCAGCAGGTCGTGCATGCTATGGCGGTTGCAGCGGGTGAGCTGGATGAGGTGCGCCCGAACAAGCAGCTCAAGCAGATGGTGGGCCCGTGTGAGACTGACGTCGGCGAGAATGGCGGCAGCGTAGGGGTCGAGGTCGGGACCCGGGTGCAAGCCGATCAGCCGGAACATCCGCGCTGCGTCCGCCGGTAGATGCCGGTAGGACCAGGAGAAGACACCGCGGACAGCCGTGCGGGGATCACCACCGGCGTCGAGCAGCTCCAGCCGCCGATGCTCGTCGCCCAACTCGGTGACCAGCTCAGCAAGGCTGGTGTCCGGACGGGCGGCGGCCAGTTCAGCGGCCACCCGCAACGCCAGCGGCAGCCGCACACACTGCTGCGCCAGCATGGCGGCAGCCTCGGGTTCGGCGTCGGTCCGCCTCCCGATCAGCGCCCGCAGCAGCATGACCGCATCCTCGGCAGGCAGCGGACCCAGATTCACGCGCCGGGCGCCGTGCCGGGCCACCAGCCCAGCGAGGGAGTCCCGGCTGGTCACCAGTACCAACGACGATGCGGTCCCGGGCAGTAACGGCCGGATCTGCTCGACGGTGGCAGCGTTGTCCAGCACCACCAGTACCCGCCGCCCATTGAGCAGGCTGCGGTAGGCGGCAGCGCGCTCCTCCATTTCCAGGGGAATCTCCGGTCCGGCCAGACCGAGCGCACGCAGGAACCCGGCCAGCACATCCCCCGCTGACACAGGTTGGTCAGGGTCGTAGCCACGCAGGTTGACGTACAACTGTCCGTCGGGATAGGCGCCTCGGACCCGATGCGCCCATCGCAGCGCCAGCGCGGTCTTACCCACTCCGGCGGTACCCGAGATCGCGGAGATCACCGCTGCCGTGGAGTCCCCGCCTGCCGCACCGGTCTGCTGGGCGGTGGCAACCAGGAGCTGGTCGAGGTCGGCCAGCTCCTGTGTCCGACCGGTGAATCCATCCACGTCCGCAGGCAGCTGCGCCGGCGCTACCGGCGCCAACCTGGGTGTGGTGTCACGACTGGTTTGGTGTCGCAGTGCATGGTGCACCTCTGAGAGCACCTCGTGTCGTCGACGCCAGCTATTGACAGCCTGCTCGTCGTCACCGGTGCACACCCGGACCAGGGGCTCGACCAACCGCCCCCAGTCCGGTGGCCGACTGATCTTTCCATCCAAGATCGTATACAGCTGGGAACGGCTGTAGCGCACTCGACGAGCCAGTGTCGCCCGGTCGAGTCCGGCGCCCTCTTGCAACCGCCTCAATCCAGCACAGAACTCCGCAACCGGGTTCCCAGGTTCCTTGCCCTGGCACTGAGGATCCACTCACACGTCCGGTGTTGTCCGACCTCGGAGAGTCACGCACGTATCTTAACCAGCATCGATATAGGCCCTGTCCGGACCTGGTCCGGTGTCCTGGATCGTGAGTGCGAGCTGGGGGTCTTTCCACCGCATCTGAGGGTATTCTTTCCATAACATGCCGGGGGTACGGGCTGGGGGCGGTCCAGGGAGCTGTCGGTCTGATGGGGGGGACACAGGGGTGGCCCGACAGAGGCGTCATACAGCCGGAGGCTGATCCCTGTGTGGACGAACGCTCACTGGACCGCTCCCTCGAGGGAGCGGTCCGCAGATCATGCTGAACGGGACGGGCGCCCGATCAGGTGGCGTTTCACGGATCGGTGACGGTGAGCACCAGCGTCCCGTCGACGACGGTGCCGAGCACGTCTTGACCATCTCTGAGGTCGCCGGCGAGCAGCATCCGCGACAGTTTCCGGTCCAGTTCACGTCCGATGACCCGGCGCAGTGGCCGTGCCCCGAACTCAGGTTGGTAGCCACGGTCGACGATCCAGTCGATGGCACGGTCGTCGAGGCGCAGGGTGATGGACCGCGTGTGCAGGCGCTGGCGGGTCTGCGCCAGCAGCAGCTCGGTGATCGAGCGGAGCTGGGGGCGATCGAGGCCGCGGAACAGGACGATCTCGTCGATGCGGTTGAGGAATTCCGGCCGGAAGTGCCGCCGGACACTGGCCATCAGGCCTTCCCGCACATCCTCGACTGATCGCCCCGTGCTCGTCGCGGCCAGCAGCGCCTCGGCGCCGAGGTTGCTGGTCATAATGATCACCGTGTTGGCGAAGTTCGTGGTCTTGCCTCGGGCGTCGGTGAGCCGGCCGTCCTCGAAGACCTGCAGCAGGATGTTCGTGACGTCGGCGTGCGCCTTCTCGATCTCATCGAGCAGCACCACGGTGTAGGGGGTGCGGTGGACCGCGTCGGTGAGCTGGCCGGCCTCCTCGTGGCCGAGGTAGCCGGGTGGCGCGCCGATGAGCCGGGACACGGTGTGCCTGTCCTGAAACTCGCTCATATCGATGCGGACGAGCGAGCGCTCCGACCCGAACAGGGTCTGCGCCAGTGCCCGGGCCAGCTCGGTCTTGCCCACCCCGGTGGGTCCCAGGAACAGGAACGACCCGACTGGCCGGTCCGGATGGTTCAGGCCGGCGCGGCTGGCCCGGACCGCATCCGCGACCACCTCAACCGCCTCGTCCTGCCCGACGACGCGGCCCCGCAGCTGTTCCTCCAGGTGCAGCAGCTGGTGCCGCTGCACCTCGGTGAGCTGGGAGACCGGGATGCCGGTGCTGCGCGCGACGACGTCGGCGACATCGTCAGCGTCGACCGTCGGCGGGTGCGTGGGGCCGGCGCGGGCGGCACTCAGCTCCATGATCGCCCGGTCGAGTTCCCGGGTCAGCGCCTCGGCCCGCTCGTAGTCCTCGGCGTCGACCGCAACGTCCTTGGCCCGGCTGAGCTGCTCGGCGCGCTGCGCAAGCGCCTGGGTGTCCTTGCTCGGTGCCTGCGCTTGCATCCGGACCCGCGCGCTGGCCCTGTCGATCAGATCGATTGCCTTGTCCGGCAGGAACCGGTCGGTGAGATAACGGTCGGACAGGTGGGCGGCGGCGGTGGTGGCCTCGTCGGTGATGCGCACCCGATGATGCGACTCGTAGCGCTTGCGCAGGCCGCGCAGGATGGCGATGGTGTCCTCAACGCTCGACTCGGCGACCAGGATGGGCTGGAACCGTCGTTCCAGCGCCGGGTCCCGCTCGATATACCGGCGGTACTCATCGACGGTGGTAGCCCCGACCACCTGCAGATCCCCTCGGGCCAGAGCGGGCTTGAGCATGCTGGCGGCGTCCATCGCAGCGCCCTCGCCGGCGCCGGCACCGATCACCGTGTGCAGCTCGTCGAGAAACAGCACCACCGTCCGGGCGGCGGCGGTCACCTCGTCGATCACCGCTGTGAGCCGTTCCTCGAACTCGCCCCGGTACTTGCTGCCCGCCACCATTCCCGCCAGATCGAGCGCGATCATCCGCCGGTTGCGCAGCGGCTCCGGGACCGCGCCCTCAGCGATCCGCTGGGCGATACCCTCGACGATCGCGGTCTTGCCGACGCCGGGGTCGCCGATCAGCACCGGGTTGTTCTTGGTCCGCCGCGAGAGCACCTCGAGCACCTGCTCGACCTCGTTCTCCCGCCCGATGACCGGATCGAGGCGGCCCGCGCGGGCCGCGGCCGTGAGGTCACGGCCATAGTGGTCCAGCCGCTTGGTAGAGGAGCCCGACCGGGTCACCCCGCCAAGCGACTGCTCAAGGCCACCGACGAGCCGGCTCACGAAATCCTCGAGCGGGTCGAACCCGGAACCGAACGGCCCACTGGACATCCCCGAGCCTCCTCGCCGTGCGCCCCAGCGATCACAGTTCCCCACAGCGCCGGCGCCTGACCTGCACAATACGCTGACGCCAGTCGCCGGGCGGTGCTCTTGTCCGACGCCGGCCTCCAGGCGTCCTCGTACCTGTCCACAGTGTGTACACACCATGTTGATACTTCTCCTGACAGCCTTGCCCCTACGGTGTCGCCCCGTGGGCCAGACACCGATTTATGATCAGCTTTGGGGTGAGCGACTCAACGTCAACGCCCTGTCCAGTAGGCCTGACCTGCAACGGGTCAGTCACCGTGGGAGACACCGCCTGCCCTCCGACCTGCAGGCGGTGTTCGGGTCACCGGATCCAGGAGATGCCTGTGACGAGGACTTTCCAGGTTCGCCAGCGGCGCTTCCGCCGGCAGTCCACGCACGGCACCCGCCGAGACGCGCTGCCAACAATAAGCTGGAGAGCGCAGGAGGGGAACTAACTGACGGTACGCGTATCCGCGGCTAGGGTCCTGGTGCATCGGGATGTCCGCTGGTTGGCGACCAAAGAACACTGCGCAGTGGTCCGTCTCGCTCCGGTTCGGCGGGGACCTTCTGGGTGCAGCCGTTCGCTCCGGGGCCGGAGTCGGCGTTTGTTTACCGGCCGGTTATCGGGGAGACAGACCCGGTCTCGTCCAGTTGACGCCAGAGCTCTGTCGCGACGCTGCGGATCAGGACCCGGCCGAGCCCCGCGCGGGTCGCCAGGATGATCAGGCGGTCACCGCTGGCGAGGAGGTGATCTGGGGGCGCTGGTAGTTCCAGGGTGTCCGTCGCGTGACGTTGGATCGCGATCACCTGTACCTGGCGGGGCGCGTTGACGGCCTGGCTGGCCAGGCCGTCAAGTTCGGAACCCGCCTGGACGGGCACCTCGGCGATGAGCAGAACCATGCGCCCGACCGAAATGGTGCCCAGCACCTCGCGGCGCAGCATCGCGGCAGCGAAGGCAGGCGCGGCGAGGTTGGGCACGCTCTGGGAGATGGCGATACCGAAGTTGCGTTGGACCCGCTCGGCGAAGTCGCTGTCGAACAAACGCAGCACAACGCGTAGATCGTGGCTCATCGCGCGGCCCTGCAGGGCTGTTTCCAGGTTGGTGACGTCGTCGTTGGTGACGGCCACCAACGCGCGGCAGGTGTCGAGATACGCGGCGCGCAGGGTGGCCTCTCGGCTGGCATCGCCGAACACGATCGGCGCGTCGATCTGCCTCGCGAGCGGCACGCCGCGGGCGTGCTCGTCATTGTCCACGCACACCACCGGAACACCCAGATCATGCAACTGCGCCACGACGCGGGCGCCGACGTTACCCAGCCCGACGACGATCACATGACCGGCGATGGGGCGGAGCCTGCCCAGAATGGTGTCCAGCCGGGAGCTCACGGCTGCGTCGACCACCGTCGCGGTGACCACCGGGATGATCGAGATCCCTACGATCGTAACCATCGTTTGAGTGATCTTGTTGATGGTGCTCAACTCGGTGTCAGGCTGGGCGGCCCCAGCGGCGTTCAGGAGGGTGAGATAGACAGCGCCGGACCAGGAGAAGCCGCCCACACTGGCGAACAGGACCGTCCCGAGCCCTAGCAGGGCGAATAATCCGACAGTCGCAATGGCCAGCTTGCGGTTGAACCACACCTTGATACGCGACCAGAGGGCACGCGGCAGGTTGAGTCGTCGGCGATGAGTGGTGGTATCGCCGAGGGCGGCTTGCCCTTCGGCCAACACGAGATCGGCTTGATCCTGGTCGGCTGGTAACAGTTCGGGATGTCCTGGCACGCTGGTGTCGGCGACCGCACAGATCAGGCGATCCGCAGCCACGTCGCGCCGTCGCGCGACATAGAGTGTCCGGTCCGCCAGCCGTACGTAGCTGGGCGCCAGCTCGCTCAGAGCCCCAGCCACAAAGGAGGGGGCCGCGGTGTCAGCGTCGGAGAGCACGGCGCAGCCAGGGAACAGTGTCCGGATGCGCTCACCGAGATTCATGTTGAGGAAACGGATCACCAGCCGCAGGTCAGCGTTGAGCTCCTGGGCTCGAAGCGCGGCATGAATGTTGCCGACGTCGTCCTCACCGACCAAGGCAACCGCACTGGCCTGTTCCACCTGCGCGGCGCGGAAGGCACCCTCGCTCAACTCGGGCGCCTCGATCACCCGTACCTTCGGCAACAACGCGATCCGGGGTCCGTAGTTGCGTCCCGTCGAGGGCAGGATCACGGTCACCTCGTTACCGATCTGGGTGACGAGCTCCTCGACCAGGCGATAAGCCAGCGGGTTGTCACCGCACACGACCAGGTGCGGGCTCCGCCGAAGCTGTTCCTCATCCGTCGCCATAACCTGGCGAGACTACGATGCGTGGTTCGAGAGCCTGACCAGGGCCAGTGGTCTGCGGGTAGCGGCTTGCTCCGCCACCCGACCGCCAGGTGGCCAGGACGAGGGATGGGAGGCTGCTAAATTCACGGCCGCACGATTGCCGGTTCCTGGTTTGCAACGCTGCGGGGCCGCCTACCTGTGGAGCGGAGGGAGGAGGGAAGCGATGCACGAGTCCTGTGACACCAGTCGGGTCATTACTGAGGAGCTACTCAACGTAACGGCAAGCGAGGTCTCGCCGGGCACGATCCTGTGCGTGGTGGTCGGTGAGGTCGACTTACTCACCGGACCTGCTCTGCGGGAGAAGCTGAACGCGATCAACGTCGTACCCTCCCATCTTGTGATCGACTTGTCGGCTGTTCGGTTCCTGGCTTCGATCGGGCTGAACATCCTCGTCGAGATCCTCGCCGGCCAAGAAGCCGCTGGTTGCCACTTGGCCCTTGTCATCGATGACAACCATGCGGTCACCCACTCGCTGGAGAGCACCGGACTTGACCAGGTGTTTGATCTCCACGCTGAGATAGCGGCAGCCGTCAGGGCCTGCCCCACCCCCACGGATCCACACCAACAGCAAGGGCAGCCATCGGAAGCCCCCGGCACTGCTGCCGGGGCGAGACCCACAGGCTGCTGAGGCCTACGGGGCGCACGCCTTGACCACAATGGGGCAGCTCCGTCAGCGGCGTCAATCGGAGTCCCAGTACTGGAAGGCGCCGCATGCGTGGTCACGCCGGAACAGTGCATGGTCGTCGTACACGCGCCGCGCGGCGACCTCGGCGAAGTCCCCGACGTCGGAACAGAACAGTTCCGGGATGATCGAGGACAGGATGCGCTCTTCGGCGCTTCCGGGCATGATCCCGGTTTCGGCGTCGGAGCGGGCGTGCGGCTGGGCGAGCGCCTGGCCGCAGATATCCGCATACTCGGCCAGGCCATCGGCATCGAGATCCTCGACGTCGATCTCGTTTTTGAACGGGCTGCGCTCCCGCACCAGGAAACTTCGCCCGTCGATCTCGGCGAACCCGTACAGCGGATCCCCGCCCACCAGGTGCACGTGCTGCGCGGCGACGACCCGCCGGGCCGACTCCGAGTGGTCAGAGTCCTCGCCGGGGGTGACGTCGTTGGCCGGTACCAGCCCGTACAGTGCTGAGCGGCGGGCCTGCTTCATCTCGAGGATCACCGAACGGTGGGGGTCGGGATCCCAGCCCTCGACGAGCACGAAGAACCGGTCGAGCCCGAGGCTCGCGGTCCCGCTGCCCTTCTTGCGGGCCACGTCGAGCACCCGGAAAAAGGACTTCGGCCGCGGGATCTCGCCCAGGGTGTTCGTCTTCACGTAGCGGTCCACGACCTTCTGGAACTCCGCGATGCGCGAGGATTGCGGCACGCACTTCTTGCTGGGACGGAACCGGGCGGTGTCCAGGTCGATGAGGTCGGCGAGGAACTCCGTGCGGTCGGTCATCGCCCGCTTCAGCAGCGAGCGGATCATCTCCGGGCTGTTGTCAAGGCGGAACTGGAACGTGCTCGACCGGTCATCCTTCGAGTACGCGCGCATGGCACTGAGGTAGCCGTCGATGAACGCGCGGACGATCCGGCGGCGGTCCTTCTTCTTTATGCCGTTCTCGGTGGCGACGATCCAGAAGCCGGTGGCGCCGCGTTTGACGTCGTAGGAGAACGGCGCCGCCCACGCCTCGTCGAAGTCGTTCACCCCGAAGAAGGGGGCGCCGTCAGAGTTCGGCATGACCCCGAAGTTCTCCGGGTGGACATCGCCGATGGTGAACACGATCGGCAGATGCGCGTCGGATCCCCCGTGGTCGCGGTAGTACAGCAGGGCGGTGCCCCGGAAGAAACGGAGGACGTCCTTGGCCAGCGTGTCGAACTTGGCCTGCGCGCCCTCGGGACGGTTCTCGATCCGGGAACGGTGGTCCTCCAGCAGCGTCTGGCGCACATGCCACCGCCGTTCATGCGGCAGCAGCTGCAGCGGGGGGACCTCCACACTGCCGCGAGCCCGGCGTTCGGCGTAGGCACGGAACTCTTCGAAGCGGTCGTGCCTGATGGACTCGTTACTCACCACCATGCTTTCCACCCTCGCACACATCAGCGGCGCGAGACGGCCCCGCCCGCAGGTAGGTGCCTGTACCGGCGTTTTCCTCGTCGAGCTCGTCCGGGATGCCGTCGTTGTCGGTGTCGGCCAGCAGCGGGTCGGTGCGCCCCGCCCGGACGGCCTCGAGTTGGGCTGCCAAGGCGATCCCGGAGAGCAGGGCGATGCCGGTGAGGTTGGCCCACAGCAGCAGTGCCATCACCGCGGTGAGCGGCCCGTAGGTGTCGTCGAAGTTGTCGGCAACGGCGATGTACACCCCGAGCAGGGCGGAAACGATCAGCCACCCCAGCACGGTCATCCCGGCCCCGGCCGCCAGCCAGGAAAGCCCGGGCTGCCGCCGCCGCGGGGCGTACCGGAACAGCGCGGTCACCGCGAATAACAGCGCGCCGAGCCCCAGCGGCCATCGCAGCACGTCCCACACGGTCTCGGCTGCGGCGCCCCAGTGGTAGACCTGCTCGATGGCCTCCCCGAACGCGTCCCCGGCCACGATGCACAGCAGCCCGAGGGCCATGGCGACCCCCGCGGTCGCCGTCAGCACCATCGCCAGGCCGTATTTGCGCAGGCTCGGACGATCCCGTTCCGTGCCGTAGATGCGGTTGGCGCCGCGCTCAAGCTGCGCGAACGCCGAGGTGGCCGCGAGGAAGGCGGTACCCAATCCGAGGATGACCACGACCTCGCCCCGTTTGCTGGCCTCGTCGGCCGCGTTGCCGGCAGTGATGACCTGACGAATCAGGTCATCACTGCTGCCCGGCGAGATCGCCACCACCGTCCGCGCCACGACCTCGGCGAATGACTCCGCGCCCAGGGCCGACGCGAGGCCCGCCCCGGCGATGAGCAGCGGCACCGCCGCCAGCGCGAGCTGTAACGCGAAAGCGCGGGCATGACTGAACCCGTCGCCGTAGCGGAAGCGGAGGAACGCCGCAGCGACGAGGCGACCGAGGTGATAGCGCCGCAGGGTGTGCCAGGCGTGGTCGGCGGAGAGCTCCCTGCCGCCCATGAGCTCGGTCTCCGGGACCGGGCGTACCGAACTCATCCCGTCACAGTATCGGCATGAGCTGCCACAGGCAGGGTCAACGAGGGTCGACCGGCGTCAGTTCTCCCATCTCACCCCAGCCGTTCTGCGGAACCTGGACGCTGACGATTTCGGGCTTCGCCGCGATCACTTCGGGCATCCACGTCATAGCGGTCTTGAAATGCTCGGAGTTCACGTGTGCCTCCGCCGCGTCATCTGCGAACGCCTCGACGAGAACGAACTGGTTGGGCACGTCGACGCTCCTGGACCACTCGAAGAAGATGTTTCCTGCCTCACCCCGTGTGGCTTGGGTGAAATCGTCGACGAGCGACAACCACTCGTCAGCCTTGTCCGCGCGAATAGTGAATTTGACCACGATAAAAATCACGAGCGGCCCCTTTGTCTTCGTTCCCGGAACGACACACTACCGATTCGTCCTCGTTGTTGGGTAGGGGCGCCGGCTGCGCGGTGGTCGAGTCGTCAACGCGGAACGTGATCATCGGTTCGCCTGGCAGTACCTACTCCCAAGGAGCCACCGACACGCTGGCCTGGTCACACTGGCGACGCCGCCATCAACACCGAGTCCGCGCCAGCCACTACCGCCGTCAACAAGCTCAACTCACATGATCACGATCTACGGCTGGAGTACCAGGGCATTGGGGCAAGGGTGGGTTCGCGACCCTGCCTTACCAGGACTGGCTCGATTCCGCCTACGACGCCTGGGTGGCCCGCCCTGGAGTGCCCGGGACGCCGCCCGCCGGTGGCCGCTCGGCCACCACGACGGCAACCGGCGGGAACCTCGTCACCGGCACGGCCCTCGACCTCCGGCGCCTGGCTATGCACATGATCAACCTCGGCAACCAGGGACTTCTGTCGTCGAACGGCAAATTCGCCAGCTCTCCCACCCAGATCGACCGGGCTTTCGAGAACATGGACCGCTGGCACCATGCGTGGCTCGAGCGGGACCCGAGCCTGAAACGTCATGTGCTGCTCTACGCTCACGGCGGCCTCAACAGTGAGGAGAAGGGGTTGTCCGTGGCGCAGGACAACGTCAACTGGTGGCTAAACAACAACATCTATCCAATATTCTTCGCCTGGCAGACCGGGGTGAAAGAGACACTACTGAACGAGCTCGCCAAATTGACAAAAGGCAAGTTGCCGTTCGGATTCAACCTTTTTGAGATAATTGATCGGGGGGGTAAAGAGGGCATCGACCGTGGGGTCGAATTGGCTGCACGGAAAAGTATCCGGTGGATGTGGGACGAGATGAAGGAGAATGCCCGCCTCGCATCGGATCCGATCGAAAACCCGGGTGCGGTCTCCTGGCCGCCGGCATCTGCTGAAGCAGAGGCTAAGATGATGGTGATGGGGGGCGCATCTCTCACCGTGCTGCGACTGCGGGACTACGTCCAGCGGCACGGACCCGGCAAGGTGGCGGTGCACCTGGTAGGACACAGCGCGGGTGCGATTTTCCACGCGAAGCTGCTGCCGCTCCTGAAGGATGCGGGGGTCTCCGTCGCGTCGCTGACGCTGCTCGCACCGGCCCTTCGGGTCGACAAGTTCGTCAGTGAGGTGCTCCCCCATCTTGGGTCGAACGGCCTGGTTCGATCGTTCGCCACGTTCAACTTGAGCGATGAGCGGGAACTCGATGACGCCTGCCGGGCCGGCGATCGCGACATCTACCACAAGTCCCTGCTCTACTTGGTCTCACGCGCGTTGGAGGGGCCGACGGGGGACACCGACGTTCCGCTGCTCGGGATGCAGAAGTTTTTCGGGCGTCCGCTCGAGAAGAAGCATCCCGAGCTCACCCTCGAACAAGCCATCCGCAACCGTGGCGGCGCCAGCATCGTCTCGCGCTCGCTCGCCCCGGACAACAGCCGCTGCGATGCCTCCTCCCACGGAGGGTTTGCCAGTGACCGGCTCACCATGACATCGGTGGTGATGCGGGCGCTGGGCCTGACCAGCCCCCGACCGGAGAACGACTACCGCCCCAACACCGAGCTCACCGACGCCAACCGGGTTCTCGCCATGGGGACCGGTGACCGGTAGCCATCCATGACGCTTCCCTGGGCTAGGCCGCTCGACAGTCGAGCGGCCTAGCCCAGGCTTGCCAGGTAGCGGATTGCGGTGATGCTCGGCAAGAAACAGTAGGCGCCGCCGCGGGTGGTGACGAAGCGGGTGATGCCGGGCAGAACCACTCGCCCCTCCGGGCGTGGTATCGAGAAACTTCCGGCCCCGTTGGCTTGGGCGCCGATCAAAGGATCGTTGGTGCGCCCGAGCCCGGCGGCGAAGGTTCCGTCGTTGGCCCAGTGAGCCATGAGAAACTCGAACTGGTCGCACAGGCTGACCCCGATGAACAGGCCGAGCAGTCCGCGAGCCTGCCCATCGTGCGGATTCGTCGGGTCATAGGGCGGGCCGTAGGTGATTCCACGCCGGACGATGCGGTGCTTGTGACCGCCGTTGCTGGCGATGCGCTGGCTGCGCGGATTCATCCGGCGGATGTGCGATCCGACCGGGCACCGGTAACCCCGCTCGTCGCCGTCCGCGCCGACGTAGTCGAAGTCGTTCAGCGCCTCGGGTGGGATCGGTGGGTCGGGTGTGTCGGTGTTGGGCGAGAGGTGCAGCGGTACGCCGTTGCGCCAGCGTCCGCACAGTTTTGCCGCGATGAGGTCCTCTGACATCCCGGTCGCCACCGCCTGCCGGGTGAGGAATTCCGCGAATGCGTCGACGTCTTGCTCGAGTATGCGAAAAGCGACGAAGCTGCCGTTGAGGCCGAGCTCGGGCGGCTGCGGTATCGGGTAGCTGAAGTTGTCGAACTGGCTGGGATATCCGAGCAGGAACTCGCCCACAGGGGCTCGCGGCAGATGATCCGGCAGCCCGGAGAGCGGGACACCGTCGATGGTGGGCTGGGACAGGCCGTCACGGTAACCGAAGTGCCCGACATTGTCGGGCAGCCGCGCACCGTCGTGCCGGCCCAGCTCGAGGCAACCAGCGAGCCAGGCCTGTTCCAGCTGCTTGGTTGCCGCCTCGAGCGCATCGCAGGACTGGGCGAACACTGTCAGCAGCAGATGCAGTTCCGGATCCGCGACCCAGGGCAGCCAGTGCTCGGGTGCGCTGGTGTCGACGTCACCCACCCTGGCCCCGCGCTGCACCGCCCCCTCGCGGTACGCCACGGGGAAGCCGGCCAGGGACTCGGGTGACACTCCTAGTGCCGCCAGGCCTGGGAAGGTGATGCCTGCGTTCACGCAGCAGTCCGGCTTGACCGCCCAGGGCTCTGCGGTGGTGATGGAGGGAACGAGGGGGTCATCATCGATGAGCGCGGCCAGAAATGCGCGGGCGGCAGCCGGTTCACGCACGCTCAGGCCGAGATACCGGGCCACCTGCATGGTGTACCCCCGAAGGATGAGTCCCTGAACATCGGCCAGTTCGACAGCCCCCATCGCGGTACTCCCTCCTTGTGGTCTGCTCAGCATGGTCTGCTCAGACCGGGATGTCAGGCTGCGTCCAGGATGTCGAGCACGGTCTGCCCGGGGTAGGCGCTGTAGAACGTCCCCACGCAGCCGTAGTCGACGGATCGGATGTAGTCCAGGAACTCCTGCCGATAGGTCTGCACCGGCAGCGGCGGGGCATTCTCCACATACGTCAGCAGTTTGTTGAACACGTCGCCGATGATGTCGGTGAACTCATTGATGTACGCTTCGAAGTCACCGTCGTAGGTGGTGATCAGCCCGAGCTGGTCGGTGCCCAGGAACACAAACCTGGCGAAGTGCACATTGCTGAGCTTGGCGAGCGCGACGGTGATCGGGTTCTGATCCGGTGGCAGCGACTGGAGGTGTTCGACGATCTGTCGAAGCGCCTGGTAATCCTCCGAAGACTTTGCCTTCATCACTACCGTCAGTGGGTTCTGAACGGGCTGCAGGGTCTGCTCGGTCATGGTCTGTCCCCTCCTCTGGTGGACTTGCTCACGACGGACTGAGGTCGGGCCACCACTGCGCTGATACAGGATTCACCCGTTGTTACCGAGCGCTCACCAGTTTCGGGTGGTGGTCAGGCGCGGCCCAGCCCGTATTCATCGAGGCGGTGTCGCAGCTGTGCCAGGGCCCGGGCCCGGGTGGGTCCGATTCCGCCGGCTGGGATTCCGATCGCGCGGGCGACCTCGGCGTAGGGTCGCGGGTTGTCGAGGAACAGCTCCCGCAGGAGTATCTGGCGGCGGGGTGAGAGCGTGGAGACGAGACTCCACAGCCGCTGTGCGGTGTCTGCGTCGACGACGCGTTGCTCGGGACCCACGGATGGGTCGGTCACTCTTTCTGCGGTCCCGCCGTCGTGCAGTGTATGGATGTGCCGCGCCTGGTTGCGGAGGATGCGCAGGCATTCCCGGCTTGCGGTGGTAGCCAGCCACCCGCTGAGCTGTTCGGGCTGCTGTATCCGATGGCAGTTCTCCGCTAGCCGTAACCAGGTCATCTGTACCGCGTCGTGTGTGTCGGCGGGCTGTAGCCGGAACGAGCGCACCTTCGAGATGACCACGCCGCTGTATCGGCGCACGATTTCCTCCCACGCCCGCTGATCCCGCTCGCAGGCGCGTTGAAGCAGGTCAGTGGTGCTTGCGGTGACCTCAGATGGGCTGATGGCGGTGGTCATCGGATACCCCCGGTGCCGTGTGGGTGGGCGGTGGGCACGAGGTGGGTGCCCCTGGGGCGTGATCGGGTCATCGTTAACACCGGTACGCCGTACGTTTCATGTACGTTGTATATCAACACGTACAGTGTTATGCTGTGAGGCGAAGGCCGCCATCGCCCATTCAGGTATACGTTGTACGTCTCATGGTGACGGCGAGCGAGGAAGGGGTCATCGTTGAACGACCAGACCGGCGCTTCCGGGGGCCGCTCCGAACCGATGGCCTGGGTTGGCGTCGATCCCAGCAAGGACGGCACGCGACCGCTGCCGCTGTCCCGGCCTCGGGTCGTGCGGGCGGCTCTACATCTGGTCGACGAAAAAGGCCTGGCTGCCTTGACGATGCGGGCGCTGGCCAACGAGCTCGAGGCCTCGCCGATGGCCCTGTACAACCATGTGCGGGACAAGGACGAGCTGGTAGACCTCATGGTCGACTTGATGCTGGGTGAAGTGGACACCTCGGCCACCGGCGGCGACTGGTTGACCCAGCTCCGGGCGCTGGTGCGCAGCTACCGTCAGGCCTTGGTCAGCCACCACCAACTAGCTCGAGGGGCTTACAGCAGTCGAGTCAGGATCGGCCCGAACGGCCTATTGATCATGGAGCGGGCAATCGGGCTCCTGCTCCAGGGAGGATTCTCATCCTCCGAGGCCTGCGACGCCTTCTTCGCTCTTTACACCTACACCGCCGGTTTCCAACTGATGGGCCATATCGCCCCAATGCGCGACACCACATCTGGGCCCGAGTACTACCCACCGCTTCCGTCAGAGCAGATCCCTGCCATCACCGCGGTGAACCAGTACCTGGACGGCGTGCACCGACCGGGACGGTTCGACTACGGCTTGGAGCTCCTGCTTGCCGGCATCCAGACCAAGGTCGCTCGGGTCGAGGACGCCGCAGCCCCGCCGCCCGTGGCAGACCCATCGCTCACGGATTCTGGTCCATGACATACACACGATCCCGCCTCGGACAGGCGGGATCGTGTGTCGGTGTAGAACTCCCAAAGTTATGGGCAGGGCTCCTCGAGCTTGACCGCGCCGAAGTCGATTCGCGTGTTGCTGTCGATCGTGCTGCCGGGTGGGATGTTCTGTGAACAAACTTTCCAGTTTCTGTCCAAAATCTGGTTGCGGTCAGCGCTGGTCGCGTCATGCGAAGTTGTCACAGTTATCGTGAAATTCGTGAGGCTCTGAATCTCGTCCTGCGCACTCTGTAAGTTAGAACCGACGAGGTTGGGCATTGTCCAGCTTGTCGCGGTTGAGTCCGCCGGTGATGGAGCAGCTGGTGCAGACGCTGGAGGAGATCCAGCAACCGGCGGGGTTGTCGATGAACCACACGCGGCCAGCCCAATAACCAGCAGCATCGATATGCCGAGATACGGCATCGTGCCCGGAGCCCTGCATGTCACTGGACTCATCGGCGCCTGCTCAAATGATCGACGGCTGCACAGGTGAGGTGGCCCCGGGCTTCGAGAGTCATGTTCGTTCCTTTGGGTGTCCACGCCAATTCTACTGGGGCGCTTTCACCTCGGTCAGGTTCTGGCATTCCGGCGTCTGGTCGATGGCGGTGCGTAGCTGCGAGTCCGCAGCGAGAGTGCCGAGCAGGCCGACGACGTTGCCTGCCGCACCGAAGGCACGAGCCATCGCACCCGTGGCGTTAGGGTTGGTTTGTTTGAGCTGAGTCAACGCGTCGTTGAGGTTGTCGCGCAGCTGGCTGAGCTGGTTGCTCAGCTGACCGAGAATCTGCTGCCCGTTACTCACTGGCGGCGCCCCGATCAAAGCGAGCCCGTCGATCGCCTGTTGCGCGGCGGTTCGCGCATCGCCCAGATAGCTGATGTAGGCCTGCCGTGTCGCGTCCGGGTTGTTTAAGTCCGGCTGGGGCGGCGAGCCGAGACGGCCGAAGGTGGGCTGCAGCGCCTGGCACATCGACCTGGCCCAGGTCAGAGTCGTCACCTGCGGTTCAACCGGCGCAGCGGAGTTCGACGCCGGTGGGGAAGGCTCGGGGGACGACGCACCGGGTGCGTTGGTGGCAGGGTTGGCGCAACCCGCCAGCGTAAGCCCTGCGGCGACGATGAGAACGGTAAGCGGGCGGCGCAGTGCTGCGCCCTGAGCGTTCGTGGTGCGTAGCATGAGTGATCCTAATGTTTTCTCTAGGATCCGGGCTCTCCGCCCAGACCCGCCTGGTACGGACTACATGGGGTTACCCTACCCACGAGGGCCTTAACCATGACGACGCCGGGCCGTCCACCCGGTCCTCGTTCGGCGAGCGCGGCTCAGCTGTTCAGTGCAGCCAGGGCGTGGGTCAGGGTGGGATAGGTGTCGAACCGGTCCTGCAGCTGGGTGATCTGCAGCGCGCGGGCCACCACCCGGGTGGCCAGGCCGGCTAGGTGCAGCTGCGTCTGCGTGGTCTGGTGGGCGAGTTCGCGGGCGCCCAGCAGGGAGGTCAGGCCGGTGGAACCGAGAAAGCGCAACGCTTCCAGGTCCAGGATCAGATGCGCTGGGGCGGTGGCGAACTGTTGGCGCAGACAGGCGTCCAACAGCGGTGCGGTGAGCATGTCCAGCTCCCCGGCCATCGCCACCACGCACACCCCGACGGTGGGGTGCTGCACGGTCAGTCCCAGTACCTGCTTCGGAGTGGTCAGGGTGCGCTCATTGGGCAACCCGTCCTCTGCCATGGTCATCTTTGGTCCTCCCGATCGCCACGGCATCCGTCGCGCTGCTGCACTACCTAACCTAGCAGCAGGTCTACCCGGATCCACCACCAATCAGTACCGCCTGACCGGGCGAGGGAGGGCCGACGCTGGCTGAGCTGATCGGTCGGGACCGCGGTATGGGAGAGACGCGGTATGGGAGAGACTCAGTGTGTCTCACTCAGCAGGCGTGTTGATGGTGACAGGGGCGTCGTAGTCGGAGAATTGCACGGAGATCAGGCCTTCGCCCATCCGGAACTGAGCTTCCGCCAGCCGCGAGCCCTGAGTCGCGATCCACACCGTGCCGGTGGTGTCCTCAGTTACTCCGGGCACGAGTGTGCTGAGCGACTCGCGCGGGAAGGTGGCCTTCACCCGGTAGCTGTCCACCCCGGCGAGCTGTTCGCGCGCCTCGGTGGTGGCGTCTTTAGCGCTGGCAAGGACCGCTGCGACTCCTCGGTCGGGGTTCAGGATCGTTGCGGGGTCATAGGCCACACCGCCCAGTGATGACGGCAACTTCTGGTACTTGCCGGCCGGGTCACGCAGGTAGAGGGTGCCGCCGGTGATCACGAAATCCTGCTCGACGAGCTTTCCTTCCTGCTCCATCCTGGCGATGCCCTTCGCTGACCCTTGCTCGGTGATCTGGCCATCGGCGTACCGGAGCGAAACCCCGTTGCCCAGAAGCGCTAAACGGCTATGTCATCCAGTCGTGTATGCCTTGCCCGTGGTGATGGACGGACTTTTCCGTCAATCAAGACACGGGGTCGCCTCGGCAAGGTGAACCTGCTCGGCGATGGCAGGTTTGAGGGTGCGGTGGTCAGGGCACCTGGTGTCGTGCGACGTCTACCTGAGGAGGCCTGGGACGATGGCGGAAACCGCGTTGCCCGACGATGAGCTGTGGGCCGAGTTCCACCGGGTGGTGAACATGTCACCGCAGGAACTCGCCGACTGGCTGCGCACCCACTCGCAGGGCGAAGGCAGCTCCGCTCAGGGGGGTAGCCCGACCGGTCAGCAGGTCTTGCGCATTCTGCGCAAGCGCAGAACCGACCTCAGCTCGGTGGACCTCCAGGTGATGCGCAAGGTCGTTCACCGGGTGCAGCGTGGTCGCCACGGCGGGCGGGAGGCTGTCGTAGGCCGAACCGGTTGGCGGCATCGCCTGATGTCACTGGGTCATGACCCGCTCAAACCTGTGTGAAACGGGCTTACCGTAACGCCCGTTGAGGCATGATGGGCGGGTCACGGCGACGACGTTGGGGGTTTGGTATGACGACTACCCGGACCGACGCTACCGGCCCGCCGGTGCTCACCGCCGATCCGGCCGCGACTGCGCTGGCAGCCGCGCGTGCGCTGGCACCGGAGATTCGCGAGCGCGCCCGCGAAGGAGAGCAGCTGCGCACCATGCCTGCCGACCTTGCCGATCGGGTCGAGGCAGCCGGACTGTTCGCGATATGGCTGCCCCGTTCACTGGGTGGGCTCGAGTTGGACCCGGCGACCATCGTCCGGATCGTCGAGGAGATCAGTTACGCGGACGGGTCTGCCGGCTGGAGCACCCTGATCGGCGGGAGCACCGCGTTTTTCGCCTGGCTGGAACCTGACGCTGCCCGAGAGCTGATCGCGGACCGGCCCTACGGCGCTTCGACCTGCATGATCGCCCCCACCGGCTCGGCGATGCCGGACGGTAGGGGTGGGTACACCATAGGTGGGCGGTGGGCATTCAACACCGGTGTACGACACGCCCGGTTCTCCCAGGTCGCCGCGGTCGTGCTGGACGAACACGGGGTACCACGGACGGGTGCGGGTGGTGGCCCCGAGTGGCGGCTGGCGTTCCTGCCGACCGACCCGGATTGGATCCTCGACACCTGGGACGGCGCCGGCCTGCGCGGCAGTGGCAGCCACGACCTGGCCTTGGACGGGGTGCGAGTGCCAGCGGAACTGTTCGTCAACCCGCTCGAGAGCCAACCGTGCCACGACGGCCCGCTGTGGCGGTTCCCGCTGTTCGCCAACCTCAGCGTGACACTGGTCGGCTTCCCGCTCGCGGTCGCCCGCCGGGCACTCGACGAGTTCACCGAGCTGGCCTGCACCAAGATCCGCGGCCCGGAGCGACTGCGGATCGCTGACGATCGGTATGCCCAGGTACAGCTCGCGATCGCCGAGGGAGGTCTGCAGTCCGCGCGAGCGTTCGCCTTCGACGTGATCGGCGACGCGTGGGACACCGCATGCGCTGGTGACCCACTCAGTCTCGACCAGCGGGCCCAGCTGCAACTGGCCGCCCATCAGGCGGTGCGGGCCGCGGTCGCGGCGGTGGACGGGGTGTTCCGCCTGGCCGGAGCGGGCGCGGTATACGCCGACCAACCGATCCAGCGGTGCTTCCGGGACCTGCACACACTTGACACCCACACGTTCCTCAGCCCCGATGTCGTGACCCGCTACGCCAAACACCGGTTCCGCATGGCCCAACCGTCGCAGCTGCTGTGAAAATTAAAGTTACGGCAGTGTTCTGGTCGACCGGGCAGTGTCGATCCTGCCGGTCGACCAGAACATCTGGGTCGGTTACGTGACGTGGCTTACGGGTGCATGCGCTTCTCGACCTGTTCGACGCGCCGCTGTTGCTGTTGGATCACATCCTCCTGCTTGATCACATACAGCGTCAACTCCTCCACTTTCTGGAGCAACTTCATCACGAACTCGCCCAGATTGACCCCTGCCTCCTCCATCTCTCGGCCCGGGCGAAGTGAAGGGAGGTGACCATTGCGACGAATGAACGACCGTAGGTCTCCCAGACTCGGTAACGGATAGTCCGCCGCGAAGACGAAGTCCGCGGGCTGCAACGACTTGCCACCCAGCAACACCTCGCCGGTGCCGCCGTCGAGGTGGATGGTGAGTTTGCCACTCGCGTCCAGCAGGCGGATATCGGCGTTGTGGCCTTCGCCCCCCATTGTGAGGTTGGCGTCACCCCCGTCGACATGGATGGTTTGCTTGCCTTCGGTGTCTTGGAGGGCGATGTCGCCTTCGTGTCCGCCGCCGCCGAGGGTGAGGTTGCCGCCGCCGCCGTCGATGTGGACGGATTGGTTGCCTTCGGTGTCTTGGAGGGCGATGTCGCCTTCGTGTCCGCCGCCGCCGAGGGTGAGGTTGCCGCCGCCGCCGTCGATGTGGACGGATTGCCTGCCCTGCTCATCTCGCAGAGCGATGTCACCTTGTGCCCCCTGGCCACCGGCGTAGATGTTGGCCTTGCTCCCGTCCAATTGGATGGTCGCTGCCCCCGCACTCGGGAGCTCGATCAGGTCGAATCTATCGCTCATGTGGAAAAACCTCCTACTTTCTACTGCTTCCTGCAATTAGCGAGACGATTTGAACCGAGTGGAAGTGGATGTATATGAAACCCCCAATTCTCATTTTTATAAATCATCCCCCTCGCGCAAGATTGCACCCAAAAAGAACTCGCGGGTTTTCAATCATAATGCACGTTATTGACTTTGTCGGGAATGGGCAAGCATTTTTGGAGAATTTCACCTGTCTGGCTTGTAGTGTTACTCGTAGTTGTGGGATCTCACCCCTTCGAGGAGATGGGCCGATCTGTGTGTACCCGGTTGCCGTAGGACGTTACGGCCTAGCCAATGTACCCGGTCGGATGCAAGAACGGCGATCTCCCGGCCTTTATCCAGGTCGATGAGATTGCCAACCGGGAACTGGCGAGATTCCTCGGGCGGTGGCCAGCGATCCTTACATTGCGCTCTACATTTTTTGGGGCCTGGGATAACGGTCACCTAAGCCTTGTGCCGCAACGTCGGGGTGCCGCGGGGACCGGCGGCCGATAGTCCGACGTACTCTCGTTCCGGCAGCGATGTCCGCTTGAGAGCGAGGGAGTGCATGCGCGGTATGTGGAAGATCTCGGCGACGGTGGTGATGCTGGTCGGTTCGGGCCTGCTGACCACCGCGGCGCAGGCAACACCCGCGTCGGGAGTGACCGGAACCGTCCTCGCGCGGGGCACCATGCCGGACCACCTGCAGCTCAAGACCGACAGCGCGACGGATCTCATCGTCCGCCAGATCACCATTGCGCCCGGCGGCAGCACCGGCTGGCACTACCACCCTGGCACCCTGCTCGGCATCGTGCAGAAGGGAACGCTCACCCATACCAGCGCCGACTGCCAATCCGTCTCCTACCCGGCCGGGCAGTCCCTGGTCGAGCCCGGCGGCTCCGGTGAGGTGCATATCGGCCGCAACCTCGGCGCGGAGCCGGTCGAGCTCTACGTGACCTACGTCAACCCGGCCGGCAGCCAGCTGTCCGTGGATGTGCCCAACCCGGGATGCGGGAGTTGACGACCAAGGCGGATGGGTCGAGTTTCCGAGCGCCCACGATTATCGACCCCGACCGCAAACCGCTCACCAATCCACGCCGACGCTGATCGTGTCACCGTAGCCGGTCACGCACGATCAGAGGGCGGGGTCGGCATGCTGCTTGTCGGCATGCTGCTTGTCGGCATGCTGCTTTCTCTCGATGAGTCGAGTGGTGCGTCTTTTGACCAGCCAGCCGATGCTGAGGCCGGCGACGATTGCGGCGATGAGCCCGAGATAGGAGAATCGGGCCAGCCAGATCTCGGCCATCCGGCCTAGGCTGTAGACCGCCGCTGTGGTGCCACTCGCCCAGACGATCCCGCCCAGCACGTTCGCGACCAGGAACTTCGGGTAGGGCATCTTCAGCGCTCCGGCCAGCGGCCCGGAGAAGATCCGCAGTAGCGCGATGAACCGGCCGAAGAACACCGCGAACACGCCCCAGCGGGTGAACACCTGCTCGGCGTACTCGACGTGGGAGGGCTTGAAGTGCTTGGGGAACCTGCGTGCGGCCCGGTCGAACAGCGGTTTGCCGTAGCGGTACCCGATGGCGTAGCCGATCGAGTCGCCGATGATCGCACCAGTGCTGCCCGCGACCGCGATCCAGAGCGGTGAGATCTCCAGTTCGTGGCGTGAGGACAGCAAAGCCGCACTGACCAACACGATCTCGCCAGGCACCGGAATACCCAGGCTCTCGATCCCGACAACGAGCCCTACCAGCGCATACACCGCCAGCGGTGGGATCATCTGGAGCAGATGATCGATCGGCAACTGCACCTCCTCGCCGGCGGCATCAGCGGAATCAGCTGATGATGTCATACCGGATGCCGGATCCGGGTTCCCCGGTGGCTTCGATCGTCTCAAGCGACTGTAAGGACTGCGGGTGCGGTCTTGCCTAGCGTGAGCCGGCGGGGTGAGGGTCGAGGCGAAACGCGTCGTGGGAGGTTGGATGACGTCTTCGGTGGCTTCCGCTCGACAGGATGAGCGCCGGGTGATCAGCAATGTGGCGAAGGGATCGATCGGTAATCTGATCGAGTGGTACGACTGGTACACCTACGCGGCGTTCAGCGTCTATTTCGCGGCCATTTTCTTTCCGAAGGGAAACGCGAATGTGCAGTTGCTGAACACCGCAGCGATCTTTGCGGTCGGGTTTTTGATGCGACCGATCGGCGCTTGGCTGCTGGGGTACTTCGCTGACCGGTATGGGCGGCGGACCGCGCTTACCTGGTCGGTCACGCTGATGGCACTGAGTTCCTTGCTGATCGCGGTGACACCGGGTTACGACATGATTTCCAGTACGTCACATTGATTGCCGGCCAACTGGTTGCGCTGGGGTTACTGATCGTGTTGCAGCTGCTGCTGACGGAGCGGCAGCTGGCTGGTTGGGGCTGGCGGATCGCGTTCGGGATCGGTGGGTTGGGCGCGGTCGTGGTGATATACCTGCGCCGGAGCATGGACGAATCGGTGGGTTTCCGCGCAGAGCTCCAGCGGGCTGGCGATGGTGCAAGCTCGCGTGGTGCGCTGCGGGTGCTGCGGCGGCATTGGCGGGAGTGTCTGCTGGTCGCCGGGCTGACCCTGGGCGGAACGGTCGCATTTTACACCTACACGACTTATCTGCCGGTCTGGTGATTGTCAGCGGGTACACCTCGATCAACGCTCTCGTTGCTCGTGTACATGTCGATGAGGGAAACATCGCGAAACTCGCCGTTGGACGCCAGGGCCGCGGACCCGGTGGTTGCCGCGTCGTCAGGCTGAAAGGCGTGCGGATGCGGGTGTTACTGGTGGAAGATGACGACGGGGTCGCGAGCGCACGCCACGGTATCCGGCTGCTGCCGCTGGCCAGCGTGCTTCCCGCGTTCCAGTCGGCGTACGGCCCGGTCTATCAACCGGACAGCGTGCCCGCCAACGCTTATGGCTCCACCGCGGAAATCCCTACCATCGGGATCGCGAACTTGCTGATTTGCCGACCCGACGCTGATCCCGAGATCACGGCTGTTGTGGCCCGGGTGCTGGTCACCCACGCGGCCAGGCTCGTACCGGAACAAGCCCTGGGCATTCAGTTCCTCGACCCACGCAGCCTGATCGCCACGGCGGGAATCCCGCTGCACTCCGGCGCGATCACCGCCTACCGGTCACTGCACGGTTGACGGTGTTGCGCCGGTGTCGGTACCAGGCGAGCGCGCCGGCTGCGATCAGTGACCCGGCGCTAGTGAGGCTACCGATCATGATCATGTCGATGAGTACGACCAGCGCGATCACGAGCAATAACAGCAGCACCACCAGTAGGATCGCCCGCCACCATTGGCCATCGCGGCCTTGAACCACCAAAAACAGCAGTCGCGCCCAGGGCGGGTCACTGGGTTGCACCCCGTTCAGGTCGGTCTTCCTGGCGTGTCTCACGGGTCCACGTTCCGCCACCGGCTCGCGCTCGGCAAGCCCGCCTCCACGGTCCTTACCAGCGCTTAAGGCGATTGGCAGCAGGTTGGGGCAGGCCGGGAACGCCCAGCGTCACGTGGTAGAGCGATGTTCGGGCCGTGATCTAGAGCGTCTTGCGGTCGGCGCCACCGAAGGTGCAGTTGGCCGGCACCTCGGGGACCGAGACAGTGCCCCAGCTTCTCGTCCGGGGAGAGGGCCACGCCGTTGGGGCTGTTCATGTCCGGGAAAAATTCATCTGAGTAGTCGGTATCGTGAATTTCGTAATTTTTCGCCGAAACCTCGTGGCTGTTCGCTTCCGGCTAAGTAGTCGTAAGTAGCGTCGCCCCAAGTTAGGGGGTGGATGCATGTTGTCATATTCCCTCCCCTTGGTCATGGTGAGTGTAAGCCGAATCGACCCTGCCGTCGATGAGGTTTTCCGTCCCCGGTCCATTGGACTCCCTGAGGAGGATTTTTATGTCTGACGCATTGAGCTTTGCTGAGATTGACGGGCAGCGCACCGAGCTGCTTCCCGCTCGTACCGTGCTGTCCCTGGTCAGCACCTGTGGCTGCGGCGGCGGCGGTGGTGGTGGCGGCTACGGCGGAGGTCATGGCGGCGGGGGCAACGCCGGTGATGGCGGCAACGGTGGCGTCGGCGGTGACGGTGGCACCGGCCGTGGCGGTCTCGGCGTCAACCTGCTGAACGTCAACCTGTTCGGCGACCAGACCAACAGTGCTGGTAACGGTACTGGTGGCGCCGGTGGTAGCGCCAACGGTGGCCCCGGCGGATCTATCTTCAGCTGAGCCCGACGCTGGTGATGGCGTGCGGTGCCGTTAGCTAGGAAACGGCACCAGCGTGGCCGGCGGCACCATCCGGGACGGTGCCGGGCAGCCCGACCTCAGCTGAGGCGGGCGGCGCCGCCCCGCGATGACACAATCGCGTATGGTGCCATTGGCCGGGTGGGGAGACCGAAATGTTACCGGTCTCCCCGCCCAAAACGCATAATCACGACTCCGCAACATTAGCGTCGCTGAGTTCGGCAGAAGGGTTGCTCAATCAAGTCTCGATAACCCTCCTGCCGAACTCAGCGACGCCAGAGCAGTTTGGTGGGGCGGCTGGGTCACCGTCTCGCCGTCGCGTTGGACGCTGTTGAACAGGGTGTGACCGTGTGGTGGATAGAGGTGCGCCGCCGATCAGCTCCACCATTGCACGAGCAACAGGTGTACCTCCTGCCGCTCCTCAATGATCAGGTACACCACCTGCCCGGCTTTGCCAGCGCCGAACGTCCAGCGCCGGACGGCACCTTCAGAGTTGCCTTCGTGCTGCGATCGACCCGCCCATGGAGTCAGCTGGAGTACTTCCAGCACCTCGGCGTAGGCGTCCAGGGCCTCGTCCGGCAGCGCGGCGACTTGCGGGGTCGTGGTGGGGTCGGGGACGATCCGGTACACCTATCGGGCTTGCCGCCGGCGGATCAGTGCCTGCATCTCCTCGAACGGGACGGCGTCAGGGTTGCTGCCCGTGTGCATGATCTGCTCGGCCTTGCCCAGCATCCGGTAGTACGTGCCGGGGTCACGCATCTCCATGTACGCGGTGTGCTGCCATTTGTTCAGCAACTCATGCAGGTCGGCGAGGTCTCTGGACTGCTTCACCCGGTCAAGCACGATCTCCCACTCGTGATCGAACTCGGCGGCCAGCGTCGGTGTCAAGCACGCGCGGATAGCCTGCGGCTCCGCTGGCGGCGAGACCGGCGCGGGGTCCGGGAGTGTGGCGGCAGAGGTCATGTCGAACACGATAGCTGCCAGCACCGACAGTACCGGCGAGACGCCTGGGCGATGTAGGGATAGGTATCCTCAAACGACACAGCTCCACGTCCTCGATCAGCGGTGTGCTGTCCAGCAAACGGGACGGATTGACATCGCCGTGTCGCGGCGGCACCAGGTCGCAGTGACCTCCGGTGTTGCGGTCGTGACGGCGCCACGAGCAGCCTCAGGATGAACTCGTGGCGGAGCACCTCGGTGAACACGGGCCGCCGCCGCTCGTCCAGCCCACCCCGCCGGGCCATGTGACCAGGCGGACGGATAGGGGTTGGAGACAGTGGAACACGACACTAACTGCCAGCCAGCCGGCATTCGTCATTCCTCGGCAAGTTGGCGACGACGCGCAGCCCATTCGGAATCGCGCGGCCGTCCGGCTGCCCAGGCGGTGACCGCGGTGCCCTTCGCGAGCAGGGTGGCCATCGCGTCCGTCGGGTCGTTCGGCGAGCTGTGGACCGCACCGTGGAGCGGCCGGCTCACGACCTGACCCGGATTCGCCAGTAGTGCCGCCTAACGGCCATGCAGTACCGTCGCCCAGCGCACGGCTGATCTCGGCGCCGTTGCGCTCGGCACGGTGACGGAGGGCGGGTGCGAACCACCGGGCAGTTGGTCGGCGGCCGGTACCGGCTGGAGGAGCAGATCGGTTCCGGGGGCATGGGCGTGGTCTGGCGCGCTGTCGACGAGGAACTGGATCGGGTGGTCGCGGTCAAGCGGACCGCCCGCCCTGCCGGTGAGAAGCGCGCGCGCCGGCAGATGCGGCGCGAAGCCCGGGTCGCGGCACGGCTGGACCATCCGCATGTCGTCGCCTTTATCGACGAGGTGATGGAGGGCCCCGAGCAGTGGCTGGTCATGGAGTACGTGCCGTCCCAGAGCCTGGCGCAGATCCTGGACCAGTGCGGTCCCCTGAGCCCCCACCAGGTGACGCGCATCGGCGCGCAGATCGCCAGCGCGCTGGAGGCGGTGCACGCCACCGAGATCGTGCACCGGGATGTCAAGCCGGGCAACATCCTGGTCACCGAGAATGGCACCGCCAAGCTGGCCGATTTCGGGATCTCCCGTCCCATCTGCGGTGACGTGACGGTGACCGATTCCGCCGTGATCGGCGGGACGGTGGCCTTCCTCGCCTCCGAGGTCGCCGACGGGCAGGAAGCCACGCCGGCCTCCGATGTCTTCGCGCTCGGGGCCACCCTGTTCGCCGCGGTCGAGGGCATCCCCCCGTTCGGCACCGCCGATAACCCTTTGCTGGTGTTGCGCCGGGCTGCCGCGGGTGACCTGCTGCCATTTCGCCGGGCCGGGCCACTTGCCCCGGTGCTGTCCGCATTGCTCCAACCCGACCCGGCGAAGCGGCCCGACGCGGCGTCGACCCGGAAGATGCTCCAGGAACTCGCGGCCACCTCGACCAGCGGGGAGGCGCCGTTGCCGTGGCCAACCGGGAGCGCGCGCCGGCCACGACGTTTCCGGCGTCGCGCCATAGCCACCGCGAGTGTGGGCGTCACGGCGCTGATGGCTATTGCCGGGTTGCTGGTGCTGCGCCCGGATGGCCCGCGGGTCGTCCTGGGCGATCCCCGGACGGCCGACCCCTGCGCGCTGACTGACTCCGCCCCCCTCACCCCGTTCAGCAACGGCACGACCAGCCTGGAGACGGCCTACGGCAACTTCAATCGATGTGACGTCGTCCTGACCAGGAGCGGTGGCACTCGCGTGCAGGTCAAGGTGGAATTCGAGAAGCCTGCGCCGCCCAAGGGAACCATGGAGGAAGTGGGCGCGTTTCCCGTCTTCAAGCAACCCGAGAAAAGCGGCTTCTGCGGCCGGACGGTGCCATTGGCCGACCATAACCTGGTCACGATCACCGCCAAGCTGCTCACCGATCGCGGTCCAGCGGACCTGTGTGGCATGGCGAAGGCCGAGACTCGCCACGTGGTCAACAAGCTCACCGCGCTCGGCAGGGGCGCGATTCCCCGGCGCGCCGCGCCGCCCGAACCTGAGTCGCTGGCCTGGAAGGATGCCTGCGCGCTGCTGGACTCCGATACCGTCACTCGTGTCCTCGGTGCCAGCAACCCGGAGAGCGGCTTCGGGGATTGGGAATGCCGCTGGAAAAGCCCTACCAGCGGGCTCTCGGTGCTTTTGGCCTTCGATCGAAACAAACCGTTGACCGAGCCTGAGGACGGACGCCGCGAAGTACTCGGCGACCACGAGGTCTACATCGGGAAGGAACACGATCAGAATAACTGCCGCGCCCGGGTGGTCTACCGGCCATTTCCCGACGGGAATGGAAAGCACCCCTACGAACTACTGAAGATCGTCGTCGAGGGCCCGCAGACCCCGGTCGAAATGTGCGGGCCGGCCCGTGAGCTCGCCACCGTCGCCGCGGCTAAGCTACCGCAGTCGCACTGAGAGCCGAGCCTGTCAGTCCGGCGAGCACCGATGCGGTCAACTCCGACGCCAAGCGGATCCCACGGAGGTCAGCGTGGACGTGGCAGACACTCAGCAGCTCTCGGCTACTCACGGCAGCTTGGCCTTGGGCGTCCCCTCGTCAGCACCCGGCACGATCTTCGCGCTCGCCGTCACCGGTGGCATCGCGATCAAGCCACGCCAAGGCCGCACCATCCTGTTCGGGCGCAACCGGCCCGAGGTGCACGTCTGCGTAGGCGAGGACGATCCGCAGGTGAGCCGCCAGCACGGTCTGCTGACCCACCACCGCGGTCAGTGGCGAGTCAGCAACACCGGGCGGCTACCGCTGCGGTTGCCCGGCGCCCGGAAGCTGTTCCCCGACGATGAGCCGGTACCGCTCCCGCTGGGATATACGCCGCTGTTCGTGCAGGGCACCCGCGGGCGGGAGCACCTCTTGGAGCTGTATGTGACCGGGTCCGACGGGCAGCGTCCGGTGGCTCGACACCACGATCACACCCAGCTGCCCAGGGTGTGGCGGTTACATAAGGACGAGCGGCTGGCGCTGATCGTGCTGGGCCAGCACTACCTGCTGCACGACGAACACCCACATCCCCTGTCTTGGCGGCAAGCGGCCGAGCAGCTCGCCGAGCTGCAACCGGAAGCCGGCTGGACAGCCAAGCGGGTCGAGCACATGATCGTCTCAGTGCGGACGCGGCTGTCCCAGGGGGGTGTCGCCGGTCTTACCCGCGAGGAGGTCGGCGAGCCGGTCGGCAACACCCTGAACCACAACTTGCTGACCGAACTCGTGCACTCCACCACACTCGTCCCACCGGATTTGGCCATCCTCGACGACCTTCCGGAGGCGTGAACCGCCACCGCGTGGGCGATCACGCCGGCCGGCGGGACTGTGCTGGGCTCAGCCAAGATTGGCGCTCCTGGCGACGAGCAGGACTGTCGTACCTCCTCTGTTGTTACGCCACCTAAAGGTGTCCTGGAATTTGATATTGTCGCCGACAAAGACGGGATCGAAGCTACCATGGAAACGGTAATTCGGGGCCCCACGGTGTGGCGGGTCCGCGGGCTTCGATGATCCATTACGGAACCATCTCATGCCGCTATCGACCACGACTCCTCTTACTGTAGGTGAGACTGGCGCCATCCGGACTGGCCGAGCTGACCGAGATCATGCGAATGTTGGCGGGGGCTTGCGCTGCTATCGTGGTGGA
>CAVQKH010000027.1:0-37968 GCA_963712995.1 uncultured Actinomycetota bacterium | reverse complement strand
CACCTGGCCATCGCTAGGCTGGTGATCGATTCACGATCGAGTAGTCCCAAGGATAAGGAGCAGCACGCGCGTGGCTCGCCCACCGGAACACCTCACCGAAGCGCAACGCACGCTCGGCCGTTACCTCGCGGCCCTGCGGGATGCGGCCGGTCTCTATCAGGCGGACATCGCGCGGGCCGTGCCGTGCCACCGCACGACGGTGACCCACGCCGAAGCGGGCTCCCAGCTCCCGGCGAGTGATTTCTGGGAAGCAGCGGATCGACTCGTCGGTGCGCGCGGTGCGCTGATCGCCCGCTACGACGAGCTGATCCACGCCAAAACCGCTCACCTCGCCGAACAGCAAACCAAACGACGAGCACGAGGGCACGCCACCGCCCAGCAGCTCACCGCGGCTGCGCCGCCGCGACCCGAACAGACGCACCATGCGGGTCCGGCTGCTGGATCACCGGCAGTGCCCGGGGAAGGTAACGGCATGCAGCGGCGGGAAACTCTCCACTTGGGTCTTGCGCTGGCGCTCACTCCCGAAGTGCTGCGCAGGGTGTTGTCCGACGCTGCCACTGACGCACTGGAGTTCACCCGGCTCACGGGATTGTCCGCCGTCGGGCAGGGCACGCTGGAACACCTGGAATCAGTGGTGAGCGATCTCAACCGGGCCTATCTGAAAGATCCGCCCGCTGAGCAGTTCGTCGTGGCCCGCGTCTATCGCTCACGAGTCGATGAGCTGATCCGGGGCCGCCATACCCTCACAGAGTTGCAAGAGCTCTACGTCTACGCCGCGCAGCTGTCCGAACTGTTGGCATGGCTGGCCTACGACCTCGGTAATTTCCGCACCGCACAGGCCTACGCGCTCGACTGCTACGCCTACGCCGACGAAGTAGGACACGGTGAACTATGCGGATGGGCCGCCAACGCCATGGCATCGATCGCCATGGATTCGCAGAATCCTGACGGTGCGGCGAGCGCCGCTCTGCAAGGGGCAGCCAAGGTTTCGACCAGTCATCCGCTGGCTGTCCGGCTTCACGCCCACGCAGCTCGCGCGTATGCGCGATTGGGCCGGCGGGAACCCTGCGAAACACTCTTCATCGAAGCCCAGCAACTTCATGAGCGACTGCCAGCCAGAGCACCCAGCCGGTTCACCAAGGACACAGGCATCCATGCTTCCTACGCCATGACCGCCTTCCCGGCCTCCGCCTACCTCTGGCTGAGAGACTTCGACAAAGCCCGGACACATGGTGAAGCGGCCCTGGCAGCGATCGAGTCAGCGCCGCCTGGGAGTAGATCACCATATGGACAGGCTCAGGTCCGACTTGACCTGGCCACGGCGCTGGTGGGACTGGGCATTCCCGACGACGCCGTGGTCATCGGGAGTCAGGCATTGACGTCAACGCGCATGACCCCGCCGCTGGTGACTCACGCCCGAGATCTTGATAGAGCATTGGTGAGCCAATATCCGAAACTGGCCTGCGTCCGCGAATTCCACGAACAATACCGGCATATCGCTCAGCTTCAACCATGAAAGACGAGAAGCTTCGATCGACCCGAACCGACGACATATCGGCGGAATGAGTCCGGATCCGCTTCTCCATCAGATCCGGCCCGCATGATCGACATAGGCGACACGATTATGGGTCCAGGCGCGAGGGCGTCGTCGTGGTCGGGATCAGACGGCCCGCCGCCAAAGCCCTCTAAACAGGTCACGGTCACTTACACCACTAGCCGGGCTTCGCCACATCCCGACCGGGCGTGTTCCCTGGCTGGCTTGCCCGGAGGTAGGCGTCCGTGAAGCACCGGCTCACACGCCCGGCCATCGCCCGGGAGCCGACTCCAACCCCAACAACTGACTCAAAATCGACGGCCGAGCCGTCTAAGCCCTTTAATCGGATACTCCCCGGACTGGCCATCGCGGACGGGGGAGCGGCACGCCAGGCTTGCCGATCGAGGAGGACCAGGCCGAGGGCGATCGCGCACCACAGGGCACCGGTGAGCCAGTCCATCCTGGCCGCGTCGGCGCCGGTGAAGCCGAGAGCGGCGTAGCTGACGGTGCCCTGCACGATGTGGAACAGCATCGTCATCAGCACGCTGCCGCCGGTGTGGTTGAACAGCCACACATAGACCACAGTGATCGCGAACGTCACGACGAGCCCGATCACGGCGAGTTGCCCGGTCATCACCAGCGGCACGTGCCACAACGCCACAAACAGACCAAGGATGAGAGCCGCACCCAGCGGTGCCCGACCGGTCTGGAGCCGGGGAGCGCGTAGCCGCGCCAGCCCGGCTCCTCGCCAGCGGCCCGTCCAGCGGATTGACGAACCGCACCGCGAAGACCAGGGCCAGGGTGGGCCACGCCAGGTCAGCCAGAACCGGGGCGGCAGCCCCCCAGATCGCGATGTTCGCCAGCGCGGCCACGACCAGGACCACCAGCGGCATGCCAAGCGCCACGATCCACCAACGCCAGCCAACCCGCCAACGGATCATCCGGGAACCCAAGCTCCGGTAGCCCGACCAGCCCTCGGTCATGCCGATGACAACAAGCGCAGCGAAAAGCGGTCCGCAGGCAAAAAACGGGGCAGGCGAGAGGTCCAGGACATACAGCGGCCAGACCCACCAGGACAGAGCGAAGGCCAGACCGAAGAAGACGACCAGGCAGTGTTGACGGGTCCAGACAACGATCGATGACATCGCGCTCCTCGCCAACCCAGCGGCACCTGGTGACCCGATACCGGCCGTCCGGCACTTTGGCTGAACCCACTTCAGCCTAGCCAGGGCCATGACTGGGACGGCCCCGCAAGGCTGGGTTGATCAGCTCCGGACCGAGCGTGACGCGGGGCGGCAAGCGCACGCCGATCGCTGACGAACCACTCAGCACATCCCCGTGCCCGCCCGATCCGGCTCCGGAGTATGTCGGTGGAGGTGAAGCGCGCCGGGTCGATCCGGTCGGTGAAACTCCTTTGTTCTCCTCTCGGAGGCGCCATAGCGTGGTGCGCTGTGCATGTTCTGATCTCCGGCGCCAGCGTCGCTGGGCCTGCGTTGGCGCACTGGCTGAATCGGTTCGGCATCGAGGCCAGCGTGGTGGAACGGGCGCCCGAGCTGCGTCCAGGTGGGCAGGCGATCGACATCCGGGGAGTGGCCAAGGAGGTCGTGCGCCGGATGGGGCTGGATTCCCAGGTGCGTTCCGCGCGCACGCAGACCTTCGGCGCATCCACGGTGACCAGGAACAACCGGCGCATCATGAGTACCCGCTCGGACGAGTTCGACGGCGACGGCTACATCGCGGAGATCGAAATTCTCCGTGGCGACCTATCAGAGGTGTTCTACGCCGCGACCAAGGACACCACCGAGTACCTGTTCGGTGACCGAATCGAGGCGCTCCATCAGCACACCGACGGGGTCACGGTGCGGTTTGTCGGCGGCGACGAGCGCCGCTTCGACGTTGTTATCGGCGCTGACGGGCTGCACTCCGGGGTGCGCGCGCTGGTCTTCGGGCCGGAGGCCCAGTTCGTGCGCCACCTTGGCCACTACGCGTCGTTCTACACCGTGCCTAACGTGCTCGGGCTGGACCGCTGGGCACTGAGCTACTCCGAGCCCGGCCGCATGGCGGGGGTGCGCGCCATCCACGACAACGCAGACCTGATGGCCTTCCTGGGTTTTCGCTCCGGCCCGCTGGACTACGACCACCGCGATGTGAACGCGCAGAAAGCCATCCTGCGAGAGCGGTTCGCGGGTGGCCGTTGGCGGATTCCCTGGCTGGTCGCACAGCTCGATGCCGCGCCGGATTTCTACTTTGACGCCATCGCGCAGGTCCAGCTGGACCGCTGGTCGGATGGGCGCGTGGCGCTGCTCGGGGATGCCGCGTTCTGCCCGTCCCCGCTGTCTGGCCAGGGCACCAGTCTCGCCATCGTCGGGGCCTACGTACTGGCCGGTGAGTTGGCCTGCCAGCCGGCTGATCCGCCCGCGGCGCTCGGTTCCTACGAGCGCGCGATGCGAGGGTTCGTCGCGGCGAACCAGCGGATCGGTCGGCTCGGCGCCGAACGAGTCACCCCACCAACGCGACTCGGCGTCCTGCGCCAACAACTAGACGAGTTCGCCCGCGCCTGGTTCCCCCTCGGCCGCCCGGCGTGGGTGGACGAGTTCGGCCGAGCGATCAACGGCATCCAGCTTCCCGACTACACCGGGTTCGTGCGACAGGCTCCCAAGTAGGAGCCTGTTTTCTTGGGAATTAAGATAAAGCACCAGCTCATGCGCTATGCACAGCCTGTTACTGACGGATGTGCCCCCTTGAACGACACCCTCGGTGGACCGTTCCACCCCATCCTGAAGGGAGTACTTACTCCTTTCCACTCTCAACGTATAGCGAACCGGGGGGCTTGCGGCAAGGCCCGGGTCGTGCCGCAGAATCGCTGGCCGAGGCCAGAGCCTGCGGAAATGGGAGTAGCGAAGTGCGTGTGTTGTTGTCGACGACCGGGTCGCGCGGGGACGCGAGGAAAGACTGCGCGGGGAGTGGCCAGTGATGGACACCGACGTGATCATCGTGGGCGCCGGCCCGACCGGCCTGATGCTGGCCAGTGAACTGCGCCTGGCCGGCGTGCGACCGCTGGTACTCGAGCGGCAGCCGGAGCTCCGAGACACCCCGAAGGCCGGCGGTCTCAGCGGGCAGATCCTGGAGCTGTTGCGCTACCGAGGCCTGCTGGAACGATGCGAAGCCGCCAGCACCGGCCCCCGTCCGGCTCCCCGATTCCCGTTCGGCGGCATGCATGTGGACTTCACACAGCTGGCCGATCCCCCGATGCAGGCGATGCCGCTCCCACAACCGCGGCTCGAGCGCCTGCTCGCCCGCGAGCTCGGCGCCGAGATCCGCCGCGGACAGGAGGTGGTCGGGCTGAGCCAGGATGACGCCACGGTGACCGCGGACGTGCGCGGGCCGGACGGGCAGGACCAGGTGACCGCCCGATACCTCGTCGGCTGCGACGGGTCCCGCAGCCGGGTACGCGACTTGGCCGGCATCCCGTTCCCCGGCACCACGTACCCAGAGATCCAGCGGCTCGCCCAGGTCACCGTTCCCGAGTCGGTCACCGTGCTCGAGAACGGCGACCTCGATGTCGCGGGGGTGGGCAGGATCGGCTTCGGCTTCACCCGAACCGAGCGCGGTGAGTTCGCCGTCGGGTCGACCGACCCTGCGCTCCTGGGGCTCTTCACCAGCGAGGACGAGTCCGCCGACTACGACGACGACAAGCCGATGACCCTGACCGAGCTCCGGGACAGCATTCGCCGCGTGCTCGGCGTGGATCTGCCCTTGGGAGAACCGACCCGGCTGACGCGCTTCACCTTTCACGCTCGGCAGGTCGAGCGATACCGCCACGGGCGGATCCTGCTGGCCGGCGATGCCGCCCACCTGTTCCCCGCCCCAGGCGTGGCCCTCACCGCCGGCATGCTCGACAGCGTCAACCTTGGCTGGAAGCTGGCCGCCGCCATCCACGGCTGGGCGCCGACCGGCCTGCTGGACACGTACCACGATGAACGCCACCTCGCCGGCACCCGTGCACTGCTCCATACCCGAGCCCAGGTGGCACTGAGGCGCGGACACGACCCAGCCGCCGAAGCACTCCGGGAGCTCTTCCAGGAACTGCTCGTCGACGAACAGCCCCTGCGCCGCATCGGGGCCCTCATGGCCGGCACCGACATCCGCTACCCGCCACCCGGCCCCAACCACCACGCCTTGACCGGCACCTTCGCACCCGACCTCACCCTGCACACCGACCAGGGCACAACCAGCGTCGCGGAACTCATGCACACCGCACGGCCCATCCTCCTCGACCTCGCCGACCGCCCAGACCTCCGCGAGACCGCCCGAGACTGGCAGCATCGCATCGACATCCACACCGCCGAAACCGATCACCGACCAGCCGACGCCCTCCTGATCCGCCCGGACGCCCACATCGCCTGGGCCGCAACCATCGACGAACCCACCGGCACCGCCGCACTCGCGCTACGAGAAGCGCTCTCCGGCTGGTTCGGCACACCCCGAAAACGACAGTGCCCATCATCGATCGGCCCAAGGCATACGGCCGCGTGACGGTGTTCGACCGGGACGCCATGCCCGAGATCGGCATCCACCGGCGAGGGGTGCCGCAGGACAGGCACCTGCACGTCCTGCACCCTCGTGGCAGGCAGGCGCTCGATGAGCTCTTCCCCGGTCTGAGCGCCCGGCTCATCAAGCAGGGGGTTGCCAGCGGAGATGCGCTGGGCACACCCGGTGGCAGCTGTCCGGGTATCAATTTCGCCAGGCGGACATCGGACTGTCCGGTCTGCTGGCCAGCCGGCCGTTTCTGGAGGGCCACGTCCGTGCCCGGGTGAGCGACCTGCCGAACGTGACGTTCGTTGAGCGCACCGATGTTGTCGCAGTGACCGCGACGACCGACCGTTGCCTACCGGCTGCGGCCAGGAGCTCTCGGTACCGATGTGGCGATGTTGACCGCGGGAACACCGCAGAACCCGCGCGGCGGCGCGCTCGCCGCGCTCGAGGACGGGCGTCATGTATTGACGATCTTCGGGATCCTGGGCGGCCACCCGCCGACCGATCCGGCCGGTTTCGACGCGTTCGCGGCCGACCTGCTGTTCCCGGACATTACCGAGGCGATTCGCGACGCCGAACCGCTGACCGCTTTGTCCGGGTGCTGGGCATGGTGGACCGCCCCGAGGGGCTGTTGCGGCCCGACCGGGTGCTCCGGGTGCTCTGGGCCCACCGGCCGGGTGCACCAGCGCCGCCGTGATCAGCTCCCCCATTCGCGAGGCTTGTACCAACCGCGACCCGCCCATGAACGGGATCGCCCCGCGAACCATGCCGCTGCCGAGCAAAGAAGGAGCCAAGTGATGTCCGATGACAGCGACACGACCGCGTTCGTGTCCACAAAAGTCGAGCTCGACGGGGTGACGCTCAACGTCATCGACGCCGGCGAAGGCTCCCCGGTGCTGCTGCTGCACGGTTTCCCGGACCGAGCGAGCATGTGGCGCCACCAGATCCACGCTCTTCTCGAGGCCGGGCATCGGGTCATCGCTCCCGATCTGCGCGGCTTCGGCGACAGCGGCAAACCCGGCCGCGTCGAGGACTACGCCCTCCCCCTCATCCTCCACGACATCACCGGCCTGCTCGACCACCTCGGCATCGACAGCATCTCCGTCGCCGGTCACGACTGGGGCGCACTGCTCAGCTGGCTCCTGGCCGGCACCGTGCCCGAGAGGGTGAACAGGCTGGCGGCCCTGTCGGTCGGACATCCCGACGCTGTCTTCGGCGCCGGATTCAGGCAGAAGCAGCTGTCCTGGTACGTGCTGTGGTTCCAGTTTCCCGGCGTCGCCGAGGAACAGATGCCAGCCGACGACTGGAGCTTGTGTCGACCACTGGATCCCCGTGCACGCCGCCACCCGCACGAACGAACTCCTCGTAGATTTTTTCACCTAACCAGCAGGCCAGCCCGCGATGACGATCAAGATCAAGCAAGTTCGGATGAGACGGGGCGCCAGGATGTGGACGTTATCCGTGGAACGCGCGCCGGGGATCGTCGACGGCTTCCAGCAGGGGCACGACGCTGGTCGCGGCTGGCACGTCGTCGACGAGGTGCCAGCGGGTGTTGCTGTCGGGCCAGTACAGCCGCCATCCCGCAGCGCTGTGACGCAGTCGCGCGAGGGGGCGGGTGCTCCATTGCGGGCCGAATTGTGTGTCAGGGGCGTCCCAGGGCACCCGGCGTTCCACCAGAATCACGTCATGGCCGCGGACTTCGTACTCTAGGCGTACCTGATGCTGGGCACGCTCGGGGATCCGTTGCCGACACCAGCGCTGCACGCGAGTGAGGTCGGTCTCGGGGAGATCGATAGCCACGCGGGCAGGCTATCGGTCAGAATCTGTGCTCGGCAGCGTGCATAGCTTGATCGGGGTGTGCAGCTACAGCGTTGGCAGCTCTTGTTCGTGGCCGACGAGCGGGGCGAGCGGATCGCCCACATCACGCACCCTGTCGAGCACGGTGCGGATGGTCCAGCGGTCCGGGATGAGCTCGGGGTCCTGGAGCTCGTCCCAGTGGATGGGGACTGACACCGGCGCACCGGCCGCGGGTCGGGCGCTGAAGGGGGCGACCAGTGTCTTGTTGAGGGCGTTCTGGGTGTAGTCCAGGCGGGCGAGCCCGCCCCGGCGGTCTTTGTGCCATTCCCAGCTGATCAGTTCGGGGACGGTGTGGCCGACGGCGCGGGAGAGCTTCTCGACCCAGGTTCTGGTGTCGTCGAAGGAGTAGCCGGGGCGGACGGGAACCCAGATCTGGACGCCACGCTGGCCGGTGACCTTCGGCATCGCGGCAATGTCGAGGTGCTCCAGGGCCACCCGGTAGAGCCGCGCGAGCACCAGCACGTCGTCGAAGCTGGTGGCCGGGCCGGGGTCGATGTCGATCAACGCCCAGGTGGGCTGGTGCACATCAGAAAGCCCGGAGGTCCAGGGATGCAGCTCCACCGCCCCGTAGTTCGCCATCCAGACCAGCGCGGCGACGCTGTCCAGGACGGCGTAGTACTGCGTCTTTCCCGGGTCGGCCTCGGTGTTGCGCCAGCGGGTCAGCCAGTCCGGCGCGTGGCTGGGCACCTCCTTGTGCCAGAAGCCCGGCCGGTCGACACCGCCCGGGTAGCGGTTCGCGTTCACCGGGCGATCGGCGAGGTAGGGGAGCATGAACGGGGCGATCATGGCGTGGTAGCGGATGAGGTCCCGCTTGGTGACCGGGGGCTCGCCGGCCCGGGCGGGGAAGAGCACCTTGTCCAGATTGGTCAGGGCGACCTCCTGACCCTGGACGGCCCACCGGCCCTTGACTCCGAGCGCGTCCAGCGCCGCAAGCTCCTCGGCGCTCGGCGGTTCCCATACTCGCCGGGGTGCTGTGACCAGCGAGATCGCGGCTTCGCTGGCCGGCAGGTCGCCGCGCCACATCCACTCGGGAGCAGCGGCGACCTCGTCGTTGGTCCGGCCGCTCTTGACCGATTGGGGGTGTTCCTCGGGGTTCCACCCGGGCTGGGCGTGGGAGTCGTTCTTGTGGATCAACAGCCATTGCTCACCGCTGGGCTGGGCCGCACCGGAGCGGACCAACACGAAGCGGCCGGCCAGCTTCTCTCCGTGCAGGTCGAAATGCAGCTCCCCGCGCGTGATCGCCCCGGCTGGGTCGCCGGTTCCCGAGGGCTGCCACGTCCCCCAGTCCCAGACGATCACATCGCCCCCGCCGTACTCGCCTTTCGGGATGACGCCCTCGAAGTCGAAGTACTCCAGCGGGTGGTCCTCGACGTGGACGGCCAGCTGCCGTGCCTTGGGATCCAGCGTCGGTCCCTTGGGCACCGCCCAGCTGACCAGCACCCCGTCCAGCTCCAGCCGCAGGTCGTAATGCCGGCGCCGGGCCCGATGACGTTGCACCACGAACCGGCCCGCGGCCTGCGATCCGATGGAGCCGGAGGATCCAGACGGCTCCGAGGTGACCGAGAAGTCGCGCTTGACGCGATACTCGCGCAGCCGGTCGTTCGTCACCGGAACATCACCTGTGCCGGGTCCTGGTCGGCGCGCAACCCGCGCCAGGCCGTGTGGCGCAGCCGCCGGTCCAGGGTCACGTTTCGGTACTCGACCTCCCCGACCAGCTGCGGGCGCACCCAGCGCGCCCGGCGGGCATGCTCTGGGGGCACCGGCTCATCGAAGGGACTCGCCGGCTGCTCCAGCGCGGCGAGCCGGTCCAGCAGATCGCGCAGCATCCATTCGGTGAACCCGGTACCGACGTCTCCGAGGTAGCGCAGCCGGCCCTGGTCGTCGTGGGCGCCGAGCAGCAACGCGCCGAACGTGCCGGCCCGGCGGCCCTGCCCGAGCGTCCATCCGCCCACGATGACGTCCTGAGTGTGGAACAGCGCGGTCTTGACCCATGCCGGTGAGCGGCGGCCGGGCTCATAACGTGAACGCAACCGCTTGCCGACGACACCTTCCAGCCCGTGCAGGCGGGCCACCTCCAGCAGCGCCTGACCGTCCACGTCGGTGTGGTGCGGCGGCACCCGGATCCACGGCGACCGATTACCGAGATCGAGATCCGCCAGCAACCCCCGGCGGAGCTGGTAACTCTGTGTGAGCAATCGGTGGCCGTCGAAGCCGAGCAGATCGAACACGTAGTAACAGATCGGGATCTGCGCCACCAGCTCCGGGTTCGGTGAGCGGATGTGCATCCGCTGCCCGAGTAGCTCGAAATCCGGCCGGCCGGCCTCGCCCAGCGCCACGATCTCCCCGTCGAGCAGCACCGGAGAGCCCGCGACCACCTCGCGCAGCGCGGCCAGCTCGGGGTATCCGCCGGTGATGTCGTTGCGATTGCGGCTGTAGAGGCGCCACCGATCCCCGGCGACCGCGGCGATGGCCCGCACGCCGTCCCACTTGAACTCGAACGCCCAGCCCGGACCGGACGGTGGCACACCGGCCGAGGCCAGCATCGGCGCCACCGGCTCGGGCAGCTCAGCGCGGGGTGTCGTCATCACTGCACAGCTTGCCCGCTGCAGCCGTGGTTGGGATCGCCTGTAACGCTGCGGGATCGGATGACGAAACACCGTTCGAGAGACCCCAGCGCAGAGACCCCCGACCCTGCGCTGGGGTTTCTTGCCCGTTGGGTCCCATGGCAACAGCAGGGTTGCGCCCTATGGGGGATTTCGGTGATGGACTGTCACCGGGACGAGATGTGGACGTATGTTGGTTGAGCCCCGTCATGTTGTCGACCAGCGGATTCGGTACGCACCCGGAAAGATCGTGAGCAGTGCCGGCCGCCGAGTGGAGGAGCTATCATGAACCACCAAGTCGCGCAAGACGGTCTTCGCAACTGCACCCAGTGGCGGAAGTCGAGCTACTCGTTTCCCGACGGTCAAGAATGCCTCGAGATCACCACTGAGTTGACCGGCTGGGTCGGTATCCGGGACAGCAAGCTCGGTGTGGCCAGCCCGGTCCTGGCCGCCAGCACAGCGCAGTGGCGGGCCATGCTGGCCACCGCTGCTACGCGCTGAGGGCGCTACGCACGGCCCCGTACACGTCGATTTCCCGGGACAACCGCAAGGAGTCCTGGCACGGCGGTTGCACCCAGGTGATCGGCCCATCGAGGGTCATGGCGGGTGGCAGCATCAGAGAGCCGTTGACCCGATACACACCGATGGGCCAGGGCAGGGGAGCGCTGAACTTCTCCCCCGCGAGGACCATGCGGTGCTCAGGGGCGTAGGGATGCGCCAACACCGCCGGGCAACAGTGCCGGTCGGTGAGGATCTGGGTCACCTCGATGCACAACGAAATCGGGATCGCGACGGCCGTCGCGATCCCGTTGAGGCTCAGCTGGATCAGGTCACGGTGCGCAAACACCGGCCAGCCCCACTTCTCGTATGCGGCTGTGGTCATGACCTCCGTGCTCATGAACTCCGTGCCCATGCGGGCTCCACCTGATTCACCGGCGGGAGTGCCTGCGGCCTGAGTCACGACGCCCTCCGCACACAACCCTCGCGGTAGCGGACCAGCGTCACGGGCTGGCCCGCTACCGCCGAACCGGCGCCAGGTCTGTGGCGCCGGTTCGGCTCGTTCACGACCGATTCAGCTGGCGTAGCCGTCGAACTCGCCGTCCTTGGCGCCAGCCAGGAAAGCAGCCATCTCATCGCGACTGAAGATCAACGCCGGACCGTGCGGATCACGCGAGTTGCGCATCGCCACCTCGCCGCCCTCCAGCGCCGCAGTCTCTACGCAGTTACCCAGCTGACCGCTGTGCCGGCTCTTACGCCACGTCACCCCGGCAAGATCTGAAGCAGCCATGCCGTTGCGGATTGGCTGAGACAAGGGACCTCCCACCCTTCGGTTTGGGTGCACCTGCACGTGCACAGGGGCGAAGTTAACGGGCGCTCCAGCCGGTGTCAATGTTCGCAAATAAGCATAAAAAGACAACGGATGCGGGCCTCAACGACCAGGCAGAAAACACCCGCAGCTCAGATCTCGGCGCGCGTCTTGACGAGCAGTTGCCGGGTGAGATCGGGCGTGTGCGCATCCACGGTGAGCCGGTCGAAGACCCGGCCGTACAGCTCGGTGTCGGTTCTCTTGTCCAGGTAGAGCGCCCCGCTGAGGTGCTCGAGATAGACCACATCCGGCAGTTCCGGCTCAGCGAAGCGGAGCATGGTGAACGAGCCTTCGGCGGCATAGCCGCTGAACTGGTAGGGAACCACCTGCAGGGTGACGTTGGGCCGCTTGCTCAGCTGGAGGAGATGCTCCACCTGGGCCAGCATCACCCGCCGACCTCCGATCGGCCGGCGCAGCACGGACTCGTCGATCACCGCCCACACCTTGGGCGGATCCGGCCGGGTCAGCAGCGCCTGGCGCCGCATTCGTACCGTGACCTGGCGTTCCACGCTCTGGCTGCCCATCGGGGACCAGCCGTACATCACCAGCGCCTTCGCGTAGTCCCCGGTTTGCAGCAGGCCAGGGACGAACTGCTGCTCCCACGTCTGGATCCGGGTGGTCGACTCCTCCAGCCCGAGATAGTCCTGGAACCAGTCGGCCACCAGATCGGTGTAGCGATGCCACCAACCGGGCTCGTTCGAGCGGGCCACCATCTCCAGAAACGCCTCGCGTTTCTCGGGATCCGTCACGCCGTACATCGTGAGCAGATCGGTGACGTCGCGCGCTTTGAAACCGACCCGGCCGAGCTCGATCCGGCTGATCTTGGACTCGGAGCTGCGGATGGCGAACCCGGCTTCCGCGCGGGAGATCTCGGCGGCCTCCCGCAGCCGGCGCAACCGGGCGCCCAACATGATCCGGCGAGCGGTCGGGCTACCCCGCTCGGCAGAACCACCCGAAGGATCGGGGGTATCAACTGTGGCCACACCACACCTCCGGTGTCTGCAACGCGATCGGGCGAACGTACCGCGCGGTGACGCCCCGTCAACCTGGTCTCTATGATGATTTACCGTGCGACTGCGCTCTCCTAGGCACGGTCGGGTCCTGATCCGTACTACAACGCTGCGAGGTTCTCGATGCCAGGGACCGGCGCCCAACTGACGGCCGAGGTCATACCAGCCTACATCGATACAACCAAGGCGAGTATCGCTCGAGTCTACGACGCAGCTCTCAACGGCAAAGACAATTACGAGATCGACCGTGAGGTCTTGCGGCAGCTCCGGCAGGTCGCGCCAGAGGCCTGCCGGCTCGGTATGGACAACCGAGACTTCCTGATCCGCGTGACCCGCTTCATCGCCAGCCAGACCGGCGTCACCCAGTTTCTCGACTGCGGATCAGGACTGCCGACGGCAGAGAACACCCATCAGGTCGCCCAGCGAATCCAACCGGACGCCCGTGTCGTTTATATCGACAATGACCCGGTTGTGCTCGCGCACGGCCGGGCGCTGCTCGTGGAGAACGACCGGACCCACTTCAGCGCTGCCGACATCTTCAACCCAGAACAGATCATCAATGACGAGGTCGTGTACAGAAACCTCGACTTCTCCGAGCCGATCGCCCTGTTCCAGCTCGGGACCTTGCACCACTACCACGGTGAGCGCAGCCTGCAGAGCATCATGGCCGCATACATCGACGCCCTACCCTCAGGTTCGTACGTGGCACTGAGCCATTTCCTCGACCCCGAAACCCCCGAAGAATTGAGCGAACTCGCCCGCAAACTGGAGAAGATCTTCCTGCGCGGCCCGTTGGGCAGCGGAACGTTTCGTACCCGCGCCGAAATCGAGGGCATGTTGCCTGGCTTGGAACTGGTCGACCCCGGGCTGGTCACCTGCTTCAGCTGGTGGCCCGATGGCCCGCGGATCAAGCCACTCGACCCCGTGCAGCACTGCATAGTCGGAGCAGTCGGCCGCAAACCCTGAGCGCCGCCAAGGAACTCCGGATATCGCAAACGGAAATCAAGCGGATCTCAGCAGATCGCGTAATCACTCATTCATAGCGATATTATACCTGAAAAGCCACTCACTCAAGATACTCGCGGAGATGTCCAGCAAGAGAAAAAGCGAGACCCACCGGTACCGCATTGCCGATCTGCTTGGCGATTTCAATCTTCGACCCGCACCAAGCGAACGTTTCGGGGAAGTCTTGCAGCAGTGCGGCTTCGAGATGGGTGATGACGCGATTCACCCGGCGGTTACGGTCGCCGGGTTCCCACTGCGGGTGCAGATACTGACCTTTCTCGGGTTTGAAGAACTCTGTCCGGATTGTCAGCGAGGGAGCATCCCAGCGCATTCGGCCCATCACGTCGGTAGTGCCAGTCAGCTTATTACGCCAGCAGTCCGGCAGCAGCTCGTCGGGTAGGTCGAACCGACCTCCACCTGGAGGCACACAATCGTACCGCATGAGCGAGAGCTCCCGCGGCTTGCGGCCGAAGTGAAGGTCGAGCCACTTGAACTGGCCTGGCACCGTTTCGCCGAAGAAGGTCGTTCGCGCCTCTGGGAGCTCGGTTGTCGAGGGCCGATCGGGAAGCTTAGCAATCCGTTCCCGGACGGTCTTCCATGGCTTCAACGATCCTGAGGGCACCCTCGCGTGCGTCGATGGCGGCAGCGGGATCCGGCCGATCCGAGAGCCGATGACAATCGTGCGGAGTCGACGCTGCGCCACACCGTAGTCCGCCGCAAGTAGCAGGCCGTAAGACAGCTCGTAACCTTTGATCATGCCGTGGTCGATTTCGTTCAGCAACAGTTGGAACTGCGGGCTTTGGATGAACCGGTCGACATTCTCGATCACGAAGACGCGCGGATGAGCGTGCTGCACGACGCGCAGGTACTGCTTCCACAGCTGATTTCGGGGGTCATCGACATCCCGACTGCCGAGATTGGAGAAACCCTGACAAGGCGGCCCTCCGATGACTACGTCTGCTTCCGGAATGGCACTATCCGGGAGCCCGGCGATATCGCCCCAGAAGGTGTGATCCTCGCCGAAGTTCGCCGCGTAGGTCGATGCTGCGTGAAGGTTCCACTCCACTGACAGAACCGGATCGAAGCCGTGAGGAACGAAACCGGCGGTCATGCCGCCGCAGCCCGCGAACAGGTCGATCATAGTCAGTGGTCTCGGCACGTGGTCATGCTATGCACCCCCACCGACAGTGACCGCACGGCACGCCGTCTCTATGCTCTGCGTGTGGCTACGGACTCATGGGCCTCTTCCCCCGGGGCCCGGGCGAGCATGCGGTCCAACCGGGGTCGCGACACCAAGCCCGAGCTGGCCCTGCGCTCCGCCGCTCACGCTCTAGGGCTCCGCTACCGGGTGTCGGCACGACCCCTGCCACACGTCAGACGCACCGCAGACCTAGTCTTCAGTTCGGCACGGGTCGCTGTCTTTCTAGACGGTTGCTTCTGGCACGGCTGTCCCGAGCACCACACCGTCGCCGCAACGAACGCCGCCTTCTGGGCGGAGAAGATCCTAACCAACCGGGCACGGGACTGCGACACTGACCGTAAGCTCGCTGATGCAGGTTGGACCAGTATCCGAGTGTGGGAACACGAGGATCCCCAACAGGCCGCTGCCAAGATCCGCACGATCGTCAACGAGCGACGACCTACCCGTGGACGCGGAGATGGCCACTCCGCGAGTCGTGTGTAGGTACCACGGGATGTGGCCGTCTCACGCGAGTCGTCACCAAGCGGCAATCGTCTCCACCATGTCATCGTAGCTCAGTAAACGCTTCTGCCCGATGCACTCGTGCCATGCGTCGATCTGCTCGTCATTGCCATCGGTATCAATCGCAGCCGCCAGCGCTTCCAGTGCGACATGGTACACGGCATCGACTTCTCCGGTACCTCGCGCGATCGACGCGAGGCGTGTTGGAAGCGGCTCAGCTGTTACCGTCACCAGGTGAGGCTGACGACCCCTGCGATGCCTGATCATCTGATTGAATTCGTGGCGGATATTCTGGACCCGGTCGCTGCGGATGGTCCATTTGCATGATATAGCAGCATGAAGGAAAGGTTTCCGACCAAGGATGGACGTGTCCTCTATGCCGACCGTGACGTCCGGTTTAATCAGGTAGTCCTTGCCGATCGTGATACGAAGCTCCGGGTTCGCACTGACCAGTCGGTCGAGTTCGTTTAGGTGTTCATACTGCGCAAAAGAGGTGACCACGCGGCCTCTTTGAACATTCCAGCGCCGACCGGGGGCGCGCAAGGGTAATTTCTCTACGAGATCAACTGCGACTAGCCGCTCAAGCGGCCCCCCTGGACTTGCCGGTACATCAGACAAAAACCCACGAGTCACCTCAAGATTGTCCAGCATACCCGCTGCCAGGCGCATCGATTCGGCGCTGTATACGTCCGCACAGTTAGGTACATGTATCCAACCAAGACTGTTCTTCGGTTTACCATCCCGCTTCGGACTGTCTTTCCAGCCGAGCAGGCGAGTCGCGAACGCGGCACTCACGATCTTGCTCCAGGGGTTCGTAGCCTATTTCCGGTCTCCTCGTACTGCGAGACCATACCCAAATCGATGAGCCTGCTCGTCCGGCCCCTCAGCGGGGCTTGCCAGCGCGATTCCACCTGGTCGCGCGGCTCCAAACTTGCTTCAACACCGACGTCTCCCACCAGACCCCACGCTGCCTCGTAGCCTGAAACGGGTTGTTCCACCGAGAGCCGGAAGGTGGTGTGCGGGTGATCGAGGCGGTGTTCTTCGGCGTGGGGGAGACCATCCGTCGACGAGCCCCCAAGAGTACGGTAGCGGGGCGGACTGGCTGGGCGTGCCACGGCATACGTTCCTCGCAGTGTTCGGCGCGGTGATCGCTCGCGGTGGTGACTACCGGGACACATTCCAGGACTTTCGGTCATGTTTCGACCTTCGGAACTGAGCGGGAACGCCAGGCAGAGGCTTGACAGCCTGAGACTTTCACCGATGGGAATCTCTACCCCGACGCGCGTCCGTGACTGCGCGAGCTAAAGCAGATTAGGACTGCAGGTGGTCTGGCCGGTAACCAGATCGCCCGCGCTAGCAAATCTTGAAGTCGCTCGACTTACCGGTGGACGTCATCGGTGCTCTACGTCGGAGACCGCTGGGATCCGCCCGTAGGCAATGCCGTAGGGCTCGCGTTCGAGCTGCCCAAATGCCTGCGTGGCGAGGTCCATCCCGCGCTCGGCCTCAGTCTCGGCATGCGTGACCCGCCAAGTCGGGCACCGGGCAGGACGGCCAAGCAGGGTCCGTACGATGCGATGATGCGTTCCCAGATCGCCGCACCGTCCATGATCTCGCACTCAGATCAACCTCCGCCCTGGAGCAACCGAAAGATCTCGTCCAGCACCCCGGGCTGCGCAATCCACCACGCGGCAGCGGCGAAGGCTCCCACCAGGACCAGGACCAGCACGACCCGGAACGATCGGTAGTGCGGGGGCAGGGGGGCACTCACGGTGCGACCGCCGAAATCTGCGTCGGGACGCCCACCCCGGCCCTGCCCAGCAGCCACAGCAGTGGCTGCGCAGGCGAGGTGGGCAGGGCCCAGCCCTGCGCGTCGGTCTGCGCGGTCAGCGACGACACCAGGAAATAACGGACCGCGCCGAAATCGCGCGCAGCACCGTCGAGCAGGTTACCTAGCCCGTTGTCCCGCAGCCAGGCCTCGACCGCGCCTGATCCTGCGCCGGACCGCAGGCCCGCACCCGGGGGAAGCGCGAGGAGCAGATCGGCTTTCACCACGGCGACGGCCAGCGGCTTGCGCGCCAGATCGATGCCCTGGTCCCGCAGCAGTTGCGCGGTGATCGGGTAGGACTGTTCGGGGTGCATCCTGGCCGGCTGAGCGGCTTGCAACCGGGAGGCCAGCGTCCCGGTGAGCTCGCCGGCGACGGCGGGTATCGAGAACGGGTCGAGCACGAACACCAGGCCCTGCGCGTCGTCGAGGAAGGGCAGCTCGCTGCCCTGCTCGCGGTCGCTGAAGAACTCCCCGGCCGCGTCGAACAGGTGCAGCAGCGCCTGGCGGCGCACCGCGGTGAGCAGGACGGTGATGCCCGCCGGTGGCCGATCGGCCTCGGTCTTGGTGGTCTGCATCCCGGAGCTCACCACGGTGATGGCGTCGGAGAAGGTGTCCTCGCTCTCCGGCCCGACCGGGCGCAGCGACCCGCCGGCCGCGGCCAGGTGCGCGTCCAGCGCGACCATGCCGGCGCGCACCAGCCGGGTCTTGCCGGCCGAGGCCGGTCCGAACACCGGGATCAGCACGTCGGTGAGCACAGCCGCCCCGGGGCGCAGTTCCCGGTTGCACTTCTGGCACACCGGCACCAGACCGGCCGCGGCCCGCAGGACGGTGGTCGGCAGCAACGCGCCGCACTCGCACCGGCGGGCGAACACACCGAGCCGGCCGGCCCGGATGTCGTGGTGGGTCCGGCCGCACCCGCAGCGGTAGGCCGGCAACCGGTTGCGGAAGTTGCAGCCCGAGTAGTGGCAGGTGGCCTTGGCGCCACGGAGCACCCGCACACCCAGGTCCACCCCGCGCAGCAGGCCGACAGTGCACAACCAGCCGACCCAGGCCAACGTCAGCACCACCGCGACCAGCCCGTAGGCCGCGACGGCGCCGAGGACGACACCCGCGGTCAGCGCGAGAGCCCCCAGCAGTGGCAACAGCAGCAGCGGCCAGAACACCAGCACCACCGGCGCCTCGGCCACGGACCCGATCAGCAACATCCAGATCCGCACCAACCCGCGTGCGGTGAGCCTCAGCGCCGCGAGCAGGTCGGTTCGGCTCTGCCCGAACAGGTAACCCGGCCACGCGCTGTCGCGCTCGAAGTTCGACTTCAGGCGCGGCAGCCGGGTACGGAATTCCTCCGGCGTGACCGGCGGGGCCGCCAGACCGGCCACGCCGAGCAGCACCCCGATCAGCACCACGGTCACCAGCAGCGCCCCGAACCCGACCCCGACGATGATCACAGAGGGCCACGCGGGGGCGACCACGTAGACGAAGGCGTAGTAACACAACCCGCCGTAGAGAGCGAGCACGAGTACCGCGCCGATGAATGCGGGCACCGCTCACCCGCCTGAGGTCCCGGGCGGCTGGTCCGGACCCGCGCTGGGTCGGCGGCGCAGGCTCCACCGGCGGGGCTTGAGTCCGGCGTGTACCACGGCGTCCTCGCCCGAGGGGCGCTGCGTGAGCGACAGCGGCACCGGGTGCCCCTGGCTGCGGAGCTGCTCGATCGCCCGCAGGCCCTCCTCCGAGAGCACCCCGGCGAACTCGAGCGCTGCGCAGATCCAGGCCCCGACCTCGGGTGAGATGCTCCAGCCACGGTCCACCACACCCGCAAGGAAGGCAGCCGCCTCCGTGACCTCGGGCGTCCTCCCGTCGAAAACGATCTCCCAGGCCACCGTGCTGGGATGCGCTTGCCCGGCCATCCGCGCGAACGCCCACTCCTGCACATCACGCATCAGCTGATCCCGCTCGGAGCCCTTCAGGTGCTGGTAGGCCAGCGACATCAGCTGCCGGTCCAGCTCGTCGCCGGGATCGCAGGCCTCCCCCCACAGCGAACGCCACCAGCGGACCCGGATCGCCTCCACCGCGTAGGCGTGCCTCGGGCCGGCCAACCAGTCCCGCAACACGTCGCGCACCCAGTCCAGCGCCTCGGGCGGCGCCGGCCACCGGTCAGGCGCAAGGCCGGGATCGCATTGGGTGACCCACCAGGCGGCGAACCGGGCGGCGGCGTCGCGGAAGTTGGCGGTGACGGGCGTCGCGGCGTGCCGGCCGGCGATCGTGAGCAACAGAGGCACCTGGTCCGGACGCGCCTCGCGCAGCGCCTGCTCGATCTGCGCGCAACCCGGCTCCGGGTCCGCAACCGGCTGGCCGGTTACCAGGCCATCGAGCGGCGCGGACGCGGTGAGCCGCCGCAGCGCGGCCACCCCATCAGAGGCCCTCAGCGCCTCACCGATCTCGGCGGTGAGCAGCCCGCGCCGGATCTGCGGGCCCGCGGACACCCACCCGCGTGCCGCGGCGGCGCCGGCCAGAGCACGCAACACTGACGCGCCAGGGGCCGCCTCGAGCACCGCCGCGAGCACCGGGTCGCGGGCGATCCCCAGGACGTCCTCGGGTGCGGACAGCAACCAGCCGGCGGCCTGCGCGGCAGGCTCCGGCGCGGTGAGCCGCTCACCGGCGGCGACGATGACCGCAACGAGGCGGTCATCATCGGTCGGCTCGCCGACGTCGGCGCTGGTCGGCTCGCCGACGTCGGCGCTGGTCGGCTCGCCGACGCCGGCGGCGCGGGACCGGGCGAACTGGCCCGCGAGCTCGACGGAGTCGACCACGTCGTAGGGATCCTCGGCCAGCAGGCGGGGGACCCAGAAACCCGCGGCGGCGGTGGTCTCCACGGTGGTGTAAGCACCGCGATCCAGGTCGAACACGGCGAGCCCGCTGCCGGCTGCGGTGTCCGCCCAGCGCCCGGCCCAGTCCGGATGCAGCGCGATGATGTCGTGCCGGCCGTACTGACCGTCCGCCACGAAGATCTTGAAGCTGACCCGCAACGCAGCCGGCGCCGGCAGGAGCAGGGTCGCCGCGGCGATCCAGCAGGCGGCTGCCTCGGGGTCGCCCGTCACGAGCACCACGGTGCGCCGGCGGCCGGGGTCGGCGAGGTGATGGATCGCCGAGAGCAGCGCAGTGAGCCGAGCTTGGCCGCCCTCGGCGGCACGCACCCGGTCGCGGACGGTCTCGACGTCGAGCGGTCCCGGTTCCGGGTGCGCCGCCAACTCGGTGAGCGCGGTCGCCGGGGCGGGTTCGCAAGCCCACCAGGGTGCGCCCCACAGCTGCGCGGGCCGCACCAACCCGTAGTCGGCGGGGTCGCGGGTGATGACGGCGTGGGTGAACTGGTTGCCCTCCCGGGTGCCGTTCACCTCCTGGCCGAGGTAGCGCCCCGCCGCGGTGCTGAACATCCCGCCCTCGACGGTGTGCGCCAGCGACGGTGGGTAGCCGGCGACCGGGCGACGCTCCCGCATCCAGCGCACCGGCGGCTCATACAGCGCGCTGCGTTGCACGAGCCGCAGCGCCTCCGGAGCGATCCCGGGGGAGGCGGCCTGGAACTGGAACCCGGCGCCACCCGCGAGGCCCTGCCCCGGCCGGCAGTCGGTGTAGTAGAGCGAGCCGAAACCGCCGCTCACGCCCGGCTCCGGTCGATCACACCGAATCCGTGGAGCAGCCACAGCAGCGGCTCCTCGACGCAGAAGGGCGCCACCCCGCCGGCGTCGACGGCCTTCGCCGCGTAGTCGGGAGCCGCACCCAGGGCCGACACCGCGAAGTAGCGGAAGCTCGTGTAGTTGTGCATCAGGTGGGCATCGATGTCATCGGCGTTGTACTCGTGCAGCATGGCCCGCACGTGCTCGTGCGTGCTCTGGCCGGCCACCTCGTCGTAGCCGGCCACCTGGCCGTAACCTGACTGCGCCGGCGGCCTGACCAGCAGCGGGTGGTTGCCGCCGAGCACCGGGAAGAATGCGTCCATCTTCGCGAACACCACGGCCAGCGGTACCTTGATCCGCTTGCTCGCCTTGACCTGGTGGGCGACCCGCAGCAGCTCGGTGATCCGGTTGAGTACCTGCAGCGGCGGTTCGGCTTCCCGCACGACCGCGGCGGGCACCTCGATGCGTTCCATCGCCCCTGGCAGCTGCCACGGGTCGAGCAGCAGCACCAGCCCGTCCGCCACCCCCAGGTAGGCCTGGGTGTGTGCCCGATCCTGGCTGGTGAGGTCCTCGCCGGCGGCGTCATAGAACGACAGCACCGTGGTTTTGAAAGTCGAGGTGCCGTAGGTTTGCCGGCCCAGCCGGCGCCTGGGTTGGCGCCACTCGAGGACGACCGGCGCGCGCTGCCCGTTGACCGATTCCGGGGTCTGCTCGAACAACCTCCCGTGGGTGAAGAGCTGCTCGACGTAGTTCTCCAGCCATTGCCGTGCCGAGCCGGTGGCGCCCTGCTGATCACCGCTGAGCTGGATGTCGGCCAGGAACCGGCGCCGCACCGTCGTGCGCAGCTCGTGGTAGAGCACCGACAGGTAGACCGTCTTGCCCGCGCCCTTACCACCGACCATGCCGACGAGCGGGCTGTGGCTGGCCGCGAAGATCGACGACAGCGGGGTGTGGCAGGTCGGGCAGGCGCGCCGGCCGGTGAGGCCGCCGCAGTGCGGGCACGCTGATGTGCTGGGGCTGCCGGGTATCCAGCGGGAGGCCGACTCGAAGGTCGGGTAGGCCGCCGTCCGGACGTTGGTCAGCTGCTGGCGGAACTCGTCTTCCCGTTTCGCGCATCTCGGGCCACCCGGCACGCCCCGTCCCAGGCACTGGTAGGCCAGTTTGCCCGGGTTGATGCGGTGATAGCAGTACGGGCAGGCGACGGTGGCCATGTCAGGACACCTTCAACTGGCCGACCGGGGGGTCGGTGAGCTGGACCGGCGCGCCGTCACCGAGGAAGCACCGCAGCCAGTACGGCTTGGGCAAGCGCGGCACGGGCACCTCCAGCACCACCGGCGTCGCGGGGTCGATCGCGACCCGGCGCCGGAGCAGCTCCACACCCACCTCGGGTGAGCCCGGCATGGCGTGCCCGGTCGCGGCCACGATGATGACCGTGACGTCAGAGACGGGCTGCTCACCGGAGAGCGTCACCACGCACTTCACGCCGCCGGTGAGGCGGTGGCCGCTGCGGCGCAGCTGGTAGCTCAGCTGCGCCAGCCGCTGCTCGACGAGCACCGACGTGGCGGCGGAGCGGCATTCGCCGCCCTCACCGAGCAGCACCGCGACCACCTCCACCCGGGAGAGCTCCGGGACACCACGTAACCGGCAACCGCCCTCGTCGCGGTACTGGGCAAGGGTGATCCGGCGCCGGCCACCGGCCCACTGCACCTCACCCACGCCCACCTCGTCGGGCCAGCACCAGGTGAGGCGGACATCGTCGCCGAAGCGCTGGGCGCGCAGCCTGCGCACTGGATCGGCCAGGGCCACCACGGCGTCCTGCCCGCGGACCGCGCCGTCCACGCCGAGGGTGAACGGCACGCAGTAGGAGCGGCCGGGGGGCACCGGCGCGACAAGGGTCATCGACTCGCCCTTCGCGGTGCGCGTGCCGTCGAGCTCCACGCCGTAGCCCGCCACGTCTCCCAACGCCACGACCTGGCCGTATTCCCAGGGGCTCGGACGGGCGCAGCGCCGGATGACGATCTCGCTGCCGGGGGGCTGCGACCAGGACAGCCGCACCGCGAGGCCGGCGCCGGCGGCGGGGGTGGCGGTCAGCGCGGTCACCGGCCGGGCCTCCGGTCGGGTCGCGCCGCGCACGACGACGGGCGCGGAACGCAGCGTGCCACCGTCGGGGTGCGGGTAGCAGGCGATCAGCGTGTAGAAGTACGCGACGCCGTCGATGGCGGTCTCGTCGCAGAACCCGCGGTTGCGGTCGACGCTCACCGGCTCGCCCTGGCCCTCGGGCAGGCCCACGGTGCGGCGGACCTCGACGGTCGCGACGTCGGGGTGGGTCCGCCACCGTGCCGTGACGACGTCGCGCCCGCCCTCGATCACCACGTCGGTGACCGGCGGGACGACCTGAACGCCGGCGCAGGCCGGCAGGGACCACGGCCCGCCCGGGACGCGTGCGAACACCGCGTAGTGCACCCGCCGCCCGACCGGAGGTGCCTCGTCGTTAGTTGAGTACCCACTGGTGGAGTGCCCGGCGGTGAGCGGGATCGGGCAGCCGTCCTCGGCGTCGACCGGGTCGCGACCATCCCGGCGGGCCACCCGGAACGTGGTCGCCGCGTCGTGGTCGGGAGCTGGGCGCCAGGCAAGGTGGACGCCGGTGCCGTCCGGGTTCGCGGTGAGGGCGGTCACCGGCGCGGCCGGCACCGTGGCGAGCTCGCTGACCAGCTCGGGCAGGTCACCAGCCAACCGGAGCGCCTCGCGCAGCTGCGCCCGGGCGCGCACGTCGCGGCCGGCCCGCAGCTCCTCCCTGGCCTCCCAGCGCAGGCTCTCCACCTGGTCGCGCTGGCGCCGCACGGCCTCGCGGGCCTGCTCACCCGGCTGGCCTGGCAGGGTGGACGCGAGCTGGTGCGCGGCGAGGAGTTTCCCACCGGCCAGCAGGCCGGTCACCGCCACGAGCGGGTCGCGGCCGTTCGCCGGCCGCTGGGCGGACTCGGCCAGCACGCTCACCACGACCCGGCCGGCATCGGTTTCCCGCAGCCCGCGGCGGATCAGCAGGGTGAACAAGGTGCGGGGCTGGGCGCCCTCGGCATGACTGTCCCGCACCTGCTGTAACAGGTGGAACAGCGCGAGCGCGGTGAGGTCGGCACCGGCTTTCGCCTCGCTGATCAGGATGCCCACGGCCTCCCGCTGCGCGCGGGTCGCCGCGCTGTCCGGCAACGTGTCCAGTTCCACGGCGCGTTGCTCGGCGACGTGCTGGGACAGCGTCGCGTCGCGCTCCGCAGGCGCTGCGCGGGTCACGGCGGCGCGGGTCACGGCGGCGCTGGTCGCCGTGAAGCTGATCGCGCTGAACCCACCGAGCAGGCCGAAGGTGGACAGGTCGGGGAACAGCAGCCGGGGGATGCTGTCGATGCCCGCGGCGAGCAATTTGGTGTTCAGGCTCTCCAGGCTGCCGCGCATCCCGGACTCGGTCGGCAGCTCGAGGGGTTCGACGATCCGCAGTTCCGCGGTCTTGCCGGCCGCCTCGACCTCGGCATCCCCGAGGGTTGGGTGAGCGGCGGCGGCCGCCCGCAGCTGGTTGCGGGTGATCACGCCGAGCTCGCCGTGGCTGGCGGCCAGCAGCGCGGCCAGCTCCGCGATAGCCGAATCGAGCTGCTGGTGGCGGGTGCTCGCCCAGCTCTGCCACCACCTCGGGTTGTGCAGCTCCGCGCTGCGCTCCAGCTCGCCGTGCTCGCGGAGCAACTGCTGGCAGACCAGGCCGGTCGGCCCGGCCTTCATCGCGGCCTTGTTCCACAGCCGGATCACGGCGGCGATCCGCTCGCGCAGCGCCGCGGAATCCATCGTCTCCTCGACGGCGTAGCGGGTGAGCAGATCGTCGGGAAGGTGCGGCAGCCGCCTGCGCAACGGCTTGAGCACCTGGTCGGTGTAGGCCTGCGGATCGAAGCCAGCCATCTGCGTCAGCTCGAGATCGAGATCTTGGAGACGGCGTCGATGGCGATCCCGAGCCGCTCCGCGGACAACCCGACCGAGACCTTGATGACCAGGTCGTTGCCGGTGCTGCGCTCGGTGGCCCGCAGCGCCAGCAGCCCGTCGGAGTCGATGGACATCACGATGTCGATCGAGGCGAACTGCCCGGCGGGCTGTGGCGGGACGCCGGTGATCAGGCCGCTGCCCTCGGTGATCGGGGTGTTCGCCGCCAGCTCCTCGCTCAGCACCGTGCCGGCCTGCTCGTAGAGCTCGATGAGGACCTCGGTCTGGTTGTGGCGGATGGTCCTGGCCACGAAGGTGCGCTCACCGGTGGGCAGCGGGTCGTTGGCGAACGCCAGATGCTTGACGTACTCCCGGGCCGGGTTGTCGGTATCCAGCAGCCGGACCCCGAACGCCTTGGGCAGCACGCTCTGGGTCTTCTTGCCGGAGAGCTGGGAGACCATCTGCTCCGACATGCCGTACTGGCGAGCGACCTCGGTGACGACCTTGGCGGCCTCCTGCTCCGCCTCGGCGTCGCTGCCGGCGCTGTCCATGGCCTCCTGCTGCATCCGGTAGACCACCCGGGACAGCGCGAAGATCGCCGCGCCCTTGGCCACCGCCAGCTCCGGGTCGTGCAGCTTGGGTTCCCAGCCGAACTCCTTGGCCAGCCGGGCCGCCACCATCGGCATCCGGGTGGATCCGCCGACCAGCAGCACCTCATCGATCGTCGCGCCCGGTGCGCGCTGCTCCAAGGTGTCCAGCGTGCGCCGGAGGATCTCGATGGTGCGGTCCAGCAGGTCCGCGGTCATCGTCTCGAATTCGGCCCTGGTCACCTCGATGCGCGCCGCGGCGCCCGCGAAGCGCAGCTGCACCGGCCGGCTCTCCTGCGACGACAGGTGCTTTTTCACCTCTTCGGCCTTGTTCGCGACCTCCTGGAGGAACTCCGCGTCGTCCTCGGGTGACTCCGCGGGCGCGGCCTGCGCGACGAAGGAGCTCAGGAGATGATCACGGAGCCGCGCGTCCCAGTCGGCGCCGCCCAGGTTGGTGTCCCCATCGGTGCAGACGACGGTGATCTCACTCGGGCCCACCCGGATCACGCTGGTGTCGAACGTGCCCCCGCCCAGGTCGTAGACCAGCACCGTCTTGTCGGTCGCGTCCCTGGTCAGGTCGTAGTGCACGGCGGCGGCCACCGGCTCGGGCAGGATCCCGACCACATCGAGCCCGGCGATCAGGCCGGCCTTGTGGGTGGCCTCCTTCTGCCGCGCCCCGAAGTACGCCGGAACGGAGATCACCACCTGCTCGACGGGACCGTTGGTGTAGTGCGCCGCGTCAGCGGCCAGCCGGCGCAGGATCAGCGCCGAGATCGACTCCGGGGTGTGCACCTCGCCGTGGAACTCATACTCCCGGTCCTCACCCATCTGCCGCTTGATCAGGCTCACCACACTGTCGGCGTCGATGAACGCCGACTGCTTGGCCGACTCACCGACCACGACGTTCGTCGGCGTCTCGAACTGCACGACCGAGGGCGTGATCTCGGAGTTGTTGTCATTGCGGCACACCGTCGGGCGCCCGGTCTCGTCGATGTAGGCGATCGCCGAGTAGGTGGTGCCCAGATCGATGCCGAAGACTCGGCCGGTGCCCTCAGCCATCCGCCTGCTCCTTCGTCCGGTAACGGTGCAGCCTGATCCGTGCCGGGACCACGACCTTCCCGCCGTCGATCTCCGCGTAGCCGTGCTGGACCACCTCGGCCACGGTGGCGTCCCGCTGCGGGTCCTCGCTCTCCTCGACGGCGGCGACCTGGTGGCTGCTCGGTCTGAAGGCGTCCCCCTCCTCGCACGGGAGCACGGTGACGCCGCAGCGCTCCAGCGCCTCCGCCACCGTCGCGGCGAACGAGGCGAGCAGGTTCGCGACCTGCGGCCCGGTCATCTCGGCGGGCACCGTGCCGGCCTGGCGCAGCAGCCCGTTGCGCAACCGGCACAGGTCGATGACCACCGGGCGCAGCTGCCCGGCCCGCTCGATCGAGCGGAGCCGCTCGATCTCCTCGTGCTGGCGGTCGATCACCCGCTCCCTGGCCAGCGCCCGGTCGCTCTCGGCGGCCAGGCGCTGGGTGAGCTCCAGCAGCACGGCCTCGATCGCGGCGAGCTGTAGCTCCAGCTCGCCGGCAACCGGCCCAGCGGGGTGGACGAGGTCCAGCTCATCGATGACGTGACCGTTGTCGTCGGGGCCATCCGGTGGGCGCATGTCGCCTCTGCAATCGGTTTCTCAGGAAGCTCCGGGACGGGAGATCCAACCCCGGCCCGGAGGTCATGATACGTCGACCAGTGGCCCGCAAGACCGGTTCGCGCCCAGCTTCCGACCCACCGCCAGCTCCGCGACCTGCGGCCAGCAATGCCTGGGTCAGCGGCAGTTCTGATGCAGAACAGCAGGACCGGCTCCATCCGCAGCGCGTACTGTCCGATACGTCCTGTGAGAGGGGGACAGCGTGGTAGGCAAGCGGGATCGCCTGGTCAGCACGCGCAAGACGGCTGGTTTCAGTCAGGAGCGGTTGGCCGAGGTGGTGGGCGTGGAGCGCTCGACAGTTCAACGCTGGGAACGCGGTGAGACGTGTCCACAACCCTGGGCTCGACCGAAACTTGCGCGCGCCCTGGGTATCACGGATCAGTCACTGTCCGAACTGCTGGATGAACCCGCCGAACCTGACAACGCGGCGTCGGCATTCGGACCGATAGCAGATAAGGTAGTTAGCGGTCAGCACACCGCCGCGCTTGACGACATTGCACTGCGGTATGGTCACGCCGAGAGACGTGACCCTCTCAGGGGCCTGAGCTTCGCCCAGGCGGCCGTCGAGCACAGCTGCGGTGTGAGTGACGCTGTGCGCGGTCTCAGTTTACTGCATGTCGGCGAGGCTTACGCCATGCTTGGCGAACACCGGCAGTGCGAACGGGCGCTAGGTGCTGCGGAGACGGCGTTCGCACAGATTGGCAGCGACGACCCGGGCGCGAGTTTCTACTCACCGACACAACTTGGCCGGTTGACCGGCTCGTGTTATCTCTTTCTCGGTCACCCTGAGCGGGCCGAGCCGTTCCTTGAGGCGACTGCACAAGCGTTACGCACTCGCCACAAGACACGCTCGCTGGTGCTGGGCAATCTACATGGCCGTGCCCAAGCTGGCCGACCCGTTGCCGTTCTTCCGGCTTGATCCCACCGAGCTCGACGGCGAGCCCGAGGCGTTGAATCACCGGACAGGGAGTGGCCAGCGGTGCGGGTTATCAGGGTCGTCGAGCCATACGTATTGCTCGGCGGCTGTGGCTGTGAGGCCGAAGCGGTCGTAGCGGGGCTGGCCGGCGTTCTGCCAGAACTCGTGGATCTGTTCGACGATGTCCCACAACCGGCGCGGGCCGGTCTGGCTGACGCGATACCGGCCGTGCGTCTTCTCGGTCTCGATGGAGGCTTCCGAGCCGTCCGGAGCGAACAGATACAGCGTGGGCTGGCCGTCGTCTGAGGTGCCGAATCCTCGGCTGACATCTGGCAAGTGCCATTGCACGACGAACCCGAACAGCCCGTGAGCACGCAGCGGCGCCGGATCGACATCGGTGCTCGAACGGCTCGGCTCATCGGCGCCCCACCGATGTCGGTCCGGCATCTCCGGTTCAACGGCGCGGCGCATCTGCATGAACCCGGACCAGTACGGGACGAACCGTCCGATGGCGGTCCCCTCGGCGTCCACGGTCAGGCGCACCAGGGTGCCGCCGAGCAGGCCGTGCACGTCGGTGAGGATGACCGCGCCGGGGGCGGCTTGCTTGAGCCAGGCGGTCGGGACGGTGTGCGCCGCGCAGGTGGCGATGATGCGGTCGTAGGGTGCCCTGGCGGGGTAGCCCTCGGTGCCGTCGACGGTGGCGAGGGTGGGGGTGTAGCCGTTGGCGGCCAGCCGCTCGCCGGCCAGGTCGATCAGTTCGGGGTCGATGTCCACGCTGGTCACGCGTTTGCCGCCGAGCCGTTGGCACAGGAGTGCGCAGTTGTAGCCGCTGCCGGTGCCGATTTCCAGCACGCGGTGCCCGTTGCGCACGTCCAGTGTCTCGAGCATCCGCAATACCAACGAGGGCAAAGTGGAGGAGCTGGTGTACATCCAGCCCGTTGCTGGGCGAAACGCGCGGGACAACGGGATCGGCGCTACCTTAGTGACCAACGTTTCATCGCTGTAGATCGCGTCCAGCCAGCTGGACCGTTGCTCCGGATCGCCGATGCACAGCACGGGCGGCTTGTCCAGCGATGGGTAGTAGGCCGGCACGTAGGGGTGTCGCCACGTGCTCAGGAATGCCTCGCGCCATTCGGCGGTGCGCAAGTCACCATCCTCGGTGAACCGGTCGGCCAGCGCGGCGAGCCGTTCTCGGGCGCGCTGGCCTTCTGCCTCGGACAGATCGGTCGGGTAAGAGGTCACGATCGGACGATCCCCTCAGCGAGTAGGTCAGCCAGAGTAGCGGTGATGGGGAATCCGAGTTCTGTTTCCAGCCAGCCATAGGCCCCGAACGGGTTGCATTCGTACATGATCCACCGATCCTCGGGGGTGATGGCGAAGTCGAACGCCCCGAATACCAGCCCGAACGCGCGCATGAACGCCAGCATCCCGGCGGCCACCTGCTCCGGCGGCTGGGTCACCGAATAGGTGAGATTATCGTAGTCGGAACGGAAGTCTATTCTCGACGCGTCCGACCCGGCGTGGATGGCAGCCGCGAATATCTTCTCGCCCACGACGGTCACGCGGGCTTCGAATGCCTTCGGCTCGATGAATTCCTGAAATAAGTGTGCCGTCGTCTCCACGCCGCGCAGGTCATCGAGATCGGAGGGTTCGAGCCGGCGCGTGAACGCCACCTGGACACCGCCGGCCTCGGCGATCGCGGCGGCGGACAGGTTCTTCACCGCCAGCGGACCGCCGATCTCCTTGGCGAACGCCCGGACCGCGCCGGGCTTGTTCGTCACCAACGTCTCGGGCACCCGCAATCCGCACTCACGGGCCACGTCGAGCTGAGCGGGCTTGACCGCGTCGGCCTCCCGCGACGGATAGTTCACCCACAGCGCCCTCAGCCTCGACAGCGTCCCGCCCAGCCCGCACTTCCCCTCCGCCGCCGCGTGGCGCCGCTCCGCGGAGGACATGCCCTCCGGGAACGTGAAGTGCGACGGGTGGCGATACCACACCGAGCGGATATCCTTCAGCCGTACCGACCGGTACTCGTTGGCCAGCTCCCCGTCCCAGCCGTCCGGGCCGAGCCGAGAATCCACCATGAGCGACTGCGGGAACGCGGCCAGATCGGTGCGAAAGAACGGGACACCCCGGGACATCAGTTCTTCGGCGACCCGATCGACATGCGAGTCGATGTTGCGCGCGAGGACCAGGACCGTCATCGCGATCAGTCATCCTGATAGTCGGGTGGGTGCATCTCCTCCGGCGGAGGATTCTTCGGATCGCCATCGGTGGGATAACCAGACGTCTCAGACGTCGTCGCGCCAGGCTTGGTGTGCTTGACAAGCGGGATCTCCTCCCCATCCGCGCCGCGCACCACACCGATCTGCCGCTCAGGGTCATAGTCGTAAGTGACACTCGACCCCACCTCACCCGTCGGCACCGCAAACACACCCCGCAGCGAGAACGGACGGATCCCCACCTCGCTCGGCTCATCATCACAGTCAGACCAGAACTCGGGCGGCGGTCCAAGTGGGAAGCGATCCCCAGGGGTGGACAACGGGTCGCGCCACAACGGAGTGTGTTGATCAGACATCGCAGTTCTCTTCCGTCGGATCGGCATTCTTTACCATGGGCACCCGCCGCCGCGCTCGACCAGCGGCCACAGACCTTAAGGTCGGCAACAACGGGCGAGTCCGGGCGGCTGGGTGTCCATCGTCCTCCTTGGGGGCGACACGGACGCGACGGGCACCACGACACCCGCGACCATTCGCCACCGACCGTAACGGCTCGGATCACGCCAGCGAAAGTGCCGAATCAGTAAGTAGTATCCGCGGCCGGTCACTGCGGCCAGGGCAACCGGCGACGCTTCCAAGCGCGGCCGTCGTCGGGCGATGGGTCCTGACGTCGATCTCGTTCACTGATCGCCCCGCTTCGTAGCCCAGAACGCCATCAGGCACGCCAGCTGGTGCAGAGCGTCCCGCACGCTCCCACCAGCGACCTCATCAAGCAGCTGATCACGGCTGTGGCCACAGCCGGGTAGTTCGTCGTCGTACAGCACGTGGCATCCGATGCAGTCTGCGCTGGGCAGTTGCGATTCTCAGCCCCAGTTCACCACCAGCGGCACTGAACGGCCCCGCCCGGCAGGTGAGGATGACCGCGAGGTCGGGAGGATCGGCCAGCGCGTTGATGGCCTGGAGGAATCCAGATCGACGCCGTCGAGTCGTTGCATCACCAGCCCCGCAGGGATGTAGCCCGACGACACACGGACCGTCGACGCCGACGAACACGCTGGGTGCCGTTGCGCAACCGGCACAGGTCGGTGACCACCGGGCGCAGCTGCCCAGCCCGCTCGACCGACTTAAGCCGATCGATCTCCTCGTGCTGGCGGTCAATCTGCGGAGAATGACTGCGCCCGTAACGTCCACTGTCGCGCCAGCAATCGATCAGTTCTGATGGCTGACAGTCACACGGTAGATCACCACTTCGCCGTAATTGCTTGCTTTGCAAGGCGATGAATTTTTGCAGTTGGCCTGGGTGTAGGCGCCCGCCTTGAAATAGTTGCCCGAGGAGTCGCCCTGGATGGTAGCGACCAGCTTACCGTTGTAGTACGCCTTGATCTGGCCCTTGCCGGCCACGAACTTGGCTTTGAACCGGGTGCCCAGCTGGTAGTCGTCGGTGACGAGTTTGTAGTGAGCATTGTCACCCTTGGTGACGTAGAGTTTGCTGCCCTCGAGTCGGAAGACGGTCACATCGTCGTGTTGGTCGTGGATCTGCCCGGCGACCACATGTGCCTTGTCCTTGGGAAGGTGGGTGATCGCTTCGTCGATCTCCATCGTGCTAGTGCCGGACGTGGTCGACCAGCTCGCTTCGCGTGAACCGTTGCCGGTCATTTCACGCAGCTCCGAACGCGGGTAGCCACTGCCACTGGTGGTCACACCGTTCACTGCGGCGCGGAACTGGACCCCGTCACACTGGGCGTTCGGCGTGAACCAGGGATCCGCCGAGTAGGTTTTCAGTTTGGGTTGCTCGACCTCTTTGGGGTGGCCCGAAGACCCGGTGGGCAGGGTTTCCTTCCAGTTCGCCAGGTCCAGAATATCCGCCGGATGATCGCATGCTCGGATGCGGTCCATCGCGGTGGCTACTGGCGCCATGGAAAGGGTGCAAGCGCCCACGATCAGCACCGGAACAAGAATCCACTGTGTGTTTCTCATGGCTGGAGAACTTAGTGGGAACGCCTGGGGAGGCCTCCCCAGGCCCACCATGTAGCTGGGGCTGGGGATACCGCGGGGGAACAGACCGTTCGGACGGTCTCCATGCCGGGACCTCTCCCGGCGCGGACATGACACCATCCGTTCGTCCGAATCCGTTCACCCGAGCAGACCAAGGAGACAATAATATGCGGAACGTCAGTACTCCGACAGCTCCAACCAACAGCCGAACGAGCGTGCGGGCCCAGCTGGCGGCAGTATTCCTGGGGGCGGCAATAGCCGCTGTCACCGTATCCGTCGCCTCCGCGAGCCCGGCCTCCGCCGCACCTACTTCCGGCGCCTATCTGGGTTGGTCGACTCCTGCCCCCGGCCCATGTCCGGCGAAAAATTTCCAGTCGATGGGAGATTTTTCCTTCGACCCTGCGGCGCACAGGCAGAGAATCTATGCGGGCACCTTCAAATCCGGGTACTTCCAGACCAGAAAATGGGTTGACAACGGGGTTTCTCGTGCCCGGAAATTCGACGCATGCCAAGACGGCAAGCACGTCTTCACGTACAATCCCCTCGAATACCAGCACAGGCACTACCAGCAGGAATGGAACTGTGCGAACCTGTCGTGCCGATACCTCTCTGACCACACGTCCAGCTGGGTCCCAGGCACCGAGTTCCCGCCGAACCCGTGCCCAGGCCCGCACTGCTGAAATAGACTGTACAACGGGCACATATCCAGCCCAGGGCGCCGACGTCACGCGGTACACGGGCAAGACGAGGCCGTAGTACGAGTACGAGGCCACCCGCAAAATTCGACGCTCGAACCGTTCAGATTGCGCGCATAGGCAGCGCATCGGGTGGGCTTTCACCAGTAATTTTCCACATATTTCACAAGGGAGAACCCATGTCTATTTATTTATCAGCATTTGCTGACCGACGTCGGATGTGCCGAGTCGGCGGTGGCGTCGGGGCTCTTGCGGTGCTGTTAGCAACGGCCCTCTCAACGCCAGCCGCCGCCGCAGCCGCACCTGTGCCCGATATATCACCCAACCAGCAGGTGTCGATTGCATCGGAGTTGCCACAGGCCGCGATGACCAGCCGGGTGCTGTCCAGCGCTGCGGCACTGTCCGATCCACAAGCGGAGCAAAACGCGGAAACAACCCCGGATGGTGAGTCTGCCAAGCCTGACGACTCCGCCGATGCAGCCAACCATAAGGATGAGGATAAAGACAAGGACGAGGGCAAGAAAAAACACAAGAAAAAGCACAAGCACGAGCGCAAACACAAGGACGACAAAGACACCGACAACAAAGGCACCGACGGCGGGGACGTCAACCCATGAGGAACTCGCGCAGATCGAGAGACCTCAGGTACCGGGCGATTTGCCCAGGGTGCATGTAAGGGGACCGGCGAGTTCGACATTGATCGACGATCTTGACAATCACGGCACCATTTTCCGCGCGACTATCCAGACCGACCACCAATCACCTGACGACAGCGACCGGCGACCTCACCTCTGAATGATGGGAACGGAGACCCCTCCCCCCGTTCGTCGCTACCGTCCGCGCCCACTGAGTTCATTGCTATCACAGAAAAGGATTCTCATGAAAAACAATCATTCTCGCCGCCTATCGGATCGGTCAGGCGCAGACCTCCTGAAGTAGGTCATGAACGTCGATCGATACGGCGCTCGTTGGCGGCGAGCCGCCATCTGCCCGTCGCCCCGCCTGCGCACCACCAGCTCGTGTGGAACGCACACCCATGACCCCATCAACCGGGCGCTACCTCAGCAGGCGATGCGGTAGGAGCGGGCGAACAACGTCCCAGCCCGCGGGCGGTGGTGGCCCACGTCAGGACGGCACTACGCTCATGATCACGGTTTCGGTGCCGGAAGTGACACGACATGTCACCTGAGGCACCCAAACCGTGATCTCACGTCCCAGACCGGCCCTTCGCAGGCCCATGATATCCACAAGATTTTCATGCGAACGCCTCACGGACGCCCCAGGTCAGAGCTCGATCAAGAAGCTACTTCAGGAGGTCTGGAGGCAGGCTCACCGTCACGTTCTTGTGCGCGATCCTGGGTGTCGGCTTCTTAGCGTCCACCACGATAGCAGCGCAAGCCCCCGCCAACATTCGCATGATCTCGGTCAGCCAAGCCCCCGCCAACATTCGCATGATCTCGGTCAGCTCGGCCAGTCCGGATGGCGCCAGTCTCACCTACAGTAAGAGGAGTCGTGGTCGATAGCGGCATGAGATGGTTCCGTAATGGATCATCGAAGCCCGCGGACCCGCCACGCCGTGGGGCCCCGAATTACCGTTTCCATGGTAGCTTCGATCCCGTCTTTGTCGGCGACAATATCAAATTCCAGGACACCTTTAGGTGGCGTAACAACAGAGGAGGTACGACAGTCCTGCTCGTCGCCAGGAGCGCCAATCTTGGCTGAGCCCAGCACAGTCCCGCCGGCCGGCGTGATCGCCCACGCGGTGGCGGTTCACGCCTCCGGAAGGTCGTCGAGGATTGCCAAATCCGGTGGGACGAGTGTGGTGGAGTGCACGAGTTCGGTCAGCAAGTTGTGGTTCAGGGTGTTGCCGACCGGCTCGCCGACCTCCTCGCGGGTAAGACCGGCGACACCCCCCTGGGACAGCCGCGTCCGCACTGAGACGATCATGTGCTCGACCCGCTTGGCTGTCCAGCCGTCTTCCGGTTGCAGCTCGGCGAGCTGCTCGGCCGCTTGCCGCCAAGACAGGGGATGTGGGTGTTCGTCGTGCAGCAGGTAGTGCTGGCCCAGCACGATCAGCGCCAGCCGCTCGTCCTTATGTAACCGCCACACCCTGGGCAGCTGGGTGTGATCGTGGTGTCGAGCCACCGGACGCTGCCCGTCGGACCCGGTCACATACAGCTCCAAGAGGTGCTCCCGCCCGCGGGTGCCCTGCACGAACAGCGGCGTATATCCCAGCGGGAGCGGTACCGGCTCATCGTCGGGGAACAGCTTCCGGGCGCCGGGCAACCGCAGCGGTAGCCGCCCGGTGTTGCTGACTCGCCACTGACCGCGGTGGTGGGTCAGCAGACCGTGCTGGCGGCTCACCTGCGGATCGTCCTCGCCTACGCAGACGTGCACCTCGGGCCGGTTGCGCCCGAACAGGATGGTGCGGCCTTGGCGTGGCTTGATCGCGATGCCACCGGTGACGGCGAGCGCGAAGATCGTGCCGGGTGCTGACGAGGGGACGCCCAAGGCCAAGCTGCCGTGAGTAGCCGAGAGCTGCTGAGTGTCTGCCACGTCCACGCTGACCTCCGTGGGATCCGCTTGGCGTCGGAGTTGACCGCATCGGTGCTCGCCGGACTGACAGGCTCGGCTCTCAGTGCGACTGCGGTAGCTTAGCCGCGGCGACGGTGGCGAGCTCACGGGCCGGCCCGCACATTTCGACCGGGGTCTGCGGGCCCTCGACGACGATCTTCAGTAGTTCGTAGGGGTGCTTTCCATTCCCGTCGGGAAATGGCCGGTAGACCACCCGGGCGCGGCAGTTATTCTGATCGTGTTCCTTCCCGATGTAGACCTCGTGGTCGCCGAGTACTTCGCGGCGTCCGTCCTCAGGCTCGGTCAACGGTTTGTTTCGATCGAAGGCCAAAAGCACCGAGAGCCCGCTGGTAGGGCTTTTCCAGCGGCATTCCCAATCCCCGAAGCCGCTCTCCGGGTTGCTGGCACCGAGGACACGAGTGACGGTATCGGAGTCCAGCAGCGCGCAGGCATCCTTCCAGGCCAGCGACTCAGGTTCGGGCGGCGCGGCGCGCCGGGGAATCGCGCCCCTGCCGAGCGCGGTGAGCTTGTTGACCACGTGGCGAGTCTCGGCCTTCGCCATGCCACACAGGTCCGCTGGACCGCGATCGGTGAGCAGCTTGGCGGTGATCGTGACCAGGTTATGGTCGGCCAATGGCACCGTCCGGCCGCAGAAGCCGCTTTTCTCGGGTTGCTTGAAGACGGGAAACGCGCCCACTTCCTCCATGGTTCCCTTGGGCGGCGCAGGCTTCTCGAATTCCACCTTGACCTGCACGCGAGTGCCACCGCTCCTGGTCAGGACGACGTCACATCGATTGAAGTTGCCGTAGGCCGTCTCCAGGCTGGTCGTGCCGTTGCTGAACGGGGTGAGGGGGGCGGAGTCAGTCAGCGCGCAGGGGTCGGCCGTCCGGGGATCGCCCAGGACGACCCGCGGGCCATCCGGGCGCAGCACCAGCAACCCGGCAATAGCCATCAGCGCCGTGACGCCCACACTCGCGGTGGCTATGGCGCGACGCCGGAAACGTCGTGGCCGGCGCGCGCTCCCGGTTGGCCACGGCAACGGCGCCTCCCCGCTGGTCGAGGTGGCCGCGAGTTCCTGGAGCATCTTCCGGGTCGACGCCGCGTCGGGCCGCTTCGCCGGGTCGGGTTGGAGCAATGCGGACAGCACCGGGGCAAGTGGCCCGGCCCGGCGAAATGGCAGCAGGTCACCCGCGGCAGCCCGGCGCAACACCAGCAAAGGGTTATCGGCGGTGCCGAACGGGGGGATGCCCTCGACCGCGGCGAACAGGGTGGCCCCGAGCGCGAAGACATCGGAGGCCGGCGTGGCTTCCTGCCCGTCGGCGACCTCGGAGGCGAGGAAGGCCACCGTCCCGCCGATCACGGCGGAATCGGTCACCGTCACGTCACCGCAGATGGGACGGGAGATCCCGAAATCGGCCAGCTTGGCGGTGCCATTCTCGGTGACCAGGATGTTGCCCGGCTTGACATCCCGGTGCACGATCTCGGTGGCGTGCACCGCCTCCAGCGCGCTGGCGATCTGCGCGCCGATGCGCGTCACCTGGTGGGGGCTTAGGGGACCACACTGGTCCAGGATCTGCGCCAGGCTCTGGGACGGCACGTACTCCATGACCAGCCACTGCTCGGGGCCCTCCATCACCTCGTCGATAAAGGCGACGACATGCGGATGGTCCAGCCGTGCCGCGACCCGGGCTTCGCGCCGCATCTGCCGGCGCGCGCGCTTCTCACCGGCAGGGCGGGCGGTCCGCTTGACCGCGACCACCCGATCCAGTTCCTCGTCGACAGCGCGCCAGACCACGCCCATGCCCCCGGAACCGATCTGCTCCTCCAGCCGGTACCGGCCGCCGACCAACTGCCCGGTGGTTCGCACCCGCCCTCCGTCACCGTGCCGAGCGCAACGGCGCCGAGATCAGCCGTGCGCTGGGCGACGGTACTGCATGGCCGTTAGGCGGCACTACTGGCGAATCCGGGTCAGGTCGTGAGCCGGCCGCTCCACGGTGCGGTCCACAGCTCGCCGAACGACCCGACGGACGCGATGGCCACCCTGCTCGCGAAGGGCACCGCGGTCACCGCCTGGGCAGCCGGACGGCCGCGCGATTCCGAATGGGCTGCGCGTCGTCGCCAACTTGCCGAGGAATGACGAATGCCGGCTGGCTGGCAGTTAGTGTCGTGTTCCACTGTCTCCAACCCCTATCCGTCCGCCTGGTCACATGGCCCGGCGGGGTGGGCTGG
>CAVQKH010000026.1:0-606589 GCA_963712995.1 uncultured Actinomycetota bacterium | reverse complement strand
AGTGTCTTGAAGCCATGGCCCCAGAGTTGTTGTGCCACTCGTCTGGATGCGGGTCGGGCGTTGTCGACCTCCCCGGCCATCCAGCGGCCGAGTTGACGGATGGAGAGCGTTGCGCCTCGTTCGTTGTGGTGCCGGGCGCACCGTTCGAAATCCTCGCAGATCTCTTCCAGAGTGCGATCACCCTGCTGGACCAGCCGCTCCAGCAGGGTCCGCGGCTCCGGGCGTTCCATGGATTCAGTACCTCCGGGCGACTTGGCTCACGTCGTGTTCGGTGTCATCTGTCTCAATCACACAGTAGGCGCCCCGCGGGCGAGCGGCCCGGCGGGCGGGGGACCGGTGCCGGTTGGCCGGTCATCGCCCCGACGACCGATCAACGTCGGGCGGATGACCAGTTAGCGGCCTATCCCGTTCGTGGTGCCGACCACCGGCGATCACCACTGAGGTTGCCGCGACGGCACTGTGTGAGTACTTCCTGGCCAACGCCGCGTGTGGGGATAACGCCGCCAATGACGACCTCGTCGCTGAGTTGGTGGACCGGATCCGCGCTCGGCGCCAACCCCCTGATATCGGCCCGTGCCGACCCTCGCCGTGCCACCCCGATGACCTCACGCCAGCGGATGGGGATCGGCATGGCTGAGCAGCTGAGCACGATCCAGATCACCTGCTGTGTCGATGGGCAGGCGCACGATGTGACTGACCGGAGCGTGGCCGCCGGCCAGCGAATCGGTCAGTATCAGGCGCTCTGCGGGTATCTCGTCTTGGCTGCGGCGATGACGACGCCGGTCGGTCCGCGCAACGAGGCGTTACGCAGGCGGGCGTGCCGTCCTGGTCGGTCAGGCGCCCTGCTCACCGATAATAGACCGTCCCAAAATCCCCAGGCACAAAGTTCCACTCAGCGTCGGCCAGCCGATCAGCGCAGCACCCTCGACCTGTCGGTGGGCGCCGTGAACTCGACAAGGCGGACCTTCCAGGCGCCAGAAACGTCGCTGGTGTCGAGTTCACGGCGTTCAGCTACTTCTGGATGATCATGATCGCGTCTGCCGGATCGACGACGGGTGGGCGGTTCGGGGGCATGGTGATGCCGGATGGCGGACATGAGGTGCTGGCCGTTCCAGCAGCGGGCTTGCCGACCTGCCGTCATGTTGACTCCCGATGGACTTCCACCGACGACCATTTGGGTCCAAGCGCTTTCCCCACGGCATCTTCCGGGGTGTTGACGTGTTCGATGCCAGGCACTGGCTGACCATCTTTATCGAGAAGCCGCCAGCCGCCGAGTGAGATGACCGGGATGCTGCCGCGGTTTTCGCCAGCGCGAGCTCGCTCAAGGTGCCCCAGGAGCCGCCGACCACGATGACGGCATCGGCGCTCCACACGATGATGGCGTTACGCGCCTCGCCCATGTTCGTCAGGATCGTCACCGAGAGGTCGGGTGACGATCCTTCGCGGGTGTTGTTCGGTCGGATACCGACCACCAGGCCATCTTTGGAGCGCGCCCCAGATGCCACGGCTGCCATGACGCCGATTCCGCCACCGCAGAGGGCGACCGCGCCACGCTCGGCGAGCAGTTGACCGATGCGGTAAGCGTTAGCTTTGTCATCATCAGTGCAGTCGAGACTTGGCCCGCAGACGGCGACCTGGTAGGGCATCAAGACTCCTTGCCCCAGGCCGGGCGCAGCTGCGTCAGTCCGCGCAGCTGCGGGTGATCTTCTCGATCTCGGCGTCGATATCGACAGCCATGCTCTCGCTGCCCAGCGGGATGAGGTTGATGGTGGCCTGGACGAACTGTCGCAGCAGCTCGCGGTCCACCTCGAGCACGGCGTGCCCGTCAGGCGAGCAGATCTCGACCAGCGTCACGTCCCACTCGCCCATGTTGGCCGGCCGCACCCGCACGTCGCCGATCCCGGCGGGCGCGCTGAGTCCCTCCACCACCAGGTCACGTGCCAGCACCCAGTCTACGAAGCGATTTCCCCGGGTCTGGATCTCGATGGTCACCGCGAAGGGGTCGTCAGCGCAGTAGGTCCAGCGGGTCACCACGGGTGCTGCGGCCTCGTGCAGCAACGCAAACATGTCGTGTGCAACCGCCGTGCCGTCGTAGCTGCTCATTCTGGGCCGCCTCTCCGTGCTCGGGGATTTGAGGTGCTCAGAGAAGACATCGCCGAACAGGTGCTTTACGTACGTCCTGACCCCTACATTCACCCCAACTGATGTACCCGGGGTGGGTGAACCGTGCCCCCGATCACAGTCCCAGCGACCGGCCGACCACTTCTTTCATGATCTCCGTGGTGCCACCGTAGATCCGCGTGACGCGGGCGTCGGCGAAAGCCCGGCCGATGGGATGTTCCAGCATGTAGCCGTAACCGCCGTGCAGCTGCAAGCAGGAATCGACCACGCGGCCCTGCAGCTCGGTGCACCACCACTTGGCCTTGGCGGCATCAGCGACGGTCAGCTCGCCCTCGCCCAGCGCCTCGATGCAGCGGTCGGTGAAGGTCTGCGCGACGTCGATCTCGGTGGCCATCTCGGCCAGCCGGAACCTGGTGTTCTGGAACGATCCGATCGGTGCCCCGAACGCGGTGCGCTCCTTGACGTAGGTCAAGGTCAACTCCAGGGCCCACCGCGCCCCGGCCACCGCGGCCACCGCCATCGACAGCCGCTCCTGAGGCAGCCGGTCCACCAGGTGGGCGAAGCCCTGGCCCTGGGCGCCGAGCAGGTTGGTCACCGGCACCTCGACGTCGTGGAAGAACAACTCAGCGGTGTCCTGGGCGTGCTGACCCAGCTTGGCGAGGTTACGGCCGCGCTCGAAGCCGGCCATCCCGCGCTCGAGCACCAGCAGGCTCATCCCGTGGTGGCGTTCCCGCGGGTCGGTCTTCACCGCGGTGATGACCAGGTCGGCGTTGACTCCACTGCTGACGAAGGTTTTCGATCCGTTGACCAGGTAGTGGTCCGACCGGCGCACCGCCGTAGTGACGATGCCCGCCAGGTCCGAGCCCGCCCCCGGTTCGGTCATCGCGATCGCCGTGATCAGCTCCCCGGCGGCGATGCCCGGCAGCCACCGCTGCCGCTGCTCCTCGGTGGCCAGGTCCAGGAAGTACGGCAGGCAGATGTCGTTGTGCAGGGTCAGGCCCAGCCCCGCGCCGCCGGCTCCGGCGTGCATGATCTCCTCGCCCAGCACCGCATTGAACCGGAAATCGGACACACCGCCGCCACCGAGCTCCTCGGGGATCGCCATGCCGAGAAAACCCGCCGCGCCGGCGGTGGTGAACAGCTCCCGAGGCACGATCCCCGCCGCATCCCAGGCCTCCAGATGCGGCAGCACCTCCTTGGCCAGGAAGGCCCGCACACTCTCCCGGAAGGCGTCATGCTCGTGCTCGAACAACCGACGGCGCATGTACCCGATTCTGCTCCTAGGCGGCGCTCGGTGGTGCGCTGTTCGGCGTGGGCAGGCCTCAGCCGTCGAGGACGTAGCCGGTGCCGCGGACGGTGCGGATGCGGTCGGGGCCGAGTTTGCGGCGGAGGTAGCCGATGTAGACCTCGACGAGGTTGGAGGCCTTGGGACGGCCCCAGACGGCGGTGGTGAGGCGGTCCTGGGAGACCGGCTGGCCTGGCCGGCTGGCCAGCGCGACCAGCAGGGCGTATTCGGTCGGGGACAGCGTTACCAGCCGGCCCGCGACGCTGACCAGCCCCAGCGCGGTGTCGACGGTGACCATCCCGGCGCGCAGCACGGTCCGGTCCTCCGTGAGCTGATCGCAGACCCGCAGCCGCAGCCGGCTCACCAACTCCTCCACCGGGAACGGGGTGGTCAGGTAGTCGTCCAAGGTGCCCCGCAGCAGCGACACGGTCTGCTCCCGTTGCTCGCGGGAGGTCAGCGCGATGATCGGCAGCTGCGGGGCGGCCCTGCGCAGCTCGTCGAGGAAGGTTCGGGGATCCGGGCCGCTCAGCGCGACGTCGAGCACGAGTGCCGCGAGGTTGTGTGTGCGCGCCGCGTCCAAGACGTCCGGGACGGCGTCCAGGATCCGGGTCTCGAACCCGGTGGACCGTAACGCCTGCAGCATCCGGCTCGTTGTGTGTCGCAGCGGCACCATCAGCAGAACCGGATGCCGCAGCACCGTCGCGTGTTGATCAATTTGCATCGGCGGCAACAGTAGCGGTGTGACGATGTCCGAACGATGGCCGATCGATGACCGGCAGGATGACTGGTCGAATCCATCGGGTTATCGGTTGTTGATGAGTGTGTTGCCCGGCAAATGGAGTAACGCCCGGGCTGTTCGGAGTAATCGCGGGTCGCTCGTCGCGCCTCAGGGGCTGGTGGGCGACCACGAGCCACCAACGCTCTCAGGTTGGGCCGGGTAGGCACCCGGTTCTCCATAGGTTGCGTGGCGTGCGACGCCAGTTGGAACGAACGCTGTGGGCAACGGCCTTCCTCGCCGTGCTCCTGGCACCCGTGCTGCTGGCTGCTGTGCTGCCCGGCCGGCAGCCCGGGACCGGGTCATCGCTGCTGTCCCAACTGTCCGTCGGGATGGGGCTGCTCGCCACGTCCATGCTGGTCTGCGCGGTCGTTCTGCCCTCGCGGCTGCGTTCGCTGACGCGCACGTTCGGTATCGACGGTGTGCTCGGCATCCACCGCTTCGTCGGGCTGGCCGTCACCTTGCTGGTGGGCCTGCACATCGTGCTGGTGGTGATGGCGAACCCGGCCAACCTGGCGCTGTTCGATGCCGTCCATGCGCCCAACCGTGCTCGGGCGGCCCTGGGTGCCACCGTGGCGCTGGGTGCGCTGATCGCTCTGACGCTGCTGAGAAAGCGCCTGCGGCACCGCTACGAGGTGTGGCGGTGGGCGCATCTGGCGCTGGCCGGCAGCGCGCTGGTGCTCAGCGGGCTGCACATCTGGTGGCTCAACCACCTCATCCGGGATGCCACGATGCGGATTCTGTTCATCGGGCTCACACTGGGCCTGCTGGGAGTGCTGGGTTACCGGTGGCTGTGGCTGCCGGTCTTCGGCGCCGGCCGCGAGTACGTGGTCCGTGAGGTCCGGCCGGAGTCCAGCACGGTGAGCACCCTGGTCCTGGAGCCCCGGCGCAACGGAGCGCGGCGGGGTCGCCGGACGCTGGAGTTCGCACCCGGTCAGTTCGCCTGGCTGCGCCTGAACCCCTCGGTCCGGGCGCAGGAACATCCGTTCACCATCGCTTCCAGCGCACATCTGGGCCTGTGGACCGAGTTCACCATCCGGCACAGCGGTGATTTCACCAGTGAGCTCCGGCTGCTGCGGCCGGGCAGTCCGGTGTGGGTGGATGGCCCGCACGGTGCCTTCACTCTCGATCTGCGGCGCACCACCGGGTTGGTGCTGATCGCCGGTGGGGTGGGCATCACTCCGATGATGAGCATGCTGCGGACGCTGGCGCACCGACGCGACCTGCGTCCGCACCGGTTGTTGGTGGTCGCCGGGACCGCCGAGGAACTGCTGTTCCGGGCCGAGATCAGTCAGCTGCAGCGACAGCTGGACCTCACCGTCGTCGAGCTGATTCGGCGGCCGCCGCCGAACTGGACCGGCCCGTCCGGCGACGTCGACGAGGGGCTGCTCACGGCGCTGCTACCCGGCAAGTTCCGGCGCAATCAGCTCGACTACTTCCTGTGCGGGCCGCCCGCGATGGTCACCGACGTGCTGACCGTGCTCGACGGGCTTGAGGTGCCGCAACCGCGGATCCACACCGAGCAGTTCGACCTTGTCTGATCTCAACTGGTTGACCCTGGCGAAAAGAGGCTTCTGCTGTGCGCCCCCCGGTACCCCGATTCGTCCGATTGGCTGTCGCCATGGCAGTGATCGCTGCGCTGACCCTCGCCGTGTTCCAGTACTGGAGCACCGCGCAGTACGGAACGGCAGCCGCCCAAAGTAACCAAGCCACCGGCCAAGATCCGGGTGGGACCCAGAATTCGACATGGACGCAGACGCGGTGGGGCCCGTTGGGTCCCGCGGATCGGGAGCTGCTGGTCATGGTCCGCCAAGCCGGTCTCTCCGGTGAACCGACCGGGCAGCAGGCGCAACGGCAGGGCAGCAACCCGCAGGTCCGCACCGTCGCCAAGCGCATCTCGGTGGACTACGGCGATCTCGATAACCAGGTGCGCTCGGTCGCGGGCAAGCTCGGTGTGCCGTTGCCGGATCAACCCACTGCGGCGCAGCAGGGCTGGATGAAGGAGCTCGCCGGGCGTTCTGGCCCGGCGTATGACCGCATGTTCGCGCAACGGCTGCGGCTGACTGATGGCGAGGTGCTGCCGGCCATCACCGCCGTGCGGGCCGGCACCCGTAACGAGCTGATCCGGTCGTTCGCCGCCAATGCCGCGGCGCTGGTCAACAAGCACATGGAGGTGCTGGAGCGAACCGGGCTGGTCGACTATTCCCGACTGCCCGCACCGAACCCGCCTGCGGCCACGCCACCGGCGGCGGCTGCCGCCGGCTCTGCGCAGCGCATCGACCAGGTCGCCAACGCCACGCTGGTCCCGCCCGTCGCCCCCACGGCCGGAAACGATGCGAACGCGCTGGTCGCCGCTCTGGTCTCGATCGCGGCGCTGCTGGTTGCGCTCGGCCTGATCGGGACCGGCCGGCGGGTCCGCCGCTCCACCGGCACGCAGCGCCGCCACGCCGCCCATCGCTGGTGAGTCGCGCGCACCTCAGGAGGGTGTGTCGGGGACGGGACGGCCGAACAGGGCCAGCAGGGCGTCCCGGTCGTCGGTGGGGGCAGCACGGTTGCGGCGAGCGTGCCCGCACGCCAGACATCGCTGCACCACGATGACCTCGCCGCTGACCGACAGCGCTGCGACGGGCTCCATGGCGCCGCCGCACTCGGCGGCCCGGTCGCCCGGGTTGAGGTCAACGTGCCGTGACCACAAGCACCGCGGGCAGTGGTTCGTATAACCGTTGCCGCGGACCGCGGTTGCGCAGCGCAGGCAGGTGAAATCCTCCCGGCGCCGGGTGAACGAAGCTCGTTGGGTCATCGCATGCCAGCATGCCACCCACGCGCCAGCCGGACCGACGTTACGCTGGTTCACCTCAGAGGTGCCCGCAGGATGTGCGCTGCAGGATACGGAGGTCAGGTCATGAGGAAGGTGGTGCGGGACGGTGATCAGCGCACCTGGACGGTCCGGAGCAGGATCAGCTGGACCAAGCCGACGATGGCCGACCAGTTCGAGCACGACATGGCCGCCGGGTATGTGTCCGGCGTCGCGATGTTGGGTGTCCTCGTGGTGCTGACGCTGTTCGTGGTGTTCTGGACCCCCACCGAGGTGGTCATACCGTCCTGGTTCCTGCTGTTGCTCCCGTTGCTCCTGCTGGTGATGACGGTGTTGTGGGCGCTGCAGCGGCCATGGATCATCACGGCGCACACCCTGGATCCGGCCGATTCCCAGGGTGAGTACTGGGAGGGCATCGTGCGCGGCATGATCCCCGCTCGGGAGGAGGCCTTCCGGATCGTCGATGACATCGAGGAGAAAGGTGTCCCCGACGACCCCAACGGGCCGCTCTCACAGGTCGCGCCGCCATGGCCGTCGGTGCGTGAATCGGCACCTGGCGAGCGCTGAACGGCAGCAGGGAAGCGCACACTAGGACGTATGCCTGAGTTGCCCGAGGTCGAGGCCCTGGCGCAGCACCTGCGTGAGCACGCTCTCGGCGCCACCCTGCGCGCCGACCCCAGGTTTGCGGTGGAGACAGTTCCCGGTGGCGGCGCTGGCGGGTCGCCGTTGTCAGCTGAGGTCGGGACCGCGACTATGGAGCGGTGACGGTACTGGCCAACCCTGGGGTGGTGGCGGCGCTCGCCCTGCTGATCGCTGCGGCGCTGGCGGCCGGGTTGCTGTGCTGGGTCCGCTCCCGGCGGGAGTTCGGCACTGATGCCGACTTCGCCATCTACAACGCACTGCTCACCATGGCGCAGGCCTCACCTCCGCTGCGCGACGGGCTGCTGGCCTCCTCGGCGACTTCGGCCGCGCCGCACCTGCGGGCGTTGCTGCGCTGCTCGGCTGTCGCGTTGACCAACGACGAAAGCGTGATGCTGGCCTGGGACGGCGAGGCTCAGCATCACGCAGAATGGGTCGCCGAAGCGGCCCTGGAGGTGCTGGGCACCGGCCGCCAACAGGTCCGTAGCCAGCGGGAGATGGACTGCGGGCGTGCTGACTGCCCGATCCGTGCGGTGATCGTCTCCCCGCTGGAGGTCGACGGCGGCGTGGTCGGGACCTTCGGGGTGGTCAGCGAGCGAGCCGCCGCGGCCGGCGTGATGCGGGCCACCGCCGAGGTCGCCCGCTACGTCTCCAGCCAGCTCGAGCTGGCCGAGCTGGATGAGTCCCGATCCCGGTTGGCCCACGCCGAGGTGCGCGCGCTGCGCGCTCAGATCTCGCCGCACTTCATCTACAACGCGCTCACCACGATCTCCTCCTGCGTGCGCACCGACCCGGAGGAGGCCCGTGAGCTGCTCATGGAGTTCGCCGAGTTCACCCGGTACTCCTTCCGCGCGACGGGCGAGTTCACCACGTTGGCCGAGGAACTCAACAACATCGACCGCTACCTGATCCTGGAGAAGGCCCGGTTCGGGGATCGACTGCAGATCAAGCTGCAGATCGCACCGGAAGTTCTCCCGGTGGTGTTGCCGTTCCTGGCTTTGCAGCCGCTGGTGGAAAACGCCGTCCGGCACGGATTGGCCGGCAAGCCCGGCGGCGGCACGGTGTCGGTGATCGCCGAGGACGCCGGGTCCGATTGCGTGATCAGCGTGGAGGACGACGGCATCGGGATGGATCCGGACAAGCTCCGCGACGAGATGACCGACTCCCACGTCACCGGCGCGCACGTGGGGCTGGGCAACGTGCATGACCGGCTGCGCGGGGCCTTCGGTGACGAGTGCGGGTTGGTGGTCGAGACCGCGCCAGGTGAGGGCACCAAGGTCAGCATGAAGGTGCCCAAGTTCAGCCGCGGGGTGCGGGCCGTCGCACCACCGACACCCAACCCGTCCCGTTCCCAACCTCCCGTGAGTGCCTGAAAACCTTCCCCTGGATCTGGTGAACCAGTCCGCTTCGTTGGCCAGCTCGCGGACCAGGGGGGTTGATCCCGCCGTACGGCCGTAGGGTGGGCGGATGGATGTCAAGGATTTGACTTCGCGGTTGCCGTTGCCCGGTAGTCAGCGGGACCGGGGGCCGGTGGTCGCCGCGGTGCGGCTGCATGGCGTGATCACGCCGGCGCCGGCGACTCTGAACCGGGGTGTGATCAATCTGGCCACGGTGGACCCGGTGCTGACTCGCGCGTTCGGTCGCGACCGGCTGCGGGCGGTGGTGTTGTCGATCAATTCGCCGGGTGGTTCGCCCACCCAGTCAGCGTTGGTGGCGGATCGGATCCGCGGCCTCGCGGACCAGACCCGGGTTCCTGTGCTGGCTTTCTGCGAGGATCTCGCCGCATCTGGCGGGTACTGGCTCGCGTGCGCCGCCGATGAGATCATCGCGCACCCCACGTCCCTGGTGGGTTCCATCGGGGTGGTCAGCCGGGGTTTCGGGCTGCACGGTCTGCTGGAGCGCTTCGGTGTGGAGCGGCGGCTCTACACCGCGGGGACGAACAAGGCCCGGCTCGACCCGTTCCTGCCCGAGCAGCCGGACGACGTCGAATGGTTGCACGGTATGCAGACCGAACTGCACGCCATGTTCCGTGACTGGGTGTGTGCGCGCCGCGGCGCTGTGCTGACCACTGATCAGCAGGACCTGTTCACCGGCGAGGTGTGGACCGGGCAGCGGGCCCTGGAACTCGGGCTGGTCGACCGGTTGGGCACGCTGCGCGGGGAGGTCGCCCGCCGCTATCCCGATGCGGAGATCGTCACGGTGGAGGGACGCCGGCCGCTGCTCGCCCGGTTGGGTCTGGTGCCCGCTGCGGCTGTGTCGGGGGCGCTCGAGGCGTTGGAACACCGGGCCGCCTGGTCCCGCTTCGGTTTGTAGATCGCGGGACACGCTCTAACACAACAATCATGGACAGCGATGCTGACCATGTGCACCATTGATGGTCCGAGGGTCTAGTCGGGGGCACCAGATCGGCGGAAAGGCGGTCAATGAGCGGCAACGACGACAACCCCGGTCTTGTTGTGCTAGCGGTGGACGACGAGCCAGGCCCCATGGCCATGCTCCTGGAGGTGCTCGAAGCCGAGCCACGAATCGGCACCATCCTGACAGCGTCGAATGCCACCGAGGCGCTGGCGATCCTGAGACCCGACAGCCGCAGCCCCAACGGCACCCCGTTTCCGCGGATCGATGTGGTGTTCCTGGACATCCGGATGCCTGGGCTCGATGGCATCGAGTTGGCTCGCGTACTGTCCCAAATCCCCAACCCGCCGGCGGTGGTGTTCGCCACGGCCTACGACGAGAAGGCCCTCGACGCGTTCGAGATCGGCGCGGCCGACTACCTGATGAAGCCGGTGAGCCGGGACCGGTTGGCCAACACGATGCGGCGGATCGTCGCCTCCCGGCGGGACACCGCAACCCCTGGGCAGGAGCCGAGCAGCGAGGACGAGGTGATCCCGGTCGAGCTCGCCGGCACCACCAAGCTGGTGCCACGCTCGTCGGTGCGCTGGGTGGAGGCGCACGGCGACTACGCGCGGCTGCACACCGGTGAGGGCACCAGCCACCTGGTCCGCATTCCACTGTCCCAGCTGGAGGACCGCTGGTCCGATGCCGGGTTCGTACGCATCCACCGCTCCTACCTGGTGGCCCTGCCGCTGGTCACTGAGCTGCGGATGTCGGCGTCGGGTTACGTCGTGCGGGTCGGCAATGGGGAGGACGCCACCGAATTACCGGTCAGCCGACGGCACACCCGTGAGCTGAAGGATCGTTTGGTGCGCGCGGCGAAGCAGGGCTGGACGGCTCGATGAGCAACCGGCCATGAGCCAGGACAACGGCGAGGACCCGACCGGGCCGGATCCTGACCCATGGGCGGCGCTGGTCGCAGCGGCCGAGCAGGCGGAGGCGAGGGAGAAAGCAGCCCAGGAGGGCACCGTCTCCCCACTGCCCGGCCGGGCCAAGACCGGCAAGCGGGAACGGATCGTGCTGGCGAAGCGCCGCAGCAGCCGCCGGGTGGTGCGGACCCTGGCCGAGCTGGAAGATCAGACCAGCGTCGGTGAGGTGCTGGTACGCCAGCTGGTGGGGGTGCAGCTGATGCTCTCGATCCGGTTGATGGCGCTGACCGTCGTCGTGCTCGGTGCCATCCCGCTGGGGTTCCTGCTGGTGCCGGCGCTGGGCAGGACCACCGTCCTGGGGTTGCGGCTGCCGTGGCTGCTGCTCGGCCTGGCGATCTACCCGTTCTTCGTCGCGGTGGCCTGGTCCTACAACCGTGGTGCCGAGCGCAACGAGCAGGACTTCGCCGAGATGGTCGAGAACTGAGCATCAGCGTGTTCGATCTGGTTGCGTTGTCCGTCACCGCCGCGGCGATGGTCGTGGTCGCCGCGGTGACCGTGCTGGTCGGGCGCTACGGATCGAAGGCCCGGTCGACCTCGGATTTCCTGGTGGCTTCCCGGACGGTGGGACCGCGCTGGAACGCCGCGGCGATCTCCGGGCAGTACCTGTCCGCGGCGTCGTTTCTCGGGATCGCCGGGCTGGTGCTCAAGGGTGGCGCGGACGCGCTGTGGTACCCGGTCGGGTTCACCGCGGGCTACCTCTCGCTGCTGCTGTTCGTGGCGGCCCCGCTACGCCGCTCCGGTGCCTACTCGCTGCCTGATTTCGCCGAGGTCCGGTTGGGCTCGGTGCGGCTGCGCCGGATCTGCATCGCCTTCGTGATCATCATTGGCTGGCTCTACCTGGTGCCACAACTGCAGGGCGCCGGGCTCACGCTGCATGCGGTGGCGCAGGTGCCGAAGTGGGTCGGCGCGGCGATCGTCATGGTGATCGTCACGTTCAACGTCTTCACCGGGTGGATGCGCTCGATCACCGTCGTGCAGGCCTTCCAGTACTGGATCAAGCTGACCGCGCTGGCCATCCCGGTGTTCGTGCTGCTGATCCACCATATCGCCAAGCCCGAAGAGGCCCGGACCTCGCTCCACGCCCCGGCGCCGCCAGCATTCGCCCGCGCCACGGATATCACCCCGGGTCGCACCGTCGTGCTCCAAGTCACCGAGCTGACGCGGGTCGGCGTCACCGGAACGCAGGACGGGCACCTCACCAACGGCCCGGTCGACTGGCCACCCGGTGAGCACCGCGTGACCAAGGGCACCGCGCTGCACTTCGACGCGGGCAGCCGGATCCCGGTGATCAGCGACGCCGCGGTGGACTACGGCGCGTGGCTGGCTCCGATGGGTGCCGGCCGGTACCCGCTGCTGGCCACCTACTCGCTGATCGTGGCGCTGCTGCTGGGGACCATGGGGCTGCCGCACGTGCTGGGCCGGTACTACACCGATCCCGACGGGGCAGCGGCGCGCCGGACCACGCTGCTGGTGCTGGCGCTGCTCGGAGTGTTCTACCTGTTCCCGATTGCGTCCGGGTGGCTGGCCCGGCTCTACGTTCCGGAGTTGCTGGCTGCCGGCAACACCGACGCCGCACTGCTGGCGCTTCCTGGAGCGGTGCTGGGCCGGTGGCCGGGGCTGCTGCTCAGCGGCGTGATCGCGGCCGGGGCGTTCGCGGCTTTCGTCTCGGCTGCCACCGGACTGGTGGTCAGCGTCGCCGGGGTGCTGGCCACTGACGTGTTGCCGGGCCGGCTCCGGGATTTCCGGACGGCCACCCTGGCGGCCTGGTCGGTCCCGCTGGCCTTCATGCTCGCGGTGTCCTCGTTGGATCTCGCCCAGGGCGTCGGGCTGGCCTTCGCGGTGGCGGCCTCGTCGTTCTGCCCGCTTCTGGTGCTGGGGATCTGGTGGCGGGGGTTGACCGACGCCGGCGCGGTGGCCGGCATCCTGCTCGGCGGCGGCCTGGCCTTCCTCGCGGTGCTGCCCGCCGCGGCCGGTGTGCTCCCGCCTGAGTGGCAGCCGCTGCTGGCGCAGCCCGCCCTGGTCACGGTGCCGCTGGCCTTTCTGACCATGGTGGTGGTGAGCAGGCGCACCAGCGACCGGGTCCCGGTCGACGTCTCGCGCATCCTGCTGCGGCTGCACGCACCGGACCGGTTGGGGCTGTCCGAGGACCGGGATCTGGGCCAGCCGGGCGCCCGATCGGGGATGGCCGGTGTGCTGCCCCGGATACGCGGTGGCCGGCATCGTCGGTAACCACCTGAACAGCGGGCCAGCGGCATGCGATCAATTGGTGAATTCTGGATCAATCTGACAACAGGGGTGCTGCATGTGGGAAGAGTTGATACCCGATTGAGGGAAGTATCTCATACCTGATTAGGCGACTAGTCATCGGACCCATTGTCTGAGTCATTCTTCTGCTGGCGAAGAGTCCGCTGCTCTGTATCCGCTGGCCTGTAAGCGCAGCACCGTGGGAACGCGCCCTCGGTGCTGCGCTCGTGTGACTGCGGTTCACAGTGTGGGTGAGGGGGTGATACCTCTTATGGCGGAACGGAGTTGGCCCAGGCTGGTTTGCGCGCCCTGCAGGCCGGCCGACGACTAACGATCCATCCCCGGACCATGGACGTCCTCAGTGATCAGACTCAGTTCGGTGAGGATCTCTTCCGTCCCAGGTGAGCGCACAGGTTCACCAAGGCTACCCGCCCCGGTTCGATAGGTGTCACCCCGCTACTGCTACCAGGTGAAGCCATCCGCAGCGATGTGCGGACTCTCACGCTCATCGTGTGATTTTCGGGAGCATCGCCAGGTGTGTCCCCCGGCAGGCGATTCAGGAATCCATGGTTCGTAGACCGCATCGCACCGTTCATCGGTGGTCCCGACAGGTTTTTCCATGCTGATTAGAATCCCATCTACCCGCTAGGTAGAGGAGTTCATTCACTCGGTCTGGGGGGAAATCCACTCTTCATAGCAATGGTCGGTAGCTGATGGTGAACGGCTGATGCGACTCGCCGATACAGCGCGATTGCGCAACCCCGCCACCAGGTTCCAGCGACGTGTTCAGCCGACTCCGTGGCGGGCGGTTCCACTCGCGGTCCACCGCATCCGGCCACCTCCGGTGTTGGTCGGCAAGCGTCCGGCTAGACCGCAGGTTTCCCCGAACAGGGCGTCCGCTGGGCTTCCTGCTGGTGGTGGTGACTCCTCGGCGGCTCGCACCGGAGCCCTACTAGGGTGTGCCGCGCTTCGCGGCGCAGCCTAGCCGACATGATCATCGCTGCTTTGGAGGTATGTGCATTGACCATCACTAGACCTGTCGGCACGCCCGTCAGTGGTGCCCGTACCGGATCCCCGGTGGACTCCTGGGTCGCGACTCACACCAGCGTGGAGTTCGCTACTCTGCGTATGCGGCTGCGCCGCTTCGTCTTCCCGATGACCGCGTTTTTCCTGGCGTGGTATTTTCTGTATGTTCTGTTGGCCGCGTTTGCACCTCAGGTCATGGCAGTCCCAGTCGCCGGCAACCTCAATGTCGGCTTGATCTTCGGTTTGCTCCAGTTCGCGTCTACGTTCGCCATCACGATGGTGTATGTGCGATTCGCGAACCGCAACCTTGATCCGCTCAGTATCCGGATCCGCGAACAGATCGAAGGAGAGACGTGGTGATCGCCGCGTCAGCCCAGGGCGCCGTCGGCGATCCGCTGCTCAACGGTGGCATCTTCGTCTTCTTCGTGCTGGTCACCCTGGTGATTGTGTTCCGCGTCTCCCGCCGTACCAAGACCGCCTCCGACTACTATGCGGCGGGTAGATTATTCACTGGTCCGCAGAACGGGGTCGCGATCTCCGGCGATTACCTGTCCGCGGCGTCGTTCCTGGGTATCGCCGGTGCCATCGCCGTCTACGGCTACGACGGCTTCCTGTACTCGATCGGCTTCCTGGTGGCCTGGCTGGTTGCCCTGCTGCTGGTCGCTGAGCTGCTGCGGAATACCGGCAAGTTCACTATGGGTGACGTCCTGAGCTACCGGATGCGCCGCCGTCCGGTGCGAACCGCCGCGGCGGTCTCGACTCTGGTGGTGTCGTTCTTCTACCTGCTGGCTCAAATGGCTGGCGCTGGTGGTCTGGTCGCTCTTCTGCTCGACGTCAAGGGCGCTGGTGCCCAGGCACTGGTGGTCGCGATCGTGGGCCTGTTGATGATTTTCTATGTGCTGGTCGGCGGAATGCGTGGCACCACGTGGGTGCAGATCGTCAAGGCCGCGTTGCTGATCATCGGTGCGGGCATGTTGACGGTCTGGGCCCTGGGGTCCTACGGACTCAACCTGTCCGCTCTGCTCGGCGATGCGGCGGCGCGGTCGCCGCAGGGACATGCCCTGCTGGAACCGGGTCTGCTGTACGGCAAGAATCTCACAACGAAGATCGATTTCGTCTCGCTGGGCCTGGCGCTCGTGCTGGGTACCGCGGGCCTGCCGCACATCCTGATGCGCTTCTACACGGTGCCCTCGGCCAAGGAGGCCCGCCGCACGGTGGTGTGGGCAATCTGGCTGATCGGCACCTTCTACCTGTTCTCGCTGGTGATCGGCTACGCTGCGGCGGCGCTGGTGGACGGCGGTCCGCAGCGGATCATCGGCATGCCAGGGCAGGAGAACTCCGCGGCACCGCTGCTGGCCTATCAACTGGGCGGCGAGCTGATGCTGGGCTTCATCTCAGCGGTGGCCTTCGCCACCATCCTCGCCGTGGTGGCCGGACTCACCCTCACCGCATCGGCGTCCTTCGCACACGACGTCTACGCCAACGTGATCAAGCGCGGGAACCTGGACCCGGACAGCGAGGTGCGGGTGGCCCGGCTCACCGCCGTCGTCATCGGCGCGTTGGCAGTCCTCGGTGGCATCGCCGCGCTCGGCCAGAACGTCGCGTTCCTGGTTGCGCTGGCCTTCGCGGTGGCCGCATCGGCGAACCTGCCGACGATCTTGTATTCCTTGTTCTGGAAGCGGTTCAACACCACCGGCGTGCTGTGGAGCATGTATGGCGGACTGCTCAGCAGCGTGATGTTGATCATCTTCTCGCCGGCTGTGTCGGGCACCCCGAAGTCGATGTTCCCCGACCTGGACTTTGCGATCTTCCCGCTGAAGAACCCCGCCCTGATCTCGGTGCCGCTGGCATTCCTGCTCGGATACCTCGCCACGGTGCTCAGCTCGGGGGACCCGGCCGACGAGGCCCGCTACGCCGAGATGGAGGTGCGCGCGTTGACCGGAGCCGGTGCCGAGCGGCCCTCGCCGGCACCCGAGCAGCTGTGGGTGCCGCAGACCCAGCCGACGCTCAACACGATGGACACCGGACGCCGTGTGGCACGATGAGGGGCTATGACTTCTCCGGTGCCTGCCTGCCTGGTCACTGACGTGCCCGAGGGCGCGGTGCTTCTTGACGTCCGGGAAAACGACGAGTGGGCCGCCGGGCATGCTCCGGCGGCGGTGCATGTCCCCATGGGCCAGGTGGAGCAGCGGCTCGATGAGCTCACCGCCGCGTTTCCCGAGCGCCCGGTGCGCGTCGTGTGCCGCTCCGGTGGCCGCTCCTCCCGCGTCACCGCCTACCTCGTCCAGCAAGGCTGGGACGCGGTGAACGTCGATGGTGGAATGCGCGCCTGGACCGCCGCCGGCCGCCCCATGGTCGCCGAATCCGATGCCACTCCCCGCGTGCTGTAGACCCCGCTGAGCCCGCTGAATGCGAAAAGATGGTGCGGATGAGTGCCCCGGCGGATGAGCAGATGCGTGGTCTGGCTGCGCTGGCGGTGCCGTTGCTGGGGTTGACCGCGGTGCTGGTGCTGGTGACCGCGGGGGGTGAGGCGTGGCGTTACGTGCTGCTGCTGGACAGCAGGTTCGACGCGGTCCCCGCCGGTCCGCTGCACGTCAGCGACGCGCTGGTGGTCACCGGTGGGGTGGTCTCGATGCTCTCCTCGGTGCTGGCCGGCGCGGTCACGCTGGGCTGGCTGGTGCACGCCCATACGACCGCAGCGCAGGCCGCCGCGGTCGTACCGGCTCGGCGGGGCTGGCAGCTGGTGGTCGGAGTGCTGACGCCGGGATTGAATCTGGTGGTGCCGGGGGCGGTGCTCGCCGAGTTGGAGCACGCGGCGCTGGGCCGGGATCCGAACCGCCGGCCCAGCCCGTCGCGGCTGATCGTCGGATGGTGGCTGTGCTGGGCGACGGGGCTGGTATTGGTCGGCGCCACATTGCTGTGGAACCTGCGTGACGGGGTGCAGGCCCGCGCCGATGGAGTGCTGCTGCACATGGCCACCGACCTGGTGGCCGGGATCGTCGCGGTCACCACGATCGTCGTGGTGCAACGGCTGACCCTGTTGCTCAGCCCGGTCAAGCTGGCCGGTGCTCGACGCATGGTGGTGGTGCGGGTACCTGGTGGTTCCGGGCCGTGGAGCTGAGCCGCGTGCTTCGGTCGGCGCCGCGGGTCGTCGCGCACCGGGGTGCCTCGGCGGAGCTGGCCGAGAACACGTTGGCCGCCTTCGTGCTGGCTCTTGAGCAGGGCGCGGACGGGCTGGAGTGCGACGTCCGGATGACCCGCGACGGGCATCTGGTCTGCATGCATGACCGGCGCATCGACCGTACCTCCACAGGGTCTGGCCCGGTCAGCGACTATGACCTGGCCGTGCTGTCCGCGCACGATTTCGGGGCGTGGCGTGCGGAGCCGGACGACGACGTCGAGTTCTCCGCTCAGGGGCGGCCCCACACCGGCCTGCTCACCCTGGCAGAGCTGCTCGGTCTCGTCGCGGACTGGCCGGATCCGGTGCAGCTGTTCATCGAGACCAAGCATCCGGTGCCGCAGTCCGGGTTGGTGGAGGCCACGTTGGTGGCGCTGCTGGCCGAGTACGGATTGAGCACGCCGAAGTCCCGGGAGAGCTCCCCGGTGGTGATCATGTCGTTCTCGGCCAAGGCGTTGCGCCGGGTCCGCGCCGAGGCACCGGAGCTGCCCACGGTGGCGTTGCTGCCTACGCTGAGCGGGGTCCGCTCCGGTGAGCTGCCGCTCTGGGCCGACATCGCCGGGCCCAGGATAGGCTCCGTACGAGCCGACCCCGGTTTCGTCCTGCGGGCTGCGGCATACGGGCACCCGACCTACTGCTGGACCGTTGACGAGCCTGCCGATGTGGCCTTGTGCGCCGAGTCCGGGGTCACCTACCTGGCCACCAACCGGCCGGCTGCGGCGCGGCGCCAGCTGCGCACGCGATAGCGTGACCGCCGTGACCAAGACGAAGACCCGCCGCCCCGCCGACGGTCAGATCAATCCCCGCCAGGCCTGCCCGTGCGGCTCGGGCAAGAGGTACAAGGCCTGCCACGGCGAACCGGGCGGTGCCCGGGATGTCATCGTCAGCCGCCCGTTCGCCGGGCTTGCGGCGGAGTGCCAGCTCATCGCGTTGCGCGAGTTCGTGCCCTCGGCGACAGCGCCGCTGCCGCTGGCGGAGCCGGGCGAGCGGGACGTCACGCTCGCCACCGTGCTGCCGGGAGCGGCAGCCGCGGTCGTGCGGCTCGATGGCACGATGCTGGTCGGTTTGCAGGTGCTGGCCCGCTCCGGTGACCTGGCCCGGGACCTCGGCCGGGCGGTGAGTTGGGTGCGCAGTGCCGCGCCCGGTTCGGTGCTACCGGTCGTGTCCACCACGGCCGAGGGTGAGCAGATCCGGCTTCCGGATCTGCTGCGTCCCGATGCCACGCTCGAGGTCACCAGCTACCGCGACTTCGCCTGGTGGGTTCCCGGCGAGGACACCCCGACCGGTGAGGCGGCGGCCGCGTTGGAACGAGCCAACGCGGCGATCCTGCCGACCGAGGCGGTCACCGGGCAGGGCGTCGAGGTGGCCTACTGGGTCGATGCCGGGGAGAAGGCGCACCTGCGGTGGGTCCGGCCGGAACCGGAGGAGCAGTTGCTCGCCGCGCTGGCCCGGCTGGCCGCCCGTGATGAGCTGGACCTCGGTGAGGGTTCCCGCTTCGCCGGTTCGTTTCGCGCCCACGGGGTGCTGGTGCCGGTCTGGGATCTGGACCGCGAACAGCACCCCCGCGAGTGGAGCGCTCCCGCCGAGTCCTTCGCCCACCGCCTGACCGTCGCCCTGGCCTCCCTGGAGGAAGACCCCCTCACCCCACCCGAACGCAACTCCCTACGCGCTCTGCGCAGCCGCCAACTCACCTTGCGCTGAACGCGGTGGGGTTAAAAGCGGTGGGCTATGGGAGCCAGGAGAGGTGGTTGTGGAGGAGGGCGTAGCCGACGAAGGCGATGATGTCGATCAGCGAGTGTGCGCATATGAGGGGCCATAGGCGGTTGGTGCCCTGCCAGAGCCGGGCGAACACCAGGCCCATCACCAGATTGCCCAGGAACCCGCCGAAACCCTGGTAGAGGTGATAGCTGCCGCGCAGCGCCGCGCTGGCCAGCACCGCGGCGCCTTCGCCTGATCCGAGCTGGCGCAACCGGGTGATCAAGTAGCCCACCACGAGCAGCTCCTCGGCCAGTGCGTTGGCCACCGCTGCGACGATCAGCACCGGGACCCGCCACCAGGTGTCCCCGAGCGCGGTGGGCAGCACCGTGAGGTTCAGGCCAGCCGCGCGGACCAGCAGGTACAAGCCCAGCCCGGGCACGCCGATCACCGCCGCGAGCCCGGCGCCCAGCCCCAGGTCCGATCCGGTTGGCCGGCGGCTCAGGCCGATGCTGCGCAGCGGGATGCCGCTGCGCCACAGCAGGTAGCCGCCCAGCCCGCCCCACGCCAGCAGCTGGATCACTCCGGTGAGCTGGTAGCCGAGATCCAGCAGCTCGATCTTGCGTACCGGTGCGTTGATGGCCACCTTCTGATCACTCAGTGATCCCGGCGCCAGCAGCGCGTCGAGCAGCGCCAGCATGCTGCGTATCCCGGACAGCCCCAGCGTCACCGCCAGTACCAGGGTGATCTCGACGATCAGCGCGCGCCGCTGCCCAGGATCGGTGACCACCACGGGCTCCGCCGGCCGCGCAGTCGCCAGCCACCCCCGCCATCCCCCAGTCCGCGCGCTCACCCGCGGGACGCTATCCGGTTGTCCTGCGCAGCAGCCCCGCACCGGGTACGCCGAGCTGGCCGCGACGGTCCGCCTGGTGGCGAGCACTACGCGGCGTAGCCTGGCGCTCGCACCCCTCACCGGAGTGGTTCGCCCTCGGGTCGCTCCGGGGGGTGTCGGTGAGGGCCCTATTACTCCGGTGAAAGACGTGGTGCTTCGGTGGATCTTGACGACGCGCGGACGATCGGCCAGCGGTTGCGGCGGATCCGCAAGGGCCGGCGTAAGTCGCTGGTGGTGGTCGCGGGGCTGGCTGGGATGAGTAAGTCGCAGCTGGACCGGATCGAGCGCGGCGAGGTCGCCCTGGACCGTATCTCGCAGGTGGTGGCGTTGGCGAACGCGCTGCAGATCGCGCCGGGTGATCTGATGCGGCTGCCGGTGCCCGCACCGGCCAACGGGCACACCGATTCGGCCACCGACGAGGTGCGGCTGGCATTGATCGCGGTGAGCCGCCGGCGACCTGGTGGGCAGGTGATCCCGGTTGAGGTGTTGGCCTCGCGTGTGAGTGCGGCACAAGGTGCTCTGCATGAGTGCCGTCAGGCTGAGCTGGCGTCGATGCTGCCCGGGTTGATCCGGGATGTGCACACCAGTTTGGCCGCCGGGCGCGATGTCGCCGAGCTGCTCGATCTCGCGGTGGTGCTGCACGCGCAGGGTGTCAGCCATTGGCTGCGTATTGCGGGTGCTTCGGTGGACCTGCGCCGGGACAACGACGTCACGCTGGCCTACCACCTCGCCGAGCGGCGGGAGACTCCGAGCGCCTTGGGTCTGGTCGCGTCCCGGGCCAACAAGGTGCTGCTGGATTCGGGAGCGTTCGAGCTGGCTCGACTCGAGCTCACGGCCGTCGAGGTGCCCACTGACACTCCGGAGTCGATGCAGCTCGCGGGCGCGCTGGCGCTGTCCCAGGCACGAGCCGCAGCAGCCGCTTCCCAGTGGGCCGACGCGGAGGCGGCCTTGGAGTACGCAGCGGAGTTGGCGGTGCGTAGCGGGGAGGGTACCGCCTACGGGCTGGGATTCGGTCCCACCAACGTAGGGCTGTGGCGGATGGAGGCGCTCCTGGAGGTCGGGGATCATGAGCGGGTCGCCGCGCTCGCGAAGGATCTGAACCCGAACGCGCATCCCTACGCCGAGCGCCGGTCGGCCTACTGGCGTGACTACGGCCGGGCGCTGGCCCGGGTGAAGGGACGCCTCGATGACGCCGTGATGGCCTTCCGCCGCGCCGAGCAGATCCACCCGCACCGCGTGCAACGGGACCCCTTCGCCCGGGAGGTGCTCGCCGAGCTGCTGCTGCGGTCACCGCGCGGCGCGGTGGGCCGGGAACTGCGCGGGATGGCCTACCGGGCCGGATTGCCGATGTAACCCATCCGGGGGTGGGATCCCGGCCCCGGGAACACCGCCCCCGCGGATCGGTGATGGTTGCCGATCATGGGCAAGACCACCACATCTCCTGACACAAGCCTGAGCTGGTACCTGCGGTCGCTGCGCGATCACGACACCCACCGCGGATCCCTGCGCGAGAACGGCATGGTGCTGGCGCGCTGCGGAGCCAGCTTCACCCCACGGCCCACGCTCACGGTGATCGGGCCGCCACCGGGACAACTGGCCACCGGCGACCTCGCGCTGCCGGGCAGGCCACCGGACCCGGACCAGGTGTGCCCCGAGTGCAGTGGCGGTGGCGGCCGGTGAGCAGCGGACCGGACGGCGAGGGTCACCGGCGCGGTGTGCAGCGAGCACTGCACCAGCCGGCGGGGTATCCGTCGTGATCGACACCGCCACCACGGATACGCCAGGCCAGCGTGCCTGCCCGCGGTGCGGGGCCGGGCGCCGCCGCCCCGACATCGCCCGGCGGCTGCACGAGGCCGGGTTCTTCACCCGCGAACCCATCCGGCGGGCGCTGGCCGCCTACGACTTCGGGTACCTGTTCCGGGCCGTGCGGCGCACCGCGGAGCTGACTCAGGTGGAGCTGGGTGCGGTGCTGGAGCTCGACCAGGACCGGATCTCCCGGATAGAGCGCGGGCATCGGCAGCTGCGGGACATCGAGACCATCGCCCGTATCGCCACCCAGCTCGGCATCCCCCCGACACTACTGGGCTTCCGCGCAGACACCACCAGCGTGGCAGCACAGCCTGCCGGGTCTGCGCAGGATCCCCTTACCGAACCGGCACCGGGCGCCCACTCCCGTACCCCACCCACCCGGTGAGACACCCAGAGGGAACCCCTGCCCGCGTCACGGCCCGCCCCGGTCCAGGTTCCCCGCCGAGATCTCGGCTTGACCACCACAACTGACCAGGGGAGACATGGACCATGGCAGGACGACACAGCACGCGCGGAGCGCAATCCGGCTGCCCCGCGACCACGACATCTACCTCCGGAGCGGATCTGGGCGGCCCACCGGATCGATCTCTGACCCTGAGCATGTTCAGGCCGCGACAGTGTTGCGGCACAGGTGATTGTTTATCGTGTGACGTCAGCTGGGGCAGGTGTCCTGGTAGGGCAGTCCGGAGATGTAGCGCGTCCACTCGTCGGGAGTCAGCCCGCCGCGGGTGATGGCGCAGGCGCGCTCGCCCGTGTGGTCAAAAGCATCGTTGAAACCCCTCAGATCCCACAACCGCACGGTCTGATCCCAGCTGGTGCTGGCCAGGGTGCGCCCGTCCGGGGCGAACGCCACCGAGACCACCGCGCCGGTGTGGCCGGTCAGGGGTGGGTTCAGTGGGCTGGGGTGGGCCCGGTCGCTCAGGTCCCACAACCGCACACTCCCATCGGCGCCGGAGCTGGCCAGGGTGTGTCCGTCCGGGGCGAAGGCCACCGAGTACACCTGATCGGTGTGGCCGGTCAGGGGTAGACCTAGTGGGCTGGGGTGGGCCCGGTCGCTCAGGTCCCACAACCGCACACTCCCATCGGTGCCGGCGCTGGCCAGGGTGTGTCCGTCCGGGGCGAAGGCCACCGAGTCCACTTCGCCTGCGTGGCCGGTCAGGGGTGGGCCCAGGGGGCTGGGGTGGGCCCGGTCGGTCAGGTCCCACAACCGCACGGTCTGATCGCTGCTGGCGCTGGCCAGGGTGTGTCCGTCCGGGGCGAAGGCCACCGAGTACACCGGGCCGGTGTGGCCGGTGAGGGTGCCGGCGTAGCGGGTGGTGGCGAGGGTGGTGAGCAGGTTGGCGTGGGTTTCGCCGCTGGGGTTGAGGTGGTGCGCCGCGATGCCGAGTTTCAGCGCGGTATCCGGGTCGGCTCCGAGGAGGGTGTTTGCTTGGCTGATCAGCAGGCGGGCGGTGGCGAGGTGGAGTCCTTGCTGGGCGCTGTGTCGCTGGCTGACCGCGATGCCCGCTGCCACCAATGCGCCGACGAGCAGAACAGAGAGCACGGTGAGGGCGCGCCTGCGGCGAAAGCGGTCCCAGCGGATACTGGCGCGTAGGAACTCGCGAGCGGTCGGGCTTATCTCGACCCGATCCGTGACCAGCACTCGGCGTCGCCCGGGTCGCCATCGTGACGTGTGCCGTCCCGGGGCTGGGGCAGAGACCTCAGATGGTCTGCCCGAAGGTGGGGCGCTGGCCGTGCTGAGTCGGGCGCCGGTGTCGGTGAGGGCAGCGGCGAGTTGGCCCCCGGTCCACAACCGCTGCTGCGCTGACCCGTTCTCACGCCACTGGGTGGCGGCCTGCTCCACCGTCCGCCGGGCCCGCAGCGCCGTAGCGTTCTCCGCGATCACTTGGGCCAGGGGGGCCAGGCGGACAGGAACGCCTCGTGAGCCACGCCGATCACGACGGTGCCGTTGCTGGTGTCGGTGGTGAGCAGTCGCTGGGCGACGAACACGTCCAGCTCGCGCACCACGAGCGGTGGCAGGTCTGTGCGGGGGGTCCTCCACCGGGTGGGACGGCCGTGCTCGTCCACGGTGACCAGCCGCAGCAACCCGGCGAGCACGTCTTCCCGGCTGCGGCCCCCGACCTGGATCGCTTGGGCCAGCGCTGCCTCGGCGTGGCGGATCAGTGCTCCCTGGACCCTGCCGAGCTGGTCGTAGCGGGCATGGGAGAGACGTCCCCCTCGGGTGATGTCGTGGGCGAGCTGGGCCAGGGTGAAGGCCAGCAGCGGCAGAGCGTCGCCGGTGTCGGTGTCCTCCACCAGCCGCTCTAGTAGGCCCTCGTCCACCTTGATCCCCGCCAGCTGGGCGGGTTTCTCGACTACCGCGCGCAGCGCCTCACGGCGCAAGGGCCGCAGCGGGTACAGGGACGCAGACAAACCGGCCAACCCGGGGTCACTGAGCAGCTGGTCCAGAAACTCCGGGCGCAGGGTGCCCACCAGGCGTACCGGACCGCGCAACGCCGGGCATACCAGCGCGGCGAACCGCTCCCGCTGCGCGGGTGTGCTCTGGGTCAGCAACTCCTCGGCCTGGTCCACCACCACGAGCAGGCGGCGTTGCGGTCCATCAGGGTCGGCCAGGAGCAGCTCATCAGCCACCCCACTCAGCCCGATCTCGGTGAACCGCTGGCAGACCTGCTCCACCGTCCAATCCAGGCCGATCCGCCGGGCGACCACGGCGACCTCCCGGGCCAGCGCCGTGACGGGTTCGGCCCCCGGCAGGATCGGCGCTAAGGTGCGCCACCCCGGCTCCTGCGCCATCACCGGCAGCAACCCGGCCCGGACCAGCGAGGACTTGCCGCACCCTGAAGGCCCCACCACCCACAGCGCGGTCCCCGCGGTATCGGATCGCAGCCGTTCCGCCAGCTGTTTCGTCTCCTCGGTGCGGCCGAAGAACACCCGATGCCAGCCGATGTCGAACGGGCGCAGCCCCGGGAACGGGCACCGGTCATCCGACCAGCCCGCACCCCCGGCAGCATCGAGGCGCCGCAACGCCTCCGCCACCGCGACCCGAGCCGCCACCGGGTCCGCCGACACATCGCTGGACTGGAGGATGTCGGTGGACAGCAGCGGATGGGCCAGACCCGGCTCCAGCCGTAGCGGCAGCAAGCGGCTGCCGAGCACCTGGGCGGCGGTGACCTCGGCGGTACACCAGGTGGAGGCCAGATACGCGGGGCTGACCAGGCACACCATCGCATCAGCCCAGCGCAACCGCTCCCGCAAGTGCTCACGCCAGGCCTCACCCAACGCGATGCCATCCCGCCCATCCCGAGCAAGGAACACCTCGTGACCGCTCGTGACCAGCCACTGGTGCAACTCGCAGGCCAGCGCCAGATCCTCGCTCGCGTGACTGACGAAGACCCTGGCCACCGACCCCTCCTCACCCATCAGCAACAGATCATCCGGGGACACCCCGGCCAGCACCCCCAGCGCACTCCCACCGGCGTGGAACACGGAGGCTATGGTGGCGCACTCCTCGGCCATCAGCCGACCCGGCTGCCGCCGGGGAGGACTCTGACGACGGTGAGCGCCGCGCGGTGTCAGGTCAGATACGCGGCGTCGGTGTGGGAGAAGACCAGGTCGCTCATCTCGGTGACCGGCCCGTGCCAGCGCACCGGGACTGCGGGTCTGCGCAGGGCCGTTGGGTAGCTGGCCGGGTGGTAGTCGTTGGCCAGCCGGTAGGCGTGGAAGCCGTGCTCGCGCAGTGGGGCGAGGACGTCGTCGACTGCCTGGCCCTGCTTGGCCAGCAGCCGGGGGGTGACCTCGATGACCAGCTCGGCGTCGGGCCGTAGCCGGTGCAGTACCGGGGCCAGCCCGCGTATGGCTGCGGCCTCGGAGCCCTCTATGTCGATCTTGATCAGGCGGGTGGTGGTGAGTTCGGTATCGGTGAGAATCCCGGGCATCGGGAGGGCGTCGGCTTCGAAGGAGGACTCCACTGTGCGCGGCTGGACCGCGGTGGTGGCGCCGAGGTTGGTGGAGCGTTCCAGGTAGAAGGTCAGCTGACCGGGGGCGTCGGAGACCGCGGTGTTCACGGCCCGGACGTTGCCACAGCTGTTGGCCCGCACGTTCGCTGTCAGCGCCTGGTGGAAGGCTGAGGAGGCTTCCACGGCTACGACGCGGCCGGTGGGTCCGGCTAGGCGGGAGGCGAGGACCGTGAAGTAGCCGATGTTCGCGCCGACGTCGATGAAGGTGTCGCCGGGTGCGAGTCGGCGGCTGATGAAGGCGGTCAGGTGAGGCTCCCACGCCCCGAAGAGCCAGATGAAACGCTGGATGATGTCGCTGGTGATCACGGGGAAGACCGTGCCGGAGCGGGTGCGGGCGGTCGCGGTGAGGGGGTGTCGTTCCAGCTGCTCGTTCAGCAACCGGGCGACCAGCAGTGGCTTGCCGAGGCTGCCGGGCGCATAGCGGACGTAGGCACGCAGGGCCCGTAGGGCGGGTGAGGGGATCACGATGGGCTCCCAGGGGTGAGGGCGGCGGCGTGTGGCCGCGCGGCGGGATGGATGGTGGCAGGCTGGGCGACAGCGGCCGTGGTGGAGCAAGGAGCGGGTGTGGCAGCGGTGATGCCGGGTCCGGAGCCGGTGGTGTTCCTGCTGGTCGGGTTGACCGGGTCGGGGAAGACCACGTATGTCAGGCGGTGGCTGGAGCCGGCCGGGGCGGTGCGGCTGTCGGTGGATGAACTGGTGTACGCCCGGCACGGCCGTTACGGCGTGGACTATCCGGAGCGGGACTACTTCGCGCTGGAGGCCCCGGTGGTGGCCGAGGTTCGCGAGCGCCTGGCCGGGCTGGTCAGCGCGGGCCAGGATGTGGTGCTGGACCATGGGCTGTGGCTGCGCTGCGACCGGGAGGCGTGGAAGAAGCTGGTCGAGGCCGCGGGTGGCCGGTGGCGGTTGTTGTATTTCCCTGTCGGCAGGGAGGAGCTGTTGCGGCGTCTGGAGGAGCGCAACCGCCGCCAGGATGCCAACGCGCTGATGGTCAGCCCGTCCGCGCTGGACGACTTCTTGGGCCGGTTCGAGGTGCCTCACGACGAGGGCGAGGAGATCGTCATTCCCGGCTCGTGGTGACCGGGGGTCGCCAGGTGGCGGCCAGCCGGGTGGCCTCCGTCGCCCACCATACGGGCATGGCCTGGAGGGACACGGGCCGGAAGGCGATGCGCGGGGAGTCGGTGGCGATCCGGCCACCGTGGCGCTGGAGGTGTTCCAGCAGGCGGCGGGCCTCGTTCAGCAGGGCCGGTGAGGTGGTTTCCCACGCTCCGGTCGCTGCGTGCTCGGCCCGGCGCTCGATGTCCTGCCGCACGCCCTGGCGCCATTTGAAGTGGTGGACGACGGCCGGTGGTTGGTTGGTCGGCCGGTGGCCCTCGGCTCGGTGGTTGCCGGAGGCGACCGGGACGCTGGAGTGCGCGAGCACGATCTTGCGCGGGTCGCCGCGCAGCAGGTGGTGGGTGAGGAAGCCGCCGAGCGGATACGCCGCGTCCAGTCCGTCGGTGGGGTTCCAGGCGCTCAGGGCGCCGTCGGTGGCCACGCGGTCGAGCATCAGCCCGCCCACGGTGTCGATACCCGACCGTGCCGCCTGGTCCAGTACCTCCGCGAGTGGGGCGGGGTAGGTGTGAAACTCGTCGGAGTCGGCGAGTAGATGCCAGCCCGTCCCGGCGAGCTCGCGCAGGGCGTCGCGCAGCTGGGAGTTGGTGTGCTCATGCCACGGCCCGGTGCTGACGGCGGCGGGGACGATCCCGAGCTCGTGGCAGGCGGCCTGCACGTGGTGGCGCTGCTGCGGGGGGACGTGGTCGGGGAAGTGGAAGGCCAGTAGGAAGCGCTCGATGCCCAGCGTGCGGTAGTGGTGCACCCAGGCGGTGAGTAGGGCGGGTTCGACGGGGCCGATCACGGCGATCAGCGCAGGCTGGGGCATCGGCGGGATTCCTTCGGCTCGGTGCGGGTGAGGAAGGCGGTCTGGTCGGCGGCGGTGGGTACGGCGAGCAGGGCGGCGGCCTGCGAGGGCGGCCGGGGCGGCGGTGCCTGGGCTAGGTCGCCCAGTACGGTCGCGAGGGCTGCTGCGTCGCCGGCCGGGAACTGCCGGGCCCAGTGCTGCCCGGCCAGGCGGGTGGTCAGGGCCGGGTCGTGGTCGGAGGTGATCAGTGGGACGCCGAAGCGGACGGTGTCGGTCACCAGCCCGGACTCCTTGACCACGCCGGGGTGGCGGGTGACCAGCGCGGCGTCGGCCGCCGCGTACACGGCGCGTACCTGGGCTTCGGTGGCCGGTCCGGGGACGGTGTGCAGCCGTAGGCGTGGCAGGCCCTCCCACCGGTCCAGCATCTGCTGGTCGAGCGGTGTACCGGTGACCAGCAGATGCAGTGTGACGTCGAGCCGGGCGAGCGCGGTGTCGGTGACGTCAAGGTCCTTGTAGGGCCACCAGCCGCCGACCAGGCACACCGCGGTCTCCTCGCCCGGGATGCCGAAGGCGTCCCGGGCCTGCTGGCGCTCGGCATCGGTGAGTCGGTCTCCGGGGTCGGCGACGGCGAAGGGCCGTACCTGGACCGAAAGGTGGGGGAAGCGGGCGGTCAGCTCGTCGCGTACAGCGCCGGTGGGTGCGAGGATCCGCACGCGACGCTCACCCGGGCGAGCGAGCGTGCCCAGCGCTCGTAACGGCGCATCCTCGGTGGTGACAAGCTCGTGGACGAAGCGGGTGTGCGGGCCGCCGAGCAGCCCGACCAGGCCGTGCAGAGCTTCGCTGGCGCTGAGCACCACCACTGTGGTGGAGCCGCCCGCCAGGCGGTGAGCGGTGCGTACGCAGGCGGCCTCGGTCAGGCAGCGGGCCAGCAGCGTGATCTGGTGAGGCACCCGGCGTAGGGCCGTCGGCCAGCAGCGGGAGGCGAACGCGCGCCGTCCGGTCGCCGCGAGCGCTGCGGCGGTGGTGCCGGCCGTCAACAGCCCGGTGGCCACCGCCCCGTCCGGCCGGTCGACGATGCGGGCCCTAGCAATCGCCAGCGCGGACGCGGTCTCGGCGGTGACTCCGTACGGCGCGACGACCACCGCGCTGCCGTGAGCTTGGGCGAGCGCGATCAGGGTGCGATGGTGGTGCCCGCCGGGCCGGTGCGCTCCCGGCTCGACGAGCACCAGCGCCTTGGTGGTCATCGGGCGACCGCCTGCTCACCGTGGTGGGCGGTGAAGCGGTCCCGCAGCCAGGTCGGATCGTTGAGCCTGTCGAACAACTGCGGTGTCCGCTCGGCCTCGTGGGCGAAGGCGACGCCCTCGCGGGCCCCGAAGACGGCGAACCGCGCGAACTCGCCCGCACCGCCTGCGGTCCAAGCCGCGATCCGCTCGGCGGTCTCGCCCTCGCCCATTGCGTACTCGCTGCCGCGCGCCAGCATCGCGCACTCCCGAAACCCCGCCTTCCAGGCGTGATACGGGCTCTGATTGATCCTCGTGGTGCCCGCGATGGCGACGGTGAACTCGATCTTTCCTGGCAGCGCGGCCAACACGTCGACGGCCTCACCGAGCTCCCGCAGCGCGCTGCGGCGGATCAGCTTCAGCCCGCCGTAGCCATAGACCAGGCCGTTGAGCGGGTTGACAGCCCGCCACACCCGCATCGAAACGGCCTCCGGCAGGGGATCGACGGCGCGAGCGTCGAACTCGGTGGCTATGACGAAGTCCCCGTCCGCGAGCAGGAACTGCTCGGTGTCGACCACTTCGGCGGCCAGCCGGTAGGCCCGGCGCATCCCCGCAACCCCGTGCAGCCTCTTCACCCTCAAGCCCAGGACGCGCTGGAGGCGGGCATGGAGCTCGTCGGCCAGCGGTTCATCGTAGGAGAGCATCACCGCCTCGAACCGCGTCATCGCAGGGCCTCCAGGTAGCGGGCGCCGACGGCGGCCGGGGTCAAGTCGGCGGTGGCGGCGTGTGCGCGCTTGACGTGCACCGCGTAGAACTCCTCATCGGTGGCCAGTCTCTCGGCGAGCGCCACCGCCTCGGCGTCGGTGTCGAACAACAGATCGTCGTCGATATGCTCGGCCAGCCACCCCAGGCGCGGTGCGATCACCGGCAGGCCCATGCCCTGGCAGTCGATCACCGACATCGACCACGGGCAGCCGACCCGGAACGGGGCGATGCCGAAGTGCGCGCCAGCGAGCAGGTTCCGGTACCGGACGCGGTCGCCCCGGTCGGAGACGATCTCCACCCCGGGCAGGGCGGACAGCTCAGCGCGGTGCCGCTCGGGGCTGCCGTCCAGCCGAGTCCGGTCGGCCCGGCGGTCGCCGAACAGGTCCAGCACCCGCACGGTCACCGGAGCCCGCGCGGTGAGCTGGCAGGCGAGTTCAGTGAAACGGGCGGTGCCGTAGTGCGCGTAGAGCCTGTGATTGTAGACGGCGACCGCCTCGCCGTGCGGTACCGTAGCGTCGGCGGGATCGCGGACCAAGCGCTCGTCGCGCGGAGCGGGCACCACCCGCAGCCGCTCACCGAGCACCAGCGACATCCGCGCGGCAGCCGTTCTCACCCAGGAACCTGCGACGGCCGAGTGCACCAGAAGCCGGTCGCAGGCCGCCAGACCAGCGGCGAAGGCCAGCAGCACCGGGCGACCGAGCCCGGCATCATCCAACGACGGGTCGAGCAGCAACTGCCCGGCGGTGAAGGAAAACGGCAGGTAGTGGCAATACCCGGCCAGCAGCGCTGCCGAACCCGCCTCCAGCAGGGCGGTGCGCACGGCGGGGGCTGCCTCAATCTGGTTGGCCACCACCACATCTGGCCGGGTCTGGCGGATCAGCACCACGAGCTGGTCGACATCCGGCGCGAAGCGGGCCCGGTATTTGGTGCCGGGCACCGCCGTGCGCGCGAAGCCGCACCGGGCGTCCCCGGCAGGTGCGGGGGCGGCGATGGTGACCGCTGCGCCAGCGTCGGCCAGCGCCGGGGCGAGCAAGTCGGCGAAGATCCAGCCGGAGTCGGCCGCCAGCCGGTCGGGGTTGGAGATATTGAGCAGGTACAGCACGCGCTGGGGCATCCCGCCTCGCTTCCCTCGCACGGGGGTCGTCCCCGGGGACTCGCCGCCCCGGAACCGGATGGGCGCATCCCAGGAAGCCCCATCCCCGCAGGCCGGCGGGAGAGGCGTTGTCGCAATCCGCAAACCGTTTGCATATCACGCAAAGCCAATGGTCCGCGGCGCCCGACCCGACTACGGTGAAGCGGGCGCGCTGTGCCCGGCTACCGACGGGGTGGTCCATGGATGCAGGAGGCCGAGCACGGACGAGGGCCGCAGGGAGCGAGAAAACGGATCCCGGGGCGATCGTGCGCAGCGCCCGGCTAGCCCAAGGGCTGACGCTGGCCCAGCTCGGGAACCGGGCCGGCTACTCCGCGGCTCAGGTCTCCCGCTACGAGCGCGGCATCACCGCCCTGACCGACGTCACCGTGCTGCGAAGTTTCGCTGACGCGCTCGCGATCCCGCCCCAGCGCTTCGGCCTCACCCCGGCCCCGCCACGCCCCGAGAAGCGACACGAAAACACGATCAGCACGAGGTACGCCTACCCCCGCCTGCCCCCACTTAGGGTGACCACCGGACCCCAACCCGAGGAGGGTGACGACCCGGTGCGGCGACGGCAACTGATGGCCAGCCTGGCGGTTACGGCCGCCGCCACCGCAGGCTCACCCCTGCTCAACGGCAACGCCGCACCAGTCGACGACACCGCCGTGGGCGAGCTTCTCGTCGCACGAGTGAGCGACGCGATGCTGGGCCTGCGCACCACCACCCTGCTACAACCCGACCGGATCCGCGTCCACCTGGCCAGCGCGCTGGCCGATTTCCACGCCTGCCGCTACAGCAACCTGGCCACCCGCCTTCCGCAGCTGATCTGCGCTGGACACGCGCTCACCGCAGACGGCGGAGACCCCGATCACCACGCACTGATGGCAGAGGTGTACCTCCTGGCCACCCGCATGCTGATCAAACTCGACGACCAGCAGTTCGGCTGGATGGCCGCCGACCGGGCCCGGGTCACCGCCGACGCAGGCGGCCATCCGCTCATCGCGGCCGAGGCTGCCAGGAACCTGGCGGTCCTGGCCCGCAAGGCCGGCCGGCACGACCAGGCCCTGGCCATCGCGCTGGCCGCCGCCGACCACCCAGATCTGCGCGGCTGCGGACCGTCGCACACCGCCCAACGCGGCCTGCTCATCCAATCCGCTGCCTACACCCTCGCGCGCAGCGGCGACCAGCAGGGCATGCGCCAGCTCACCGACGAAGCCGCGGCCATCTCCGCCGAACTAGGCGGCACCATCCTGCTGCGCGACCACGGCGGCGGCTTCAACCCGACCACGGTGCAACTGCACCGGATCTCCGCCGAGAACTACGCCGGCGACCCGAGCGCCGCCATCGCCGCCGCCCGCAAGGTCGCGCCCCAGACCCTTCCCACCGTGGAACGCCGGGCCCGCTACTACACCGACCTCGCCAAAGCCTTCGGTCAATGGGGCAAACGCGACGACTGCATCCGCGCTCTGCACTCCGCCGAACACCAAGCCCCCGAGGAGACCCACACACGCCCCGCCTTCCGAGCTCTGGTCTCCGGACTGCTCATATCCGGACGCACCAACCCCGAACTACGCGGACTCGCCGCCCGGTGCGGAATCCGGTAACACCGCCAGCACCTGTCCCGTCACGCCAGCGGAAGAGGTACCGCCCGGTCGAGATCGGGTGATCCACCTCGACCCTGGCGCGTGGCCTTGTAGGGTGCTCGCGGTGAGTGACCCGTCTGGCACGGAGTGTCGTAGTGGCTGGTGAGGGGGGTCGGTGGGCATGGCGCCTGCGAAGCCCGGCAGTCGAGCCGATCGGGAGTCGCAGTGCGCGCAGCGGGTATCGTGAGGTGGGTGTGGGGCCAGCGGTGGTGGGGTGGGCACGTGCTGGTTGTGGCCTGCTGCCTGGTGTTCGTGTGGCTGGGACGTTGGCAGTGGGATCGGGCGCAATCCCCCACCGGGGGCTGGCAGAATCTCGGTTACGCGCTGCAATGGCCGTTGTTCGCGGTCGTGCTGCTCGCGGCCTGGATCCGGTTCCTGTGGTTGGAGCAGCATCGCGGCACGCAACCTGACCCGGCGCCGGCGCCACCGCGTTCCCGACCTGCTGTCCAGCCACTGAACCGGGAGGACGATCCCGACGATGAGCTCGCCGCGTACAACGCCTACCTCGCCCGGCTCGCCGAAGGGGACCGGCGGTAGGGCCCACCAGGTGGCGTCCCGATTGGTCGCCTACCGGATCGCTGCCTACGCCACCGGTGTGATGCTGCTCGTTCTGACGACCTCTGTCGTACTGCACTACGGCTTCGGGGACCTGCGGCTGGCCTGGAGCGGACCAGTGCACGGATTTCTCTACATGGGCTACCTCGTGACCACCGTCTTGTTGGGCACCTCGCTGCGGTGGCGGCCGACCCGGATGGTGCTGGTGGCGCTGGCCGGCACCATCCCGTTGATGTCGTTCGTCGCCGAGCGCAGCGTGACACGTGAGGTACGCAGCGGGTTGACCACGCCCTTCGAATAGCAAAACCGGTGCGCGCTGACCGGCGCCGAACAGACCCCGGCTAAGGTGCCTCGGGTGTCGACAGTGCTGGATCTGCACCCCCCCAGTCCCGCAGGTGTGCCCCCCCTGCTCGCCCGGTTGGTCGATGACGCGGCGCTGTTCCCGCCGTCTGAGGTGAGCGTGGCCGAGACCGTCAAGTCCCACCTCGCGGCCCGCCGGGCGCCCTACGCCGGGCTGATCGGTTTCCTGCTCTGCCCGATTTCCCGGCTGGGTGCGGTGGTCGCTGCGTTGCGCAAGGCCCGTCCCACGAGGCCAGTGGCGTTGTCGCTGGTGGCCGATACCGGTTTGGGAGGCCTGCCCAAGGCGATCTCCATCGCGCTGGACAACGCGAAGCTGCTGGATCTGCGGATGATCGAGGTGCCGGCACCGTCTGATGTGGACTCTAATTGGCTGGTGCAGCTCACCGAGTTCGTACCGGACGACGTGGTCCGGGTGGTCGAGCCGCGCCGCGGCCGGCCGGAATGGCTGGCCGGGGTGCGCAGGGTGGCGGAGGCCGGTTGCTGGCCCAAACTGCGCTGCGGCGGCACGTCGTTGGAGTCGATTCCCAGCATTGAGGAAGTGGCCGATTTCCTGGCCATCGCGACCGGTACCGGGGCGCCGTTCAAGGCCACCGCCGGACTGCACCATGCGGTGCGCCACCACGACGAGAGCACCGGGCTGACGCACCATGGGCTGCTCAACATGCTGGTCGGCACCGCCCACGCGGTATCCGGGTCCTGCGCACACGAGGCGCTGCGCTGCACCGACGCGGCCGCCCTGGTCGCGGAGGCCGGCGCCTTGTCCGAGGGCACCTCGCGCGTGGTCCGTGAGGTGTTCGCCTGCTACGGGTCGGTGTCGCTGACCGACCCGGTGGCCGAGCTGCTCCGGCTGGGACTGCTCCCGAGTCCCGAGTACCGGCGCGCCTCGAAGACCTGAGCCCCTGCGGGTCCGCTCCTGGTGCACGGTGTTTCGAGCACCTCGTAGGCTCACGCTATGAGCGTCACGGCCTATCTCGGACCCGAGGGGACCTTCGCCGAGCAGGCGGCTCGGGTGCTCGCTCCGGCTGATGAGTTGCGTTCGGCGGTGTCGGTGCACGCGGCGATCAGCGCACTGCGCGCCGCCGAGGTGGATGCGGCCTGCGTACCGGTGGAGAACTCGGTGGAGGGCTCCGTGCCGGCCACCCTCGATGCGATGGCCGAGGGGGAGCCGCCGGTGCTGGCGGTGGCGGAGGCGGTGCTCCCGATCCAGTTCAGCGTGCTGGTGCGCCCCGGCACCCGGGCGGCCGAGGTGCACACCGTGGCCACCCATCCGCATGCCGCCGCCCAGGTCCGCAGTTGGCTCGGCACCCACCTCCCGGAGGCCACGACGGTGCTGACCGCCTCCACGTCAGCCGCGGCGGTCGCGGTGCTCGATGGTCAGGCCGACGCCGCGGTGTGCGCCCCGGTCGCGCTGGACCACTACCCGCTGGCCGAGCTGGCCGGCGGGGTGCACGACAAGGACGATGCGAAGACCCGTTTCCTGCTGTTGCGCCGCCCGGGGGTGCTCCCGGCTCCCACCGGCATCGATCGAACTTCGCTGGTTGCGATGGCCGTCGACCGGCCCGGCGCGCTGCTGGAAGTGCTCGCCGAGTTCGCCCTGCGCGGTATCAACCTCACCCGGATCGAGTCCCGACCGATGAAGGTCCGGCTGGGGGAGTACCAGTTCTTCCTGGACTGTGAGGGCCACGTGGCGCAGGACGCGGTCGGTGACGCGCTGGCCGCGCTGCATCGGCGGTGCACCTGGGTGCGCTTCCTCGGCTCCTACCCCCGGATCGGCCAGGCCCGCCCCGGACCCGACCCAGCCGGGTTCACTGCCGCCGCGGACTGGCTCGCAGCGGTGCGGGCCGGGCGCAGTGCGTGAGGCCGCTGCGGCTGGTGCTGGTCCGGCACGGGCAGACCACGGCCAACGCGACGGACGTGCTGGACACCCGGCTGCCGGGGCACCCGCTGACCGAGGAGGGTCACCGGCAAGCGGCCGAGCTGGCGCAGCGACTGGCCGGCGAGCCCGTCGTCGCGGTCTACGCCAGCCGGGCGTTGCGCGCCCAGCAGACCGCCCGTCCGGTCGCGGCGCGGCACCGCCTCGTGGTGCAGATCCTCGACGGGGTGCACGAGGTGTTCGTCGGTGACCTGGAGGGACGCCGGGGTGCGCAGGCCCATCACACCCTGCACGAGCTCTACCGCGCCTGGCACTCCGGTGACCTCGAGGCGGCGCGCCCGGGTGGGGAGTCGGGTAAGCAGGTCCTGGACCGCTACCTCGCCGACGTCGCGGCGATCCGCTCGGTGCATCGGGCGGGTACCGCGGTGCTGGTCAGCCACGGAGCCGCGACCCGGCTGGCGGTGGTGGCGCTGGCCTCCAACGTCGACGGCTCGTTCGCGGGGCCGCGTTTTCTGTCCAATGCCGCTACGGTCCAGTTGGAGGCTGACGGGACCGGCTGGCGCTGCCTGCGCTGGGACACCATCGAGTTGGGTTAGCCCGACGCTGCGGCCATCCGCAGTGGTGTCACGATTCATGGCAGGCCAGTCCTCGTCAGCTTCACCTGTCAGCTTGAGTCGGACGCAGGCAAGCGCTTCGAGGCTGCGCAAGCGCAACATCGGGCTACCTGGCGCGGCGCGTTGTTGGCCTGCCCGGGCGTATCGCAGCGACCTGCGCAGCTGTCCTTCGAGGGCGAAGTCGCTGTAGGTGGACGCTGCCCGTGCTTGTTCGATGGCGCAGGGACTCAACCCGTCTGCTGAATCCGGTCGCGGAGTGGGTTGTCGGAGTGGTCGCGGTCACGTTCCCTCCCACTTGGCCCAGTCTTGCCGGACGGCGGCTGACGCTGACAGCCGATCATCTTCTCCTGCCACGGTAACCCATGAAGTGGATGTTCCTAGGTCCTCCGGGGACGGCGGCTTGTCCAGGCTGGGACGGCTTCTGCCAGGTCGATGGCGCGGTGCAGGACATGGCCGGGTAGAGAGTGGTTTGCGGTGGGGACGAAAAATTCCCGATCTTGGGGCTCAAACGGCACACAGTGCCAGGAGGACAGTTGACGCAGTTGGACCCGTACGTGGCACCCAGCGGTGACAGGCCAGCCGGCAGGCCCAGCACTCGTCGACGATCGCCGAGACGGAGGGGGAGGCGCATGGGGTGGGCAGCGGTGCGGGTGCAGGTTTGGGGGCTGATCGACCAGGAGTCAGCTGCACCTGTTCCGTGTTGTCAGGAGTGTCCGTGGCGGCGTGGGTGGCCGCACCGATCGTGAACATTCGGTCACAAGGTCGCGAGGTGCTCGTCGTTGGCGCCTACTTCGCCGATCTGATCTTTCGGGATTTGTCTCGACCTGTTCTGTCCGGCGCTGAGGTCTTTGCTGGGGGGTTCAGTCTGCTGCCCGGCGGGGCCTTCACCCTGGCGATGGCGATGCGCCGCCTGGGCCACGACGTCGTGTGGGCCACCGACTTCGGCAATGACGCGTTTAGCCAGCAGGTCCTGTCTGGGGCCCGCGCGGAGGGTCTCGACGAGACCGGTTTTCGCCATCACCCCGTCCCACTGCGCAGCGTCACGGTGGTGCTGTCGTTTCCCAGTGACCGGGCTATGGTCAGCTATCAAGACCCGGTCAGCCCGCAGTCGCTGGCCGCGCTGCTGCACGAGCACCGTCCCCGGGTATTGATCCTGCCTAAGCTTCAATACGGTGCGGCTGTGCAGGCTGGGCTGGGGGTCGCCCATCAGCTCGGGACCCGGGTGTTCATGGATTGCCAGGACGTCCCCGCCACCCTCGACACCCCCACGGTGCGCGAGGTCCTTACCCAGGTCGACGTCTTCGCCCCCAACACCGACGAGGCATTGCGGCTGACCGGTAGCACCACTGTCGATGACGCTCTGGAGGTGCTTGCCGGCCTTGTGGACACCGTGGTCGTCAAACGCGGTAGCGCCGGAGCCGCCGCAGTCCAGGGTGGGAAGCGGTACGACATCGCCGCTGTCCCGGTCGAGGTCCTGGATACCACCGGCGCCGGTGACTGCTTCAATGCCGGCTTCGTGCATGCCCACCTCACCGGACAACAGCTTCCCCATTGCCTCAATCGCCGCCGTCGCCTGTGGTGCCGCGGCGACCACCGGCCCCGGCTCCAGCGCCGCACCCGACCTGGCGGGGCTTGCGCACTGGCTCTCCCGCGTTCCTGCCCCATGACCGTCCACCGGCCGTCCCGGCAGCGCGGGCGGGGTGCCGACCATCTCGCCCGCGCGGGAGCGGCGCTTCACCCAATTATTTGTTCATGTAACGTTCCGCTGATATTAATCTGAGATGCGCCCCGGCCCACCGGCCGGGGCGCATCTCTGCGTGGCGGTCGGCAAGGGCCGTGGCGGAACCTGGTGCCCTCGAGCCCACGGCAGCCCGCGCCACCCGGAAAGGCGCTGCATGAAGATCCTGGTCGCTGACCTAGACGGCACGCTCCTGGGCGGCGATGCGGCCGCCCGGCGCCGGTTGCATACTGCTCTGGCTCGCCATCCCGAGGTGACGGTGGTCTTCGCGACCGGCCGCGGGCTGCCCTCGGTACGTGAGGCGCTACGAGACCCGCTGCTGCCGCGGCCGCGTTGGATCATCGCCGACGTCGGGGCGAGTGTGATCGACGGAGTGGACCTGGACCCGATCGAGGCGCTGCAGGCGCAGCTGCGGGCCGGTTGGCCCGGAGCGGAGCGGGTGCGCGCCGCGTTACGTCGCTTCCCCGCGCTGACCTATCAAGACGGCGTGGCCCAAGACGGCCGTTGCTCGTTCTACCTGCGCCCCGAGCAGCTGACGCAGGAGATCACCGACGCGGTGCAGGCGCTGGGGTGCACGTGGCTGTACTCGGCGGAGCGCTACTTTGACGTGCTGCCACCGGGTGTGTCCAAGGGCAGCGCCCTGGCAGCCCTGGCCCGCGAGCAGCACTGGCCGATGGCCTCGGTCCTGGTCGCTGGCGACTCCCTCAACGACCTGTCACTGTTCCGACTCGGCGCGCACGGCGTGATCGTCGGCAACGCCGAGCCCGCTCTGGTCGCAGCGGTAGCCGCGAGCAACACGGTGCATCGACCCGACCAGACGGGCGCTGCCGGCGTCCTGTCGGCCCTTCAGGAGCTGGGCTGGGTGCAACGCGACTACCCGCTGGTGGTCGGCTACCACCGCTCACCGGTGAGCTGGACCCCGGGTGGATGGCAGCCGCCGTCAAGCCCCAACGGCGTCCTGCCCACCCTGCGCAGCCTGTTCACCGGGAACCTGGAAGCCATCTGGGTAGCCGCCGCGGTCGTTGGGCAAGACGCACCCCCGGTTTGCCTCGACGGGCACAACACCGGGCTGCCGCTGTCGTTCCTGCCGTTGAGCTCCACTGAATGGGCTGGGTACTTCCACCAGGCCTGCAAGGAGACGCTGTGGCCAGTGCTGATGTCCCAACCCCATCGGCTGCGCTTCGAGTCGGCAGCCTGGGCGCACTACCGCGCGGTAAACGCACGCTTCGCCGAGCACATCAGCACCCGGGCCGCGCCGGGCGCAACCGTCTGGCTGCACGATTACAACCTGTGGCTCGTGCCCGGCCTGCTCCGCGCAGCCCGCGCCGACCTGCGGCTGGGCCTGTTCCACCACACGCCCTTCCCTGCGCCGGACATCTTCGCCGCGCTGCCCACCGCCCCGGAGATCCGCGCCTCCCTGGGCTGCCTGGACTGGGCCGGATTCCACACCGAGGCCTTCTCCGAGCACTTCCGGCAGGTCCTCGCCGGGATACCCCGGCCGCCACGCCTGGGCGTGCATCCGCTGGGCATCGACCGCGACGCCATCGAAGCACTGGCCCGCACCCGCAAGCCCTACCACCGGCCGGTCCGCGGACCGCTGGTGCTCTCCGTCGAACGCCTGGACTACGCCAAGGCCCCGGTGCAGAAGGTCGAGGCCATCGCGGCGCTGCTCGCCCGCTGTCCCGACCTGCGCGGGCACCTGCAGTTCCGGCTGGTGTGCCCACCCCCCGAATCCGGCATCACCGCCTACGACGCGACACGGCAGACACTCGAACGCCGCATCACCGAGGTCAACCACGCCTGGAGCACCAGCAGCTGGCAGCCCATCGACTACCTGCCCCGCACCCTGCCCTTCACTGAGGTGATCGACCACTACCTCGCCGCCGACGTGTTCTGGGTGACCTCCTTGCAAGACGGCATGAACCTGACCGCGAAGGAGTTCATCACCGCCCAGGCAGCCGCCGGCCTGGCCGGCGTGCTGGTGCTCTCCCATCACACCGGCGCCGCCGACCAACTCGGCACCGCAGCACTGCTCACCGACCCCCACTCACCCGCAAACCTCATCGACACCCTGCAGCAAGCCCTGACACTTTCCCCCGCGCAACGCCGCACACGCCTCAAACACCTCGTCGACCTCCTCGGACACCAGCACCCCACCGACTGGGCCTCCCAGATCATCACCGCCATCCAAAGCCACAACAACGACACCACGCCCACCTCTGACGTGACACGCACGACCTCCTCGGTGCCACCCGCTCCCGCCCCGCCCGGACTGGAGCCGGGCACCACCACCTGACCCACCCGCTCCTCGCTAACCCCAGCCGAGTTCGTGCAGCCGGTGCTCGGGGATCCCGAAGTGGTGCGCCACCTCGTGCACCACGGTCACCGCGACCTCCTCCACCAGTTCCTGCTCGTCGTCGCAGACGTCGAGCAGAGCGTCGCGGTAGATGGTGATCCGATCGGGGAGCACCCCGCCGTAATGGGAGTCCCGCAGGGTGAGCGCGATTCCCTCGTAGAGCCCGAGCAACTCGGGAACCTCGGGATTGCGGGGCTCGACCAGGACCACCACATTGTCCATCGCCGCGGCGAGCTCAGGCGGGATCAGGTCCAGCGCCTCGGCAACCAGCTCGTCGAACCGGCCGGCGCCCAGCCAGCCGCTCATCAGGGCGGCGGCGGCGGGGAGGCGGCGCGTCGACCTGGACCACGGGCGAGGTCGCCACGGGCGCCGGTCCCGGGTTGCGCACCGCAGCGGGGGCGGGTTGTTTGCCGACCTGCACCGGTCCCTTCACGCTGCCGGTCACCGGAGCGAAACCGGAGCGGTCGGGCAGGAACGCGCCGAGCCGGCAATCCACCCGGGTGCTGCCGGCCTGCCAGCTCTCCGCGCGCAGCGTCTGCCAGAACAGCGTGAGTCCCTTGTCGGCGACCACGGCCGGGCCGCCCGAGAAGTCCTTTGCCAGCCGGGTGCATTCGGTGTTCAGCAGCTTGTCCTGCGCGGCGTCATCGGGGTAGTCCTTGGGGAAGGCGGTTTTGAGGTCGACCACTCCGACGGTCTCGATGGCGTGCGGTCCCGCGCAGTCGACCGGGTCGCCCACCACCTTGGCGTCGTTTCCCAGGCAGGTGCCAGGCGGATGCACGTCGGACTGGTCCTGGGTGAGCACGTTGCCGGTGGTGGGGAACAGCGCCCCGGTGCGCCCCACTGACTGCACCCCGCAGCGCAACATCCGGTCCCCACGCAGCCAGCCGGCCTCACTCGGTTTGATCGCTCCCACGCTATATCGGCCGAACGGGTCGAAGCGGTCGGCCAACGCCTGCCTGGTGCGCTCGGTGCAGCGTTGCGCCACCAGCTCCTGCCAGCGCACCGGGTCGGGGAACGGCTCCCGGGCGCCGAAGTCCTGCAGGTCCAGCGTCCCGGTGACCTCGAACAGGTGCAGTTGCGTGCAGCTCACCGGTTTGGCGTCAGTGGCGTCTTGTTTCTGCCAGGTCAAGCAGGTGTTCACGGCGGCGCGCAAGGACTGCGGGCCGACCGCTGTGATCGGGTTGGCCAGAACGGGCACGACGGGCAGCAGCGGGGTCGCACCCATCGGCACCCCCACCGCGACCAGCGCTGCCAGCGCACCCAGCACAGCTCCAGCGGCGAGCCGCTGGGTACTACGGCGGGCGCGCTGCTCGGCGCGGGTCGCCGGCGCGTCGGGAGGTGGCATCCACCCTCACCTTAGCTACTCGATCGAGGAGGCCACCCTAGCTGCGAGTCCACCACCCTGGCCATGGTGAAGGTGGTGAATGGGCCGGGCGGCTCGGCGGGTGAGATCAGCGGGCGGTGCCCGCCGCCCGCCGGTTCACCCTGCGGGCCTTCACCGCCTCGATCACGATCGGCAGGATCGACAGTATGACGATGCCGATCAGGATCAGCTCCACGTTATCCCGCACGAACGTGATCCGGCCGAGCCAGAAGCCGAGCAGCGTCACCCCGGTCGCCCAGGCGATGCCACCGGCGATCGAGTAGGTGAAATACTTGCGGGCGTCCATCCGGCCCACACCGGCCATCGCGGTGATGAAGGTCCGCACGATGGGGACGAAACGGCCCAGCACGATCGCCCGCACGCCGTACTTGTCGAAGAAAGCGTGCGTCTTGTCCACGTACTCGCGTCTGAACAGCCGGGAATCCGGCCGGTTGAACAGCGCGGGCCCGGCCTGGTAGCCCAGGTAGTAGCCGGCCACATTGCCTGCCACCGCGGATACCGTGAGCAGCAGGCAGACCAGCCAGATCGGCGTGCTGATGAGTCCGGTCGCGACGAACAGGCCGGCGGTGAACAGCAGCGAGTCGCCGGGCAGGAAGAATCCGATCAGCAGACCGCATTCAGCGAAGATGATCAGACACGCCCCGGCCAGGACGTAGGGGCCCAGCATCGTCAGCAGCTGTGCGGGATCGAGCCAGGACGGGCCGAAGGCCGGTGATATGCCAGCGTGGCGGAGCATCACGGTGACACGGTATACGGCGGTGTGGGGGTGCCGGCCGGACACCCGCACCGCCGTGCCTGCGTCACGCCGGTCACCAGGCGCTGATCACGCCGGCGAGGCCGCCCGCCATCGCTCCGAGTACGACCGCCAGCACGAGAATCACCCAGCCCTGCATCCTCGACGCGGCCCGCGCCCGTCCGTGGCTGGGAGCTACCGGTGTGGGCGTGGGCGCTGCCGGTGGCCCCGTGCCCAGCCCGGATGCCTGTGCCCGCAACGCCGCGGACAGTGTGGGGCCGACCTGGTCACCGGTCACGACGATCTCACGACCCTTCCAGCAGTCGCTGGAGGGTGTCCAGTGCGCGGCTGGCGCTGGACTTGACGGTGCCGCGGCTGACCCCGGTGGCCGCCGCGATCTCTGCCTCACTCATCCCACCGTAATAGCGCAGCACCAGCACCTCGCGCTGCCGCGGCGGCAGCTGGCCCAGCGCGACGACCACCGCATGATGCTCGGTGGTCAGCATCGCCAGTGACTCGGCCGAACGCGCATTGGCCTGGTGCGGGGGTACGTAGCCGCGAGCGGTTTTGCGGCGGCGCAGCACCGAACGGGAGCCGTTGACCACCGCGGTACGCAGGTAGCCCAGCGCGGCCGCCTCGTCGCGCAGCCCTGACCAGTGCCGGTGCAACCCGGTGAACGCCTCCTGCACCACGTCCTCGGCCGTGCTCGCCTCGTCGACCAGCAGGATCGCCAGCCGGACCAGTCGCATCCGGTGCTGGCGGTACAGATCTTCCAGGGTTAACGGAACCTCGTGGTCGCAGACGGGCGGGGCGTCGAGCACCCGCAGGTGGCCCAGCGTCATCTCAACCGAGTGCTGCACGCTCATGCGCTCCAGTGGTTCGTCGGGGGCCACCCGGAAAACGTACTGCGGGCACGTTGCGTGCATCCGATCGCGTCTGGTCGAACGAATGGGCCATACTGAGAGTCACCCTTGAAGCACAATCGGCCATCACTTGACTTGCCGGAGGTCCACTGCCATGCCCATCGCGACGCCTGAGGTCTACAGCGAGATGCTGGACCGCGCGAAGGCCGAACACTACGCCTACCCGGCGATCAACGTGACCTCATCGGAGACCCTGAACGCGGCGCTGCGCGGCTTCGCCGAGGCAGGCAGTGACGGCATCGTGCAGCTCTCCACGGGTGGTTCTGAGTTCGCCTCGGGCTCCGCGGTGAAGGACATGGTCACCGGCTCGGTGGCGATGGCCGAGTTCGCGAAGGTCGTGGCGTCGCGCTACCCGGTCAACATCGTGCTGCACACCGACCACTGCCCGGAGAACAAGCTCGACACCTTCGTCCGGCCGCTGATCGCGATCTCGGCGGAGCGGGTGGCCCGCGGGGAGAACCCGCTGTTCCAGTCGCACATGTGGGACGGCTCGGCCACCGAGTTGCACCGCAATCTGGAGATCGCCACCGAGCTGCTGGCGTCCTGCGTCAAGGCGAAGATCGTCCTGGAGGTGGAGATCGGCGTCGTCGGCGGTGAGGAGGACGGGGTCTCGCACGAGATCAACGAGAAGCTCTACACCACCGCCGAGGACTACGAGCACACCGTCGCCGCCCTGGGCGGCGGCGAGCAGGGTCGCTACCTGCTCGCCGCGACCTTCGGAAACGTGCACGGCGTGTACAAGCCGGGCAACGTGCAGCTCCGCCCGGAGATCCTGCAGATGGGCCAGGAGGTGGCCGCCCGCAAGCTGGGTCTGGACGCCGGCGCCAAGCCGCTGGACCTGGTCTTCCACGGCGGATCCGGCTCGGAGCTGGCCGAGATCCACCAGGCGCTGTCCTACGGGGTGATCAAGATGAACGTCGACACCGACGCCCAGTACGCCTTCACCCGCCCGATCGCCGCGCACATGTTCCGCAACTACGACGGAGTTCTCAAAATCGACGGCGAGGTCGGCAACAAGAAGGCCTACGACCCCCGCTCCTATCTCAAGGTGGCCGAACAATCCATGGCCGCCCGGGTAGCGCAGGCCTGCGAAGATCTCCGCTCCGCCGGCCGTAGCCTGGCAGGTTAGGGGCTCTCCACGGGCCACGGCAGGATGGAGCGATGAACGTGCACAGCAACCTGCTGGGACCCAACCCGACGCTGCTGCCCGAGCAGCCCGATGCCGAGAAGGCCCTCGCGGCGGCGAACGACCCGGCGCAGGTGGCCGCCGCGTACCCGGAGTTCCCCGCCGCCTGGGCGGCGCTGGCGGAACGCGCGCTCGATGAGGGTGACGCCGTCGCCGGCTACGCCTTCGCCCGCACCGGGTACCACCGCAGCCTGGACCAGCTCCGTCGCGCCGGCTGGAAGGGTCACGGACCGGTTCCGTGGTCACACCACCCCAACCGGGGATTCCTCCGGGCGCTCGCTGCACTGGCCCGCGCGGCCGCCGAGATCGGCGAGGACCCCGAAGCCCGGCGCTGCCGGGACTTCCTGGACGACTGCGACCCCGCCGCGGCCGGTGACCTCGGACTGGGCTGAGGGCAGGCTCACCGTCACCATGGCCGAGGTCATCCGGCTCGGCCGGTGGCGCCGTCATGATCGAGTCAACTGTGGGGTCGAGTCCACTCCAGGGTGATACCCGGGCGTGTGTGTCGTTGCTGTGCGCCGTGAACGTGACACCACCGACATGTGACGGCCTGGAAATGTCGGCTGTGTCTCGTTCACGGACAGTACCCCCGGGAAAGCCGGCCGGGGAACACGTCTGGTTCGGGATGGGGCGAAGCTCGGCTGGTTAGTTTAGAGTCACCCGGTGGTGGAAGCGGCAGAACAGCCCACAGTGTTCCTGAGTTACCGGTCAGCGAATCGCGCGGTGGTTGCGGAATTCGCCGAGCGGTTGCGCCGGGATGGTATCGATGCCTGGTACGACGGCTGGGAGATCGCGCCCGGTGACGACATCGTGGCGAAGATGGACCAGGGAATCGACAGCTGCACAGCCGGTCTGGTCTTCCTGTCGAACGCCTGGTTCGACGGTCCGTGGGCGCAGGACGAGTACACCTCGCTGGCGTTTCGCAAGGTGGAGGACGACATCCGGCTCATCCCGATCCTGATCGAAGATGTCGTGGACCGCCTGCCGACCCGGCTGCGCAAGCTGGCCCGCCGGTCGGTGGCCGACTACGAGGCCATCCGGGACACCCTGCTGGGCATCGACCGGAAACCCGGTGTCGCGACCGCGCTGCAGGCACACACCAGCTCGGTGACGATCCGGCTGGAGGACACCGGCGCAGGACACCGCGCAGCGGTGTCGCTGCTGGTCGATGGGCAGCTCACGGCGAAGGAAACGGATGTCCGGGTGCCAGCGGGGCTGCGCCTGCGCGACGTGGGACCGGCGGCGTTCGCGGGACTGCGCCAGCAGGTGGGCACGGTGCTGCTGCCCGGTGAGCTCGGCCGGGTCGCCGAGCAGCTGCTGGCCGAGCTCGACGGCACCATCACGGTCGCCGATGTGCACGTCGAGGCCTCGCCGGCGCTGGCGTCGCTGCCCTTCGAGGTGGCGCTGACCCCGAAGGGCCGCACCCCGGTGCTGCAGCCGGGAGTCCGGATGCGCCGTGGCGTGCTGGGTCAGCGCCCGGATCGGGTGCCGCCCGCGCCAGGGCCGCTGAAGATCCTGGTCGCGGTCGGCGCGCCGGATGAGCACAAGACCGCGCAGTCCAGGCTCGATATCGAGCAGGAGATGGGGTCGATCCTCGACGCGGTGGCGCCCGCGGTCCGCGAGGAGCGCGCCCAGGTACGCATCCTCGAGGTGGCCAACGCCGGCACCATCGCGGCCGCGCTGGCCGAGGACGACTATCACGTGCTGCACCTGTCCGGCCACGGGACCGAGACCGGAATCGAGCTGGAGAACGAGGACGGCGCGCCGGTCCCCACCAGCGCGGCCGATCTGGCGGATGCGCTGCGCTCCACCGGACGGGTCGTCCCGCTGGTGTTCCTGTCCTCCTGCCACGGCGCCGGCAACCCCGAGGGCCTGGCGCTAACCCTGCACCGCCTGGGCCTGCCCCGGGTGATCGCCATGCAGGCAACCGTGACCGACCGCTACGCCACTGAGCTGGCCGCGGCGTTCTACCGGCACCTCTCGGTCCCCTCGTTTCCCCGGGCCGGGGTGGCGCTGGCCCGGGCCCGGCAGGAGTTGGCGAACCGCCCGTCCGACGAGGTGGCCCAGCCCCTGAGGCCTTCCCAGGCCCCGAGCCCGGAGTGGGTGACGGTGACGCTGGTGGCCACCGACGACGGGCCGCTCATCGACGGCGACCTGGACCTGGTGCCGCTGCGCCGCCCTCCCGTTCACCAGGCCGCCGGCACCGTGCCCGCGCTCGGCGTCGGCGAGCTGATCGGCCGCCGGGTGGAGTTGCGCGAGACGCTGCGCACCTTGCGAGAGGGCTCCCGCTGCGTGGTGCTCACCGGCATCGGCGGGGTGGGCAAGAGCAGCGTCGCCGGGCGGGTGATGGCGCGGCTGGCCGAGCAGCGCTGGGTGTGCTCGGTGACCACCGGGACGTGGAGTCTGAAAGCCCTCTGCGACGCGCTGCAGGTCGACCTGCTCGCCGTGAGGCACCAATGGGCCCGGGAGCTCCGCGACCAGCTGGGCGACTTGCCTGCCGATGATGACGTCCGGCTGCGCTTTCTAGGTCGGGTGCTGCGGCAGCATCCGGTGCTGCTGGTCCTGGACAATTTCGAGGACCACCTCACTCCCGACGGCACTGCCTTCACCGACCCCGGGACCTCATCGGTGATCGAGCAGCTCGCCGAGTCCTGCGGTGCGGGCAGGTTGCTCGTCACCTGCCGCTACCCGCTGCCCGGCCTGCAGAACCTGCTGCGGCACCTCACCATCGGGCCGCTGTCGCCGGGTGAGACCCGCCGGCTGGTCCTGCGCTTGGAGGGGCTGCGCACGCTCACCGGCGAGGACGCGGCCCTGGTGCACCGGCTGGTGGGCGGGCCTCCCCGGGTGCTGGAGTTCCTCGATGCCCTGCGACGGCGCGGCGCGAGCATTGATCGGGTCCGCCAGAAGTTCACCGCGCTGGCTCGCGACCATGACATCGACGTGCACCAGACCCGAGCCTTGGGTGCGGACGTGACGGTGGCCGTCCAGCTCGGCGCCCGGGACATCTGCCTCGACGTGCTGCTCTCCGCGCTCGACGACACCGAGCGGACGGTGCTGCTGCAGACGGCGGTGTCCAGCCTGCCCGTGCCGGTGGCCGACCTCACGGTGGCGCTGGCCGATTCCGGGCTTGACGGCGCGGCTCTCGCCCGTGTCGCGCAACGGCTCGCCGATCTCTCGCTGGTGCTGCACACCGATCAGGGGCTGTGGGTGCACCGCTGGACCGCCGAGGGCCTGCGGGAGCACCAATCACCCGAGGACTACCGCGACCGCTGCCGCCGGGCCGGTGAGCTGCGCCGACGGCGCATCGCGAGCGCAACCCGCGATGTCGAGGAAGGCATTGAGGCGACCCAGAACTTCCTCGACGCCCAGGAGTGGGACCGTGCCACCGAGATAGCCACCGGAGTGGCCGATTTCCTGGCGCAGGACTCGAACCTCCAGCGATTGTCTTTCGCCGCTCAGGTGCTCGCTGCGCTGCCCTCCCAGGCACGAGACTACTTCCTGCTCGTCGATCATGAAGGTGCGGCCCTGGTCGCGCTCGGTTTCACCAGCGAGGCGGTGGAACGCTATCGCCACCTCGTGGACGCCTTCACGCAGCGTGCCGACGCCGAGCCCGGCCGCGCCGACTACCAACGCGACCTCTCCGTCTCCTACAACAAACTCGGGGACCTCTACCAGGCCCTGGGCCAAGGCGACCAAGCCCTGACCCTCTACCAGCAATCCCTCGACATCCGTGATCGACTCGCCCAGACCGAACCCGGCCGCGCCGACTACCAACGCGACCTCTCCATCTCCTACCAGCGGCTTGGCATGTGTTTCGTTCAGCTCGAACGTTTCGAGGAGGCGGCCGCCGCATTGGAGCAGTACCTCCAACTAGCCCTCGACGCTTATCAGCGTTTGCCAGGCCAGGTCGACGTTGTTGTCGACCTGGCCTTCGCGCTTCATCTGACTTCTGGGCTTTACGAGGATGGGGACGAGCGGAGCCGGCATGCCCGGGAATTACTGGAGGTGCTCGAGGCGAACCAGCGTCTCCCGAGCCACGGGAAGGCGCTGCTTGACAGCTTACGCGGAGATGCAGGATTCTGACCGTTGAACCGGCGGAAACGTAATCTTCGACTCGCGCTTCGTTCGGTTTCTGCTCGGGGAAGATTGGCGGCTCGATTCGTACGCTATAAGAGATTCGTTCGCATATTTTCAAAGGGAAGAAATTCTGCTTGCTGTGGAGGTGGCTCGCGGCCGGGTCAGGTGATCGGCCAGTCGGACACCACGGTGTGGAGCACGGTGAGCGCATCGCCGGATACTTGCGCGGTGACCGGCAGGCCCCCGGGCACGATCAGCGACGATTTGCGGGCCCGGCTCGCGTGGCACGAATCGCCGAACCCGCCGAGATAGATCTCGTCCCGGTACCCGATGGTCTCCCGTCGAGCGAACAACGGGCCATCCTCACCCGGAGCGAGGCGCTGAAAGGCGAAGCCTTGGCGTTTAGCGAGGTCCAGCAGCCGCTTCGCGGCCCTCAACTGAGGGCCATCAGCACTCATTCCCGGGCACCTCCCCGGGCAGGACCCGCACCAGATGAGGCCGGATACGGATCAGCGTGCTCTCCCCTGCCGGAGGCGTCATCGGGCCGCCGCCAGGATCGCCTGCGCCACCTCGACGGCGTCGGAAAAGGTGAGCACCGTCGCGGTGTTCATCGTGGCATCCAGCGTGAGCACCACCCGGCGCACCACGTGACCGTCCACCAGATCGGCCTCCCGCCACACGATAATCGTTCGGTTACGGCCCTCGGGATCGGAACCGGTCAGGGCGAACCGGCGCGACTTCTCCGCGGTCATCGGAGCGAATCTCCGGGATGTCCGCACTTACCGGCCACACCATCTGGGTTTCGACCGTCGATGCCGTCCCTGTGTTTCATCTGTCCTGAAGCCTGTCTGTGTGGTGTCTTCAATGGGAGCACCCAGGACCGGGGGCGCCGGGTGTGGTGAAAGCGGGATGGGGGGCAGTCCCGCGTTAGGGACACACCAACTCAGCGTTCAACCCGGTCCTGGGGCATGGGGACAGCCAATCCGATCACCTGCTGCAGGGACAGCACAGGCTGGTGACAGGTCTACAGCAGGGTCGTCGGTTCGGGGGTTGTGATCGGGGTGTTGCGCTAGTGTGCCAGTCACGTACTAGATCAAATTGTGAGTGAGGAGCGGGGAATCGTGTTTGCCAAGCGCCATGCACTGGCGGCTCGCCGCGAGATCGTGGGCTACACGCAGGAAACGCTCGCTGAATTCGTCGGTGTCGAGCCGACTACGGTGGGGCGGTGGGAGCGGGGTGAGACCTGCCCGCAGCCCTGGTGCCGGCCCAAGCTCGCCGAGGGCTTGAGCGTCTCGGTTGAAGAGCTGGACCGCTTGCTTGCCCAAGGCCAGCCGGTCACGGCGATGGCGACCGTGGACGCGGAGCCGGCTGATGCTCCTGACCGCGATCTCGTGCTCTCGGCACCGTGGAGTTACCGGGGTACCGTCGAGTCGGCAGTCATGCTGAGAGGCGGTGATTACCCGGTGAAGCGGCGCGGGTTCGTGTTTCTGTCCGGTTTGGCGTTGACCGCTCCGGCGCATCAGTGGCTGATCAACGAGCCGGGGCCGCTCGTATCGGGATTGTCAGGGCGTCGAGTGTCCTCCACGCTGGCAGACCGGTTCATGGCCATGATCCCTGAGCTACGGGCCATGGACGATGTCGCCGGTGGCGGCACAGTGCTCTCGCTGGCCCAGCAGCAGTTCGGGATGATCGCTGACCTGCTCGACCAGGCGTCCTACGACGAGCCGACCGGTCGGAAACTCCTGGTCGCCTTGGCTGAGCTGGGCCAGCTCGCGGGGTGGGCCGGGTATGACACGGGGCAGCGAAGCCTGACCCAGCGCTACTACGTCGCCGGGCTGCGGGCGGCCCACAGCGCCGACGACCGACCCCTCGGCGCCCACATCCTCGGATCGATGGCTTTTCACGCTGCCCGTGAGGGACAGCCGGGAGAGGCTTTCACTCTGATCGACACCGCAATGGCCGGCGTGCGGGGCAGGGAAACCCCACGCCTGCTGACGACGCTTTACAGCAGGCAGGCAGATGCCTTGGCCGCCCTCGGAGACGCATCTGGCTGCATGGCGGCGATCTCGAAGGCTCGCACCCAGCTCGAAGCCATCACGCAAGACGATGATCTACCGTACCTGTACTGGGTCGGCCCAGCGGACGTCACGGCCGGCGGCGGGTGCTCCCTGCTGAAACTAGGGAGAGCTGACTTGGCGGTCGGCATGCTGGAGGAGGGTATCGGTCTGCTTGATGAGTCATTTGTCCGTGACCGGAGGGATTTCGAATTCCGTCGCGCCGAGGCGTTGATCCATCCCGGTCCGCAGCAGGATCTCGATGCCGCGGTCGAGTGCGGCAGAGCGGCACTCGATCTGTCTCAAAACCTGGATTCAACTCGCGGGGTTGACCGGCTCCGGGACCTCGTTGACCACATGAGACCGCATACCGCAGTGCCAGCGGTGCGGGACTTCGTGGACCGCACACGCGAGCTTGTAGCGGTGTGACGGAAAGCGTCCCGCAGCCCAGACTGAGCAGCGACCGCCAGTTCAGTAATTACGATGTGGTCATGCCTCGCAAGCAACCCACTCCGGTACGCCTGGACCCCGACGTGGCTGCGCCCGCCAGGTCGAACCGGAGCATCCGAGGATGAGATCCTCCAGTTGGTCAGCCGCAACACCGGGGTCTCGGTCCGATTGATCCAGGTCGCGGTGCGCTACTGGGCTACCTACCCGACGAGATCGACGCCGAGATCCGCTCCGCTGCGGCGGCCGAGGAGCAGGCCGAGCTCGCGTGGCGCGCCAGCAGGACTTGTTGTGCCGCCGGTAACCCGGTTGCTGCTCGATGACATGCTCAGCGACGACATCGCCCAGCAACTCCGAGACAAAGGCCACGATGTGCTGGCCGTGGTCGCGGATCCCGGACTGGTCGCGCTGCCAGACTCCGTAGTGCTTGCGCACGCCACCTCGGAGAACCGGGCGGTGGTCACCAAGAACATCGAGGACTTCATGGTCTCTCCAGCGGTAGCCAGCGCTCAACAGCAGCAAGCATTCGCCTTCTCGCCACAATTCAGATCAGATCAGCAGGTCGAGCTGGAGCTGAATGGGGAACGGCACGGTGCTGATGAACGTGCCGGTGATCTCACCGGAGTCTGCGTAGCCGAAATCCTCGGCGAGGTGGTAGGGCAGCAGCGACACCGGCTTGTCGAGATCCAGGATCCAGTAATGGGGGATGCCGGCGTCGGCGTACTCATGCCGCTTGGTGACGCGATCAAGGCGTCGAGAACCAGGGGAGACGATCTCCACGACGACGAGCACGTCTCCCGCCCCGAGAAGTCCGCCGTCCCGGTTCACCCGGTCGATGGCCTTGTTCTCGACCACGACCAGATCGGGTCGGCGCACCGAGCCAGGCTGGTCCGCGGGAACCAGTTTCAGGTCGATATCGACGTCCGGGATGACACGCGCAGTGCCGGGAAGTTGCGGATGTAACCGCCTCGCCAGTGCGAATCCGGCCAGGTTGTGCCGCGCGGTCGGGCTGGGCGACACCAGGATGCGGCCTTCCATGAGCTCGGTGTAACCCCACCCGGTCTCACCGAGTTGGGCGTATTCCGCTGCGGTCAGGAGATGGGTCAGTGGCAGGCCAAGCATGCCCAGTGGCTCGGCGGCGGTCATGACGCCCTCCCTTCGCCTGAGCCGAGGAGCACGATGCGTTCTGACGCTACGTGCCGAACCACGCCCGCAGGGGCTTACCTCCCCACAGCGATGGCATGACCAGGTTCACATCATAATGTAATCATGATGTGAACCTGCGAGGACGGCCTGCCGGAGTCGCACGGCCTGGCCGGTCGCGCTGAGGTCCTCGTCCAGTGCGGGTCGGTCTCGTGCGGGCCACGGTCCAGTTATCGAAGGTGTCCCGCAGTCCCCGCTCGGCCAGCGACACCAGCGACTGCGACCGCCCCTCGATCAGGTTGCCCAGCTGCAGTCCCGGGACGCCTGCGACCTGTGCCTCGCTCGGCTGCGGGAAAGAGGCATCTCGCGGTGTGGGAAATGTGCATCATCGGGTGCGGGAAATGTGTAGCCTGGCGCGGTGTCGATCGTCCGGTACCTCCCTCGCCTCGCTGATCCCCAGCTGGCCGCGCTGCTCAACGAGCTTCCCGCGGTCATGGTGACCGGCCCACGCGCTGCCGGTAAGACGACCTCTGCCCGTCGCCTGGCCGCTGATGTGCTGCGGCTGGACGACCCGGCGGTCGCCGCGGCGGTCGCTGCCAATCCCGATGCGGCGCTGCGCCGGGCCCGGGAACCGGTCCTGCTGGACGAGTGGCAGGAAGTGCCCGAGGTGCTCGGTGCGGTCAAACGGGCCGTCGACGATGATCCGCGACCACGCCGCTACCTGCTCACCGGCAGCGTCGAGGCCGATCTCACCCAGAGCGTCTGGCCCGGTACCGGGCGGGTCGTGCGGCTGGTGCTGCACGGTCTCACCGAGCGGGAGATCACCGGCGCGGTCGATGCTCCTGGGCTGCTGCCTGCCGTCATCGACGGCGATCTCGACCGGATCCACCTCCCTGCCGAGGTCCCCGATATCGACGGATACGTCGCTCTCGCGCTGCGCAGCGGGTTTCCCGAAGCGGCTCTCCGGTTACGGCCGCCTACCCGAGACGCGTGGCTCGACGCCTACCTCGACGATGTCGTCTCGCGGGACGTGCGGGCGGCCGGGCAGGTTCGTGACCCCGTGCGGCTGCGGCGGTACCTGGAGGTGCTGGCGCTGTCCACGGCGGGGCTGCCCACCGAGGCGACGCTGTACCAGGCCGCCGGCATCGATCGGCGTACCGCCGACGCCTACGATCGGCTGCTCGAAAGCCTTTACCTGCTCGACCGGCTGCCCGCGTGGTCGTCGAACCGGCTCGCTCGCCTGGTGAAACGGCCGAAGCGATATCTGGTCGACCCTGCCCTCGCCGTGAGCGCCGCCCGCACCGACGCGGCTACCGTGCTGCGCGACGGTGACCTGCTCGGCCGCCTCCTGGACACCTTCGTCACCGCTCAACTGCGACCCGAGATCGCCTTGCGGCAACCTCGGACCAGGCTGTATCACCTGCGCACGGAATCGGGGCGCAACGAGGTGGACCTGGTGCTCGACCTGGGTGGCGGCCGGATCGTCGGCATTGAGGTCAAGGCTGCTTCCGCGCCGGGTACCCGGGATGCGCGGCATCTCCTGTGGCTGCGGGAGCAACTCGGTGAGCAATTCGTGCGTGGAATCGTCTTCCACACCGGGCCGCAACCGTTCGAGCTCAGCGAACGGATCTGGGCGTTGCCGATCTGCGCCTTGTGGCCGACGGTCCCCTGAGGTAATCGTTGCAGCGGTCCGGCCCGGACATTTGAGCTCATCGATCTCGAACGGCTCTACCGCGGCGACTGACACAGTTGGACCTCAACACCGGACCAGTTGCCAGTCCTCGGTGTGGCGGTACCAGGTCCAGCGGTCGGAGGTGCGGGTGGCGACACCGTCGCGCCACACATCGGTCGGTGAGCAACCCAGCTGGACCGCGCGACCAGCGGCATGGCGCACCCGGCGCCCGAGAATCCCGCCGCGCGCCACGCCGACCACGAGGCCGAACTCGCGGTCCGGGGTGACCTCCAACCGGGCGGCCCGACCGCGCAGCACCACCTGGTCGTCGCAGTAGGCCACCCCGTCCAGTGGAGCCACCACGCCGCGCCCGACCAACACCCCACCCGAGTCATCACGGACCAGGGGCACCCGATCCGGATCGCCGCGCAGCGCGAGGGAGGCTGCCACGGCGGGCACCACCGGCAGGCCCCAGAGCCGAGCCACCGCTGAGGACACCTCGAGCGGCACGTAGCCCACCGCCACCGCGCCCAGCGCCTCGGTACGCAGCAGCCGCAGCAGCACCGCGGCCAGGTCGGCGTCGGTACCGCAGACCACCAGGCGATGGCTCCCCAGACCGGCCAGCAGCGGGTCGAGATCCTCCCGCCCAGGACGGGCCGGCAGTGCCGTCGCCGACCCGGGCCCCGGCCACTGGGCAGAGCCGCAGGTCAGCACGCGCGCCTCAGGCACGTCCACCCCTTCAACGTCTAGGCTCACCTGCAAACCCCCACCGTTGGAGTACCACATGCCGGTGATCGTGCTGATCGGCGCCCAGTGGGGCGACGAGGGCAAAGGCAAGGCCACGGACCTGCTGGGCGAGCGGGTTCAGTGGGTGGTGCGATACCAGGGAGGCAACAACGCCGGCCACACCGTGGTGCTGCCCGACGGGCAGGACTTCGCGCTGCACCTCATCCCGTCGGGCATCCTCACCCCGGAAGTGACCAACGTCATCGGCAATGGCGTGGTGGTCGATCCCGGCGTGCTGCTCGACGAGTTGGCCGGGCTGCACGCCCGCAAGGTGGACACCGCACAGCTGCTGATCTCCGCAGATGCGCATCTGATCATGCCGTATCACGTGGAGATCGATCGCGTCACCGAGCGCTACCTGGGCAAATCCAAAATCGGCACTACCGGTCGCGGCATCGGACCCGCCTACCAGGACAAGGTGGCCCGGGTCGGCGTCCGGGTCCAGGACCTGCTGGACGAGAAGATCCTGCGGCAGAAGGTCGAGTCCGCGCTGGACTTCAAGAACCAGGTCCTGGTCAAGGTCTACAACCGGCGCGCGCTGGACGCCGAGCAGGTGGTGGACACCGTGCTCGCGCAGTCCGCGCACTTCGCGCACCGCATCGCCGACACCCGGCTGCTTCTCGACCAGGCACTGGACCGCGGCGAGACGGTGTTGCTGGAGGGCAGCCAGGGCACCCTGCTCGACGTCGACCACGGCACCTACCCCTTCGTCACCTCGTCGAACCCGACCGCGGGCGGTGCCTGCGCCGGTTCGGGTATCGGCCCCACGAAGATCACTTCCGTGGTGGGGATCCTGAAGGCCTACACCACGCGGGTCGGCTCAGGCCCGTTCCCCACCGAGCTGCACGACGCCATGGGCGAGCGGTTGCGCAAGGTCGGGGGAGAGATCGGAGTCACCACCGGGCGGTCCCGGCGGGTCGGCTGGTTCGACGCGGTGATCGGGCGGTACGCGGCCCGGGTGAACGGGATCACCGATTTCTTCCTGACCAAGCTCGACGTGCTCTCCGGTCTGGAGACCGTGCCGGTCTGCGTGGCCTACGAGATCGACGGCCGGTGCACTGAGGACATGCCGATGACCCAGACCGAGTTCCACCATGCCGTGCCGGTCTACGAGGAGCTGCCCGGCTGGTGGGAGGACCTGTCCCAATGCCGCACCTTCGACGAGCTGCCCGCCAACGCCCGCGCCTACATCGCGCGACTCGAAGAGCTCTGCCGGGCCCGGATCTCGGTCATCGGCGTCGGCCCCGGCCGCGACCAGACAATCACACTCCACCCGCTGTGCCCCCCCGGCGGGGTCAGCGGCTGAGCATGGCTTCTTCCAGGTCCAGGTCGCGGAGGGTGCGGGAGAGGACTTCGTCGTTGATGCGGCCGGCGTCGCGCAGGCCGACCAGCGTCTCGCGCTCGGCGGCCAGCATCTCCAGCCGCAACCGGCGGTAGATGACGCTGGGGGCCTCGCCCAGTTCGGTCTCCGGGCGACCGAGCCGTTCCCAGACGCTATGGCTGCGGTGCTCGGCGAGCCTGCGCAACCGGGTGGTCACCGAGGCCGGGGCCCCGTCCGCGGCGCTGTCCAGCCGTTCCAAGCTGGCCTGCGTCGCGGCGTGGATCGCCTCCGCTTCGGCCAGCGCGTCCTGGTGCGACTCGCGGCTTTCGACGCCGAGGCGGCGGATCACCCACGGCAGGGTGAGGCCGTGCAGCAGCAGGGTCGCCACCGTGACGCAGAACGCCAGAAAGATGATCTCGGCCCGGCCCGGGAACGGCGCTCCGGAGTCGGTGACCCGAGGGATCGTCGAGGCCGCGGCCAGGGTGACCACCCCGCGCATCCCGGCCCAGGAGACCACCGCTGGAACCTGCCACGGTGGCGCCGGGTCCCGGGCGCTCACCCGGCTGAACAGCATCCTGGGCAGGTAGGTCGCCGGGAACACCCACACCACCCGCGCCAGCACCACCGTCGCGATCACCGCGGCCGCGGCGAGCAGTAGCGGGCCGATGGCACCCACATCGCGGATCACCGCGGGCAGTTGCAACCCGATCAGCGCGAAGACGAACGCCTCGAGCACGGTGTCCGCGGCCTGCCACACCGCCTGATCCTGCAGCCGGGTGGCGTAACCGGCCTGCGGGGCGTGATGACCCAGGTAGAGCCCGGTCACCACCACCGCGAGCACCCCAGAGGTGTGCACCTGCTCGGCCAAGGCGTACGCCGCGAAGGGCACCACCAGGCCCAGGGCGCTCTCCAGCTTGGCATCATCCAGGCGCAGCCGCACCTGGTGCACCACCCGGCCGAGCGCCGCACCCAGCACCACGCCACCGACGCCGGTGAGCAAGAACCCACCCAGCCCGGTGGCCAGCGAGAAGCCGGTTCCGACGCTTGCCGCCACCGCGACGCGCAACGCGGTGAGCGCGGTGGCGTCGTTGAACAGGCTTTCCCCGGCCAGCACCGTCATCACCCGCCGCGGTAACCCCAGGCGCCGCCCGATGGACACCGCGGCGACCGCATCCGGTGGCGCGACCACGGCCGCCAGCGCCAGCGCGGCCGGTAGCGGCAGGCCGGGCACCAACCAGGCGGCCACCAGCCCGACGCACGCGGTGGTGAACAGCACCAACCCGACGGCGAGCAACGTGATCGCCCGGATGTTCGCCCTGATCTGGATGGTCGAGCTGTTCAGCGCGGCTGAGTACAGCAGTGGTGGCAGGATCGCGTAGAGCACCAGGTCCGGGTTGAGCTCGTAGTTCGGCACTCCGGGGATCGCGGAGACGGCCAGCCCGGCGACGACTAGCGTGAGTGGCGCGGGCAGGCGCAACCGGCGACTCACGGCGGTCACCGCGAGGGCGCCGAGCACGAGCAGGATCAGCCGCATACCGTCCATGTGGCCAGCATGCACTGTACATATTGAGGCTGGGAGCTAGTTCAGATGACCCAGATGACCTGCGAGCACGTGGCGCAACTACCAGACCCGGCCCCGGAGCTGACACTGCCGGCGAGCTGTGTCGACTGCGCCGAGTTGGGCGAGTCGGTGTGGGCGCACCTGCGGATGTGTCTGAGCTGCGGGCACGTGGCCTGCTGCGACTCCAGCCCACACCGGCACGCCACCGCCCACCACGTCCGCACCGAGCACCCGGTGATGCGCTCCGCCGAACCCGGCGAAACCTGGCGCTGGTGCTACCCCGACCAACGCCTGGTCTGATCCAGTGTGGGGCACCCGGCTCTTGACAAGCGAGGTGGCGACCCTGTTGCACTGACCCTGTGGCACGCGACCCTGTGGCACGTGACCCTGTGGCACGCGGTATGACCAGGCGGGAGGAGCAGGCCGCCATGGCGGCGCTGTGGGGATCGGCCGACTACTCCGGCCTGGCACAGCTACTCGAGCCCGCGGCCGCCGCGCTGGTCGAGGCCGTCGCTCCGAGCCCACACGAGCACGTCCTGGACGTCGCGGCCGGCACCGGTAACGTCGCCATCCAAGCTCTGCAGCGCGGCGCGAAAGTCACCGCGGCCGACCTCGCGCCGCGGATGGTCCAGCTGGGAAGGGAGCGCACCGGGCCCGCGGTGGACTGGATCGAATCCGACGTCGAAGACCTCCCGCTGCCCGAGGGCACCGTCGACATCGTGCTGTCCACCTTCGGGCTGGTCTTCGCACCGCGGCCCGAGGTGGCCCTGGCCCAGCTGCATCGGGTGCTCAAACCCGGCGGACGGCTGGCCTTCACCGCGTGGACCACCGAGGGCTACATAGCCCAGCGGGCCGCCATCATCAGGCAGTTCGTGCCCCACGACCCCACCTACCCCGACACGCTGAGCTGGGGAGACCCGGACATCCTGGAACAGCGGCTGGCCAGCGGGTTCACCAGCATCAGGATCGAGCGCCGATCGCTGCCCTGGCATTTCGACTCGGCCCCGGCGATGACCGCGTTCTATACCGCGCACTCGGCGGCCTACCTGGCCGCGACCAAGGCGGCCGGTGATCGCGCCGGCGAGCTGGTCGCCGCGATCGAGCGGCAGGCCTGCCCCGATGGCGGGCCGGTACGGATCCAGGCGGAGTACCTGCTCGTGCAGGCGCTCAGGCCATGAGCGTGTCAGCGCAGCATCGAAGTGTCAGCGCAGCATTGAGGGGACGTCCTCCGGTGGTGCCAGCGCGGCGAACGCCGCGCCGCGGGCCGCGTCCGCCCCGATGTCACGCCACCAGTAGGCCTGCTCGGCGTCGTCGACGTCCGCCGTCACAACCTCGGCACCGGCGCACCGGATCAACGGCACCAGGGTGGCCAACGCCGTGCACAACACCGAGTCGGGCTTCGTCGCGACGGTACGCACCAGCGGGCCGGCCAGCTCCACACCGTGCACCGGCAACGATTCCAGCAGGCCCAGGTTGCCGACCGCCTGGCCGTACCGGGTGAGCACGGTGCGCACCCCGATATCGGCCAGGGTGCTCAGGTTGTCCACCGAGTCGCCGTGACCCGCGACGATCGCCTCCACCGGCATCCCGAGCTGGATGTCGTGCGGTTGCAGCTGCGTGGCCGCCAGGGTGGAGCGCACCACCTCCACCAGGTCGGGATCCTGAGTCAGGTGCGCGGTCAGATCGACGCGCACCGGTGGCACACCCATCCCGAGGTGGTCACGCCAGCTTTGCAGGTGCTCACAGGCTTGCCGGAGCATCCATGGGCCGAGCGTGAGGACCAGACCGGTCTTGTCGGCCAGCGCCAGGCAGTCCTCGTGCGGCACGCTGCCGTGCTGCGGGTGCTCCCAGCTCAGCAGAGCCGCCAGCGCCACGGTCTGCCCGGCGTCGGCCGCCGTGGGATTGAGCCGCACCAACGGTTGGTAGAACAGCGTGACCTGACCGTCCTCCCAGGCCGAGGGCATGTCGGTGGCCAACGCGTAGCGAGCCCGGTCCTGCGCGTCGGCGATCGGGTCGTAGAGCCCCCACTGCCCGAGGCCGGTTCTCCTGGCCCGGTGCAGCGTCGCTTCCGCGGCGCGGATCAGCTCCCTCGCGTCGGTCTCCCCGGCGGTGCGCCGCACGATGCCGATGCACGCCGAGATGGCCAACCCCCGCTCGCCGACATACACCGGTTCGGACAGCTCGGCGTTGATGTTTGCGGCGAAGACGGCCGGGTTGGGCGTGGTCGGCGACTCCTCGACGAGGATCGCGAACTCGTCGGCATCGAAACGGGCGATGAAGGCATTCTCGTCTGTGACCAGCATCTGAAGCCGCTGCGCGACTGATCGGAGCAGAAAGTCACCGATGCCCAGGCCCAAGCCGTCGTTGACCACCCCGAACGAATCCAAGTCGATCTTGTACAGGGTGACCGCGGCGCGGCGGTCCCGTTCGAGGATCTTCTCGAGGTGGATCGCGAAGTGCAGCCGGTTCGGCAGACCGGTCAGCAGGTCGTGCAGCGACTGGTAACGCACCCGCTGCTCGAGCAGCTCCTGGTCGGTGATGTCCTCGACCATCGTGACATGGCGCGTCGGTTTGCCTGCCGTGTCACGCAGCAACGACACCGTCAGCGCGACCCACGTGGCGTCCCCGCCCCCGGTCAACGCTCTGGCCCGGATCTGGAAGCGTCCCCGCTGGCCGTCGATGAGTGACTGGTAGCCGGCCCGCAGCGGCGCCTCGTCATTGGGATGGAAAAGCGCGACCAGATCGTGGCCGGTGAGCTCGGCGGGCTGATAGTGCAGCAGCTGAGTCAGCGCGGCGTTGGTCTCGGCGATGCTCCCGTCCAACCGGCTGATCAGCATGGCCACCGGCGCCGAATCGAACACCCCCCGGAACCACGTCTGGCGTTCGGCGAAGACACTGCGGCGCAGCGCGGCGGTGTACCCGGAGGCCACCGCGCCGAGCACGGAGGCGATCTTGCCGCCCAGCCCCTCGACTCCCGCCAGCTCGGGCAGCCCGGGCAGGACCTGCCCGAGCAGTTCCACGGTGCGGCCCAGACTCTGATCACCGGTGATGCCCCGCGCCACGAGCACGGCAGCAGCCTCCGCCGCCGGCTGCGGGGAGAACGGCTCCTTCAGGAGTGCATCGACCAGGGTGTCGACCCGGTCGCAGAGGCACTCCTCGATCATTTCGCGTGGTAACGGCGCTTCTGCGGTGGGGCTCACGGCATAGGACCAGGCGCGGGCGACATCCCTTCGCGAGGTGACCTGAGCGGGGTTGCTCATCGTCGCGCGATCCACTCCGCTCAGCGTCCTGGATGCGCTGATGAACACAGCGCCCGAGTAAGTGTACTGGCTGGCATGGTGCCGAGTGGATGGTTTCCCAGGCCGGGGATTAACGCTCGGTGACGGGTCGTACCCTGCGCACCGTGCGAGTTCTCGTGATCGGCTCCGGTGCCCGCGAGCACGCGCTGGTGCTGGCGCTGTCCAACGACCCAGCGGTCACCGCGCTGGCCTGCGCGCCCGGCAATGCCGGCACCGCGGCGCTGGCTGAGCAGCTCGCCGTGGACGTCACCGATCCGGCTGTGATCGCGGAGCTGGCGGTGTCGTGGGCCAGCGATCTCGTGGTGATCGGGCCGGAGTTGCCGCTGGTGGTCGGGGCGGCTGACGCCGTGCGGGAGGCCGGTCTCGCGTGTTTCGGTCCCTCCGCCGGTGCCGCGCGGATCGAAGGATCCAAGGCGTTCGCCAAGGACGTGATGGCGGCCGCGGGGGTGCCCACCGCGCGCAGCGAGCTGGTGGACAACCCGGGCCGGTTGAATGCGGCGTTGAGCCACTTCGGGCCCCCGTGGGTGGTGAAGGACGATCGGCTGGCCGCCGGTAAGGGTGTGGTGGTCACCGACGATCTGGAAGTGGCCAGGGCGCACGCACTGACCCTGCTCGACGGCGGCCATCCGGTGTTGCTGGAGTCCTACCTGGACGGTCCGGAGGTCTCGCTGTTCTGCCTGGTCGACACCCACCGCACGGTGATACCGCTGCTGCCCGCGCAGGACTTCAAGCGGGTCGGCGACGGGGACATGGGCCCCAACACCGGCGGGATGGGCGCCTACGCCCCGCTGGCCTGGGCCCCGGAGGCGCTGACCGCCGACGTCGTGGCGCAGCTCGTGCAGCCGGTGGTGGACGAGCTGGCCCGGCGGGGTGTCCCGTTCTCCGGGTTGCTCTACGCCGGCCTGGCGTTGAGCGCCGCGGGCCCGCAGGTGATCGAGTTCAACTGTCGCTTCGGTGACCCGGAGGCTCAGGTCGTGCTGGCGCTGCTGCACACCCCGCTGGCCGGGCTGCTGATGGCCACCGCCACCGGCGCGCTGGCCCAGCAGCCGCCGCTGGAGTGGGACCCGGGTGCCGCGGTGGTCGTCGTGGTGGCCGCCGAGGGGTATCCCGGCATCCCGCGAATCGGCGATGTGATCACCGGATCCGCCGGCCCCGGAGTGCTGCACGGGGGTACCCGCCGCCGCGCTGACGGGGCCATCGTCTCCGCCGGCGGCCGGGTGCTCTCCGTGGTGGGGACCGGCGCCGACCTCGCCACCGCGCGCAAGCATGTCTACCAGCGTGTCGAGCAGGTTCACCTACCTGGCGGTCATTACCGCAGCGATATCGGATTGAGAGCGACGCGCCGCGAAGAAGGCCGCTCCGCGAGTGTGTGACGCGATAGCCTCCCGACGATCATTTGGGGAGTGGAGGCTGAGCAACACGATGGTCATATGCGACCGCCAAGGCGAGCAACTACTGCTGACGCTGTCGCCAGAAGGTGTCCGTTTCCTCCGAGAACAGTGGTCGTGGTTGCGCGAGCTGGTGCGATGGCAGCTGGGCGGTTGCACGGACGACCCGCTGGCCGAGGTCACCGGGCTGCCGGTACCCATCGGCACCATCGACGGTCGGCTGGCCTACGTCGTGGACTACTGGTGCGGCACCAAGGAGACCGGCCCGGTCCGCCAGCTCTGGGAGGGCTGGGTGCTGCACGACCTGGAGCACAGCCTGACCCGGGTGCTCGGCACGCTGCCCCGTCACGGCGGCGTCGTGCAGCTGCCCGGCAGGGGTTACCCCTCCGCCGCTGAGTGGGGTTGGATGCTGGAGACCCTGCATGTCGTGTTGGACGTCTCTGGCCGGGTCAGCATCACTGGTTCGCCGGATCGCATCCTGCCACCGGCGCCGTCCCCGCAGGACACGGAGAGTTACCGCCGTAGCCTGCGCTGGTTGGAGTTGGTGATCGACGCGCTGGCGCAGGCACAGCGAGCCAGCCCGGCCGACGCGGCCGAGTAGGTGCGCCTCAGCGCACCCGGCGACCGGCGCGGATGACCGCCACGACATCGCGCACCGCGCGAATGTCAGCCAGCGGGTTTCCGGTGACGGCGAGCAGGTCGGCGTCAGCTCCTGGCGTCAGCCTGCCCTTGCGGCCGGTGAGTCCGCACGCGGCCGCGGCCACCGAGGTGGCGGCACGCAGGGCTTCGAGGTTGGTCATCCCCAGCCCGCAGAGCGCGGCGAGCCCGTAGGGCAACACGTCGTGCGGTTTGGACGGGGTGATCCCGGCGTCGGTGCCCGGGACGATGCGAGCGCCGTAGCTGTGCAACCGGGCCCAGCTCTCGATCATGATCTCGAGACTGCGGGCGATCGAGGCGGGTATCTCTCCCTTACCGGGCACCGCGCCGACCGGGGCGCTCACCACGGCCCCGGACTCGACGATGGCGGTCATGGTCGCGGGGTCGGCGACCACCCCGTCCGGGGTACTGAACGTGACGTGCTCGAGGGTGTCGAAGCCTGCGGTGACGGCGTCGGCGATTGAGCGCGGGCTGTGCACGTGCGCCGCGGTGCTCAGCCCGAGCCGATGCGCCTCGGCCACGATCAGACGCAGATCGGCGAGGTCGTACTGCGACTCGTAGGGGCTGTTGCTCGAGGTGAGGTGGCCACCGCTGACCATCACCTTGACGAGCTCGCAGCCCTGCTCTGCCCGCTGGCGGATCCTGGCGCGGAGTTCCTGCGCTCCGGTGGCCACACCACCGAGGAACTGGCTGTGACCACCGCGGATGGTGATCGGGGGGCCGGAGGCGATGATCTGCGGTCCCGGATCACACCAGGTGTCGAACTGCTCGCGTAGCCTCAGCGCCAGGAAGCCGCGGTCGCCCAGATCCCGCACGGTGGTGATGCCGGCCCGCAGCGCCCGACCGGCGGCCTGGGCCATCTGGGTCAGCAGCTGCCCGTCGTCGATGGCGGCGAGCCCGGCCACGACATCGCTACTGGCGTCGAAGGCGAGGTGGACGTGCGCGTCGATGAGCCCGGGAAGCAGGCAGACATCGCGGCCCAGCTCGAGCACCTCAGCGTGCGCGGGGGGCGCCGCACCGGTGGTGTCGACATCGACGATGCGTCCATCACCGATCAGCACCATGCTCGGGCCGAAGCCCCGGTCCCCGTCGAACAACCGGCTGGCTCGCACCGCGAGCAACGTGCCGGTCTCAACTGCTCGCATGCCTTACTCCTCCCGCAACGGCTCACTGAGCTGAGTCCGGTCAGTGGCCGGGAAATACCATTCCTGTCCCGACACGCCGGAAATGGGAGCCCGACACACGGGAGCGGACGTGGCGGGTGATGCAGCCGTAGGCTGCGTTGGTGATTCCCGACGTGCTGGCGTCGCGGTACGCCTCCGCTGAGCTGGTCCGGTTGTGGTCACCGGAGTACAAGGTGGTGCTGGAGCGGCAACTGTGGCTGGCGGTACTGCGCGCCCAGGCCGATCTGGGCCTGCCCGTGGAGCCGCAGGTACTCGCCGACTACCAGCGGGTGGTCACTGCGGTGGATCTCGAGTCGATCGTGGCCCGGGAGCGGGTGAGCCGCCACGACGTCAAGGCGCGCATTGAGGAGTTCAACGCGCTGGCCGGGCACCAGGAGATCCATAAAGGGCTGACGTCGAGGGACGTCACTGAGAACGTGGAGCAGCTACAGATACGCCGCTCGCTGGAGCACGTGCGGGACCGTTGTGTGGCGCTGCTGGCCCGGCTGGCGGCCCGTGGCGCTGAGTACAGCGAGGTGGTGATGGTCGGACGCAGCCACAACGTCGCCGCCCAGGCCACCACGCTGGGCAAGCGGTTCGCCAGCGCGGCCGATGAGCTGCTGCTGGCTTTCGCCCGGCTCGAGGAATTCCTCACCCGCTACCCCCTGCGCGGGATCAAGGGCCCGATGGGTACCGCCCAGGATGAGCTGGATCTGCTCGGTGGTGATCCGGCCGCGCTGGCGTTACTGGAGCAGCGGGTCGCCACGCATCTGAGTTTCGGTCGGGTGCTGACCAGCGTCGGGCAGATCTACCCCCGGTCGCTGGATCACGAGGTGCTCGGCACGCTGGTCCAGCTGGCTGCCGCGCCGTCATCGTTGGCGACCACGATCCGGCTGATGGCCGGCCACGAGCTGGTGACGGAGGGGTTCCAGGCTGGTCAGGTCGGGTCCAGTGCCATGCCGCACAAGATGAACACCCGATCCTGCGAGCGGGTCAACGGCCTGGCCGTGGTGCTGCGCGGGTATGCCTCGATGGTGGCCGAGCTCGCCGGCGGGCAGTGGAACGAGGGCGACGTGTCGGACTCGGTGGTGCGCCGGGTCGCGCTGCCGGATGCGTTCTTCGCTTTCGACGGGCTGGTCGAGACCTTTCTCACGGTGCTCGAGGAGTTCGGCGCCTACCCCGAGGTGATTGAACGGGAATTGGCGCGTCAGCTGCCCTTTTTGGCCACCACGAAGATCCTCGTTGCCGCGGTGCGGGCCGGGATGGGGCGGGAACGCGCGCACGCGGTGATCGGCGAGCACGCGGTCGCGGTTGCGGTCGTGATGCGGGAGTACGGCGCTTGTAACGACCTGCTGGACCGGCTGGCCGCGGACAGCCGGTTACCGCTAGGCCGGGCCGATCTGGACGCCCTGCTCGCCGAGCGTCGCCCGTTCACCGGCGCGGCCGCCGAGCAGGTGACGGCGATCCTCGCCGCAGTCGAGACCGTCACGACCCGGTATCCCGAGGCCGCGGCCTACCACCCCGCCGCGATCTTGTGAAGACTCTGCTGAGGAGGACGTTGCATGATCGAGCCGGACACCGCACTGGTCTGGGTGGCCGACGGGCAGGCGTTGTTCGAGCGCACTGTCTCCGAGCTCGACGACGTGGGCGGATCATCCCGGCTGCCCGGCTGGACCCGTGGCCACGTGATCACCCACCTGGCTCGCAATGCCGAGGGCCTGGTGCGGCTGCTGACCTGGGCGCGCACCGGGATCGAGACCCCGATGTACCCGTCGATGCAGGCGCGCGCGGCCGACATCGAGGCCGGTGCGGGCCGCGGACTGCTCGAGCAGCTCGACGACGTTCGCCGCGCTGGAGCCGCCTTCGCCGCAGCGGTGACACAGCTGTCTGCACAGCACTGGCAGGCTATGGTGCGGACCAGGCACGGGCCACGGGCTGCATCGACCATCCCGTGGTTACGGGCGCGGGAGGTCTGGCTGCATCTGGTCGACCTGGACGCCGGTCCCGAGATCGACGCAGTGCCTGATGACGTTGCCACCGCACTGGTGCGCGACGTGGCCGGTTGGATGGACTCCAGGGTGCCAGCCCGAATCGAGATCCAGACAGCCGACGGATCAGCTGTCGCCTTCGGACCGCACGGCGGTGCCCGGGTGAGGGTGTCCGGGTCCGGCGCAGGAAATGGCCGGCTGGCTCACCGGCCGCTCCCGCGGACATCGTCTGACTGCACCTGCCGGGCTGCCCGAGCTACCCAGCTGGTTGTGAGTGTCGGGTGATCGTCACTTCTTCACGGCTTGGAACGAGGCTGAGATCTTGTCGAAGGTCGGGGCGGTGGAGGCGAAACGTTCCCTGGGCAGGGTCTGGAAGACCATGCTGATCATGGTCTTACCGTTGAAGAGGAAGAAGTGCGAGTGCGCGCCTTCCTGGCCACTGGCGGCGTCCTTGAAGGAGTAGTAGTAGAAGAAGCCGGGCAACCCACCCAGCTCGATCTGCCTCGGTTCAGCGATCATCTGAACCGACTTGTTGGACGTCACGAGTTTGTCCGTCACCTGCCTGGCGGAGGGAAGCTGCTGCGGCCCTACCGCCTCCTGTAGCTCACTGGCCCTGACCAGCACGGAGTCCTGCGTGCCCTGTGCGATGAGCAGGAGGACCTGGGGATCCTTCGGGCTCAGCTTGGTCCAGCTGGACGGGTAGGCCAGTTCGAAACCGGCTTGATCACTACGGAACTTGCTGAAGCCGAGCGGGCAACTCCTTGGCCGAGGCGCCTGCCTTGCCCGTGCTGCTCGCCGTGTTTGTCGCTTTCGCGGGTTGACCGGAGGCGAACAGCTCAGGTCCCCAGATCGCCGCGGATGTGCCGAGCCCGACTGCCAGTACCGCAGCGCCGGCGATGACTAACACCCGTTTGCGGCGCAACGAGCCCAACAGGCTGGTCATAGTGCCCACTTCCATCCTTCGGAGCGTAAGCTCGGCCTTACCGTGCGTGAACAGCGGATCGGGGGTTCAGCTTGCCATCCGAAGAGCTGTCCGTCACGGAGGGCAGCATCGTACTGGCTCCCTGTCACCGCCGATCGGCCACCCCCGGCGTCAGTGTTGGTTGGGCAGTGTCGGGTGGCAGCCCCGGGGTCCGGACAGACGTCACATCCACCCCACCTATCCGATCGTTCTTTAGCATCCGATAGAGTGATCTATCGCGCAGGGGGTGAACCTTGGATTGCGACAAGCCGAAGTCCTTAATCTAAGGACATGTGGTGGTCGCGTGATCTACGGTTGCGCGCCTCGCCGATGAGCCGTCGGTGTCGTGGAAGGGGACAGGCATGGTAATGAGTGCAGAGGACAAGTTCGGGATCCAGCTTCAGAGTAGGGGGTCCGGTAGGAGCTTCGAGCAGAACGTGTCGATGATCCTCGGCTCCATCTACATCGTGGCCGGGATCATCGGATTCTTCGTCACGGGTTTCGCCAATATCACCGAGATGACTAACAAGAGTATACTCGGGCTTTTTCTGGTAAACCCCTACCACAACATCGTGCACATCGGCATCGGGGCGTTCTGGTTGCTGGGAGCGTTCGCCCTTACCGCTGCCGGCAATGAGGGATTGAACATCGCCATTGGTGGCGTCTACGCGTTGGCCACCGTGCTCGGTTTCCTGGGCTACCTCAGCTTGCTGGCCATCCCCGCTGGGCCGATCGGTGACAACTGGCTGCATCTGGTGACCGCACTGGCGACGCTCATCTTCGGTACCGGGCTAATCCGCGTGATGCGACGTCAACCCGTGACCGCGTAAGCCCGCCATGCACGTTGGCCGTGTCCCCACCGCCGGGGACACGGCCATTCTGTGTGTCCGCGCACATCCCCATCCGTAGACATATCGGGACAGCGGGCCAGGCAATAGCCTCGGTAGGTCGGGAGCCCCGGTATGTCCGGCGTACCGGGGGCGGAGCGGGAGGTGGGCGTGGCGCTCGTCGTCCAGAAGTACGGCGGTTCGTCGGTGGACAGTGCTGAGCGGATCAAGAAGGTCGCCGAACGGATCGTCGAGACGCGCAACGAGGGCAACGAGGTTGTCGTGGTGGTCTCGGCGATGGGGGACACCTCTGATGAACTGCTCGATCTCGCCGCTGCGGTGTCCTCACAACCCCACCAGCGTGAGCTCGACATGCTGCTCACCGCAGGTGAGCGGATCTCCAATGCGCTGGTCGCGATGGCGGTGCACGATCTGGGTGTCGACGCGCGCTCGTTCACCGGCTCGCAGGCCGGTGTGATCACCACCGCGGCGCACGGCAGGGCCCGGATCATCGACGTGACGCCGAGCAGGGTGCGCCAGGCGTTGGATCAGGATGCGGTGGCGCTGGTCGCCGGGTTCCAGGGGGTGGCCCAGGACACCAAGGATGTCACCACCTTGGGCCGCGGCGGTTCCGACGTCACCGCGGTCGCGTTGGCCGCCGCGTTGAATGCGGACGTGTGCGAGATCTACACCGACGTCGACGGGGTGTACTCCGCCGACCCGCGGATCGTGCCCGATGCCCGCAAGCTCGACACCATCAGCTACGAGGAGATGCTGGAGATGGCGGCCAGCGGAGCGCGGGTGCTCATGCTGCGCTGTGTCGAGTACGCCCGGCGCAACCACGTCGCGGTCCACGTCCGCTCGTCCTACAGCCGCAATAGCGGCACCATGGTGTCTGAATCGATGGAGGCTCGCACTGTGGAGGCTCGCGCTGTGGAACAGGCCATGCTCACCGGCGTTGCGCACGACCGGTCCGAATCGAAGATCACCGTGATAGGGGTGCCCGACGAGCTCGGTAAGGCCGCCCACATCTTCCGGGTGATCGCCGATGCGGAGCTCAACATCGACATGGTGCTGCAGAACATCTCGCACAGCGACCGCCGCACCGACGTCACGTTCACGTTGCCCAAACTCGACGCGCCCGTGGCGGTCAAGGCCCTGCGAGCGATGCAGTCGCAGATCGGTTTCCAGGAAGTGCTGTGCGACGACGAGGTCGGCAAGGTGTCACTGATCGGCGCGGGGATGCGCTCCCACCCGGGGGTCACCGCGCGATTCTGCGAGGCGCTGGCCCGGGCCGGGGTGAACATCGAGACCATCAACACCTCGGAGATCCGGATCTCGGTGCTGGTCCGCGCCGAGCAGCTCGACGACGCGGTGCGCGCGATCCATGACGCGTTCGAACTGGGCGGCGCGCAAGAGGCCATCGTCTATGCCGGGACGGGCCGATGACCAGCCCGGTTCTCGCGGTCGTCGGGGCCACCGGAGCAGTGGGCACCGTCATGATCGACATTATCGATTCGCGCTCGTCGGTGCCCTGGGGGGAGATCCGATTGATCGCCTCGGCTCGCTCGGCCGGCCGGCACCTCACGGTGCGGGGGCAGCAGCACGTCGTCGTCGAGCTCGTCCCGGAGGCGTTCGACGGCGTGGACATCGCCATGTTCGATGTTCCCGACGAGATCTCGCAGCGCTGGGCCCCCGTCGCGGTGCAGCGCGGCGCGGTCGTGGTGGACAACTCGGGTGCCTTCCGGATGGATCCCGACGTGCCGTTGGTCGTCCCCGAGATCAACGCTGCCGATGCGGCCGTGCGGCCGAAGGGGATCATCTCCAACCCCAACTGCACGACGCTGTCGATGATGACCGCGGTGGGTGCGCTGCACCGGGAGTTCGGACTCACTGAGCTGGTGGTGGCCAGCTATCAGGCTGCTTCCGGCGCGGGGCGCGGCGGGGTGGACCGGCTCCACGCCGAGCTCGCCGCGGTGGCCGGCAAGGATGTCGGGGTGCGCGGGGGGGACCTCGCCGAAGCGCTCGTCGCAGCAGGGTTACCCGCCGGGTCACCCTTCCCGGCGCCGCTGGCGATGAATGTGGTGCCCTGGGCGGGCTCGCTCAAGGACAACGGCTGGAGCTCCGAGGAGCTCAAGGTCCGCAACGAGTCCCGCAAGATCCTCGGTATCCCGGAGCTCAAGGTCTCGGCGACCTGCGTGCGGGTTCCGGTGGTCACCGGCCACGCGCTCGCCGTGCACGCGGTTTTCGCCCACCCGGTCACCGTCGAGCAGGCCCGGAAGGTTCTCGCCGCCGCCCCGACCATCGTGCTGGCCGACGATCCGGCTGCCGGGATCTGGCCGACGCCGGCAGCGGTGGTCGGCGCGGACCCGACCTACGTCGGCCGGATCCGGCAGGCCCTGGACTTCGCCAACACCCTGGACTTGTTCGTCTGCGGGGACAACCTGCGCAAGGGCGCGGCGCTCAACACCTACGAGATCGCCGAAATCCTCGCCGGTGACTGGCAGCCGGTGCCATGAGCAGCCCCCGCCGCTAACCCGCGGAGGAAGTGGTCACGCAGGGCTTGATGGGTCCCGTTTCGCCCCGCATGATCGCCGATACTGTGCTGTGGCCGTACGGGAGTGTACGGCCACAGCACAGTATCGGCGATCATGGACTGAGGTGGGCGGGACTGAGGTGGGCGGGACTGTCGGTGGTCGCTGGCAGCCTGGCCGGCATGACCGAGGGCAACGATCTCGAACGGCTGCTGGGCCGCCAACATGATGCGGTGAGCCGGATCCAGCTACGTGACATCGGCCTGAGCATCACTACCATCGAATCCTGGATTCGCCGTGGCCGGCTGCGTCGGCTTCTGAATGGCGTGTACTGCGCCGGGGCACCCTCGCTCGCGACCCGGGCACACGCGGCGTACCTGTGGCAACCGCGGGGTGTGGTGAGCCACCTCGCCGCGGCCCACCTGTGGCAGATGGCGGTCGACGAGCCGCGAGTCGTGCACCTGACGGTACCGCTGAGCTATGCGCGTACCTCACCCGTGCCTTGGCTACGGCTGTTTCGTCGGGACACGCCCCGTAACCGGCGCAGCACTGTCTGCGGGCTGCCCGTCACCGACGTGCCCCGCACTGTCTTCGACTGCCTCACCCTGCTCGACGACACCGCCGGCGGCGCGCTCCTCGACCACGTCACCGCCACCCTGACCTCGCAGCGGGCGCTGTGCCTGCGCTACGTCGAGGACCTCGGGCTACGTGGCTCACCCCGCGTCGGCCAGCACCTGAGTTCCATCGTGCCTGGCGCGGCCTCGGTACCCGAGCGTAGGTTGGCGCACGGCCTGCGATCAGCGGGCCTGACCGGCTTCCTGATCAACGAACCGGTTCTCGGCTACATTGCGGACTTCCTGGATCCCGCACTGCGGTTGATCCTTGAGGTGGACGGATACCGCACTCACAGCACCCGGGTGGCGTTCCAGCACGACCGCACTCGCCAGAACGTGCTGGTAGCGCATGGCTACACCGTTCTTCGTTACACAGCCCACGATGTCGCAACCCGGCTTGACTCGATCCTCAACGAGGTCACCGCCGTGGTCACCCAGGCCCGCCGGTCACTCCCGTGATCAAACTCTGAACTACTGTCGCTGGCAGATCTGTCGACACGCCACAGTACCGTGGCACTATCCGGCTTCCGACCGCTCCCGTCTCATCGGCGGCCACGATCACACTGCCCTCAAACCTGAACCGGCCCGCGCGCGCCGAGGACACTCCGGTGCGATCATTGGTGTCGGGCGGTGCCCGCTCGGCGAACCGGGGGGACAACTCGCGCGAACAGCAGTCGTTACGTGGTGTTAAAGGTGCGTACCGGCCAGGATGGGTCTCATGACTCTGGTGACTGCCTAGTGGGGGCCCCGAGGTGCGAACTGTTGCGCACGCTGTCCGGTCAGTCGCGCTGACTGCGGCGTTGGCGGTCCTGCTCGCGCTGAGCAATCCGGTTCCGGCGGCGGCGCACATCGTCGGAACCGGCGGGTCGCCCACCAACTACCAGACCGCGGTCACCGCGATCCGGCCGGCGGTACCGGTCGTGGCGGCCACCGTCGGATTCGGCGGGCAGTGGGTGCGCATCACCAACCAGGGCGCGGCGACGATTGTGGTCCTCGGTTACCGCAGTGAGCCATTCCTGCGGTTGTCCCGCAACCAGGTGGAGGTCAATCAGCTCAGCAGCACGGCGGCTGAGACCGGGCTGATCCCGGGCGACCCGGCACCGGGGGATCCGGCGGCGGGGAGTCCGGTGGTGCAGCCGAAGTGGGTGCGCAGCAGCGACTCAGACAACGCCACGTGGACCGACGCCCGGATCGCGCCACCACAGCAGCCGCAGTCGGCATCCGAATCCTGGGAGCTGCCGCTGGTCGTGGACGGGCAGCAAATCAGCGTGGTCGGTACCCGCGAGCTGATACCGCCACCGTCGCCGTGGCCCTGGTTGGCAATCCTGGTGCTGCTGACCGCCGCGGTGGCGGCCATCGGGTGGATGCGCGACTGGCAACGGCCACTGGCCGCTGTGGTCGCCGGGGGAGTCCTGGCCTTCGTGCTGCACGTGCTCGGCACCGGATTCGTCCCGCAGCAGAACGGGCCGGTGTTCGGCTGGGTCGGCGTCGGCCTGGTGGCCGGATTCGCCTTACTGGTCGGTGCCGTGTGCGCGGTCAGCGCATTGCGCAGAAGTGAGTCGGCACCCGACCGGGCCGTCACGGCCGGGGCCATAGTACTGATCCTGGCTGCCACGGATATCAGTGTGCTGTGGAACTCCCAGCTGCCCTTTCCCGGGCCGAGCGTGCTGGACCGTGGATTGACTGTGATCGCCTACGCTGCCGCGGTGGGTTTGGTCATCGCAGGTGCCCGCCTCGTTCGCGTGGCCAAGCGTCGGACTCAGCCAGGGACAACTCAGCCAGGGACAACTCAGCCAGGGACAACGAGCGGGTGAGGACCGAGGCGGCGGCCCAGTTCCTTGCGCACGGGGTGGGAGGACGGCAGGACCTGCCGTTACCGCTGGATCTGATGGTGCAGGGTGCCGTCATCGCCTTGCTGGCCTCGTTCTTCGGGCTGGGTGTGTTGTGGCGGACCCCCCGGTTGCGTGCGGGGGCCGCGGGGCGGGAGCTGCCACTGGCCATCCAACGGCTGGTGGACAGCACCGGGTTCCGCGCTCTGCTGCGTCTGCTGGGCCTGGCCGTACCGGCGTATGTCCTCACGGCGGCGTTGCTGGCACCCGATGGCGGGCCCAACCCGCTGCCCTATGCGGTGTACGTGCTGTTCTGGGTGGGGATCGTTCCGCTGTCGCTGCTGTTCGGCCCGGTGTGGCGGCGGGTCAACCCGTTGCGCACGATTCACCTGCTGCTGGCCGCCCTCACCCGGATTCCGGCGGACCGTGGGCTGCGGTCGCTACCGCAGTCACTGGGCTACTGGCCGGCCACGGCCGTCGCTGCTCAGTTTCGTGTGGTTGGAGTTGGCCGCACCGAATCGCGACGCGCTCAGCGTGCTGCTGCTGTATTTCGCCTGCTACGCAGCCGTGCACCTCAGCGCCGCCCTGCTGTTCGGCGAGGACTGGTTCGCCACCGGCGAGGGTTTCGAGGTCTACTCCACGCTCGTGGCCACCTTGTCGCCCTTCGGGCGGCGTGACGACGGTCGTCTCGTTGTTCGCAACCCACTCGACGGGGCCGCCACGTTCGGGCCGGCACCGGGAGCGGTGGCCCTGATCGCCGTGCTGTTGGGCTCCACCTTCTTCGACACCATCTCCGGTTCGGTGGAGTGGGGCCGCGTCGTGCAGTCGGCGCCGGTCGCGGAGACGCTGATCTCCACCGCCGGGTTACTGGTCGTGATCGCCATTGTGGCCATCACGTTCGTCGGTGCGACGTTACTGGCTGGTCGGGCCGGTCATCGCGGGCGAAGGCCGGTTCCCGGTCTGCTCGCCCACACCGTCATCCCCATCGTGGTGGGGTACGTCATCGCGCACTATTTCTCTTTCCTGCTCTTTCAGGGGCAGGCGGCCCTCGCTCTGCTGGCGAGTCCGCTGGGTGCAGCTGCGGACGTTTCCGGCGCCATCAACTACGGACTGATCACGGCGGCGGGAATCGCTTTCATTCAGGTCGCCGCGGTCATTGTTGGGCACGTCCTCGCGGTCATCAGCGCCCACGACCGCTCTGTCGCCTTGTTCCCCCGGGCCGACGCCGTCATCGGGCAGCTCCCGCTGATGGTCCTGATGGTCGGGTACACGGTGGGCGGCCTCACCCTGCTGTTCGCGGCGTGAGGCGTGATGTCGCCCTCGGGGCGCAGACACGGCCGGCGTCTCCTCAAATCGAGGGTTGCCGACCCCTTTCCGCGGTAAAGTTCTTGTGTGGCGAGCGCACCGGAGACCGGGACTATCCGGTCCCAGTCTCCGGTACCAGCGGGTTCTCGGGCGATCCGGTGGGCAGCGCGGTTCATCGTCGCGCTGCGATTCGTGCTCGTGCCGGCATGGGTCGGTGCCGCGGTGCTGGCCGTGCTCTACCTGCCCTCGGTGGGTGAGGGGCGCAGCGGTGATATCGGTGCGCTGGTGCCCCGCGATGCTCCGGCGCTGGAGGCGGAGCTGCTGTCCAAGACCAAGTTCGGCGTCCCGCTGATCAGCCGCACCGTCGTGGTCCGCCACCAGCAGGCCGGGCTGCCACCCGGGGCGCTGAGTCAGGCGGTGCAGACAGCGCGTCAGGTCCGCGACGGGCGGTTCCCCGACCTGCGCGGGCTCGCGGGGGTGATCCCGGTGCCGGGCACCGTGCTGGAGCCGGGTTCGGCACCCACCACGATGCTCTATTTCCTGCACTTCCGGCCGGGCATCGGCGGTAACGAGTCCGTCGAGCTCGCCCGCCGCTTCGCCGCCGAGTACGTGCCGGCGCTTCCGGGGCAGTTCGTGGGCGTTACCGGTACTGTGCCAGCCACCGTCGCCCGTTCGGCGGTGATCAAGGAGTGGGTGCCGGTCATCACGCTGGCGACGATCGTGCTCATCGCGTTGGCGGTGGGTCTGTTCTATCGCTCGCCCATCGCGCCCCTGGTGATCCTGCTGACCGCGGGCATCTCGTTCATCGTCGCCTCCGGGGTCCTGGGATGGCTCGGCCAGGTACGCGGGCTGGCGGTCCCACCCGAGGTGGAACCGGTCATCATCGCCCTGATGTTCGGTGTGGTCACCGACTACTCGATCTTCTTCCTGTCGCACTACCGCCGGCACCTCCGGGAGGGGCGTGCGGCCCGGGACGCGGCCCGGCGCGCGGCGTCCGAGGTCACCGGCATCGTGCTGATCGCCGGTCTGGTCGTGGCGGTCTCCACTGGCGCGCTGGTCTTCGCCCAGCTCTCCTTCTTCCAGGTGTTCGGGCCCGCCCTCGCGGTGGCCGTGCTGGTCGGCGCGCTGGTGACGGCCACGTTCATGCCGTGCGTGCTTGCCCTGCTCGGGCGCTTCGCCCTGTGGCCCGCTGTCCCGAAGACCAGCCCACCTCACCCCCCTCGGGGCAAAGCGGAGTCCCGGACCATGCGCGCCCGGATCGCCCGCCTCGCGGTCCGGCGCCCGCTGGGCACCGCCCTGGCCTGTGTCCTGCTCCTCGGCGCGGCCGCGGTCGGGCTCGTCCGGTACGACGTGGGCAACCCGATCATCCGGTCGCTACCCGATAGTGCCGGCCCCCAGCGGGCCTACGACGTCGCGGCTGCCAGCCTCACCAATGTGGGCATCCTGGCGCCGACGGTCGCGGTGGTGCGGGCGCCGGGTGCCGCGCTGGACGCGGCCAAGCTGCGGCAGTTGGCGCCACTGCTGGCCGGTGTGCCCGGAGTGGCCCGCGTCTACGGGCCCGGCGATGCGCCGCCCGGGGTGGCTGCGCAGGCTGAGGGCATCTTCATCGCCCCGGGCGGTGATCTGGCGCGGCTCCTCGTCGTCCTCGAAGGCGATCCGATCGACGGGCCGGCAGTGGATGCCCTGCGCGTGCTGCGGGACCGCGCCCCCGACCTGCTGCGTCAAGCCGGTCTCGACAAGGCGGAGCTCCTGCTCGCCGGTGACACCGCGATCACCCTGGACCTCATCGAGGGCACCAGGCGGGATCTCGAGCGGGTTGCGCCGATCGCGCTGCTCGCCGCTTTCCTCGTCCTCGCCCTGTATCTACGCTCTGTGGTCGCGCCGCTGTTGCTGGTCGCTACCAGTGTGCTCGTGCTGCTCGCTGCGCTGGGTCTGTCCGCGGTCATCTCCGACGCGCTGCTGGAGCCGGCGGCGGTGGCCTTCTTCGTCCCATTCGCCGTCTCGATCCTGCTGCTGGGACTCGGCTCGGACTACAACGTCTTCCTGGCCGGCCGGATCTGGGACGAAGTGGACCGGCACCCGCTACGGGAGGCCGTGCGGATGGCCTCGACCAGGGCCGCCCGGTCCATCGCGACGGCCGGGGTGGTGCTCGCCGGCTCGTTCGCGCTGCTCGCGCTCGTCCCGCTGAGCACCTTCCACGCGATCGCCATCGTGATGGTGATCGGTCTCGTGCTGGACGCGTTCCTCGTCCGGCAGCTGCTCGTGCCGGCGCTGCTCGTCCTGGTCGGTACCCGCGGTTGGCGGCCCGGTCGGCGGCACGGCACCCAGCCGCGGTGAGACCTCGTCGCATCGCGCAGGATTGCCCGGCTCCGCCGCAGGGTATGCAGGTTGTGGCGGCCGGACGCCGGCGGGGGACCGCGGCTGAAAGAGGCGACGGTGGCTGACGAACAGCGCAGATTCCCTGTCCAGTTCCCGATCGCAGTGGCCGCCGCACTGCCTGGTACTTACCTCGGCGCCGCAGCCTACCTGGGCTGGCCGCATCCCGAGTTGGCTGCGCCGCTGGCCGCACTGGTCTTCGGCGTCGCGATCGTCGGTGCGGCATTCGTGCTGTCCTGGGCCGCTGAGGCCGCGCAGGTGGACATCAGCGCCGGGCTTGCGATCGCCCTGCTGGCGCTGCTCGCCGTGCTGCCCGAGTATGCCGTTGACTTCGTGTTCTCCTACCAGGCCGGCCAGGTCTACGACGCGCAAGGGGCCTGCGTGGTCGGGCCGGGCGGTGCGAACCCGTGCTCGCTGGCGCTGGCGAACATGACCGGCGCGAACCGCTTGCTGGTCGGCGTCGGCTGGCCGCTGGTGCTGCTGGTGGCCAGCTTCGCGGCGCTGCGCCAGCGGCGTGCCGGCGGCCACGACACCCCGTCCACGCATCCGGGCCGGGTCACGCTGGCGCGGACGATGTCGGCAGAGGTGGTGTTCCTCGGCATCGCCACCCTGTACTCGTTGACCCTGCCGTTGCGCACCACGCTCACCCTGGTGGACGCCGCGGTGTTCGTCGCGATCTTCGCCTGCTACGGCTGGCGGCTGTCCAAGCTGCCAGCTGAACATCCGGACCTGGTTGGGGTGTCCCATTGGGTGGGTCGCAAGCCACGTAAGCGCCGTCGCGGACTCGTGCTCTCCATGTTCGCCCTCGGAGGGCTGTTCATCCTGGCCACCGCCGAGCACTTCGCGCAGGAGCTGGTCGCCACCGGAGGGCAGCTCGGTGTCGACCAGTTCCTACTGGTGCAATGGGTGGCGCCGCTGGCCAGCGAGTCCCCCGAGCTGATCGTGGCCTGCATGTACGCGCTGCGGCTCAAGGCCTCGCACTCGCTGGGCACGCTGCTCTCCAGCAAGGTCAACCAGTGGACGCTGCTGGTCGGGACGATCCCGATCGTGTTCGCTCTGTCGGCGAGCACCACCGATGGGCTGCCGATCGACACCCACCAGCGCTTGGAACTGCTGATCACTGCGGCGCAGTCGTTGTTCGCGGTGAGCATCCTGATCAACCTCGGCCTGACGGTCTCCGGTGCGGTCACGCTGCTCGTGCTGTTCTCGGTTCAGTTCCTGGCCAGCATCACGCTGTCCACCGAGGCCAACCGTTTTGTGATCATCGCGATGTCGGTGCTGTACGGGTTGCTGGCTCTCGGTCAGTTCATCCGGCGCTGGGGTGCCACCTGGCGGGTGGTGCAGGATGCGATGACAGCGCCCGGTGCCGACCTGGCCGCCGCCGACTACCCGAGCGTTCCCAGATCGACCTGACCGCCCTGCTGACGGGGGCGTGCGGGGCAAGCTCGTACTCGAACTCACCGACCTCGTGCGTTACTCCAGGGTGTGGTGCTCAGATCTAGTGCCGGCGACCTGAGGACGGCGGGGTGGACGCAGCAGGAGCGCGCCGATCATGGTACCGAGGGCGGTGAGTCCCGTCATGGCGGTGAGCACCCCGTAGGCGGTGGCCCTGGCTTCCAGGACCGCGCGGTCGATCGTCGGGCGGGGATCGGGGATGCGGACGCCGAACCCCCTGGCGATGGCCGCGTCCTTGATCTCTGCCGCCTGCGCGTGCAGGTCGAGATAGTGCAGCCCCGACCAGCCCGCGACCAAGCCGAACAGCAGGGCGATGACCGCCATAACCACGGCCGCCCGTCTCAACCATGACGAGAGCAGGCGATAGAGCAGATACGCGCCATCGGGTGCATCGGTGCCACCGTGGGCAGCCTCCACCGGCACCCGCGATGCCTGGAGCAGCTGTTGTTTGGCCTCATCGTACTCGGCGGGGGAGACGTGCCCCTTTTCGCGCAGCTCAGCCAGCGTAGCCAGCTCGTCGACCATGCTCATCTCCCGATCCCGCCGTTTGTGTTTACCCTAAAAGGTCATCTTTCCCCGAAACGGCCCTACCTAAACGCAACGCGCAGACACGCAGACACAGAGTGGTTGCCGGATCTGCTAGGCGAGTTCGTGGGTGCCGTCGGGGAGCTGGTGGCTCATCCCGCGGCGGGCCAGCAGCTCCATGATCGGGACGGCGACGCGGCGCGTGGTGTCCAGAGCCTGCCTGGCTTGGCTGAGGGTGAACGGGCTGGGCAGCTCCCGCAGGCGTGCCAGCGCGTCGTGCTCCGCGCCGGGGGCGAGGTAGATCCCGTCGGCGATCTTGAGTAGCTGGCCGGCCCGTACCGCGGCGGCGAGCTGCTTGGCGCCCAGCCCGAGCTCGGCGAGCCGATTCGCCTCCGGTGCGGCGAAGGGTCGTCGAGCGAGCTCGGCACGCAGTTCAGCGATCGCGCCGCGAAGGGCCTCGGGCAGCCCGGTGGCCGGCCCTGCCGCGTGTACCCGTCCCTCGGTGACCATCAGCCCACCGACGCCTACCAGCAACTCCACCAGCCGCGCGTCGGGCATCCCGGTGACCTGCCGGGCGGTTTCCCATGGCATCCCCGGTTCCAGCGGGTTCGCGGTGGCGTAGCCGGCCACGGCGGCGGCGAGCTGCTCGGCCCGCTGGGCCAGCACCGTCGGATCGACCAGCCAGCCGTTCGCTTGCGGCACCCCGGCGGGCTCCGCTGCCCCCATGGCGATCAGCTCGTCACGCTGCACCAGCCCGCGGCGGCGCAACTCGGCCGCCCCATCCGGGGTGCCCTCCATCGTGGCCAGTTCGGTGGCGCGGGCAGCGGCCGCACCGCGGCGGCGCAGTACCGGTGGGCGCACGTCCAGCACGGTGACCCCGGCGGGGATGCGCCGGGTGCCGGGATCGCGCAGCAACGCACGGTCCCCGATCCGCAACGGCAGCCCCTGCGCCAAGCTCAGCCGGACGGTGTCCTTCCCGAGCGGCCGCACCCGTGCGGGTACGGCCGCCGTACCCACGTGCAGCACCACCACCGAGCGCCCCGACATGGAGGCATATCGGGGTTCAGCAGGGCTCGTTCGCCCCGATATGTCTCCATGCCGGGAGGAGACGGACAGGCGGACGTCGATGGTGCGGGTGGTGAGGAAGGCTCCGGGAGTGAGCAGGGTGGCGCCGCGGTGGATGGCTTCGCGGGGCACTCCGCGCAGGTTCACCGCCACCCGGCCCACCGCGGCCACGGACTCGGCGACGGCGCCCAGCGACTGCAATCCCCGGATCACCACCCGCCGCCCGCCGGGCGCCAGCTCCAACTCGTCGCCGGCGCGCAGCGTCCCGGCAACCAGGGTGCCGGTGACCACGGTTCCCGCGCCGCGGATGGTGAACGCCCGATCCACCCACAGCCGGACGTCGGCGTCGAGGTCCGGCGCGGGCAGGGTGGTGACCAGTTCGCTCAACGCGGTGCGCAGCTCGTCCAGCCCTGCCCCGGTGGCCCCCGAGACGCAGACCGCAGGGAGCCGGCCCAACGTCGAGGCCGTCAGATACTCCAGCGCCTCATCGCGGGCCAGCTCCGGATCCATCAGATCGCTGCGGGTCACCGCGAGCAGGCCGTGCCGGACGTTCAGCGCATGCAGCGCCTCCAGGTGTTCCGCTGACTGCGGCATCCAGCCCTCGTCGGCCGCAACCACGAACATCACCGCGGGCACCGGGCCGATCCCGGCGAGCATGTTCGGAACGAACCGCTCGTGACCGGGCACATCGACGAAGGCCACCGTCGCCCCAGTAGGCAGTGTCGTCCAGGCGAATCCCAGATCGATGGTCATGCCCCGGCGGCGCTCCTCCGCCCACCGGTCGGGCTCCATCCCGGTCAACGCACGGACCAGTGTCGACTTGCCGTGATCGACATGGCCTGCGGTGGCTACGACGTGCATGCCAGTACCGCGTCACGCACCGTGGCGTCGTGCTCGGCGGGCAACGCACGCAGGTCCAGCAGGCAACGACCCCGTTCGAGGTGACCGAGCACCGGGGGGCTCCCGGCCCGCAGCAGCGCGGCGTAGCCCTCCGGCAGGCTGACCGCGGCACTGGCCAGAGTCACTCCCGGCGCGCCACCACCTCCCACGGTGGCCTGCGACGTCACTGCCGTCGCGTCCAGGCCGCGTGCGACCAGCGCCGTCGCGATCGCGGTCGCTCGCCGGTGCAGCTCGGCGGGGTCGGCGTTCAGCGCCTGGACGGTAGGGGTCAGCGGCCCCCGCAGGGTGGCCTCCAGCGCGGCCAGAGTGAGCTTGTCCACCCGCAGCGCCCGGGCCAGCGGGTGCCGTCGCAAGGCCGTCACCAGCTCGGCGGACCCGAGCAGCAGGCCGGCCTGCGGGCCTCCGAGCAGCTTGTCACCGCTGGCGGTGACCAGGTCAGCGCCCTGGGCCAAGGTGGTGGCGGCGTCGGGCTCGGCGGGCAGCGCGGGGTGCGGTGCGAGCAGCCCCGAACCGATGTCGGCGATCACCGGGACGCCCAGCCCGGTCAGTTCGGTAATCGGCACCGAGGAGGTGAACCCGGTGATGCGGAAATTCGAGGGGTGCACCTTGAGGACGAATCCGGTCTGTGGTCCGATCACCCTGGCGTAGTCCTCGCGCTGAACCCGGTTGGTGGTGCCGACCTCACGCAACCGGGCAGTGGTGGATTCCAGCAGCTCAGGGATGCGGAACCCGTCGCCGATCTCCACCATCTCGCCGCGGGCCAGCACGATCTCGCGGCCGCCCGCGAGCGCGGTCGCGGCCAGCACCAGCGCCGCGGCGCCGTTGTTCACCACGTGCACCGCGCTGGCCGTCGGCACCGCCTCGGCCAGCGCGGCCAGCGCCCCGGCCCCCCGCCGGCCCCGCCCACCAGTGGTCAGGTCGAGCTCCACGTCGGTGGTCCCGGCGGCGATTCCCAGTGCCTCGAGGGCCGCCGCGGACAGCGGCGCCCGGCCCAGATTGGTGTGCAGCAGCACCCCGGTGGCGTTGAGTACCGGGTGCAGGGAGGTGGTGGTCTGCGGCAAGGTGGCCAGCACGTCCGCGACGACACCGCTGGGCGGCACGCTGCCCTCGCGCACCCGCTGCTGCGCCGCGGCGACCGCCTGCTTGACCTGCCGATGTCCCAGCCGCTGTGCCGCGGCCGCCACAGCCGGGTCGGCCAGCACGGCATCGGTGCGCGGAACCTGCCGGCGGACATCCATGACCCGCACGGTAGCTCCCTGCGAGCCTCAGCTCTGCCCCGAACCTGCCTTCGGCGTCAGCAGTGCCGTGATCTGTGCCATCCCGGTAGCCAGCGTGCCAAAACCCTGGGTGACTTTCTGGTCCAGCCCGGTGACCTTCCGGTCCAGTTCCAGCTGGGTCTCCCGCAGTGCATTGAGAGTCTGGGTGTGGGCGCGTAGCTCTGCCCGGACCTCCGACACGTCACGGTCGGCACCAGCCGCCAGCACGCGGGCAGCGGCAGCTTCGGAACTAGTGAGCGCTACCTGCTCGCGAAGCTGGACCATCTCCCGCTCGAGCAGGGCCACGCGGCTTTCAAGATTGTTATCGGACTCTGGCACAGCGCGAGATCCTACGCTGCGGTATCGGCCCGGTACAGTCACGCTCAAGCATGCTCAAGCCAAGCCCAAGATCATCCGTTTGCGGCGGGCCGGCGACGCGAAGATGACCTCCGCACGACACACTCACCCTATGACACCAAGGGGTTTTTCTAGCGCAGCGGTGTACCGGGGGATCTGATACGACCGTATATTACCGCGAGATCGCCACTGCGATCGGTGCCGAAACACCTTCTTCGTGTGATCGACGCTCGGCGGCTACGGTGCTGAACGGCTGCGTTTGCGGTTGGCGGAGGCGGACGGGAATCGAACCCGCCTGGTCGAGTTACTCGACCACGTCGGTGTTGAAGACCGCGGGGGCCACCAGGCACCCAAACGCCTCCGCCGCAAGATCTTAGGACCTGCCCACAGCCAACCCCCGCCCCACTCTCCGGAAGCCTGGAGGTGCTCTGGGCCTCCCGAGCTCAACAACAACGTTTTACGCAAGTCACCTCCGAGCTACTGGTCAATCTGGCCCGGCGCAACCAGAGCATGCTCTACCGGCAGTTGGACATCATCAACCAGCGCGAGGAGAAGGAGAGCGATCCCGACGCGCTGGGCGAGCTGTTCCGCTTGGATCACCTGGCCACCCGCATCCGGCGCAACGCGGAGAGCCTGCTCGTACTCTCCGGTGAGGAAGCGCCCCGGATCTGGCGGGAGCCCGTCGCGCTGATCGACGTCGTGCGCGCCGCGATCGCCGAGACCGAGGACCTGGATCGAGTGATCTTCTCTGTCGACGAAGGTCTGGCGGTGCTTGGCCACACGGTCACCGACCTCACCCATGTGCTCGCCGAACTGACCGAGAACGCGGTGCGGTTCTCGCCCCCGGAGGCCCATGTCACCATGCGTACCCGGCGCCACCTTCGGGCGTCCGGCGCGACCGTCCTGACCATCGAGGACTGGGGGGTCGGCATGCGCGCAGACGATCTTGCGCAAGCGAACGAGCTGCTGGCCCATCCCAGAGAGGTCGACCTGTCGGTCTCCCAGCGGCTCGTCACCCTGGTCGAGCACGCCCTGGCGCGCAGCACAGACCGCATTTCGGGGACAGAATGCACTAATCTGGCCCCGAATTAGTGCAGTTAGTCCCCAGAACGCGGCAGGATGACAGGAACGGGCCCGGTCGCGGCGGGCGACCAGGCCCGTTCGTTGTGCGGCTAGCTCAGCTGACGCCCAGTTTCTCGGCGGCCATCTTCGTTCCCTCGACCCGGTTCTTGATCTTCTGGAACGCGATCTCGCGAGCGTAATCGGGTGAACCGTGGTTAGGCTTCTCGTCGATGCTGAAGGGTGAGAAGCCGCAGTCGTCGGTGGAGCCGATGCGCTGCCTGTCGATGAAGTTGGCTGCCCTGATCAGCTGATCGCAGATCTCCTCAGCGCTCTCCGGCCGTGGACTCTGCGTCACGCATGTCCCGATGTAGGCCATCTGGGCGACGCCGTCCGCGTCATCCTGCAGGTTCGCCGCGATGGACTGGTACACGGGGTCCTTGTCACGCTCGCTCGCCAGCTGGATGAGGAAGTAGCCGGCGTTGATCTGGAACATGCTCGGCAGCAGGTTGTTGTAGGGCACGTCCGCGCTGTGGACCGAGTCGCGGTCCCCACCCGGACAGGTGTGAATGCCGATCCGCTGCCGCTCTTCGGCGGTGAAATTCGCCATCACGCGGTTGTTCAGCTCGATGAAGTGCGGAAGCAGGCCGGCGCCGGTCCACGGGTTGCGTGGATCTTCCCTGGTGGCCAGCCGGCCTTCGGTGAAGTCGACGGAGACTCTGGCTGCGCCGGCCGCGAAGGCTTCGCGGATGTCCTTCACGCATTCGTTGACGATGTCTTCCTCGAATGCCTCCCGCGAGTAGCCGGGTACCTCATCGTGCAGCGGGTAGAGCAGAGCCAGCATGGAAGGCGCGATCACGGCCTGCTTCATGGGCACGTTCGCGTGCTGGATGGATTTTCTCAGCGCGTCGGCCGCGTAGTACTTGTACCGCAGAGGCCCACCGGTGAGGCGCGGCAGCTGCCGTCCGTGGCCGTCGGCAAAGATCGCGAAGAACTGACCGCCCGGCCCGAGGTTCTCAGCGAGGCCGGTGCCGTTCAGGGTGTCGGTGATCGGGTAGGTGGCGAAGCTCGACCAACGCTGCTCGCCGTCGGAGATGATGGGTGATCCGGTCGCCTCGAGCTGCTCGATCGAGTCTTTAACGGCGATTTCTTGTTCGGCTTCCAGTGCGGCGAGATCGATTGTTCCCGCGTCGTAGGCAGCGTAAGCGTCCTGCAATTTTTTTGTACGAGGCAGCGAGCCGACAGGCTCGGTGGGAATTCCGGTGGCCGTTCTCGGATCGTAATCGGTCATGATGTCCTCTCTGATGAATTAATAGGCTCTAGAGGATGAGTAGGCGGACCGGTGATGACGTTGCTCGTGGACTCCTTCCTGTCGAAAAAATCGTTCCACGAGGGTGCCCGCTGATCAGTTTGAGGACCGACGAAGGCAGGCACAGACAGGTCTGTCTAGCTGTGAGCTGGATCATAGTCAGTTCACAATGAGTCGGTCAACGGTCACCCGTATGTGGTACTAAATGTCACTTACTCGCGCATATTTGTCGCTCAGAGTCTCGATTACTCCGCCGGACGTGGTGGCGCAAACACATGACGCAACCCTGCTATCACCAGGATGCCAGGGGTGATATTGTTGATCATGTCAGGTGATCCTGCCCCGCTACCAGGCTCGCGCCGGCCATGTCGCCCAGCTTGGGCTCGATGATTTTGCCCGCAGCTAACTGAACGTGAGCAGGGCGGTAACCAGCTGGTCGCTACTGTTTGTTCCATGAGCGCTGCTGAGCTGCACCTCCTCCACCACAGTCCGGGTCTAGCTGTGCGTCCAGGTGAGTCGGACCCGGCAGGAATGCTGGGTCGAGTGCTGTTGTTGCTGGCGGCCGTCGCGCTGATCGTTGTGTTCGTACTCATATGGCGGCTGGCCTGATCGCGCAGCGTGTGATTTATCACGAGGACTGCTGACCTCACGGGGGATCCGCAGGATTCGTTTTACCGCGGCGAGCTGCCGCTCTCCTTACTTGAGGGTTATCACGGTGCCGTCGGCTCGAATTTCGCCGATAAGGTACGTGGCCGAGTGGGGCTCACCCTTGGGCTTGCGGTCGGCGAAGAAGCTCTCGATCTGCTCGCTCACCGCCGTTGAGGGCCTGTTGAACACCGTGTCTACTGTAAAGTCGCCGATCGACGGATCGGCGAATATGCGTTTGAGTGCGGAGATTTCCTGGACCGGTGCAGGCGACTGCGGGAACTCCAGGTCCTCGTAGTCAGAACAGCCGATCAGTAGTGCGGCCCTCGTGTGCAGTCCCATCCGGGGGACGCAGGATGCTGTGGCTCCAGGTCGGGATCTGGTGTGCCCGCGTGTCTGGGTGGGTACAGAGGGTTAGTCGCGTTACTGGGCGTTACTCTTGTGGGCGATGACCAGGGTGGCCCGCGTGGTGTCGGTTTGTGCTGCAGCGCTGCTCGGCGCCGGGTTCGTCACCGTCACCGTTGGCGTCGCCGCCGCCGGTCCGCCCTGCACCTACACGATCCACAACGTCGACGAGGCGCGCGGCGCAATCACCGCTGCCGTCCCGGGGGACATGCTCTGCTTCGCCGGTGTCGACCTCGCCGACGTCGATCTGACCATGGTCAGATCCGGTTCCCCCACCGCACCGATCCGCCTCGTCTCGGACGGGCAGACCACCATCCATCAGCTCCACATCCTCGCCGACCACATCGTCATTCAAGGTTTCACGATCATCGGTGGCGGTGAGTTGCTGCTGGCGGGCACCGGCATCGTCGCGCAGAAAAACACGGTTCGGGACACGAAGCGCGGCGGGATCATCTGCGCCCCGTGCACCGACTCGACGGTTGAATCCAATACCGTGATACACGCCGCCACCGCGGGTATCTCCATCAGCGGGCAGCGGATCACCGTACGCCGAATCAGGTGAGCGCCACGGTGCCGGTCGATGACGGCGACGCCGACGGTGTGCGTTTTTTCGGCAACGGCCACCGGATTCTCAGCAACGTGATCCGCGACATCTCCGCGCGAGGTTCGGCCCACCCCGATTGTTTCCAGACCTTCGACTCCGGCCAGCCGGCCACCTTCGACGTCGAGATCGTGGGCAACAGCTGCGAGCACGTCGCGGAAGACTGCATGAGGGCCACGGGTGATGAGGGTGGCAACGGTGATGCCCCCGCTGCCTCCCGGTCGATCATCTTCGTCGGCAATACCTGCCTCACCGCTGGCGATCAGGGGGTGTTTCTGCGCCGTTGGCCTAACGTCGATATGCGCAAGAACATGTTCTCCGGCCCGCACCTCCAGCGCGGAATCCTGATCTCCGCCGGCTCCACCGGCTGCACCGCGAAAGACAACACCAGCCCCGGCGATGTCCCTCCCGTCGAGATCGACGATTCCTCCCGTCCTGGTTTCAACAGCCCTTTCTGACCACCGGAGCGGGCCAAGCTGGGCGGTGCGGCGGATCCTTGACGACGGGGGTCGGTGTGTGCCTGGTCACGCCATGGCATGCCGGAGTTGCCCGGGTTACCCGTCAGTAATATTGTGTTGTTACCGGCGAGTAGGCTGGTTGTGACGAACAGGTGGGAGCGAGGACATGGGGCACTACAAGAGCAATCTCCGGGATCTGGAGTTCACCTTGTTCGAGGTGCTCCGGGTGCAGGATCGCATGGGCATGGGCCCGTTCGCCGAGATGGACGAAGACACCGCGCACCACGTGCTCGCTGAGGTCGATCGGCTGGCCCGTGGGCCGCTGTCGGATTCCTTCGCCGAGTCCGACCGTCACCCGCCGATCTTCGATCCCGAGACGCACACCGTCGAGCTCCCCGCGGCGTTCAAGAAGTCGTACCGGGCACTGTGGGACGGTGAGTGGTACCGCGTCGATCTGCCTTCCGATCTGGGTGGTTACGGTGCGCCTGCCACCCTGCGTTGGGCCGTCTCAGAGCTGATGCTGGGGGCCAACCCGGCGGCGTTCATCTACCTGAGCGGGCCCAGCATGGCCGTCGTGGTAGACCGCAACGGCACCGCCGAACAGCGGCACTGGGCCCGATTCATGATTGACAAAGGCTGGTGCGCCACGATGGTGCTCACCGAGCCGGACGCCGGGTCGGATGTGGGGGCAGGGCGGACCAAAGCCATCCAGCAGCCCGACGGCTCGTGGCATCTCGAAGGCGTGAAGCGCTTCATCACCTCGGCCGAGCACGACCTGACCGACAACATCATGCATCTGGTGTTGGCCAGGCCCGAGGGCCCGGGGATCACTCCGGCTCCCGGAACCAAGGGATTGTCGCTGTTCCTGGTGCCGAAATATCACTTCGATACCGAGAGCGGTGAGCTCGGGGAGCGTAACGGCGCCTTCGTGACCGGCGTCGAGCACAAGATGGGCATCAAGGTCTCCACCACCTGCGAGTTGACCTTCGGCGCGCACGGCACCCCGGCGGTCGGCTGGCTGCTCGGTGACGTGCACGACGGCATCGCGCAGATGTTCCAGGTGATCGAGTACGCCCGGATGATGGTCGGCACCAAGGCGATCGCGACGCTGTCCAGCGGATACCTCACCGCGCTGGAGTACGCCAAGCAGCGGGTGCAGGGTGCTGACATCACGCAGTTGCGCGACCGGACCGCCCCGCGGGTGACCATCACGCACCACCCTGACGTGCGCCGGATGCTCATGCTGCAGAAGTCCTACGCCGAGGGCCTGCGCGCGCTGTACCTCTACGCTGCCGCCTACCAGGACACGGTGGCGCTGGCCGGCGAAGGACGCCGCGCTCGCCGCGCGGGTGAACGATCTGCTGCTGCCGATCGTGAAAGGGGTGGGTTCGGAACGGGCCTACGAGATGCTCACCCTGTCGCTACAGACCCTGGGCGGGTCGGGATTCCTGCAGGACTATCCCATCGAGCAGTACATTCGCGATGCCAAGATCGACAGTCTGTACGAGGGCACCACAGCTATCCAGTCCCAGGACTTCTTCTTCCGCAAGATCGTCCGGGACAGTGGCCAGGCGATCGGGCACCTCAACAGCGAGATCCAGGCGTTCATCGACGCCGGCAGTGACAACGGTGAGCTCAAGGACGAGCGAGTGTTGCTGGCCACCGCGCTGGGAGACCTGCAGGCGATGCTCGGCGCCATGATCGGTTTCCTGACGTCGGCCCAGCAGGACCCGCGCGAGACCTACAAGGTCGCCCAGCAGACCGTGCGCCTGCTGATGAGCACCGGAGACGTGCTGATCGGCTGGCTGCTGCTGCGCCAGGCCGAGGTGGCCCTGGCCGCACTGACCGGCGAGGTGACTGCGCGGGACAGGGCCTTCTACCAGGGCAAGATCGCCGCCGCGAGCTTCTTCGCCCGCAACATCCTCCCTGAGCTCACCGCCCGGCGCACCATCGTCGAGTCGACCGACAACACCCTCATGGACATCCCCGAGGACGCCTTCTGACCGCTAGGCCATGACCGAGCGGTCGGCGTGTGGTCCGCGACTCGAAAGATCCGGCCGGACCGCTACTGACCTTCACTTCTGCTGACTGGTCAGCGTTCACCAGCGCCGTCCGCTACGGCGAGTTCGACTGACTGACGACCACCCAGCTCGCCGGTGGGGCTATTCTCAGTTGCTGAGTGGGCGGATCACCTGCACGGCGATGTCCAGGTGCAGATCTCCCCAGACGTGTTCGGCGGTCACGGCTGGGGCCTGCAGTCGCTGGGCCAGCGCGAGGCAGGCGCGGTCTCCCAGGGACAGGCCCTTACCAGACACCCAGGGATAGAGCGTGGCGACGGCGAGGGCGTCCTCGCGGGTGAACGGCTCCACGGTGATCTGCTGGACCACCGAGTCCAAGATCTTGTTCGCGTCTCGCTGGTTGCGGACGAGTACGGTGGCTACCTCACCGAGGTTGACCGTGCTCACGGTCGCTCCAGAGGAGATCACGTCGGCGACCGTCTCGGCGCCGGGCTCATCGAACAGCAACGCCAGCAACGCCGACGCGTCCACGACTGCGGTCATCGCGACTCACGTTCTGCGTCGGCTTCCTCGGCGGCCGCCTCCAGGCTGCGCTCAGCCCGCAATTCCTCAACCACCGGGTGCTCCGATCGTCCCGCCAAGCCGATCAGTGCCCGCGCCGCCGACCGGCGGCTTTCCACCCGCAGCACCCCGTCGGCTTCTTCCCGGATGGTGAATTCATCACCGGGGCGCAAGCGCAGCCGTCGCCGCAGCGCTGCGGGAAGCATCAAACGGCCCCGCTCGTCTAGTCGGGCTATCTCACTGACGTTACCCATGTGGGAAAAATATCACTGTGCCCACAAGCTGGGCTACGTGGGTACCGCTCCTAAATGTGGGTAAGTAGGTATCGGTCGCTCCACGTCCGCCAACTGACACCACCCTGAAAATTTTGATCTCTGCTGGGCGCCAAGATGATCAGGGATGGGGTGGGGCGGCAGGAGGGGGTCAGGGTTCGCAGATGACGTGGGGGATGGGGTCGTACTTCACTTTGCGGGTGTGGCGGGAGAGCTCGGCGTGGGTGGTGGGGTCGCGCATCACTCGGGTGTCGGTGACGGTGAAGCCGCGGGCTCCGGGAGTGGCGCTGCACGGCTGGCCGTGGATCGTCTCGGTCTTGGGCTCGGTGAAGTCGGTGCGCGGACCGGTGATCGACTCGACTTCGACGTGTTTGGTGCCCCAGAACGTCACGGTGACCGAGGTCGGGGTCCACGCGGTCTGGATCAGGATGCCGGTGGTGGCGTCGTCGCGGAACTTGACGTCGATGGCGCCTTCGAACACGGTGGCCTCGCGGGCCGCCGGGTAGCGGCTGATGTAGTAGCTGTGCTCCTTGTGCTCGACGTCGGTCATGCCCGCGAAGTACGCGGCGTTGTAGATCGTGGTGGCGAACTGGGAGATACCGCCTCCGATGCCCCGGGCCGGACGGCCGTGGTCGATGATGCCGGCATCGACGTAGCCGGTGGCGGCGTTGCGCGGGCCGGTGTAGGTGTTGAGGCTGAAGGTCGCTCCCGGCCGCACGATCGCCCCGTTGACCTGCTCGGCCACCCGGCGGATGTTCTGCCCGGAGTCGGCGGCGAACCCGCCGGTGGTGAAGGTGCTGATCTGGGTGGTGATCCCCAGCGCGCCGGCCTGCTCGGTGCTCAACGTCGGGGGCAGCGTGACGTAGCTGGCCGCCAGGGTGCGTTGCGCTCCGGAGTTGTGCAGCACGTCGGGCAATGAGAACAGGCTGGCCGCCCAGTCGATGCCGCGTCCGTCGACCGAGGGCAGCACCACCGGAGCGTTGCCTTGGATCAGGACCTCGGCGTTCTTGGCCGGCCGCTGGGTCGATTCCAGCTGCCGGTTCAGCGCGGCGATCACCGTGGGATTGTCGATGGTGATGGTCAGGCCACCCCGGCTGTCCGGGGCGAAGCGCAGCGCTGCAGCGATGACCTCTGGCGTGAGCTCGGCGTCACGGCCGTCTCCGGTGACCTTGACCGGTGCGGCCACCGCGGGTTCGACGACGTCGTGCAGCGCTGCCTGGATCCCGCCGGCCGTGGTACCCACCGGTTGTGTCGTCACCGGCACGCGGACGGTGACGCCGCCGATCCAGTGCGCGAGGATGAGGTCGGTGGCGGCGGGAACGTCGAGCTGTTGGCCGGTGCGGGGCTCGACCGGGATCGGCCGGGCGCCTTCGAAGCGGATGGTGCCCTCGAGGGGATCCCGATCGGTCTGGCTGCGCAGCTGCTGCAACGCCACCGTGAGCGCGGCCCGGTTCTCGGAGCTGATCACGCCCACCTCCCGGGTCCGCCACAGCGAGAACAACCGGGTCCACGGGTTGAGGGGCTGTTTGCCGGCCTGATCGAGGGTGGCGGGCCAGTCCAGGGTGAGGCCGGATTGGCGCGGGTCGAGGGTGACGTTGACATCGCCGGCTTGCACGGCGATCGGATGGCTCATCCGGGGCTCGAGCCGCTCGCGCAGTTGCTGTTCGGCCTCGGCCCGCGTCATCCCACCCACCTGCACTCCCGCGACGGTGACGCCGCGAGGGACGTCGCCGGAGGATGTCGCGAGGTCGATGCCGTAGACCAGTGCCAGCAGCCCGAACGAGGCGACGATGATGATCCCGGTGCGCAGCAGCGCTCGACGCTTCTGTTGCGGAGTGGCCGGGATCGGCGCGATCGTGGTGGGCAGGTCGGGGTCGGTTCGAGTCAGGCTGTCCAACAGCGAGTCGAGATCGGGCGGCGAGTCGAGATCGGGCGGCGCCTGCTTGTCGGGTGGGGTCACAAATACAGACCTGTTCCGTGCTCGGTGCGGTCGCTGGCTACCGCCTGCAGGTCCCGTTCCCGCATGACAAGGTAGGCGCACCCGCGTATTTCGACCTCGAACTGGTCGTCCGGGTTGAACAGCACCCGGTCACCGACCTGCACAGTGCGGACGTGGTTACCGATTCCGTATACCTCGCCCCAGCACAACCGCTTGGCTACCTGGGCCGTCGCCGGGATCAGGATTCCCCCGCTGCTGCGGCGCTCGCCGTCCTCACCCACAAGGCGCACGATCACGCGGTCGTGCAACATCTGGATCTCGAGCTTGCTTTCAGGCACGGCAAGCAGGGTACGTGCTGCCTTTGACGGCGCTCGGTACGGCCCGTACCTAGACATGAGAAGGCCCCGTGAGGCTGCCGGGTCGGGGGTCCAACAGCATCACGGGGCTACCTGTGTCATCGCCACGCGACACGGCGCTGTTACATGGATCCGTTGACCCGCCGCCTATTCACCCATTCGGGTGGCTACCGCCTGGATCAGATCACCAGCCTGCCGAGCAGGAAACGTCCGAAATGTGGGACGGTGAATGCGATCTGGCCCCGTTCCCCGGAGTAGACCAGCCCCTTCTTGAGCAGGCTATCCCGGGCCGGGGACAGCGAGGAGGCCCGGCGGCCGAGTACCTCGGCCACCTGGGTGGTGCCCACCGGCTCGTCCCGGCCGCCGGTGAGCTCGGCCATCGACTGCAGGTACTCCCGCTCGGCCGGGGTGGCCCGCTCGAAGCGGGACCCGAAGAACCCGACGGCGAGTTCGCTCTGCAGCCTCGGGCGCGGCCACCTGCACATCGAGGATGCCGATCGGCGCCGCCGGAGCGGCGTCCCAGGCAGCCTTGCCGTAGGCCTGCACGAAGTAGGGGTAGCCCCCGGAGGTCTCGAACAGTGCGTCCAGCGCGTCGGAGGTGATCGTGGCGTTCTCCCTCTCGATCGGGGCGACGACCGCGCGGTCGGCGTCGGCACGATCGAGCCGGTCGATCCGCACGTAGCGGAACAGCCGCTCGGAGTAGGACTTCGACGCGCTGAGCACCGCCGGCAGGTGCGGTAGCCCGGCGCCGACCACCACCAGCGGTGCGCCGGACTGGGACAGCTCGTGGCAGGCGGCGCACAAGGCGGAGACGTCATCAGGTGCGACGTCCTGCATTTCGTCGATCAGCAGCGCCACCCCGGTGCCGACGTCCGCAGCCAGCTCGGCGACCTCGGTGAACAACTCGACCAGGTCGATCTCGATGTCCCCGGAGTCGGCCCGGCCCGCGACGACCGGCGCGTCGATGCCCGGCTGCCAGCGATCCCTCAGCTTGGCGTCCTTGGGGGTGGCGCGTAGGGCGAAGGCCTTGAGGATGCCGAGGACCTCCTCGACCCGGTCCGGGGCCCGGTGGCGCAACGCCAGGTCGCGCACCGCCCGGTGCAGCGCGGCCGACAGCGGGCGGCGCAACCCACCATCCGGTTTGGCCTCGACCTTGCCTGCGCCCCAGCCGCGGCGTATCGCCATCGACCGCAGCTCGCCGAGCAGCACCGTTTTGCCCACCCCGCGCAGGCCGGTCAGCACCAGTGAGCGTTCCGGTCGCCCGCGGGCCACCCGTTCCAGCACCACCTCGAAGGCGCTCAGCTCACGATCCCGCCCGGCCAGCTCGGGCGGTCGCTGGCCGGCCCCGGGGGCGAACGGGTTGCGCACCGGATCCATGTCTCGGACCGTATCCGGCTTTCTAGCGTCAACCGCAGATTCGGCGATAAACCCCGATCGGCGTGTCGAGGCCGGAATCAGGACCGCGCTGCGCGGTCGTCAGCCGTTCAAGACAGCGCCGTCCTTCGCTCACTGCGAGGAGGGGTCTTTCCCCTCTTGGTGGGCTTGGCTCTGACCGGCCACGTCCACTCGTTCGAGTGAGCCACCAGAGAGGGAGCCCATGTCCAGAACCCGACGCCGATCGTCCGCCGTGGTCGGCGCTGCCGCCATCGCCTCGATCCTCACCGCGATCCCCGCCGCGGCGGCACCGCCGCCTACCGCGACTGGACCGAGTAGCGCAACGGCACCCTACGTACTGCCCGTCGCGCCCGGCGTGACGATCACCTCCTTGCTCACGGTCGACGACGCCGGCAAGGCCGGTAACGGCTACGAGATGGTCGGCATCCCAGACGGTCTGGGTGCCCGCCGCACGGGTGACACGGTCACCGTCCTGATGAACCACGAGTTGAACGCCGGTCAGGGCATCGTGCGCCGCCACGGCCAGCAAGGTGCGTTCGTCTCGGAGTTATCGGGGGCAGCTGTACTTCGCCAACGAGGAGGTCGGTGACGAGGGCCGGAACTTCGCGGTGACCACCGACGGTCAGGCCACCGAACTGCCCCGGCTCGGGTTGTTCTCCTGGGAGAACACGCTGGCCGCGTTGAACCGCAGCAACACCACCCTGGTGATGGGCAACGAGGACGGCGGCGCGGGCCAGTTGTGGGCTTACGTCGGCACCAAGCAGCGCGCCGGCAGCCCGGTCGACCAGGCCGGCCTGACCAACGGGCGGAACTTCGTCGCCGACCTGGTTGACGAGGCGGTCTCGACCGACGCCCAGTTCCGGACGACGTTCGGCAAGGGCACGCCGGCCCGGTTCGATCTGTCCGAGATCGACTGGGACCAGTCGGGTGCGGACCAGAATGCCGAGGCTCTGGCCACGGGGCTCAGCCTCAACCGGATCGAGGACGGGGCGTTCGACCCCAAGCGGCCCGACGACTACTACTTCGTGACGACGGCCGGCGGCAACGGTCCCGGCGGCGGGCTGTGGCGCCTCCGGTGGGACGACATCGAGGACCCGGCGAAGGGCGGCACGCTGACCCTGCTGCTCGACGGCAGCGAAGGCCTGGTCTCTCCGGACAACATCGACGTCGACGGCAAGGGCAACGTGGTGATCCAGGAGGACCCGGGTAACAACCCGCACGTGTCCCGGATCCTGGCCTACCGGATCAGTGACGGTGCGCTGGCCACGCTGGCCCGGTTCGACCCGGCGCAGTTCAGCTCCGGTCAGCCCGGCTTCATCACCCAGGACGAGGAATCCAGCGGCATCATCGACGTCGCCAGGGCCTACCGTGATCCGTCGCTGGCCGGCCTGCCGTTCTTCGTCATCCGGGATTTGGAAGCCAGCGGCATCTTCGATCTCTTCGACATCGCCAAGGCCTCGGGCACCTTCCTGTTCGACGCCCAGGTACATGCCCCGACGGTGAACAACGTCGCCGAGTACGTCGAGCGGGGCCAGCTGATGCGGATGCACGTCGATGACTGGAAGGCCGTCTACGGAAGCTGAACTCCGCGCGCCCCGCAACGCGCTGCCCGCACGGCGCGTTGCGGGTTCAGCGGCCACCAGGCCGAGTTACCAGGGGTGGTGGGGTCGTGGGCGGTCAGGCCAGTTCTCTTCGTTTCGCCGGTACACCGCGATCGGATTCTTCGCGACCCGGAAGGTGAACCGGCCGGCCTCGTCCATCACCTCACCGTCGGTCGCCAGCGAGCCGTGACCACCGATCAGCTCGACATCCAGCGACGACGCCTCCCGCTGCACATAGGTTCGGGAGTGATACAGCGCACCCAGGACGAGCGCGATGATCGCGCGGGTTCGGGACAAGCGCCGGTCGGCGCGCAGGTAACGGATGTCGAGCAGGCCGGAGTCCAACTGCGGTCGCCAGGCCGGCACCATGCCGCGTGGGTAGTAGGGTCCGTTGCCGACGAACAGGATCCACAGTCGCTGCTCCTCGCCGTCCAGCTTCACCCGCATCGGCTGGGCGTGGCGCAAGGACATGACGAGTGCAGCCGCGAATGCCGGCCACTTGCCCCACTTGGGCTCCCATTTCTCCCTCAGCCGCACCAGATCGGAGTAACCGCCCAGGCTCGCGGTGTTGAGGAAGTACCGCGTGCGGGACGTGCGATCCCCGTTGTGGATCTCCACCTCTGCCAGGTCGACCGCCACCGCCTCGCCGGCCTGGGTGGCGTCGACGGCCTCCTGAAGGTCGTAAACCCCGACGTCGCGGGCGAAGTGGTTGAGGGTGCCGGTCGGCACCACGACCAGCGGCAGGCGGTGCCGACCGGCTGCCGCTGCGGCGACCGCCACCGTCCCGTCGCCACCGGAGACACCGATGGCTCGCACCGCGCCGTTGCCGGCGGCATTCCCGGCCTCGAGTGCTGCCTCGAGCTGCTCGTGGAGGTCCACTCCCTCCTCGGCTCGCAGCACGGTGGCGGCCGGGAGCGCCTCCGTGATATCGGTGACCGGGTCGTAGCCGGGATCGCCGGATCGCTGGTTCGCCACCAACACCAGGCCAGCGCCCTCTGGCAGCACCGGCGCGTCGTTGCGCGGCCGCGCCTGCGCCTCGTCGGTGGTCCGCACCGGCCACCAGCGCCGGGTGCCCAGCGCGATGCCGGAGCCGACCGCCGCTCCCACCAGGACATCGGAGCTCCAGTGCACGCCAACGTGGACGCGGGAGTACGCCACGGCAGCGGCCAGCGGAGCGATGGCGAGCCCGGCTTTCGGGCACTCCAACGCGACGGCAGTGGTGAATGCCGCCGCGGATGCGGCGTGCCCGGAGGGAAACGACGACGAGGTCGGTGTGGCGGGAAACTTCAGGTGGAGGGCCAGTTCCCGGGCAGGGGGGCGGCGCCGGGGCAGCAACGGTTTGAGCACCGCGTTGGCGGTGACGCTCGTCGCGGCGATGGACAGGACGCCGCGCAGCGCGCCGCGGCGGGTCGCGCCTTTCCTGGCGGCCAGCACTGCCGCGATGGCGAACCACAGCATGCTGTGGTTCGCCGCGCCGCTGAGCTTCCTCATGGAGAGGTCGAGTGGGCTGGGCGCTCGCCGCCCGATCCACTGCGACACAACGTGATCGACTTCGTGCACGTCGTTCAACTGACCCCGGAGCTTCTCGATCACAGTCGTCACCATAAGGGTTGTCGCGCGCCGACGCAGGACCCACGGCCGCGAAGGCGCTGTGGTGGACACACCCCGTGCCTATGGGTCGTCGGCGCCAAGCTGGCGACGTTGTACGGAAAGACGTGTCCGGGCAGCGACGGAACCAAAGTTCTTGGCTGGTACCGGCACGCAGCTACCTTCACTGACCGCTCCGGGGACGCCAACGCCCGCGTATGGGTGCGTGGTGGGGCAGCCCTTGCGCTGGGCCCGGCTGGGTAATGAACACCTGGCCATCCACTGGTCTAATTCCCGCTCTGGAGCAGATTCTCGACTTGATCAATCCGTAATTTAAGCCGCGCAGAGTTTATTCCTCGTGCGGTTTTGCGAGCACGACTGAGCGTGTCGCGAGCGGCATCGAGGACGCCTGTTCTTGCATATGCTTCGGCAAGCCACGACAGGTATAATGCCACTTCCCTGGCGTGATTCGTGTCGTACGAGTCGATGGCGCGAGCCAGTAACGGTTCCGCTGCTCCTGGGCTGCCGAGTTCGATCAGGCATCGGCCGGCCATCACGTCGATTTCGTTTCTGTCGAGCCAGTAAACCCATTCCGTTTCGAAAATTTCTGGTGACCGATTCTCGTACGCCTCGTCCACGGCATCCAAGGCTCGTCGTGTTCGTGCGTAGTCCCGACTTCTGGCGCTCGCCCAGGCTACCCGTTCCAGCAATAAGGCCCGAATGACCGGCGAGGCATCCCCGGCGCCTGTGACGGCAGAGCGTGCCAGCAAAGCAGCATCACAGGGTTTCCCCACGTTGGCTATCTGGTAGCTCAGTGAAGACAGGAGTTGCGCCGCGAGTGGGCGGTTACCCGCTGTCTGGGCAGCGGACACACCATCAAGATATACCCGTTGCGCCTGCGAGTACCGCCCCGCATCACTGGCTACCCATCCGGCGAGCTGGGCAAGCTCTCCCACGACAGTCAACAGCCGCCGCCCGATCTCTTCGGTGTAGCTGGCGGATTGGACGACCCCCTGTGCCTCGGATAGTTCCTTGTGGACCGCAGGGAAAAGATCACCTCCGCCGATCACGTCATCGAGGTGACGCAGCTTGATTACCCTGGTTTCTAAGTTATCTACGAGGTTTGCTCCGACCCGCCGGCCTGCGCGTAACTGGATCATCGTGGCTGAATCGCTGACTAACCACTCGTGGGCAACCCGCAGCGGATCATCTGGTGGACCTAGAAGAACCTCGGTAGGAATATTGAGTGTTCGGCCATACGCTTCGACGTGTTCCGGTTTGATAGTTCTCTTTCCTGTTTCCAGCATGCCTAACAATGGTTTGCTGAAATGCGTTCGCGTAGCCATCGCTGCCAAGCTGACTCCCGCCGCTTCGCGGGCCGCTCGCAGTGCCGCACCGAGATCAGTCATCCCGTCCCATTTGTAGACGCGTGTAGACGCCGAGATACTTCCCTGAGCAACCCGGTTACCGAACACTACTACCAGCTCGACCGGCAACGTTGGCTCCATGGCGTATCTCTCGCCGGTCCTGCGCTTGGCGATGGCTTGACAGGAACGGACAGACGATGACGACGCAAGTAGCGGTAGCTCAAGACACCGGGTCGGATGGTGGGCAGGTTATGGACGTGCACGCTCTGCGGGATCCGGCATGACTACCAGCGTGCATAAGGCGGCTGACGACTCCGCTTGGATGCCGGTGCCTGGATGCCCGGTGTCCCGCGAGGACTCCGGCTTGCCGCCGGTAACGCACCGCGTGCCTGCGTCCGTTCCTGGCGGGTGGCTGGACATCTAATCGCTGATCCCCCGAGATCGCCGGCTGGCTGCCGGTGGAGCACGCGGCCCCCGACGCTGGGCTCTCGGCAGCCAGCCGGTCACCAAATCACATCAAGACTCCGAGTGATGGGAGGAGCATCATTCCCACGCCGACACCGCGACTGACTCATGACCAGTGGTGTGATGCTGAGGGCGCACACATCTCTTTGTTCTGCCTGGTTGAGCAGATCGTCGAGAGCTCAGAGCCAGGGATTCTGCCGTCCCGGCTGCACCAGCAGGGCCAAGTCTTGGGCCGAAGCCTTGACTCGCTCTATGTGCGTTTCGAGGACAATGCGGTGGTCAGCCTGCTACCGCAGCTGCTACGCCTGCTGCCCGACGCCCCGGGTTGGTGTTGATGTCTGCACCACTGGTCACCGGGTGCGGAATCGACCCGGTGACCTCGACCATCCCGACATCCAGGCCAGGCATGGCACTGTCTGCCCGGACCGTGAGTTGGTTGGCCGAGCATCCTGACGCCGGAGCGGTGGTCAGCTCGGTGTGGACCGCACTCACCGCACTGGAGCAGACGGGCCAGCACCCTGGGACCCTCGCTGCGCTGCGGTTCGTCTTGATCCATCATCAGCCGCCCACCCGCACCGGCCGCTGTCCCGCTTGCCGCCGCTTCACTTGGCACCGGCTCTGGCGCCGCCGCCGGTTTCCCTGCGTCATCTGGCGGCAGATCCGCGGCGAGCTGCTGGGGCACCTCACCAGCACCGGCCACCTCGCCCTGGGCCCTGGTGCGCGTGAGACTCGCCGATGAGTGCCGCGAACGGTAACGGCACCGGTGCTCACGTGGCCGTGGTCGGGGCCCGACCGGTGGTGCTGCTGCGCTACCGGTGCGGTATCACCGGGGAGACCGCGCGTGTCGTGCACCTGGTGCCGCTGGCTCCGTATGGTCAGGTGGGTGCTGCTGGGGTTGCGTTGTGCGGGGCGCTGCTGTGCTCGGACCAGGTGGAGGTGGTTGATCCCGGCTACGGTATGCCGTGCAGCCGTTGCATGATCAACCACGTCAGCGCCAGTCCCGCATCGGTGCCGGCCGAGACTCCAGCCTCCGCGCCAACGGTCGATGACAGCCACAGGGACACGAGGTCACTGGCAGCCGCGGACTGTTACCGGGAGTGGGGCTGGCCCGTGCTGTTCCGCGGTGACCGGTCACCTGGGCGTACCCACCCGAGGCGGATGGGCTGCGGATGTGCCGCGAGATCGACCTCTTCGCGGCGCTACACACCGTATTACGCGACCGACCTCCGTAGGGAACCGGCGCCGGACCACCCCACTGTGAGACGGAGACGGATGCTCAGCACAGTGTGCCGAACTCAGCAGGCGACGATGGCGTCAGCGGGAACGCCCCAGGCGCGGAGATCAGCGACGTCGCTGGTCAGCACCCGGGCGCCGGACTTCATGGCGAGGCTCGCCACGTGCCCGTCCACCACGTCCGTGGCTGTGACCTCGCCCGCCAACAGGCCGACCTGGCGGGCCGCGGTGGGATCGAGGGGTCGTTCGTCGATGGTGCCGCTACCGAGCAGGCGTGCCAGCCGTGCCTGCCGGGAGCCGCCGCGCCAGACCTGGGCGACGACGCCGGAACTGGTGCGCAGGGTGACCTCGCCCGCTTCGGCGAGCTGCACCAGCGCCCGGACCCGCTTGTCGTTGCGTTCCCATGCGACGAATGCCCCGGCGTCCAGCACGACGTGTGTCGTCTGCCCGCTGCTCATCCCGCCTGCCGAGCCGATTCCGGGGCTGTCGATAGTTTGTGTGCGACCCACTCCGCCGGACGTCCGAGTACCCCGGCTACCCAGCTCACCGTCTCGTCGTCGTAGGGCTCCTCGGCGGTCATGTCCTCAAGCTCAGCGATCAGCTCTGCCCGGGCCAGGGCCTTGCGGCGCATCGCGTCGGCCACCCACGCGCTCACCGAGTTGGCGCGCCCCGCTTCGACATCGGCCTTCGCGAGGGCCATGAGGCTGTCGTCCACTGTCACCGTGACGCGCTGCATACTCCTAGCTTACCGTCATGCGCGGACATCACCAGCCGGCTGCGGCTCCGACTGGAGCGATGAAATGGAAATTGCCCGCACCAACGGACTGGGTCAAGGTGCGGGTGACCTTGGTCAGATCGTCGTAGGGGCCCTGAATGTAGAGCGGGACACCGTCACGCCCGAAGGTGATATCGCTGGTTTCCTGCCACGTTCCGAGGTGACCTGAGGCGGGCTGAAAGTCGGGATGGGGTGAGAACCCCAGGTCGCGAGCGTAATCAACCGCTCCCCACACCAGGTGGCGGGCCAGTTCCAGCGGCGCCTCAACCGGCTCTCCAGCCTCCTCGAAGGCGTGGAAGAAACCGCCGACAAAACCGGGTAGATCGCGATCATTCATCACGTCGGGCCCGAGGGCATTCTTCACACCCAGGCAGTACCCATCGACCAGGTAACCGCACACCGACACCCGCCGCGGCCGGTGACGCCGAGCCACGACGACTCCGGCAAGCCCGCCAAAGCCGTCATCTGGCGCGTCACGGCATGGCCACTCCTCATGACCCTGGATCGTGAGACCGGCGCTCCAGTTCGGGCTGACCCAGCATCCGATCACCGCGGCTTCGGGCTCGTCAGCGGCCTCTTGCCGGGCGATGACTCGCATCAGGGGTGCTACCGCGCTGGGTCGCACGCCCAGCGCACGGGCGATCTCTTTGGGAGACCGGTGTGCCGCGCGCAGCTCCCGGGCCCGGGCGAGCAGATCATCATTGAGCGGGTGGTGTGACGTCATGCGCGACCTTGTACCAGGCCTCGTGGCCTACCGTGCGGGAGGCTGGGTGTGACACGCGCGAACTGGTTCTGTGTCGCTTCGTCAGCTTCGCTGGATCTTGACGAGTGGGCCTGCCGTCCCCACCGTGGACGTATTGTGCAGCTCTATTCGGATCCGATGATCGGTCTGGGCAAGCGGTGTCAGATCGACATACACGGTCAGGTCACTTGGCCTGCCGGGTACGTGGGCGGCAGCAGTCCACAGGCAGTAAGTTGATCATCGAGTGTTCGCACCGCGTGGGTGGTTGCCCAGGGTTGGATGAGGGCTCGGGTGGTGTGCAGCACTTGGGTGAGTCGGGGGGCTAGGTGGGCGTGGCCGGCTGCGTCGCTGAGCACGCGGGTGGCTTCGGTGATGTCTCGGGAGAGGACGAGGGCGTGGCCTAGTCGTAGCTGGCAGCGGGTGTATTCGCCGAGGTAGGTGCGGTCGAATCGGTCTCGGGCGCTGCTGGCGGCTTCGACGGCTTCTTGTGGCCGCCCTAGTAGCGAGAGGAACAGGCTGCGTTGGCTTTCTATGGTGCCGTGATGTACCCAATACGCCGGTGAGTCGCGGGTCTGCACGTTGGCGTTGGTGAGTAGCTGATGCGCACGGTCGCAGGCGATCATGCAGGGTCGGTGTTGGCGATCGAGGGCGTAGGCGGCGGCGGCCCCCTGCTCAGCCAATGCTTGCAGTTGACGATCGTCGGTGCGGGCGGCGAGGCTACGGGCGGCGGCAGCGGTGTCCAGCGCAGTGGGTGTGTCACTACATTCCAATGCCACCATGGTCCTCTGCGCTGCCGCATAAGCCGCGAACGTTGGGTTGCGGGCATCATGACCGGCCTGGCGAGCCTGCTGGAAATAGCGGTTCGCTGTGTCCGGGTGGCCCATATCGAGCAGGTAGCAGCCGATGGTGGAAGCCATATTGCTGTCCACGATGCTCAAAGGCATGCGGCGCTGGTCGGGACAGTCACCCTCTAACAGGTGCCGCACGAGTCGATGTTGCGCCACGACTGTATCGAGTACTTCGAGAGGGCCGAGTTTGTCTTCGAGGCGTTTGCAATGGGCTAACACGGCAGCCAAGCTGGTTATCACCTGTGCGTCCACCCGGCGGGGTGAGGCCACAGCGTGCGCCAAGCGCAGGTGCTCGTCGGTGTCCAAACCGGGTAGCCCCGCAGCAGCCAGCACGGACCCAGCCAGTCGTATCGCGTCACGACGGCCCAGCGCCCGTACCAGCTTGGTCACTACTGCCATGAGCTCCTCGGCTAGCCCCGCGCTGACCAACGCCCGGTCCGGCCAAGCGTCACTCCCACTACCCCCGAGCCCGGCAGGTGGCACCAGGAGTGCAGGCCAGGTTCTTGGAGCAGCTGCCTTGGCTCGGCTGCCCGCGTGGTGTATCTGCTTGTGGCGGCGTTGGGTCCGACACCGCTCACGATAGTCCGCCTCGGCGGCTGCCAGCGCGGTGAACTCGGCCACCAAGGCGCCCTGGGCGTCACACACATGGTCGGCGATCACCCACAGGTCAGCGGGCATCGCGCGGCTGCCGTGTTCCACCTTGGAGATCAGGCTGCGTGTTCTCCCCAGGGCATGACCCAGTTGCGGCTGGGAGAGTCCGGCTTCCCGACGGCAGGAGGCCAGCCGCGCTCCCACCCGGCACCGTAGGGCCTGCACATCAGTGTCAGCACTGTGGTCTTCATCGACGGTCACGGGCCCAACCCTAAAGAGGGTGACAACCAGGGGGTGACACATCACCACTCGTCTCTGGTCGCTGGCTGCTGTCACCAGTTGCTGTGCGCCATGGTGCACCTGGCGTCGGGGCTCCCCTTAATCCCGATGCGCGGATCACGTCGGAGGCGGGTCACATGGCAGGCAGACACAACAAGCGCCGGGGGGTGCATGCCCTGATTCCCCAGCAACGGGGGCCGCGCCCGGTGGGGATCACCGACGCGTACACGCACATCCAGCATTTCATGAGCGATCAGTCCGCCATGGCGCATCGGCATGCAGGCCGTTACCTCGCGTTATGCGGCATCGAGGTGCTGGCCGCGAGCCTGGCCGAGCGGGAGCGTGGCCAGTGCGGGCCCTGTCGGAAGCAGGCCGGATCGTGAGCGGCGATCACGACACCCACCGCGGGGACCTGCGCGAGGACGGCACAGTGCTTGAGGGCGGCACAGTGCTGGCGCGTTGCGGGGCCGGCTCCACGTCCCAGCTCCGGCTGCGGGTGCGCGCCGAGCGGGTGGACGGCGATGCCGGATAGCCCGGCGGTGCTGGCCGCGAAGCGGCTGCTGGATGTCGCCAAGCGCGAGGGGTTCGCCTTCGAGCGGATCGCCCCGGGGGAGGACGGGCCGTTGCGAGGCGTTCGGGACAGCGATGACTGGCTCGACGAGATCTACCTCGGCGGGTTCTCCTGGCAATGTCACGCGACCCGCAAACGGCGCTGGTCGTTGATCGTGCCCGGAGGGCTGCCGGTGACCGAGAGCGTCAGCGGCGACGCGCTCACCGTATTGCACAAGGTGAGTGAATGGACGATCTGAGGCAGCGCCGATGACGAGTGGACGTTCTGGTTATCGCGAGGAGGGCTCGGCGCCGGAAGTCAGTAGGCGCCGTGAACTCGACGTCAGCGACGTTTTCTTCGCTCCAGATGTCGGTTTGGTCGAGTTCACGGCGCGCACCGTCCCTGCACTGCTGACCTGCTGTCACGTCAACTCCCGATGGACTTCCGGCGGCGAGCATTAAGTGCGACACGCGCGAACCGGTGGACTGGTTCTTGATGGGCCCTGCGGCGTTTTCGTCAGCTTCGCTGGATCTTGACGAGCGGGCCTGCGGTCCCCACCGTGGAGGTATTGTGCAGCTCTACCCGGATCCGATGGTCGGTCTGGGCAAGCGGTGTCAGATCGACCGGCTCATCGATGTTGATCAGAACAGCTTCTCCAGGCGGGATAACTTGGCCAGCGGGGCAAGGTGCACTGCGGGGAATCGTCGCAACCGCGCCATTCGCAACGACTGCAGCGTGGCCAGCGGCTCCAGGCTGGTGGCAGGGCAGTTCGCCAGTTTGATTGCCTGCAGCGAGCTTCCGGCTAGCCCATCAAAGGATGTCACTGTCGGCACTGACCACGCCCCAAGGTCTTTGAGTCGATCAAGAACTGGTGCGAAAGCAACAAGACCATCCGGAAGTGGTGCATGCCGATGTACAATGACTGAAGGTCACGGAGCTCTGCTCAGGACACGCAGATCGTGGAGACAATAGGTCTCGAATATGGCTAAATAGCTCAGATGTGAAATCGATAGTCAGTGTCGAGAGGTCTGACAGCTCAGTGCAGCCGTTCATGGTCAGATGGGTTAGCGAAGGGCATTCAGCGAGGACTGAAAAAAATGACATGTTGCGCCCGCCGTCAGGAGGATTCACGTTTAGCGACCACAGTGCCCGCAGCGTGGGGAGCACCTCCCATCCGGCGCTCACCTCGCCACGGCACACATCGCCTCTCTCAATGTGGAAAGTTTAGCCAATGGGGCGAGGTCGAGTGGGCCGTTGGCTTCGACATCCAGCCGGGTGATCACCGGTGGCGCGTCACGGAGAAAATTAAGATCGTCGGCCTTGCCTGCGTTGAATAGCTTGATCGATGCGTCGTGGAGGTGTCGCAGTTTGCGCAATTGTGACACGTGCTCGAATAGCTCGACTGTGATCTTTCCGTTATCCAATGGTGCGTCTCGCAGGACCGCCTCGGCGTAGTCGCTGGGGTCGAAGTAGCGCCATGCCTGGGCCAGCGCACGCTGCACTGCGCGGCGGGGATCTGGTGACCAGCGGGCCAGGAGCTGCTGCGCCTCGGGGCCACCGACCCACGCGGCGGTCTTCACGCAGGCGGCGGCCGAGGCATCGGTCAGGTCCTCCAGCGTTGAAGGCAATCGCCGCAGCACCCGACCACCGGCAAGCGCCAGTGAGCGGGTCTCGCTCTGGCTCCGGGGCGGCACCAGTTGTTCGAGGGCTGCCTCGATGCGATGGGTCACCTCTGGGTCAACCACCTGCGCGGTGTCCAGGCAGGCAGCGGCCAGCAGGCGCAGCCGCCGGCAGTGCCGCGGTTCGGTGTCGGCCCGCTCCAGCACACCGGCCAGCAGCGCCGCGCGGCGCTCCGGGGTGGCGTGCCCGACCGCCATCACCAGGGTCTCCCACCATTGGTCGAGGTGCGCCCGGCTGGCGAGGGTGTCGACCGGCTGGTCCTCGGTGGCCTCCTTGGCCGCCAGATACTCCTGGAAGGTGCGGTGCACGAAGTCGACCCGGCGCAGTGCCGGTTCGCGGATCACACCGCTGCGATCCAGCAGGTGCTGCAGCACGTCCTCGGGGGAGTACTCGACATTGGGCATCCGTTCCACCGCACGCAGCCACCAGTTCCAGCACGTCGTCCCGGGACAGCTCCGCTCGCCCGGCCAGGCTCAGCCGCCACGCCACATGTTGGAGGATCGCCAGCTTGCTGCCGGTATCCAGCACCACGCTGCGACCCGCGGGGATCTCGCGCTCGGCGTCGCGGCGTTCCAGCAGCAGCGCCAACGCGTCCCGGTAGAGCGCCATCCGGTCCGGGGGCAGCTGCTGGCGGCGGTCGAGGTTGAGCGCGCAGAGCATCGCGCACAGCAATGGGCTGCTCGCCAGCCCGCGCAGGTGCTTGCGCCCGTCGAGCTGGCGCAGCAGCGCTCGCTCGTAGTCGGCCAGCTCGTCCACGGGGCACGGCAGTGTGACGGCGCAGCGCTGGGCCGCGTCGCGCATGGCGTCGTGCCAGCGGCGGCAGAACGCCGCCACATCCAGCGGAGACATCCGCTCCAGTAGCACCGGCGCGAATCTCTCGGCGGCCAGCCAGCTGCCGTCGGCAGCGCCGGGGCGGGCGGTCACGACCACCCGAATCTGCGGGTACTCGGCCAGCAGACCCTGTAACCACCGGCGCACGGTGGGCCGCTGGGCGCTGACCAGCTCGTCCACCCCGTCGACGAGTAGCAGTGCCCGGCCGCAGGCTCAGCTGCCGGTGTACCCAGCCTGGCGGCAGCAGGTCCACCAGCGGGTCAGCGACCCCGGCGAGCAGCTGCTGCGGCCGCGGTAGCGGGCGGTCGGCGTAGCTGCGCAGCCGGACCAGGAACGGCACGCACCCGTTCCAGTCCACCAGTGGCCCGGTGAACCCGCCGCGGGTAGCCGCGGTTACGGCCAGCCACTGCAGCAGCGTCGTCTTCCCTGAACCAGCCTCGCCCCGCAGCAGTGTTCGCGGGCTGTCAGCCAGCGCCGTCTCGGCCCGCACGCTGCTCTCCGTCACCGTGCGCCGCCCTTCGGCGAACCGGTGCTCGGTGAACCAGTGCTCATCGAACTGATCGCCGCGAAGCCTCCGACCACGGCCGGTGCTGACCTGCAGGCTCAGGTACGCGACGCTGACCAGCGTGCGGGGCTTGTAGCGCCGCACGTCGATGCCGAACTGTTCCAGCTCGTCGAATGTCACGCTGAGGTGTCCCAGGTAGCGGGCACGGAACTCCTCGTCGTGCTCGCTGCCGCGGGGTGCGTCCAGAGTGGTGCGCGGCAACCGGTGCAGCACCTCGGCGATACCGTCGACTATCTGGGAGAACCGGCCCAACAGCTCGGCCAGTGCGCGCGGCTCGAACGCGGGCAGGTGCTTGACCACCTGCACCAGCGCCATGCAGCTCTCGTCCAGCACCGCGTCGTAGAGCCGCTGCGCCGGCTCGGCCAGCCCGACCTGCCGGACGGGCACGCGCTCCCGCACCAGCCGCGCCAGCTTGCGGGCGTCCACATCCAGCGCGAACAGGGTCGCGTCGGTCAGCTCGGCGCCTTCCAGCGCGTCGACCACGGCCTGCAGCGCGCTGACCCGCTCGTTGTCGGGCACCTCGCGGAAGTCGTGCTCATAGACCGGCCGCAGCCGCTCGGCGATCTGGTCGGCCAGATCCTCCAGCTGCCGGACCAGCTTGCGGCGCTGGAAATGATCCCGGACACCGATCCGCACCAGGTCGATCAGCTCGGCGTCCCGCTCAGTGCGTTCCCACCTCGCACCGAACCAGGTGCGCACGGCGTGGGTGACGACTTGCTTGCCGATCCCGGTTGCGGCGGTGGCCAATGGCATATCGGGAGGATAGCTACGTGCACAACGCCGCCCGTGTCCTGGCGCATATATAAGGATGCAGAGGTATGCTCGATGTATGCGTACCAGGGTCACGGTCACCGTGGATCAAGAGGCCGTCGCTGCGGCTGAGGCGGCGGTCGCCGCCGGGCAGGCGGCGTCGATCAGTGCGTGGGTGGCCGAGGCGATGCTGGCGCGGGCGCGCCGAGAGCAGCTTCGTGATGTGCTAGCGGAGATCCGCGCCGAGCTCGGACCCGCGACAGAGGAGGAGACAGCGTGGGCGCGCAGCGTCCTCGGCCTGTAGTCCTCGACGCCGGAGCCTTGATCGCGGTCGAGCGTGCTGACCGGCGGGTGGTCCGGCTCTTGGAGCTGGCTGACCAGGTACACGTGCCCGGTGCGGTCCTTGCCCAGGTCTGGCGCAACCCGGCCCGTCAGGTGCGGCTGGTGCGGATTCTCGCCGCCGAGCCTGTCACCATCACTCCGCTGGACGGTGACGAGGCGCGGGCGGTCGGGCAGGTGTGCGGTGCCAGCGGAACCTCCGACATCGCCGATGCCTCCGTGGTGGTGCTTGCTCGCCGCGTGCATGGTGTAGTGGTGACCAGCGACCCGCACGACCTGTACCGGATCGACCCAGGCCTCGATCTGGCCCAGTGCTGATCTGGCCCAGTGCTGATCTGGCCCAGTGCTGATCTGGCCCAGTGCTGATCTGGCCCAGTACTGATCTGGCCCAGTGCTGATCCGGCCTCCCGTTACGAGGCGCGTATCGCGTAGCAGCGCAGGTTGCGGATGTCGTAGGTGAAGATGTTGAGGTCGGTGAACCCGCAGCGGGACACCAGCGTGCGCAAGGACTCGGCGTCGAACATGGTGTGGTGGGCGTTCCAGATCCAGCGGGGGACACCACGGGAGTCCACGCCCCGGTGTGCGGGCCGGTCGGAGTGACCGCCGAGGATCCAGTAGTTCGCCTCGGCGGTGTCGATCTCGCCGCGCACCCACTGCTGCGCGACGAACCGGGCGTCCGGCACGCCGATGTCCAGCGCCGCGCCCGGCCGCATCACCCGGGCCCACTCGCGCAGGGTGGGTTCGACCAGTTCGTAGCTCTGGTGCTCGAGCACGTGGTTGGCGCGCAGCGCGTCGACCGACGCCGTGGCGAAGGGCAGCGCCTCGATCCAGCTGATCACCTCGATATCGGGCAGCGGGAGGATGTCGACGTGCACGTCGTAGTCGGGGTGCGGCTTCTCACCCGCGCCGATCTCGACCTTCACTGCGGGTCGGCTGAGGCCGCTTGGTCGGCTACGCCGATCTTCTTGATCACCTTTGCTGGTCGGCCCGCGACGACCGTGTAGGGCGCGACATCCTCCAGTACCAGGGAGCCGGCGGCGACGACCGCGTGTTTGCCGATGCGCACCGGCCCGAGCACCATCGCGTGGCTGGCCACCCAGACGCCTTCCTCGATCACCACGTCACGCCCGGACCGGGGAAAGGTGGTCTGCCGTTCGCGGCCGAACTTGGTGATGTCGTGGGTGCCGGTGAGGACCGCGACCTCGTGCCCGAAGAAGGCGTACTCACCGATGGTGATCTCCCCGCCGGAGACGTTGAACAGCGCGTTGTTGACGATCGCGGTGGGATCGATATGCAGCCGTTCCAGCTTGCCGTGCACCCGGTAACGGTAGAGCGGGTCCTCGCCCTCGCCGTGGGTGAAGCGGTTGCGTTCCTCGGCCATCAGGCGCTGCACGGGGCCGCGCAGGACCCGGGCCAGCAGTTCATCCAGCATCGACATGATCGAGACCCTAGCGTGGGCAGCGCAGCCCGGCGCGCGCCAGTGTCTCGGACAACCGCCTGGTCAGCGCTTCAGGACCGAATTCCCGCCGTGCCAGTGCACGGTTGCGGGCCAGCAACGCGGGGTCGGGATCGGCGAGGAACTCGGCGAGTGGGGACGGGTCGTCGACGGGGAACCAGGTGAAACCCAGCTGGGCCACCTCCCTGGCCACCGGGTAGTCGCTCACCGCGAGCGGCCGGCCGGCCAGCGCGGACTCGATCAGCGGCAGGCCGAAACCCTCCCACGTCGAGGGCAGCACCACGGCGTCCGCGGCGGCGTACGCGTCAGCCATCCCCAGCCCGCCGGGCAGGCCGCGGCGCACCGGGCAGCGGGCTCGGGCGAGCAGTTCGGCCAGCTGCGGACCGTAGCCTTCCTCAGCGGCCCCGGTCAGCCAGTAGACCGCCTCGAGGGACTGCGCCAGCGCGATCCCGGCCGCGACGTTCTTGCGTAGGATCGCCCGGGTGGGCTGCAACAGCAACCGCTGCCGCGGTGCGATGCCCAGCGCTGCCCGTCCCGCGTTGCGGTCGCCGCGGCGCGGGATCCGCGCGTAACCGTGGTAGAGGGCGGTAGCCGCAATGCCGCGACCAGCCAGCTGCGCCGCGCTGTGCTGACTGATCGCCACGTGCTGCCAGCTGGGATCATCGGGGGGCCAGCCGCGCAGATGCGCGTAGTGCTCCCGCTCCCAGGGCAGGTCGTGGTGGCGCAGCACCGCCCGGCGTCCCGCGCAACGCCAGCGCGACGGCCTCGGTCACCGGTGGGTTCATCGGCAGCGAGCAGACGTTCTCCACCACCACGAGATCGGCGCCGCGCAGCGCAGCGGCCAGCTCACCCGAGTCGGCCGGCCGGGGGGAGTCGAGGGCGAGGCCGGGCACCAGACGATCCGCGTTGCCGGCTCCTGCGACGGTGCGTACCCGGCAGCCCATCCGGCGCAGCGCCGCGACCCACTGAGCCGCCGCCACCGACACCCCATCCGCCACCCCGAGCCGGAACGACAAGACAACGACTGAGGTGCCCTCAGATCTGGGAGCCACGCTAGATCTGGGAGCCACGCTGCAGACCGGTCCAGAAGATGCCCATCAGGCGGGTGGTCAGGGCCTCCGGGGTCTCATCGGGATGCTCCAGCGCCCAGTCGGACAAGGCCTCGGCCGCCCCGACAACCGCGTGCGCGGTAGGCAGGGCGCGGGCACGTGCCTCATCGTTGGATGAACCCGCCAGGAGGCCGGCCACCAAGGCGATGATCTGAGCACGGGCCGCGGCGATCTCCCCGGCGGACGGTTCGCGGACCTTGGCCTGCCGGTAGAGCACAATCCAGCCGTCGCGGTGCTCGGTGACGAAAGCGAAGAAAGCCAGCAGGCCGTGATGGAGCCGCTCATCGGTCGCGAGTCCAGCAGGCACGGCCTCTGTGATCAACTCGATCAGGTGCCGCGCCTCCCGCCGGATACACGCGGTGAACAGGTCGTTCTTGGCTCCCAGGTAGGCATAGATCATCGGCTTGGACACCCCGGCGGCCTCGGCGATCTCGTCCATCGAGGCCAGGTGGAATCCACGTTGGGAGAACACCGTGACGGCCGCGTCGAGCATCTGCCGCTCTCGCACCTGCCGTGGCAGTCGCCGGCGGGGCGCCGGCGAGGGCTCGGCGAGGGACGGGCTCACGGTTGCGAGTCTACCTACCGGGCCGTAATGTTACTCAATAGTAGATACCAGGGAGTGGTCATGGCGAAGGATGGCAGCAACAACGTTGATCCCAGGACGCTGTCCGTTGCGGAATTCGCGAGCCTGCTCGATCCGGCGAACAGTGCGATGGATCCGCAGGCCTTCGCGCGATTGATCAAACACGCCTCATCGGAGCAGCTCGACGCCGTGCTGGACGATCCAGCGCGGCGCGCCGCACTGCTCGAGACGATCTTCAATCGGATGGTGGGCCAGTTCCGCGCGGAGCGTGCGCCGAAACGGGACTCCGCGATCCACTGGCGGATCACCGGTGGTCCGGACGGTGAAGACGTGTACGAGACCTGGATCACCGCTGCGCCAGGCCCACCGCAGTGTTCGATCAGCAAAGAGCCCTCGCACGATCCGCGGGTCACTCTGACGCTGTCGGGTGATCAGTTTCTCAGGTTGGTCTCCGGCAATGCCTCTCCGGCGGTCATGCTCATGACCGGTAAGGTGTCGTTAGACGGCGACATCGGATTCGCTGCCAATCTGAGTAACATCTTCGACATCCCACACGCCTGAGACCGGCAGGTCGGCTCATTCCTCGTGCTCATGTGACGCGCACGGATCCGGCGGGGACCTCGGGATCGGAATATGCCGATGGCGAGACGGTGGCCAGCTTCATCCGTTGTGAGGCTCGGAGCCCGTTGCGCGCACTGCTGAGGGCTTGCCGGAGCCTGCGCAGTGGTGAAATCTGCGTTGCCAGATGAACCTGGTAACGCCACCACGGATGGTGACCGCGGCGCTTCCACAGTGAATAGGAGAACCGAGTGATCGGCTGGTCGATGTAGCTCGGTACATCCTCGAACCATTCGGTGCTGCTCACCGCCGCGCTCTGCAGATCCATGATCTCGGCGCGCCGCTTCTCCTCGTAATGTTTGAGGGCGAGCTGGAGATCGTCGTGGTTGTTCAGGCTCTCGGCCAGACCGATGGCATCTTGCATCGCCAGTGTGGTGCCCGACCCGATGGAGAAGTGCGTGGTATGCGCTGCGTCACCCATGAGCACGATCTTGTCGTGAGACCAGGAGGTGTTGGTGATGCGGGTGAAGTTGAGCCATGGGATCTTGCCGAGATCGCGCATCGAGTTCAGCAGGGAGTGACCGTCGAGATGGTGCGCGAAGATCTCCTGTAGTTTGTTCAGGCTCTCATCGGGTCCTAGTGTGTCGAAGCCGAGTCCGTGCCAGGTCTCCGGGGAGCACTCGACGATGAAGGTGGTCGTGTCCGCGTTGTAAGGGTAGGAGTAGAACCAGATCCAGCCCGCTTCCGTCTCTTCGAACGCGAACATGAAGGAGTCGAAGATCCGGTGGGTGCCGAGCCAGATGTACTTGTTCCGGCCGGCAACCGCATCGGCCTGAAAATGCTGGTTATGGAGGCGGCGTACCCGGCTGTTCGCGCCGTCACAGGCGACGATCAAATCGGCATCGGCGAACTCGGAGAGGTCCTTGACCTCGCGTTGAAACTGAACATCGACGCCGAGTTCTATCGCCCGCTCAACCATGATGTCGAGAAGATGTTTGCGGCCGATGGCGAACCCGTACCCGCCGAGGTGAGCTCGCGCGCCCCGGACGTATACTTCCTGGTTGCCCCACGACGCGGGACTGTCGAGTATCTTCCGTGCGCTGACCGGATCATTCTGGTAGAGACTGTCGAGCAGCGGATGGGAAAACGTGACTCCCCAGCCGTAGGTCACTCCGGCGGGATTGCGTTCGACAACCGTGATGTCGTGATCCCGGTTGCGCAGCTTCGCGGAAATGGCGAAGTACAGCCCCGCCGGTCCGCCGCCGACGCACACGATTTTCATACCCTCTTCCGCCTCCCTGATCGACGGTGAGCGAATGGACTTGGCATGGTTCGAAGCGACGACAATTAGGGCTTGGCTGGAGGATACCCCGGGCTCGTGGATGATGAAACCACGTGATCATGATTCCGCCATCGAGATCCTCGGAGCAGGCTTTTCACCTCGCGGAACAGACGACGGCCGGTTTCGGAGCGCCACGCGAGGTCGTAAGCCATCCGCAGCGGTGCCGGCCTGATCATTTCGACCGCGGTGGGGTAGCGGAACGCGGTGCCCCCGAAGGTGACCTTGGGCTGATCGGCACTGTGTACAGCGTCACTGGGCACGGAGTCGGTAGGCACGGCATCGGTGCTGTGGTCGGGACCGTCCAGCAACGCTGCCAGCGTCTCCGCGTGCAGCCCGCCGAAGTCGAACCAGCGATACCCCTGTGCCTTGGCCCATTTGATCAGTTCCCACCGGATGGCCGCCGGCACGGACAGCCGCATCGCTTCGCCGGAACGGTCGAACCCGGACAACCGGCCGCGGACCATCTCGCCGCATCCGGACATCAGGTCAACTGCGACCGGCACCCCGTCCACCTCGCCGACGAACATCACGACGTGGCCGGTGGCGGCGAGTTCCCGGTACAGCGCTGTCATGTAGTCCAGCGGCAGCGGTGTGTAGCCCTGGTGTTGCGCTGAGCTGGCCATCAGTTCAGCGAGCAGCGGAACATCCTGCTCGGTCCCTGGCCGAACCGTGACACCGCGGGATTCCCACCGGTTGGTCCACGACTTGAGGCGCTTGCCGAACCGGCTGCGGATCTCGGCCAGATCGGCCGTCAGGTCGATGCGGATCGAGCCCTGCGGGGCGATCCCGGCCGATGACGGTCGGAAACCGCGGCGGAGCAGTTCGTCACTGGTGTCCTGGGCGCCCTCGGGCGGTTGGATGAACAGGATCCGTAGCCGCCGCCGGCTCAGCACAACGAGGGCGTCGACGAGCGCCCGGCGGATCTCACCAGCTGCGGGCGCGTCGGGAGCGATGAGCGGGCCGTAGGGAAGGTAGCCCACCGAGCCCAGGACGGGAAACCGGCGGGTCAGGATCTGCGCCCCGCCGACCAGCTCACCGGCCTGGTAGGCCAGCACGTACAGCGGGGTGAAGCCGACCCGGCCGCGTAACCCTGCCCAGACGGAGAGCTGGGTGACGTCGGTACCTGGGGTCCGATCCACCAACTTGTCCCAGGCGCTCAACGCTTCAGGACCGGGATCTTCCCTGGCGAAGACCTCAACAGTGCCGTTGCGGGTCCCCATGCCGACTCGATCCTGTGGTCTCACATCTGCCGTCGCGGTCCTGGTCTCCACTCCGTTTCTGGCTCTCATGGCCATCCTGGTCCCCATTGCCATCCTGGTCCCCATTGCCATCGTCATCATGCCGAGTCCGGGTTGCCACCCGAGTCCTCTCACGTTCACTCACCCCCAACTCCCCGGTGTGTCGACTCCCGCGGTGTCCCCACCTCGCAGGGCGCGCAACCGATGACCCTCAGCCATGGTGTCGTCGCCGCACCGTTGGTCGTTACGTTTCCGCTACCCCTGCTGTGGCAGCGTAGACCGGTGGCACCTGAAGCGAGGACCGACGGCGACGGCTGGGTGCGTTGCGCCGACGGGCAGGATCGGTGGGGACGCTTCGGGGCGGCCGGGTTGTTGCTGCGCGCCCCGGATGACCAGCGCCGGCCACTGGTGTTGATGCAGCATCGCGCGCCGTGGACGCACCACGGGGACCTCTGGGGGATGCCGGGCGGGGCTCGGCACAGCGACGAGACGGCCGTGCAGGCTGCGCTGCGTGAAGCCACCGAAGAGGCTGCGGTGGACCCCGGTCGGGTACGGATCCGCGGCGAGGTGGTGGAGCACCCGGGCGGTGATGACTGGTCGTTCACCAGCGTGCTCGCCGATGCCGCCGAGCCGCTGCCAGTGCACCCCAATCCCGAGTGCACCGAGCTCTCCTGGATTCCGGAAGCCGCGGTCAGCGGCCTGAACCTGCATCCTGCGCTCGCGGCCGCCTGGCCCGCGTTGCAGGTGCCCCGGATCGGACTCGTGGTGGATGCGGCCAACGTCGTCGGCTCCCGCCCGGACGGCTGGTGGCGGGACCGGGCCGGCGCCGCGCAACGCCTGCTGCGCGAGGTCGCCGCCGCAGGGCCGGGAGTCCTCGCCCTCCCGAAGGGTCGTTTCGGCTGGGTCGCCCGCCCGGTGCTGGTGCTCGAGGGTGCGGCCTCGCGTGCCCCCCACGTCTCCGGCGTCGAGGTCATCCGCGCTGCCGGCTCCGGTGACGACACCATCGTCGATGTCGTCACCGGTGGCGTTGACGGCGGCGTCGACTGGGCGGTCGTCACCGCCGACCGCGCACTACGTACCCGCTTACCCCCATTGACCCACCACATCTCCCCCTCCGCGTTTCTCTCCTGGCTGAGCCCGCATTCAGCGGGGTCAGTCAGAAGGTCAGGGCGAGGGCGGGGTCGGTGAGCAGGGCGCCGATGTCGGCGAGGAATTGGGATCCTTGTTGGCCGTCGACGACACGGTGGTCGACGGACAGGGCCAGCTGGCAGATCTTGCGTGGTACCACGGCGCCGTCCACCACCCATGGCTGCTCCCGGATCGCGCCCAGTGCGAGGATCGCCGACTCGCCGGGGTTGAGGATCGGGGTTCCGGTGTCGATCCCGAAGATCCCGATGTTGGTGATGGTGATGGTGCCGCCGAGCATGTCACCAGGGACGGTGCGGCCTTCCCTGGCCGAGATGGCGAGCTCCTCCAGCGCGAGGGCAAGCTCGCGCAGCGCCAGCCGATCGGCGTTGCGGATCTTGGGGACCACCAGCCCGCGGGGCGTGGCGGCAGCGATCCCGAGATGCACGTAGTCGAAGTAGACGATCTCGCCGGCCGCCTCGTCCCAGCTGGCGTTGACCTCCGGGGTCCGGCGCGTCGCCAGGCACATCGCCCGGGCCGCGAACGTCAGCGGGGTCAGTTTCACGTCGCGGAACGGGGGTTGCTGCGCCAGCCGGGCCCGCAGTTGCATCATCGGTGTGACGTCGACGGTGAGGAACATCGTGACGTGTGGCGCGGTGAAGGCGGAGGCCACTACCGCGGCCGCGGTGGCCTTGCGCACCCCGCGCACCGGTTCCCGGCGCTGCCTGGTGACATCGACCCCGGTGACATCGACCCCGGTGACAGCGGCAGCGCTCGCCACGCCGTTGCTGACCGGCTCCGCAGCGCGGCGCACGTCCTCCCGGGTGATCACCCCACCGGTTCCCGAGCCGAGCACCGTTCCCAGATCGATCCCCAGCTCCTTGGCCAGCTTGCGGACCGGTGGCTTGGCCAGCGGGACCGATCCCGCACCGCCGCCCGCAACAGCTGCCGCGGTGGCCTTGCGCGGGCGGCGGGTCACGGTCGCGGTTCGCGGGCCGTAACCGACCAGAGTGGTGATCCGCCCGCCAGGTCCCGGCTCGCCGATCGTGCCGGCAGCGGCAGGCTCCGGTGCGGGATCAGCGGGATCAGCGGAGTCGATCGCGATGATCGGGGAGCCCACCGCCACCGTCGTGCCGGGTTCGGCGAACAGCTCGCTGACCACTCCGGCGTAAGGACTGGGCAGCTCGACGGCCGCCTTGGCCGTCTCGATCTCCACGATGACCTGATTGAGCACGATGGTGTCCCCGGGCGTGACGTGCCAGCGCAGGATCTCCGCCTCGGTGAGTCCCTCCCCGACGTCGGGCAGCACGAAGATGCGGGTCATCGCAGGCCTCAGTACGCCAGCACGCGATCGACGGCGTCGAGTACCCGGTCCAGGTCGGGCAGGTAGTCCTCTTCGCACTTCGCGGGGGGGTAGGGGGTGTCGAACCCGGTCACCCGCAGCACTGGGGCCTCCAGAGAGTAGAAGCACTCCTGCGACACCCGGGCAGCCACCTCGGCGGTCACCGAAACCGCAGCGGGTGCCTCGGATACGCAGATCAACCGCCCGGTGCGGCGCACCGAGTCGAACACCGGAGCCAGATCGAGCGGGGACAACGTGCGCAGGTCGATCACCTCCAGCTGCGCCCCGTCCTGCTCGGCGACGGTCGCGGCGTCCAGCACGGTGCGCACCATCGGCCCGTAGGCCACCACGGTTGCGGTCGCGCCGGAGCGCAGCAGCCGCGAGCTGAACAATGGCGGGGGCGCCGCTGCGACGTCGAGCGACGCCTTCTCCCAGTACCGCCGCTTGGGCTCGAAAAAGATCACCGGATCGTCGCAGGCGATCGCCTGCTGGATCATCCAGTAGGCGTCCACCGGATTGGCGCAGGCCACGACCTTGAGTCCCGGGGTGTGCGCGAAGTAGGACTCCGGGGACTCGGAGTGATGTTCCACGGCGCCGATGCCGCCGCCGTGCGGGACGCGCACCACCACGGGCATCCGCAGCTTGCCCTGCGAGCGGTAGTGCAACCGGGCGAGCTGGGTGACGATCTGGTCGAAGGCAGGAAAGACGAACCCGTCGAACTGGATCTCGCAGACCGGGCGGTAACCCCGGACCGCGAGCCCGACCGCGGTCCCGATGATCCCGGACTCGCCCAGTGGGGTATCCAGCACCCGCTGCTCGCCGAAGTCCTTCTGCAGGCCATCGGTGATCCGGAACACCCCGCCGAGCTTTCCGACGTCCTCGCCCATCACGATGACCTTGGGGTCGGCCTCCATCGCGGCCCGCAAGCCCTGGTTGAGACCTTTGGCCAGGGTGATCGTCTGCGGTTCGCCGGTGCCGGCCATCAGTGCTGCCTCTCGGTGAAGGAGGCGTGATAGGCCAGGTAGTCACTACGGGCCGCCTCGATCTCGGCCGTCGGTTCGGCGTAGACCTCCGAGAAGATCCGTTCCGGGCCGGGAACGGGCATCGAGGTGCAATAGTCGCGAAGCCGGGCAGCCAGTTCCTCGGCCTCGGTGGCCAAGCCCTCGAAGAACTCCGGCGCTGCCAGCCCCTCCCGCACCAGGTGCACTCGGACCCGCTCGAGTGGGTCCTTGAGCTTCCATTCCTCCAGCTCGTCGGCGAGGCGGTAGCGGGTGGGGTCATCGGAGGTGGTGTGTGCGTCCATCCGGTAGGTGCACGCCTCGATCAGCACCGGGCCGTTGCCGGTGCGGCACTCCCGCAACGCCCACCGGGTCACCGCCAGGGTGGCCAGCACGTCGTTGCCGTCGACCCGGATCCCGGGAAAGCCATAGCCGCGGGCCCGGCGATACAGCGGCACCCGGGTCTGGCGCTCCAGCGGCGCCGAGATCGCCCACTGGTTGTTCTGGCAGAAGAACACCACCGGTGCGTCGTAGACGGCGGCCCAGACGAAGCCCTCGTGCACGTCGCCCTGCGAGGTGGCGCCGTCGCCGAAGAAACAGACGGTGGCCTCCCCGGTCTCGGCGTTGCCGATCTTGCCGTCCAGCCGTTGCCCCATCGCGTACCCGGTGGCGTGCAGGCATTGGCTGCCGACCACGATGGTGTAGAGCTGGAATCCGGTCTTGATCGGATCCCACGATCCCTGGTCGATGCCACGGAAGATGCCGAACAGCTCGGTCGGGTCCACTCCCCGGCACCAGGCGATGCCGTGCTCACGGTAGGAGGGGAAGACCATGTCCTGGGCGGCCAGTGCGCGACCGGCACCGATCTGCGCGGCTTCCTGACCGAGCAGCGGGGCCCAGAGACCGAGCTGTCCCTGCCGCTGCAGAGCGCCGGCCTCCCGATCGGCCCGCCGGACGAGCACCATGTCGCGATACAGCGCTCGGATCTCCGCCGCGGAGATCTCCAGGTCGAACTGTGGATGGGAGATCCGCTGCCCCTCGGGGGTCAGCAACTGGACCAGGTCCTCACCTTCGCCGGTCGCGCGTAACCCGGCGATCACTTGTTGCGGGGTGTGCCGGCCTTCGATCTCCATCGCGGTGCCCACCATGGCGTCTACGGTGGGGCTCCCGACTATCGGGTTTCCGACTCCTCCGGCGGCAGGACTGGAGTGGGATGGTGCGCGCTCACGGGATGGCATATGGCCTCTCCTTGCTGTTACGCCTCGCTCCACTCGTGATGGGTTACGGGGCGACGCCGCAGCTCAGCGTGGCTCCCTGAGGTGGGTCGCACCGCCAGGAGCCGACGCTGACAAATCACTACACCTGAATCCTCGCACGGACCCGGGCGAGGGTTACACGGTGGCGATAGTTACACAGTACGGGCCTGGTAGGTGGGCTGCGCGCCATCCTTGCGCCGCTTGTGCAGGATCGCCCCGCCCACCGCGTCGCTGGCCCCGAACAGGCTGTCCAGCACGTCTTTCACCCGGTACAGATCCGCGTTGATCTCTTCCTGCAACCGGGACAGTTGGTGCAGCTCGTGGGCGCTGGAGCGCTCCCGTTGCGCGGCGATGTCCGTCGCCGCGGCCACCAGCCGTTCCGCCTCGGTGCGGGCCTGTGACACCAGCTGATCCGCCTCGGCGCGGGCCGCCTTCCCCACCTTCTGCGCGTCTGCGGTGGCGGCTCTGGACAACTCGTCGGCTTGGGCACCGGCAGCCGCACGCACCTCGCGGGCCTCGTCCTCGGCCAGTTTGAGGATCTTCTCGACCCGCGCGCCGAACTGCCCATCCCCGCCCGGCTCACCACCGGAGCGCGCTTGACTCAGCGCATCCTCCAGCATCGCGACCCGTTGGCCGGCTGCCTGCAGCTCGTGCCGCGCGGCGACCAGCTCGGAACCGAGAAAGCGCAACCGCTCGTCCACCTGCCGCTTGTCGTACCCCCGCAGGACGACGTCGAACGCGGTATCGGTCACATCCCTACGATCCGAGCGGGCCATCCATACCTCCCCGACGGTGGTGAGGCATCTTTACACTTGATCACAATTTGAAGACCACCAGGTCGAGTTCCCCCATCGCCCGCCCACCGCCGGTCCCGGCCCCACTATCCTCGCGAGCACGCCCGCGGGGGGTTGACCCACAGGAGCTGACGCTGAGCCATCAGGACCCATCCTGGCGCCCGACCCAACGACTGCCCGTCGCACGGCCGCGCGCTGCATGGCCGCCAGGCACCCCGCCACCCGGCACCCACTGGCCACCCGCTGCGTCGCCCCGCCGGCGGCCGCGTCGGCGTCGCCCCGGTCGCGTCCTCGCCATGATTTTCCTGGTGTTGGTGCTGCTGGTATTGGGCTTCGCGGTCTACGTCGATCGATCGTTGCAGCGCACCGATGCGCTGGTCGACTACCCGGGGCGGCTCGCCGGCACCGCGGGCACCAACTGGCTGATCGTCGGGTCGGACAGTCGAGCCGGTCTGAGCGCTGAGCAGGAAGCCCGGCTGACCACCGGCGATGCCGCGGCCGCGGCCGGCGGACGCACCGACACGATCATGCTGATGCACATCCCGGGGCTCACCGGTGGTCAGCCCACGTTGGTCAGCCTGCCCCGGGACTCCGTGGTGCCGCTTCCCGGCCGCGGCCGGGTCAAGCTCAACGCCGCCTTCGCTTTCGGCGGTCCCACCCTGCTGGTGCAGACGGTGGAGAAAACCACCGGTTTACACATAGATCACTACGCCGAGATCGGTTTCGCCGGTTTCGCCGATCTCGTCGACGACGTCGGCGGCGTGCAGCTGTGCCCCCCCGAGCCGATCGAGGACCCGCTGGCAGGACTGAACATCCCGGCCGGCTGCCAGGTGCTGGACGGACCGAAGGCGCTGGGCTACGTCCGGACCAGGCAGTCACCTCGAGGTGACCTGGACCGGGTGGTACGCCAGCGGGAGTTCCTCGGCGCGCTGATCGCCCAGGCCGCTGGCCCGGCGGTGCTGCTCAACCCGTTCCGGGTGATCCCGCTGACCGCTGATGCCCCCGACACGGTCACCGTCGATGGTGGCGATCGGGTCTGGGACCTGGCCAGGCTCGGGTGGGCGATGCGCTCGCTGTCCCATGGCGACGCGGTGACGACGACGGTTCCCTTCGCCGGTTTCGGTCGGGTCAGCGACGGGTCCTCCGGCGTGCTGTGGGATCGCGAGGAGGCCAGCCGACTGTTCAGCCGGCTGGCTCGTGAGTGAGTAAAAGCTATGGCACTTGTCTCATCGGCGGTAATCGTTGGTGACGATCACGATCAGGCCTGGACGAGCGTTCGCGATTCCTGGAAACCGAGGTAGGACACGCATCCCGAAATTGGCACCGATCGCCTCAGCGTCGGCGCGCTGGCCCGTCCCCTCCTGGTAATACACGGTGGTCGTTGGGATCGTCCCCCAGGGGTAATTTCCGACATCGACCACCGTCCAACCCTCGGCAGTGAGATCACCCGCTGCCCGCGCTGCCAAGCCCCGAATGGTGCTGTTGTTGTAGACACGCACCTCGGTTCTCCTGTCACCCTTTTCTCCTTCACCCTGATCCTGCCCGCTCACCGATGGGCTCGGCGTGGGCTCCGGCGGGCCGGGCGCAGGTACTTCGGGCGCTTCAATGGGACCCGGGGTCACCGGCGGCGGATAGGGAATGACAGAAGGGACCGCCGTCCTACTGCCGGGCGGCGGGGTGGCCAGCGGTGGTCCGCTCTCCACACTCTGCTGTCTACAGGTGACGGCCACCACTCCGATAAGGACAGCGACTGCCGCTAACCCCATCAGAGTTAGTCCGGCAGTACGCCTCCGCCGGCTCGATCCGGTCCCGTTCGGTGTGCTCATGGCGCTACTGCGGGGTGAAGCCGAGCCGGTGGCGGCGCGGAACGGAATGATCGTCGACCGCGTACAGCCCCTCTGCGGCGTCCATTGCGCTCCTCACACGTAATCCCGGCACTGGGAATCACAGCGGTGAAATTCCTCACCGTATTGAATCATGCGCCTGGTTCAGGATGCCCGCGGCGCGCCCTTGTCCGGGCATCCACTGAGTGACCATGCACGCTGGGCTGCGCACCGTGCCGAATCGGCGACTCGGACACCGGCGATAGCGGCCGCGGTCGGTGGGAGACCCAGTTGGGTCGGGCTCGATGGTCATAGAAGCTCATCAAGACGCGATGGGCGGGTCGTTCAATCACACAGGTGAGAAGCCAGCCCAGCAGCAGTCCCGCGGCGAGCATGGCGGCGCTTTGTTCAAGGGGGCCGGCGCCGAGATCCTGCAGACGCCGCATGAGCACGTAGCCGATGGTCTGGTGGATGAGATAGAGGCCGTATGAGATCCCGGCCATCCATTGCGCGGTCGTTCGCAGCGGACCCGGTATCCACCGATCCCAGTCGGGGGCGCGAGCGGCGAGGCAGATCACAGCGATACCGCAGGCCACCCCGATCGTCGCGGGCCAGTCCTCGGACCACCCGTCGGGCCCGATAGCGAGGGTGTACATGACATGGCTGAGCAGGCATGTGGTGATCAATGCCAGGAAATGCGGGCGCGTCAGCCGCCCGTTCGCCCACATCCAGATCGCGACACCGGCGATGAACAGGTGCACGCGGTGGATACCGAACCCGTCGACCACCATCCGGTAGGCCTCCGGCGGTCCTGCCTCCCGCGCCGGCCATAAGCCCAACGGCAGCAGCACCGCAACCCAGAGCGCCACCCGCAACCCCCGGCCGCGACCCCAGCGCGATCGCCACATCAGTGCGGCCACGGTGAAGGCCATCATCTGTAGCGGCAGCGTCCAGTAAGAGCCGTCGAGGAACGGGAATTCCTGGGGTTTCCAGTTCCCCAGCAACAGCAAATTCCCCACGAGATCGCCCTTGCCGGGGATGTACCACTCGGTCGGGGCGAGATAACGCACAGTTGCCCAGGTCAGGACGACCGCAGCCAGGAACGCCGGCACCAGCCGTGCCATCCGGCCCCACCAGTACCGGCCGCTGGAGTGGCGTCTCACCGTCGCACACGCGAAATACGCCGAGATGACCAGCAGCAGACTCGCCCCGACCTGGTGGGAGAAACTGAACGGGCGCGGCGCCAACTCGGGATGGACCACCGGAGCCACGTAGGTCGCGTGGTAGGTCACAACCAGCAGCACGAAACCACTGCGCAACAGGTCCCAGCTGACCTGACGCTGACCGGGAACATGTCTGGGACGCGCAACGCCGGGTGCGGAGCGCTCGAAGGAACCGGTGCTGCCGTCGTTCACCTGCGGGCTCCCGGATGTCTGACAACAAGTTTGTACTCATTGCCGACCAGGCTTCCCGGCGCACCAGTACGGCAGGCTACAAGCTAGCCAGGCCCGACACTGGCGCGACCCTGGGGATCGCCCCCGGGTCCGAGATCCACAGGTGCCCTAGCCGGCTCCTCGCGGCTGTTGGATGAAGCCAGTCCCTAGCAGTGGCTGATGAAGTGCGGATGCCCGACCGGGCAGGTTCCCGAGTAGTGATCGAATCCCCAGTTGAAGGTGGGCTTCAGGGCCCAGTGTTCGGCGCAGAACGAGCGATCGCAGGGCTCGCAGTAGAACGGGACCCAGGTCTGGTCGAGCGCGCGCAGCCTGCCCGCGTCGATGTCGCGGGCCGCCGCGGTGGTCGCCGCGAGGTCGGGCACCTGGCTGGCGAAATTCGTGTACGGCAGGAAACCGGTAACCCGGATCGTGCCCTGGGCCTCGGGAAAGATCCGGTAGATGATGTCCTGCTCATCGTTGATCAGCAGCTGCCCTCGCCGGCTCACCTCGACGACCGCCGCCGTCCGCGGGCAGCCGGCGTACTGGCACGGAAAGCTGATGCGAAGCCGTGCCGGATCGTCCACCAGACCAGTGTGGCAAAGGGCGCTTGATCCTGACCGGACTCAGGTGGTTGTGGAACTCAGGAGCGACGGTCGAGGAAGGCGGCGGTGAGCACGGTCGGCAGCTGATGATCCCACACGGGCGGGCCGAAGTGCTCGCCCCTGGCGGCGTCCGCCCCGGCGTCGCGCCACCACCTCGCCTGCTCCGCGGTGTCCACTCCCGGAACGATCACCGTGGCGCCGGCACTGTGCACCAGCTCGATAGCCTGGCGCAGTGCCCTGGCGACGAGCGAGTCGTCCCCGGGCCGCTGAGCGATCCGGGCGACGATCGGCGTGGCGATCTCCACCGCTCCCACCGGGAGGTCCTCGAGATAGGTCAGGTACCCGAGATCGGCTGCCACGCCGAGTAACACCACCTCGACGCCCAGATCGGCCAGCGTGCCCACGTTGTCCACGACATCCCCGTGACCGCGCGCCAGACTCGCCAGTGGCACGCCGACCCGGAGCTGGCCGGCCGGCAACCCGGTAGCGGACAGTGCGTTGTTCAGCACCGCGAGCAGGTCGGGGTCCTGGCTCAGCCGCTCGGTGAGATCGACCCGCATCAGCGGCGCTCCGCTGGTGGGGCAGTGTGACACTATGTTCTGCACGCCGCAGGTCTCCTGGAGCATCCACCGCCCGAGCTCGATCACCAGCCCGGTCTGCCCGGCCAATGTGAGGCACTCGGGGTGATCCACGACCGTGCCGTCGGCACGTTCCCAGCGCAGTAACGCCTGCAGCGCCACGATCCACCCGCTGTCCAGCCCGTATACCGGCTGGTAACGCGGTCTGATCTCGCCGTTCTCGAAGCCTCCGGGCATCTCGGCGGCCCGCTGGTAACGCTGCCGCTGGTGGGCATCGGCCGGCGCGTCATACAGACTCCACTGGCCTGCGCCACTGCGCTTGGCCTGGTGCAGGGTGGCGTCCGCGGCGCGGATCAGCTCGGCCGGTGAGAGCCCGCCGGCGGGTAGCTGCACGACGCCGACACCGGCGGAGGCGGCGACGCCGCGGCGTTCGTCGACGTAGAAGGGCTCGCAGAGGATCTCGTTGATGCTCGCGGCGAACACTCGGGGGTCAGGTGCGTCCGGGCCATCCTCGATCAGGATCGCGAATTCGTCGCCCCCCAACCGCGCCACCATCGCCTGCTGCCCGGCGACGAGGTCATTCAGCCGACGGGCGACCGAGCGGAGTAATGCCTCGCCCGCCGTCCGGTCGATCCCGTCGGTGATGACCGAGAAGTTGTCCAGGTTCACCCGGCACAGCGTCACCATGGCCGATGGGTCGGCGGTTCCGAGCACTCGCTGGAGGTGGGACATCAGGTATTGCTCGTTGGGCAGCCCGGTGTGGATATCGTGCAGCGCCTGGGTGGACAGCTCCTGTTGCAGCAGGTGCAGCTCGGTGACGTTCTCGACGACCGTGAGTAAGTGGGTCGGCACCCGGTCGGCGTCGTGCAGCAGCGATACCCCGACGTGGGTCCAGGCCACGTCGCCGGTGGCGGCGGTGAGCTGCCTGCGATGCCGCAGGCGGGTCAGCTTCCCGCTGGCGAGCCGGCGGTATGCCTCGGCCAGCTCCTTGTCATCCTGCGCCTGCAACAGCTCCGACAGTGTCCCGCCGATGATGTCGACCGGGAGGCGGCCGACGATGTCGGCGAACGCACGGTTGGCGGTGACCACCGTGCCGTCGAAGGTGCTGATGGCGATGCCCACCGCCGAGGTGAAGAAGATCTCCCGGAACCGGGTCTCGCAGATTCGTAGTTCGAGTTCGGCCTCCTGCTTGGCCTGTTGCAGCGCCTGCATGGCCAGGCGCTGCCCATCGAGGGTGTGCTGCCGGAGTGCCTCGGCGTATCCGCTGGACAGCGAACCGAGCACTCGCGCCACTGCGGTGCCCCGGTGCTGGATCTCTCGCAGGTCGGGTAGCCGTGGCAGTCCCTCGGCGAGGACTTCGATGCTGCGGCCGATGCTGCTCGGCTCGGTGAGACCGTGCTCGACGAGTTCGCTGGCAACTTCGGCCGCTGCCTGCTCATCGACCGGTACCGTGACCACCGCTGCGGCCAACCGGTTGATCAGCCCGGCGAGCAGATGTTCGGGCTCTTTCCCGGGCACCGGCATGGCCCAGCGCACGTTGCCCGCCCAGACCTGAGCGAGCTCGGCCGAGGTCAGGCCTTGCTCCAACGGGTGACCGGCAGTCATGACGTCACCGCTTAACGGCTACTCCGGCCCGGAGCGTATGGGTTCCGCGGTAGCCGTCCGTACTCACGACACGGGGTCGCGAGACGTCTGCCCTTCGCGGAACCCAGCTCGTCAGCTGGCGCACAATCTTGCCTTTCGAACACAAAACGGGGTTCCGCCCAGCGTACTGAGTACAGACCCGATGTGATTACGACATAGAGGTGACCTCGGCTGTAACCGATCGATCACGGAGCGTGAAACGCTGTTCAGCTGCGATGACTGGCTACTCGCACCCGTTGGTCACGGTCCGTTGCCCTCATGGACGATTACTAATCGTCAAATTCATGCGTTCTTGATGTCCCTCATTAGGGGTGGAAACACTCGAAAGAGGGTAACGAAGACCGCTCATGTGCTACTGGTCTTGTTCCTGCTTGGTGTGGTCGGTGGGTGGTTTGGGCCGATGGTGGGCTCGCACACCGCTCAGCCCGTGGTCTGGGCAGTCCGCGAGGTTCGTTGCCACACCCATGGCCAGGTGATCAAGGCCCAGGCCGTGGCGGCCAGGATCGCCTCGGAGAGCAGGTACCAGGGCCACGGCCCCAGCACGTCAAGCACGGACGTCGCCAGCGGCTTGGTATTGAGGAAACCGTAGTTGGTACCCGCGATCTGGTTGAACCAGAACATCACCACCGCCCAGCCGATTGTGGCCAGCATCGCGACTCGGTAGCTGCGCCAGTCCGGCCGCAGCCCCACTCCCCAGGTCAGATAGATCGTCGCCCACAGAACCAGGCTGTGCATGCCGAAAAACGACAGAAACTGCAGCGACGGGAAGTCCGGTCCGGTCAGCTCCGGGCTGAGGAATGCCTGCGCGGTGAGCGTCAGACCCCAGAAGTAGGTCAGCGCGAACGCCGTCGAGGAGTACGACCACAACGCCCAAACCGCCGCCGCTGCGGCCAGGTCGCAGAGTTGGAGTGGCAGCGAGTACTTGATCCCGTGCTGCCACGGCAGGAGGTAGTAGCCCTGCACCGGCACCAGGAAGGCGACGAACATCAGGGCCAACGCCCTGCTCAACCGCTGCGGGATCGGTGTCCCGCGGTAGCGCCGGCCAACGACGACAAGTGCTGCCGCGACCACCGCGAGCCCCACCACGGCACCACCGTGCGACCACCCGAACGCCTCGAACTGGCGTGCCGCCTGCACCGACCCCACGCTTCCCGAGCCTAGCGACGCTGTCCTCCTCCGCGCCGGTTCGACGGATTGTGGCCGGTCACCTGAATACTGTGCGACATGAGTGAGAAGGCGGTGGGCCTGCCGGCAGTGCTGCTGCGCGCGGTGGAGAAGGCCATCAGCATCCAGCAGGCTCCCGTCGCCGCCTACGTGGCGCGGATTCGTCGAGCCCGGCCGAACGCGGACCCAGCAGAGATCATCGCCCTTCTGGAGCGGCGTTATCTGACCACGGTCACCGGTACCGGCGCCGCCGTGGGCGGTGTGGCGGCCGCACCCCTGGTCGGGACCGGCGCCGCCCTCATGCTCAGTGGCGGGGAGACGGTCGTGTTCTTCGAGGCCACTGCGCTGTTCGCGCTGGCCGTCGCGGAGGTGCACGGTATCCGGGTGGCGGAGTTCGAGCGCCGCCGCACGCTCCTGCTCGCCATCGTGCTGGGCGATAACGGTGCCATGGTGGTGGAGAAGATGACCGGCCGGACGGGTCAGCATTGGGCGGAGCTGCTGCCCGAGGCGATCCCGCTGTCCTCGATCACCGCGATCAATAAGACCCTCGGCCGCTGGTTTCTGAAAAGGTACGCGCGCAAGCAAGGGATCTTGGTGGTCGGCCGGCTTGCGCCGCTGGGTATCGGAGCGGCGATCGGGGCCGCCGGGAACCGGGCCTTCGGCCGCACGGTGGTCACCGCCAGCCGCCGTGTGTTCGGCCCTCCACCGGCGAGTTTTGCCAAGGATGGCACCGTAATAATCATCGAAGGCGAGATCGGCTAGACCCGAAAGCTACCGGTAAGGCAATAATGTCGGGTATCGAGACCGGCGTTATGGATTTCTGGCTGGTCACTCTGAGTGTCTGTGTTAACCGACCGTAACATCAGATGTGACAGTCATGCGGTTCTCCGGGGGTGTCGGAGTATGGCTCGAGATGCGCCGATAAGGTCATGGCGCCAACCGAGGATCTTGAAGATGATGATCTTTGTTGGGCTTGTCCGCCACGTTGATTCATGATCGATCCGGCTGAACTGAGGAGACCCGATGGACGGACCTTCCACTGGCTTGCTCCGCTATAAGTCAGAGGACCATGACGAGTTCAACCTCGAGAGATTCTTCCGGGAAGGGCTCTCGCAGGCATTGCGGGGTAAAGCTCGGCTCAACGTGATGCTCGCTGGCCGCGTCGGTGTCGGGAAGAGCACATTGGTCAACGCCATCTTCGGCGAGCCGATCGCTCCAACCGGTGTCGGCACTTCGATCACCCGGAACATCGAGCGTTACGTTCGGCCGAATCTCCCGATCTCGGTGTATGACACTCCGGGTATCGAGCTCGGTGTCGAGGCGGGGCTGATGGCGAGAAATTACCTCACTGAGATCAAGAGACAGATGGGGGATGACGACACCCGGATTCATTTCTGTCTCTACTGCGTCCGGACCCGGGACGAACGTTTCGAGGAGGTGGAGTCGGACATCGTCCGGGCGTTGGCCCAGGATGTCCTGGTAGCTCTTGTGCTGACGCAGTGCCCCAGCCCTGATGATGCCCGTGCCAACACCTTCGCGCGGTACGTCACTTCGCTGGGCCTTCCTGTCCTTGATGGGAAGTGTTTCATGACACTCGCCGAGGAAGACAACTTCGCCGGTATCACGCTTCCACCCTTCGGTCTTCCCGATCTCGTGAGCTCGATCTACCAGCAGCTGCCGGAGGCGGAGCGCCACACACTGGCGAGCTACCAGCGCGTATCGCTGGAACTCAAGATCTCTGAGGCGAGACGTTCGGTGAACTTCAATACGGGCACGGCCGCGTTGATCGCAGCGACGTCGATCCCGCTCGTCGACTCCATTCCGTTGAGCGCGTTACAGATCAGCATGCTGGGTCAGATCGCCACCATCATGGGGTTCAGGGTCGACCCCAAAGCTGTTGCCGCTGCCTTCTCCACCGTTCTCGGTGTGGCCTCGGTGGCCCGCACCACGGCAAGCTTCTTCAAGATTTTTCCTGGCACCGGGACGACCATCAATACGACAATCGCGTCCACTACCACGAAACTCCTGGGCGAGGTGTTCATCACCGCCTGCGCGAAAGTGCTCACGCGCCAGATGGCAGGTGAGCGCATACACCAGGACGATATCGTGGTCGAACTGATCAAGGAGCTGCCGCCGATGCTCAGCGAAGTTTTTCATACGTAAATGCGGCGACATTGTGATCGGCTGGTGGAGTGGACCCGCCGGTCGAGGGTGGTGGCCCTTCAGCGGTCTGGGTGGGCGCGCAGCGCGGCGCATATCCCAGAACAGCTGGCGCATGGTAGGCCGCAGGACCCTGTTTCGTCATCGGATGACGGAACTTGCGCCTGCCCGACGAGACGCTGCTTGTCCTCGTCGGTCAGCCGAGTGAATTCCTTGGCGAGACCGGCGAAGACCACATCACTGAACGCCGCCGTGCCGGACGCTTCGACGAGGCCGCGTCGCCCGGCCAGCACGTCATCGATCAGCGTGCGGAAGTCGGGGTTGTCGCTGTGCTCACCCAGCAGCGTGAGCGCATCCCGCAGTTCCTGAGACGGTTCCGGCTCCGGGCATCCGCCGTCCGTCATGGGCTCGTGGTCGGCCATCGCTCCTCATCGGTGGTGGTTTCGGGCGCTAGCCGGCTGCGCGTTCCGGCATGCCGCAGTGCGCACCACGATGCCATTGTGCACGATCGGGCACGTTGCCCCCTGCGGCTGCTGGCCGGGTCAACGCTGGCGGGCGTACATGCAGGTGAGGTGGGCCTGGTCCAGCACCTTGCCCGACAGTGCCGACGGCAGATCCCAGCGGGGGCTGGCACCCTCGGCGAGGCCGCTGGGCTCGGACAGGGCGAGCAGCGTGAAGATGTAGCGGCGTGGCCTGCTGATGCCGTACGGGGGGCAGGGGCCCGCCCAATCCGAGCGGCCGTAGTCGTTCTTGCCGCCGAGGGCGCCCGCGGGCACCTTCCCTTCCTCAATTCCGTCGCTGGCGGGATCGAGCCCGAAGAGAACCCAGTACACCTGGGTGCCGCCCGGGGCATCCGGATCTTCGAAGATCAGGACCAGCTCCGCGGTGCCGTCCGGGACTTCCGACCAGTCCAGCGGGGGCGAGATGTTCTCGCTGTCACAGGTGTACTGGACAGGAAGGAGGGCGTTGTCGGCGAAGGCCGTGCTGGTGAGTGTGAGCGGCATAGTGAATCGATGCTACCGCCGATCGCTGCACCGGTCCGGACAGCGCATTGCATCGGTAACCTTATCGGTCAGCGAATGCAGTCCAGGAGTTGGTCGAGGCGTTGCGTGAGTTGCGCGAGGGTCGCCGGGGCCAGTGTGGTCCACGCTGTGCCGTCCGGACCGCGCAAGGGTTGGAGGGTGTATCCACCCCGCTCGGTGGCGAGGTAGATCAGTGCCGCGCCGGCGGGGTGTCTGGTGCCGTTTCGGTCCCGGCGGGCCGCGCCGAATCTCCCGCCGCCGGGTTTGGGTCCTCGGATCATGGCAGCGAAGGACTCCGCGTCGGCGGGCTTGACCCCGCCGCGGACCAACCGGCTTGCCAGTTGTTCCCCGGTGAGTCCCGGCTTCCCATCCCGAGTGGGCGCTTCCAGCAGCTCTGAGGGCACCGACACCGACGAGCCCGGCCCGGCGGGGCGTTCCGGCAGCTGCCGGGTGACCGCAGTGCACAGCTCACCGGCCGGGCCGGTGCGTACCAGCAGTCGATGGTCGTCGAGCATCGCCAACACGGCCCAGTCACCCCGTGATCCGGCGAGCAACCGCACCCGAGCGGCTCCGGCATGCAACTGTCCGTTGATCTCGCGCTGGGGACTGGCCAGCAACCGCAGCGAGTCCGCTACGTCCGGTGTTATCCTCCGGCGATCGGCCAGCCCGCGGGTCCGCAACGCATCGAGCGTGTCACCCAGCTGGGCCCGTCGTTCGTCCTCGGTCAGCTCTGGGAGCCCGGGCAGGTCCATGTTCCAGTGCCGGGCACCCAGACCCAAGGTGCGCCAGAGTGCGCGGTACTCCTCGTGGGTCAGCTCAACCGCGGTGCCGCGCACGGGGACTCTCCGGCCTCAGTAGTCGGCGCCGATCACCGGCGGAGCGGTGGGCGGCAGGTCACCGACGATCATGTTCGAGTCGTCGTGCAGGAGATACTTGCTCCGATGCTCGCGGTCCGGCTCACCCCGCTGGCCGGCACCTCCAGCGAGCGGTTGACCATACCCGGTGCCGCCGGCGTTGCGTGCCGCACCGGCAGGGCCGCCGCCGCGGGCACTGCTCATCTCCTCTGGGGAGGAGTGTGGACCAGCGGTAGGACGGGGGCCGAACTCGACGCTGGGCCGCGGGCCGAACGCGGCGTGGCGTGCGCCACTGCCCCCGCTGGTACCGGCGACTCGCGCCCCTGGGCGATTCGCCGGTACCGCTCTCGCTGCGGTGCCCGCGCCGAGTGCCGCGCTGGCCGCCAGACTGCCTGGGTTTGATGTCGAGCTCCCAGTCCACCCGTTGGGTGGCGCGACGCTGCTGGCCGCTCCGGCGTGTCCGCCTGGAGCGAGCTGCGACACCGTGGCCGCCGGCGGGCTGGTGGGTGGCTGCTGAGCTACCGGTTGAGGAGTGCCTGGTTGGTGAGCTGCCATGAGGTGGGCTGGCATGAGGTGGGCTGGCACACCACCACCCACCGCCGGTGCCGAGCCGGAGGCACTGACGTTTGAGCCGGTCAATGATAGTGATCCGACGCTGCTGTCCAATGCTTGCGGCGCAGTGAAAGCCGGTGCGGCATCGACGTTCGGATTTGAACTGGCCTGGTATACCCGCATTGCCTGGCGGGCCTGCTCGGCGGCCTCCTGCTGGCGTTGCTGGGCTGTCTCCTCCTCGGAGGTCACGCCGGGAAACCAGTCCATTTTCTCGGTGGCCCACTCGCCGGGATCGCTGAAGAAGCCAGCCGATTTCGGTGCTGGCGGGACCGGCGGGACGCTGTTCTTTGCGGTGACCCAGTAATCGGCTTGCTCCTGCGTCCGCAGCGCTGTGGTGGCCGCGATCTGCGCGACATCGTCCATCCACGGCAACATCGCGCCGGTGACCGCTACCGCCGCCTGTGCCGCCGCGCCCTCCCGGTTGGCGAGGATCCCGCTGATCGCGCTCTGCACGTAGGACTTCCCGGTGACTCCGATCTCGTTACCGAGCTTGTGCCATGCCTGGCTGGTGTCCTGCAGCGCACCCGAACCCGACCCGCCGTTGATGTGATCGAAGATCACCTGATGGCTGGTGTCGTCATAGTCGAAGTTCGTCCCCATCGCTGCCCCTCAGCTCTTTGGCGGCAAATTCATCAGCACCGCAGCCGCCACCTGCTTACCCGCGTCACACGACTGCTGTGGATTGTTGTTGAATTCCTTAGAATTGTAGGTCAGCGAGAAACTCTGGCGCTCTGCCGGCTTGACGTCAATGGTGCAGACAGGAAGGTCTGCATTTGTTCTCGATACGATGGTGGGGTAGCCGGAAATTTCGGTGAGCTCGAAGAATGGGCGACCACGGTTCTTGTCGTAGGAGACTTCCAAGGTCGCGTTGTTGGTGAAAGTATCGATTCGAACTGATCGAACTGTTTCTCGCTCACGTGTTTTGCTCGACCAGGCGCAGCCCACGTCACCGAGAGCGGCGTCGTACTCTCTGGGTGGGAGATCAAGTCTGAATTGCATCGCCTGCTGCGCCGTCAGTAACTCGCACGGCCGGCGAGCCATCGCCGCAACATCGCGAGGATACTTGACTGGCGGGATCGGGCTCATCGCCTGAGCGGGGCTCGGCGGGCTCGATTCCTGAGGTGCGTTCGTTCCAGAGCTACACCCCGCTGCCACCATGACCACGCCAACCGTGATCACAGTTTCCATCAGGTGGGACCTCATATCATGAGCCCTGGGCTGGGGTCCTTCGGGATGTCCAGCTCGTCGACCTGCAGGTAGATCTGCAGGTCCTCGCGCAGCTTGTGCGCAAGGTCCTGAAGCTGTTTCGCGCCGGTGTGAAGCGTGGCTGCCAGATTATTTTCACCGCTGTCCGACGCCCACTTGCCGATCTGGGCGACTGCGTTCAGGCTGACCCCGTCGAGGCCCGGAGCGGAGATGTTCGCCAAGCGCTCCGCTCTGTTCGCCCGGTCTTCACAGAACTCCGCGGCGTGTTCGAGGTCGGCGATGGCTTGCGGGACGCGCTGGTAGTCGATCGAGAAGCCGGCCGCGGCGCCGTCGCCACCGAGCAGGGTGCCCAGCGGTGTGCCAGTCAGCGCGTTGCCTGGGTCGCCGGCGGGGTCGCCCCATTGACTCTGGCTACTCACCGTCATCCTCTTGTACGCATCGTGTGCATGTCAGCCCAGCAGTCTGCCACACGCCGCCCATTCATCACCCGATATGGAGCTATGACGGGGTAATCCACCGCTCCGCAGGCCTGTTATGGCTCCATATCGGGTGTGGGGATGAGGCGGACGCAGCAGTGGGGTGGGGTTGGGTCCAGTTGGGCGGTGAGTCCGGTGGGGGCGAGGCCGTCGAGGAGGCCCTGGAGCAGGCGCAGGTTCATCCCACATACGAGTTCGGTGTACTCCTGCGCCAGCGTGTGGAAGGGGCAGTTGACGAGCGTGACGTCGTGGCCGGCTGTGCGCGGTTCGAAGCCGTATGCCTCGAGCACCCGCAGCGCGGCGTCCCGGGCATCACCGGTGCCGCGCGCCGTGTCGGCGAGTTGCCTGCCCAGCTGGTAGGCGTGCTCATCGAGGATCGTCCGCGGGGAGTCGCCGCAACGTTCGGTGTGCTCGAGGGCGCCGGAGAGCAATCGTCCGGCCAGGTCGTAGCGGCGCTGAGGCAGCGACACCGCCACGTGGTGATCTGATCGTCGGTACAGCTTGGCCGGCCGTCCCGCGCCCGGGCCGGTGCGCCCGGTGCGTCGCTGGTAGACCACGTCAAGTAGGTCCTGTTCGACCAGCCGGTCGAGGTGAAACGCTGCGGTCGCCCGCGGTAGCTCCAGAGCTGCGGCAGCGTCGTCGCGACCGACCGGTTCGGGTTGGCGCGCTACGTAGTCATACAGCCGGCGACGGGTCGGTTCATCGAGCGCGGCGATCGCGGAGATCTGCGCCTCACGGGACTGCATTCTAAAAACAACTCCTGTTGACGAAACGGCACGGAAGTTCTAAAGTTAACATAATTAGTTTTTAAGAGCGAGGTCAGGGCGAGGAAACGGCCCCGAACAAGCCTGGAGGAAGCACGATGACCACGGCGTTCGTTCGGCCTAGCACACTCTCGATCGGATAAGGAGAAGGCTCACATGGCCACCGAGCAGACGTTCGTCATCGTCGGAGCTGGCCTCGCCGGCGCGAAGGCAGCCCAGACACTACGCGAGGAGGGATTCGCCGGCCGGATCGTGCTCATCGGGGACGAGGCCGAACGACCCTACGAGCGGCCCCCGCTGTCGAAGGGATACCTGCTGGGCAAGCAGGACCGGACCAAACTATACGTCCACGACAAGGGCTGGTACGGGGAGAACTCCGTGGAACTGCAGCTGGGCCGGAGGGTGACCAGGCTGGACCCCGTTGGACATCAGGTGCAGCTCGAGGACGGCGACCAGCTTGGGTATAGCAAGCTGTTGCTGGCTACCGGGGCGTCCCCACGCCGACCGGGTCTATCCGGTGCTGATTTACCCGGTGTTGATTTACCCGGTGTTGATTTACCCGGTGCCGATCTGGACGGAGTGCACTACCTGCGCCGGATCGAGGACTCTGAGCGGCTGCGCGAGGCCATCCGCGGTGGGGGTCGGGTGGTCGTCGTGGGTGCCGGCTGGATCGGGTTGGAGACTGCGGCCGCAGCCCGGGAGTACGGCTGTGCGGTCACCATCATCGAGCCACGGCCCACACCGCTCCAGGCCGCCCTCGGCCCCGGCGCAGGTGGCTGTGTGATCGGAGGGTTCTTCGCCCAGGTGCACCGCCAGCACGGCGTCGACGTCCAGCTCGGCACGGCGGTGGCCGGGTTCCACGGCACCGGGCACGTCGCGGCCGTGAGCACCGATGACGGAGACCAGATCCCGGCCGATGTGGTCATCGTCGGAGTGGGAGCCCGACCCAATGCCGAACTCGCCGCGCAGGCCGGGCTGGCCGTTGACAACGGTATCCTCGTCGACGCCGCGCTGCGCACCGACGATCCTGACATCTACGCCGCCGGCGACGTCGCCAATGCGGTGAACCCGCTGTATGGCGCGCGGATCCGGGTCGAGCACTGGGCCAACGCACTGCACGGGGGACCAGCCGCGGCCCGCTCCATGCTTGGCCATCAGGTCAGCTACGACCGTGCGCCGTACTTTTTCACCGACCAGTACGACCTCGGTATGGAGTTCACCGGGTGGTTTCCTCCCGGTGGGTACGACGCGTTGGTGACCCGTGGTGATCTCGACGCGCGGGCGTTTTATGCGTTCTGGTTTGCCGGGGACCGGGTCGTCGCCGGCCTGCACGTCAACCAGTGGGACGAGGGCATCACACCGGTAGGAGACCTCATCTCCAGCGCCGTCCCCGTCAACCGCCACCACCTCGCCGACCCGACGATCCCTTTCACGGACCTCCTGCCGGGTGATGAGGCGATGCGGGATGCTGGGGGGTATGGATATCAAGCCGCGGAGTAGGGATGTCACTGACGGGCTGGAACGTGCTGGGGCGCGGGGCATGTTGCGGGCCGTCGGTATGGGCGATGACGACTTCGCCAAGTCCCAGATCGGTATCGCCTCGTCCTGGAACGAGATCACCCCGTGCAACCTGTCGCTGGACCGGCTCGCCAAGGCCAGCAAGGAGGGCGTGCATGCGGCCGGCGGTTTTCCGATGGAGTTCGGCACGATCTCGGTGTCCGACGGAATCTCGATGGGCCACGTCGGGATGCACTACTCGCTGGTCTCCCGGGAGGTGATCGCCGACTCGGTGGAGACCGTGGTGGAGGCTGAGCGGCTGGACGGCACGGTGCTGCTGGCCGGCTGTGACAAGAGCCTGCCGGGGATGCTGATGGCCGCCGCGCGCCTGGACCTGGCGGCGGTGTTCCTCTATGCGGGCACCATCCTGCCCGGCCGGGTGGACGGCCGGGAGGTCACCATCATCGACGCCTTCGAGGCGGTGGGGGCATGTCTGAGCGGCCGGATCAGCCGCGCGGACGTCGACGCGGTGGAGCGCGCGGTCTGCCCCGGCGAGGGTGCCTGCGCCGGGATGTACACCGCCAACACGATGGCCTGCGCGGCCGAGGCGCTCGGTATGTCGCTACCCGGCTCCGCGAGCCCGCCCGCGGTGGACCGGCGCCGCGACGGGTTCGCCAGGGCCAGCGGCAGTGCCGTGGTGCAGCTGATTCACCGCGGGATCACCGCCCGGCAGATCTTGACCCGCCCGGCGTTCGAGAATGCGATCGCGGTGGTGATGGCCTTCGGCGGCTCGACCAACGCGGTGCTGCACCTGTTGGCCATCGCGCACGAAGCCGGGGTAGCCCTGGAACTGGACGACTTCAACAGCATCGGCGCGAAGGTGCCGCACCTGGCCGACGTCAAGCCCTTCGGCGCGCACGTGATGGCCTCGGTGGATCAGGTCGGCGGGGTGCCCGTTGTGATGAAGGCGTTGCTGGACGCCGGGCTGCTGCACGGCGACTGCCTCACCGTCACCGGGCGCACCATCGCCGAGAACCTCGCCGAACTCGACCCGCCCGACCTGGACGGCAAGATCCTGCACAGCCTCGCCGACCCGATCCATCCCACCGGGGGGATCACCATCCTGCGCGGCTCGCTGGCTCCGGAAGGGGCGGTGGTGAAGAGCGCCGGTTTCGACTCCACCCGTTTCGAGGGGAGCGCGCGGGTATTTGACGGGGAGCAGGCCGCGATGGATGCGATCCCCGATCTGCAACCCGGGCAGGTTGTGGTGATCCGTTACGAAGGCCCGCGGGGCGGGCCGGGGATGCGCGAGATGCTCGCGGTCACCGGCGCGATCAAGGGTGCCGGACTGGGCAAGGATGTCCTGCTGCTCACCGACGGGCGCTTCTCCGGCGGTACCACCGGATTGTGCGTCGGCCACGTGGCTCCCGAGGCGGCGCACGGCGGGCCGATCGCGCTGGTCCGCGACGGTGACCCGATCGTGCTGGACATGGACCGCCAAGAGCTGAACCTGCTCGTCGACGCCGAAGAGCTGGCACGTCGCCGGCAGCAGTGGACCGCACCTGATCGCCCGCTGCGCGGCGTGCTCGCCAAATACGCCCGCCTCGTCGGCTCCGCCGCGGAAGGCGCCATCTGTGGATAACCCGTGAGAGAACGGTCTTTCGGGACGACGATGAGGGTGTGAGCGCAAGTACGCCCCTCAGCCCAGCAGGCCGACCTGTCCCGCCAGCTCAGCCAGTACTGCATCACTGAACCCAGGCCAGGTCTCGCGAGCCCACGGACCGAAGTCGCGGTTGGTGAGCGCGATGCAGGCTGCGCCTGCTGCCGGGTCGACCCACAGGAATGTGCCGGACTGCCCGAAGTGGCCGAAGGTTCCCGGCGAGTTGCGGCTACCCGTCCAGTGTGGACTCTTGTGGTCACGCAGCTCGAAGCCCAGGCCCCAGTCGTTGGGGCGCTGCATGCCGTAGCCGGGTACCACCCCGTCCAGACCCGGGTAGACCACCCGGGTGGCCTCGTCGAGGATCTGTGGCGCCAGCAGCCTCGGGACCTGCAGCTCAGCGGCGAATCTGGCCAGGTCGGCGCAGGTGGACACCCCGCCGGCCGCGGCCGTGCCGGCTAACCGGGACGAGGACATGCCCAACGGTTGCAGCACCGCTTCGGTCAGGTAGTCGGCAAAGGCCATGCCGCACGAGGAGGCCACCTCCTCTGCCAGGGCCACGAACCCGGTGTTGGAGTAGATCCGCCTGGTACCCGGTGCCGCTGACACTCGGGGCGTGTCGAATGCCAGCCCGGAGGTGTGTGCCAGGAGGTGGCGCACCGTGGCCCCCGGCGGTCCGGCCGGTTGGTCGAACTCCACCGCGCCCTCCTGCACCGCGAGCAACATCGCGTAGGCCGACAGCAGCTTGGTCACCGAGGCGAGTCGGAACGGCCGCTCCTGCGGGCCGTGGCTGCCCACCACCACACCGGATGCGTCGACCACCGCGACGGCCACTGCGTCCACCGGCCACCGCGACACGCTGCGCACACCGTGCATATCGGATGACGATAAACAGGTGTCGTTGGTAGCTAACCCGCACCCACGGTGCTCCCTATCCCGGACCCGGGAACCGCTGCTCGCGCGGTCGGTAGTTCTGGAAGGCTTACGGTGTGCACTCTGATCGTCTGCTCCTCGGACCTGGACCGTCGAATCCCTACCCGGAGGCCATCGAGGCGTTGAGTCGCCCGGTGCTCGGGCACCTGGATCCCGAGTTCCTCGCGCTGGTGGCTGACACCGCGCAACGGCTGCGGACCGTCTTCGGCACCCGCAACCGGCTCACCCTCCCGGTCAGCGGCACCGGGTCGGCGGGCATGGAAGCCTGCCTGGCCAGCCTTCTGGAGCCGGGCGAGCTGGCCATCGTCGGGGTGAACGGTTACTTCGGGGAGCGGCTGTGCGAGGTGGCCCGCCGGGTGGGCGCGCAGGTGCAGGCCGTGCCCGCCCCGTGGGGACGGACCCTGGACCCCGAAGCGCTGCTCGACGCCCAGCGCGCCGCACCGCATGCTCGACTCGTCGCCGTGGTGCACGCCGAGACCTCGACCGGCGTGCGAAACGAGATCGCCCCCCTGAGAGAGCTGCAGGGCACCGGCACACTGTTGCTCCTCGATACGGTCACCTCGCTGGGTGGTATCCCGGTCGAGGTGGACGCTTGGGGCGTCGACGCCTGCTACTCGGCGACGCAGAAGTGCCTGGGTGCCCCGTCGGGAATCGCGCCGGTCACCCTGTCGGAGCGGGCCGTGGCGCGGATCCGGGACCGGGCCACCCCGGTGTGCTCGTTCTACCAGGATTTGAGCCTGCTGGACGCTTACTACCAGGGCGATCCGCCCCGCTACCACCACACCGCGAGCTCGACGTTGATCTCTGCGGTGCACGCGGGCCTGGGCCGGCTGCTGGAGGAGGGCCTGGCGTCGGTGTGGGCGCGCCACACCCGGGTGGGGGAACGGCTCCAGGAGGCGCTACCCGAGCGCGGTTTCGAGCTGTTCGCCGAGCCCGGCCACCGTCTCCCGCAGCTCACCGCGGCCCGGCTACCTGAGGGCCTGCCCGACGCCGCGACCCGCAAACGCCTCCGCGAAGACTTCGGAATCGAGATCGGCGCCGGCCTGGGTCCGCTGGCCGGCCAGGGCTGGCGCATCGGTCTGATGGGCCACAACGCCCACGATCGCCCCCTTGCCACCCTCCTGGCTGCGCTGTCCTGACCGCCGCGCCCCGACCATCACGATCATTGCAGCATGATCATTGCAGCCGGCCTGGTCATCATGGTGGGCGCGCTGGTGCAGGGCTCGGTGGGATACGGAATGGCCCTGTTGGCGGCGCCCTTGCTGGCGCTGATCGACCCCGCGCTGGTGCCGGTGCCGTTGATCCTGCTGACATCGCTGCACGCAGTGTTCGCGGTGGCCAGGGACTGGCGGCACGCTGACTGGAGCGGGATCGGCTGGGCGATGCTGGGCCGGTTGCCCGGCACGGGGCTCGGGGTGCTCGCCGTGATCGCGCTCTCGCAGCGGGTTTTCGCGCTGCTGATCGGTTTGTGTGTGCTCGCCTTCGTGGTGCTCTCGCTGCTGCACTGGAGCCCCCGCCCCCGTCCAGGCTCGCTGCTGCTGGCTGGGTTCGCCAGCGGGGCGGGAGGTACCGCGGCGTCGATCGGCGGTCCCCCCATAGCCTTGCTGTACCAGCATGCCGACGGTCCACAGGTCCGCGGCACCATCGGCGGGTTCTTCCTCCTGGGGTCGGTGACCTCGATCGCCGCGCTGGCTGCGGCGGGGCAGGTTACCGGCGAGTCGTTTACCAGAACGGTGCTGCTGATCCCTTTCCTCCTGGTCGGATTCGCGCTCTCCGGTCCGGTGCGCCGGGTGCTGGACAAGGGCTGGACTCGGCGCGCGGTGTTAGCCGTGGCAGCGCTGAGCGCCGTCCTGCTCATCGGACGTGTGCTGCTTTTCGGTGGATGATGAGATGGCGATGCGTGGACAGCGAGGTGCTCGATATGCCGCAATCGGAACTCCGTACTGCTGAGCTGGCCGAGATCCTGCGGCGTGCCGTGGCGGCCGGGACCCTCAGCACCGAGCAGGTGCAGGCCGTGCTGGCCGCTGAGCGAGCCCGCGAGCAGAGCGCAGGTGGCACTCGTGGGCTGCCGGTGACCGAGGCACTGGGTTACCTCGGTGGGCTGCTCGCACTGTCCGGGGCGGTGACGCTGGCCATCCAGTACTGGCGCGAGGTGCCAACCGTGGGACGGCTCGGGCTGCTGGCCGCTGTCGCTGCCCTCAGTTGGCTGGTAGGGGCGCGGATCCGCGACACCGCAGTGCCTGCATTGATCAGGCTGCGTGGCGCACTGTGGTTCGCCTCCTCGGTGGCGGTGGCTGCGTTCGCCGGCCAGGCCGCCTGGGACCTCGGGCGCGCCGCTGACGCTGCGGTGTGGTTGTCGGCGGGTGCTGCTGCGGCCGGGCACGCGGCGCTGCTGTGGGGGTTGCGGGATCGGCCGGCGCAGCATCTCGCCTGCCTGGCCGGGGTGCTCATGGCGGCCGGCGGCGCGGCGGGCCTGGCCGGTGGGGAGGGCGCGATCGGGCTGGCGATCGCCGGTGCAGGAGCACTCTGGGTGGCCGCGGGCTGGCTGGCGCTACTGCCCCCGACGGTGATCGCACTGGCTGGTGGCGGTGTCGCGGTGCTCGCCGGCGCTGGAATCACCGCAGTCAGCTGGTCGGACGCGGCTCCGCTGCTCGGCCTGGCCGCGGCGGCTGTGTTTGTAGCGGTAGGAGTCGGCACCGACCGGACTGTGCTGACCGTTATCGGTCTGGCCGGGGGATTCGGCTACCTGCCCTGGACAGTGGGGCATTTCTTCGCCGGCTCGCTGGGTGTGCCGCTGGCGATGCTGCTGTGCGGGGTCGCCCTGCTTGCCCTCACCCTGGCGGTGCTGCGTAGGCCCTCTCGCGGCGCACCAGCACCGTCTCGCTGGTGACCACGCCGTGCCCGGTGGTGAGCTCGTCGACGATGCCGAAGCAGGCCGCTATCTGGGCCCTGGTGTCGATGATGATCGTGATTACCGGGACGTGACGGCCCAGTTGCAGCAGCCGATCGCCGTGCGGCGCGACCTGTCCGTGGAAGCCCCACATGCCCCGCACCGCGGTCGCGCCCCGGGCGCCGGCCTGCCGCAGCCGCCGCACCAACACTTGATGCACCGGCTGCCCGCCGTACAACGCCCGTTCCGAGGTGTGGACCATCAGCTTCTGCCATATCGCCATCCCGTGCTCGTCGGTGGCCGGTAGGGCGTGCGGGCGTTCGAGGAGCTCGCCGTCGCGTTTGCACATCCGGACCCGTTCCAGGGTGATCAGTGGTCGGCGCAGCAGGCCACTGATCTCGGGTAGGACCTGGCCCATTCGCTCTCCCGAACCGACCGCGACGATCATCATCGGCACGTCGGCGTTGCGCCCGAAGAACTTGGCGCGCCGTCGCAGGCCGTGCGCTGTCCCGTCGACACCCAGCAGCACGGTGGCACCCGCGATGCCGCGCCGATGCAGCAACTCACAGACCGCGACGAAGGTCGGTACCCGGTGGACGCGTTCCTGCCGGCCGACATACACGGTCAGTTTGGTGGCGTCAGGGGGCTTCTCGGGCAGCTGCACCGCCGCGATGTCCCCGCGCAGCATCTGCGCTCGCTCCAGTGTCATCAGTCCCCGGTGCTCGACGGCTCGGAGGTCATCGAACAGAGCCTCGATCCGCGGCGGGGTGTCCACGGCGACGGACACAATGGGCAGATCCTCGGACAAGGTGAGGAGCCGGTCGGTCCGCAGATGGTGCTTGAGCCCGAACCCCTCCGTGCCGCGCAGCAGCACACTGGTAGCGATCGCCCGCCGGCCGAACAGCTCCAGTTGGGCATCGGCCAGCAAGGCCCGGCCGCTGCGGTGCCGCTCCCCGAAGTAGGTGGTGAGTTTCAGGCAGTCCTCGATCACAGGTGGCTCCCGAGCAGCCGGCCCAGCGCTGCGGCGAGGACTCCGGCAACCAGGCTCAACACCACGTTCGCCGTCAGGCTCAGCAGTTGCCGATCCTCGGCGAGGCGCTGGGTCTCGAACATCCACGTCGAGAAGGTCGTGTATGAGCCAACCGCGGCGGTGCCGGCCAGCAGGGCCTCGTCGTGGTGCAACGTCATTCCGGTGAGCAGGCCGAGCAGGACCGCACCAGAGAGGTTGACCACCAATGTGCCGTAGGGAAAGGAGCGGGGTGTCCGGGAGGCGATGGCGCCGTCAACGAGGAAGCGCAGAATCGAGCCCGCACCGCCGATCAGTGCCACCCCTGCCCACAACAGCACGGTCATGCCCACACCCGGATTCGTCGCACCATAGCGGTGGACAGGTGTACCGCGGCGTAGCCACCGGCGATGCTCGCTGACGCGTAACCGGCGGCCAGCCCGTAGTGGTGCGCGTCGAGCATCCCGAGCAGCTCCACCTGCATCGTCGAGAACGTGGTGAGCCCGCCGCACAGACCTGTACCCAGTAGCGGTCGCCGGTAGCTGGACAGCGGCAATCGCTCTTGCAGTCGGGTCACGAAGTAACCCAGCAGGAAGGCGCCAGCAAGATTCACGGCGAAGCTCACCCACGGCCAGCTCGTCCCCGGGTACGCCTCACCCAGGAGCCCGCGACATACCGCACCGACGCAACCCCCGGCGAAGACTGCGGCGAGCTCTCGACCGTCCGGTGCGGGCATCACGATCGCTGATTCAACACGGCGGTCGGCATCGCCCGGTTTGGCAGTCGCCCGGGGCGGTCGTCCCTACCGCCCCGGGCGACCACATCCCCCCGCGGGACCCCCAAACGTGTTATCACTGCAGGGTTAACTCACGCGAGTCGCTACGTGAACGAAACATACCAGTGGGTGTGTTTAGGTCGCCACCTAGAAACGGTGTGACCTGGAAGCGCTGCCACCCGGACTTCAGACGAGTAGCGTCGAACCGTCATGTCCAGCACCGGTCCGCCCAGCCCCGGAGCCAGTGGTGGCGGAGCCTACCCAGACCGGGCAAGGCTGCAGCCGCGGGCCCGGGCTACCCGGCTGGCGATTCTCACCGCTGCAGCTGAGCACTTCGCTTGCGCCGGCTACCACGCCACCTCGCTGGACAGCGTGTTGGCCGATAGTGGCGGCACCAAGGGGGCGCTGTACTTCCACTTCGCTTCCAAGGAGATGTTGGCACGAGCGGTCATCACCCAGATGGTGCAGCGGTGGGGAGAGCTCCGCGTGCAGGTCAGCAAGCGCGGGCTTGATCCGCTTGCAGAGCTGGTGGCCCTGGTCGACGAGGTGATTGCGCTGATGATCGACGACCCGATCGTCAGAGGAGGCACCCGCCTGCTCAACGAGCTGCCGATGCGGGAGCCGGATGCGCACGGGCACTACGGTTTCGGTGAACGCGCCGCTTCCGAACTCTTGGGCCTGGCCGAGCAGGCCGGTCTGCTCCGTGAGGGGATCCACCCTGTTCTGGTCGCCCGGCAGATTGTCGCGATCGTTGCCGGTCATCGGCAGATCTGCGACGCGGTGGGCGAGCGCCAGCAGCTCTGGCAGCGGATCGACGGAGCCTGGGCGCTGCTGCTCCCCGTGATCGCCACTGACACCTGGCTGGCAGCGTGGCGCGCCTCCGCACCCTCCCGCCCACCCCGATATGGAGACATATCTGAGTGGGGGAGAGCCGGTGAAGGGCCCCGGCGTCACGGGGGCAACGCGACGCCGGGGCCATAAACCCGATCCGCCCGGGCGCGGTCGGACAGATCGGGGGTTCATGGCGGCAGAAGTCGGTCGACCTGCAATCGGCAAGACCGGTCGGTGGGACCAGTTGCCCGCAACGGCGACCAAACCGAGTGGTGCGGGTCAGTCCGGGGATGTGGACGGTTGTGCAGCCAGCGACCCCGGGAGGTCGCTGGTGTCGCGAGCACTCAGACCACAGGACTGGACGAGGCTCCCCGCTGCCCAGCTCTCACGCACCGCAACGTCTGAGGCGCACTTGGTGCTGGTAGAGCCTCCAGTACCGCCGATCACACATGGCGATGTGGTGCTTCCCGGTGGGCTCCCCGGCATCGGGGCTACCGGAGCGTCACCGTTTGCGACCAGGACCGTCATCGGGTCAGCCGCGGGCGCAGCGGGAGCGTGGAGCGCAACGGCAGGCGCGGCATCGCGCACTGCGGTGTCTACGGGTGGCGCTGCGGTGGGAACCGCGGCGGTCGGAACCGCGGCCGCGGCGGCCGGCGCCGTTGCCGGTACCGCCGCTGGCGGATCGGCCGGTACGGGCGACTGGGCTGCGGCGCGCTGCGGGGCGGTGCCAGACAGCGGCCGCGAGACCGAGGTCAGGGTTTGGGCCAGTGGTTTCGTCGCGGGTTTCGTCGCGTCGACGGTATTGACGAGGGGTCGCAGCAGGCCGGCCTGTATCGGTGATTGAACGGGCAGTCGCGGCACCTGAGCGCTCGGGAGCACCTTCTTGATGGTCGGCCTGGCCGGGGTCGGTACACCGAGCCGATCGCCGGAGCGGTCATCGGAGGACGTGGCGAGGCTGATGATGTGGGTCAGGCCGGTACCGGGTAACCCCGGGTCCTCATCCGCGTGGCTGATTCCCGATCCCAGCAGCCATCCGGCCGTGACCAGCCCACCGAGCACAACCAACCGAACTAGCGCGCGCGTCACCCCGCGGGGCGCGTATCCTGCGCCACCTGTGTCGGGGATGGCGGCCACCGGTTCCCCCTCAACCTATCCGCCCGATCCGGACTTACCCGGACAGTCGCTCACTGATACTACACACTGTTATCACTTTGCGTAACATCAGTGATTGTCAAAGATCTCCGACCTCACAAACCCGGCTGCGATGAGGCGTGCGATCGCCTCGTCGAGCACCTCGTCGCGCTTGCAGAACGCGAAGCGCACCAGGTGCCGCCATGGCGCCGGGTCGTCGACGAAGGCCTGCACCGGTACCGCCACCACACCGGCTCGGGAGGGCAGCTCACGGCAGAACCGCAGCCCGTCGGAGTAGCCGAGCGGCCGGACATCCGCGCAGACGAAATAGGTTCCTTCCGATCGGCGCACGCCGAAGCCCGCGGCGCGTAATCCGGTGGCCAGCCGGTGCTGCTTGTCCTGCAACGCCGCGCGGTGTGCCGCCACCCAGGCATGCTCAGCGCTCAGCGCGTGCGCCACCGCCGGCTGGAACGGTGCTCCGCCGACGAAGGTGAGGAACTGCTTGGCCGCCCGCGTCGCGGCCACCAGGTTCGCCGGCCCACACACCCAGCCGATCTTCCAGCCGGTCACGCTGAAGGTCTTGCCCGCACTGGAGACGGACAGCGTGCGCTGCGCCATTCCGGGGAAAGTCGCGATCGGCACGTGTTGCGCTGTATCGAACACCAGGTGTTCGTACACCTCATCGGTGATCACCAGCAGATCATGTGCAACGGCGAGTGCCGCGAGCGCGGCCAGCTCCGAGCGGTGCAACACCGTGCCGGTGGGGTTGTGCGGGCTGTTGAGCAGCAGCGCCCGGGTGGCCGGCGTGATCGCGCCGGCCACCGCGTCGAGGTCCAGCGCGAACCGGTTCCCCTCGGCGACCAGCGGCACGCACCGCCGGTTCGCGCCGGCCAGTGCCACCGCCGCGGCGTAGGAGTCGTAGTAGGGCTCGATGAGCAGGACCTCGTCGCCCGGCTGTACCAGGCCAAGCAGCGCGGCGCTGATCGCCTCGGTGGCGCCGACGGTGATCAGCACCTCGGTGTCCGGATCGTGCGTCACGCCGTAGCGGGTTGCCCGCTGCTCGGCGACGGCCTGGCGCAACTCGGGGATGCCCGACCCGGGCGGGTACTGGTTGTGCCCACCGGCGATGGCCGACCGGGCGATCTCGAGCATGCCGATCGGGCCGTCGGTGTCCGGGAAACCCTGGCCGAGGTTCACCGCGCCGGTGCGCGCGGCCAACTCGGTCATCTCCGCGAAGATCGTCGAGGCGAACGGCTGCAGCCGGGTGACCAATCCGTGAGCTCGCACGGTCGTCATCCTGCTGCAAGTCCCGCTGTAAGTCGCAGTGTCGGTGCACAATCGGCAGGGTGGAGCTGACCAGCAACGAGCGGGCCAAGCAGCGGGGACTGCGCCGGATGAAGGCGGTTGCGCTCGCGTTTCTGCTGGGTGCCGCAGTGGTTTATGTGGTGACACTGCTCTACGAGGGTCCCCAGGGGACCGCTGCGCCCTGGGTGGGGTACGTGCGCGCGATGGCCGAGGCCAGCATGGTCGGTGCACTGGCCGACTGGTTCGCAGTGACCGCGCTGTTCCGCCATCCGTTGGGGCTGCCCATCCCGCACACCGCGATCATCCCCCGGAAGAAGGACGCGCTCGGGGAGAACCTCGGTGATTTCGTGGGTAGCAACTTCCTCGCAGCGGCGGTGGTGACCGACAAGCTGACCCGGGTCGGGATCGGCGCTCGGCTCGGTAACTGGCTCGCGCAGCCCCGAAACGCCGAGCGCGCCACTGCTGAGCTGGCCACCGCGGTGCGCGCCGTGGTGACCGTGCTGCGCGACGAGGACGTGCAGTCGCTACTGGAGAACGCCTTGGTCAAACGTCTCGTCGAGCAGTCGTGGGGGCCACCGTTGGGCCGGGTGCTCGGTCAGCTGCTCATCGACGGGTCGCATCACAAACTCGTCGAACTGGTCGCTGAGCGGGTTTACGAGTGGGTGCGCGACAACCACGGCGCGGTCTTGCGGGTGGTCAGCCAGCGCTTGCCGGGATGGTCACCGAAGTTCGTCGATGAGCTGGTCGCGGACCGGTTGTACGGGGAGGTGCTGTCGTTCGCCTGGGAGGTGCACACCGACTCGGAGCACCCCATGCGCAAGGCGTTGGACAACTTCCTGCTGGAGTTCGCCGAGGATCTGCGGACGGACCCGGAGATGATCGAGCGCGCCGAGGTGATCCAGCGGCAGGTGCTGGCGCACCCCGAGGTGCAGATCCTGCTCGGGTCCGCCTGGAGTACTGCGAAGAAGATGCTGCTCAGCGCCGCCGAGGACCCGTCATCGGAGCTGCGCCGACGGGTGCGCGACGGTCTGGTCGCACTGGGTGGGCGCCTGTCCGAGGATGTGGAGCTGCGGTCCAAGGTGGATAACTGGCTACTAGGCGTGGCCGGCTACGTGGTGGCCACCTACCGTGGGGAGATCACCACCTTGATCACCGAGACGGTGCAGCGCTGGGACGCCGAGGAGACCGCCCGGAAGGTGGAGCTCCAAGTGGGCCGGGACCTCCAGTTCATCCGTATCAACGGCACCGTCATCGGCGCCCTCGCCGGCCTCGCCATCCACGCCATCTCCCAGCTCCTCGTCTGAGGCGCGACGCCATCGGGGGCGGGGCGTCGGCCTGCGTATCCTGAGTGGGTGCTGGAGACGCTCGACATCATGATTTATCAGATCCTGTATCTGGCCGCGGTCCCGGTGGGGATCTTCGCCTTCATCCATGCCACGCTCCAGCGAGCCGATGCCTACACCGCTGCCGACAAGTTGACCAAGCCGGCCTGGCTGGGCATCACCGGCGGTGCCGGCGTCCTGCTCCTGCTCAATTTCCTGCTCAACCGGGTCGGGTCCGGCTCGATGTTGTTGTATCTGGTCGGCCTGGTGGCCGTGCTGGTCTACCTGGTGGACGTCAAGCCTGCGGTGACGGAGGTGCAGCGCGGGCCACGCTGGTGATGTCGCCGGATAATCCATGCGTGAACGTGCATGTATCGTGACGCGCATGGGTGGTCACGGGCATGGTCACGGGACCGCACCGTCCGATCGTCGGCGCCTGCGCTGGGCGCTGGCCATCATCTCGGTGGTGCTGCTGGCCGAGGTCGTCGGCGCCGCCCTGACCGGTTCGCTGGCATTGCTTGCCGACGTCGGGCATCTGGTCACCGACGTGCTGGGTCTGTCGGTCGCGCTGGTCGCCAGCGTGCTCGCCCAACGCCCGCCGAGCCAGCGCCGGACCTATGGGCTGGGTCGCGCCGAGATCCTCGCCGCCGCGTTCAACGCCCTGGTGCTGCTGGTGGTGGGCGGGGTGGTGGCGGTCGAGGCGATCACCCGGCTGGCTGCTCCGCCACCGGTGGCCGGCCTCCCGCTGCTGGTCATCGGGGCGTTCGGGCTGGTCGGCAACCTGGCCGCGCTGGCGGTGCTCAGCGGCGGATTCAGCCGGGAGGCAGCTCGCCAGCGCAGTCTCAACCTGCGCGGCGCGCTGCTCGAGGTGATGGGTGATGCGTTCGGTTCGGTCGCGGTGCTCGGCGCCGCGCTGATCATGCTCGCCACCGGCTGGCGCCAGGCCGATCCCATCGCATCACTGGCGATCGCCGCGCTGATCCTGCCACGAGCGCTGGCCCTGCTTCGCGAAGCGGCTCACGTGCTGCTGGAGGGAGCCCCCCGGGGCGTGGACACCGCCGAGGTGGAGCGGGTGTTGCGCACCGTGCCAGGCGTGCGTGGTGTGCACGACCTGCATCTGTGGACGATCACATCGGGCCGCCACGCCGTCTCCGCGCACCTGGTGGTCGAGGAGGCCCGGTCACTGCACTGCGGGGACGCCTCCGTGCTCGACGCAGCCGCGCAGGCACTGCGTACCCACTTCGGCCTCACCCACAGCACCCTGCAGGTCGAGCACGACGATCACGCAGACCACGAACACACCTGCTGACCCACCGTTCACGGATTCATCGGATTGCGCAGCCAGGCCAACGTGAACTGATACTCCGTCTCCATGAGCGTGGCGACGCTGTCGGTGATGACCTTCTCCACCCTGCCGCCGAATAGCGGCAGCGGAACCTCGGCCGTGAGCTGGGCACCGAGCACGCACCCGTCAGGGTCGGGCTCAAGGCGCATCACGCCAGTGATCGTGCCCGGCGCCCCGTCGACCACCGCATGCACCCGGCCGGCGGAACCACTCCACGTCTCGGTTCGGCGGATCGTCAGCTCGCCCGGCAGCATCGAGCGCAGGAACGAGGGCATCGCGTCCTCGGGCACCGCTTGGTGCAACACGATGGTGACGCCGTGAGCGTCCTGCTGCCAGGACACCAGTTCGGCGCGCGGCCCGCCCACCTCCCGCAGCTTCGCCTGCACATACGGCCGGTCGGTGAGCACCTCCCGGACGCGTTCTGGTGAGGCAGGGTAGCGGTGTCGCAGCGCCAATCGGCTGGCCATGACCCGGAGGCTACCCTGGGCGCCCGTGATGACATCTGCGCCGCAGGGCCTCGTGCGTGACGCAGTCGAGCTGGCCCCGTTCACCACGTTGCGGCTCGGTGGCCCAGCGCGCCGGTTTGTGGTGGCGAGCACGGCTGCATTCTGCGTCGAGACCGTACGCGCCGCCGATGCCGCCGGTGAGCCGCTGCTGCTGCTGGCCGGCGGGTCCAACGTGGTCGTCAGCGACGGTGGCTTCGACGGCACCGTGGTTCGGATGTCCAGCACCGGCATGCGCATCGACAGCGCAGGGGTGTTGCACGTCGCCGCCGGGGAGGACTGGGATGCGGTGGTCGCACGCACGGTGGCGGCCGGTTACGGGGGACTCGAATGCCTGTCCGGTATTCCGGGATCGGTCGGTGCCACACCTGTGCAGAACGTCGGCGCCTACGGCGTGGAGCTCTCCGACGTGCTGCGTGAGGTCGATCTCTACGATCGTCGGCGGGATGTGCTGCGGACGGTTCCTGCGTCGGAACTTCAGCTGGGCTACCGGACCAGTGTGCTCAAAGGGACCGATACCGCCGTGGTGCTCCGGATCCGGCTCGCGCTGCACCGCGATGGGCGCTCGGCTCCGATCCGGTACCCCGAGCTGGCCCACCTGCTCGAGGTCGAGCCCGGAGCCCGGGTGCCCGCCGAGTCGGCCAGGGCCGCTGTGCTGGAGCTGCGCAGAGGCAAGGGGATGGTGCTCGACCCGGACGACCACGACACCTGGTCGGTCGGATCCTTCTTCGTCAACCCGGTACTGGAGGCCGCCCACGCGGCCGCCACGGTCGAACGGATCCGGGCCAGGGTCGGTCCGCAGGTCGCGGTGCCGCAGTACCCCGGTGGCGGCCCCGGCGGGATCAAGCTCTCCGCCGCCTGGCTGATCGAGCGAGCCGGATTCGTCCGGGGATACCAGGGCCCGGGTGGCCGGGTGGCGCTCTCCGGCAAGCACACGTTGGCCCTGACCAACCGTGGTGGCGCATCCGCAACGGATCTCCTCACGCTGGCCCGGGAAATCCGCACCGCGGTCACCACCTGTTTCGGTGTGACCCTGCAACCCGAGCCCACACTCGTCAACTGCACCCTGTGAGTCGCGCGGAGACCTCGTCCGTCCACATTCAGCGGGGTGGACGGGGTGTCTACCGCCCCGCTGAGCGGGCTGAATGCGCCGGGGGTAGCGGTGGCCGGGAGGATGGGAGGGTGGTTGGGCGGGCGTTGAGGCGGGTCGCGGTGTTGTCTGTGCATACCTCGCCGCTGGATACGCCGGGCACCGGCGATGCCGGCGGGATGAACGTCTACATCGTGCAGACCGCGACCCGGCTGGCCCGCCACGGCGTCGAGGTCGAGGTGTTCACCCGGGCTACGTCCTCGGAGCTGGCCCCGGTGGTGGAGCTCGCGCCGGGCGTCACGGTGCGGCACATCACCGCCGGACCCTACGAGGGCCTGGCCAAAAACGACCTACCCGCGCAGCTGTGCGCCTTCACCGCCGGGGTGCTTCGGGCTGAGGCGCGCCGCGAGCCGGGTTTCTATGACGTGGTGCACTCGCACTATTGGCTCTCCGGCCAGGTCGGTTGGCTGGCCCGGGACCGGTGGGGGGTGCCGCTGGTACACACTGCGCACACCCTGGCCAAGGTCAAGAACGCCGCGCTGGCCCACGGTGACGCTCCCGAGCCGCATACCCGGGTGATCGGTGAGCAGCAGGTGGTGGCCGAGGCCGACCGGCTGGTCGCGAACACCCCGACCGAGACCGCTCAGCTCGTCGAGCTCTACGGAGCTGACCCGGCCCGCACCGCCACCATCTCGCCGGGAGTCGACCTGGAGCTGTTCACTCCGGGACCCAGGGACGCCGCCCGGACCACGTTGGGCCTGCCGCTCGACGCCGTGGTGCTCGCTTTCATCGGGCGTATCCAGCCGCTCAAGGGTCCTGACGTGCTGTTGCGGGCGGCAGCCGAGTTGGTGCGTCGCGACCCGGCGCTGCGGGAGCGGCTGCGGGTACTGGTGGTGGGCGGACCGTCAGGCAACGGCTTGGCCGAACCCACAGTGTTGCATCAGTTGGCCGCCGAACTGGGGATCTTGGCGCAGGTGGTGTTCGCGCCTCCGCAGGGTGGTACCGCGCTGGTCGGGGTGTACCGCGCGGCTGACGTGGTGGCGGTGCCCAGTTACAGCGAGTCCTTCGGCCTGGTCGCGCTGGAGGCGCAGGCGTGCGGGACACCGGTGGTCGCCGCCGAGGTGGGCGGTTTACCGGTCGCGGTGGCCGACGGCGTGTCCGGTCAGCTGGTAGGCAGCCACGACCCGGGTGACTGGGCCGACGTGCTCTCCGCTGTCGCGCTGCGCCCGCAGCGTCGTGAGGAGCTGGCCGCTGGTGCCGCTCCACATGCCCGGCGGTTCTCCTGGGAGCGAACAACCGAAGCCCTGCTCCGGGTCTACTCGGATGCGGCCGCCGGTTACCGGGTGGACACGCTGGAGCGCGAGGTGGCGGTGTGAACCGGCCGGCACAGCTGGATCAGCTCATCGTCGAGGCGCTCACCGAAGCCGGACTCGAGTACCAGCAGCGCGGGCCGGGCAGTTTTCTCCTCACCTTGCCGGGCAGCAAGAAACTGCAGACCAGTTGCTGGGTGCTGGTCGGCCAGCACGGGGTGTTGGTGGAGGCCTTCGTGTGCCGGCGTCCCGACGAGGCCCACGAGGAGGTCTATCGCTGGCTGCTGCGCCGCAATGCTCGGCTCTACGGCGTGCACTACGCGTTGGACAAGGCGGGCGACATCTACCTCATCGGGCGGCTGGCTCATCACGCGCTGACCGCGCTGGAGCTGGATCGGCTGATGGGCCAGGTCGCTGAGGCCGCTGATGGTGATTTCAACACGCTGCTGGAGATCGGGTTCGCATCGTCGATCCGGCGCGAATGGGCTTGGCGGGAGGCCCGGGGCCAGTCCTTGAACAATCTTGCCGCTTTCGAACATCTGGTGCGTTGAGCCGAGATCGGGCTGGCGGGTCGGTGGCGGCGGGCTAGTGGCGGGGCGGCCCGGGGGAGAGGGGGGAGTCGCGCACTCGGACTCGCCCCGCCACTATGGTGTCCCGCGTGACGGATCTTCCTGGGCGGGGGCACCCAGGACTCCTGGCGGGCCGCGGTCCGATGGGGGGACGAACCGCGGGCTTAACGCTCACCTGCCGGGAAGTGCGGTGGGGGGCGGCGAGGAGAGCGGTGACACACTCTCAGCCATGCGGACGGATCTCAAGGCCTTCGGGGTAGTTGATTTCTAGCGCAACCCGATTGGCCTACCCCACCGGCCGGTGGGAGATGTCGCTCCGCAGCCCGGTAACACTCGGGGCGGCCAGCGCGACAACACGGTGTGCGACCACACAGCGTGCAGGTCCCAACACGGTGAGTAGCAACACCGGAGTCTCACCGCCCCGTCCTCGTCGGCCCTGTGAGGCATCTGGCATGGTGTCGGCGGTGAGTCGACTATCGGGGTGTCCGCGCGGTTTATGGCTCCAGCGCGTCGCCACTCGACGTATGCGGTTGGTTGCACAGTGTTGTTATCAGTTGCACAGTGTTGTTATCAGTTGCACAGTGTTGTTATCACCGTTGTTATCACCCGAACGGCAGCGTTGGACCGGAATTCCGGTGGTTATTGACGTCCGACTTGACGGCCGGTTGTAGGAGCATCGATCTCTGGGAGGTAGATGGACATGAGCATGGCAGCGATCCTGGCCGAATTGCCGGACATGTGGCGTAGCGCGTTGACCGCGCATGTACCGGACCCGCAGGGGCGCTGTTGGGCTTGCCGCGACGAAAACGGTGTCGCGGCGACGTGGCCTTGTCTGACCCGAGAGGTTGCGGAGGAAGCCAAATACCTCTATGAGGGTGGGCTTCCGGGTACCTTCGGCGGCCGGCACGCGGTCCGCAAGGCTGACCAATGGCAAGCTTAAGATTTTCGTCGGAAGAAAATCCGTTGGATAGACAACTCCTGCCGCGCAGGGAACCGCTGTGCAACCGGCCTTTCCCGGGGGGCGGGGGAAGCGGGCGACCAGCGGTTCCCTGCAACGACGGTGAGGTGTCAGCAGGGGGTTCCGGTACACCGTCGTCGTTGATTAATTTACGGGTAACCAGCTAGTCGCGGCCAGCGCCCGATCGGGCCAATCGATTTTGGGGTATTGATCCCCGTTCACGGTTTGGTGGCACCCTCGGCGGATCGTGGGATCGCGGCGCGTGGCAAGCTGCCCGGCATGAACGTGGGGACCCTTGTCCTGCTCCGCCACGGCGAGAGTGCATGGAATGCCGAGAACCTGTTCACCGGTTGGGTGGACGTGCCGTTGTCTGCTCGTGGCGAACGCGAGGCGCTGCGAGCCGGTGAGCTGATGCGCGACGCCGCCCTGCTCCCGGACGTGGTGCACACCTCAGTGCTGCGCCGCGCGATCACCACGGCCCACCTCGCGCTCGACACCGCGGACCGGCACTGGATTCCAGTTCGCCGCGACTGGCGGCTCAACGAGCGGCACTACGGCGCGCTGCAGGGCCTGGACAAGAGCCAGGTCCGTGCCGAGTACGGCGATGAGCAGTTCGCCCTGTGGCGCCGCTCCTACGACACCCGGCCACCGCCGCTGGCTAGCGGCGCCGAATTCAGCCAGCACGGTGACCCGAGGTACGCCTCGGTCGAGGTGCCCGGTACCGAGTGCCTGGCCGACGTGGTGGCCCGGATGCTGCCGTACTGGGAGTCGGAGATCGTGCCTGATCTGCAGGCCGGGCACACCGTGCTGGTGGCTGCCCACGGCAACTCACTGCGAGCTCTGGTCAAGCACCTGGATGGCATCGACGCTCAGCGCATCGCGGGTCTCAACATCCCCACGGGTATCCCGTTGCGGTACGACCTCGATGATCGGTTGTGGCCGCTGCGTCCTGGCGGGACCTATCTCGATCCGGACGCGGCCGCCGACGCTATCGCCGTGGTCGCTCAGCAGGGCCGGTAGCAGCCCCGTCCCGATCCGGCCAGATAGGTGCGGGTGGGATGAATCGTGCGTGGATGAACCGAGGGTGAACGAGGGAAGAAGACTCGCCCTATGCGGGTATATCTCCTCACACGGGGTGCGTCGGGACTAGGGATACCCCCTCCGGTGGTGCTTACGATTGGTGCGTGACTCTCATAGCCGTCGTGGTCATCATGATCGGCACGTTGACGGTCGGGCTGATGGTGGGGATCCTGATCTCCCGGCGCTCTGGGAAATCAGCAACCTCGTCCGCCCCGGACGGTGCGATGGTGGCCGATCTGGTCCAGCGGGTGGTGCTCTCCTCGCACAACGGTGTGGTGTTGCTGGACCGGGTGGGTGATGTGGTGTTGGCCAACCCGCCGGCCGTGGCGTTGGGCCTGGTGCACGGCTCGCGGCCGGATGAGCGGGCGCGCAAGGCCGCCGAGCAGGTGCGGGAATCCGGCAAGGTGGTGCTGGTCGATCTCTCCCCACTGGAGCGCGGGGGCCGCTCCGGGCGCGGGCCCACCGCGGTGCTCGGCGAGGTCCGGCCGCTGGGTGATGAGTTCACCGTGATCGACGCCTCGGACGAGTCGGATGCGGTGCGGTTGGAGGCGACCCGGCGGGATTTCGTGGCCAACGTCAGCCACGAACTCAAAACCCCCGTCGGCGCGATGGCCCTGCTGGCCGAAGCGGTCCTGGATGCCGCCGATGACCCCCACGAGGTCCGCCGCTTCGGCACCAAAATCCTCAACGAAGCCAACCGCCTGGGCACCCTGGTCACCGAACTCATCGCGCTGTCCCGACTCCAAGGCGCCGAACGACTCCCCGCACTGGGCACCGTCGAAGTCGACCACGTCATCACCGACGCCCTCGACCGCTGCCGCCTGGCCGCCGAATCCGCCAACATCCGCTTCACCCTCGACCCCCCCTCCGGCCTGCTCCTCCACGGCGACGCCACCCTGCTGGTCACCGCCCTGTCCAACCTGCTCGACAACGCCGTGTCCTACTCACCCCCCGGCAGCCCCGTCTCCCTGAGCCGCCGCATGGAAGACGGCTACGTCGAAATCGCCGTCACCGACCGCGGCCTGGGCATCGAACCCGAACACCAACAACGCGTCTTCGAACGCTTCTTCCGCATCGACCAAGCCCGCTCCCGCACCACCGGCGGCACCGGCCTGGGCCTGGCCATCGTCAAACACATCGCCGCCAACCACGGCGGCGAAGTCCACCTGTGGAGCAAACCCGGCACCGGCTCCACCTTCACCCTGCGCATCCCCGCCCACCCGAGCGACTCGCAACACCCATCACGCACGCTGCAGACACCCGAATATGTGGGAGGGCCACCATGATCAGAGTGCTGATCGTCGAAGACGAGGAGGACTTTGCTGACCCGCTGGCCTTTCTGCTGCGCAAGGAGGGCTTCTCACCGGCGGTGGCCGCCAGCGGATCCGAGGCGTTGGAGGAGTTCGACCGCAATGGGGCCGACATCGTGCTGCTCGACCTGATGCTGCCTGGGATGAGCGGGACGGATGTCTGCAAGCAACTACGCGCCCGCTCCGCCGTCCCGGTGATCATGGTGACCGCCCGGGACAGTGAGATCGACAAGGTAGTGGGCCTCGAACTCGGCGCCGACGACTACGTCACCAAGCCTTACTCGGCTCGCGAGCTCATCGCGCGGATCCGTGCCGTGCTGCGCCGTGGCGCCGAGGCCCCCGACGGCCCGGTCTCCAGCGCGGCCACTGTCGGGCCGGTAGTGCTGGAGGCCGGCTCGGTGCGGATGGACGTCGAGCGGCACATCGTCACCGTGGGCGGGCAGGAGGTCGGCCTGCCCCTGAAGGAGTTTGATCTGCTGGAATACCTGTTGCGCAACGTGGGCCGGGTGCTCACCCGCGGGCAGCTCATCGATCGGGTCTGGGGGGCGGACTACGTCGGCGACACCAAGACCCTCGACGTCCACGTCAAGCGATTGCGATCCAAGATCGAGGAAGATCCCTCATCTCCCCGGCACCTGGTCACCGTCCGCGGCCTTGGCTACAAGTACGACACCTGAGCGCGCTCCCGGCGTAGCCTGGCCTCTCATGCGGCTAGGAGTGCTCGACGTGGGCTCCAACACGGTTCACCTCCTGGTGGTGGACGCGCACCACGGTGCACCTCCGTTACCCCAGGTCTCAGAGAAGTCGGTGCTGCGGCTGGCCGAGCAGATGGACGATCGGGGGAAGATCACCCGTGCGGGAGCCGATCATCTGATCCGCACCGTGCGCGACGCCGTGGTGTCCGCATCGGCGATGGGCTGCGAGGACCTGATGGCCTTCGCCACCTCAGCGGTGCGCGATGCCTCCAATGCCGGTGCCGTGCTCCACCGGGTGCACGCTGAGACAGGGGTTGAGCTGGAGGTCCTGACCGGTGAGCAGGAGGCCATCCTGACGTTCCTGGCGGTGCGCCGATGGTGTGGCTGGTCGGCCGGCCGGCTGCTCATGGTCGACGTCGGCGGAGGGTCGCTGGAGATCGCGGCGGGGATCGACGAGGAACCCGACGTGGCGGTGTCCCTGCCGCTGGGAGCCGGCCGCCTCACCCGGTCCTGGCTCAAGCACGACCCGCCCCGCCGTCGCGAACTGGAAACCCTGCGGGAGCGGATCGCTGAGCAGCTCGAGGAACCGGCCCGCAAGCTGCTCGCGGCCGGCGTCGCCGACCGGGTGGTGGGCACCTCCAAGACGATCCGCTCGCTCGCTCGGCTCAGCGGGGCGGCACCGTCGTCGGCGGGTCCGCGGGTGCGCCGTACGCTCACCGATGCCGGGTTGCGCCAGGTGATCTCGTTCATCTCCCGGATGAGCGTTGAGGACCTGGCCGAGCTGGAGGGAGTCAGCGCCAGTCGGTCCCACCAGCTCGTCGCCGGTGCTTTGGTGATCCAGGCTGCGATGCGCGCTCTGGACGTCGACGAAATGGACTTGTGCCCGTGGGCGTTGCGCGAAGGTGTGATCTTGCGAAAGTTGGATTGGCTGGATTGGTTGGATGGAATCGACCGGACGGCGCATCTGACCCACCGTCCACCTCGACGGACTGGACGCGCGGTGGCCCCGGGGTGCACGGTAAGGGACGATGAGGCGCAGTAGCGAATCGCAGGAGCGGGCGCAGTTCACCGTGGCTGAACTGCTGGCCCGATACGGCGAGTCGGCCCCGACCACCGGGCGCCGGCGTCGCCGGGCCGAAGACGACGCCGGCGTCGAGGACACCGGCACGATCGCGCAGGACGATCGTTCTGCTGCGCCGGCCGCCCAGCAGAGCCGACCCGATCTGAGTCGCCCTGACTGTGTCGAGTCGACTCAGCCGAGTCTCGGCAGTCTCACCAACCGCACCTGGAGCCCGGCGGTGGACTTACCGCCGGTGGGGGCCGGCGCAGCGTCGTTGACCAGAACCGCGGTGCCGGAGGGACCCGTCACGGATCAGCTACCGCGGTTTGATCCGCTGCCGATGAACCCCGCTCCCTGGTCGAACCGCCGTCCAGGCAACGCTGCGTCTACTACCTTCGCGCCGACCAACGCCACCCAGGCGACCAACGCCACCCAGGCGACCAACGCCACCCCGGCGACCAACCCCCGGCTGCCAGCCGGCCTGGGCACCGCCGCCCGCAACATTCCCGAGCAGCACGGGAATCCCACCGCCGAGCCCGAAGCCGACCCGCAAACCAGTCGTGCGGAGTCCGGTTCCCCGTTGTTGGAGTGGGCCGCGATGGTGAGCCAGGTCGGGATCGGCGTCGTCGGCGGTGCGGCGCTGTGGCTGGTCTGCGAGTGGCTTTGGCAGCGGATCCCGGTGGTGGCGTTGGTCGTGGCGCTCGCCGTGATCACTGGGCTGGTCTGGGTGGTGCGCCGGGTTCGCCGTGCCGAGGACCTGCAGACGACGGTGATCGCGGTGCTTGTCGGTCTTTTCGTCACGGTGTCCCCGGCAGCGCTGTTGCTCGTCGGCCGATAACCCGGTGGCTGCCGCCGACCCGATCAAGGTGGCGCTGTCCACCGCCTCGGTGTGGCCGGAACCGATCTCGGTGGCCTTCGAGCTCGCCGCTGAGCTCGGCTACGACGGGGTTGAGGTGATGGTCTGGGGCGATCCGGCAAGCCAGGACGTCGCCGCTGTCGCGGATCTGGCGATTCGCTACCAGATGCCGGTGTTCGCCCTGCACGCTCCCTGCTTGCTGATCACACAGCGGGTGTGGGCGGCGGACCCGGTAGTTCGGCTGGATCTGACGGTGCGGGCAGCCACCGAACTGGGGGCCCGCACCGTGGTGGTGCACCCCCCGTTTCGCTGGCAACGCGATTACGCCGCCGGCTTCGTGGAGCAGGTCGCCGCGCTGGAGACCTCGTCCGGCCTGGTCATCGCGGTGGAGAACATGTTCCCGATGCGCCGTGGCGGGCTGGAGCTGTCCGGCTACTTACCGTCACCGGATCCCACCGACGTCGGGTTCTCGCACTACACGCTGGACCTCTCACACACCGCCACGGCGGGAATCGACGCGGTGGCGATGGCGCAGCGGATGGGGTCGCAGCTGGCGCACCTGCATCTGGCCGACGGCAGCGGCGCGCCCCGTGATGAGCATCTGGCACCCGGCCGGGGCAGCCAGCCCTGCGCCGAGGTGTGCCTGGCGCTGGCCAGCGGTGGCTTCACCGGCACTGTGGTGCTCGAAGTGAGTACCCGGCGGGCCCGTACCCGCCCGGAGCGTCGAGCCATTTTGATCGAGGCGCTACTCTTCGCCCGCTTGCATTTGTGAGCGACCCAGTTGGGACCTCGCTGCAGCGGGGGAATATCTGTACTGATCGAAGGAGTGAACGCTTGTCATGAGCGCCGTCATCGTGATCGAGATCGTCATCGGCATCGTGATACTCGCCGCAGCCGTGCGGTTCGCTGTGCGGGACACCATGCAGCGCGAGTCCAGCCAGGAATCCAACCCTCAGGAGTCCAACCCTCAGGAGTCCAACCCTCAGGAGTCCAACCCCCGGGAGTCCACCCCGGAGCCGGCAGTCGAGTCCGCGCACACCACTCGGGCGCCGGAACCCAGCAGCGCCCCCGAGGCACCGCAACCCCTGAGCGAGGTCGGCTCGACGGAGACCAGCTGACCCGATCATTCTGTGTACCAGCACACCCAACCCGGCCGTTCCCGAACTCAACAGCAGTGCTGCGCCACGCGCCGGACGACTCTCCTGTTGAGTTCGGGTGGCTGAGGGTTTCGGGTGGGGTGAGAGCTCGGATGGGTGAGCTGTGCTGCGGTCGCTGATTTTGGCTGCTGCGGGGAATCCGGCCGTTCGTAGGCTGGTTGGTAGCGCCGCGGTCAGCCGTTATGTGGTCAGTCGCTTCGTGGCGGGGGTGAGCGCTGGGCAGGCGGTGCGCGCTGCCGCTGCGCTGGTGGCTGACGGTCTGACCGTGACCCTGGACCACCTGGGGGAAAGCGTCGCCGACGAGGCGGGCGCGGAGTCGACCGTGCGCGCCTACCTGGAGTTATTGGACTGCTTGAGCGCCGAGAACCTGACGGGCAGGGCCGAGGTGAGTGTGAAGCTCTCCGCTGTGGGCCAGCGGCTGGACGAGGCTCTGGCGCTGCGCCAGGTATCCCGGATCTGCGCGGCCGCACAGCAGGCCGGTACGACCGTCACCCTGGACGCCGAGGACCACACCCTCACTGATTCCACCCTGCGGGTGCACGCGCAGCTACGCCGCAACTGGCCTATGACCGGGGCGGTGCTGCAGGCCTACCTGCACCGTACGGAGCAGGACTGCCGGTCATTGGCCCGCCAAGGTGCCCGGGTCCGGTTGTGCAAGGGCGCGTACGCCGAACCGCCCGAGCTGGCGTTTCGGACCCCGGAGGAGGTCGCGCGAAGCTTTGTGCGCTGTGCCAACGTGCTGCTGGCGGCACCTGGCTATCCCATGTTCGCCACGCACGATCCGCGGCTGATCGACATCGTGGGCAAGCGGGCCCGCTGGTACGGGCGTGCCCCGGGCAGCTTCGAGTATCAGATGCTCTACGGCGTGCGTCCAGCAGAGCAGCGCCGGCTGGCCGGCGCCGGTGACACTATCCGGGTCTACCTGCCCTACGGCTCGGACTGGTATGGCTATCTCACCCGCCGCCTCGCCGAGCGACCCAGCAACCTCGCCTTCTTCCTGCGCGCCTTACTGCAGTCTGTCCCCAGAACGCAGTGAAACGGAGCCTGATTACTGCAGTCTGTCCCCAGAACGCAGTGTTGTACGGGGTCTTGGGCGGTTGTGGCACGCTGCCGGTATGAGCACGATCGCTGTTCTGGGCGCTGGCAAGATCGGTGAGGCCTTGTTGGCCGGGCTGCTCGCCAGGGGGCGCAGCCCCGATGAGTTGATGTTCACCGAGCGTTATCCCGACCGGGCTGCGCAGCTCGAGCGGACCTACCGGGTTCGCGCGGTCGACACCGCCACCGCCGCGACCAAGGCCGACGTCCTGGTCGTCGCGGTCAAGCCGCAGGACATCGACCCGCTGCTGGTCGAGCTCGCCGGGCTGATCAGCCCGGACACCCTGATCGTGAGTCTGTGCGCCGGGCTGCCCACCGCGCTCTACGAGCGCCGGCTCCCGGACGGGGTGGCGGTCGTGCGGGTCATGCCCAACACCCCGATGCTCGTCGGTGAGGCGATGAGCGCGATATCCGCCGGTCGCTTCGCCACCGATGCCCATCTGGAGCTGACCGAGCAACTGCTGGGCAGCGTGGGCAAGGTGGTCCGGGTGCCCGAAAGCCAGCAGGACGCCGTCACCGCGCTGTCCGGGTCCGGCCCGGCCTACTTCTTCTACCTCGTCGAGGCGATGATCGACGCGGGGATCCTGATCGGGTTGCCCCGGCCGTTGGTGACCGAACTGATCACCCAGTCCGCTATCGGCGCGGCCCGGATGCTGCGCGAGACCGCCGAGCACCCGGTGCTGCTACGCGAGGCGGTGACCTCCCCCGGTGGCACGACGATCATGGCGATTCGGGAGCTGGAGCGGCACGGTGTGCGGGCCGCCTTACTGTCCGCCATCGAAGCGGCCCGCGATCGGTCGGTCGAGCTCGGAGCGGCTCACCAGAACTGAGGTCGATAACAACGGATGGGAGTCGCACGGCCACCACCAGTCCCGCTACTCTCATCTGAACAGGTGCGTCACGGACCGCGGGAGGGGAAGCCCAGCGGCGCGCGACGTGGTGAGGACGCGATGACCCATGCTGATGAACGAACAAGCCGGGCCGACCAAGGTGCAGTTCCTCACGGTCGCCGAGGTGGCTGCGATGATGCGGGTATCCAAGATGACGGTCTACCGGCTGGTGCACGCGGGTGAACTACCTGCGGTACGAGTCGGGCGGTCTTTCCGGGTTCCGGAAGCGGCCGTGCACGGTTACCTGGAGAACGCCTATTTCGATGCGGGATGAGATGATCGGGTCGGGTGCGTCTCGCGGATCCGGGCAGGGGTAACCTGAGCGGCTGATCACGCCTGCGCTCGGGCGCGCCGCGAGCGCATCCACGGTCGGTACCGTCACGGCCAGTTCATTCATGACCAGCGAGGAGGTCGAGCATGGGCTCGGTGATCAAGAAACGCCGTAAGCGCATGTCCAAGAAGAAGCATCGCAAGTTGCTGCGAAAGACGCGGGTACAGCGCCGCAAGCTCAAGAAGTAGTTTCGGCGGGTACTGCGCTGCTTGGCGGGGCGCGGGAGGGCACCATGTCGCCGTCCACGGTTCTTGTCACCGGTGCGAGTCGCTTCATCGGCGGGCAGTTGGCGGCTCGGCTCGCGGCCGATCCGACGATTGGCCGCGTGCTTGCCGTGGACGCGGTGCCGCCGCGCCCAGAGCTGGCGCGGCGGATGGGACGCGCTGAGTTCGTGCCTGTCGACCTGCGCCATCCGGTGATCTCCAAGATAATCGCCGGGGCCAAGGTGGACACCGTGGTGCACGCCTCTATGAGTGCCAACCCCCGGGAGGCGGGTGGCCGCAGCTCGATGAAAGAGATGAACGTCATCGGCACCATGCGGCTCCTCGCGGCCTGCCAGCGCTCGACGACACTCACCCGGCTGGTCGTGAAGTCCACCGGCGCGGTGTATGGGATCAGCCCCCAGGATCCGGCCGTATTCACCGAGAGTGATGAACCGAACGGGGCGGTGACCTCGGGATATGCCAAGGACGCCGTGGAGGTCGAAGGCTACATCCGTGGATTTGCCCGCCGGCGCCCCGATGTGGACGTCACCGTGCTGCGCTTCACCGACGTCATCGGTCCACGCATCGACACCGTCTTGAGCCGGTACTTCGCGTTGCCCGTGCTGCCGACGGTGTTGGGCTACGACGCTCGGCTGCAGCTGGTGCACGAGGAGGATGCGCTGGCGGTGCTCGAGCGGGCGATCCGGGTGCGACTGCCCGGTGCGGTCAACGTCGGTGGCGCCGGCGTGCTGCTGCTGTCCCAGGCGATTCGACGGGTGGGCCGACTCCCCGTGCCCATCCCTGGGCCGGCCGTGGCCACCGTTGGCCGGCTGTTGCGCGGGGCCGCCCTCGTCGACTACTCCCCGGAGCAGACCCGGTTCCTCAACGTCGGTCGAGTGCTCGACACGACCCGGCTACGCACCGAGTTCGGCTTCACGCCCCGGTGGACGACCACCCAGGCCTTCGACGACTATGTGCGGGGCCGAGCGCTGCGGCCCACGATCGATCCGACGTTGCTGGCAGGGGCACAGCACTGCCTGCTCAGTCTTGCTGGCCCTTGCTGCGGTAGCCGGTAGGGGCGACGATGCCGCAGGCACGAGTGATTCCGCTGCACCGCACACACGGCACAGCTACCGCCGGGAGACCACCAGCGACACCACCGGTCAGGCAGTTGGCCGAGCCGCCGATGCTCGACCGGGATCGGGACGATCCGCAATGGTACCGGGAGCTGGCCGATGTGCTGGCATTCGCGCGCCGGCGGATGGGTGGCGACTACCTCGTCGACGAGTTCGGCTTCGATCCGGACCTCACCGACCACGTGGTGCTCCCGCTGCTTCGGCCGTTGTATCGGACCTGGTTCCGGGTCGAGACGATCGGTATCCATCACGTACCCGCCGAGGGCGGCGCGTTGCTGGTCGCCAACCATTCCGGGACGCTGCCGATGGATGCGCTGATGACCGCGGTCGCGGTACGCGATGAGCATCCGGCGGGGCGGCACCTGCGGATGCTCGGAGCTGACCTGCTGTTCCGCACCCCGCTGCTCGGTTCGCTGGCTCGTAAGTCCGGTCAGACTCTGGCTTGTGTGCCCGACGCCGAGCGGCTGCTGCGCTCCGGGGAGCTGGTGGGTGTGTGGCCGGAGGGCTTCAAGGGCGTCGGCAAGCGCTACCGCGACCGGTACAAGTTGCAGCGTTTCGGCCGCGGCGGGTTCGTCTCCGCAGCGCTGCGCACGCAGACGCCCATCATCCCGTGCGCCATCGTGGGCGCGGAGGAGATCTACCCGATGATCGGCGACATCAAGCCGCTGGCCCGGTTGTTCGGCGCTCCGTACTTTCCGGTGACCCCGTTGTTCCCCCTGCTGGGCCCGCTGGGACTGATTCCGCTGCCGTCCAAGTGGTACATCGAGTTCGGCGAGCCGGTCCGAACCGACGAGTACGCTCCGGGGTGCGCCGAGGACCCGATGTTGGTCTTCAACCTCACCGATGAGATACGCGAGACCATCCAGCAGAGCCTGTACCGGTTACTCATCCTCCGCCGGAACCCTTTTCTCAGCTGATCTTCAGGCCCCGCTCTCGCGGGGACGTCGGTGGTAGGCGAGGGCACCTGCTGCCACTTTCGGATGTCCTGACTGCCGTGTTGTGGCACTGGATCCTGCCCCGGGTATCGGAGTGCTGCCTGGCTATCCGGGAGGCAACAGGTTGGGCTGCAAAATCCACGGTGGCAGGGGACCGGTGGGATGCGGTGAATCCTGGCCTGGCAAGGGTTGCCACGGCTGCGGTTGCAGTGGTTGTGAACCGGCGTCACCCGGGTTGGTAAGCACTCCACCAGGGTTGCGGGTTCCCGGAAGTTTCGGCTTACCGCTCGGGGTGTTCTTGGTGGGAACCTGAACCGGGTTACCTGAAGGAGGACGCAGGAGCAGGTTGGGCGGGACTTCGACGATCGGCTGGCTCGGCTGCGGGGTTGGGAGCATCTCCGGAAGCGGGACCACCGTGGAGGTGCCGTCCACCGGGACCGGATTGCAGGCTTCGTGGGCCGGAAGAAGACCGAGGTCGTCACGGGTACCCGTGGTGACTGTGTCGCACTGGGACCGGTTGCCCAGCGCGGAAGCCCTGATCATGATTCGATCCAGCAGTGCCAGGGTGTTGTCCATCCGGGCGCCGGTCGACAACGGCAACGCGGCCCGAACCGCTGCCAGCCTGGGTTTCTGCTGATCGGCCCAGGTATGCAGAGCAGTCAGGCTGCGGGGCTCACCGGTGAGGGCGAGTCCGGTGAGCAGCCGTGCTCCCGCGGTGGCATCCGAGTCGAAATCATCAAGAGCGCGTAGGAACTTGGCCTGCCCGACCGACCAGTTACCGGCGGCGTCGGCCTGGCTCGCCATGATCTCGATCTCATCGACCCGTGAACTGGCGAACTCCAGGTGCTTGAGCGCCTTGGGTTGATCACCGAAGGTGAATCCGAGTTGAGCTGATTCAGCGGTGCGCTTGACGCTGTACAACGCGTCCCCGGGCAGCGCGTCGCGGGCGAGCAGCAGGCTCATCCCGGACAACGACACCAGCAGGCACAGTGCCGCAGCAGCAGCTACGACCAGCCTTCCGCGGGTCTGGTCAGGAACCCAGCGACTCCGCCGAGAGGCATGCAAGGGTAGAACCGGACTGTTGCCCTCGTGCACGACGGAGCCGAACTCCGACATCACTCGCCGGCGCATCCGATCCCGTTCCGCCGGATCGGGCCCGACGGAAGCACCGACCTGGCGCAAGGTGGCGACAACGGTGAGCTCACGATGCAAAGTGCGATCGGCGACATCACACATGCCACTGTCCACAGCGCGAGCAAAAGACTCCTGCTCTTGATCGTCGCTGGCTCGTCCACCGGATGTGCGCGTCGTCCTCACCACCTTCGGGCCCTTGGGGCGTGTCCCCCGGAGCAACGAGCGGCGTGCCCGGTAGTTACGCCACGCGGGCGCAAGCTGCGGGTGGATGCACCGGGGGTGACGGTGCCGGGCGGGGCGCTGATCGTCATCGCAGTCCCTCTGGCAGCAGCTGCGCCAGCCGGCGGACCGCGCGGTGTTGCAACGCCTTGACCGCGCCCTCGTTGCGGCCCATCACCGCAGCGGTCTCCGAGACGGACAGGCCCTGCATGAAGCGCAGCATGATGCACTCCTGCTGATCCCGGCCCAACTGGGCGACGCAGCGCATGAGCTCGGTCGCGGTGGCCTCTTCGACCACCTCGTGCTCGGGGCCGCGGTCATCTGCGCTCGAATCGAGAATGTCGGCGGTGGTCATCTCCAGCCGGTACCGGCTGGACTTGACGTGGTCGAGGACCAGGTTACGCGCGATGGTGACGAACCAGGCTCCCACGTCGCGGCCCTGGTAGCTGACAGAGGAGATCCGGCGTAGCGCGCGCAGGAAGGTCTCACTGGTGAGGTCTTCAGCCAGCGGACGGTCACCGACCCGGAACAGGACGAAACGGAAGACCACATCGACGTAGCGATCGTAGAGTTGGCCGAAGGCACCCTGATCGCCCTGCTGGGCGGCCGCGACGAGCTCCCACGCGGCGGTGTCGACCTCGCTTCCGGCGGGCTCGGCGGCGTCGTTGCTCCCCGCGGTCTGCTCCACGTCCGTGTGACTCGGATCTGGTGGGCTCAGATCCGAGCTCGGCGAGTGCGGGCGGGCGAACTTCACGCGATCAGGCTCGACCTTCGAGCTAGCCGCTCGACACGGTCTAACGCCGCTCGGAACAGCTCGGCGCGAGAGTCATCCGCCCACCGGCGCGCCATCGTGGATCGACCCCGGAGTTCTGAGGACCATCTTGGTTGCGGCATCAGCCACTCCTCGTTCGCTCGTGCCGACCGTCTCGGGTGCACTCCTTGCCGTAAGGCGTGCGGAAGCATACGACGGCGGCACGCTACGCGGTGCACCTCCTAGGCAGCGCACAGGAGGTAACTGGTGTACGCGGTCACCGGCTGCTACCCGCCCAGCAGGTGGAGAGGAGGTGAACATGCCGTTTCAGCTGGGATTACCGCAGTATGGACCGCGGCACACGACCGAGGTGGGAGGCTGAGTGGGTGCGGCATGAGGTGATCTTGCTGGTGCGGGCGGGGTGCTCGGCGTGTGCCACGGCCCGCGCGGACATCGCCCGCATCTGCGCCGAGTTGGACGTTGCGTGGCGCACCACCGATGTGGACACCGATCCCGAGCTGCGGGCTGAGTACGGTGACCGGGTGCCCGTGATCCTCGTCGACGGGCGGGAGCACGGCTTCTGGACGGTGCAGGAGCAGCGGCTGCGGGCCGCCCTCAGCCAGTAAGCACTATCACGATCTGGTCTCTGGTTTGAACCTCGCGCCGGTGGGTATCCGAACGGGCAGTCATGACATCAACCCGCTTATCGGTACCGGTGGCGGCCCTGGTCGGCTTGCTGCCGATGGCCGCAGGGCTGGCCACGGGACACCTGGTGGGTGGGCTCATCTCGCCCACCGCCTCGCCGTTCGTCGCGGTGGGCAGCAGTGCGATAGACCTCACGCCGACCTGGCTCAAAGACTTCGCGGTCCGCTCCTTCGGCAGCTACGACAAGCTCGTCCTGCTCTCGGGCATGGCGGTGGTGATCGGTGTGATCGGCCTCGCGGCGGGGCTGGCTTCCCGGCGTTCCCGGACCCCGGGGCTGGTGCTGATCGTGGTGCTCGGCGCCCTCGCCGGTGTCGCGGTGCTCTCCCGCCCCACCGCCGGTCCGCTCGACGTGCTGGCCCCGCTGGTAGGGCTGGTTGTCAGCGCGGGGGCCTTCCTTGCCCTGCACCGCTGGGGCCGGCTCAGCCTGCTGCCGGTCGGGGAGGGTTCGGCGGGAGTGCCCCGCCGCACATTGCTCGCCGGATCGGCTGCGGTCGCCGCCGGTGCCGGGATCGCCGCAGTCGGTGGCCAACTCCTGGCTGGGCGTGGCGGCGTCGAGGTCTCCCGCCAAGCGGTGGGGCGGATCATGCCGACGGTGCCCGCCCCACCGATCCCGGCTGGAGCTGATTTCGCCCAGGACGGTTCGCCGAGCTTCATCACACCGAACCGGGACTTCTACCGCGTCGACGTCAATCTCACCCTGCCTCAGCTGCGCGCCGAGGACTGGCGGTTGCGCATCCACGGAATGGTCGACCGGGAGATCATGCTCAGCTATGCCGACCTGACGGCGCGACCGCTGATCGAGCGGTCCGTGACGATGACCTGCGTGTCCAACGAGATCGGCGGGCCCTACCTGTCCACCTCGAACTTCACCGGCGTGCTGCTGGCGGACATCCTCGCCGAGGCCGGTGTGCGGCCGGGCGCCGAGCAGGCGTTCACCACCAGTGTGGACGGCTGGACCTGCGGCACCCCGACAGCGACTCTCACCGATCCCGACCGGCAGGCCATGCTGGTCATCGGGATGAATCGGGAACCGTTGCCGATCGAGCACGGCTTCCCCGTCCGGATGATCGTGCCGGGGTTGTACGGCTTCGTGTCCGGCACCAAGTGGATCACCGATATGCAGCTCACCACCTTCGAGGCGCAGCAGGCCTACTGGGCACGGCGGGGTTGGGGGAAGCGGGCGCCGATCAAGACGATGTCCCGGATCGACAGTCCCGGTGCGTTCGAACGGGTCAGTCCCGACACCCCGATCACCGGCGTCGCCTGGGCGCAGACCCGAGGTATTGCCAAGGTGGAGGTACGTCTCGATCGCGGTGAGTGGCGACCAGCGGAGCTCTCCACTGAAGTCAACATGGACACTTGGCGGATGTTCCGGCTACGGGGGCGGTGGACGCCCGGTGGGCATGTCGCCGAGGTCCGTGCAACGGACAAAAACGGATACACCCAGACAGAAGATCGGGCTGCTCCCATCCCGGATGGTGCCACCGGATGGCACTCGGTACAGTTCACTGTCCAATGAGTCTCTGTCCGATGAGGACATGTCCAGTGCAGAGCAGACGTGTCCTATTCGTAATCTGACGCGGTGAACCCGGCGTCATCGATAACCGAAGTAATACCTGTGAGTCCCGGACAGGCCGGGTATCCCGATGAGGAGTTGAGATCGAGTTGAGGAAGATCCAGCGACTGGCCCTGGCCGGCGCCGCGGTGGCACTGACCGCCGTGGTTGGCGCCTGTAGCAGTTCGCAGGGCCCAGCCACCGATAGTCAGGGCACTGCGCCGGCCAACGAACCAGCGGCCACGCCCAGCGTGGAGGCAACGGCGCCCACGGGCAGCGGTGTAACCAAGATCAGTGACATCTTCGGGCCGGCCTGTGATCAGGTGCCCAAGGAGGGTGCGGGTTCGGCAGCGGGCATGGTCGACGACCCGGTGGCCACCGCGGCGAGCAACAACCCGCTGCTGACCACCCTGGTCAAGGCTGTGACCGCGGCTAATCTGGGGGACACCTTGAACAGTTCCCCGGCGCTGACCGTGTTCGCCCCGGCTGACCCGGCGTTCCAGGCCTTGGAGGCGCAGCACCCGGGCATCATCAAGGAGCTGACCACCGCTCCGGACGTGGCCTCGCCGAACAGTAAGCTGGCCAAGATCCTTACCTACCACGTGGTCGGCAAGCGCTACGACGCCGCAGGCATCGTCTCCGCGGGCTCGCTGGACAGCCTGGAAGGCGCCAAGATCGCCATTGGCGGCACCTCGGCGGCGCCGACCGTGAACGGCGCCACGGTGTTGTGCGGCAACATTCCCACCAAAAACGCCACCGTGTTCGTGATCGGGCAGGTGCTGTCGTTGCCGGCCTCCTAGGTCGGTCGACTTCCTCAGGCTGTCGGTTCCTTGCCTGAGCAGATAGCGCTTCTACCGCCTCAGGGGCGGCTCCATCCCGGAGCCGCCCCTGACGTATGTCGTGAGATCTCTGGCGTCCACGTCCTCATTCTGTAACGATTTCATATATATTGATCAAGTGTTCTTTTCGGCGGCTGAGCGGTAGGAGCCCGGTATTCGTCCGCCGCCTGGTGTCAATCAGGTCGGCGGGGATTGTCGCAAGCTAAATCGGACGCGCGAATCAAGATCATCTGGGTAGCATGGCCCGGCGAGTTGAACAGGCGTGTCGTGGGCCGTCGAAGATCGCGACTTTGTTCCTGCGTTCACAAGCGGCTACCGTGGACGCCTGCCAGGGCAACGGTGCCCACTCCCAGACCCGCTTGCCAGTGCGATCCGAGAGCCAGTGCGATCCGAGAGGAAGTCACGCGTGACGGTGCATCAGCACGGCCGCTACACCACGCCTGTTGACGACCTGCCCTCGCGCGCCGTACCCGAGGCAGCGGTCGGCCGTCTCGCCATCTACCTACGGGTACTCACCACGATGATCGAGCAGGGCGTCACCACGATGTCCAGCGAGGAGCTTGCCGGCGCGGCCGGGGTGAACTCGGCGACCCTGCGCAAGGACCTGTCCTATGTGGGCTCCTATGGCACCCGCGGGGTGGGCTACGACACAGCGCGGCTGGTGGAACACATCGAGCGGCTGCTCGGGCTCACCTGCCACCACAGCGTCGCCGTGGTCGGTATCGGCAATCTCGGCCACGCGCTGGCCAACTACGGCGGCTTTCCGGACCGGGGCTTCCCGGTCACGGCGTTGTTCGACCTCGACGAGGACCTGATCGGGATCCCGGTCGGCGGGCTGCCCGTCGACCACGTCGACACCATCCCCGCGGTGTGTGCTGAGCGGGAGGTCACCATCGGGGTGATCTGCACCCCGGCACCCGCCGCGCAGTGGGTCTGTGACCTGCTGGTGTCCGGTGGTGTCCGGTGCATTCTCAACTTCGCTCCGGTGGTGTTGCAGGTGCCCGAGGACGTCGAGGTGCGTCGGGTGGACCTTGCCGTGGAGCTGCAGATCCTGTCGTTCTACCAAGCTCGCCGGTCTGAGGGCCGGGGACCGATGGCCGATCCGATCGTGGTGGGCCGATGAGCCTGGTGGTCGTCGGGTTGTCCCATCGCAGTTCGCCGGTCGGCGTGTTGGAGCAGGTCGCGGTCTCCGCGGCGGAAACCGGCAAGGTCCTGGGTCAGTTGCTGGAACGCGAGCACATCGCTGAGGCACTGGTGCTGTCCACCTGCAATCGCGTCGAGGTCTACGCGGTGGTGACCACCTTCCACGGTGGCTTGGCCGACATCACCGACGTGCTGGCCCGGCAGTCCGCGGTGGCCCTGGATGAGTTGTCGGACCACCTGTATGTGCACTACGCGGTGGCTGGTGTGGAGCACCTGTTCTCGGTCGCTGCTGGGCTCGATTCGATGGTCGTGGGGGAGCCACAGATCCTCGGTCAACTGCGCACTGCCTACGCCGGTGCCGAAGCGGCCGGCACCATCGGGCGGACCCTGCACGAGGTCGTGCAGCAGGCGCTGCGGGTGGGCAAGCGGGTGCACACCGAGACCGGCATCGATGCGGCGGGAGCCTCGGTGGTCTCCGAAGCCCTGTCCGCGGTGGCGGCCGAGTTCGGCGCCGCCGACGGTGCGGGCCTTGCCCAGCGGCGGGTGCTGGTGCTCGGCGCCGGCTCCATGGGTGGCCTGGCCGCGGCCCAGCTGCGCCGGGCCGGGGTGGCCGAGATCGTGCTGGCCAACCGCACTCCGGCTGGCGCGCAGCGGCTGGCCGCGCTGTGTGAGGCGCAGGGCACCCCCGCCAGGGCCGTCGGTCTGGATGGCATCATCAGCGTGCTCGCCACCGTTGATCTGGTCATCTGCTGTACCGGTGCCACCGGCGCGGTACTCAGCGTCGAGCACCTCGCCCAGGTTGGTCGTCCCCTGGTGGTGTGTGACCTGGGACTGCCCCGCAACGTCGAGCCCAGCGTGGGTGAGCTACCCGGCGTCGTCCTGCTGGATCTGAGCACCGTGGCGCACCGGCTGGAGCAGCGCAGCACGGGTGCCACCGCGGTCGGCGCCGCGCACTTCCTCATCACCCAGGAAGTGCGCGACTACCTGGCCACCCAGCGCACCGCGGAGGTCACCCCGACAGTCGCCGCGTTGCGCAGGCGCGCGGCCGAGGTGGTGGACGCGGAGCTGTTGCGGTTGGAGGGCCGGCTGCCGGGACTGGACGCCGCGGTGCGCGATGAGCTGGCTCGGACGGTGCGCCGGGTGGTGGACAAACTGCTGCACGCCCCCACCGTGCGGGTCAAGCAGCTCGCCGAGTCCGGTGGTGGTGCGGCCTACGCGGATGCCCTGCGAGAGTTGTTCGAACTCGACCCGCAGGCCGCTGCTGTCATCGCCGCGCCGATCCGCCCCCCAGCCGTCCCCGACCCTTCCCCAGCCGAACCTTCTGGAGTCCAGTGATGGGCGTGCTGCAGGTCTGGGGGACCCGGGGCAGCGCGCTGGCGCTCGCCCAGACCGAGTGGGTGGCCCGTCGGCTGCGGGCTGCGGGGGTCGCGGCGCAGGCCGTGCCGATACGGGCCGGCGGCGACGCCTACTCGGCGTTGCGCGGCGCCTTGGTGAGCGGCGAGGTCGACGTGGCGGTGCACTCCTACAAGGATCTGCCGATCAAGGCGGATCCGCGGGTGGTCGTCGCTGCTGTACCGGATCGGGCGGATCCGCGCGATGCGCTGGTGGCCCGGGACGGGATGGTGCTGGGCGAGTTGCCTGCCGGGGCGGTGCTCGGCACCGGTTCGCCGCGGCGGGGCAGGCAACTGCGGGCGTTGGGCCTGGGGCTGCAGGTGGAGCCGATCCGCGGCAACGTCGACTCGCGGATCCGCAGGGTCCGCGACGGCGAGTGTGATGGTGTGGTGATCGCCGCTGCCGGGCTGGTCCGGCTCGGCCGGCTTGCGGAAGCCACCGAGCTGTTCGACCCGTTGCAGATGCTGCCCGCGCCCGGGCAGGGAGCGCTGGCCTGTGAGTGCCGGGTTGGCGACCTGGACACCGAGCATCTGCTGGGCACCGCGCTCGATGACGCGGGGGTGCGTGCCGCGGTCAGTGCCGAGCGGGCGTTGCTCGCCGCGGTGGGCGAGGGCTGTGGCGCTGCGGTCGGGGCTCTCGCCGACGTCGTCGAGGACTTGGATGACCAAGGTCGGGTCGTGTTGCGGCTGTTCCTGCGGGGGGTTGTCGCTACCGCGGACGACGACCAGTTCCGGTCCTCCGCTACTGCGCCGTATTCCGCGGCGTCTGATTCTGTTGGGGAGCCAACCGATGCCGAGAAGCTCGGCCGCCAGGTAGCGGCTGAGCTGCTGGATCTGGCGGCAGGCGCGCTGGGGGAGAGCCCCAGCGCTGCGCGACCAGGTCCGACGGCCTGAGTGGGAGACGAGTAACTAAATGAGCCGTGTTTGCAAGACCACCGGACGGATCGCCTTTGTCGGTGCCGGTCCCGGTGACGCCGGGATGCTCACCGTGCGGGCGCAGCACCTGCTGGGCAGTGCCGAGCTGCTGGTGACCGACCTTGACGTGCCAGCCGAGGTGTACACCCCGGCCGCCCCGAGCGCCGAGGTGCGCCCGGCGGTGGGAGAGCCCGGCGAGGTCGCCAAGGATCTGGTCGCCGAGGCCAAGGGCGGGCGGAGCGTGGTGCGCCTGGTCTCCGGGGATCCGCTGACCGCCGATGCCGTGGTCGCCGAGGTGCAGGCGGTCGCGCGCACCTCGGTGCCCTTCGAGGTGGTACCCGGCGTGCCCGCAGGCACCGCGGTGCCCGCCTTCGCCGGGGTGCCGCTGGGCTCCGGGCATGTCCAGGCCGACGTCCGGTCGGGTGTCGACTGGGCGGCGCTGGCTGCGGTACCGGGCCCGCTGGTGCTGCACGCCACCGCGTCTCATCTGGCGGAGGCTGCCGCGGCGCTGGTCCAGCACGGGCTGGCACCGCAGACCCCGGTGGCGGTCACCGCTTCGGGCACGATGCCCAGCCAGCACACGGTGGAGACCACGCTGGCCTCACTCAGTGCTGAGGTCGGCGATCTCACCGGGCCGCTGGTGGTCACCGTCGGCTCGGTGGTCGGGCAGCGCAGCAAGCTGTCCTGGTGGGAGTCCCGGGCGCTGTACGGCTGGAAGGTGCTGGTGCCGCGCACCAAGGAGCAGGCCGGCGAGATGAGTGAGCGGCTCGCGGTGCACGGGGCGGTGCCCGTGGAGGTGCCGACGATCTCGGTGGAGCCGCCGCGGTCCCCGGCGCAGATGGAGCGCGCGGTCAAAGGGCTGGTCGACGGTCGTTACCAGTGGGTGGTGTTCACCTCCACCAACGCGGTCCGCGCGGTCTGGGACAAGTTCGCCGAGTTCGGGCTGGACGCCCGCGCGTTCGCCGGCGTGAAAATCTCCTGTGTGGGGGAGGCCACCGCTGAGCGGGTGCGTTCGATGGGGATCGTCCCCGAGTTGCTGCCCTCCGGGGAGCAGTCCTCCGAGGGGTTGCTGGCCGACTTCCCGCCCTTCGACGACATCCTCGACCCGGTCGACCGGGTGTTGCTGCCGCGCGCGGACATCGCGACCGAGACGCTGGCCGCGGGGCTGCGTGAGCGGGGCTGGGAGATCGACGATGTGACGGCCTACCGCACCGTACGGGCTGCCCCACCGCCCGCCGAGACCCGCGAGATGATCAAAACGGGTGGTTTCGACGCGGTGTGTTTCACCTCCTCGTCCACCGTGCGCAACCTGGTCGGTATCGCCGGCAAGCCGCACGCTCGCACGATCGTCGCCTGTATCGGCCCGGCCACTGCGGAGACAGCCGTCGAGTTCGGCCTCCGCGTCGACGTCCAACCCGAAGTAGCCCAAATCGGTCCCCTGGTGGACGCTCTTGCCGAGCACGCCACCCAGCTCCGCGCAGCCGGTGCCCTCCCCCCACCCCGCAAAGCCAAGACCCGCCGTCGCTAACCGTGCCCATTGCCGCGTTCTGGGGACAGATTGCAGTAATTCGGGCTCGATTAGCGCGTTCTGGGGACAGACTGCGGTAATCGGCAGGAGGGCGTGATGTACCCGACGAGTCGGCCTCGGCGGTTGCGGACGACCGCGGCGATGCGGGGGCTGGTGCGGGAGACGACGGTGGCGGCGCGGCAGCTGGTGCTACCGGTCTTCGTCAAGGAGGGCGCCGCGGAACCGGTGCCGATCCCGTCCATGCCCGGTGTGGTGCAGCACACCAGGGATTCGCTGCGCAAAGCCGCTGCGGAGGCAGCGGCGGCCGGGCTCGGCGGGATCATGCTGTTCGGGGTGCCCGCCACCAAGGACGCCACCGGCTCCGGGGCGCTGCACCCGGACGGAGTGCTCAACACCGCTCTGCGTGACGTGCGCAGCGAGGTCGGTGACGACCTCGTGATCATGGCTGACACCTGCCTGGACGAGTTCACCGATCACGGCCATTGTGGCCTGCTGGACGCCCAGGGCGGGGTGGACAACGACGCCACCCTCGAGGTGTACGCACGGATGGCCCTCGCGCAGGCCCACGCCGGCGCCCATCTGGTCGGCCTGTCCGGCATGATGGATGGCCAGGTCGGGGCGGTCCGGGCGGGGCTGGATACCGGAGGCTGCCAGAACGTCGGGATCCTGGCCTACAGCGCCAAGTACGCCTCGGCGTTCTACAGCCCGTTCCGTGATGCGGTGGAGTCGGCGCTGCGCGGTGACCGGTTGACCTACCAGCAGGATCCGGCCAACGCCCGGGAGGCGCTGCGCGAGACGGCACTGGATCTCGCCGAGGGCGCCGACATCGTGCTGGTCAAGCCGGCGATGTCCTACCTGGACGTGCTGCATGCGGTGGCTGAGAGCTGCGAGGTGCCCGTCGCTGCCTACCAGGTCTCAGGCGAGTACTCGATGGTGGAAGCCGCGGTGGCGAAGGGCTGGCTGGATCGGCGGCGCACCGTGCTGGAGACGTTGACCTCGATCCGCCGCGCCGGTGCTGATCTGGTGCTGACGTATTGGGCGGTGCAGGCTGCGGGCTGGCTGCGTTGATCGGGCATGTCCTGGCGGCGACGTCACCGGGGGAGGACTACTGTGGGACAGCATGACATCGATCCCGCCGTCCGACCCGGGTGGCCAGCAGTGGCCGTCACCGCCCCAGGGCGGTCACCAGGTGTCCGCTATTCCCCCTCGGGGGCCCCGGCCCAGAGCCGTCGAGATCTCCTTCGCGCTTTGGGTCGGCTATCTGGTGCTCATCGCGGTCAGCGTGGTGGTCGCATTCACTCAGCTCGACCAGGTCCAGGCCGAGGTGGTCAAGGCGCTTGCCGAGGATCCATCGCTGGACCAGGCGTTGGTCCAGCGAATGGCGACGGGTTTCTTCGTCGGCGTCCTGGTGATGTTTCTCGTTTTCGTCGTCGCCACCTTCGTCTTCGCGCTGCTCATGCGGGCAGGTCGGAACTGGGCGCGGATCGTGCTGGCCGTGCTCGGCGGTCTGGCCTTGCTCCTGTGGCTGTTCGGTCTGGTGGGCAGCGCAGGCTCAGCACTGGGGACCGGGTTGCTCCAACTCCTGCTGCTCATCGGGGCCATCGCGACCATGTTCGGTTCGGCCGCCAATGCCTGGTTCCAGCCTCGCATCGGTCCCTGACGCCGATGCGCTCCCGTCGCCCTGCCCTGGTCGTCGTGGCCGAGGTTCTAGTGGTGGTCGCACTCGGCGGGTCGGCCTGGTGGTGCTGGCAGCGCGGCGTGATCGTGACGGTGCGTCGCGGCGTCGAGATGACCCGGATCGAGGGGGGTTGGTGGGCCGGTGCCGTCGGTGCGGCCACGCTCGCCGGGATACTGCTCCTCGACGCCTGCGGGCGGATGCTGCGGGCGCCGTCACGACAGCACTCGGGTTGAGGGTATGACGGCCGATTCGATCAGCTCTTCTCCGGTGCGCAGCGAGTCAGCCCGGCTCTTCGAGCGCGCCTGCGCCGTGATCCCCGGGGGGGTGAACTCCCCCGTGCGGGCTTTTCGTGCGGTGGGCGGCACGCCGCGGTTCATGGTCCGCGCGGCGGGAGCGCACCTGTGGGACGCCGACGGCAACCGTTACGTCGATCTGGTCTCCTCCTGGGGACCGATGATCCTGGGTCACGCGCATCCCGCGGTGGTGGACGCGGTCCGCGCAGCCGCCGGGCAGGGGCTGTCCTTCGGCGCCCCCACGGCTGGGGAGATCGAGCTCGCCGAGGAGATCGTGCGCCGGGTCGAGCCCCTCGAGCAGGTCCGGCTGGTCAACTCCGGTACGGAGGCGACGATGAGCGCGATCCGGCTGGCCCGGGGCGTCACCGGGCGGGGCGTCGTGGTCAAGTTCGCCGGGCACTACCACGGGCACGTCGACGCGCTGCTGGTCGCGGCGGGCTCCGGCGTGGCCACCTTCGGGTTGCCCGCCAGCGCCGGTGTCACCGGGGCGCAGGCCGGGGACACGGTCGTGCTGCCCTACAACGACCTCGACGCACTCCGCGCGCTGTTCGCCGAGCGCGGCGCCGAGGTCGCCGCTGTCATCGCCGAGGCTGCTGCGGGGAACATGGGCGCGGTGCCGCCCGATCCCGGTTTCAATGCCGCGTTGCGCGAGCTGTGCCACGCCCATGGCGCACTGCTGATCCTGGACGAGGTGATGACCGGGTTCCGGGTCTCGCCCGCCGGCTGGTTCGGTCTCGAGGGGGTGCCGGCCGACCTGTACACCTTCGGCAAGGTGATGTCCGGCGGGCTGCCGGCGGCGGCCTTCGGCGGGTCCGCATCGCTCATGGCCCACCTGGCGCCGGCCGGGCCGGTGTACCAGGCGGGCACACTGTCCGGGAATCCGGTGGCCGTGGCCGCCGGGCTGGCCACGCTCCGGGCCGCGGACCCCGAGGTCTACGCCAGGATGGACGGCGCGGCCACCCGGTTGGCCGGGATGCTGGAGCAGGCGCTGAGTGCGGCGAGCGTGCCGCACGTCGTGCAGCGCGCGGGCTCCCTGCTCAGCGTGCTGTTCACCGGCAGCGGGCCGGTCCGTGACTACGCCGGAGTGCAGGCCACCGAAACCTGGCGGTTCCCTTCCTTCTTCCACGCGCTGCTCGAGCACGGCGTCTACGCCCCGCCCAGCGCGTTCGAGTCCTGGTTCGTCTCGGCTGCACTGGACGACGCGGCCTTCGAGGTGATCGCCGCGGCGCTACCGCCCGCCGCTCGAGCTGCGGCCTGCGCTCCGGAGCCGTCATGAGCCGCACCGTGGTGCACCTGCTGCGGCACGGCGAGGTGCACAACCCTGAGCGGATCCTCTACGGCCGGCTACCGGGTTTCCGGCTCTCCGAGCTGGGCGCGCGGCAGGCTGAGCGGCTCGCCGCGCACCTGGGCGACCACGATGTCGTGCACGTGGCCGCCTCGCCGTTGTTGCGGGCCCAGCAGACGGCGGAACCGATCGCCACGGCGCATGGCCTGGACCTGGTCACCGACGACGGGCTGATCGAGGCGGGCAACGTGTTCGAGGGTCGCCGGGTATCGGTCGGCGACGGGGCACTGCGTGAGCTGCGGTCCTGGCCCAAGCTGCGTAACCCGTTCCGCCCTTCCTGGGGTGAGCCGTACCGGGAGATCGCGGAGCGGATGCTCGACGCGGTGCACCGGGCCCGCCGGCGCGCCGCCGGACATGAAGCGGTCTGCGTGTCACACCAACTGCCGATCTGGACTGTGCGCCGGTATCTGGACCGGCGGCGGCTCTGGCATGATCCCCGGCGCAGGCAGTGCTCCGTGGCGTCGCTGACCAGCCTGGTGTTCGCCGGCGAGGTGCTGGTCGAGGTGGTCTACAGCCAGCCCGCCGGCCCGTCCGGGCTGCGGGCGACCGGCGCATGAGACGCCTGCTGGTGGCGATGGTCGTTACTGTCCTGACCGTCCTGTTGACCGGATGCGCGACGGGGACCGATGCGGTGGCCCGCGGTGGCACCTTCGAATTCGTCTCACCGGGCGGGAAGACCGACATCTTCTACGATCCGCCGGAGCGCCGGGGCACCGTCGGTGACTTGTCGGGAGAAGGCCTCACCGAGCCCGGGACGACGGTCTCGCTCGCTCACTACGCCGGGCGGGCAGTGGTGCTCAACATCTGGGGGTCGTGGTGCGGCCCGTGCCGTGCTGAGGCCGCTGACCTGGTTCGAGTCGCCGCTACGGCGGCGAGTCAGGGCGTGCAGTTCATCGGGATCGATGTGCGGGACTCGCGGTCCGCCGGGGCGGATTTCGCCCGCGACTTCGGCCTGACCTACCCGTCGATCTTCGATCCGCCCGGCCGGACCCTGTTCGCGCTCCGGGGTATTCCCCGTTCCGTGGTGCCTCTGACGGTTGTGCTGGACCGCCGCCACCGGGTCGCCGCCGTGTTCCTGCGTGCCGTGACCGCGCCCGACCTGCTGCCTACCGTGCAGCGTGTCGCCGGCGAGCGCTAGGTAAGGGCCCCTTGGTCTGTCCGCGTCCGGGTCCGGGTTGGTAGCCGCTGAGAGCGTCCCGTCCTGGGGTTGGTGGTACTTGATGAGCTACCTCGACCTAGGGTGAGTGATGTGGGGCTCACGGAATTTGCCATCTCCGGGCCGCTGTTGTTGGCGGCCGGGTTGGCGGTGCTCGCCGGGGTGGTCAGTTTCGCCTCGCCGTGCGTGGTGCCCCTGGTACCGGGATACCTCGCGTACCTCACTGGGCTGGTGGGTGTTGACAGCAACGATGGCGCCGGCCGCAGCCGGGGGCGGGTACTGGGCGCGGTGGCGCTGTTCGTGCTGGGTTTCTCGGTGGTGTTCACCGCGAGCGTGGTGACGGTGCTGGGCATCGCCGAGCGGCTCGTGGTCAACGAGGTTTTCCTGCAGCGGGTGGGCGGGGTGGTCACCATCGCGATGGGGTTGGTGTTCGTCGGGCTGGTTCCGGCGCTGCAACGCGATCTGCGGATCCACCCCCAGCCCGGGGTGGGGCCGCGGCACCTGCTGGGTGCTCCGCTGCTGGGTGCGGTGTTCGGACTGGGCTGGACGCCGTGTCTGGGACCCACCCTGGCCGGGGTCATCGCACTGGCCGTCGGCACTCCCGGCGGGGGGCTGGCGCGGGGAGTGCTGCTGGTGGCCGCCTACTGCCTCGGGCTGGGAGTGCCGTTCCTGCTGCTGGCGTGGGGTGCCCGGCGAGCTGTGCGGGCGGTGGCCTGGTTGCGCACCCACGTGCGCGGAGTACAGCTGGCCGGCGGGGCCCTGCTCGTCGTGGTCGGCCTGCTGCTGGTCACCGGGCTGTGGGCAGAGCTCGTCGCCGTGCTGCAAGGGCCGGTCCGGGGTTTCGAGACGCCGATCTGATGATCCGACTGACGCGGCTCGTCGCGGCGGCCCGCAACACCTGGCGCGGGCTGACCAGCATGCGCACCGCGCTGATGCTGCTGTTCCTGCTGGCGTTGGCCGCGTTGCCGGGAGCCCTGCTGCCGCAGTACTCGCTGAACTCGCAGCGGGTGCGGACCTACCAGCAGCAGCACCCGGTCTTGGCGCCGGTGCTGGACCGGCTGGGTTTGTTCGAGGTGTTCGCCAGCCCCTGGTTCGCTGCGATCTACCTGCTGCTGTTCGTCTCGCTGGTGGGCTGTGTGGTGCCGCGCAGCGTGGAGTACGCGCGGCAGCTCCGGAAAGCCCCGGTGGCGACCCCCCGGAACCTGGGCCGGTTGCCGCACCACGCTCGAGGCTCCTCCGACGCCTCCGCCGAGGAGGTGATCGCGGCCGCACGGCGGCGGTTGCGCGGGTGGCGGATCGCCGAGCGGGCCGAGAACGGCGGCACCAGGACGCTGTCCGCCGAGCGGGGTTACTTGAGGGAAGCCGGCAACCTGGTCTTCCACCTCGCCCTGCTCGGGTTGCTGGTGTCCTTCGCGATCGGCAAGCTGGTCGGCTACGAGGGCCAGGTGATCGTGCTCGCCAACGGCTCGCAGTTCTGCAACTCCGGGTCGCTGTCCTATGACTCGTTCCGGCCCGGCCGCACGGTCGACGGCACCGCGCTCACCCCGTTCTGCATGCAGGTCAACTCCTTCACCCCGGCCTACCTCGCCACCGGGCAAGCCGAGGAGTTCCGTGCCGAGCTGTCCTACCAGGGACCTGAGGATCTTGCTGCCGGCCGCTGGCATCCCTACCAGCTCAAGGTCAACGACCCGCTGCGGATCGGCGGCACCCGGGTCTACCTGCTCGGCCACGGTTACGCCCCGCAGTTCACCGTCACCTTCCCGGACGGGCAGCAGCGCAGCGCGGTGGTGCAGTGGCCTCCGGTGGAGCTGACCACTCTGCTGTCGGAGGGCACCACCAAATTCGACCCACCGGGCGTCACCGACGATGCGCTACGGCGTACCCGCCAGCTTGCGATCACCGGGCTGCTCGCGCCGACCGCCGCGTTTCGGGGCACGCTGCTGTCCTCGGCTTTTCCGGACATGCTCGACCCTGCCGTGGCGATCGATGTGCTCAAGGGCGATCTGGGCAACAACTCCGACCGTGGCCAGTCGATCTTCTCAGTCGACCAGGCCATGGTGGACTCGGGGCGGTTGAGGCAGGTGGCGCGGCAGAATCTGCGCCCCGGCGAGCAGCTCACCCTTCCCGACCGCACGGTGGTGCACTTCGACGGGGTGACCCGGTTCGTGTCGCTGCAGGTCTCCTATGACCCTGCGCAGCTCTGGGTGCTCGGTTTCGCGCTGCTGGTGCTCGGTGGCCTCGGACTGTCCCTGACGGTCAAGCGCCGCCGATTCTGGGTGCGCGCCATCCCGGGGAGACCGGGCGGTACCGTGGTCGAGCTGGGTGGATTGGCCCGCACCGAGGCAGCCGGCTACGGCGAGGAGTTCGAGCGGATCGCTGCTGATCTGCTGCCACCCGGGCGGGCAGCGCCGCCGGTGCCCACGGTGGCGTCGAAGGAAGGGGGATGAGCCGTGCCGATCAACCCGGTGCTGGCCTCCTACAGTGACCTCGCTTACGGCACCGCGCTGGTCATCTACCTGCTCGCGATGGTCCTGCACGCCGTCGAGTACGCGACTGATCGGATCCCGGCGGCTGCCGCTGGGCGGCTTTCCCCCGAGGGTGGTGGGTCGGTCGCGACTCTCACACCGCCGGCCGGCGGGGCGCCGAGAGGAAGGTCCGAGCGGATCGGCCGGTGCGCGGTAGCGCTGACCGGGTTGGCCCTGCTGCTGCACGCCTGTTCGCTGGCGCTTCGTGGTGTCGCGATCGGCCGGGTGCCCTGGGCGAACATGTACGAGTTCACCTCGGCGATCTGCGCTGTCGCGGTGGCTGGGTGGCTGGTTGTGCTCTACCAGCAGCGAAGTGGGCTCAAGGTCGGCTCGGTGTCCCCGAAAGACTCGGTGTCCCCAGAAGACTCTGTGTCCCCGAAAGGTTCGGTGTCACTGCGCCGGCTGGGTGGGTTCGTGCTGCTGCCGGTCGTGGTGCTGATGTTCCTGGGCGGCACGGTGCTCTACGCGCGCGCCGCCCCCCTGATCCCCGCGCTCAACTCGTACTGGATCACTATCCATGTCTCCGCGGCGATCACCGCGACGGGCATCCTGCTGGTCTCCGGGGTGGCCAGTGTGTTGTACCTGATCAGCGCACCCACCGGCTCGTGGCTGCCTGAGCGCGCCACACTGGATCGCTTGGCCTACCGCACCGCGGTGGTGGCCATCCCGATCTGGACCTTCGCGATCATCACCGGAGCGATCTGGGCCGAGGCCGCGTGGGGCCGCTACTGGGGTTGGGACCCCAAGGAGACGTGCGCCCTGGTCGCCTGGGTGGTGTACGCGGGGTACCTGCATGCCAGGGCCACAGCCGGATGGCGTGGCTCACCGGCAGCATGGATCAACGTGGCCGGCTTCGTCGTGATGCTGTTCAACCTGTTCTTCGTCAACATCGTCGTGGCTGGCTGGCATTCCTACGCCGGGATCTGATTCCGGCCCACCGGGGCAGCGGTCCGCCTCAGCGTTCCTCGTTGGGTTTGCGGTTCAAACCCTTGAGGAACTCCGGATCGTCATCCGGCGCGAGCACCGTGCTCGTTGCCGGACGCTGCGGGCGCACCGCCTTCCACAGCAAAACGGTGATCCCAGCGATGCCGAGCGCCGCCACTAGGTACTGCACACCAGCCACCTCCTCCGCGTCGCCACCGAGCGTAGTAGCGCGCCGCGAAGCAGGCGAGCCGACCTCACGTGGATGTCACCCGGCGGTTTTGCGAGCGGCACGCTCCGATGAACGATCCAGTGGTGCCGGGGTGGTGAGTGAAGCGAGCAGCGCGCGGACCTCGGTCTCCCGGAATCGCCGGTGCCCGCCCGGGGTTCTGATCGAGCCGATCCGCCCGGCGGAAGCCCACCGCGTGACCGTCTTGGGATCCACCCGGAACAGTGCAGCCACCTCCCCCGGAGTGAGCAGACGTTCGGTGCTCTGTGGTTGGGACATGACGGGCCTCCCCAAGCGCGTCGACCTCACAGTAGGGACCTACCGGAGTATCGTGACAGGTCGCCCGCCAGGTACTCGAACGGTTCTGTAGAGGTAAAGCGTCGGTAATGGGATGAATCGTCCCAAATCTCTACCCCTAACGGGTGAACCGCACCGCCTGACTCTTGGGCGGTGCGGTTCAGGGGCGCTCGTTGCGCAGCCGTTCAGCGCTGCGTGGTTACTCACGGTGGTTACTCACGCTGTTAACAGCCGTTGGAAGAATTCGCGGTAGCGCTGGAAGCTCACCCGTAGATCCTCGGTCGATGTCGGGTCGTGGAGCTGACCGCGGGTGACGTTCGCGTGGATCTCCCGTAGCGTCCGGTCGACGAGCACGCTGGCATCATGCACCGCCTGCTGCGGATCGTCGACGAAGGTGCCCTGCACCTGTTGCCACTCGTTGCGCAGGCTGGCCGGGTCATTGAGCAGTCCCACCCGCGCCGCGCTGCCGTCGGCGGCGGCCGCCTCCCGTGAGCGGCTGGGGCCCGGTGCCGGCTCTTCGGCCGTGGGGGGGTGACCGATATCACCCAATTTGCCGATCTCACCCGATGTATCGATCTCGCTGGTGCCGACGTTGCGATGGACGTTCTCCGGGCGTGGATCGGACTCCATGGGTCGATCCTGCCCTTGGCGATACTCGGTGTCTGCCTCGGCGGTTCCTTGATTTTCCTTGTCCGGGGTGCGACCCAGCTCACTGTCGATGAAACGACGTACGCGCCCGCCCAGGCCTTCTTGCCGTTCGGGCTCTCCGTGCTGTCGCTTGGTAGTCATCTGCTGCCTCCGTTAGTGGTCTGTCGTGGCTGAGCGGTCGTGCACGAGCTCGTCAAACAGCGCGCGGTAGTGCACGAATGCTTGGCGTAGTGCTTCGGTGTCGGCCGCGTCGCCGGCAGCGCCATGGCTCGGCGTGTGCTGCTGCCGGGCGGCGTGCGCGGCCCGGTAATGCTCAACGACCTGGGGATGGTCGGCGGCGATGAGCTCGGCCCGCTCGCTGAAGTCCTGCACCGGGTAGCCACGATCCTGCATGACGTCGATCACCAGCCGATCCGCTGCATCCAGCGCGTGTGCGGGCTGATCGACGAAATCGGTCTGCACGGCCTGCCAGCGCCGGTTGTAGCGATCGCGGGCCGCCGGGTCGAGCTGGCGGATGTCGAGTCGATCACGCCGATCGGCGACATCCCGCAAGTGACGCTCCGCGTCGCGCTCGCTGCCTCTGGCCGCCACTTCACGGTCGTATTCGGGGCCGAATCGCTGCTGCAGTCTGGCTCGGCTGCGCCAGCGCAGCGCCACCACCAGCAGTACGACCACCACCACTATTCCGATTCCCAGGACGATCCAGCCGACGGTGTTCATCACAAGCCTCCAAACCACCTCAGTCGTTGCCGTGGAATACCCGCTGACCAGCAGCGCTACACACGCTGTACCCATTCGGCCCAATTTCCGCGAACCGGACATCAAGCCGAACGCTCGTCGAGGAGCACCGATCGGCGGGCTATGCTCAGCGGCTGTGGTGCCACCACACACTCCACCGACCGGGCCTGCGCTCGTCCGCGACGTGGCGCTTTACAGCCTGGCCAGGGTGGCGATGGTGGCGGTGCTGGCGATGCTTCTGGTGCTCGCCGGCATCCCACTGCTGGTGGCAATCCTGCTCGCGCTGGTGGTGGCGCTGCCGCTGTCGATGCTGCTGCTCGCGTCGTTACGAGCCAGGGTGAGTGCCGGGCTGGCCGTGGTGGGGGCGCGCCGCAAAGCCGAACGTGACCGGCTCCGCCGTCAGCTGCGTGGCGACCTGTGAGTGGGAACAGTGTTTGAGTGGGAAACAGGGTTACAGCCCCGAATGCCACTCACAAGGCCAGCGCCGCGGCGGTGGCGCTGGCCCACACCAACAGGGCGAGTCCGGTGTCCCGCAGCACCGGGATCAGCTCCGCGCCGCCCGCGCCGCCCCGGACCCGGCGCAGCGCGGGCACCGCCAGCACCAGCGCGAGCAGGCCGGCCAGGGTGACCCACCTGGTGGTCGCCAAGCCGAGGGTCACCACGAACGGGACGGCCACCAGCGCGGTGTAGAGCGTTCTGGTCCGGTGATCGCCCAGTCGGACGGCGAGGGTGTGTTTGGCGGCCAGCGCGTCGGTGGGGATGTCGCGAAGGTTGTTGGCCACCAGCACCGCGGCCGACATCGCGCCTACCGCGACGGCGGCGAGAGTGCCGGTGGAGGTGATCTGCCCGCCGATCACGTACTGGGTACCGAGCACCGCGACCAGGCCGAAGAAGACGAACACGGCGAGCTCACCGAACCCGGCGTAGCCGTAGGGCCGGGGCCCGTCGGTGTAGCACCACGCCGCGGCCACGCAGACCGCGCCCAGCGCCAGCAGCCACCACTTTCCGGTCATTGCGACCAGTCCCAGGCCGGCCACCGAGGCGATCAGGAAGCTGGCCAGCGCGGCCGTGCGGACCGCGCCAGGTGCGGCGGCGCCGGATCCGACCAGCCGCATCGGACCCACCCGGACCGCGTCGGTGCCGCGGATGCCGTCGGAGTAGTCGTTGGCGTAGTTGACCCCGATCTGCAACGCCAGTGTCACGACCAGTGCAAGCAGCGCCCGCGTCCAGGGCGCCGCGCCGAGCGCGGCCGCCGCGCCCCAGCCGGCCAGCACCGGAGCGATCGAGTTGGGCAACGTGCGAGGACGGGCACCCTCCACCCACTGCGCCACGCTCGCCACGGGCCAACCCTACGGGGTCGCGCAGTGCTGCGCTGACACCTGGTGAACCATCGGTTTCTTGGTCGGGATCGCTGGAATGGGGTTGTGGGCTGCCGAGGTGTCGTTGGCGGCAGGAGCGCCGACGTGCGCGGCGGGGATGAACTGCTTCGGGCCGATTCGCAGCCACCGGTCGGTGCTGCCCTGGCTGCCGGTGACGGTCTGGCCGGTGACGGCGCACTCGACCATCAGCTTGGCGCGCTGGACGGCCAGCCCGACCGTCGGGTACTTCTCGCCGGGCCCGCTGCGCACCGGCAGGATCGGGATCCGCACGATGGCGGGCGATCCGCCGTCCACCCAGAGATAGGTGACGGTGACCCAGCTGTTGTTCTGCAATCCCAGGCCATCCCAGAACGTGCCATCAGCCAGGTCGATCCCCGCCGGATTGCGCACTTTGCGGCCGAACTGGTCCATACCGTCGTGGTAGCCCTCGTCGTGGGCCGCTTGCGCCTGCGGCCGGCCCCGCGGCAGGTCAGGCCAGGACTGGCGGACCTCCGGAGGGTTCCAGTAGTCGTCGGTGGTGTTCCACGGCCCGACGTCCCATACCGGCGCCCACTCGCATCGGCCATTGGCCGCGCAGACCTTCACCGTGTAGTCGCCAGAGCCACGGGGGGCCAGCCCACGGCGTGAGGGCAGCGCGACGAAGTGGTCCCGCTCGCGGATCACGTGACCGTTGGCTGTCTTGCCCCCGACCAGGCCCTCGCGGGTGGCGAACACCCGGTAGCTGCGGGCCTTGCGCGGGTGAGCGGCGAGCAGCTGCACGCCGGGTTTGGCGTGCAGGCGCACTGATCGCACCACTGGACTGGCCTCGCCTCCGCTGCGCAGCATGACCCGGGCCTGCACGGCGGTCACCGCCGCATCCAGCGCCGCGGGTGCCTGCGAGACGATGGGTACCCACTCGGTCCACGAGCCGTCCCCGCGGATGCCGCGGACGTCCACCACGACCGCCGAACCGGCCGGCTGCTCGGCGGCGATCTCCGCCGCCACCTGGCTGCTGAGCTGGGTCAGCGGGTGCACTGTGGTGAGCAGCATGCCTTCCGGGTGGTTGGACCTGACGCTCGCCGGCCCGGCTGCCCCGGGGTCCAGGCGCAGTCCACCAGCGTCGAACCGCACGTTCGTGTCGTCCCAGTCCGGGGCAAGGTGGGCAAACCAGCTGGTGCCCTCGGCGGTGGGCGCCTCCGGGGCACTGCTGTGGGCGAAGGCCGGCAGGTCCGCCCCGGCAAGGACAGCGAGCAGCGCGACGACGGTCACGACGGTGATCCGTGCCCTGCGGTGGGGACGGCGGTAGCGGCGAGCCGGCGTCACGGAACTGCTCCTGACAGGTCGGGGGCTGGTGTTGCCATTGTGACCAGTGGGGCTGTTTGGACTAATGGTATCCACTGCAACGCGGAATGAGGGGTGCAGTTCATGCCCTGTGTGGGTGAACGTGTACTGACCGTGTTCAGGCGTTCAGGGATTCCGGGCGGTGAGCATGGCCCGGACGGCGCCGCGATCAGGCTTGCCGACCCCACGGACCGGAAGCGTGTCCAAAAGGATGATCTCCTTGGGCAGCTGCGCCCCGCTCAGCAGGCGGTGGGCGGCCGCCCGCAACGTATCGGGGTCCGGGGGCCGGCCGGGATCAGTGGGTATCACGACGGCGGTGACCCGCTCGCCCCACTCCGGATCGGGCAGGCCCACCACGCAGGCGGCCGCGACCCCGGGCAGGCCGGTCAGCACGGCCTCCACCTCGGCTGGGGCTACGTTGAGTCCCCCTGTGATGATCAGGTCGTCGGTTCGGCCGAGCACCCGGAGCCGGCCTTGCGGGTCGAGTCGGCCAAGATCGCAGCTGCGGAACCAGCCGTCACGAAACGCCCTTGCGGTGTCCTCGGGAGCGTCGAGATATCCGGTGGCCAGCGTCGGACCCGCCAGCTCGATGGTGCCGCGGTTGCCGTTGCACCGGACGTGCGTCCCGTCCAGTGGCCATCCGTCGTAGACGCAGCCGCCCGCGGTCTCGGTCATGCCGTAGGTGGTCACCACGGGCACGCCGGCCGCCCGAGCCCGCGCCAGCAGCTGCTCCGGCGCGGCGGCGCCGCCCAGCAGGACCGCGTCGAAGCCGGCGAGTGGCTCGGGATCGGTGTCGAGCAGCCGGGCCAGCTGGGTTGGTACCAGTGCCGTGTAGCGCCGCCCGGCTGTCTTGGCCAGCCGCCGTGCGGCGGTACCGAAAGCTGCCGGGTTGAAGCCGCCGCGCAGGTCCAGGATCGCGGGCCGGTTGCCCGCGAGTGCCGCCCGGACCAGCACCTGCAGCCCAGCGACATGGTGGGTGGGTAGCGCCAGCAACCATCGGCCAGGGCCCCCCAGCCGGGCATGGGTGGCCGCCGCGGAAGCGTTCAGCGCGGCCGCGCGCAGCTGTACCCACTTCTGCGTTCCGGTGGAGCCCGAAGTGGCCAGGACGACCTGCCCGGAACCCGGGTCTCTGGGCGCAACCGGGCACCCCGGTCCTGCCGGGGCCACTGACTCGCCCCCCGCCAGCATGGCCTGGAGTGCGGCGTCGAGCTCCCTGATCGCCTCCGGGGACCCGTCACAGCGGATCACCCGCACCGCAGCACCACCCTGGATGTGCGGACCCCGACAGCTCTCGTTATCCCGAACTCAACACCAGTGTCGTCGTGCCGCGCTTCGGCAGCGCTGCTGTTGAGTTCGGGAGGTCTAGGACCGATCAATCCGCTGCCCCTCCCGTCAGTGCACCGCTATCGTGCCGGGAGGTCTCCGGCTGCGGGCGGCGGGGTTCTGGTCTCGGACGGTAGCCCGCCGAACACCGACGCGAAGTGGTGCCCGCTGGCAACCTGGCCTGCCACGCAGATGCCAGGTGATGAATTGTCGGAAATGGCGAGAGCAACGATTCGTGACATTCCGTATCCTATCGGCGACGACCAGTTATCTGGTGCTTGCGTGTTAACGTTTCGGCGCCCGCGGCCGATAGTCGGGTTGTCATGATGTCCTCTCCCCGCTAATTCAGTTCTTGAATGGGGAGACGGAGGGCTGGAGTTTCATGCGCGCTGCCCCTCTCGTTGCGCGGCCTCCAGTCCATTTTGTGGCCCGGGCCTCTCGCCCCCCGGGGGCCCGGGCCACAGCTACTTTCATTATTGGCAATTGGTTGTTCCCCGGTGATTAGTGGGCCTGGTTAGCACAGTGCGCGGCGATGGTTAACAGGTCGGCTAGGGCGTGTTCGGCGGTGGCAGGGTTGGGGCATAGTGCGGTCAGAAGCTCGCCGAGGCGGATCCCGTCATCGGCGTCAATGAGGTGGGTGATTTCGGGCAGGGTTGTGGGAAGTTTCTGCGCGTCGGGATCGCTGGTATCGCTGCGGAGCTCGCTGGCCAGCGCCCTGAGTGTTTCGGTGAGTTCGGGCGTGTTGCCGGTGAGGTGGTTAAGGAGTGAGGCGGTGAGGCGGTGGGCGCGTTGCTCGGCGGGCTCTACGTCGGCGCGGGAGAGGTAATTGGCGAGGTGATGGTGTGCTGTGGAGATCTCGTGGGGATCGGGGTGGAGGTAGCAGAGGCGCAGCGAGGTGCGCTGGAGTTCGACGGCATCGGCTGGATGGTCACGAGTGTTTTCCAGGTCCGCGCGGGCGGCATGGATCACAGCGAGCTGGGTGATGTCTCCGGTGGTGTCGAAGACGTCCTGGCAGTCGCGCAGGAGGTGGTCAGCTTCGGTGAGTCGACCGAGGCGAAGCAGCGGGAGGTAGTCGTGGAACCGGGCGCGGGCGATCTCCTGGGGGTTGGCGCCGCGTCGTCGCTGGGTGCTGGTGATCTCATCGTTGAGCTCGAGTGTGTCCTCCCAGCGCTGCAGGGCCACGGCGGACAGGCGGCCGGTATGGAGGATGCCTTCACGGGCGTTCCACGGGTCCACGCGGTCGTTGTCGGCGCGCTGGTCGGGTTGGTCGGCGATCTGGGCCCGCAACGCGGGCAGGTGGAGGAGGACCTGTTCATGGTGGCCGAGCAGATGGAGTATTTGCAGTCGCCGGCCTTGGTCGCTGAGTTGGGTCCAGAGCCCGAACCCGGCCCGGTGGGTGTGCTCGATTTTCTGACCGGCCAGGGTGAGAGCCTCATCAAGCCGGTCCTGGTCGCGCAGCAGTGTGAGCAGCTCACCGGCGGTAGTGGAGGCAAGCCCGTGGTCGCCGCCGGTTCTGGCTTGGTCGTAGGCGCGACGTAGCAGGGTTTCGGCCTCACCCGGATCCACCTTCCGCAACGCGGCGGCGAGCACGGTGAGGTCTTTGACAGCGCCTGTGGCCTCGGCGATGCGCCGCAGTAGGGGAAGGACAGCCAGCGAGGTGATCGGGGAGTATCCCTGCCGGGTCAGGGTGCTTTCGAGCAGGCAACTGGCGGCGTTGTAGTCGTGTTGACGCAGGAGGTAGGTGGCGGCGGCCAGGCTGGCCCGCACCATGAATTGGGGGCCGTTCCAGCCGTGTTGATGAAGCAGGTAGCGGGCGGCAGTCAAGCCGGCCTTTGCAGTGAATTGATTGATCTCGTTGCTGGTGTGTTGCTGTTCAATTCCCCAACCCCCGACGATGGTCCACCAAGCGGCCAGTTGCGCGTCGACGGCAGCGGTGACCGGCTGCGGAGTCACAGTGTGGATGGCCTCGACGATGCCGGGGTGGAGTCGGTAGCGCACGGGCTCGTTCGGATCGGTGGGATCATCGTTCGGGTCGGTGGTGATCAACGCTGCTGTGGTCAGCGCAGCGATCGTCGAGGCGAACGGTGGTGGTTCACCGGGCTGGTCCCAGCGTCGCCACAGGGCAGGCCAGTTCACGGTGATGACGGCCGTGTTCCGGTCGGTCTCCTCGACCCGGCACAGTGCTTGCAACAGCAGCCGCGCCGGGGCGGGCAGCGTCGCGGCGACGGTGATGATCCACGCGTTGAAGGTCTGCAGCATCTGCTTGGCGTCCAGCCTGGTGTGGCCCTCAGCAAGAAACGCTGCCAGCGGCGCCGTCTTGTCCACCGCTGCTTCGATTTCAGCCAGCTGGTAGGCCAGCCGGGGCGGGTCGGCTGCGGCTGCGGCTGCAAGCTCCAGCAGCTGGGGATGACCCTGGGTCAGGGTGAGCACACCGCGGCCCAATGCCACGGTGTGTAGTAGCGCGCGCAGGTTAGACAGCCTGCGGATCAGCCATAGGGACTCCTTTCGGGACAGCGCGGACACCGGCTGGATCAGTACCGTGTCGGGGTTCAGCCCGGCCGGCACGATGCGGCTGGTCACAATCACTCGCGATGATCTCTGGTGATCGGTGAGCGCGCGCAATAGCGGCGCCCAGCGAGGGTCGCGCCACTGGCCCGCCGGGGTGAGCAGGGTATCGAGATTGTCCAGTACCAGCAGAAAACCCGCGCCGGCGAGAACGGCGGTGAGAGTAGGCAGGAACTTCTCCAGATTTTCCAAGGTGGCAATCTCATCGAGCATCGTGAATCCGTAGTCGGCCAGTTGCGCCTCCAACGCCACCGCCAGCTGGCGCAGCGCATCGCCGAACTGATCTGGATCGGTGGGCGCGGACCAGAACGCCAACGCCACGAAGCCGTGCTGGTGGCGGTAGGCCAGCTCTACCGCGCAGGCGGTCTTGCCCACACCGGCGATCCCATGGAACACCACCGCGGTACGCCCGGAACCCGGAGCCACAGCGGTGTTGGCCGCCGCCATCACCTCGGCACGGCCGACGAACCGGGTCGGTTCAGCCGGGAACCGGGCCATCACCTCAATAACTGGGCAGGGTAGTGGTCTTGCCTCAACAACTGGGTATGGTAGTGGTTTTGCCTCAACAACTGGGCAGGGTAGCGGCCTTGCCTCAAAAGCGGGGTCGAGAAACGGTTTCCCGACCGCAGGGGTCAAGGACAGCTCGACCTCAGGGGCCTGCGGTCTGTTCAGCCGCATCACCCGTGCAACGAGTAACGCAAGCGGGATCGCCATCAAGACCCAGGCAAGGATCCCGAGCACGGACACTGCGGTCGTGGTCACCGGAGCCTCCAAAGGGGTGGCAGAGAGCCGCCGATAGCCGCTCTGGACAGCCCGGCACAACCCCGACAGCCAGATCGGACCGAAGGCAAGGTCACCCCTATCACGACCACTGCTCTGAAGCGCTTCCCCATCAGAACCGCTATCGGGTTGAGCCCGTTACATGATGATCGAGACAGGCCGCCAAGCGTGGCAAGAATAAACACCAACCACCTGAACGGCGTAGTAGATTCACGATGATCGCCGTCTGCGCCGACGCGGACCCGCTCGTAGTGCCGTCTGGGCGGCCGGTGGCTCAGGAGCTGCCGGAGCCGCCGAACATCGGGAAACGAGCGTAGCCGCTATGGCGGCAAGGAGGAATAAACCCGGCTAGTAGTGCCAGGGGAACTCTGACCAGTCCGGGGCGCGCTTCTCGAGAAAGGCGTCGCGGCCTTCGACGGCCTCGTCGGTCATATAGGCCAACCGGGTGGATTCACCAGCGAAGAGCTGCTGGCCGACCAGCCCGTCGTCGATCAGGTTGAAGGCGTACTTGAGCATCCGTTGTGCGGTGGGGGATTTCGCGTTGACCGTGCCGGCCCATTCCAGGGCGGTCGTCTCCAGCGATGCGTGTGGTACGACCGCATTGACCATACCCATCCGGTGCGCCTCGGCCGCGCTGTATTCGTGCCCGAGGAAGAAGATCTCCCGGGCGAACTTCTGCCCCACCTGCCGGGCGAGATAGGCCGAGCCGAATCCGCCGTCGAAGGAGCCCACGTCGGCGTCGGTCTGCTTGAACCGGGCGTGCTCGGCGCAGGCCAGTGTCAGGTCGCAGACCACGTGCAGGGAGTGCCCGCCGCCGGCCGCCCAGCCGGGCACCACCGCGATCACCACCTTGGGCATGAACCTGATCAGCCGCTGGCATTCCAGGATGTGCAGCCGCCCGGAGCGTGCCGGGTCCACGGTGTCCGCGGTCTCGCCGCTGGCGTACTGGTAACCGGACCGGCCGCGGATCCGCTGGTCCCCGCCCGAGCAGAAGGCCCAGCCGCCGTCGGTCGGCGCGGGCCCGTTGCCGGTGAGTAGCACGCATCCCACATCCGGGGTCATCCGGGCGTGATCCAACGCCTGGTAGAGCTCATCCACCGTGGCCGGGCGGAAGGCGTTGCGGACCTCCGGCCGGTCGAAGGCGATCCGTACCGTGCCGTGCGCCACTGCCCGGTGGTAGGTGATGTCGGCGAAGTCGAAGCCCTCGACACTGCGCCAAGCAGAGGGATCGAACAGCTCGGAGACCATGGGCAGGCAGGCTAGCGCGCCCGGCTCGCAGTGGTTCGGCTTGCGTCCTTAACCCGGCGTGAACGGCGTCGGGGGCATGCTGACCATTCGTGAACCCTTCCACCGCGTGGATCCAGGCCGGGCGAGCGGTGTGGTGCGCCCGCAGACGGCTGACAGGGCCTAAGGTCGTGCGGCGGAGGTGGTCATGCGAAACCGGGCGTTGTTGATCGGGCCGGCGTTGGCGGTGCTGCTGGTGCTGGTCGCGCTGGTGGTGCCGTGGCGGGGCTCGGGTTCCCCGTCCGCGCCGGCCGCGGTTCCGCCTCCACCCGCCCCCGCCTCGCTGCTACCGGTCATCGGCGCCGACGGCATCGGAGATGCGTACTTTCCGCGGGCGGGTAACGGTGGTTACGACGTCACCGCCTACGACATTCACGTCCGCTACGACCCTCCCAGCGATCGGCTGGAGGGGCAAACCACGGTCACTGCTCGGGCCACCGAGAGCCTCTCCCGGTTCAATCTCGACCTGAGGCTGCCCGCCTCCGCTGTCATGGTGAACGACCAGCCGGCGCAGATCCGTCAGGTCGGTGGTGAGTTGCAGATCACCCCGCCTGCCCCGGTGCAGGCCGGAGAGACGATGGCGGTGCGAGTGGACTACGCCGGGGTGCCCTCGGAGGTCCCCGGCGGAGCGGGTGTCGCCTCACCGTGGGTGCGCACCACCGACGGCGCGCTCGCGGTGGGCGAACCGGACATGGCAGCCTGGTGGTACCCGGTCAACGATCACCCCTCGGACAAGGCCACCTTCACGATCACCGCGGTCGTGCCCGCCGGCCTGCAGGTGATCTCCAATGGGGCCCTGCTCGGTGGCCCTGAGCCGGCCGGGCCCGGCTTGGCGCAGTGGCGTTGGCAGGCGAGCGAGCCGATGGCCTCCTACCTGGCCTTCGTCGCGATCGGGAACTACGACATCGTCCGCCGCGACACCCGCTTCGGTCTCTACCTGGCAGCCTATGACCGGGGAATCGACCCGCAGCTCGCGGAGGCGGCACGGGCCTCGGTGGAGCGGACGCCAGAGGTCCTCGAGTTCCTTTCCGGGATCTTCGGTCCCTACCCGTTCCGCCAGCTCGGCGGCGTGGTACCGAACTCCACCCTGGGTTTCGCGCTGGAGACCCAGACCCGCCCGGTGTACGGGTTGGCTTTCTTCGGTGGCGGCCCGGAGATCACGGTGATAGTGCACGAGCTGGCTCACCAGTGGTTCGGGGACAGCGTCTCGGTGCACCGCTGGAGCGATATCTGGCTCAACGAGGGCTTCGCCACCTATGCCGAATGGCTGTATTCGGAACGTAACGGTGGCCTCAGTGCCAAGCAGCGGGCCGCGCAGGAGTACGCCGGCCATCCCGCGGGTGACGAATTCTGGCGGACCCCGCCGGGGGCTCCGGGAGCGACGGGGGTGCTGGACGGAGCGGTCTACACGCGCGGCGGGATGGCGCTGCAGGCGCTTCGGGTAGCGGTGGGGGACAAGAACTTCTTCGCCGCGTTGCGCGCCTGGACCACCGAGCGGGCCGGCAAGAACGGTTCGGTCCAGGACTTCCTGGCCATCGTCGAGCGCGTCTCCGGCAAGCAGGTCGACAAGGTGGCCCAAACCTGGCTGTTCACCCCCGCCCGCCCTCCCGCCCCTCCCGGTTAGCTGCGGGGTTAGTGGACGCCTTCCAGGGCGTCGCGGATGGGGACGAGCTTGGCGGCGGCTTCGGCGACCTCGGAGTCGGGGTCGGAGTCGGCCACGATGCCGCAACCGGCGAACAAGCGGGCGAACCGGCCGACGACCTGAGCGCAGCGCAGCGCAATGCCGAGCTCGCCGTCCCCCGCGGCGTCGACCCAGCCGACCGGGCCGGCGTAGCGCCCGCGGTCCATCGCTTCCAGCTCGCTGATCGTGCTGACCGCGGCCGAGGTGGGGGTGCCGCCCACGGCGGCGGTGGGGTGCACGGCATCGGCCAGGGTCAGCAGTGGGGGACCTGCGGGATGCAGCACCCCCCGTACCTCGGTGGCCAGGTGCAGCACGTTGCGCAGTTGCAGCACGCTGGGGGCGGTTGGCACGGTCAGCTCGGTGCAGAACGGCTGCAGCGCCTGGGCCAGCGAGTCCACCGCGTACCGGTGCTCATCCCGATTCTTCGCCGAGTCGAGCAGCTCCAGCGCCAGCGCCCAGGCGTTGGACCCGTCGTGTGGCCAGATGGTTCCGGCCAGTACCTGCGAGAGCAGCTCGGTTCCTTGGCGGCGCAACAGCAACTCCGGGGTCGCACCGACGAGGTGATCGACCGCGAACGTCCAGCAGGAGGGGTAGCGGGCGGCCAGCCCGTGCAGCAGGAACCGGGGATCCAACGGCTCGTCGGCGACCGCGAGGAGGTCGTGTGCGAGCACCACCTTCGCCGGCGCCGTCCCGTTGCGCATCCGGGCCACCGCGCGGGCCACCGCGTCGCGCCACGCGGTGACCGGCAGCTCACCGTCGGAATAGCGCAGGCCATGGGGCCGGCTCACCGGTACCACCGGCCCGGTCGCGATACCGGTCTGGAACTCGGTGACCCAGGTCCGGCCACCCCGCCGTCCCACCACCACGCGCGGCACCACCAGCACCGAGCTGCCCGGCGAATCGTCGAAAGCGAGGCTGGCGAAGGCCACCGGACCGCTACCCGGCAGCCCGACTTCATCCCGGGTGTCCAGCTGCCCGCAGAAGGACTGCCACCAGTCCTGCGCGCGGGCGAAGCGGTACGGGCCCTCGGTGCACACCCGGGCCACCTCGCCCCAGGCCACCAGGCCCTCGCCACCCCGAACCCAGGACAGCGCTCCGCGCGGGGAGGGCAACATGTCGAGCAGGCCGGTACCGCCCTGCACCAGATGCGAATGCACAACCAGCCGGTCGGGTAGCGGGGCGGTGGTCACGCCGCCAGCGTATTAGGGCGACCCGCACGGTGCCGCGCGTGTCGATCGCCGCCGGTGGGGCCGATAGGCTGCGGCGGATGACCGCACTGGCTACGGGGCCTGTCGCCGGGGTTGCCCACCGGGCCCCCCGCTGGCGGCGCTTGCCGGTGTGGTGGGCGCCGCTGGTGGTCGCCGGGGTGCTGAGCGTGCTCGTCACACTGGCGCTCGCCGGGGCGGCGCTGGACGACGCCAGGATCGACGCCCGGACCGGGCGTACCACCGCGCAGGTGATCGCGGTGACCCCGATTCGGACCCTGGTGCAGTTCGCTGTGCCCGAGGGCCGGGTGTACCGCCCGGAGCAGGGGGTGGCCTACCCGTCGGGCCTACTGGTGGGGCAGCTGGTGCGAGTGGAGTACGACAGCGCCGATCCGGATCAGGTGCGGGTCGCCGGGCGCGCTTGGGTGCAGGGCGTCACGCCGGCCGCAGTCACGCTGGCGGTGCTGTGGTCGGTGGTGGGTCCGGCGAGCTGGTGGTTGCGCAGGCGCCTGGCTCGTCGCGGGTAGGGGCGGATCTGCGGCTATTGCCGCAGCGCCACGCCGTCCACCCAGGTCTCGATTCCCGCCGCGGCGAAGCACAGGTGCCCGCGGATCGCCCGCACGCCTTCCAGGGGCTCCGGGTAGCACCAGACGGCGTCGATGACCAGCCCCGATGGGGTGCGCAGGCTGTGGTAGGACGCGGTGCCCTTGTAGGGGCAGATGGTGTGTGTGCCAGAGGGCTCGAGCAGCTCGGTACGCACATCGTCGGCCGGTAGGTAGAAGCGGTTGGGAAAACAGGTCTCGGACAGCAGCACCGCACGGCGGGACTCGGCGACCACTTCCTCGCCGGCCACCACCCGCACGTGCCGGCTGGTGGACCGGACGTCAACCCGGTGGTACGGGTCGCGCAGGTGCCCGAGCACCTCGTCGTCCTCATCGAACCAGGCGTCCATCGTGCCCCAGTACAGCGAGACATGATCGCGTAGCCAGGCTGCCTCGGGCAGCGGATCGAGGTAGGACCACACCGCGTTGTCAGCCCTCCGGTCGTTCACCGTGATCGACCAGTAACTGGCGTCGCCTTTGAACGGACAGTGGGTGCGGTGATCGGTGCGGGTGAGCAGGTCGTCGCGAATGTCGCTGCGGGGCAGGTAGAGCTGCGGGAGGACGTTGCTCTCGTGTAGCAGCATCCCGTGAGTGGTGTCCAGCACCGTCGCGCCGCCCAGGACCGCCCGCACTCGCCGGGGGAAGGGCTCGAACCACAGGCGGTGCCCGGGGCCGTCGATGCGGTAATTCACGGTGCTGCGCGGATGGGAGGACAGCGGGGCATCACCAAATGTCAGTGCCATGCCACCCAGTCTGATACTCCGGTCAGCCCTGTGGCGCGGTGAGTTCCGAGCGGGCCGCGAGCAGCGCGTTGATCGTGGCGCAGCCTCGCCCGCCCAGCATCAGGTCCACCGCCGAGCGGAGCTCGACGATCGCGTAGGCAGGGATGCTGTCCCATTGATCCGTGACAGCCGCGATCCGGTCCGTGATACGCACGAGCTCCGGCACCGGGGCGTCTGCCATCAGTGCGGCGACCAGAGCGTCGACGTCGCGTATCAGGTTCTGCTGAATGATATTGGATTCGCTCACGCCGGCCGACATTACTCGGCCGGCAGGCCTCGCGGGCAACAACCCGGCCGGGCTATCACTCACTCGTGCCGGGACGACTCACACGAAACCGTTGATTCCCTCCCAGAACTCGCACGCGGACCAGTTCTCATGGGGCGAAGGCCAGTTGCACGGCGTCGTGCACCAAGCGGTAGCCCAGCCGGGGGTAGATGTTGTTGGACACCGGGTTGGCCAGGTCGGTGAACAACACGACGTGGTGGGCGCCGGCGTCCAGCGCCCACCGGGTGGCGGCAGCGGTGACCGCCGAACCGTAGCCGTGGCCGCGATGCTCGGGCGGGGTGTACACCGGACCGATCCTGGACATGCCGTAGGCCGGCGGCGACGCCCTGGCCAGCGCCACCGGCCGGGCCTGCCCGGCCACGCGCACCGGCGGGATCAGCTCCTCGAGACGGAACAGCCGGTTGGCCATCACGATTCTCGCGGCAGCCCCGGTGGCTGCGCACCATGCGGCGGCGAACGCTTCAGCGGGTTCCCGAGGGCCGAAGACCTGGCCCAGCTCCGGGTCGTGACCGGCCAGCGCGATGGCGGCCAGCCCGGTGGCGGCCACCGGCAGCCCGCTGACCAGCAGCGGCCACGGGTGGATGCGCAGCGCTGCGCCGACCACGGATGGCCCGGCGTGCACGGTGAGCAGGGTACGCACGTCCTCGGCCGGTACCGTGCCGGTCAGTCGCTGGTCGGTGATGGTGATCGCCACCGTATGCGTCACCGGGTCGGCGCCGTACAGCGCGCCGGTGAGCCGGGCGAATTCGGCGAGATCACTGTGCAGGCGTAGCTCCATGCTCGCCGATGATCACCGGGTGCGTAACTACCGTCAAACCAGTTCCGGCTGCTCGGCGGGTGCGCCCGGGGAATCCTCGGGGATCAATCAGGGATCCGGTAGGGGAGAACCCTCATGTGCCGCCCACCGCGCTGCGGCATCGTATGAAGTGTCGGTCGCAACACCTGGGCGCAGCGCCGGGACGCCCAGCTATGAGACCGAACGCCTGCACCGCGCAGCGTAGGGAAGCCGCGCGATGGGGCACTGCGAGGGCATGCCCGGGTCGTCATGATCGTCATGAGAGGACGACCCGGGCCCCTTCGCGCGGTTGAACGGGTAAGACCGTTCGGTGATGGAGCTCGTGACATTCACCGTGCTGCCCGTCCGCAGCGCAGTCGCCGACTTACCAAGGGAGTTGACCGCGACGATGTCGCCGGATGAGAAGTGGTTGACCACCGCGATCGATCTCGCGATCCGCAACGTGCTTGCGGGTGGGCCGTTCGGCGCGGTGGTGGTCGCGGACGGCGCGCTGGTGAGCACCGGTCAGAACCGGGTCACCCGGGACAACGACCCCACCGCGCACGCCGAGGTGGTGGCCATCCGCACGGCGTGCTCCGCGCGCGGAGATTTCTCGTTGGCCGGCGCGACCCTGTACGCCTCCTGCGAGCCGTGCCCGCTGTGCGTGTTCGCCGCGCTCTGGGCCCGGGTGGACCGGGTCGTCTACGCTGCGGACCGGCACGACGCTGCCCGCGGCGGGTTCGCTGACCTGGAGTTCTACCAACTTGTCGTCCACGACCGGGCGAGCTGGCCGATACCGGTGGAAGCGCTTGCGGTGCCGGGCAGCGCCGAGCCGTTCGACGTCTGGCTGGCCAACCCCGACCGGATCGAGTACTGACGTGGTGGTCCGGCCCGGCTTCAGGTGGCGGGTCGCGTAGAGCTGTGCGCAACGCGATCTGGACCGGCTTCCCTCTCGGGACGCCCGTAGCGATCACCTGTTGGCGCTCGCTGTCTGCTCGTAGCTCCGTCGATCAGCCGATGACGACGTTCCAGGTCCGGATCCGCCAGGCCGTCACCAATCCCTCCCGCACGTAGGGATCTTTTGTGACGAAGTCCTCCACCACCGAGCGGTCGTCGGTGGCGAACACGAACACCCCACCGTCAACCGGTTCGGTGAGAGCACCGGCCATCAGCAGGTCACCCCGTTCGTGGGCCTCGCCGGCCAGTCTCAGATGAGCCTGTCGAAAAGGCGCACGGCGTTCGACGATGTCGTCCACGTAGTCGTAGAACAGCAACGAGTGCATTCCGTGATCCTTCCACGGGCGGCGCTGCCGCCAGCCAGCTCGTCCGGGTCAGCGTGGCGCGTGCTTCGCTCGTCCAGCGGCCGGTCTCGGGCCCGCAGTGTGGCCGCCACGAGCCCAGCGTCCAGCCGGGCATCGTTGAGTTGAGGACGTGCCACAGGTGATCTCCTGAGCCAATGTCGCGTCGACCACCCCGTGTAGCGACCACTAACTGACCGGTTACGCTCGCGCGCATGACGGCGTCACCGGAGATCGAGCGCAAGACCCGTCAGCTCGATAGCGACGTGCAGTCGATCTATGAGCTGCTGTCGGAGCTCACCGTGGGTATGCAGAAAGTCCAGGCAACCCAACTGCGGCAGGGCAGCCGCCTTGACCAGATCGAGGACCGCCTGACCAGCGTCGATGGCAGATTGACCGGTGTCGAGAACCACCTGACCGCCGTCGACAGCAAACTTGACACCGTCCTCGACATCCTTCGCCAGGACCGTCCGACGACCGGCTGACGTCGGATGCACTGCCACTGGGCTGCGCCGGACCAGGCATTACCAGCGAGGCCCGGTTGGAGCAGAGCATTCCGGACGGCTCAGGACGTCCTCGATCAGCCGGTCGATCTCGTGCTGCGCGGGCAGCGATATCTCGTGTCGCTGCCCGAGGGCTGTGAGGGCGTCGACTGGCGGGAAGCGCAGTGTTCGCAGGTCGGCGGCATTGACCTGGGTGTGGCCGGAGAAGGTGCGGAAGAAGGTGTCCACCAGGGAGCTGTTCAGCCAGTAGCTCAGTCCCACGGCGAGATCGCGGTCGAGGCCGGCGCCGCCGGCATGCAGGATGTTGAGGTGGTTCTCGAAAGCGACAGGCGAGCTGTTCCGGTGGAGATCCCAGACCGCGGCCACCACTCGCCGGCGTTCTTCCTTGGCGGAAAATCTCTTGACGACGACATAGCAGCCGGCGGGTAGCAGGAACTTCTTCTGATCGGCCTCTGATCGCAACGCGAAACCCTGATGCTTGCGGATCTCTCGCGGCCACTCGATGATCCCGTTGCGCATATTACCGGGATAGATCAAAGGTGCGGTGTCGGTTCCTGGGGATTTTCGCAGGTTCTCGCGTGCCCGGAAGTCGACGACTTTGCCCGTCGAGACCTGGATGTTGAGATCAACCAGAGTCGCCGGCAGGCTGGCCATGGTCTCGGCGACGGCGGCGTCCTCGTCATCGGCCACGATCCGGATGAAATGCTGTGCGTCACCAGGATCCACCACGTCGAGGTAGCGCACGACACGTTCGACTGTGGTGTCCTCGGAGCCGCGGCTCACCGACAGCACCACCTTGTCGTTGCTGCCCTGGCGGGTTCCGGAGAAAGCGACGTTCTCCTGCAGCACGCCGGTATCGGAGAAGACCGTGGAACGGGATTCGAAGACATGCAGCCGATCGAGCGACAGCGCCTCGAGCAGGAAACGGCGAAATTGCCCGAAGTAAGGTCCGTTCGCGAACGAGCGCGGGGTGATCGCGACAAGCTGCCCGCCAGTATGGAGAGCTGATGCGCCGAGAGCGAGAAACGCGGCGTAGAGATTCGGGCATTCGGCGCCCTGCTGGAGCAGTGTCCGGCGGTACGCGGAAGTGAGGCCCAGTTTACGGTATGGCGGGTTCATGATGACGATATCAAAGGGGTCTTCGAGCGCGGCAGGTTTCGCCGTCGCGCTGGTCGCGAGCTCGATATAATCACCCCACACCATCTCCGTCGCCACTGCGACCCCGGCTGCACTGGCGGTCTCGGTGAGATCGGCCAAGGTCGCGTGGAGGTGGCGGCCTACTCCGGGACATCCCTGCTGCACTGGCGGTTTCGGTGAGATCGGCCAAGGTCGCTCGGAGGCCGCGGCCTACTCCGGGATCGATTTCGACGGCGACGATCTCGAGTTCCAGCTCCGGACACTCTCGGAGCACGCGGGCTGTGAAGGCAGCGCTCAGTGATCCTGATCCGGCTCCTGGGTCGAGCACGCGGAGTCGACCTGTTTCCGGAAGCCGCGGCAGACCGGCGACGAGCGCAGCGACCCGCTCGGGGGTGAAGAACTGGCCGAGCCGGGCCTGCTGATCACTGGCGAGCGTCCGGAGGGCCCGCACGCGCCGAGCCTCGGCCCGCGCGGTCAACGCGGCTGCGGCGTTATCTGCTGGTACTGCGTGCATACCGATGGGTCTGCCGTCATTCATCCGAGTCAGCCTGGCACGCTTCGCCATACCACGTTGCGTTCATCGTTGATCAACGACGCGACGCGTCGGTGGAGTTCATCAGAGGCAGCAGGGTTGGTGACAGCGCGGCGGATGTAGCTGGCGAGGGAATGTAGTTCGGTGAGGTCGCGGATCAGGGTCCAGCCTGCCCAGGCTGTGACGGCGTAGCCGTAGGCGATGTTGAATTCAGTCCGCTGTGTGTCAGACTCGTGAAAGTGGTCGGGGACGGCAAAAGCGAGATCGAGTTCTCGGGGACCGTGGCTGGCGCGGTCCCAGTCAATGAGTAGCCATCGCCCGTCGTGGTCCTGGAGCAGGTTGTCGGGTTGAACGTCGGCGTGGATGAGACCACGTCCGAGGGGGGTCGGGGTCGTGTCGTAGGAGTGCTGGAGCCGTGCGGCATGGGCGAGAAGCCACTCGCGGGTGTGGGTAGGGAGCACCGGCCGGTCCCGTGCGGCGTCAAGGTTGAGAGCTTCGTGCAGGCGAGCCAGCGGCTGGTGTTCAGGCAGGACTGGAGGTTGGGGGTCGAGATGGTGCAGTTCGCGGACCGCAGCACCGAGTTCCCGAGCCGTGGGAATGCTTGGCGAGGGTAGATAGGGCCAGAGCGTTGCGACCGTGCCGGCTTCCCGTACTGGCTGCGGGTGCGGTGTCGGGGCCAGTGCGGGTCCACCGTGATCGGCGATCCACTTGGTCAGCGTGACGATCCGGGCGACCCGCCTTTCGTTTGTCGGATTGGCGCTGCTCAGGCGCACCACGACGCCTTCGGCGGGGAGATGGAAGACGGCGTTCGACCGGGATGGCAGCATCCGTGCCGCGCTGAGGTCGAGGCGCAGCGCGTCGCAGATGGCGCTCAGCTCGTGGTGGCCGGGAAGTGCTCCACTGTCACGGCGGGTGGTCACGAGGCTGCGCAAGCAGTCTGGATGTCATGCCGCAGCTCGTCCACGTCCGCCGTCTGGTGCACCGTGAGGCAGTCATCGAGCATGCGCAGCCGCTGGTAGGCACGTCGGGACGAGGTCCGGCTGATCTCCTCCAGTGCGTGGCGACCGACGCTCACAGCGGTGTCGATGTCCCCGGCTCGGGCGTGGGAGCCAGCGAGCCCGGCGAGATTGACCGCGCGGGTGCGGGCGTAATCGCTGCCTTGAGCGCTGGTGGCTGAGGTGAGCAGCGGCACGGCCCGCGCCGCCGCATCGGGCTGGTTAGCGGAAAGCAGGTACCACGCGTGACCTTGCTGCGCGACGAATTCGGCCGTGTCGACGTGAGCTGCCCACGCTGGCGCTGAGCCCGGATCGGCGGCGGCGAAGTACTGCTCAGCTCGGTGCAGAGCCCGCTCACACGCGGTGGTCTCACCCAGCATGGCGTAGCTCCAGCTTTGGACGTGGGCCAGGTAGCTGCGAGTGACGTCGGACACGGCGGCGGGGGTGCTGTTCTCCACGGCAAGCCCGAGCCCGACCAGCCGTAGCGCTTTCTCAGGACAGCTGAGGTGAAGGGACTGGTGCGCCATGTCCAGCAGGACGTCCACTGCGAGATCGGCCGCCTGGGGATGAGCGGTGTGCCGGCACAGCGTCAGCGCAACCGTCCACAACTGACGCGCCTGCTCGTGCTGTTCGGTGTCGTAACTGCACCACGCTGTGAGCATCGCCAGATCGGCCGCTGCGATATCGAGTCGGACGCGAATTGCCGGGTTCGCGGCCACTTTACGCAGCCGCAGAACGGACCGCAGTTGGGCGATGGTGGCTGCTCGGGCTAGACCGCCGCCATGCGCGAAGTCGCAGCGCCGCAAGGCGTCGCTCGTGCGTTCGATGGCATCGACGTCTGCGGCACCTACTCGGGGTGGTGGTTCGTCGGCATCCACGCTTGGTATCAGCTTTTCGAGCCTATCCAGGTCGAGATCTGCCTGCACCTCGCCGAGGGTGATCGCGGCGAGTGTCTGCCAAATGTCGGACGGCGCAGCGGTGATAAGATTCCGCTCCTGGACCTCTTTACTCATGGCTCCAGAGGTTGAATCCTTGGCCATGCCGATATTGCCAGTTCGTTCACAAGCGCGCCGATTCCACCCGCTACTAGCGCATCAGCGTCGAACGGGACGAACACCAGACGGCCGTTGACCACGACTGGCAGCATCCCACTTCGCAGAACCAGGTCCGGCGCTTGTGCAGTCTCGCGGTCGTGCACGTCTGTGCGCGTCGCGGCAGCAAACCGCGCTTTCACCTCGTCGGAGGCCCGGGAAAGGGCAGTGTCCAGCACCTCTTGCATGTGTGGCAACGGGGTGATGTCCGTTAGCCGCGCCTCCCACTTGTTGACCGTTCGCGCGCCGACCCCCAGTCGGGCAGCGAAATCGCGAACGCTGAGCCGCAGCGCCTCGCGCAGCAGCTTTGCTTCACGACCAGTCCAGCGGTACACGGTGGTCATGAGTGCCGCACCCCCTCGATCGGGAACATCGCAGGCAGTGTAGTACCGGGCAGCTGCGTCAGGAGTGCGCCACCAGTGCGCCGCCAGATCATTCCCGCCGGATCCTGCTCCGGGCAGGCTTGTACCCAGGCTTGGGTCAGGACGAAGAGCGTTTCTCAAAAAAGGTCAGCGTGAAATTTTGTCTCACGGGCAGGTTGCACACTCCAGCATGGGTATGCCTCGCAGGATCTCTGTTAAAGGAATGCAGGGAGTTGATGCCACCGTGGTTGTCACGGTGGTGCAAGGCAAGGTGTGGATGTCGATATCACCGCCATTCACCTGGGAAGCGATCATGGTTCCGGGGAAGGTTGACGAGGTGATGTCTGTGCTGGAGGCGGCCCGGGACGAGGCCAAAAGGATGACGGCTGCACACCGTGGGTTGACGGCGCGCGGACGGGACGCTGGCGGTACGTGAAGGGCGACCAACCGGGGGGTGGCGCTGACCGTAGGGTGGCGCTGTGCCCAGAGCAGGGTTGGACAAGGACCCGCGGGATGTCGCGGCGATGTTCGACGGGGTGGCCCGCCGCTATGACCTGACCAACACCGTGCTGTCCTTCGGTCAGGACCGGCGGTGGCGCCGGTGCACCCGCATCGCGGTGGCTCCCCGAGCGGGGGAGCGGGTGCTGGATCTCGCTGCGGGCACCGCGGTGTCCACGGTGGAGTTCGCCCGTGCCGGAGCGTGGAGCGTGGCGGCGGATTTCTCGCTGGGGATGCTGCGCGTGGGCCGGGCGCGCAAGGTCCCGCTGGTCGGAGCCGACGCGCTGGCGCTGCCCTTCGCCGACGGGGTCTTCGACGCGGTCACGATCTCCTTCGGGCTGCGCAACGTGGCCGATCCCGACGCCGCGCTGGTGGAGATGGCGCGGGTCACCCGGCCGGGTGGCCGGCTGGTCGTCTGCGAGTTCTCCGCCCCGACCAACCGGGTGTTCCGCACGGTGTACCTGGAATACCTGATGCGCGGGCTGCCGGCCGTTGCCCGGCGGGTCAGCAGCAATCCGGAGGCCTACGTCTACCTGGCCGAGTCCATCCGAGCCTGGCCCGACCAGCAGGCGCTCGCCCACCGGGTTGCCGCCGCAGGCTGGACGGATGTCGCCTGGCACGACCTCACCGGCGGCATCGTCGCCCTCCACCAGGCCGTCAAGCCCTTCACCCACCTGGCCCCACCGCGTTCTGGGGACAGACTGCAGTAAAACGTGGGCGGATTACTGCAGTCTGTCCCCAGAACGCGGTGAGACGGCGACTACGGTTAGGTAGCGGTGTGTATCAGATTCGCCTGCCGATCCCGGCGCGGGTGGTGGTGTTGGTGTCTGGGGTTGGGACGTTGTTGCAGGCGTTGCTGGACGCTACGGGTCCTGGCTATCCCGCCGAGGTTGTGGCGGTCGGCGCCGATCGGGGCGCTACCGCGGCGCTTGAGCGCGCTGGTGATCGCGGGCTGCCCACCTTCCTCGTCGAGCTGGCCCGGCACCCGGACCGGGCGTCCTGGGACGCCGCGCTCACCGAGGCGGTCGCCGCGCACCAACCGGATCTGGTCGTCACCGCCGGGTTCATGAAAATCCTGGGCCCGGCGTTCCTGGACCGCTTCGGCGGCCGCATCCTCAACAGCCATCCCGCCCTGCTGCCCGCCTTCCCCGGCCCGCGCGCGGTGGCCGACGCGCTGGACTACGGCGTCCGGGTGACCGGCACCACCATGCACCTGGCGGACGCCGGTGTGGATACCGGCCCGATCCTGGCTCAGCGCGCCGTCGAGGTGCTGCCCGCGGACACCCAGGCGCGGCTGCACGAGCGGATCAAGGTCGTGGAGCGGCAGCTGCTGGTGGAGGTCGTCGCCGAGCTGGCTCGCCACGGGTACACCGTCACCGGACGAAAGGTCTCGATTCCATGACCACTGACTCCATGACCCCAGACGGTCGCCGGCCGGTGCGCAGGGCGTTGCTGAGTGTGTCGGACAAAGCCGGTTTGCGGGAGCTGGCCTTAGGGCTGCACGCGGCCGGAGTGCAGCTGGTGTCCACCGGCACGACCGCGACCGTGATCGCTGAGGCCGGTGTCCCGGTGACCCCGGTCGAGGAGCTCACCGGTTTCCCGGAATGCCTGGACGGGCGGGTCAAGACGCTGCACCCGCGGGTGCACGCCGGGCTGCTCGCCGACACCCGCCAGCCCGCGCACCTGGCCCAGCTGGCCGCCCAGGACATCGAGCCCTTCGAGCTGCTGGTCGTCAACCTGTACCCGTTCGAGGCCACCGTGGCCTCCGGTGCTGGATTCGACCAGTGCGTCGAGCAGATCGACGTCGGTGGTCCAGCGATGGTGCGCGGTGCGGCGAAAAACCACGCCTCGGTGGCCGTGGTGGTGGACCCGGCGGCCTACGGCGACGTGCTGGACGCGGTCCGGACCGGCGGGTTCACCCCGGCGCAGCGGCGGGCGCTGGCCCTCACCGCGTTCCGGCACACCGCGGACTACGACATCGCGGTGGCGTCCTGGCTGGGATCGGTCTCGGACCAGGACGGCTTTCCCGGCCTGGGTGGGCGCCTCCTGGCGGCAGGCGGCGGCGTTGCGCTACGGGGAGAACCCGCACCAGCAGGGCGCGTTGTACACCGGCGGGGCCTCGGTCGGGCTGGCTCACGCGCAGCAGCTGCACGGCAAGGAGATGTCCTACAACAACTACATCGACGCCGACGCGGCCTGGCGGGCCGCCCATGACCACGGCACCGCCTGCGTTGCGATCATCAAGCACGCCAATCCGTGCGGCATCGCGGTGTCACCCGCCGGGGATGTCGCCGACGCGCACTTCCGGGCGCACGCCTGCGACCCGGTGAGCGCTTACGGCGGGGTGATCGCGTGTAACCGCGAGGTCACCATCGCCCTCGCCGAGCAGGTGAGCGCGGTGTTCACCGAAGTGCTGGTGGCGCCCTCCTACGCGCAGAGCGCGCTGGAGCTGCTGAGGCGCAAGAAGAACCTGCGCCTGCTGCTGGCCACGCCGCCGCAGCGGGCGGGTGTCGAGTTCCGGGCGCTCTCGGGCGGGCTGCTGCTGCAGACCCGGGACGCGCTCGATGCGCCCGGCGACGATCCTGCGTCCTGGACGCTGGCCACGGGTGCGCCCGTGGGCGAGGCGATCCTGGCCGACCTGGCCTTCGCGTGGCGAACCTGCCGCGCGGTGCGGTCCAACGCGATCCTGCTCGCCGCGGATCTGGCGACAGTCGGCATCGGGATGGGTCAGGTGAACCGGGTGGACGCGGCCCGGCTCGCGGTGGAGCGCGCAGGCAAGCGGGCGGCCGGCTCGGTGGCCGTCTCCGACGCGTTCTTCCCGTTCCCCGACGGGCTGGAGGTGCTGCTCGACGCCGGGGTCCGCGCCGTGGCCCATCCCGGGGGGTCGATCCGCGACGCCGAGGTGATCGCCGCCGCCGAGGCCGCCGGGGTGCCGCTCTACCTCACCGGCACCCGCCACTTCGCCCACTGAGCCGGTGGCTATCGGGTATAGATCAACTCGACCACGGTGCCGGGCCGCAGACCGGTGTGGCGCGCCGCTGAGCCTGCGCGACGAGCCACTGCGAGGTGGCCGGCGGAGTCGACCAGCGCGATGAGCTCCCCTTCCGGCACGTCGGCGAAGGTCCTGCCGAAAAGCACCGGCTGCGCGCCGGCCGGCCACCGGAGCGTCACCGATTCCCCGACCTGCACGCCGATCGCAGCCAGTTCGGCTGCCCCGGCCGCCAGCGCCACGTTGCCGAAGTGGTCCACGGTGAGTACCTCGGCCCGGATCCGGTCACCGTCCACCTGGCACACCGGCGCCGGCAGCATGACCAGCGAAGCTGGGTCGACGGCGGGGCCCAGCGCGTCCGGTGCCACGCCCGCGGCCAGGTGCGCGGCGGCCGGCGCGAAGACGTCACGGCCGTGGAACGTCGCGCTGACCGCTGGCAGCCGGTAGCCGGGCTCGACGAGCTCGTACGCGGCGCGCACCCCGCCCAGGGCCTGTGCCGCGGGGAGCAGCAGCCCGTTGTCCGGGCCGACCAGCACGGCGTCGCCGCTGAGCAGCGCGATCCCGCGCCGTGCCGTACCGACCCCGGGGTCGACGACCGCGACGTGCACGGCGGCCGGCAGCCAGGGCAGCGTGTCGGCGAGCACCACCGAGCCGTGCCGCACATCACCGGGCGTGACCGCGTGCGTGACGTCCAGCACCCGCGCGTGCGGTGCGATCCGGGCGATCACCCCGTGGCAGGCCGCGACGAATCCATCCGCGTAGCCGTAGTCGGTGCACAGGGAGATCCAGTTGAAGCCCGCCACGACGGACATTCTGCATCGGGGTCCACCGCGGCGCCGCTACCGCAGGTCGCCGTCGGCGGGTGGCACCGGTGCCGGCACGCGGTCGAAGCGGAAGCGCAGGATGAGGTCGATCCAGCGGTCCATCCCGGCCAGGGTGACGTCGTGCCAGGTTGGGTGGCCGGCCAGCCAGGCGCCCAGCCGAGCGAGCTGCTGATGCTTGGCGAACTCGCTGCCGGTATGGCCGGCCAGCACCGTGCGCAGGGTGGGGGGCTGCGCCGTGACCAGGGTCGGCAGCAACTCGCTGGCAAGGTCGGGCAGCCCGGTGGCGATCGCGAGCAGCACCGCGACCTGACCCTGTTCCGGAACCGGCCAGCCGCGGCCGCGACCCACCGACTTGAGCAGCAGGTAGACGTTGATGAAGCGCTTCACCGCCCGGGGGGTGGCGCCGATCAGCGGGGACATGTCCTCGACCAGGCTCAGCTCCGGACCGGTGACGGTCAGCTTCGCGGCCTGCAGCTGCGGCAGCTCCGCGGGGTCGGTGACGCTGAAGGACTCCACCAGCGCGGTGAACTCGGGCAGGTCGGCATCGGGCAGGTCGGTTTTTGTGGCCGTGCCCTCGCCGGCACCGGTTGCCGGGACCGGTCCGGCCAGGTTGGGCGCCAGCAGGCGGCGCACCATGCGCCGGCGGGTGTCCACGCCGAGGGGGCGGACCCAGAACGGCACCTGGAAGATCTTCTCCAGGTAGTCGGCGGGCTTTGCCCGATCGGTCCCCAGCTGGGTGTAGTGCTCGCGCAGCGAGGACTCCAGCCACCGCGCGTCCACCGCGACGACCACGACGAACAGCGGGAACGCCAGCAGCAGGTGCACCGCCTCCAGCACCTTGATCACCATGTCGGTGGGGCAGCGGTCCAGATCGTCGATGTAGAGCACGATCCGGTCGATCGCGTGCTCGTCGTCGATCACCGCTGGGTTCCCGTCGTGGTGCGCCTGGATCAGGCGGGAGAGCCGCTCCAGGTCCCGGCGCACCAGGGCAGGCACGCCGAGATGGCGGCGGTAGTCGTCGCTGGCGAAGCGCTGATCGAGGAATTCCGAGAGCACGCTGCTGGGGGTGATCCGGGCCAGTTGGGTTTCCAGCTCGGTCACCGACGCGGTGAGCCGCTGTTCCTCGGCGACCGCGGCCTCCAGCTCCCGTTCGGCGTCGGCAAGCTCGTTCTCGGCCGTGCGGATCTCCTGATCGAGCTCGTCACGTTGCCGGTCCACGTCTTCGTTCAGCTGATTCTGAGCTTTGGAGATCATGCCGAGCGTGCTGGTGAGCACCTTGTTCCCGTAAGCGGCATACGCCGTGGTGCCGGCCAGTAACCCGGACAGGCTGGCGATGACGTTGGACACGGCGGAGACATCGAACGTGCTCAGGATGAGGCTGATCAGCGGCCCGAGCCCGATCACGACGAGCAATGCGACCACGGCGACGACGAAGCGCCAACCCCCGGTGCGCAACGGCCCCAGCACCGGGCCGGCGCGCCGCAGCGTCTCAGCGGTGCTGGCCAGCGTCTGCTGCAGCTCGTAAGCCTGCGTGCCCAGTTCGTCGAGCCCGGTCCGTTTCTCGACGTCGTCGAGGGCCGCTTTCAGCGCATCCGACTGTCGTAGGCAGCGAAGCGGGTTTCGACGCCGGACCGTGTCCAGCTCGGCAAGTTTCCGTTTCCGTTCTTCGTTCTTCTCCTGTGCCGCCTGCTGGGCCTGTTCCTTCTCCCTGGTCAGTTTTTCGCGTTCCTTGACGGCTCTGCCGTGCTCAGCGGTGGCCTCGGTGATCTGCTTCAGGTACTCGCGCCTGCGCTCGTCCAGCAGGTCGTCTTCGTCCTGTTCACCGGCCCGGCGCAGGTTGCGGAGCAGATGCTCCAGCAGGCTCGCCCACAGGTCGCCTCCCACGTACTGCCAGGCGTTGAACTCGATCTGCGCGATCTTGCGGTAGAACGGCTGGTCCATCTCGATGCCGGCCAGCTGGTCGATCCGGCGCTGCACGCTGCGCAGGAAGTAGCTCTTGCCCGAACCCCAGTCGCCGAACAGGCCGATGGCCAGCGGCGGGATGAGCGTCTTGGCGGCGATCAGGTAGGCGAACGCGTTCACCTCGGCGGCGATGCCGACCAGGTCGCCTGGCTCGTCGCCGGCTTTCTTCGGTGGGCGGCGCGCCCGGGGCTCGTCCGGCGCGTAGGGCGTCAGCGGGATCTCGGGCGGCTGGTACGGGTGGTGATCGCGCAGGTAGTCCGCGTAGGACTCGCGGGTGCCGAGGTGCTCGCGGCAGGACCGCATGACCGGCTCGACGTCGACGCCGCGGTTGTCCAATTCGGTGCGCAGGGCCATCGAGGCGGGGTTGCTGGTCTCCAGCAGCGCGCCGAACAGCATGGACAGCGTGACCAGCCCGTCGGAGCTGGGTGGCATCGCGGTGAGCGCGTAGTCCAGGATCTGCTCGGCCTGCTTGTCGATCGGGGGCAACGTGACGTCCGGGATGCGGCGGGCAGCGGCGAGCATCGCCTCGGCCCGGTACGGGCGCGCGCCGCCGTCGCCGAGTAGGGCGCCGAGCGGGATGTGGAAATGCGTGCACAGCTGGCTGACCGGGTTGTCTCGCAGATGGGTCACAGCCAGGCCGGCGAGCAGATCGACAGTGTCCACCAGCACGTCTGCCGGCACGGCGGCCCCGGTGCGAGCCGCCGCGGTGGCCCAGGCCCAGCGCCACGCGGCCTTCGCGGACAGGGTGAGGCGGTCCCACCGATCGTCAGTAGCCATCAGAGTCAGTGGCCATCAGCGGATGGGAGCGTCATCGGGCAGCTTCCGCAGCTGCGGCTGGTACGGCGCGATGTCGGGCAGATCCGCGGGATCGAACCGGCACAGCCCGATCGCCCACCACAACCCAGCAGGGCGGCCGTGCAGCTTGTAACTGCCGTCTGGGAGCAACACTGCCCACCCCGTGTCCGACGCCAGCACGGTAGCCAGCGGCGCACCGGTGCCCGGATCCCACACCCGCACCGTGTGATCGTCGCCGGCCGAGGCCAGCCAGCGGCCCTCCGGGTCCACCGCCAACGCCCAGACCCAGCCGGTGTGGCCTTCCAGGGTGCGCAGCGGCGCACCGGTGCCCGGATCCCACACCCGCACCGCGCGATCGTCGCCGGCCGAGGCCAGCCAGCGGCCCGCCGGGTCCACCGCCAACGCTTGGACCCAGTCGGTGTGGCCTTTCAGGGTGCGCAGCGGCGCACCGGTGCCCGGATCCCACACCCGCACCGTGTGATCGTCGCCGGCCGAGGCCAGCCAGCGGCCCGCCGGGTCCACCGCCAACGCCCGGACCCTGCCGGTGTGGCCTTTCAGGGTGCGCAGCGGCGCACCGGTGCCCGGATCCCACACCCGCACCGTGTGATCGTCGCCGGCCGAGGCCAGCCAGCGGCCCGCCGGGTCCACCGCCAACGCCCAGACCCAGCCGGTGGGGCCTTCCAGGGTGCGCAGCGGCGCACCGGTGCCCGGATCCCACACCCGCACCGTGCCATCGGTGCCGGCCGAGGCCAGCCAGCGGCCCGCCGGGTCCACCGCCAACGCTTGGACCCAGTCGGTGTGGCCTTCCAGGGTGCGCAGCGGCGCACCGGTGCCCGGATCCCACACCCGCACCGTGCCATCGTCGCCGGCCGAGGCCAGCCAGCGGCCCGCCGGGTCCACCGCCAACGCTTGGACCCTGCCGGTGTGGCCTTCCAGGGTGCGCAGCGGCGCACCGGTGCCCGGATCCCACACCCGCACCGTGCCATCGTCGCCGGCCGAGGCCAGCCAGCGGCCCGCCGGGTCCACCGCCAACGCTTAGACCCAGCCGGTGTGGCCTTCCAGGGTGCGCAGCGGGCACCGGTGGCCGGATCCCACACCCGCACCGTGCCATCGGCGCCGGCCGAGGCCAGCCAGCGGCCCGCCGGGTCCACCGCCAACGCTCGGACCCGTGCGGTGTGGCCTTCCAGGGTGCGCAGCGGCGCACCGGTGCCCGGATCCCACACCCGCACCGTGCCATCGTGCCGGCCGAGGCCAGCCAGCGGCCCTTCGGGTCGGCGGCCAACGCCCAGACCCTGCCGGTGTGGCCTTCCAGGGTGCGCAGCGCGGCCCCGGTGGCGGGGTCCCACAACCGCACCACCCCATCGTCGCCGGCGGAGGCCAGCCAGCTGCCCTTCGGGTCGACGGCCAACGCCCAGATCCTGTCGGTGTGGCCTTCCAGGGTGCGCAGCGCGGCCCCGGTGGCGGGGTCCCACAACCGCACCACCCCATCGTCGCCGGCGGAGGCCAGCCAGCTGCCCTTCGGGTCCACCGCCAACGCCTAGACCCTGCCGGTGTGGCCTTCCAGGGTGCGCAGCGGGCACCGGTGGCCGGGTCCCACAACCGCACCATGCCATCGTGCCGGCGGAGGCCAGCCAGCGGCCCGCCGGGTCCACCGCCAACGCTCAGACCCTGTCGGTGTGGCCTTCCAGGGTGCGCAGCGGGCACCGGTGGCCGGATCCCACAACCGCACCACGCCATCGGCGCCGGCGGAGGCCAGCCAGCGGCCCGCCGGGTCCACCGCCAACGCTTGGACCCAGTCGGTGTGGCCTTCCAGGGTGCGCAGCGGGCACCGGTGGCCGGATCCCACACCCGCACCGTGCCATCGGCATGGCCAGTGGCGAGGATGTCGCCGCCGTGAATCGCGGCGAGCGCGCTGATGGGCGAGGAGGACCCGAGCTGTACCTGCGCCGGCGAGCCGGGCAGCGCGGTGCCGAATGTGCCGGCTGCCCCGGTCAGTCCCCAAGGATCAAGCTCGGCGCCGACCAGGACCGCACGGTCCAGCACCGCCCCGGCCAGGCGGGCCGCCCGGAGGTCCGCGCCGATCAGCCGCGCTTGGCTCAGGTCCGCCTCGCGCAGGTCGGCGCCGGTCAGGTCGGCGCCGTCGCACCGGGCCGCGACCAGTTGCGCCCGGTGCAGGGTGGCGCCCCCCAGCCTGCGGGGCAGCACCGCGCCGGACAGGTCGGCCGCGGTCAGGTCCGCCCCCGTGAAGTCATGGGTGGACAGGTCCTTGCCGCGCAGGTCCGCACCCGCGTAGTTCACCGCCTGCACGATGATGCCCCGCCGCTGCAGGATCAGTGCCGCGTTCGCCTTGGCGGTCGACTCAGCACCGGCGGTGGCGGGGTGGACGACCCGGCTCGCCCAGACCACCACCGCGTCGTCGCCCGCGAGGTCGCACAGGAAGTCGACCATCAGCGGGCTCAGCGGCCCGCTGGCCAGCCGTTCTCCGTCACCGTTGTCGTCGAGGGACTGCCCGGCCCAGCGGGCGATCAGCCACTCCAGCACCGACTGGTGGATGAAGCCGAAGGCGTCCTCCCCGACACGCACCAGCACCGTGCTGGATCCCACCGCCTGCGCCGCTTCAGCCGGCCGCATCTGCAGCCGGGCCAGGTCGGCGACCTTCGCTGCCGCACTGCCCAGGTCCGCCGCCGGGACCGATGCCTCCCCGCTGCGCCACAGGCGCAGGGCGACCTCGCCGAGCGCGTCGAGCCGCTCGGTCACCGACAGCGCGCCGGGGCCACCGGCCTCGTCCTGCCGGTGGAACTCGTGCTCCAGCCAGGTGCTCAGCAGCCGCTCGTAGAGCCGCCCTGCGGTGATCGGCTCGTCTGCCGGCGGCGAGGTTCGCGTCGGTGAGCAGCCCTTCCTGGTACCAGCGGATCATGAAGCTGAGCATCCGCGGGTTCTCGGCCAGGCTGAGCAGGTCACGGACATCGCCCAGCAGAGCGAGGAAGTGCTCCGCCTTCGCCTCGTCGTTGAAGTCGTCCACCACTATGGTTCGCCGTTGGCCGGCGTCCAGCGGGAGCAACCGCATGATGCGCGATCCGGGCAGGGCCTGCGCCTGTCCGCCCAGCGCTTTGAGCACGTCGCGGTCGGTGGCGAAGTACTGGTGCCGGCTGGTGACGATCACCTTGGCCGAACCGCCGGCCGCCTCCCGCAACGTGTTGAAGTGATCGACGACCCGGTCGTAGTCGGTGCGCTGGGCCAGCTCGTCGAAGCCGTCGAACAGCAGCGCGACCTTGCCCTCCCGCAGCAGGTAGCGAAACGACGCCCGGTGGTAGCTGTCCTCACCGCTCATGTGCTGGGCCATCAGCTGATCAAGGGTGCGGCCCTTGGTCAGCTCCCGCATGGTGACCAGCACCGGGACGAGGTCCGGAGTCCCCCCGCGCGAGCCGCTCGGCCAGCGCGCGCAGCAGGAACGTCTTGCCGGTACCGAAATCACCCAGCACCAGGACGAACCGTGGACCATCGGTATCCAGCAAGGTCAGGATCTGCTCAGCGGCCGTGATCGGTTGGGCCGTGGCCTCGCCCAGCTCCGACCACCGCTTGTCCACGTGTCGCCGCAGCGGGTACTCGGAATCGTCGGCGAGTAGCCGCCGGGTCTGCGTTGCGAGGTAGCCGTGGTGCTCCCAGACGTGCTGGTACTCGGCGAAGCTGCGCAACCAGATGCCCTGCTCCCGGGCGGCGCGGTCCACCTCGGCGCTCGCGGGCCGGCCGCGATACACCAGCTCCGGTTCCCGCTCCGTGGGGACGTGGGCGCACACCGCATCCCGGAAGCGGGCCAGGGCTCTGGCGTCGGCCGGTCCGTCGCACACTCCCACCACGAGTTCCTTGGTCCACGGGCCGCGGGTGTAGCGCACCACCAGGTGATTGAACGTATCCCCACGCTCCCCGCGGCTACGCTCGATGATCTCCGCACCGGAGGTCGAGCGATCCTGATCGGTGCGCAGCCGGCAGACCTCCCGGACCTGGCTGAGGAAGTCGGGCCCGCGCCAGTCGCCGTCGATGCGGTCGAGCCGCCTGTCCCTGCCGGTCACGGCGGTGATCGTACTGCTCAGCCACCGATGCCGACTGGCAGAACGGTGACACCCCGGCGGCTACGTCGGCTACCGGGGGCGCTGATGGTTGCCGGTCAGTCGAGCTCGCCGCAGCGGACCGCGCTGGCTTGAACGGCTCAGCTGAACCTGTCGGCGCCCAGGGCGGTGGTGAAGGCGGCCCAGGCGGATGGGGAAATGGCCAGCATGCTGCCGGTGGGGTTCTTGGAGTCGCGCACCGCGACCACCGGGCCGGCGAAGGCCACCTCGACGCAGTTCGATGTATCGGTGCTGCGGCTGCTCTTGTGCCAGCGGGCGCCGCTGAGATCCAGCGCAGGCATCCCGCGCTCCTTTCCGTGCTCGTACGGCCGGTGCGGCCCGCTGGGTCAGCCGAGCTCGGTCGAGATGTGGGTGATCAGCTCGATCGTTGCAGCGGGTGCAAGGGCTGCGTGAAGTATATTCTCCAGCGCCAGCCGGTAGCTGGCCAGATCGGTCTCTTCCTCCAGGAACAGCCCGATACTTTGGTTCTCCACGTGGATCAGCGCCGGTTCTTCGGCGAACTCCAGGATCATGAACGACCCGCGCAGCCCGGCATGCGCGCCGGCCGCTATTGGCACCACCCGCAGCAACACGTGTGGTTGCTCGGCCACCACCAGCAGGTGGTGGAGCTGCCGGTGCATCACCCCGGGCTCGCCGAGCGGGCGGCGCAGCGCGCCCTCGTCGACCACCGCGCAGAACTGCGGCGCGTTGGACCGGGTCAGCACCGCCTGGCGGGCCATCCGGGCGGCCACCAGGTTGCTCAGCTCGGTCTCGGTGATGGCGGGCGCGATGCCCTGGATGACCGCCCGCGCGTACTCGGCGGTCTGCAACAGTCCTGGCACGACCAGTGCCTCGTAGTTCTGGATGCGGGTGGTCTTGGCCTCGAAGTCGATCAAATTGCGCCACAGCTGAGGCAGCCCCGGCTGGCGGGTCCACCAGCCCCGCTCCTCCGAGCGGCGCACCAGATCGAGCAGCTCGTCCCGGACAGTGGCCGGTACCTGGTACAGGCCTAGCAACGCCGCGACGTCCTCGATCTGCAGGCCGGTCACCCCGGTCTCGATCCGGCTGATTTTGCTGGGTGACATGCCCATGCGCTTGGCCACCTCCGCGCCGGACAGCCCTGCCTGCTCCCGTAAGGTGCGCAGCTCGGCGGCGACCTGGCGGGACCGGATCGATGTGTGCGGGTTTCCTGCTGGCATGAGGTGCACTATGCATCCTGCCCGCCATGCTGATCAACTGACACGATCGTGTAATTGCTTGCAGTGCCTGCAACGGCTGATGGTCGCCAGCATGGAGTCAGTGCAGACAGATGTCGCCGGGATCGAATTCGCCTACTGGATCGACGAGGGCCCGGCGAGTGAGTGGTTCGGATGAGCATCGAACCGCCTCAGCGGCGCGGGCAGCATGAGCGCGGCCGGATGGTGGCGCAGGGTCGCAACACCGACGACAACCGCGCATCCACGCTGCTCGTGGTGCACGAGAACGACGGATCGTGGACGTTCCACGGCCTGGGGGTGCCGGGCGTGAAGATCTCCGAGTCCGACGCCGTCGACCTGGCGCAAGGGATCTTGAAGGTGGCCCGGTGAGTGGCGAACCGGAGATGCTCTGGGCACTGAGCGCAGCTGACGAACGCATCCACGCGGTCGTGATCGGTGATGTCGAGTCGCTGTGCGGCGTCCCTCTGCCTGAGGGGGATGCAGGCCTGAGTCGCCCCTGGGGCGATCTGTGTGTGCCGTGCGTGATCGGGGCGACGGCGGACCTGCCCGACCCCGGTCCTGGTGGCGCCTTCTAGAACTCCGACCGGCTGCCGGTTGAGCCCAACCCCCGTGCACGGCTCCCGGCGGCCGGTCGGCTCCAGCCCGTGACCAGCTCGGCCAGCTCGTCCCGGGTGGGTCCCTCGGGCACGGGTGGGCGCCAGCCGCTGGCGTAGATCTCCCGGGCCCGTGGTTCGACGGCGGCGAGGCTGGCGGGCAGGGCGAGCATCGCCTGGTAGGGCCCGACCACCGCGAGCATCTCGGGGTCGACTGCGGCGGCCGCCGAGATCAGGTCGGACGGTAGCGGCCGGGTGAGGTCGACGTCGTGACCGGACCAGCGCCGGATCAGCTCGGCGTCCCAGTACACGTGGTCGTCGAACCACGGCTTGATGTTCCCGGCGCACCAGTGATCGAATTCCAGGGAGCACGAGGTGACGTCGCGCTGGTGCCCGTCTAGCAGGCATACCAACCGGTGGGCCTGCATCAGCGAGGTGGCTATCCCTCGTCCGGCCGAGGGGTTGGTCGTGCACACGGCGTCCCCGACGAAGATCAGCCCGTCCAGCGTGACCTGACCGGCGTCGTTGAGCTGCCCCCGGTAGGTGTTGTACAACCGCCCGCCGGGCAACACCGGCGTGATCGGCCGGGACCGGTCCGGCTCGATCCATGCCGCCAGCGACGGGATCGCTCGGCTGGCGGCCTCGAACGCCTCCGGGAATCGCAACGCCGCCATCTTCCGGTCCGTGCTGGCCCGAGCGATGAGGGTGGAGAATGTTCGGTTGTCGTGGGGGAACACGATCGTCAGGTAGCCGGGGTAGGCGGTCACCATCCCGATCGGTGAGTTCATCGGTCCGTTCTGGGCGCCCGGTAACAGCTGGTACTGCCGCGACACGTAGGAGATCCCGCAGTCACCGCCCTGCGCCGGTCCGCGGAAGCTCCGGGTGAGCTGGCTGGCGCGGCCGGATGCGTCGACGACCAGGTCGGCAGCCACCGGGTGGCCGTCCACCCGGACCCCGACGGCGCGTCCTTGCTCGCAGCACACGTCATCGACGTGACCGGTCCGCAGCGTGACGCCGGGCTCTGCCTCGGCGGCGCAACGCAGGACCCGTTCGAACGTCAGACGCCGGCAACGGAGCGCGACCATCCGCCCGGGCTGATCAGGCTGATCGGGCAGTGCGACTGCCTCGGCTCCGGCTGTGATCAAGCTATCCCAGACCTCCGGCATCTCGGCGAGAAGAGCCTCCCCGACCTGCTGACGGAAGGCATGCGGGTGGTGGAACTGCATCACACCCCGGCGCTTCCACGACTCGTCCCCGTCGGGACCGGGGTCGCGATCGATGGCCGTGACCTCATGCCCGCGACGGGCGAGGGCGATCGCGGTGTAGAGCCCGGTTGGACCCGCGCCGACGACGACTGTGTGCATATCGTCTTGTGTGTACCATTCCCGCGCCGGTTTTGCGTCAGCTATCGGGTATAGCTCAACTCGACCACTGCGTCTGGTTGCAGACCGGTGTGGCGTGCCGCCGAGCCTGCGTGCCGGGCCACTGCGAGGTGGCCGGCGGAGTCGACCAGCAGGGCCCCGTGGCAGGCGGCCACGAAGCCGTCCTGGTAGCCGTAATCGGTGCACAGGGAGATCCAGTCGAAGCCCGCCACGACATCGAGTGTGCCCGCCGCTGGAGCGTTCCGTACCGGGCGATAATGCCTTTTCCGTCTCCGGGTGCAGTGGCAGGGTTGTCGGGCAACAGACAGCGGAGGTGCAGGAAGTATGGGAACGTCAGGAGTGTCCATTCGGGACGCCGTGCTGGGCGCCACGGGCAGGAGGTCACCGTGGTCTACGTCCACGGGGCCGGAAACCAGCCGCCCAGGGAGCAGCTCAAGCGAACGTGGGATAACGATTTATTCGGTCGGGACATGGGCCAGCGAACCCGGATGGCCCACTACGCAGACCTGATTCACGCCCAGCCTGCCGCGATCGGACCTGACGTGTCCACACCGGACGAGGCGTTGGCCGCCTTGGCCGCGGTGACCGGCGAGCCCGTCGTGGCCCTGGGTGCGGGGTCCGCCGGCGACCAGGCCATGGCCGCCGAGGAAGCCGAGATGTTCACCGGGTTGACCCCGAGCGGGCAGCAACTGGCGCTGAGCCTGTCGATCCATATGGCGACCAGAGCGGTGAGCCAGCCGCCGACCGTGACCGGGATCCTGCCCGTGCCGGCATCAGTGCGCCGCCTGCTGCTGCGCCAACTGCTGCAACGGCTCATCCCCGACGCCGACAGCTACTTCTTCACCGGCAAGCGCAACGCCATCCAGGACCGGCTCCGGCAAGCCCTGGACGCGGTGAGCGGGCCGGTGATCGTGGTCAGCCACAGCCTGGGCACGATCATCGCCTACGACGTGTTGAGCGAGCCACGCTTCGCGGGCCGGGCGGTGCCGCTGCTGGTCACCCTCGGCTCGCCGCTGGGCTACACCGAGATCCAGGACGTGATCACCCAGCCGCTGCGGGTTCCGGCGCCGGCCGGGCTGTGGGCGAATTTCGCCGACCCGCTCGACGTGGTCATACTCGACACCACCCTTGATCACGACTTCGGCGCGGGACCCAGGATCGTCGACACCCGGGTCGACGATCCCGCACCCAACAACCATGACTCCGGTGGCTATCTCCGTGCCCCTCAGGTGCGCTCAAGGGTAACCACTGCCATCCCGGCCGTTCTCGGGTGACTGGAAAGGAAGAAGTGCTCATCGTGTGAGTCAGGCATACTCAAGAGGTTGCAGGTGATCGTTGATGAGCAGGAGCGGTACCCGGGGGTGACCAGGATCGGGTGAGCGGTGCTGGGTTGACGGTGCTCGAGCGGTCAGTTTTATCGTGTCCCCCTTCGCGGGCCGTAACAAGAAAAACATCGTCGAATCTGTCGAACAGCGGCATGTCAAGATGTAATGTGGCAAGAAGTGGAAAAGCGTGGCGACATGTGGCATGATGCAAGTGCCAGATTACGGGTGGCCGGACATTGGGCCCGGCCACCCGCCTGTTCCTTCTAGTTGCCGAGGCCTGCCAACCAGCGGACAACTTCGAGGAGCAACCAGAGGTAGAGCCTGATCCGCTGCTCATCGCAGAGGGTCGGGCTCTTACTCTGTCGAGGCCTCTTCTGATTCTGAGACCTCTTGCTATGGCGACGTTTCGCCATGCTGTCCTCCAGGAGGACCGCCCCCAGTCCGGGCACTGAGTACCCGGGAGGCCTGGACCTTCCAGGCCCGATCGGACGCCTGGAAATTCCTTTGGCATAGCAAAGTCGCCAATATGCTTATCTAGCTTATCTCTATGATTTTACACTGAAAATAACGGTTCGGTAACGGCCTGCCGAGTCGATCGTTCTGTGCGGCTCGACCGGGCGGCTGGTTGGCTGCGCGGGCTCGATTCTGCGAATGTTGATCTCTAGTCTGGCGTGTTGATCGTTTTCAGGGTTGGCCGCCGCGGAGGATGTTCTCGACTGGTTGTTCACCTGCGAGGGCGTGATTCTTGACGCCGCCTGATTGCTCAGGTTGACTAATCGAACATAAGTTCGATGCACTGTGGCGCTGCCTTCCCCGCGGCGGATCTTGGGTGCCGTTGGTCAGTACGTACCCACTCGTTGGGAGGCCGCGGGGATGGCAGGTGCGAGCGCCACGTCGGTGCTGCGGTGGGTACCGGTTGCTGCCCGCGTCGGCGCTGCGGGAGCGGCCTGATGTTCCCGGTGGCCGGCCAGCGTTCCCCGTGCTTGCACCGCTCGCACCGCTGCTGCCCGGTGGGGGGCTGCGCCGGGGATCGGTGGTCGCGGTGCCGGGCTCGACGGCGCTGTTGCTGGCGTTGCTGGCCGCGGCCACCGCGCAGGGGGCCTGGGCGGCGGTGATCGGCGTCGACGATCTCGGGGTGCTGGCCGCCGCCGAGGCGGGCGTGGTGGTGCGGCGGCTGGCGCTGGTCCCCCGACCAGGGCCGGATCCGGCGCCGGTGGCCGCGGCCCTGCTCGACGGGGTGGGCCTGGTGGCGCTGGCCGGCGCGGACCGGATCCCCTCCGGGGCGCAGCGATCCCTGGCCGCCAGGGCGCGGCAGCGCGGATCGGTCCTGCTCCCGCTCGGCCGATGGCCGGGGGCGGACGTCGAGCTGAGCTGCCGTGCCGAGGCCTGGCACGGCGCCGAGGACGGGCACGGGCGGCTGCGTAGCCGCGAGGTGGTGGTGCGCGCGGTGGGCCGCGGTGCGGCGGCCCGGCCCCGCACCGTCCGCCTGCTGCTGCCCGGTCCCAGCGGCCAGGTGACGGAGGTGCTCCGGGACCTGACGATCAGGGCGGTGGGCTGATGGGGGCCGGGCGTGTGGTGGTGCTCTGGTGCCCGGACTGGCCGGTGGTGGCCGGGGCGGTCGCTGAGGGCTTGGCCGCGCAGGCACCGGCTGCGGTGGTGGCCGCCAACCGGGTGGTGGCCTGCTCCGCGGCGGCCCGAGCGCAGGGGGTGCGCCGCGGGCAACGCCGCCGGGAAGCCCAGGGCCGCTGCCCAGCGCTGGCCGTGCTCGCCGCCGACCCCGATCGGGATGCCCGGGCGTTCGAACCGGTGGTCGCCGCGGTCGAGACCCTGGCCCCCGGGGTGGAGGTGGTGCGCCCCGGGCTGGTCGCGGTGCCGGCTCGCGGCCCTGCCCGGTACTTCGGTGGCGAACCCGCGGTGGCCGAGCGGATCGTCGATGTGGTCACCGCGCACACCGGAGTGCAATGCCGGATTGGCATCGCCGACGGCCTGTTCGCCGCGACCCTGGCCGCACACCGGGATCTGCTGGTGCCGCCGGAGGGGTCCGCCGGCTTCCTCGCCCCGCTGAGCATCGCCGAGCTGCACCAGCACAGCGCTGGGGTTGATCGGGCCGCAGTCGATCGGACGGCCCTGGTGGACCTGCTGCACCGGCTGGGGTTGCGCACCCTCGGCGCGTTCGCCGCGCTGCCCGTCGACGACGTCGCCTCCCGGTTCGGTCTCGACGGGGTGCGCGCGCACCGGCTCGCCCAAGGGCTTGACGAGCGCCCGCTGGCCCGCCGCGACCCGCCGGCCGACCTCACCGTCACCCGCCGGTTCGACCCGCCGCTGGACCGGGTCGACGCGGCGGCGTTCGCCTCCCGGGAACCCGCGGAGCAACTGCACGCCGCACTGGCCTCCCGCGGTCTGGCCTGCGTCCGGCTCGGCGTGGGTGCCTGCACCGAGGCGGGCGAGGAGCTGCACCGGGTGTGGCGCTGCGCCGAACCCCTGACCGCCTCCGGCATCGCCGATCGGGTGCGCTGGCAGCTGGACGGCTGGCTGAGCTCCCGCGGCTCGCGGCCCAGCGCGGGTATCACCTCGCTGCACTTGATCCCTGAGGAGGTGATCGGTGGCCAGGCCCTGCAACACGGGCTGTGGGGGGAGTCGGGCGAGGACGACGAGCGGGCCGGCCGGGCGCTGGTCCGGGTGCAGGCGATGCTCGGACCCGAGGCGGTCTGCACCGGAGTGCTCGGTGGTGGTCGAGACCCCACCGACCGGGTACGCCTGGTGCCCTGGGGAGACGACCCGGTCCCGGCCCGCGATGCGGATCCGCCCTGGCCGGGCCGGCTGCCGGCGCCGTCCCCGTCCCGGGTACTTGCCCGCCCGCCGCCCGCCGAGGTGTTCGACAATGCCGGGCGTGCCGTCGGGGTGAGTGGGCGGGGAATGCTCACCGGTATCCCGCACCGGATCGCGATAGCCGGCGACCCACCGCGCCGGGTTCTGACCTGGGCCGGGCCCTGGCCGGTCGAGGAGCGCTGGTGGGAACCCTGTGGGGGGCGGCGTTGCGCGCGGCTGCAGGCGGTCCTCGATGCCGGCGAGGAACCGGTCGCGGTGCTGCTGGCCTGCGAGACAGGCCGCTGGCAGGTCGAGGGAATCTATGAATGAAGTACGCCTCGGTGTCTTGCGTTCGTCACCCGGGAGGTCGAGACCATGCGCGATTCCGAGCCGCACGCAGGTCATGTCCGGGTGGCCGGTGAGCAGGGCTGGAGCCTGGTCGAGGGTTCGTATCGAGATGAGTCGGTCAGCGTGTCGCGCTAGCCGAGATCACCACGTTGGCGCGAGCACAAGACCCTGCCCGCGCGAGTGGCGATCCACAAGTCGTCGCGGTTCGTGCCCGACGAGACCGAGGGCTTCGACGCAGCCGCCGTCTCACGCGACCTAGCCGCATTGGACCTCGTCTGGATCACCGACAGCGAAGACGCCCAGCTGTTCCGACCCGGGGCGGCACCACCCCTGCGAGGCACGTTTCTCACCCTCAGCCCCGACGAACACCTGCTCTACACCGGTGGCAGCGTCGAGTTCTACTCCACCTACCCAGGCATGTACGTGCCGCGGCCGATCGGCATCCGGCCCACCCTGCTCACCCGAAGCTCACGGGACCTTGCCATCGAGCTGCTGGCGTTGAGCAAGATGAACTGGAACCAAGCGCGACTCGACGGCCGCTATCCGATCACGCTACGCACCGCAGAACAAATCAAGAAAGTGCTGCGATTCTGCGGCCCAGCCCAGAACGTCGCCACCAGGTATGCCCAGTACATGTAGCGGCCAAGAGCATGGGCGCGGCGATCCTTCTGCGACTCCTTGCTATTTGCTGGAACGTTAACTTGCGGCACGTGGGTGCGCCTGGGGATAGGTGAATTCTCCGTCCTCGACACCGAGAATGAAGGCTTCTTTCTCGCCCGCGGTGAAGTGCAGCACACTATCGGAGGCAAGAGCCCTCAGGTGCCAGCAGGTGAGTTTGGTTTCGCCGTTGTAGATCAGCTCCATTTTCTCTGTGCTAGTTGTGACCGCGCCGTTGGTGCTGGGTTGCTCGAGTTTGGCCGCGTGGGACTGGCGGGTTTCCTCGATGAATCGCGCCCACTGGGCGTGGGTGAACTCAATAGTGGGTCCTGAGGGGTCTTTGCTGTCCCGGATGACGACGCCATCCTGGTGTGGGGCGGCCTCGAGGCAGTTCGATCCGCCGCCGGTGTAGGAGCTGGGCTGGAAGGTGAGCCGCTCAGCCACGGGCATGGCGTGTTCCTCCGATTCCCTCAGGCCGCGAGCCGAGCCAGACGAGACTGGATCGCATCGACCGGCGATACTGACGCAGCGCACATCCGCTCGCGTGTCATCGTGTACTTCGAGACGCGATCCTGGTCTTGGACGTAGATTGCTCCGTCCTGAATCTCGGCGTAGGCGATGCTCTGCGCTTCCTTGAAGTCCAGCAGTGTGAACTCCCCATCCAGCCCGTCGTGGACGGCCACGTTGATCACATACAGGTCGACGTTCGATCGCTCGTGTAATTCGAGTAGATGCTCCAGTTGGCGTCGCATGACCGTCGGGCCGCCGACCATTCGATCCAGTGTCGTTTCGTCAATCACCGTGGAGAACCGCAGCGGATCGTCGCCGGTCAAAAGTTCCTGGCGGGCCATCCGCAGGTTGACCACCTGCGGAACGTCGACCGGTGCGAAGTGCAGATGATCGACCAAGAGGGCTTCGGCGTACTCCGGGATCTGCAGCATCCCCGGCAACGCCAGCGGCTCCCAGACGAATTCGGCGCTAGCCAAACCCTCTAGTCCGACGAACGTGGCCAGCCAGTCAGGTACGACGTCGGCGAAATCCGCCCACCAACTGCCCTTGTTGGCGTACCTTCCGGCCAGCCGCGCCAGCCGGTCGACGTGTGCCTGGTCGCATCCGTAGCACTTGAGCAGCTGGGTGATCCTTGCTGGCTCCTGGACCGTGGTGCCGGCCTCCATATAGCTGATCGTGACATGGCTGCAGCCGAGCACCGAGGCTGCTTGCTTCTGCGAGACCTTGGCGCGCTTGCGCGCGTTGACGAGCTCTGTGCCGATCAACCAGCGTAACGCTGAAGGATCGCCTCGGTCCCGAACCACCGTGCCCTACCTCTCACTTCTGCCCGACGCGCATCACTCACAGCCGCCGCTTCCGCTGCCATGACACAGTGTTTCCACTGCCCCACGCGAAGACGACGGAACCACTCATACGGACTACACTTCGATTTAAGTTTAAGGGATACCGTAGAGCGGTGAGGCACGGAAGGACGGTACACCGGCGGAGCGGAGATGCGTGTGGCGTGAACCGCGAGCCTCAGAACCTCCCCTGAGAGGGTCGCAACCACAATGCCCGGCCGCTGAATTCCGTGGTGGGTTTCCGGCGGGCGAGTCCGCGGCCAGCCCAGGATCTCACCGGGTTCCTCTGGAAGGTGCACTGGGCTGTCGGCGGCGGTACAGAGACGTTCACGCTGGCTGTCCATGAACGAACAGACGGTAGAGGTGGAAAGCGTGAGCACTGAGCAACTTCCCACACCGTCGGGTCGATTCACCATCTCGAAGGAATTCGAGCTCAATGGGGTGATCCACGAACTCCGGCTTCTTCCCGAGGGGCACCAGTGCCAGCGCAACCACGGCCACAACTATGTGGTGACGCTGACGGTGACGGCCGACCGACTTGACCACTTCGGGTTCGTGACTGACTTCGGTGCGCTCGCGCCATTCGGTGACTATCTGAAGACGACGTTCGGCCATCGCCTCCTCAACGAAGTGGTCGAGTTCCATCCCACCAGTGAGCTGTTCGCCTACCACCTGGGCTGCTGGTTCATCGAGAACGTCGAGCCGCGGATCAACGGCCGCTTGGCGGCGGTCCGGGTCGCTGAGACGAGGTTGTCATCGGCACTGTGGGAACGGCCCGATGCGCCATGACCGTGATCCCGATCCTCTCCGGCCGCGTCGAGGGCACCGCGATTCTTGCCGAGAAGTTCGTCTCCTTTCAAGGCGAGGGACCATTGACGGGTCAGCGATGCGTGTTTGTGCGGTTGTCCCGTTGCAACCTTACGTGCCGGTGGTGTGACACCAAGTACACCTGGGACTGGACCCGGTACCAGGCCGCTGAAGTCAGCGAACGTGTCCCGCTACCCGAGCTGGTCCGCTGGATCAGCGACCAGGACGTTGACCTGATGGTGATCACCGGGGGTGAGCCGATGCTCCAGCAGCCGGCGATGGCCGCCCTCGCCGCTGGAGTACCCGATCAGGTACGGGTGCAGGTGGAAACGAACGGCACCTTGGTCCCCGAGCCGGCGCTGTTTGAACTGGTGGACCTGTGGGTGGTCAGTCCCAAACTCGCGAATTCCGGGATCGACTACAACCTGCGTATCGTGCCGCCCGCGTTAGCCGCGCTCACGGCTACCGCTCGTGTCGCGTTCAAGTTCGTGGTCACCGACCCGGACACTGATTTCGACGAGATCGCCGGTCTGGTCAAAGATTTCGACCTGTGTCCGGTGTGGGTGATGCCTGAGGGCGATACCCGCGAGAGGGTCCTCGCCGGAATGGACGCGATCCACGCTCCTGCCGTTGCCCGCGGCTGGAACCTCAGCACTCGGCTGCATATCCTCACCGGGGCGAGGTAGCAGTGGACGACTCGACGGTCGCGCTAGAGCTCACCTGGACCGAGCTGGATCACCACATCGCGGTCCTCGCCGAGCACGTCCGGCACGACGGCGTTCCTGATGTCGTGGTCGGGATCCTGCGCGGCGGCATGGTGGCCGCGGTGCTGCTCGCTCACCAGTTGGGCGTGCGGGACGTGCGCGGCATCAAGGTCACCCGCACCCTCGTTGACGACCCGAACGGCGCGAAGACCGCCAGCCCGGTGATCACCAATCCCGCCTCGCTGGGAACCTTCATCCACGACGAGGACGTCCTACTGGTCGACGACGTCACCGGATCCGGTGCCACCCTCGACACCACGGCTGGCCTGCTCTCTGGTTCCGCGGGCCGTCTGCGCCGCGCGGTGGTCGTGGTCAACATTCTCAACTGGAACGCCGCCAACACCCCGGCCCCGCAGAAGATCCAGGACTACATCGGTATTACGTGCCGTGGATGGGTCCGCTTTCCGTGGGAGGTTCGATGACTACCACCGATGAGCTCGCAGAGGAGTACCGCACCCGGCCGGGCACGCCGATGATCGGCGTCTACAGCGTCAACCAGATGGACGACTTCTACACAGCGCTGGCCGCTGGGGAGGTCAAGCCGACCGGCATCATGAACTACCTGCAGCGGCTGCTGATCACCCAACGCTGCCGCCCTGGTGACCGGGTGCTGGACGTGTGCTGCGGGCGTGGCCTGCAATTGCCGGTGCTCTACCGCTACCGGCCCGACCTGGCAACCTACGTCGGTCTGGACATCAGCGCCGAGAACCTCGCCGAGGCCACCGCGCGGCAGGCCGCTCTCGACGCCGCGCTCCCTCGGGGTTTTTCCATCGAGTTCCACCGGTGCGACGTCGCCGCACCGTGGCCCGATGTCGGTGCGTTCGACGTGGTCGTCTACACCTCGGCCCTGGAGCACCTGCCCCGTGAGCTGGGCATCGCCAGCCTGCGCCACACCGCGGCAGCGCTAGCCCCGACTGGCCGACTGTACCTCTCGACGCCGAACACTCCCGGCGAGTGGCCGCGCAAGCTCCAGCACCGCGTCCACGTCTACGAATGGTCGCACCAGGAACTCACCACGGCGCTGGATGCGGTCTGTCTGGTGATGGAGGACGCGGTCGGCATCCTGCCCCCGCCCATCCCGGCGCAGACCGAGGCCGCGGTGGCCGAGCGCTATGGCGGCGGGGCCGCCGAGTTCTACCGCGCGATGCAGGAGTTCGCTGTCGGTGGTGATGTCCGCCGCACCGATCCTCCACCTGGGTGCGCGAGCGGTGTGTGTGGACTGCGACGCCGCGGGCACCGATTTCGACTACGACGACCTGGCCCGCAAGCTCAGCGAGCGCGCAGCCGCGGTGCTGCCTGTGCACCTGTGGGGCCGCGCCGGCGACACCACCCGGTTACGCCGCTTCGCCACCGACCACGGCCTCGCCATCGTGGCCGACGCCTGCCAAGCCCTGGGCAGCACCATCGACGGCGCTCAGGTCGGCATCGAAGCCACCATGGGATGCTTTTCCACCCACGAGCTGAAGCTGCTGTCCACCGGCGAGGGCGGGTTTCTCACCACTCGCGATGACGATCTCGCTGACCGCGCCCGCGCGTATCGCTCGCACTGGCTCACTCCGTCCCGCGGGCAGCGCCCGTTGTCCCGTCTTGGGCATAATTTCCGGCTCGCCGAGCCCTTGGCCGCGATCGGCCGCCGCGAGCTCGCCCGCCTCGACGCGCTGATCGCACACCGCATCGGTCAGACCACCCTGCTGCTGGATCTGCTGGCCGACCTACCCCAGCTCCGCCCCGCCGACCTGCCCGCCGGGCAACGCTGGAACCACTACGCCCCGCTGCTGCACCTGCAGCTCGAGGCGCCCCGGGAGTTCAGCGAGCACCTGGCCGACCAAGGCGTCCCCAACAGCACCGGATCCTTCCGCCTGATCCCACTCGACCAGCGCCCCCCGTTCGCCGGTGACACACCCCCGACCTGCACCACCGCCGCGGAGTTCCTGGACGGCATACTCGCGGTCGTTCTCACCCGGCGTGATGACGACAAACAGATCCACTACTACGCCGAAACGATCACGCGGGAGGTGACCCGATGGGCCAGCGCCTGATCAGCGCTATGCGTGGAGTCACCCCGGTGGTGATCGACTTCGAGTACACCACCCCGAAGGGTGCGCCGCCGGAGCCGATCGAGATCGCAGTCCAGGCGCTGCGTGTGCGCGGAGGGACCCTGGAGCGAACCGCCCGGTGGGAGGCGCTGATGCGCCCACCCCGGCACGCCGAGCTGACGACCTTCGACATCAACCAGACCGGCATCACCTCAGACATGCTGGCCGAGCGGCCCCTCGCAGGCGAGGTGCTCGCCGGACTGGACCACCGCTTCACCGCCGGTCCCTACCTGCTCGTCGCCCATCACGCCCCGGCCGAGGCCGGGCTGCTGTTCAACTACCGCGCGCACTGCCCCCACCTGGCCAGGATCGACCTGCTCGACACCGTGCGGCTGGCCCGCGACCTCTATCCCGAGCTGCCCAGACACGGACTGGATGACCTGCTGCGGCATCTGCACATGCCCTCGCCGACGCAGCGCCACCGCGCGATGGGCGACGTCCAGGCCACCACCGATCTGTTCATCCACATGGTCACCACCAGCGACTGGGCCGACCTGCGCCTGCTGCGGGAACTGGCCGGGTACGCCGCCCCGGCCGCCCGACCCGAACAGGCAGCCCTGTTCAGCTGAGCCCAGCCGCGACACGGCACTGACCCGAAAGGGGGGCATCTGTGCCCAGCACCAACCGCGGCCGGCTCATTTCCCTCGAAGGACTCAACGGCGTCGGCAAGACCTACCTCACCACCCGCATGGCCGCCTCCGACCACGATCAGCCACCGCTGGTGGTTGAGGGGTTCTCACACCGCCCCGACAACGACACCGAGCTCGGACGGCGTCTGCTGCGCGCCCTGGTCACCGCCTCCCACGGCGAGCGATTCCTGCGCGCCGGATTCCCCAAATCCGAGACTCTGTTACTGCTGGCGATCAAAATGCACGACTTCGAGACCACCCTGCCCGCGCTGCGGGCCGGTCGCACCGTGATCGAGGGCCGCAGCATCCACTCCACCGCGGTGTACCAGTCGCTGATCATGAATCCCGATGACGACCTCGCCGCCCTGGAGCTTGCCGGGCGGATCCTCGACAGTACGGCCCGCTGGCGGCCCCTGCCGGACCTGACCATCGTCATCACCGACGACGTCAAGGCCGCCGTCGGCAGAGCCGAAACCCGCGACGGTATCGCCTACACCGCAGAGCAGTGGCAGTTGCACCACCGCGCAGCCGCGCTGTTCGAGCGCCTCGCGCATGCTGATCCAGAGTACGTGCGTCTGCTCGATCGCCGCGAGCACGAGGTCCCTCCCCTGGTTGCCATCATTCGCGAGTGGATCGCCACCGCACCAACACGGCCCTTCGATGGCCTCGCCCCGGCAACCGTGGTGCCGTGAGGATCGGCTCAGCCCAGTCCGGCCGGCGAAAGTACCCGCAGCATCGCCGCACCGTCGCACTCGGCCGCTGCGGCCACCAAGCTGATACGAGGGAAGAGCACTCGCGCCAGCAGCAGCGTGTCCTCGAACATCGCCAAGCCCTCAAGCTCCTCGGCGCAGAACCAGCCGAAGGGGTGCGCTGGCTCGCTGAGCGGGACCGGCGACTCAGCGATCGCCACATACTGGTGATCAACGTGAACATGCGGCGTCGACACGTGGTTATCGGCGGGCACCATGACCTCGGTGATCCACCACGGGGCCGCCACCCGCTCGTGCGGATACCCCTGCGGCAGCCCCGGCGAGGGTCCCGCCAGCAGCCGCACCCTCATCCCGGACTCCTCGGCCGTCTCGCGCACCGCCGCCTCGGCCTGTGTCTCATCACCCTCGACGTGCCCACCCACGATCATGCGCTTATGCAGTCGTGGGTGCTCGATCAAACCCAGCCGCCACCCCTGCGGGAACTCGCAGAACACGAACACACTGGCGGTGGCGTGCTTGATCATTCATGGCCCCCTCATCGCTGCGGCTGCGGTGCGCCGACGAGGGTGCCAGACCACCCCCACCCCACCTACGACGCCTCGCCGACACCCGGCCGACAACCTCGTCACTCCACCCTGTCGTCCAGGAGACCCCGATGACCAACTCGATCATCCGCACCGCACTCGCGGGTTGCCGCGCGGTCATCTTCGACTGGGACGGCACCCTCGCCGACACTCAGGACCGCAACTACCAGGCGCTGAGCGCCGCGCTGGCCCCACACCACGCCGTGGTCGACCGCGACTGGTACCGCCACCATGCCCGACACCCTCACCGCGATACCACGCCGCGGTCGACCTCGCCCGTCACGCCCGCGCCGCCGGACTGCGCTGCGCGGTGGCCTCCGGAGCCGCCGGTGTGCTGGTCGAGGCCGGGCTCGAAGCGCTCGATCTGCGGGAGCTATTCCACGTCGTGGTTACCCGCGAGGACGTTGCGCACGGCAAGCCCGCACCGGACACGTTCCTCGAGGCAGCCCGACAGCTCGACGTCGCACCGCAACACTGCCTCGCCGTCGAAGACACACCCGACGGCATCACCGCAGCACAGCAAGCCAGTATGCGCGTCCTGCTCATCCGCGACGGCCAGCTTACCCGGCCCGCGGACACCGACATCCCGACGCAGATCACCCGGGCATGACCAGCCCGGCCCATCTGCCGACCACGGTGCTCGACGCCTACCTGCACCACACCCTGCCGCCGCGCGAGCACCAACACATCCGTGGGCACCTCGACCGCTGCGAACCCTGCTGGCAAGCCTGGAACCGCTACCGCTGGGACGCCGCCCGCCCCAGCCCCCTCTACACACAGCTCGCCGAGTTCCTCGGCGCGGACTTCCGCCCCTACTTCGACTCCTCACGTGCCCTGGCTGCCGAATGGGACGACGCCAATCCCCACACCGAACACGACATCGCTCAGTTCTTCCGCACTAGCACCAGCTACCTCTACAACCTCGCCATCTGGGAGGCCAGCGGCAACCGCCCCGACTATCTCTCCCACGCCCTGCCCACCCTGGCCCGCCACGGCACCCAGACCGTGCTGGACTACGGCTGCGGCATCGGCAGCGACACCCTTCCCCTCCACCACAGCGGATTTGACGTCATCGCATGTGACTTTGACTCGCCGTCTACAGCGTTCCTGCACTGGTGCAGTGACGGCGCCATCCCGGTGATCGAGCCCGACAAACTCGGCTCGATCACCGAATTGGCCACGCTCTGGGTCATCGGCACCCTCGACCACCTCACCGACATCGAGACCTCACTCGGCTCGCTGCTGTCAGTGGTAGACCTCGTCGTCACCGAAAACGTCACCCTCAACCGAACGCACGGCCACCAGCGATTCCACCACCGTCGACCCTTCCCCGAACTCACCGCCCTGTTCGCCCGCCACGGGCTGATCCCCAGCACCACTCAGAGAGGTACGCCGATCATGTCCTGGACACGGGACCGCTTGTCCCGCCGCCATACACCCTGACCACGTGCTCAAGTGCCACCCATCCGTCTCCACGACTCGTGCGAACGTGCCGCCACCCTCTCTCCGCACTGGCGCCGACGTGTTCCGCCACCTGCACGAGCTGCCGCGTGCGCTGTCCGCGCTCGCCAGGGTGAGTGCGAACCTGGTCGAGCAGACCATCCACGGTCTGACGGTCGGCGCTGTCACGCCAGACTTGCCCCGCCGAATAAACACTGACGACGTTGACGCAACCGAAGGTGAGACGAGAGAGCTGTGACCTCTGGACCCACGCACGCCAAGATGGCGGGCGACATCTGGTCGGTGGCCGACCTGCTGCGCGGCGACTACAAGCGCCACGAGTACGGCCAGGTGATCCTGCCCTTCACGCTGCTGCGCCGCCTCGACGCGGTGATGGCGCCCACCCGGGACGCCGTTCGGAAGCGAGACGCGGAGCTGGATATCCAGAACAAGCAGCGCCTGCTGGAGAGCGCGGCGGGACTGCCGTTCTACAACACCTCGGAGCATTCGGCCGGCTCGGGCAAGTCGAACACGATCGCGTGGCTGTCGCACCGCCTGTCGAACCTGTTCGACGCCGGGAACCAGCCGGTGTTCCACAAAATCATCGTGATCACCGATCGGCTCGCGCTCGATCAGCAGTTGCAGCGGACCATCTTCCAGTTCGACCACACGCCCGGCGTCGTCAAGAAGATCGAGGAGGACTCGACGCAGCTGGCGGCGGCCCTCGACGACGCCACCTCGAAGATCGTCGTCAGCACGCTGCAGAAGTACCCGTACCTGCTGAGCAAGATCACCGGCATGGGGCTGGCGGGCAAGCGGTACGCCATCGTCATCGACGAGGCGCACACCTCGCAGGGCAGCGACACGGCGATTGCGATCAACAAGGCGTTCGGCGGGAAGGCGACGCCGCAGCAGGAGGACGAGGACGAGGCCACCTACCTGACCCGGGTGCGTGGCAAGCAGCCGAACCTGTCCTACTTCGCGTTCACCGCCACCCCGAAGTCGGGCACGCTGAAGCTGTTCGGCACGTTCGACCCGGACCGGGTCAACCCGCACACTGGCGAGCAGGGCATGTACGTGCCCTTCCACGTCTACTCGATGCGCCAGGCGATCGACGAGGGCTACATCCTCGACGTGCTGGCCAACTACATCACCTACGCCACCAAGTGGCGGCTGCGCAACGCCGCCGTCGAGCAGGCCGACTCGCGCATCACCAACCCGGAGGTCGACCGGGCCAAGGCCAAGGCGAAGCTGGTCCGCTACGCCGAGCAGCACCCGACCTCCCGCGAGCAGAAGGCCAAGCTGATCGTCGAGGACTTCCGGGAGCACATCGCCGGACGGCTCGGCGGCCGGGCCAAGGCGATGGTGGTGACCCGCAGCCGGGCGGACGCGCTCGGTCTCTACCAGGCGATCCGCAACTACGTCGCGCTGCGCGGGTTCACCGACTGCGGCACGCTCGCCGCCTTCTCCGGACCGCTGACCGACGCTGACCAGCTGGAGTACACCGAGGCCCAGCTCAACGGCTTCCCCGAGAAGCAGCTGCCGGACCGCTTCGCCTACACCAAGGCCGACGACCCGCAGGCGGCGGACCGCGACCAGGACGAGTACCGGCTGCTGGTCGCCGCCGAGAAGTACCAGACGGGGTTCGACCAGCCGCTGCTGTGCGCGATGTACGTCGACAAGCCGCTCACCGGCGTCACGGCCGTTCAGACGCTCTCCCGGCTCAACCGGATCCACCCGCTGAAGTCGCAGGACGACGTGCACGTCCTCGACTTCGCGAACCAGGCCACCGACATCGAGGCCGCGTTCAAGGACTGGTTCGAAACGACGATCACCGAGGAGAGCGACCCGAACCTGCTCTACACCAAGCAACGCGACGTGATGGACTACGGGCTGCTGGTCGCCTCGGAGATGGAGGCCTTCATCCGGGTGCTGGTCGCGGCGGGACCGGGGCGGCTCCCGGCCGCCGCCGAGCGCAAGCTGCACGCCGAGCTGCACAACTACCTGAACCCGGCCCTCGACCGCTTCAAGGGCCTCGACACCGACGATGAGCGGGACGGCTTTCGCAGCGCCCTGCAGAGCTTCGTGCGCGCCTACAGCCTCATCGCGCAGATCGTCGACTGGGGAGATCCGGATCTGGAGCGGCTCTACCAGTACGGCAAGGTGCTGCTGATCCGCCTGCCGGGCAGGGCGCCGATCTCGGTCGACATCGGCGATGCGGACCTGACCCACTTCCGGCTGGAGTTCACCGGGCGGCACAACGTGTCGCTGTCCGCCGTCGGTGATCGCGACGTGCGTGGTCACGCCGCCGATGGCGGCGGCCGCCGGGAACCGGACCTGACACCGCTCTCGGAGGTCATCGACGAGCTCAACGACCGGTTCGGGCTGGACCTGGGCACCTCCGACCAGATCCTGCTCTACCAGCAGGTCCTCGGCCTCGTCGAGGACACGTCCATGCAGCAGGTCGCCCTGATGAACGACGAGGCCCGGTTCGGGCAGGTCGCCGACGATCGGCTGGACAACATCGTCGCCGAGAACGCCGAGCGCAACACCGACTTCATGAAGCTGTACTTCGACAACGACGAGTTCCAGAAGGCGATCAAGGAAGCGGCGCGCAAGCGCGCGTACCGGATCATCACCGAGCCGGCGCGGGATGAGGCGCTGGCTCGGCTGCGCGCGGAGATGGCGCGGGAGACCGGGGGTGCCCCGCTGTGAGCGAGCCGGGTGGCGAGGTGATCGTTTACCGGAGCCCCGACGGACAGTCGCTCGTCCAGCTACGAGCCGTCGCTGGGACGGTATGGCTCACACAGGCCCAGATCGCCGCGCTGTACGACACGTCGGTGCCCAACATCGCCCAGCTCATCCGGCGAATACTGGAGGACGGCGAGGTGAGCACGGCAACTATTAACTCAGAGTTAAGGGTTCAGGCCGAGGGCACCCGCCGGGTCCGGCGAGAGGTCAAGATCTACAACCTCGACATGGTGCTCGCTGTCGGCTACCGCGTGAGCACCCCGCGCGCGGTCCAGTTTCGGCAGTGGGCCACGACCGTGTTGCGCGAGTACCTCGTCAAGGGCTTCGTACTCGACGACCCCCGCCTCAAGGATTCGGCCGGTACCGACTATTTCGATGAACTCCTGCATCGCATTCGGGACATCCGGGCCTCCGAGAAGCGCTTCTATCAGAAGGTCCGGGATCTGTTCGCCGCCACCAGCGCTGACTACGACGGCACCTCCGACACTGCCAAGACCTTCTTCGCCACGATCCAGAACAAGCTCATCTTCGCCGTCACCGGTAGCACTGCGGCTGAGCTCGTCATGCAGAGATCGGACTCACGTTCCCCGAGCATGGGACTGACAACCTGGACGGGTGACCGCATCCGTAAGAGCGACATCGTGATCGCAAAAAACTACCTGACCGAGGCCGAGATCACCGGGCTCAACCGACTCACCACTATGTTCCTCGACTTCGCCGAGGACCGCGCCCAGCGTCGCCAGACGACCCTGATGACGGAGTGGGTCGCCCAGACCGACCGGTTTCTCGCGTTCAACGAGAGAAGTCTGCTGGCAGGCTCGGGTAGCGTGTCCGCGTCCAGGATGAAGGCGGTCGCGGCCGAGCGCTATGCCGAGTTCGACGAGCGTCGTCAAGCAGCGGAGGCCGAACGCGCCGAGGCCGACGAACTGGAAGACCTTCTCACCTTGATGGCGATCGAGAATCGACGCGCCGATCCCGAGCGGGACGAGGATGATCATCTGCCCTGATAGGGAGGGCCTGAATCGACAAGCGAGTAAAGGCGGAGCGGTGACGGACGGAAGACGGAGGCTCGCCGGGCGCTACCGGCTGGACGGCTCGCTCGGCCGCGGCGGCATGAGCGAGGTTTTCCACGGCTACGACGAGCGCCTGGACCGGCGGGTGGCGATCAAGCTGCTCCGCCCGCCCTCGGCATCGGTCCCGGCCGGCCCGGACAGCCCAGAGGCCGTCGAGATCCTCGACGCACTGGAGCGCGACCGCAAGCGATTCCTGCGCGAGATCCGCACCACCGCCCAGCTGGAGCACCCCGGCACCCCGGCCGTCTACGACACCGGCGAGGAGACCACCCACGATGGGGGCACGCAGCTGTGGCTCGTCATGCAGCTGCTACGTGGCTCAACCCTGGAAGCCGTGCTCGACCGGGCGGACTACACCGCCGCGCCGCCGAGCGTGGCTTGGGGGGCGGCGATCGCGGCACAGATCGCGGCCGTGCTCGCCGACGTCCACCGCGTCGACATCATCCACCGCGACATCAAGCCGGCTAACGTGATGCTTGCCGACGGTGGCCTGGTGAAGGTGCTCGACTTCGGCATCGCCATCCTGCGCGGCGCCGGAGCCCTGCCACGCCTGACGCAGGTCGACCGGACCGTCGGCACCCCGGCGTACATGTCTCCGGAGCAAGGCCTCGGGCAGGTCGTGACGGCCGCGTCCGACATCTACTCGCTCGGCTGCCTGCTCTGCGAGATGCTCACCGGAGATCCGCCATTCCACGCGACGGCAGACGTCTCGCTGCGAGCCCATCACATCCAATCGCCGGCACCGTCGATGCGGGAGCGGCGGGCCGAGGTTCCCGCCGACATCGACGCACTGGTCGCCGCGATGCTGGCGAAGGAACCGCACGCGCGGCCGTCGGCTGAGGCGGTCTACTACGCACTCGTGCCGTTGTCATCCCAGACGGACGAAACAGCGGGGGATGACGACCGTGACCCGACACGGCCGTTTCGCCGGCCGTTGCTCTCCTCACCGCCGCGCCGGCGGCCACCCAGACGGCGCAGTCCGATCACCGAGGCCGAGGCAGCGCAGCTGCAAGCCAACGTCAAGGCACTGCTCGACAACGACCAGCCGGCTGAGGCGATCAGGCTCCTCGAAGATGGCGTTGAACGCGCCGGCCACGACCCCTTCGTCCAGCTGCGGTTGCGCCACTTCCTGGCGGCCGCGCTGTTCTACGCCGGGGAGTACACCCGCGCGGCGCCGCTGTTCGACGTCGTCGGACGCGACTACCGCCAGCACCTGGCGCCGTCGGACGCCTTCGTTCTCGACAGTTCCTACCACGCGGGGCACGCCTACGCCCAGATCGGCGAACCGGACAAGGCACTGCCGCAGCTACGGTTCTACGTGCGCCACGCCGGCGCTGCGGAAGGCGAGGAGGCGGACAAGGTTCTCGGAGCCCGCTTCACCCTCGCCCAGATGCTCGCCGCCGCCGGACGTATCGAGGACGCACTGGCCGAACTCACATCGGTCCGCCCGTTCCTGGCTGTCGCCTTCGGCACTGGCTCGACTCAGGTCCGCAACCTCGACAAGCACATTGACCGGCTGGGATCGATTAAGGAGCACAGCTTATCCCGTGGGGATGACGAGCTGGGCCGGTAACCAGACGACGAGCGGCTCGTCCCACCAGCTCGTGAACAGCCGGGGGCGATGAAGCATCTGGTGAAGGACGTCCTGATTGCCTGATCCATCCAGTGCGTGCGTCTTCGTGGTCGTGCCGAGGTTCCGAGGCCGCGAAGCAGCAGCGAGATATGCCAGTAGCGACCCCCGAGGTCCTGGACGGGGAATTGCTCACCGACCGTGACTACACCCAGCAGCCACCGCCGGTCGTGCTGCGCTCCCGGCGGACCGCGCCGGCCACGCTGCGCAGGGCAGGGCAGACCACCGTGCCAGCCGCCATCAGGATGTTCACGGCGGACCCGAACATTCGCTCCGATGATGGGAGGATGTGTCGGGTGAGTACCACAGACGTTGAGCGGCGCCGGCCCTGATGCCATCCTTCTACGAATTGCACTCGCACGACCCGGTGGAGTCGCCGGTGCTGCTCCTGGCGACGGAGAGTTGGATCGACGCTGGTCTCGGAGTCCAAACCGCCATCGCCCAGATTCTCGAGACGATCCCGACCGAGGTGCTGGCCACCTTCACCGCGGACGACTTGATCGACTTCCGGTCCCGTCGCCCCATCGTGCGCATCGCTGACGGGGTCGTCGAGGACCTGAGCTGGCCCGAGATCCAGCTGCGAGCTGGTCAGGACGTCGCCGGCAGGAGTGTGCTCGTTCTGGTGGGTCCCGAGCCGGACATGGCGTGGCATGGTTTCGTGCAGGCGGTGGTGGGCCTCGCCACCCAGTTGGGAGTGCGTCTGGTGGTCGGCCTCGGTGCCTATGCCGCTCCGGTTCCGCATACCCGCCCGGTGAGCCTGATGTCCATCGCCACGACGGCCGAACTGGCGGCCCGGGTCGGTGTGGTATTCGGGACCGCCGAGATGCCGGCCGGGATCCAGACAGCGCTGCAGGTAGGTTTCGCCGCTGCGGGTGTGCCCGCCATCGGGGTGTGGGCGCGGGTGCCGCACTACCTGGCGGCCACCCCGTACCCGGCGGCCTCCGCCGCCCTCGTTGATGCGCTGGCAATGGTGGCCGGTCTGGAACTCGACGCCGGGCCGTTGCATGCCGCAGCGGAGAGCATCGTGAGCCAGATCGACGAGATCGTCATCAACAACGACGAATACCGGGTATTGGTACGCCGTCTGGAGGCCGCGTTCGACGGCGAGGTGCCGCCCTCTCCCGACTTCTCCGATCTCCCGTCCGGCGATGAACTCGCCGCGGAGTTCGAGCGCTACCTCCGCGGCGAGCAGGAGGATCAATGAAGCGCTCAGGGGCGAGCCCGGTCCATGGCGGGCTCGGGGCCGACAGCGACGGTGGGTGAGCGTCTCGTCGCGGCACAGACGGCGGTGTAGACACCGGCGGCCACCACCATCCCGACAATCGCGTCGGACAGCCACGGCGCGAACCCGTGGGCGAGCAGTGCGGCCACCGACCCGGCGCCCCAGCTGGCGAAAGGCTCCCAGCGCAGCGCGGCCGAGGGGGCACCGGCCGCGCGCGAACCAACGCCGAACCGGGGCAGGACCAGCTGGTCGAGGATCAAGACGATGCCGATCGGTGGCACGATCACGCCGAGCAGGTTGAGCCACTGCTCGAAGTAGGACCAGATGCCCGCGACCGCGAGCAGCACCCCGACGGCGCCGAGGACAAGGGTGAGCCGGCGCATCGTGCCTCCGCTGAGCTGGCCCCAGCCCACAGCTCCGTTGTAGAGGCAGTGCGCACACACCGAGCCGAGGTTGATGAACACGAACGCCACGGCCAGCGGTACCAGCACGCCGCCGCGCGCGATCAGGATGTCGAGGAAGGTGCCGCCGTTGGAGCCGGGGTCGGTGGCCGCGCCCAGCGCCACGATCACACCGCCGACGACCAGCGCGACCGCGTTGCCGACCGGGAAGGCCGAGACTGCGGCGAGAAAGCCCTCCCGCCCGTTGCGCGCCCAGCGGGTGAAATCAGCCGTCATGGTGCCGGAGTCGATGAACGAGGCGATCACCAGCGTCACCGCCGCGCCGAGGCTCATCGCCGCGGTCCCCGCTCCGCCCTGGTAGGACGTGACCGAGCCCGGTGCCGCGGTCGAGGCGGCGAACGCGATCGCGACGACACCGAGGACGAGGTACACCGGCGCCGCGATCATGCCGATCACCGACAGCGCGCGGATCCCCAGCAGCGTCACGGTGATGAAGCCGAGGCCGGCGGCCAGTGTGGTGACCGTTTCGTTCCAGCCGAGGCTCCCGTGCAGGATCGACCCGGTGAGTCCGGTCTGGAACGCGAACCAGCCGATGACGATCGTGGCCAGGAACCCGGCGGGTATGACGTAGCCTCGGCGCCCGAACGTCTCGACGGCGGTGAGCGCGAAGTTCTTCCCGGTCGCTCCGGCGAGCAAGCTCAGCGATCCCACATAGAGCATCAGCACCAGGTTGCCCAGGGCGATGGCCAGCATGCCCCACCAGAAGCCGAGCGAGTACACGATCAGGCCACCGAACACGGCACAGGTGAGGATCATCGGGAACCCCAGCCAGACTGCCGACACGGCGACCAGGCTCCGGCGCGCGCTCGCCGGCACCGGGACGCCCTCGTACTCGTCGGCCAGTGTCACGGGACGGGTCCGCTCGCCGCTCGATGTCATGACAGCTCCTCGTGGTGCCGTATCCACCAGTTTCCTATAGGATTGACTGGGTCAAGGCCTGCTGTATGACAGTGGTGTAACAGCTGTATTTCTGGATCGGATTCAATCTGATCCAGTGACGTACGAAGTGCTATAGGATCTTGCGCATGTGCGCCAGCGTCGCGGATGCGATCCGGCTGGATATCGAGGAGGCGATCCTGTCCGGGCGGCTACCGGCGGGTGGCCGCGTGAACGCCGACGATCACGCCCGCCGGATGGGTGTCAGCCACATCCCGGTGCGTGAGGCGCTGCGGACGCTGCAAGCGGACGGATGGATCGTGCAACGCCGCAACCAGGGGGCCTTCGTCCGCGACCGTGACCCCCGCGAGCTGGCCGACCTGTTCGAGGCGCGGACGTTGCTGGAAGGCGACATCGCCGTGCTCGCCGCGCACCGCAGGACTGCGGGGCAGCTCGACGAGCTCGAGGCGATCCTGGAACGGCAGGCCGGCACCGACGATCCCGGCGAGCAGGCCCGGATCAACGCCGAGTTCCACGTCTGCCTGGCTGCCTGCTCGCAGAACACGGTGCTCACCGGGTACGTGCGTGATCTCAGCAAGCGGGTGCGATTCTACTTCCTGCCGACGGCGGCGCTTCGGCGGTCGAGCTCGCTGGCCGAGCACCAGGGCATCGTGGACGCCGTCCGGCGCCGCGACGGCGACCTGGCCCGGGCCCTGGTCCGCGCACACGTCGCCGACACTCGCGCTGCCGCCGCCCGCACGATGGCCGCGGCACGGTGACTCGTCGCGCGTCGCAAGATCACCGAAGTGCAGCTGCCCTGCAGCGTCGGTGTGCGCCGTGAACTAAACGCCACCGACATGCCCGGCGAGAAAAAGGGCGGTGGTGTCTCGTTCACGGCACCCGACGGACTTCCGGTGCCGACCACTGTTTACCTCGGCGCTACCCTGGGTGATCCCGAGCGCGCAACGCTGGATTGACCCGCGTCACTCAATCCGGTCTACGCTGTGACCCTTTCGAGTAGAGCGGTGGGCCGCTATGAGTGATGAGCACGTCGACGACAAGCCGGTACCCGTGATCGACCCTGCGGTGTGGGAGCAACCGGACATGCGGGCCGTGCTGGCCGCCCGTGATATCGGTGCGCTGTACCGGGCGTTGACCGAGGCTGGGCTCAGCCAGTACCGGATCGCCCGGTTGACCGGGCAGTCGCAGCCGGAGGTGTCGGAGATCGTCGGTGGGCGTCGGGTGATCGCCTACGAGGTGCTGGAACGTATCGCCGAGGGTTTGGGGGTCCCCCGGGAGCTGATGGGCCTGTCCTGGTGGAGTCCCACCGGTACCTGCGCCAAGCCGGACAGTACCTACGCTGGGAATGCCACGGTCGCCGACTCCCCGGAGGGGGATGATGATGAGATGCGCCGCCGTGCCGTGATCCTGGCTGCGCCTGTCGCGTTGTGGGGTCAGGCCCTGTTCGGCGAAGTCCCAGAGCTGCCCGCACCGGACTGGTTGGTTGGGGCGCTGCCGTCCCGGCTGGGGATGATGCACGTAGAGGCGATCACCAACCTGCTGACCCAGCTCCGGGCGTGGGCTCGTGCGTGGGGCGGGCAGGCAGAGGTGCTCGGGGCGATCGCCGTCCAATCAAAGCGGCTGCTGACGGTCCCCGGCGAGGACAAGATCCGGGCACTGCTGGGGTCCGTCCTGGCCGAGCTGCACACAGAGGCCGGGTGGACCTACTTCGACTCCGGCGCCGACGACGCGGCCGACTACTATTACTGCCAGGCGCTGGACATCGCCCGGCAGTTCGGGGACCGCTACCAGATGGCCCACGCGCTGCGCCACGCCGGGATGCTGCCCTTGGAGCGCGGCCGATTCGATGACTCGCTGAAACTCTTCCAGCTCGGCCAGATCGCGTTCATGCCGCTGGATGGGGCCCGGGTAGTGGATGATCCCCGCATTCCGCCCATGACTGCCTGCCTGGACTCCCTACAGGCCCGGGCACTGGCCCGGATGGACCGCCCAACCCAGGCAAAAACCAAGCTCGCGGCCGCCCACGACAAGTGGCAAGCCCCCGACGCTTTCGCTCAAGCCGACGCCAACTACCGCAACGCGGACATCTCCCTGTGCCTGGGTCAGCTCGACGGGGCAGAGCAGTTCGCCGCCCTGTCCGTCCGGACGTGGGGGGACAGAGACCGCCGTCCCGCCGCGAGCGCCCGCATCCTGCTCGCCACCATCCACGTACGAGCCGGGGATCCACGCGGTACGCAGCTAGCCCACACCGCCATCACCGCAGCCACCAAACTCAGCTCCGACCGCGTACGCCACCGGCTCCTCCCACTGGCCGACGCCCTGGACACCCGCCGGGGCAGCGACTACCAGCAACTCGCCCGGATGGCCCGGCAGGTAGCCACCACTCGGGTGTAATCACCTCTACGTCCAATCGGCGAGTTTCGCCGGCAGTGTCACCAGGCCCTAGCTATTAGGGACCTGCGAAACTTCGTGGCCGCCAGCCCCTGTGCGCCGGGTCAGGTGAGTTGGTGTAGGACATCGCAATGACCAGCTCAGAGGAGCAGCACGAGTCGTTAGCTATCCGCACGGCGTTTCTAGCTGACTACGCGAAGGTAGAGCCCACTGGGCTGTTCAGTGTCATCGGTGGCGGTATCACTCGCTTCGGGACGCAGGGGCTCCCAGCGCCGTTCACTTTCGCCGTTGTTCGCCAGGTCAGCACAGCTGCGGATGAACTGATCAACACGCGCCTCAACCTCGCTGTGATACGCCCGACAGGCGATCTTGCGATCACCATCAGTCGTGAGGTCGGTATCATGCCGAGCCCGATGCCTTGAGCCACATAGCGTTCAACGTCTCCACGATCATCGACGTTGAGAGGCCTTGGCGCGTGCACCTCGGGTTGGGCGAGGATGGTCCAAGCGTTATCTTGTGTTCAGTGTTGAGCTACGCCGCCATCTGGCTGATCGGCCTGATCTATGCCGAAGCCATACCTTACGGATCACGTGCGACTGCGGCTTCCCCAGAAGGGCCTCAGCGTCGAGGCGGTGGACCTCGTGTGCAACGCTTACTCCGATCATGAATATGACGAGATCAACGACTCGTTCCGACTCAGTGGCCTGGTCACTGGTGGTTTGCTCGAACTGTTTGTAACGGCAACGTCGTTTGACCGCCCCAGAAAGGTCGTGAAGACGGCATACTGGTGCAACGGTTGGGCGAGTGAGAGTGGAGGTGCACGGTGATGGTGTCTGTCTCGATCGGCTCAGCCGCGCTCTTGGGGTCGTCGAGCCGGTTTTGCCCCCACGGATGATCAATGTTTACCCCAGCGCTACCCTGCGTGATCCCGAGCGCGCAACGCTGGATTGACTCGCATCACTCAATCCGGTCTACGCTGTGACCCGTTCGAGCAGAGCGGTGGACCGCTATGAGTGATGAGCAGGCCGATAAGAAGCCGGTACCCGCGATCGACCCTGCGGTGTGGGAGCAACCGGCCATGCGGGCGGTGTTGGCTGCCCGTGATATTGGTGCGCTGTACCGGGCGCTGACCGAAGCTGGGCTCAGCCAGTACCGGATTGCCGGGTTGACTGGGCAGTCGCAGCCGGAGGTGTCGGAGATCCTTGGCGGGCGCCGGGTGATCGCCTACGAGGTGCTGGAACGTATCGCCGAAGGCTTGGGTATCCCCCGGGAACTGATGGGCCTGTCCTGGTGGAGCCCCACCGGTACCTGCGCAAGGCAGGACGGCACCTACTGTGGAGAGGTCACCGTCGCCGACGCCCCTGAGGGGGTGAGCGCGGAAATGCTGCGCAGGCACGTCCTGGCGCTGGGAGCGACCGCCGCGTTCGGTGGTCCCATCAAGGGGCTCGGTGAAATCCTGGACCTGCCCGGCCCGGTGCCGCTGCCGCCGCTGCCGTCCCGCGTTTTCGCGGTTCACGTGGCACAGGTGCGTGACCTCACCCGGCAACTCGCAGAGACCGGGAAGGCTCACGGAGCCCAGCCGCAGGTGAGCAGCGCGGCAACCGTGTGGGCTGATCGGCTGCTGGGTCTCCCGGGTGTCGAGTCGATCAAGCATGCCCTTCTGAGAGCGGTAGCGGAGTTGCACATCCACGCCGGGTGGGCAGCGGCTGATGCCTGGCTGTACCGCCGTGCCATGTACCACTACGGGCGGGCACTGGAAATTGCCAGCGATGCTGGTGATGCTTACCTGCAAGCGCATGCTTTAACCCTCGCGGGGTTCGCCACCGTGGAGCACGGATACCCGGATGACGGGCTGAAGATGCAGCAGCTCGCGCAGGTCAAAACCTGGCAGATTCCCCCGGATGACCCCCGGGGGGCGGCTGTGCAGGCGTGGGCGAAAGCCGATTCGGCAACCGCTTACGCCGCACTCGGGGACGGCCGGGCCGCCGATCGAGAGTTGGTGGGTGCGCGGGAGTTGTGGCAACCCACCCGCACGGACCCCACCGGAGACCTCGACGGTGTCGCCGCGCTCCTCGAAGTCGAACGGGGACGCCTGGACGTGGCCGAACCGTTCGCCGTGTCCTCGGTGCGGCGCTGGGACGGACTCAGCCGACTCGGCCGCACCCGGTCCGGTATCACCCTGGCCACCATCCACGTACGTGCCGGTGAGCAGGACGGCCTGCAACTAGCTCACACCGCCATCGCAGCGGCGGACCAGCTCACCTCGGTACGTGCCCGGAAACGACTTGAACCGCTGGCCGACGCCCTGGCCACCCGCCGTGGCAGCGACTACCAGCAACTCGCCCGGATGGCCCGGCAGGTAGCCACCACGCGGGTGTAATCACCTCCTACGTCCAATCGGCGAGTTTCGCCGGCAGTGTCGCCAGGCTCTACTATAATCGAACATGTGTTCGATATTCCTTACGCTGAGCTGCACTGCCACTCCAACTTCAGCTTCCTGGACGGCGCCAGCCACCCCGAGGAGCTGGTCGAGGAGGCGGCCCGGTTGGGCCTGGACGCGATCGCGATCACCGACCACGACGGGATGTACGGGGTGGTGCGCTTCGCCGAGGCGGCTCGTGAACTGGGCGTCAAGACCGTGTTCGGGGCGGAGCTGTCCCTCGGTCTCACCGCACCACAGAACGGGGTAGCCGACCCAGAGGGGGAGCACCTGCTCGTGCTGGCCCGCGATCCCGAGGGTTACCGCCGGTTGTCCCGGGTGATCAGTGACGCCCAGATCGCCGGGCGGGAGAAGGGCAAACCGAGCTACGATCTCGACGCGGTGGCCGGGGCTGCGGACGGGCACTGGGTGGTGCTCACCGGTTGTCGCAAAGCGGCGGTGCGCCAAGCGCTGGAGCGTGCAGGTCCGGCCGCCGCAGCCGCGCAGCTATGCCATCTGACCGAGCTGTTCGGCTCCGACCACGTCGTCGTCGAGCTCACCGCGAACGGCCTGCCCGACGACACCGAGCGTAACGACGCACTTGCCGCGCTGGCTGCGGCGCACCGGCTGGGCACCGTCGCCACCACCGCCGCGCACTACGCCACCCCGTCCCGGCACCGGCTGGCCACCGCACTGGCCGCGGTCCGGGCCCGGCGCAGCCTGGAGGAGATGGACGGCTGGCTGCCGGCCGCGGCGACGGCACACCTGCGCTGCGGTGCTGAGATGGCCCAGAAGTTCACCCGCTGGCCCGGGGCCATCGAGCGGGCCGCCGAGCTGGGCCGGGAGTGCGCCTTCGACCTACGGTTGGTGGCGCCGGACCTGCCACCGTTCGCGGTCCCCGCCGGCTACACCGAGGCCAGCTGGCTGCGCGAGCTCACCTGGCTCGGCGCGGCCACCCGTTACGGCAGCTACGACGAGCGTCCCGGCGCCTACCACCAGCTCGAGCACGAGCTGGCCGTCATCGAGGAGAAGAACTTCCCCGGCTATTTCCTTATCGTGCGCGACATCGTGGCGTTCTGCCGGCGGGCTGGGATCTTCTGCCAGGGCCGGGGCTCGGCGGCCAACTCCGCGGTCTGCTTCGCGCTGGGCATCACCAGCGTCGACGCGGTGGCGATGGACCTGCTCTTCGAGCGGTTCCTCGCCCCGGACCGGGACGGCTACCCCGACATCGACCTGGACATCGAGTCCGACCGCCGCGAGGAGGCCATCCAGTACGTCTATGAGAAGTACGGCCGCGACTGTGCCGCGCAGGTGGCCAACGTGATCACCTACCGGGCCCGATCGGCGGTGCGGGACATGGCCAAGGCGTTGGGCTACTCGAGCGGCACCCAGGACGCCTGGAGCAAGCAGATCGACCGGTGGGGACCGATGAACCGGACCACAGACGACACCGGCATCCCCGAGCCGGTGCTGACACTGGCCGCCGAGCTGGAAGGGTTCCCGAGGCACCTGGGTATCCACTCCGGTGGCATGGTGATCTGCTCCCGCCCGGTGGCTGAGGTCTGCCCGGTGGAATGGGCCCGGATGGAGCACCGCTCGGTGGTGCAGTGGGACAAAGACGACTGTGCTGCCGCCGGTCTGGTCAAATTCGACCTGCTCGGGCTCGGGATGCTCTCCGCGCTGCACTACGCGGTCGATCTGGTGGCCCGCCACTACCGGCACACGGTGCAGCTTTCGGATCTGCAGCCGACCGACCCGGCCGTCTACGCGATGCTGAGCCGGGCCGATTCGATCGGGGTGTTCCAGGTGGAGTCCCGCGCGCAGATGGCCACCCTGCCCCGGCTCAAACCACGCTGCTTCTACGACCTGGTGGTCGAGGTGGCGCTGATCCGCCCCGGCCCGATCCAGGGCGGCTCGGTGCACCCCTACCTCCGGCGCCGCAACGGCCAGGAGGAATGGGACTACGACCACCCGCTGCTGGCGAATGCGCTGCGCAAGACGCTGGGGGTGCCGCTGTTCCAGGAGCAGCTGATGCAGATGGCCATCGACGTCGCCGGCTTCTCCGCCGCCGAGGCCGACGAGTTGCGCCGCGCGATGGGCGCCAAACGTTCCATCGAGCGGATGGAACGCCTGCGCGGACGGCTGTTCGAGGGAATGGCCCGCCACGGGATCACCGGCGAGCTGGCCGAGAAGATCTACGCCAAACTGCGGGCCTTCGCCGATTTCGGTTTCCCGGAAAGCCACTCGATCAGCTTCGCCTCGCTGGTCTACTACAGCGCCTGGTTCAAGCACTACTACCCGGCGGCGTTCTGCGCCGCGCTGCTGCAGGCCCAGCCGATGGGCTTCTACTCCCCGCAGTCGCTGATCGCCGACGCCCGGCGTCACGGCGTCACCGTTCGCGGCCCGGACATCAACGCCAGCGGGGTGCACGCCGGGCTGGAACCGGCCGCGGAGGGCGCACCGGAGCAGGCGGTGCGCCTCGGGCTGGCCATGGTGCGCACAGTGGGCCAGCCGCTGGCCACCAGGCTGGTGGCCGAACGGGACGCCCACGGCGCCTACCGCAGCATCGGCGACGTCGCGCACCGGGTGGGCCTGAGCACCGCGCAGGCCGAGGCGCTGGCCACCGGCGGGGTGTTCGACCAGCTGGCCCCGCAACGCCGCCATGCGCTCTGGTCCGCCGGAGCGGTGGCGGCGCAGCGACCGGACCGGTTGCCGGGGACCGCGGTGGGGGTCGATGCGCCGCCGCTGCCGGGAATGAACGCGCTGGAGCTCGCCGCGGCCGACGTATGGGCCACCGGAGTCTCACCGGGCAGCTTCCCCACCCAGTTCCTCCGAGCCGACCTGGACGTGCGGGGTGTGCTGACCGCCGCCGACCTGCCCGGGTGCGAGGACGGGCAGCGGGTGCTGGTCGCTGGTGCGGTGACCCACCGGCAACGCCCGGCCACCGCAGGCGGGACCACCTTCCTCAGCCTGGAGGACGAGACCGGCCTGATGAACGTGATCTGCTCACCCGGTTTCTGGGTCCGCTACCGCACCATCGTCCGCGCCAGCCCCGCGCTGCTGCTTCGCGGCCGCCTGGAGACCACCCAGGGAGTGATCAACGTACTGGCCGAGCACGCCACTCCCCTGGACATGCGCGTCCGCTCGACATTCCCGCGACTTCCGTTAGTCCTGCAACTAGCCAGCTATCACCAATCCCGTGCCCGGCGGGCCAACGTGACGAACTGGCGTTCCGGATCCTTCACGAATGCGTGGATGCTCGTTATCACCGGGCAGGGCCACACCGACGCGCAGGTCCGGCAGTCACCGTTGGTCTGTAGTTTGTGTTCGATCATCAGCCCGCGGATGACGAGCAGCAGATCATTGATCAGCTCGCGCGCCGTGTCAGAATCCTCTGCGGACCATTCGCCGTCCTGATTCGCCAGCGAATCCGCTTCTCCCAGGTGATTGCAGAGATCCTCGCGCAGCAGGCGGAAAGCGTCGGCGAATACTGGCGCGAGCGTGCTCACGGCGGCCTCCCTGGGTCGGGCGAGGCCCACCGCCCCGCTGACGATCAGCGAACCGGTTAACCATTGGTCATGCAACATATTCACCACTGGTTAATCTGCCCGGGTTGGCCGAATTTCGCGATGCAATGATCTATGATCTCTCGCCGGGAGGTGTGATCATGCCACATCGTGAGCCGACGATTCGCAGCCGGGAACTGGGGGAGGGACTGCGCCAGGCCATGCAGCAGGCCGGGCTGAGCGGCAAGCAGGCCGCGCAGATGCTCGACGTGACGCCGAGCTACGTGTCGATGCTGCTGGCCGGCAAGCGGGCGGCCAGCGAGGTGGACATCGCCGCGTTCCTCGGGGTGTGCCGGGTCAAGGGCGCCGAGCGGGACCGGCTGCTGGCGCTGTGCCGCGAGCAGGAGACCCCGGGCTGGTTCCAGCCGCACGGCTCCGCGCTGCCCAAGCAACTCGTCACGCTGATCGACCACGAGAACAAGGCGGTCACGATCAGCGACTTCGAGACAGTCGGCGTGCCCGGCCTGCTGCAGACCGGCGAGTACGCCCGCGCAGTGATCAGCCGGATCGTCAACGTGCCACCCGGCGAGGTCAACGACCGGGTGGCCGCCCGGCTGGCTCGCCAGAGCCTGTTCGCCCGGGAACGCCCAGCCGCCTTCACCTTCTACCTACACGAATCCGTGCTGCGGCTGCCGGTGGGCGGGCCCGCGGTGATGGCCGAGCAACTGCGTCACCTGCACCGGATGTCGGAGCGCTCCTACCTGACCCTGCGGGTGGTGCCCATTGCGCTCGGCGCGCACCCGGCGATGACCGGGGCGTTCCGGCTGATGGAGTTCGCCGAGTTCAAACCGGTGGCGTACCTGGAAAGTGAGACCTCCAGCGTGTTTTTGGAGCGGCCGGAGGAAATCCAGGCCTACCGCAACATCCTGGCCGCGCTGGCGGACACTGCACTGAGTGAGAGACAATCACGGGAGCTGATTGCCGCATTGGCAACCGGGCTCGACGCGAATGGAGAGGACCATGATGACCGCGCGTGAGCCGGACTGCATCGTCTGGCACACCAGCAGCTACAGCTACGGAAACGGCAACTGCGTCCAGGTCGCCCCCGCACCGGACCGGGTGCTGGTCCGCGACTCCAAGGACCCCGACGGTCCCGCCCTGACCGTCCCCACCCCCACCTGGCTGGCCTTCCTCACCACCCTCACCCACTGACCTCCCGCCAGCCCGACTCCACGCCTCCCGAGCTCAACAGCAGAGTTTTTCGATCATGATCCGACAGCTCTGCTGTTGAGCTCGGGAACTCCAGACGCCGGTGGGCTGCGACCCGATCCGGTAGGAGGGGTTGAGATTTCGCTGGGAGCGGGCCTCCACCGGTCAAGGTATCGCCGCTAGCCGACACACGTTTCACAGTGTCGAGTGCAGGGGCGGGCGGGCAAGGCGGGACACGATGTCGGAACCTTCGGAGCGAAGGTGCCTCTCGGCCCGGTCCAAGTCGCTGCCCTCGCCGATGACCCAGAGGTAGCGGCAGATCGCGAAGATGAGCGCGATCTGGCCGGCGCGGGTTTCCAGGACTGGCATGGCGCGGATCCGCTGGGCCGTGGGGTGGTGCAGCAGGCTGTTGCAGTACAGGGTTGCCGCGTCGTATCCGACGGGCGCCGGCCGCCAACTTTCCCAGTCCAGAATGGACAGCGCTGGCCCGCGCAGATTCCCCCAGTGCAGATCCGCATGCGCTGTTGCCCATTCCAGACCGGTGAAGGTGTCTTGGGTCAGGGTGACCCCGAAGTGCTCGCGGACGCCGTTGATGGTGTAGCGCACAGCGCCCAGTTCGTGTTCCATGTCGATCGGGTGCGCGGCCAGCCCTGTCAGCGCGGCGTCGAGATCCGTCCACCAGGATTCCGGTAGATGCGGGTCGTCGAACAGCACACCACCCGGCGCGATCGTTGACCCCGGGGCCAGCGTCATTACCTCCCCTCGGAGTCGACGACCCGCGAGGTAGCTGTCGCAGTGTTGCCAGTCGGCCCAGCGCAGCACCTCGGGTTTGGGAACACCGCGAATCGAGTTGGCTTCGACGTTGCCGTCCCAGCGGCAGGCCGGCTGATAGTCCGGGTCCTCCACCACGACGCGCAACCACACGGTGCGGCCACTGTCGTGTGCCGGCGCCCCGGCCGAGCGCATGTCGAAGGTGTTCACCACCTCGCCGGCCGGTTCGACGTCGAACCGGGCCGCCGCCGCGTCGAGTTGGGCCTGCAACCAGACCCGGCGTTGCTCGACGGCCTGCTCGATCTCGTCGGTGTCCATGGTCACTTCTTGCTGAATTCCCCGTCTTTGTAGTGGCTGCCTCCCTTGCTTCCCCAATCCTGGCACGTCGGTGCATCCGCGTCGTCGCCGGCACAATCGGCGATCATGTCGGTCCACGCGGGATCAACTGTGGCGGCGGCCGCGAGCCGTTCCAGAACCGTCATCTTGTATCCTGTCTTTCCGTCAGATCCGTCAGTGCCAACACTGGAGCCTGTGCAGATGTTCGGCAATGATTGGTTTCTGCGGCAGTGAATGTGCCATGCTCGAAATATCGGTCTCCTGTGTGCGCTCCCTGGCAGTAGGCGAAAAACTCACATGTCGCTTTACATCGTTCCAGGCCGACCAGAAACTCCCGGACATAGCGCAGGTCGCCCGCGCGACGGAGAATTGTCGGCAACGTGTCCGTCATGACGTTTCCGGCGAGGAAATCATGGTACGCCGCGTCGGCGACGCCGAGCAGTTCCGGCGAGAGCAGCACGACATCACCATTCCACGCGATCGTTGGAATCAGATCATGCCGAGCGTCGGCGGCGCGCACCACCGGATCCAGGCCGAGGAACCCAAGCAGCCGTTGGACTTCTCGCACCGTCACGTCGCGGTTCTGCCGGCACCACGCGAAGGTGTCCCGCCAGAAGCGGCGCGCATCCTCCAACTCCGGCGGGTCACCGAGAGCGTTCGCGCCCTCTTTCGCCTCGATGTTGAACCCCACCCACCGGCAGCCAAGATCCCGCAGGAAGTCCAACACCTCCACGGCTCGGTGGGTGCCGTCCCGGCTGACCACGGCGAGCACGATGAAGGGAATGCCGTGCCGCTTCAACGTTTCAACGCCAGCCACGATCCGGTCGAACATGGGGCGGCCCGCACGGTCCACCCGGTGGCGATTGGTCGAGCGCGGACCGTCGATGCTCACTCCCACACCGATCTCGTACCGCTCGAACAGCTCACACCATGCGTCGGTGATCAGCGTAGAGCCGGTCTGCACCTTGTGCTGCACCCGGCCAGTCCGGCGTAGCGGCTCGAACGCCTCCAGCAGCGCCGCCAGCCGCTGAGGGCCGACCGCCAGCGGTTCGCCGCCGTGCCACACAACCTCAATGGGCGGCCAGTTCGGCGCAATGCCTGCGGCGACGGCGGCCGCGACGGCGGGCGTCATGTCCTGCTTGAGATGGCGCTGCGGCAGATAGCAGTACGTGCACGCCAACGGGCACAAACTCGTCGGCTGTATGATGATCGTCTGCGGGTTGCTGGTAAGCCAGTGGCTGACACCGAGCAGGGAACGGCCGTTGTTCATGTTCCCCACCACCTTCCCCACGAAGTAACTCCGCATTGACAGTAGGGGGCGGTGTCAGCCGGTGGAAGCAAAAAAGCTGGTCAGGAGGTCGGCGAAGACTTCCGCTGGGATTCGGTAGTGGGCTGCGACCCGATCCGGTAGATAGGGGCTGGCAGGGTGGGGGGATGGACGAGATCGTCGAGGAGTGCGCCACCGGCGAGGATTTCAGCGACGCGGTGTTCGCCGATGAGGAGTGGGAGGGGCGCTGCTTCGTCGACTGCCGGTTCACCGACGCCGACCTGCGCGGGCTGTGTACCCGCAACTGCTGGTTCACCAACTGCGACTTCACCCATGCGGACCTGGGCGCCTCGCAGCACCGCGCGAGTGCCTTCCACACCTGCATCTTCCAGCGCACCATGCTGGTCGACTCGGTGCTGGAGCGCTGCTCGTTGATGGGCAGCACGATCAGCGACTGCCGATTGCGGCCGTGGACGTTGCGCGAGGTCGATCTGCGCCTCACCGCGCTGGGTCGCGCCGATCTCCGGGAGGTGGTGCTCGCCGGACTGAAGTTGACCGAGGCCAACCTGGTGCAGACCGACCTGCGGGGCGCCGACCTGACCGGGGCCGACCTGACCGGCGCCCGGATGCTGGGTACCCGGTTGGAGAACGCCGACCTGCGCGGAGCCCGGCTCGACGCTGACGCCCTGGTCCAGGCGCGGCTGACCGGTGCCCGGATCGACGTCGACACCGCCATCCGCTTCGCCGCGGCGAACGGCCTGCGGGTGGACCCCAATGACCTGGTGGACCCCAATGACCTGGTGGACCCCAATGACTAGACTGGTGGCAGGCGCGAAGATAGGGAGTGACCGCACGCGGCGAGCGCCCCGCACCTACCCAGCCTGCATCCACCCAGCCTGCATCCACCCAGCGCGCCCGGGTCGCCGGCACCGCGGTGGCCGTGGGGCTGGGAGCGGCGGTGGCCCTGCAGGCCCGGATCAACGGTGAGCTCGGCCAGTGGATCGACGACGGCCTCGTCGCTGCTCTGCTGGGGTCGGCTGGTCGGGCGGTCTGTCGTGCGCCCAAGACCGGAGGCTGTCGGGTACCGCGGCTATCGTCTTGCCGTGCTCACTCGTCCGCTGTTCGGCCTCGACTTGCTGCAGCTGCCGGAGTCCCTGCGGGAGGCGATCCGGCACGGCGAGGTGTTCACCCGCCGTTGGGTAGTCGAGGCGATCCTCGACATGCTCGGGTACACGGCGGACCGGGATCTTGCCGAGTCGCTCTTGGTCGAGCCTGCTTGTGGTGGAGGGGCTTTTCTTCGGTCGATCGCTGAGCGTTTGAGTGCGTCGTGTCGTGTCCATGGACGTTCACTGCAGGATGCGGTCCATGCAGTTCGGGCGTTCGATCTGCTGGAACGTAACGTGCGGGCGAGTCGGGATGTCGTGACCGAACAGTTGCTTGCTGAAGGTTGGGAACCGGCGCAGATTGATAAGATCGTCCATGCTTGGATTGGGCGGGGAGATTATTTGCTGCACGAGCACGAACCGCGAAGCGTCGACTTCGTCGTCGGCAATCCGCCCTACATCCGGCTCGAAGACGTTCCAGATGCACGAACGAGCGCCTACCGGTCGACGTGCTCAACGATGGGCGGCAGGGCGGATATTTACATCGGTTTCTACGAGGTCGGTCTGCGGAGTCTCAAACCAGGTGGCCGGCTGGGATTCATCTGTGCCGATCGATGGATGCGTAACCAGTATGGCCAAAAACTCCGCGAGCTGGTGAGTTGTCATTTCAGTGTAGAACTGGTCTTGACGATGCACGATGTGGATGCCTTCCACGAACAGGTCTCGGCCTACCCCGCTATCACTATCATTCGCAACGCCGTCCAAGGGCCTGCTATAGTCGCCGATGCCGAGCAGGGCTTCGGCTGTGAACAAGCCGAGGAGTTCCGAGCCTGGGCGATGACGTCAAGTACGGTATTGCTCACGAGACCGTCCTACCATGCAGCCCGGCTTCCTCGCTGGTTTCCAGGGAGTGACTCGTGGCCCACGGCCTCGCCGGCGCGTCTTGCAATGCTGGAAGACCTCAATGATCGGTTTCCGCTATTGGAAGACGAGGTGACCGGCACGCGAGTCGGCATCGGTATCGCGACCGGCGCAGACAAGGTGTTCATCACGAATCGCGCAGATCGTGCGGATGTGGAGGATGACCGTCTTCTCCCGCTAGCCATGGTCCGTGACATCACCAGTGGTGTGCTCGCCTGGCACGGTTCGTACCTTGTGAATCCGTGGGATGTACGAGGTGATCTGGTCGACATTGATGATTATCCCCGCCTGGCGAGCTACTTTGAACGCCACTGCGACGTTCTGCGCGAGCGTTACGTTGCTGTCAAGCAGCCCAACCGCTGGTACAAGACCATCGACAAGGTTGACCACCGGCTCACTGCGAGGCCGAAACTTCTGTTCCCGGACATGAAGTTGACCATTCATCCGGTCCTCGACCACGGCGGCTTGTACCCCCATCACAACCTGTATTACGTCGTCTCGGACGCATGGGATCTGCGAGTACTCGGCGGTCTGTTGTTATCGAAGGTGGCCGAGGCATTTGTGGCCGCGTACGCCGTGAAGATGCGCGGAGGAACGCTGCGTTTTCAGGCTCAGTATCTCCGCAGGATCCGTGTTCCCCATCCGTCTGAGATCAGCGAGGCCGACCGGGTCGCTCTGGCGAATGCGTTCGATCAGCGTGACGTGCAGGCAGCCACGCTGGCCGCGCTGCGCGCCTACGGGCTCACCACACTACCTGATTAGGAGACGCGCCCTTGACGGTTAGCCGCCAAGACTTCGAAGACGCGGTAGCTGCGTACTGGGGGTCCAAGCAGACCCAGAGTGAGCTGTCGGCGATCAAGAACAGAGTGGGACTCGGCACGGCCGGCTCCGTCCGGGCTGGGAAACACTTCGACAGCATCGCCGCTCTTCTCGCCAAATTCTTCCTCGAAGCCGGGTATCCACTCGAAGCGATCCGAGTCACTAAGAACCAAGGTTTGGAACTGCCTGGGTACTACCGCCCGCAGAAACAGTGGGATGTCGTTGTCGCACACAACGATACTCTTGTGGCTGCCTTTGAGCTAAAGGCGCTCGGAGCGCCATCGTTTGGTAACAACTAAAATAACCGGGTCGAGGAGGCCCTCGGGAGCGCGGTCGACCTTAGGCGTGCGGCGCTCGCGGACCTGTTTCCCGGCGAGAAACCTTGGCTAGGATACTTCTTTATCATGGAAGACGCGGCGGGGTCGCGCGGTGCGGTCAAGACGGCAGAAGGTGCTATGCCGATCGACAAGATTTGGATCGGTGGATCCTATCAGGACCGATTTGGGATCTTTTGTGAGCGCCTGATGGCAGAAGGGCTCTACGATGCGGTATGTTATTTCACGTCATCCGCCGACAGGCCTCAGCCGATCGAGCTGGTGGGAAGCCTTGACTGGCGGCATTTCTCGGCGGCCATCAACGCGCGGATCACCTATCTCCAGGGATTGGGGCTTCCTTGAGATGCTGGGACATTCCACTCTGGAGTGAGGATCACCGGTCGGGCGGGGCGGGCTGAGAGGAAGGGTGTGGCGGTGAGCGGAGATGATCTGCACGGGTGAGGATTTCAGCGACGCGGTGTTCGCCGATGAGGAGTGGGAGGGACGCACCTTCGTCGACTGCCGGTTCGCCGACGCTGACCTGCGTGGGCTGCACACCCGCCACTGCCGGTTCACGAACTGCGACTTCACCCGCGCCGACCTCGGCGCCTCGCAGCACCGCGCGAGTGCCTTCCACACCTGCACCTTCCAGCGCACCATGCTGGTCGACTCGGTGCTGGAGCGCTGCTCGTTGATGGGCAGCACGATCAGCGACTGCCGGCTGCGGCCGTGGACGTTGCGCGAGGTCGATCTGCGCCTCACCGCGCTGGGTCGCGCCGATCTCCGGGAGGTGGTGCTCGCCGGGCTGAAGTTGACCGAGGCGAACCTGGTACAGGCCGATCTGCGGGGCGCCGACCTGACCGGGGCCGACCTGACCGGCGCCCGGATGCTGGGTACCCGGCTGGAGAACGCCGACCTGCGCGGAGCCCGGCTCGACGCTGACGCCCTGGTCCAGGCGCGGCTGACCGGTGCCCGGATCGACGTTGACACCGCCATCCGCTTCGCCGCGGCGAACGGCCTGCGGGTGGACCCCAATGACCTGGTGGACCCCAATGACACTGGGTGGCAGGCGCGAAGATAGGGCGTGACCGCACGCGACGAGCACCCCGCACCTCTTCAGCCGTCACCCACCCAGCCGTCACCCACCCAGCGCGCCCGGGTCGCCGGCACCGCGGTGGCCGTGGGGCTGGGGGCCGCGGTGGCCCTGCAGGCCCGGATCAACGGTGAGCTCGGCCAGCGGATCGACGACGGCCTCGTCGCTGCTCTGCTGTCGAACACCGGCGGCCTGTTGCTGCTCTCGGTGCTGGCCGTGACCCGACCCCGGGTGCGCCACGGGCTGGGCCGGGTCCGCGCCGCGGTCCGGGATGGCAGGCTGCGCCCCGTTCACCTGCTCGGCGGGGTGTGCGGCGCGTTCCTGGTGGCCTGCCAGGGCCTGACCGTGGCGACCATCGGGGTGGCGGTGTTCACCGTCGCGGTGGTGGCCGGGCAGGCGGCCAGCGGCCTTGTGGTGGACCGGGCCGGCGTCGGCCCCGGCGGGCCCCGGCCGCTGAGCTTGCGCCGGGTCACCGGCGCGATCCTCGCGCTGGCCGCCGTGCTGCTGGCCGTCGCCGACCGGCTCGGTGCGCCACAAACCTTGTGGCTGGCCGTGCTGCCGGCGCTGGCCGGGGTGGGTACCGCCTGGCAGCTGGCGGCGAATGGATTGGTGGGGGCCGCCGCCCGGCATGACGGTCCGCCGGCCGCCGCGATGCTGCCTGCCGCGGTGGTCAACTTCGCGATGGGCACTGCCGCGCTGGTACTGGTCGTGGCGATGGAGATCGCGGTGCGCGGGCTACCCCGCCCGTTGCCCGCGCAGCCGTGGCTCTACGTCGGCGGTGCGTTTGGCGCGCTGTTCGCCGCCGCCGCGGCGGCGATCGTCGCGATCACCGGGGTGCTCCTGCTGGGGCTGGGTGTGGTGGCCGGGCAGCTGCTCGGAGCCCTGCTGCTGGATCTGTTGCTGCCCGCCGGGAACAACCAGCTCAGCATCACCACTCTCCTGGGCACCGCACTCACGCTGGTGGCGGTCATCGTGATCACGCTGCCCGGCCGGCGTCGGACCGGGCACTCTCGACGCTGAGCGCGGGTGCGAGGATGCTGGGCGTGAGCGCGATCGTGCTGGACGGTAAGGCGACCAGAGACCAGATCTTCGCGGATCTCCGAACCCGGGTGGCGGCGCTGCGCAGCACCGGAATGACTCCCGGGCTGGGCACGGTCATCGTCGGCGACGATCCCGGCTCGCATGCCTACGTGCGCGGCAAGCACAGCGACTGCGCGAAGGTCGGCATCGCCTCGATCCGCCGCGACCTGCCCGCGACCACTACCCAGGACGAGCTGTTCGCTGTGATCGACGAGCTGAACGCCGACCCGGCCTGCACCGGCTACCTCGTCCAACTGCCGCTGCCCGCGGGGCTGGACACCGGCGCGGTCCTCGAGCGGGTCGACCCGGGCAAGGACGCCGATGGCCTGCACCCGGTGAACCTGGGCCGGCTCGCGCTCGGGGTGCCGGGACCGCTGCCCTGCACCCCGCGCGGGATCGTGGCGCTGCTCCGCCACTTCGACGTTCCGATCGCCGGCTCAGGAGTGACCATCGTGGGCCGCGGTATCACCGTCGGCCGCGCGCTCGGACTGCTGCTCACCCGGCGCAGCGAGAACGCCACGGTCACGCTGTGCCACACCGGCACCCGTGACCTCGCCGCCGAGGTGTCCCGAGCCGACATCGTGGTCGTTGCGGCCGGGCGGCCTGGGCTGATCACGGCCGACATGGTCAAGCCGGGTGCCGCGGTGGTCGACGTCGGGATCACTCGCACCGACGCCGGGCTCACCGGGGACGTCGACGCGGACGTGGCCAAGGTCGCCGGGTATCTGGCACCGATGCCCGGTGGAGTCGGGCCGATGACCAGGGCGATGTTGCTGGCCAACGTCGTCGAGGCCGCCGAGCGGGCCGGATAGGCCATGTCCCGACGGACCAGCCTGCGGCCACAGCTGATCTTCGGGCTGGTGCTGGTCGTGGTGGCGGTCGGCCTGGTGCGCATCGCCCAGTACCACTGGCGGGAGGGCGCGGTGATCATCGGTGGTGCGCTGCTGCTGGCCGCTGGGTTGCGGGCGGTGCTGCCGCCCGAGCGCACCGGGTTGCTCGGCATCCGCCGCCGGGCCCTGGACGTGCTCATCTACGGTGTCTTCGGGCTGCTGATGCTGGCCGTGGCACTGACCATCGTCGGCGGGCCGCTGGCCGCGAGCTGAGTGACGTTGGTCCTGGGCGCAGTTGATAGCCTCCCGGGATGGCACGTTCGGGCAAGATCACCGTCATCGGGGCCGGTTTCTACGGTTCCACCACCGCGCAGCGGCTGGCTGAGTACGACCTGTTCGACACCGTCGTGCTCACCGACATCATCGAGGGCAGGCCCGAAGGCCTGGCGCTGGACATGAACCAGTCCCGGTCGGTGGAGGGCTTCGAGACCAGGATCATCGGCCAGACCACCGGCCGCGACGGCTCAGGCTACGAGGTGATCGCCGGCAGCGACATCGTGGTGATCACCGCCGGGTTGCCCCGCAAGCCGGGCATGAGCCGGATGGACCTGATCGAGGTCAATGCGCGCATCGTCCGGCAGGTCGCGGAGAACGTCGCCCGGCACGCTCCCGGCGCGGTGGTGATCGTGGTGTCCAACCCGCTGGACGAGATGACCGCTTTGACCCAGCTGGCCACCGGATTCCCCCGCCACCAGGTGCTGGGTCAGGCCGGGATGCTCGACACCGCGCGGTTCACCTACTTCGTCGCCGAGGAGCTCGCCGTCCCGGTGTCCACGGTGCGCACCCTGACCCTGGGCTCACACGGCGACACCATGGTTCCGGTGCCCAGCGCTTGCACCGTGGACGGCCAGCCGCTCGCCGAGCTGCTACCTGCCGAGAAGATCGACGAACTGATCACCCGGACCCGTAACGGCGGCGCCGAGGTGATCGCCCTGCTCAAGACCGGTTCGGCGTACTACGCGCCCTCTGCCGCAGCGGCCCGCATGGTGCGCGCCGTCTACGAGGACTCCGGCGCCGTGTTGCCGGTCTGTGCCTGGGTGGACGGGGAGTACGGGATCTCTGGTGTCTACCTGGGCGTCATGGCCGAACTGGGCCGCGTCGGGGTGCGCCGAGTGGTGGAGATTCCCCTGACCGACACCGAGCTCACCGATCTCCGCAAAGCCGCCGAAGCCGTCCGCACCAAACAGATCCGACGTCCAACACCTGTAGATCTGTGCGCGCTCAAGCGGCATGTCAGGTACCGATCGCCCCGTTCTCCTTATCCGGCGAATACCGCAGGCTTCGGTCGGAGGGGAATTTTCGGCCGTCGACATCGCCCGGCAGCTGGGTTAGCTAGACGGTTACTCGGATCTGCCGGAGGATCGCCTCCGCACCCTGCTCCAGCATCGTGCGGGCCAGTGTTGTCCCCAGCAACAGGGCATCGGCACCGGTCGCGGAGGCGGACACGCGCTGTGTCCCATCCAGAGATGTGACCTGTGCGGTCAGTGTCAGCCCGTCTCCGGAGGGCACCGCATACGCGCCTACCGGCACTGAGCAGCCGCCGTGTAACTCGGCTAGCAGGGCCCTTTCGGCGAGCACTGCAGCGTCGGTGCCGGGGTCTCCGTAGGAGTTCAGCATCTCCCATAGTTCGGTGTCGGCGGACTCGCAGTTGAATGCCCATGGCCCCCTGCCCCGGAGACGGCGGGAAATCATCAAGCGGGAGCAGTTCGGTGATGCTGTCTGCCAACCCCAGCCGCCGAAGCCCGGCTGCCGCCAAGACGACCGCGTCCAATCCACTCTTCAACTTCGCCAGCCTCGGCGGCACGTTTCCCCGAATAGGGACGACGGTGAGATCCGGGCGCAATGCCTTCAACTGGGCGATCCGTCTCGGCGACCCGGTGCCCACCCGAGCGCCGCGCCGCAGTCCGGCAAGCGTCGAACCGCACAGCGCGTCGTGGAGGTCTTCTCGCGGTGGCGTTACTGCCAGCGCCAAGCCCTCAGGCATCGCGGTCGGCAGGTCCTTGAGGCTGTGTACCGCGATGTCGATCCTGCCTTCCAGCAGCTCGTGTGCCAGCTGGTTGGAGAACGCGCCACTGCCGGTGCCGCTCGCGCCGCTGACCTCGCGCAGCGAGCTGGTGCGGTCGCGATCCCCGTCCGTCATCACCACCCGGTTCTTGAACTTCACCACCGGGCACGGACCGCCCAACCGGGCTAGGAACTCAGCCACCATCGCCTGTGCGAGACGACTGCCACGTGCCCCTACGACCACGGTTTCCATAGCCGAAGGCTACTCGGTGCCGCCGCATGACCTAAGTGGTTTTCCACTCACAAAGCAACAGACGCCCCCTCTTATCCGCGTTCTGGGTACAGACTGCTGTGATGAGGGGTCCGATAGCAGCAGTCTGTACCCAGAACGCGGATAAGAGGGTGGAGAGGCGATATGCGTTACCGACTGCTGGGGCGGACCGGGCTGCGGGTCTCTGAGGTGTTTCTCGGGGCGATGAGTTTTGGTGAGCAGGGCGGACCGGGCGGCGCACCGCCGCAGGAGTGCCGCCGCATCCTCGATCTGTACGCCGATGCCGGTGGCAACGTCATCGACACGGCGATCAACTACCGGGTCGGTCAGAGCGAGAGCATTCTCGGCGAACTGCTCGAAGGCCGCCGGGACCGCTTCGTGGTGGCGACGAAGTACACCATCACGCGTGATGGCACCGACCCGAACGCGGCGGGCAACCACCGCAAGAACCTCATCCTGTCGCTGGAGACGAGCCTGCGCCGGCTGCGCACCGACTACATCGACCTCTACTGGGTCCACCTGTGGGACCGGCACACCCCGGTGGAGGAGACGATGCGGGCCCTCGACGACGCCGTGCGCGCCGGGAAGATCTTGTATGTCGGTATCTCCGATGCTCCGGCCTGGGTCGTCGCCCGAGCCAACACGCTCGCCGAATGGCGCGGCTGGACGCCCTTCGCGGGCCTGCAGGTGCCTTACAACCTGCTCAACCGTGACATCGAACGTGAGCTGCTGCCGATGGCCGAGACCTGCGGGATGACGGTGGCCACCTGGGGACCGCTCGCCCAGGGCCTCTTGTCGGGCAAGCTCACCCGGGCCGGGGCGGGCGCCGGTAGCGCATCCGCATCGGTCGGTGCACGCGAGCACGCCGCCGCTCAGGCCGTGCAGGAGGTTGCCGACGAACTGGGAGCCACCCCCGCACAGGTGGCGATCGCCTGGACCAGGGCGCATTCCCTGGCCATTCACCCGATCCTGGGCGCCAGGACCGCTGAGCAGCTCCAGGACAACCTGGGCGCCCTCGAGGTCACGCTGCCCGCAGACGCGCTCCAACGCCTGGATGCCGCTACCGAGTTCGCCGTGGGATTCCCCGGCGAGTTCATCGCCCAAGCGAGCTCCTGGGCGTTCGGCGAGGCCTCCGGCAGGCTCGACGGCAGGTGAGGGTTCGCCCGTTCAGCGAGCGGACTGGCTGCGCAGGGGCATGGCCGAATCATGCACACGACGTCACCGGCCGGGCCCCTCAGCGGCTGGTGGCCAGTGTCGCGCTGCTCGGCTGGGGAAAGGCGGTCAAGTTGCTCCGCGTTCTGGGGACAGACTGCTGTGATATCGGGCCCAATAGCAGCAGTCTGTCCCCAGAACGCGAAAAAGGGGGGTCAGCGGGTGTAGAGGGTGCGGACGACGTCCTCGATGGAGGGCTCGACCACGTACAAGTCTCGCATCGCGACCCGGGAGACCACAGCGGCGATCAGCTCGGCGGCGCTGGTCTGCTCGGCGGAGAAGGCCAGGTGCTGGCGTAACCCACCTGCCTCGACGGTGACGTCGAGCACGCCGGGCAGCCGCTCGAGCGCCGCTGCCGGTTCCTCCAGGTCCACCACCAGCCGCCGCGCCCCACCGAAGCGGCGGCGCAACGACTCCAGCGAGCCGTCCACCAGCACCCGCCCGTGGTCGATCACCACCAGCCGCCGGCACAGCCGCTCGACGTCGGGCAGGTCGTGAGTGGTCAGCAGCAGGGTGACCCCCTCGACGGTGTTGGCGCGGGCCAGGAACGCGCGCAGCCGCTGCTTGCTGATCAGATCGAGGCCCACCGTCGGCTCGTCGAGCACCAGCAGCTGCGGGGAGTGCAGCAGCGCCGCGGTGACCTCGCCGCGCATCCGCTGGCCCAGGGACAGCTGCCGCACCGGGGTCGCCAGGAACGGCGCCAGCTCCAGCAGCTCGACGCACTCCTCGAGCCGTCGGGCATGGTCGGCCTGCGGCACCCGGTGAATGGTGCGCAGCAGCGCGAAGCTCTCGGCCAGCGGCAGGTCCCACCACAGCTGGCTGCGCTGCCCGAACACCACGCCGATCCGCCGGGCCAGCTCGCGGCGCCGCCGCACCGGGTCCAGGCCGCAGACCCGCACCCGGCCGGCGGTGGGCACCAGGATCCCGGTCAGCATCTTGATCGTGGTCGACTTGCCTGCCCCGTTGGGTCCCAGCAGACCGACCGCCTCACCCGTCGCGACGGACAGGCTCACCCCGTCCACCGCGGCCAGCCGGACCCCGCGCCTGCGCCGGAACTCCCGGCGCAGCCCGTCGATCTCGATCAGCGCGCTCATGCTCACGATCCCGTGCCGACGTAGTGACGCAAGCCAGCCCGCCAGACTACGGCGGCGACGCCGACGGCGAGCACCGCCACCAGCGGCGCGCTGTACTGCACCACCGGGGGCAGGCCGAGCGGGTCGGGCTTGCCGAGGATCGCCAGCGCCGGGTAGTAGGCGACGAACGCGCCGGGCACCGCGAACGCCATCAGCCGCAGCAGCCACCCGGAGAAGATCGACACCGGGTAGGAGGTGAACATCCCGGAGCCGTAGGTCACCGCGTTGGGCAGCTCGGAGCCTTCCACCAGCCAGAACGTGGTGGCGCTGGCCGCCACCCAGATCGAGCCGAGCAGCATCAGCCCGGTCAGCGGGGTGATCAGCAACACCACCACCCGCAGTGGGGTCCAGGAGATCTCCGAGGTGGCCAGCACGTAGCCGAGTACGGCGAGCCCGGTCACGACCCTGCCGAGCTGGCGCAGCGCGAAATCCGAAGCGCAGATCTGGGCCATGACGGACAGCGGCCGCACCAGCAGTGCGTCCAGCGTCCCGGTGCGGACCAGTTGGCTGAGCTTGTCCAGCGGGCCGGCCAGCAGGTCGGCCAGTCCGAAGGAGACCCCGGCGAGGCTGTAGATCAGCAGCACCTCCTGCCGGGTGAACCCGCCCATCTCAGTGACCCGGGAGAACAGCACCAGGATGACCACCATGTTCTGGAGCTGTATCAGCGCCAGTGCGCCACACTGCAACGCGAACGAGGCCGGGTAGGCCAGCTGGCCGCGCACCGACGCGGCCAGCAGGCTGCGGTAGACCACAAGGCGCTCACCCACCCTGGATCACCAGCGTCCGGACCGCCCTGGCCAGCACCAGCCGGCCGCCCGCGAGCAGCGCGAGGGTCCAGATCAGCTGATGGGCCAGCAGGGGCCCCACCGCGCCCCGGCCGAGGGCGATGTCGATCGGCACCTGAATGATCGCCGGGAACGGTGTCGCCCAGATCACTGCTCTGGCCCAGCCGGGGAAGAACGCGATCGGGATCGCCAACCCGGCCAGCACGGTGCTGACCGCGCCGTACACCGACAGCAACCCGCGCCAGTCCAGCAGCCAGAACGCCACCAGGTTCAGCAGGAACCGGATCGCGAAGCTGACCAGGACGGCCAGCACCACGCTGAGCCCGAACGCCGCCCAGCGCAGTACCGAACCGGGCAGCGTCAGTTCGAAGAAGATCGACCCGACCAGCAGCGGAACGCTGAAGCGGCTCAGCAGCGCGAAGCCCGCCCGGCCCAGATCCTCGGCCAGCAGCGCGGCCTGCAGGTCCACCGGGCGGAGCAGGTCGACGGCGACGTCGCCGCTGCGCACCCGTTCGCCGAAATCGGCGTTCCCCCAGATCAGCACCACCGCGATCAGCCCCTGGCCGATCCAGACGAAGGTGACTGTGCGGGAAGGGTCGTAACCGGCTACCGAGGCGCTGCCGGCGAACACGGTGAGCAGCACCGCGCAGCGCATGAAGCCGAAGACCATGTTGGTGGCCAGGCCCGCGAGCACCGCCTGCCGGTAGGTCGCGTAGCGCCGGAAGCCGGCGCTGACCAGCCGCAGGTAGCAGGTGAGCACGCCGGACTACGTTAGCCGGACCTCACAGGTCCCTGCGCAGGTTTGTGTGTCGTCCGTTACGTCCGGATTGATTCTGTGTGACTGCGCGCCCCCTGGTCTGCCGCAGAGCATAGGCTGGTGGTGTCACGGTGTCAGTCGAGAGGAGTGCCCGACCTGTGAACAAGATCAAAGTGGTAGGGACGGTCGTCGAGCTTGATGGCGACGAGATGACCAGGATCATCTGGAAATTCATCAAGGACAAGCTGATCCTGCCTTATCTCGATATCCGACTCGACTACTACGATCTTTCCATCCAGTGCCGGGATGCCACCGATGACCAGATCACCATCGACGCCGCACACGCGATCGCCAGGCACGGGGTGGGCGTCAAATGTGCCACCATCACTCCTGACGAGGCGCGGGTCGAGGAGTTCGGCCTGAAGAAGATGTGGCTCTCGCCGAACGGCACGATCCGCAACATTCTCGGTGGGGTTATCTTTCGCGAACCGATCGTCTGTTCCAGCGTTCCTCGCCTGGTGCCGCACTGGAGCGAGCCGATTGTCATCGGTCGCCACGCTTTCGGTGACCAGTACAAGGCCAGCGACCTCACCATCCCTGGACCGGGCACCGTGACGATCACCTATACCCCCGACGACGGTGGCAAGCCGATCGAGATGGAGGTGGCGCGCTTCGGCGAGGGTGGTGGCGTCGCTCTCGGGATGTTCAACTACCGCAAGTCGATCGAGGATTTCGCCCGGGCGACGTTTCGCTACGGTCTGGCTCGTAAGTACCCGGTCTATCTCTCGACCAAGAATACGATCCTCAAGGCCTACGACGGCATGTTCAAAGACGTGTTCGCCGAGATCTACGAATCGGAGTTCAAGGCCGATTTCGAGGTCAACGGTCTCACCTACGAGCATCGGTTGATCGACGACATGGTGGCTGCCGCCTTGAGGTGGTCCGGCGGCTACGTCTGGGCGTTGAAGAACTACGACGGCGACGTGCAGTCCGACACCATCGCACAGGGCTTCGGCTCGCTGGGTCTGATGACCAGCGTGCTGATGACTCCGGACGGGCGCACCGTCGAGGCGGAGGCCGCCCACGGCACCGTCACCCGGCACTTCCGGCAGCATCAGCAGGGCAAGCCCACCTCGACCAACCCGATCGCGTCGATCTTCGCGTGGACCGGAGGGCTGCGCCACCGCGGCATGCTGGATGCCACGCCGGAGGTCATCCGGTTCGCCCAGACCTTGGAGTGGGTCTGCATCAACACCGTCGAGCGCGGCCACATGACCAAGGATCTGGCGTTGCTGATCGGGCCGGATACCCCGTTCCTGACCACCGAGGCCTTCCTCGATGAGCTCGATCGGGGGTTGCGGCACGCCGCCGGACTGTGACAATGAGATGATCACGGTCTCGACGGTGGAGAGTGATTCAGGTGGCTTCGACAACCCAGAAGTACGTCATCGGTGGAGTTGTGTTGATTGGTGTCCTCTTGCTGGTCTCCGAGCGCACCAAGAGCACCAGCACAGGCACGGACACCGGTGCGATCAGCGGCGCGCGACCGTGCACGGTGACGGTCACTGCGGACGTGCTCAACGCGCGGTCCAGCCCCGATGGCAACGCGCCGGTCATGGACACCTACCGCAAGGGGGAGGTGGTCTCGGCCGATCGGATCACCCGCAACGGTTTCCGTCAGCTCAAATCGGATCGCTGGGCCGCGCAGGAGTTCCTCGAACCGACTCCTGACAGTGACTGCGGTTGATCGCCTGCAACAATCGCACTATGTCGCGTGCTGCCGCTGATCGTCGTCCCCGGGTGCTCTCCGGCATCCAGCCCACCGCCGACTCCTACCACCTCGGCAACTACCTCGGTGCGATCCGGCAGTGGGTGGCCCTACAAGACGATCACGAGGCGTTCTACTGCGTGGTCGACCTGCATGCGATCACCGTCGAGCAGGATCCCGAGCAGCTGCGCCGCCGGACCCGGCTGGCCGCCGCGCAGATGCTGGCCTTGGGCGTCGATCCGGATCGCTCCACGGTGTTCGTGCAGAGTCACGTTCCCGAGCACACCCAGCTGTCCTGGGTGCTGGAATGCCTGACCGGATTCGGTGAGGCGTCCCGGATGACGCAGTTCAAGGACAAGTCGGCCAAGCAGGGTGGCGATCGGGTCGGGGTCGGGTTGTTCACCTACCCGATCCTGCAGGCCGCCGACATCCTGCTCTACCAGGCCGACCAGGTGCCGGTGGGCGAGGATCAGCGCCAGCACATCGAGCTCACCAGGGACCTGGCCACCCGGTTCAATACCCGCTTCGGTCCGACGTTCACCGTGCCCGCACCGTACATCGTCAAGGGCGCTGAGAAGATCTACGACCTGGTTGAGCCGACCGCGAAGATGAGCAAGTCGGCTTCCTCCCCGGCCGGTGTGATCGACCTGCTCGATGACCCGAAGTCCTCCGCCAAGAAAATCCGCTCGGCGGTCACCGACACCGGACGGGAGATCTACTACGACCCGGTCGCCAAACCGGGCGTGTCGAACCTGCTGGTGATTCACTCGGCGCTGTCCGGTCGCAGCATCGACGAGCTGGTGGCGGCCTATTCGGGTCAGGGGTACGGCGCGCTGAAATCCGATGTGGCCCAAGCGCTCGCCGAGTTCGTCACCCCGCTGCGCCAGGCGGTGGCCACCTACACTGATGACCCGGCCGAGCTGGACAAGCTGCTGGCCCGGGGCGCGGAGCGAGCCCGTGACGTCGCGGCGGCGACGGTGCGTGCGGTGTACGACCGGGTGGGTTTCCTGCCGTCGTCAGGCTGAATCCGCTGTTGGGCGACTACCCTCTCCAGAGCATGGGGATCTTCGAGCGCTGCCGGTTGCGCTACCCGTGGTTGGACCGGCTGGTGCGCGCGGGGCAGTCTTACACCGCCCACCACGGCGACCACTATGCCGCGGCGATCACTTTCTTCAGCGTGCTCTCGCTGGTGCCGATGTTGATGATCGCCTTTGCGGCTGCGGGTTTCGTGCTGGCCGGCAACCCGGGGCTGCTGCGCGAATTGCAGGATCAGATCCAGACGGCGGCACCGGCCGGTCTGGCCGGGACGCTCAACGGGGTGATCGACGGGGCTATCGCCTCTCGCCGTGGGGTAGGGATCATCGGGCTGCTCGGAGCGCTGTACTCCGGGTTGGGCTGGATAGGCAACCTCCGCGAGGCGCTCACCGCTCAATGGAGATCGACACCGGGGCCATCGACACCGGGGCCATCAACATCGACGGAGGAACCACCGCCCGCGCCGAGCGGTTTCCTGCGCACCAAGGTGCTCGACCTGCTCGCACTGCTCGGCCTGGGCCTGGCACTGGTGATGTCCTTCGCGCTGACCGGCATCGGCACCGCCTTCGCCAGGGTGTTGCTGGAGGCCTCCGGGTTGGCCGACGTCCCAGGGGCGCAGCTGGCGTTGACCGGGCTGGCCGTGGTGGCATCGGTGGCCGGTATGTGGCTGGTGTTCCTCTGGGTGATCGCCCGGCTGCCGCGCCAGCCCGTGCCGCTGCGCAGGGCGATGAGTGCCGCATGGTTCGGCGCCATCGGGTTCGAGTGTCTGAAGCAGGGCTTCGCCATTTATCTGGACAGCGTCACCAGCAGCCCCACCGGGCAGCTGTTCGGCCCGGTCATCGGCCTGATGGTGTTCGCCTACTTCGTTTCCCGGTTCCTGCTGTTCCTGACGGCTTGGGCAGCGATGAGCCAGGACCAGGCACCGCAGGACCAGCTGGCGCAGGACCAGATGGCGCAGGACAGTCAGCAGGCGTCACGGGGAGTGTCACCGCAACGCAGTTTATCGGCTGCGGAGACCAACCCTGGGATCGTCGGATCCCGCCCCGAGGCCTAGCCCCGGCGGTGTTCGGGGGTATTAGCGGCGTACTGCCCATCAGCTACCCGTGCGGTGGTGGGGGTCATCTTCAGTCGTCCTCCAGTCAGCGACGACATGATGCTTACGCTTCGGCAAGAAGATATCTGCCCACCTTGTGGAAGCAATTATCGGCTTGAACATAGTTTGCGTAGCAGTGTCGCTGCGTACGCCGCTGGGGACGAGTGTTCTCCTCCCGCTAACAGCGGTGAAGCCGCCCGGTCCGTGCCTGAGCCGGACCGGGCGGCGCATCAACCATGTGAGTATCCGGGCACCCTGAACCTAGGGTGCCCGGATCCTGCGATTCCCTGACCGGGAAGGAGCTGTCCGATGAGCACGCCGTATGAGTCCTATCGTGGGGCGTTACCAAGTCAGAACCCGGAAGGAGACCCCGCTACTGTGATCATCACCCGGCAGGGCATGGGAAGCGAGGGGCGGATCTGGCTCACTTTCAGCGCCTCGGTCAAGACCACCGTGGCGATGACCGATCAGGAAGCGGGACAGCTGGTCGATCTGGTGAACAAGGCACGGCGCCGCTAGATCCAGCGGCGTTTCCCCCGGTGAGGATCCGGGTCTTCCCCGATCTACCACGCCTGCGACGGGTGTTTACTGGGGTCAGCGGGTCAGCTCCCCGGTTCGCCGACTGGCCCTCGACACCCGCTAGGAGACCGTCATGCAGAGCGTGGTCAAAGTGCTCGCGATCATTGCGTTGATCTGGATCGGATTCATCGTGGTGGGCGCGCTGTTCAAGTTCCTGCTCGTGGCGGCGTTGATCGGTACGATGCTGTTCGTCGGTGCGGCAGCCTACGTCGCGGTGAAGGGCAAGTCGGACCGCAGGGCGCTGCCCTAGGACTCAGCGCTGTTCCGTGAGCAGGCGCCGGAGCAGGTGCATCGCGACGGTCACTGACCGGTCGCGGATCTCGGTCGCGGTCGCCGGGCAGCACGGGGTCGCCGGCCAGCACCCCGCCGTCGCTGGTGCTCACGCAGACGCACACGTAGCCGACCGGCTTGGCGTCGGTGCCGCCATCCGGCCCGGCCACTCCGGTGATCCCCACTCCCACGCCGGCACCGAAGCGATCCCGCGCCCCGTCCGCCATCGCTCGCGCCACCTCGGGCGAGACCGCCCCGTGCCGCTCGATCAGCTCCACGGGCACGCCCAGCAGCGCCGTCTTGGCGGCGTTGGAGTAGGCCACCACGCCGCCGGTGACGTAGCCGGAGGACCCCGGCAGTTCGGTCAGCCGGGCGGCCAGCAGCCCGCCGGTGCACGACTCCGCCAACCCGATCCGCCGGCCGTGCAGCAGGCCGGCGACCTGGTCGTCGATCGAGGTGCCGTCGGTGGAGAACAGGTACCGGGCATGCCGATCCCGGATCGCCTCGATCACCGCGTCCCGGGTCGCCTCGGCACCGGCCCGATGCCGGATGTCGATCACCAGCTCGGCGCGCCGCAGGCAGGTGGTGATCTCCAGGGGCGCCAGGTCCAGCGAGTCGCCCAACTCCCGCAGGGTCATCGCGATCTGCGACTCGGGCAGGCCGAACAGCCGCAGCTGTGCGGACTCGAACGGCCGGGTGCGCGCCATCAGCTCGCGCATGGCCGGCGTGGCCAGGGCCGCAGGCCACATCGCCTGCAGCTCGCGCGGCGGTCCGGGGAGCACGATCACCATCGGACCTTCCTTGGCCGGCACCACCAGCCCGGGTGCGGTGCCCACCGGGTCCAGCGGGGTCGCTCCCCGCGGCACCATCGCCTGCTTGCGGTTCGCCGCCCGCAGCCCCTCGGGGTCGAACTGTGCCAGCCAGCCGAACCCGGCCAGGATGGCGGCGATCCGCTGCTCCATCGCCTCGTCGAGCTCCAGCTCCACCCCGGCGAACGCGGCCACCACCTCGGTGGTCACATCGTCCGCCGTCGGGCCCAACCCTCCGCTGGTGACGATCAGGTCGACACCCTGATCGGCGAGGAATCGCAGTGCCGCGGCCAGATCGGCCTGCCGATCCCCGACGCAGACCAGGTGCGCCACCTCGACGCCCACCTCGCTCAGCCGCTGTGCCAGCCACGGCCCGTTGTGGTCGGCGATCAGGCCGCTGAGCAGCTCTGTCCCGGTGACCACGAGCCCCGCCCGTACGTCCGGGTCTTGGTTACTCACAAGACGCCACGCTAGTGCGGCAGGCATGCTCTGTGGTGGGAGGCCACGATGAGATTCCGCTGGACCGCTGCCGTGCGTGCACCCGACTCGGGCGTGCCGACGTTGATCGGCGCCGACGACCTCAGGACCCCGGCCTGGGCTCGGATCATGGAGGCGGTGGGAGGCTCGAGCGCGGGCCAGATGCTGCGGGGCGCGCCCTCGGCGCTGCGCGTGGTGCTGCGCCTGGCGTGGCGGACCTCACCGCGATTGACGTTGCTCGCCGCTGCTGTCGAGTTGATCTCCGGATGCACGACGGCGTTCGGCTTGCTGGCCACCGCCAGTGTGCTCACCCAACTGCTGGAGCAGGGCCCGACACCCCAGCGGGTGCTGGCGGCATTGCCGTCACTGGCGCTGGTGATGGCCTCCTATGCGGCACGTGGTCTGCTGGACGCGGCGGTCGGTGCCGTGCAGGCGGTGCTGGCCCCGCGGGTGGAGCAGCGCGCCCAGGAGGAGCTGCATGCCGCGGTGATCGGGGTGGAGCTGGTCGCCTTCGACGACGCGGATTTCGTGGAGCTGGTGCGCCGGGCCTCGGGGCAGGGGGTCAGCAGCGTCCGTCAGGGTGTGGGTACCGCAGGGGACCTGCTCGGTTCGGTGATCTCGCTGTCCGCCGCGGTCGTCACGGCCGGCCTGCTCAACCCGCTGTTGGCTCCGGTGGTGCTACTGGCGGCGGCGCCCAACGGGTGGGCCAGCGTGCGGACCGCGAGGCTGGCCTACGAGTCGTTCGTCCGGATGATCTCGCGCCAGCGCCGGCTGGGGATCACCAGCGAGCTGATCACCGGCCGGTCCGAGTCGGCTGAGGTCCGGGCCTTCACCACGCAGGAGGTGCTGCTCGGTGAGCACCAGCGGATCGGGTCGGCGCTGACCACCGAGTCGATCACGGTCGAGCACCGCAAGACGGCGGTCCGGCTGCTCGGGCGGGGTCTGTCCGGGATCGGCACGGCGCTGGCCTACGGCGTGCTGGGGTTGCTGCTCTACTTCGGGGCGATGCCGCTGGCCCTGGCCGGCGCGGCGGCGGTCGCGATGCGCACCGCGAGCTCGGCTGTGTCCTTCACTGTGTATGCCGCCAACCACCTGTTCGAGCTGAGCTTCTACCTCGACATGCTGGCCAGCTGCCTGACCCAGGCCCGCGGTTTTCACCGGGCCCCCGCCACATTGACGTTGCCGCGTGATCCGCAGCTCATCGAGCTGCACGAGGTGTCCTTCACCTACCCCGGCAAGGACTCACCCGCCCTGCGGCAGGTGAGTCTCACGATCCGGCGCGGGCAGGTCATCGCGCTGGTGGGGGAGAACGGCTCCGGCAAGTCCACCCTCGCCAAGATGATCATCGGGCTGTACCTGCCCGACGAGGGACAGGTCAGCTGGGACGGGGTCGACATCGCCAAGGTCGACCAGCGTGAGCTGCACTCGCAGGTCGCCGTCGTGCTGCAGAACCCGGTCGAATGGCCGATGACCGCCGAGAACAACGTCCGCATCGGCCGGTTGGACCGCAACGATCCCGACGGTGACGTGCTCGCCGCGGCCGCGGCCGACTCCGGCACCGACGTCGTCATCGCCGAGCTGCCCGAGCGCTGGAACAGCCTGCTGTCCCGGGAGTTCCAGAACGGGCAGGACCTCTCCGGCGGGCAGTGGCAGCGGATCAGCGTGGCGCGTGGCCTGTACCGGGATGCGCCGCTGCTCATCGCCGACGAGCCCACCGCCGCCATGGACGCCCGCGCCGAGCACGCGGTGTTCCAATCGCTGCAAGCACTCAGCCGTGCCAGTGGTTCGGCAGGCAATGGTTCGGGACAGACCCGGACCACGGTGCTGATCACCCACCGGTTGGCCAACATCCGGCACGCCGACCAGATCATCGTCCTGGACCGCGGTCGCATCACCGAGCGGGGCACCCACGACGAGCTGATGGCCCGCGACGGCGGGTACGCCGAGCTGTTCACCCTCCAAGCCCGCGCCTACCTCGACGGTTCTCATGGTTCCTCACAGAACGGGCCGCCAACGTACCGGTCCACGTCGCTGACCGACGGCGGAAGTAGCGTCTCCGCGTAATCCTCGGCGTCGTCGTGCGCTCAAGAAGTTCGACCCCTGGCGAATTCCGGGCGCATCTCCCCTAATGGTGTCTGACGGCGCTCGGCCGACCACATCCCGCGCAGCTCAGCGCCGTGAACGTGCCCCCAGCGACATCCTCGCGCCGGAAAACGTCGACGGTGTTGAGTTCACGGCACATACCTGCAACGTTCCGGGGGATGGATGAGGGGAAGGCATGGACGATCAGGTACGGGTTCGCCGACATGGTGGGCCGTTCGACTTCATGGCGCCGACTTCCCCACCCGCCCCACAGATAGGTGACAGGGAAGGGGTTCGGGGTCTACGAGTGTCTACAGAAGCAATGGGATGGCTGATCTCGGTGGGCTGATGGCCCGCGCCGGCGGCTACGCCGAGCTGTTCACTGTGCAGACCCGCGCCTACCTCGACGGCAGTCATTCGCAGAACGGATCGCCGAGGTAGTAATCCTCGGTGTATCAGCTCAGCGCTGGTCAACGGTTCGACACGACGCAGACCCCTCCGGTCTCTCGCGGCAGACCGCGTGTTCACTGCGGCGTCGGAAGCCATCGTGGGTCGGAACAGCGCTGGATCGGCACGGCCAGCAGGAGCCCGTGCCGGGGTCGGCCAGGGCGGCGGGGATGACGTCCGCGCCGCAGAGGGCGAGGTAGCGATGAGGCGCCCGTCGGCCTGCGGCGGCGGCATCGGGTGTCAGGAGGTGGTTGTTGCCGGTGCGGATGTCCACCATCTCGACCATGCCTCTGGGTGCGGCCTGGTGGTTGCGGTGTCTGACCTTGTGGTGTCTGACCTTGCTGTGTCGACCCATGGGGATCTCCTGGGCGTTCGTGGTGGTGGGACCGGCCGCCACCGGGAGCCTGTGAGCCGGGGGACCCACGCGCTCAACCGGTGACGGTCGGGGATCAGGGAGCTAGTACTTGCTGCCGCTTGTCCTGGCTCAGTTGCTCACCGGGTCACCGGTGAGCGCTGGCGTGACATCAGCACTTCCCCGGCGCCGTGTCGGGGATCAGGCGCAGTACCTGCGGCGGCAAGCCGACCACCGCATGATCGGAGAAACGTACGAAAAGCGACTCCAGACCCCGGCCGACAACTTCGCCCTGCTGGCCCAGCCGGGACGCCAGCACCCCCGGCTCGGGAAGCTCGTGGACCTGCTCCACCTCGCAAAACAGGACAAGGTGCCTGCCGTCGATATCACACCACCGGTCACAATCCAGTCGCGATGCCGCCGTGGTCGGGGTCTTGGTGGGGAACTGGGGATCGGGTATCCGCAGGGCTGCCCGGCCCAGCATGGAGCCCGGGTCAGGGTCACCGGTGCCGACGAGGCGCAGGTGTGGAGTGATCTGGCAGTCCTGCGGGGTGTGGTTCACGACGATGCTCTCCGTGATTTGTGCCGATGATCGGCGCGGACGCGGGAGCGTCGCTGCGCCAGCGGTTCAGAGTGCAAGCACACCGCCAGTCCGGGAGTGGGAGAACACGTGACCGCAATAGATCATCTCTTGTCGACAAGTCGACATATCGGTCAAATAGAGCGGAATATGTCAGCCGTAATAGGTGCTGACGCCCTGGTATGGCTGGTCGAGTCGTGATAGGTCATCGGTACGCAGCGGATCACGCCCTGCGGCGGACGATGTAGGGGGACGTACCCGTGATGACCAGTGAGCAGGGCTGCTGCGCCCGGTGTGGAGCGGCGCTACGCCGCCGTGGCAGATCACGAGGACAGGCGTGGTGCGATCCGTGCCGTCGCGCCGGGCTGGACCCGCGCCGGGACCTGCCCGCCGGCTTCTACTCCCAGGATGTGATCGTCACCGCGTTGGCCGGCTACGACCTGGGCACGGTGTTCCGCCGGGTACGGATGGCCACCGGCTGGTCCCAGCAGAGCCTGGGTGAGCTCCTCGGGCTCGACCAGCCCCGGATCTCCCTGATCGAGCGCGGAGTCCGCCGGCTGCGCGATGTGGCACTCGTGGCGCAAGTCGCCACCGCGTTGTGCATCCCTCCCACCCTGCTGGGCTTCGGGACTACGGTGAGCACTGCGGGGGGTGATGGACAGAAGTGGGTGAGATGGGTGGACCGTAGAGACTTCGTGCAGCAGGTCGCGACCCTGGCCCTGGGCGCCACCGGGATCGCCGCCCTGGATATCGACCGCCTCAGTGCCCTGCTACCCCACGCTGACCCGACCGGCACCCGTCACGTCGGGGCCTCCGACGTGACGGTGATCGAGCAGGCCACCGAGGCGTACGTGCGCCAGGACTTCGCGACCGGAGCCGGACCCATTCGCGACCTGGCCCTCGCGCAACTGCGCGCGGTCCTGCCGCTGCTGGACGCCCAGACCACCCCCGAGGTGCAGCCCCGGCTGTACCTGGCCACTGCGCGTCTGGCGATGCAGGCGGGCTGGATGAGTTTCCAGGTCGACCAGCACGAGGCCGCCCGGCGCCTGTGGATGATCGGGCTGGACATCGCCCGCGCCACCGACGCTCCCCAGGCCGGCGATCTCACTGTCTACCTGCTGTATGACATGGCGATCCAGGCGGTGGCACTCGGTCGCCCTGACGAGGCGCTGAGCCTGGTCCACCTCAGCCGCGCCACCGCGACGGGCGCGCATCCGGTCTCGGCATCCACTCTGGGCTGTCTGGCAGGCATCCAGGCCAAGGCGCACGCCGCCCAGAACGACGCAGCGGCCTGCGACCGCGCACTCGGCCAGGTCGTCGAGGCGATCAGCAGGATTGACCCCGCGACCCGCCCGCCCTGGGGTGCATGGTTCGGTGGAGCTGCTTCGAGCTTTCATGGAAATGCTCACTACACGCTGGCCCTCATCGAGCGAGACCCCCGCGTTGCCGGGCGTGCGGTGCTGCTCCTGCGCGACGCTGTGGACGGTTTCGGGTCCGACTACGCCCGTCTCCGGGCGACTGATCTCGCGGATCTGGCCGGGGCCCACGGGATCGCCGGGGACACCGACACCGCCGTGGCCCTCGGCCACCAGGCGATCGACGCCATCACCGCACTACACTCCCCCCGCGCCTATGATCGGCTGCGTGTGCTGAACACCGCACTGCAACCCCTGCACACGAGCACCGGCGTCGCCGAGCTCCGCGACCGCCTGAGCGCCACCACCACAGAGCCGGCCTGAGGGGTGGACGGATCCAGTGTCTAACCTCCCCACTACGTCAGAAGTTCCTGACCCGTTGGTCGACGTGGAAGACAGGTTCCCGTTGTTGCCATCCGCGGGTGCACCAGTAGCAACAGAACCCGCAACACTCGAAATATTTGCAGTTCCGCTTGGTTTTCGATTTGCCATACGCCCGATTCGCTCGGGGAAGCACGGTAAAACTTACACCACGGTGACCGAGGTCGAGGATACCGAACGTTGTGATGATGGCAAGGTCTATACTATTCCAGATACTATAGTCCGCGAAGAGGAAATCGACTGATCGTCATGACGGTTCTGGTGTTGACCCGTCCCAATGACGGTACCGCCGGTGGCGTAGTAGCTGAGCTGGAGCGGCGCGGGATCACAGTCGTACGGGGTGACGTTGGCGACTTCCCGATAGACGCGATGATAACCGCATCCCTGGCGGGCCACCAAGAGTGGCGCGGCTCGTTGCGCATCGCGGGGAACTCTGTGCCTCTCAGCGAGATTCGGTCGATCTACTACCGGCGCCCTACCGGGTTCCGACTTCCTGATCATCTGTCACCTGAACAGCAACGGTTCGCCAAGGCAGAGGCCCGCAGGGGGCTCGGCGGTCTGCTGTTCACACTCCCTGTGCGGTGGGTCTCGCACCCGTCGCGGGTGGCCGATGCAGAGTTCAAGCCACTGCAACTCCAGCTCGCGGCCTCGTGCGGTTTGGAGGTACCGCGAACACTCCTCACCAATGATGCGGCGCAAGCTCGCGAATTCGCCGAAAAGCTAGATGGCCCAGTGATTTACAAGCCGCTGTCCGCACCGAGCGTGCGTATCGGTGGCGAGCTGAAATTCATCTACGCGACACGAATAGAGGAGGGTTCTCTGAACGAGGAGGACATGGGTTCCACTATTCATTTATTTCAGGAATGGGTGCCCAAGGAATATGATTTGCGATTGACTGTTGTTGGTGATCAGTTCTTCGCGGTAGCTATTCGCGCCGGCTCCGACGAAGCTCGCGAAGACTGGCGTTCCGATTATGCTGCTCTTAGCTACGAGCCGGTCGAGGCTCCCGATTCTATACGTTTCTCGATAATCGACCTGCTGAAACGACTCAATCTCCCGTTCGGTGCTTTTGATTTCACCGTCACACCCGAGGGAAAATGGGTTTTTCTGGAAATTAATCCCAATGGGCAATGGGGCTGGATCGAGGAGCGCACGGGCCTTCCGATTACTTCTGCCATGGCAGACCTGCTGACCGACGAGACCGCAGAGTGAGCGTATCGGAGACTATGTGGAGATCTCGTTCGAGTGCGCTGGCCGGTCAACTGGTTCGACAGGGTGATCTGCGTAGTGCGCCGTGGCACACCGCGTTCACCGAGACTCCCCGGCACGTGTTCGTGCCAACCGTTATTTCGATTACCGAGTCTGGCTCGACCACGCTGAGCGGCGCCGATCCTGCGAAGCAACAGTCGTGGCTGGATCAGGTATATTCAGACGACTCGCTGGTCACACAATGCATGGCCCATCCTTCACTGAGGACAGCGAGTAACCAACCATTACTCGTGTCCACGAGTTCCAGCACCATGCCGAGCCTGATGGTGCGGATGCTGGAAGCTCTCGACGTTCGCGATGGTCACCGGGTACTGGAGATCGGCACCGGCACCGGTTACAACGCTGCCCTGCTGTGCCATAGGCTCGGCTCGAATAACGTGGTGAGCATCGACATCGACCCCATCCTCGTCGCATCAGCGGGAAACCGCCTGGCCGATCTCGGTCACTACCCGACCCTGGTGGTGGGTGACGGTACGGCCGGGGCTGCCCACCACGGCCCTTATGACCGGATCATTGCCACCGCCGCCGTCCCGTCGATCCCCTTGCCGACGAGGTCATCGGCCCGGTCCTGCCCATTGGTGGTCATTTCATGTGGCTTCGCCCGCAGGCTGGCAGCCCGCTGCGGGTACCAGAGCCCACCCGGACCCGTAGTTCCCGGAACGCCGCCCGCACCAGCACTGCACTCGATCCGTCAATGCTGGTCAGTAACGACAGTTTCCGATTCCTGCTGCAACTGCATCTCTCCGGCATACGCAGCTTCAGCCGTACCAGGGTTTACGACCCGCGCACTCGCACTACCTGTGACGGCGTGTTCATCGACGCGTGTGATCTCTCACATGCCGAGGTCATCACCAGTCCCGAACCTGACGCACAACGCCCGGTCATCCAGGTCGGGCCGCGCCGGCTCTGGGACAGCGTCGAGACCGCCTATCAGCTGTGGTGCCACCTCGACCGTCCCGATCCCGGTCGCTTCGGGATTGTCGCCAACCCCACTACCCAGTTCGTCTGGTTCGACACCGACGAAGGCTGGTACCGATGGCCCCTTCCGCTTGTCTGATTACCCAGGCCCTCCGGTCATTGTGCCCGCGACTCGATATCACGAGGTCTTCTGCGCAGTCACACCCGGAATACGACGATCTGCTGCGCCGGGCCGGCATGGTGCACCGCCTGGAATTCACCGAGTCGAGTCCGGAGTCCCACATGGCCGCCAGTGAACTGATGATCTCGATGATCAGCGAATTGTTCGCCGTCTGGGACCACCCAACCCACCCGTGGCCACGCAGGCACCGCCGATGTCATCACCTATGCACGCCAACACCGAATGCCGTTACGAATCATCTGGCCAGACGGGGCCATCCACGAGTAGTTTTACCTACTCATCTCACTGGTTGTCCGAAGCCCGAGTCACATTGCTGGTTCGCCGTGACGCTCGGTCGAGCGCGGGGAGCGAAGCACGAGGCTCAGTGGGGGATAGGGACATCGGCGGGGAGTCGCCGGATCGCCGGGTCGTAGGGGGCCAGCTCGCCGGGTGCGAAGCGGCACAGCTTGATGGCCCACCAGAGGGACCGGTCCGCGTCACCGACGAGCTTGTACGAGCCATCCGGCAGCAGCACCGCGAAGCCGCCCGCGTCGAGTGCAAGAAGCGTCGCTCGCCACGCACCGGTGCTGGGGTCCCAGAAGCGGGTGGTGTGTCGTGGCGAGTTGGGTGCAGTCGGGGGGAGTAGGCGACGGCGGTCACACGCCAAGTCCCCTCCACCGCTGATTGTCAGGGGGGTGCGGCAGGGTCGGGGTGTGATCGATGAGCTGACTTTGGGCGTGGTGCCGTTTCGGGGATCGTGGGCTGTGCAGCGCGGGCTGGTGAGCGAGCGGGTGCTGCGTAGTCCCCGGTATCGCCGGCTGTTCCACGACATCTATCTGCTCCAGAGCGTGCCGGCTGATCTGGCCGCGAGATCGAGCGCGGCGTACCTGATCGGTGCGGGGCCGCGTGCGCTGTCCGGATACTCGGCCGCCGAGCTGCTCGGTGCGCGATGCGCACCGGCTGAGGTGAATGCCGAGTTGACAGTGCCCGGCGGGCATCTTCGCGAGCAACCGGGCCTGACCATCCACCGCGACCTGCTCGCACTCGAGGAGATCATCGACTCTGGCGGTGTGGCCATCACGAGTGCGCTGCGCACGGCCTGGGATCTGGCGCGGTGGCTGCCCACTGTCGAGGCGGTGGTGGCCATGGACGCCTTGGCCCGGGCAGGGCGCTTCGCCCCCACGGCAGTGCTGCGGATTCACGACCGCTACCCGCGAGCTCGCTGGCGCCGCCGCGTGCCCGGGGTGATCGACCTCGCCGACCCTCGAGCGGAGTCCCCGATGGAGACGCGCTCCCGGCTCGTGCTCGTGCAGCGCGGGCTCCCGCGACCCGAGCTGCAATACCAGGTCTATGACGAGTTCGGCGAGTTCGTCGCTCGCCTTGACATGGCGTATCCGCTGATCAAACTCGGGATGGAGTACGACGGCAGGGGCCACCTCACCGAGTGGCAGCAGCAATCGGACGCCCGCCGCCTCAACCGACTGGAGGCATGCGGCTGGTCGATCCTGCGTTTCACCTCGCATGACGTCCTGCGAACCCCAGACACCATGGCAACCCATGTATCCGACGCCATCGCCCGCCGCTCCCGTCGCTCGGTGCCGTGAACGTGCCACCAGCGACGTTTCCAGCGCTGAAAATGTCGGCCGCGTTTAGTTCACGGACTCTGGCAACGCGACGGCTCCTGGCGCCGGAGTGTCGGTATGGCCGTGGTCAGGGGTGGCGTTGGCGGGCTATCAGGGCACCTAGTATGCCGAGCACGGTGACCGCTAAGCCGATCCACAGTGCTATCGGGAGCGCGCCGGTGCCCGGAGATGCCCCGTGGGCGGCGGCGTGCAGTCCCACCTGCGGTGGTGCGGGCAGGGATCCAGGGCCGGTCCCTGTCAGCGCCGGATCGGGTAACTCGGCGCCAGTCACCAGACGGCCCACCGGAGCGCCGGTGGGCAGCGCGAACCCGTAGTTCAGCAGCCTGGCGGCCTGCTCGGACATCGACACCGGCCGCTGCTCACCCCGCATCAGGACCACCATCAGGCGCCGCCCGCCGCGCTGCGCGGCGTCGAGTTGGGTGTGCCGGGCGTCGTCGGTGAACCCGGTCTTGCCGCCCAGCGCGCCGGGATAGCTCCGCAGCAGCTTGTTGTCATTGCTGAGCACGAACCCCGGACGGTCACCGAAACCGGGGAACTGCACCTGCCGGGTGCCGAGCAGCTCAACGAGCAGGGGGCGGCTGAGCACCTGGCGGAGGGCCAACGCCAGGTCGTAGGCGGAGGAACTCATGCCGGGGGCGTCCAATCCGGATGGAGTGGCGGCGCGGGTATCCAGCGCACCCAGCCCGGCGGCCAGCTTGTTCATCTGCGCGACGGTCGCCGCTGGGCCGCCCAACTGTTCGGCCAGCGCGTGTGCGGTGTCGTTGCCGGAGACCAGGAGCAGACCGGTGAGCAGTTGCCGGACGGTGTAGCGCCCGCCCGGGCCCAGGCCCGCCCGGCTGCCTTCCTGGTTCGCGTCGGCCTGGGTGGCGACCACCACCCGGTCGGTGGGCAACTGGTCGGCGGCTAGCAGGGCGGTGAACAGCTTGAGCGTCGATGCCGGGCGGTTGCGGGCATGGGGGTCCTTGGCGGCGAGCACCTCACCGGAGCCCGCATCAGCGATCAGCCAGGACGTCGCGGTGATCCCGGCCGGCGGGTCGGGCGCGCCAGGGGGCAGCACCAGCCCGCACTCGCCCATCCGCGGCCCGCCGACCGGGGAACGCGGAACCGGCATCGGCGCAGGAGTCGAGCCGCCCGGCTTGGGTACTTCAGAGGAATCGACGGGCGGCGGTGGGGTGATCTGCTGTGCACACCCCGGTTGTGCGGCAACGGGCGTGGCGCCGAGCAGCCCCAGACCCATCGCGCTGATGGCAGCCATCAGCGCGATGAGCCACCGCTTCGTGAGTGGCATTGGAGTGCCCTGGCACTCCAATGCCACTCACGAAGCGACGCCGTCGAGGGCGGCGTCGGCGTCGCCGCCCTCGACGGCGTCGCCGCCCTTGGTCTGCCGAGCCCGGGTCCGGCGCTGGACCGGTCGCGGCGGGGGTGGTGGAGTGGCGGGCAGCGGTGCCGGCGCGGTGCCGCCCATGATGATCTCGGCGAAGGTGGCCATCGCCTCGTCCAACTGCGCGGTGTAGCGCAGCTCGGACTCGTCGTTGGCCCGCCGGACCAGGCTGAGAAGTGCGTCGAGGTCGGGACGCTGCGCCAGCGCGCCATCCAGCGCGCCCAGCCGCTCGGTGACGGAGCCGAACCGGGTACCGACGCCCTCGTCCATCGCATCCAGCCGACCCGACAGCGCGTCCAGTCGTTGGGTGAGTGAGTCCAGCGCGCCCGCCAGCGACTCCTGCACGCCCTTGTCGATTTCGTCTACCCGGCTGCGCAACCCTGTCTCGGCGGCGCCGATCTGCTCCCGCACCGGCCCGTGCACGGCGGCGGGCAGCCCGTCGACCTTGGTGTCCTGCCGGTCCAGGTGATGATCCATATCGTCGATCCGCTTGTGCAGCCCAGCGATCCGGTCCTCCAGGCCGTCCATCCGGCCGGCGACACCTTCGAACCGCCCCGCCATCCCATCGAGTCGTCCACCGAGCTCGGCGAATGGTTTGGCCAGCTTGTCCACGATCGACTCGACGGCGCGACCCACCGCGGCGATCGCGCCGTCCTGAGCTTCGAGCTTGGACAGCGCCTCATCGACCCGTTCGGCCAGCACACTGACCTCGGTGCGGTCCGGCATCTCCGACAGGCGCTTGCGGACCGAACCCAGCGACTCCAGCGGAGCCAGTCGGGCGTGGATCTCGTCCAGTGCGTCGAAGATCTGCTGCTGCTCGCTGTCGCGGATCTCGGCGGCACGCACGAGCATGCTGCGCATCCGATCGAACGACTGCGTCGCTGCGGTGTTGGTCACGGGCCTTGGCCTTCGCTAGAGGGGCGGAGGGGATCCTGGTGGGGCGGATCGTAGCTAGTCCAGCGGGCGTAGCCGAAACCGGGCGAGCAAGCTCAATGCACGTGCATCCGTTCCTCGAAAGTTCCGGCCAGGACCCGCCAGGCGGCCACCTCGGCGTCGAAGGGCGCGCTGGGCGCCAGCCGGGTCGGATCTGGCCGCAGCAGGAACGACACCAGCCAGCCCAGCGGTTCGGAACTGGCCAGCGCCTTGTTCGCGGCCTCCGATCCAGCCCACTGCTCGGCGTCGGTGATCAGCTCGACGGCCAGCTCGAGTTGCCCGGGATCCACCGTCTCGGGACCGCCGGCGAGGTCGTCGGCCAGGCCCGCCAGCACGTAGCTGTTGCCCTCGTCGATCGCCACCGTCAGCTCGCGGTCGGCTGCCCGCTTGGTGACCTGCGGCCACGTGGATACCGCGTCGAGGTCGTGCCCGCCGGGGTGTTCCTGGAGGTGGCGGATCAGTGAGCGGGGCGAGGTGAAGACGTCGATGCGGCCGCCCCGGCCGAGGAACACCGGTGCGTCGTCGAGGTAGCAGCGCAGCGTGTAGTGCTCGCCCAGCTCACTGATGATCCGGATCGGGTCGATGCCGACCTCCGACCAGAACGCCAACGCGGGATCGCGCACCGTCCCGGTGCCGCCGTCCGCCTTCTGCTCCTCCTCGGCGGGTTCGGCCTCGGCCAGTTCGGTCGCCACCGCCTGCAGCGTTGCCGCGTCGACGTCGGGACTGCGGATCACGCCGTCGACGGCGTCGATCACCTCGTCCCACCGCCCGGCGATCACCTCACACATCCCGTCCCACTGCCGGGCGCCCTCCCGGCCGCCGAAGGCCAGGGTGCCCGCGCCGAGCATGGTGAACCCGGGGGTGGAGGCGAGCACGTCATGCACCGCATCCAGGTCGCACACCTCGGCCAGCGAGCGCACGATCGAGACCACGTCGGCGAGCTCCGCCAGGACCCAGGTGTCCGGCGTCTGTGCCACCAGTTCGGGCACGCCCACCAGGTCGAAACGGTGGGATTCGGTGGGACGCAGATCCGGCGCGGGCAACCGCGGTACCAGGGCCCAGGCCGGGTGGTCGACGAGGTCGTGATCACCGGTGGTGCGTACGAAGGCCACCAGCGCCGCCACATCGGCGAAGGCGAACAGGTTCTCGTCGTCTCCGAGGAACGCCTCCCATTCCTCGCCCTCCTCACGCCAGCGGGGCGCCCACAGCGTGACCAGGTCGCCCGCGGTCACCGACAGCTCGATCGGGACAATGTCCGCAGCCATGCGCGCAGCGTAACGCCCGTGAGTGGCCCTGCTGCCAGGCGGCAAGCCGCAGCGTCGCATCGCCACTCACGGGCGCCAGCCCTTCAGGGTGGCGCGGATCGCGGCCTCGAAGAACTCGCAGGGCGGCACCGCCCCCATCGGCGTCGCGCCGCGAAGTTCCAGGGACACCAGACCGTGCACGGTGGCCCACAGCGCGGTGGCGATGAGGCAGGCGTCGGCGTCGACCAGCAGCCCCGCTGCGAGGGCCCGGCGCACCGCGTCGAACAGCGGGGCGAAGGTGGCTTCGGCGTGCTCGTAATCCTGCGGTGCGGGTTCGAAGCCGGGTACCGGCGATCCGAACATCACCGCGTACAGGTGCGGGTCGGCCAGCGCGCCGGCCCGGTAGGCGCGGCCGAGCGCGAGGACGTCGGTCAGCGGGTCCGCCGAGGGCGTCACCTTGTCCAGATGGGTTGCGAACCTGGTGAACGCCTCGATGAACAGTTCCCGCAGGATCCCTGGTTTGCCGCCGAACAGGGCGTATACCGCGCTGGTCGAGGTGCCCGCATCGGCGGCCAGCCTGCGCAGGCTCAAGGCGTCCGGACCCTCGGCGGTGAGCAGCGCTCCCGCGGTGTCGAGCAGGCGGATCCGCAGCGCATCGTCGTGCAGTTTCGGTCGGGCCACTTGACAACAATATCGCAACGTTGTTCTATAACGGCGTTTACTCCTTTTTGAGGAGGTCTTGATGAGCGGTCATGCGGTGGTGGTGGGCGCCGGCATGGCCGGTCTGCTTGCTGCGCGGGTGCTCGCCGGCCATTTCGAGCGGGTGACCCTCGTGGAGCGCGATCGGCTCCCGGAGGGCTTGCAGGCCCGCAAGGGAGTCCCGCAGAGTCTCATGCTGCACGCGATGCTGCCCTGTGGTCAGCAGATCATGGAGCGGCTCTTTCCCGGTTACAGCCGTGATCTCGAAGCCGCCGGCGCGGTGTCCCTGGACATGCCCACCGACGTGGTGGCCCTGACCCCGGTGGGTTGGCTGGACCGGCGCGCCAACGGGTGGTCGACGTGTTCGGCCAGCAGGCCGCTGTTCGAAGGGGTGCTGCGTAGCCGGTTGCGTGAGCTGCCGGGCCTGACGATCCTCGACCGCCACGACGTCGCCTCGCTGCTCACCGCGCCCGACCGCCGGCGGGTCACCGGAGTGCTGCTCCGTCCGCTCAGCGGCTCCGACGCCGGCAACGCCACCACCCGTGAACTGGCCGCCGACCTCGTGGTCGACGCCGGCGGCCGCGGCTCCCGGGCCCCCGCCTGGCTCTCCGAAGCCGGCTACCCGACCCCCACCACGATGACCGTCGACTCCAACGTCGGGTACGCCTCCCGGATTTACCGCATCCCCGGAGGTTTCAGTGCGGACTGGCAGGTGGTGTTGCTGTTCTCCCAACCGCCGTCGATGCCGCGCACCGGATTCCTCATGCCGATCGAGGACGGCCAGTGGATGGTGGCGCTGATGGGTGCGGCCGGGCAGCACCCCCCGACCGACGAGGACGGCTTCACAGCCTTCACCCGCAGCCTGCGGCATCCGATCATCGCCGATGCGCTCGCGGGCGCCGAGCCGGTCACCCCGATCCGCGCCTACCGAGGCACGGCCAACCGGTTGCTCCACTACGAGTGCCTGACGCGCCGCCCGGAGAGGTTCGTCATCCTGGGCGACGCGGTCTGCGCGTTCAACCCGATCTACGGTCAGGGCATGAGCACCGCTGCCGTGGCGGCCGAGGTGTTGGACGCCTGCCTGCGTGACCAGCGGCGCAGCCACCCCGCTGGCGACCTCGACGGGCTGGCTCGGCGTTTCCAGCGGCGGCTGGCCCGCCGCAACGCCGACCCGTGGATGCTCTCCACCGGGGAGGACCTGCGCTTCCCGACCACCACCGGCATGAACGTGGACCTCACGACCCGGTTGATGCACCGTTACCTCGACCGGCTCCTGCCCGCTGTCCTGCAGGATCTGCGCCTCGTCGAGATCTACCTGCAGGTGTTCGGCATGCTGGCTCGACCGACGGCGTTGCTCGCCCCGCGGGTGCTGGCCGCCGCCGTCCGAGCCGGGCCCCCGGACCCGAGCGTGCCGGCGAGCTCCGCGCCGCCGCCCGTTCGACCGCGCGCGGGCGCCGTGAGCTAGCGTCGCTGAGCAGCGATCGCCGCTAGCGGGAGGAGACGCCCGTGAGCTCCACCGATGTGTCACGGCCGGCCCCGGTCAGCGAGGGTGCCGTCATCGTCGGCGGTGTCCGCAGCCCGTACCTCCAGGCCGGTCCGGCCGATGCGACCGAGGCGGTCGTGTTTGTGCACGGCAATCCAGGTCCGGCGGCCGACTGGCGGCGCCTGGTCGCGCGTACCGGCGCGTTCGCCCGCGCGGTCGCGCCCGATCTGCCCGGCTACGGCGGTGCGGACAAGCCCGACAGCTTCGACTACACCGTCGACGGTTACGCCCGCCATCTCGACGGGATCCTCCAGACACTCGGTATCGGCCGGGCCCACCTGGTGTTGCACGACTTCGGTGGCCCCTGGGGTCTGGCGTGGGCGGCGTCGCACCCGGACTCCTTCGCCGACGTGACGCTGATCAACTGCGGTGTGCTGCCCGGCTACCGCTGGCACTACCTGGCACGCATCTGGCGCACCCTGGTGCTCGGTGAGCTGTTCATGCGCACGGCCACCCTGTCGGGGACGCGGCTGGTGTTGCGCCACGGCAACCCTCGCGGGCTGCCCCTCGACGTGGTCCGGCGCATGTACCGGGATTACCAGGACCCGGCCGTCCGGCTCGCCGTGCTGCGCCTCTACCGCGCCACCGACGAGCTCACCGTCTCCTCGGTGAGCCTACGGTCCCGGTTGCGCGCGCTCGATCGACCGGCGCTGGTCGTGTGGGGTGCGCGCGACCCGTACCTGCCCGTTCACTACGCGCAACGACAGACCGAGACCTTTCCGCGCGCGGAGCTCGTCATCCTGCCCGACAGCGGCCATTGGCCGATGATCGACAACCCGGTCGCGGTCGAGCAGCCGGTGTTGCGGTTCCTGCGGTCGGTGGTCACATCCGGGTGATCAGTTTGCGCAGCAGCTCACCCATCCGCCCGGCGGCATCGGTGGCGGAGGCGATCATGTCGTCGACGTTCAACGGGGCTGCCACCAGGCCGGCGGCAAGGTTGGTGACCAGCGAGATCCCCAGCACTTCGGCGCGTGCGGCGCGTGCGGCGATGGCCTCCAGCACGGTGGACATCCCCACCAGGTCAGCGCCCAGCGTGCGCAGCATCCGGATCTCCGCCGGTGTCTCGAAGTGTGGCCCTGGCACCCCCGCGTAGACGCCCTCGACCAGCGTCGGGTCGATCTCCCTGGCCAGCGCCCGCAGCCGGGGGGAGTAGGTGTCGGTGAGGTCGACGTACCGCGGCCCGACCAGCGGGGAGGTCGCGGTGAGGTTGAGGTGGTCACAGATCAGTACCGGCTGGCCGACCTCCAGGCCCTCCGCGATTCCGCCGGCGGCGTTGGTGAGCACCACCGTCCGGACCCCCGCCTCGCAGGCGGTGCGCACCCCGTGCACCACCTGCGCCACGCCATGACCCTCGTAGCTGTGCGTGCGACCGAGCAGCACCAGCACGCGCCGGTCCGCCACCCGCACCGATCGCAGTGTCCCGGTGTGGCCGATGACCTGCGGTGTGGCGAATCCGGGCAGCTCGCTGAACGGGATCTCGACCCTCGGGACGCCCAGTGCGTCGGCCGCGGGGTGCCAGCCGCTGCCCAACACCACCGCGATGTCATGGGTGGGCTCGCCGGTGCGCGCGGCGAGCACCGATGCGGCGTCTCGGGCGATCTGTGCCGGGTTGGTCACGGCACGACAGCCTAGGGTCTCACGACGGCCCAGGGTCTACAGGCCGGGCGTGAATGCCGCCACCGCCGGTTCGAACAGTTTCATCCGCCCGGCGCCCTCCCGCTCGGTCGGCACCGTGACCGAGACCACCCACAGGTCTGTTCCAGCCGGCATCATCCGCAGGTAGGTGGTGCGACGCAGTTTGCCGCCCTCCTGGGTACGGAAGGTGGCCTCCAGCACGCCGCCGGAACGCCGCTGCCGCTGGGTCTCCACCAGTTGCGGCAGCCCCTGCGCCAGCTTGCGCAGGTAGAGGGTCAGGTACTGGTCGGCACCGCCGGGTAGCGGCCCGGTGATCCGCTCGACGGCGATGACCTCCGAGCCGTCGGGAGACACGAAGCGCAGCACGGTGCCGGGATTGGTGCCGAGCGTCCGCTGCTCGCGGAACTCCGGCCAGCCCTGCGGCACGCTGACGCTGAACCGGGCAGGCCGGATCCCGTCCGGTCCGCTGACCTGGAGTGCCCGGGGGGTGAGCACCACGTCCTCGGGGTTCGCCCCCGGCAGGGACGGGGCGGCCAGATAGGGCAGAGAGGGCAGCGGCGGCTGGCCGGAGGCGAGCCGCGCGACACCGAAACCGGTCGCCGCGGTGCTGAGGAACAGCAGCACGGCCAGTGTCCACAGCGCCGCCCGGCGGCCGGGCCTGGGGCGCTCACTTCGGTGCGTCGTGGGGGGAGGAGCAGCGTCGGAGGGCGCGGCGAAGGGCAGCGGGCCCGGATCCGCCGCGAGCCGCCCGCTGTGTTGCCGCGGCAGGTCGGGTGCCTGCGCCGCGGGAATCGGGGACCGCGGGAACGGGGACCGCGGGAACGGCGACCGCGGGGGTTGGGCGGCGTGCTGGGGTTGGGCGGGCTGGGGTTGGGTCGGCTCCGAAGGTGCGCCGAGCAACTGGCGGACGCGGGAGAGCGGCATCCGGCGGGCCGGATCCTTGACCATCAAGCCGCTGATCACCTCAGCGAGCGGGCCGGAACACGATGGCCTGGGCACCTCGTCCTGCACCACCGCGGCGACGGTCGCCATCGCGGTGCCCGCGTCGTAGGGGGGCCTGCCCTCGACCGCGGCGAACAGCGTCGCGCCCAGCCCCCACAGGTCCGAGGCCGGGTTGACCGGCCCCCCCGAAGCGATCTCGGGAGCGATGTAGGCGGGGGATCCGAGCATCAGACCGGTCGCGGTCAACGTCTGGTCGGCCGGGTTGCGGGCGATCCCGAAATCGGTGAGCTTGATCCTGCCGTCATGGGCCACCAGCACGTTGCCGGGCTTGACATCCCGGTGGGTGATGTCCGCGGCGTGCGCGGCTTGCAGCGCTGCCGCCACCGCGGCCCCGACAGCCGCTACCTGCTGCGCCGGCAACGGACCGTCGCGGGAGAGCTCGGCAAGGCTGCGGGAGGCCACCAACTCCATCACCACGAAGGGCGCGGACCCTTCCCTGGCCACGTCGTAGAGGGTCACCACGTTGGGGTGCGACAGCGCGGCGATGGCCCTGGCCTCCCGCAACGCCCGTTCCCGCAACGCGTCGGCCTCTGCGCTCGGGATGCCCGGGGGCAGCAGCACCTCCTTGACCGCGACCGGTCGCCCGAGTACCTCGTCGTGCGCTGACCACACCGTGCCCATGGTGCCTCGGCCCAGCACCGCGTCGAGCCGGTAGCGGCCCGCTACCAAACGAGGCGAGGGGTTGGTCACGGCCCCCATGATGCCTGCCCCATACCTCACTGCGTCGCGGCGCCCACCGGGGGTATGAATACAGGCGTGAGGTCGGAGTCCGGGTTCGAGGTCAAGCCGGTGTACCGCGCCGATGATGTCGCCGACGGTCTGGCGCAGCGGCTGGGCGAGCCGGGAGAGTTCCCGTTCACCCGCGGGGTGTACCCGACCATGTACACCCAGCGTCCCTGGACGATGCGCCAGTACGCCGGGTACGGCACCGCTGCCGAGTCCAACGCCCGCTACCACCAGCTCCTGCGCGCCGGGCAGAGCGGCCTGTCGGTGGCCTTCGACCTGCCCACGCAGATGGGATACGACTCCGACGAGGCGATCGCGCACGGCGAGGTCGGCAAGGTCGGGGTGGCCATCGACTCGATCGAGGACATGCGGATGCTGTTCGACGGGATCCCGCTCGACGAGGTGTCCACCTCGATGACGATCAACGCACCGGCGAGCGTGTTGTTGCTGTTGTACCAATTGGTGGCCGAGGAGCGCGGGGTGCCCGGCTCGGCACTGACCGGGACGGTGCAGAACGATGTGCTCAAGGAATACATCGCGCGGGGCACCTACATCTACCCGCCAGCGCATTCCCTGCGGCTCACCTCGGACATCTTCTCCTATTGCCAGGCCGAGATGCCGCGCTGGAACACCATTTCGATCTCGGGTTACCACATGGCCGAGGCCGGTGCGAATCCGGTGCAGGAGATCGCCTTCACCCTGGCCAACGGGGTGCAGTATGTGCAGGCCGCGCTGGATGCCGGATTGGTTCTGGACGAGCTCGCGCCGCGGTTGTCGTTCTTTTTCGTCGCCCGCACCACGCTGCTGGAGGAGGTCGCGAAGTTCCGGGCGGCCCGGCGGATCTGGGCGCGCCTGATGCGGGAGCGTTTCGGCGCGCGGAATCCCAAGTCGCTGATGCTACGTTTCCACGCCCAGACCGCTGGTGTGCAACTCACCGCGCAGCAGCCCGAGGTCAACCTGATCCGGGTCACCACCCAGGCGATCGCCGCGATCTTCGGCGGCGCGCAGTCGTTGCACACCAACGCCTACGACGAGGCGATCGCGCTGCCCACCGAGAAGGCGGCCCGGCTGGCCCTGCGCACTCAGCAGGTGCTGGCTCACGAGACCGACTTGATCGCCACCGTGGATCCCTTCGCCGGCTCCTACGCGGTCGAGGCGATGACCGACGAGATCGAGGCCGCCGCGGTCGCCTTGATCGAGAGGGTGGACGAGCTGGGCGGCGCGGTGCACGCCATCGAAGCCGGTTTCCAGAAATCGGAGATCGAGCGCAGCGCTTACCAGATCGCGGTGGAGATCGACTCCGGTGACCGGGTCGTGGTCGGGCTCAACCGTTACCGGCAGGACTGCGAGGATCCCTACCAGCCGTTGCGGGTGGACCCGGCCATTGAGGACGGCGCCCGGGCACGGCTGGCCGCGCTGCGCTCGTCGCGATCCGCTGTCGAGGTCGAGCGTGCTCTGGATGAGCTACGACGCGCTGCCAAGGATGTCGGCGGAAACGTGTTGTATCCGATGAAGCGGGCGCTGGCTGCCCGCGCCACCGCGGGTGAAGTGTGCCACGCGCTGCGCGACGTGTGGGGTACCTACGTGCCTGCAGAGCGGTTCTGATCTCGGTCGGGCAGAATCACAGGGTGAACACAGCGGCAGCCGGCATCCTTGCCGCACCGTCGGCGATGTCCTCATCGTTGCCAGGTTGTTGTGGGTCTACTGTGGCAGCATCGGGGATACGGGCAGATGGCGCATGGCGTCGTCACGCCCGGCGGCGTGGTGCCCGGCATCATCCTCGCGGATACCTCGGCGCTGTACTATTTGCGGGCCTCCCACACCGAGTCTCTGTACCATATGGAGACCCGGATACGGGGCCCGTTTTTAGGCGTGGGCATTGGCCACCGGGTGCACTCACGAGGTGACTCAAGGTCTGTCCCGTCTACACCGATCTCGTTCCCGGTCGGCGCTCACCGCGTGGCGATCGCCACTGACCTGGGCAACGTGACCCAGGCGCTGCTGGCAATCTATCCGACCCATCGTGATCGCCTGCGGTGACGCAGTGAACATCGGTTGGTGTTTGCCGCGTGTATCAGGTTGTCCTTCTGGTGTCTCCGTTTACCTAAACGGGTGACACCCTAAGGGTTCATGCGGGACCGGACTGCTGAACAGGAGACGTTCACGGCACCAATTTAACTTTTTCCCTCGATCGCAAATCGCGCTGCGATGGCGCAGCTCACGTCCAAACGGGCTTCGGAGGAGGTACGTTGAAGTATTGCACATTGACGGACGGGCAAGACGATCAAGCCAGCAGGCTGGCTTTTCTGGAACAGCAGCGTCAGCATCCGTGCACAGACTGCGGGCACTCATATCTGACCGCTAGTCCGGTGTCGGAGGGCTTAGACTTTCGCAGAGAGATCGTCGGAGGCGGGACGGTAGTTTCAAGCAAGCATGGGCCGATCACCGAGGTGCACATCGTGCCCCATTGCGGAACCGAGGTCCCCCCGGATCTCCTTGACTATCTTGATCCAGAGCAGTTGCCTATCCTGTCGGCGCTCGTGCACGAGAACGCAGATATCGGCACGGGTGCGATCTACCGGATGCTCGTCGAGGACGTCGTCTCCGGCAAGTCCAAGGGTATCGTGGTAGCGGGTTTCCATTTATCGAGAATATTACTGGATGCAAACAGGGCGAAACTGGAAGAGCAGATGCCGCTACGCCCGTACGTGGGTAGTGCAGATATCTGCTCACAATATCTGAGAGGGCATCGAGAGGGGTTGAGGGATGAGGCGCTCGTCCCTTGGCTCAACGCCGTGGACGACATACTGCGCGAGATGGGTAGCGGGGTAGTGTATCACCACCACACCTACGATGTCTCGTCCATGAGTCCGCGGCCTTGGGACCGAGGTCCCGATCTCAAGCGGCCCGCCTTCCAGCTTGTGTGGAAGAAACCAACCTGGGAAGCAGTTTTCGATCACGAGGAGCCGGCAACGGAAGAGGGGTTGGCTCCGCTGGAGGAGATTGAAGGCGTGCGGGACAGAATTTGCAAGTTCTTGCAGGTTGAAATGGGTATCGGCGATAGTGACGGCGCAATAGACTACCCTCTGAGACTGCCAGTCACGCCATTTTCTGGTGCCCGCAGAGGGGATCCTCCGGACACGCCACGGCACGTGATGTATGATTTACGAAAAGATGTCTTAGTGACGGAGGAGAAGGTGCGATCGTGGGTTGTCGCCAGCCCCTGGCGTCTTGCGGACGCCCGGAGAAGCGCGAGTATCGAGAAGGCAAGAGGTTGAATCGTGCACAAATCGCAAACTGATTCCGACGCGGTATTGTACGCTCAATGCCCGCTTGATCTCGATGACCTCATTGCATGGTTCTTCCCGGTGAAGAAACGTAGGTTGATCGGTCTGGAGATCGAATGTGGTCTTGTTAGGCCGGAATCCGGTTCATCCGTCGGCTATGACGAGCCATCGGGTGGGCGAGCTCTGTTGAAGCAGCTGCTCGAGACTACCGGTGGTGAGCCGATAATTGAGGGTGCAGCCTTGGTCGGGCTGATTCTCGAGGATAAGTCGACTCTTACTCTCGAGATGAGTGGTGCCATAGAGTACTCTTCGCCTCCTGAGCAGACTCTCACAGATTGTCTCGTGCTGGCGAAACGCCGACTGGTCGACGTTGCACGAGTGGCGGCACGGATGGGAGTAAGGCTGCTCAGCGGTGGATACCTGCCGTTCGACACCGCGCAGAGCATAAGCTGGGTACCGAAACCCAGAACAGAGATAATGCGACGTCATTTCAATGGACTTGGCAATGCGGGACGCTTCGGGGATCAGGTAATGGGCCTGACCTTGTCGACTCAGGTGAGCCTCGATGCGTTGTCACCGGCCGAGTACCTCGACAAGGTCCGGACGCTTACTGCGATCTCCCCGTTCGTGGCGGCACTCCTGGTCAACACGCCATCGTTGGCTGCGTCGGCCGAGCGAGAAATGTCGGTCAGGATGAACTACTGGCGACACATCGATCCCACCCGATGTCAAGATCTCGCTGGCCGAATGTTTGCCGCAGAAAGCATGCAGGAATTAATATCTGAGTTTGCCTCTGTCTCCATGATCTATCGGCGGGTCGGACATTCTTTCCTGCCTGCTCCCGACTATTCTTTCCGGGAAATTTTGCGACGAGGATTCCATGACGGTTCCTTTCCGGCCATGTCTGATTGGGAGGCTCACCTTTCTCAGCTCTGGCCGAGTGTTCGTGCCCGGCGAACGCTCGAGACCCGCCTTCCTGATGGTCAGTCGTGGGAGCATCTGGATATTCTTCCAGCGTTGTTCGTTGGCCTGGTCGAAGAGGCGCCAATTCGGCGCAGGGTGGGGGAGTTGGTCAGAGAGCTATCAGTAGGAAAACTCGATATAATTACGACACGGGCGGCTAGGGGTGGGTTTGGTGGGCTTCCTGCGCCGGTTCAGGAGATGGGCCTGGAGATTCTGCGCCTAGCCTGTGAAGGATTGGAGAACCGGGTGGCGAACGGTCTCGAGGCGCCAGCGCTGCTGGGAGCAATGGAGCCGATTCTCGAAATCGCGCAAGTGGTCGTACCTTCGCTGATGACGTGCTGGAAAAATGGAACGGCAGTTGGAGGAGAAGCGAGAAAAATTATGTCGATGCCATGTCCGTTCCCACTGACTAACCTGTCAGAAGCGAAGGAGCGGAGGGGTTGCCGCATGGCGCGTACAATGTGCGCCGCTCGGCATCTCATGTCATTGAGCTGGCAGTGTTGGTTCCCGCGATTTTCCACAATTCTTGAAAGTACTGTCCTCAAATGCACGTGCCACGCGGGGGTCGCGAATGCTGAAGCCCTTCAGCTCTCCTCGTTCGTTGATGTCGAAACCAAGGAAGACGGTCGAGGAGTCGATGATGGCGAAATTTTCACCTTCCAGCTCCATGCCGTGGGGATACCGAAGTACCCGCACCCGGTAGTTCTCGATTTGTGACGCGAGATCGATCTGTTCATTGACCCATTGCTGGACATCGGGGCTCCTGGAAGGAAGACGTATCACTCGGCGCAGTGTGCGCCGGCCGGGAGACTTGCGAGCCCACTTGAGTGTGCCTGCGTAGTATTTTCGCGATTCTTTGGTGTGCTGGTGCGGTGCCGTAGTGTGTGAAAATACGGCGTACACACTTTTCTTACTCCTCGGTAATCGCGCGGAGAGCCTCGGCGTAGAACTCTGAATGGGAGTTATATATTCGCAATGGGTGCACTGACTGTGATTTCTTCAACTTTCTGGCGAGTCGTGTCGAGCCAGCGAAGCTGGATGAGAAGTGTCAGGAGGACCAGCGGGAATACCCAGGTCTGGTTATCGAGAAACTTCCAGATATTATCTGCTACGCTTACCACAATTGCAATAAAAAGGCCAAAAGTGAGGACCCTGGACTCTAATCTCCTCAACGCGAGACGACTTCTGTTCTCTCCGATCAGACAAAGCCAACTCCTCTCACTGTCGAGCGCTCTTTGTGCCGGGCTTCCTGAGGGGGGCTCGACGCTCACTAATCTAACTGAAAGTTGCGGAGATCGAGAGAGTAACTGCCAAGGAGTAACTGCGCCACGGAGTAACTGCAGAGATTCGCTCTGTGATCCCGAGATGCTGTATATCGTGGACCCGCTCGTCGGCTGTGCCTGCTGGATTGGCGCAGCGGAGGGGGCATCTTGCTGGCCGTGGATGGGTGCCGGTCCAGAAAGTCGTTGGAGTCTACTCCGCCGGTGCCGCCGCAGCGGGCGCCCGGCCACGACGGGAAGATGATTACCGGACACTAGGGTGTCGGCGATGAACGAGGCCGCCGGAGTTGCAGTGTGATCGCCCCGGAATCTGCTCTGCTGTATCCAGCCGGGGTGCCCTCGGGCACCGTGCCGGACGCTGCGGCCGGTCGCGGTCCATCCTGGCTGGACGCGTGGCTTTCGAGGAACGGCGCCTGCCTGGTTGGCTGGCGCAGGCACATCCACGCTCATCCGGAACTCGCATACCACGAGCAAGGCACCACCACACTGATTGCCGCGTGTCTCATGAGTGCCGGACTGCAACCCAAGTTGCTGCCCGGGGGCACTGGTCTGATCTGCGACATCGGTACCGGCTCGCGGTGCGTCGCCCTGCGCGCCGACCTCGACGCGCTGCCCTTGACGGAGACCACCGGCCTGCCATTCGCCTCCACTACGGACGGTGTGATGCACGCTTGTGGGCACGATGCGCACACCGCGATCCTGATCGGCGCAGCGCTGGCCCTGGCGTCGGCCCCGAGGCTGCCCGGCCGGGTCCGACTGATCTTTCAGCCGGCCGAGGAGGCGCAGCCCTGTGGCGCACTCGACGTGATCGCCGCCGATGGCCTGGACGGTGTGGACCGGATATTCTCGCTGCACTGCGATCCTCGATTGCTGGTAGGCCGATTCAGCACCCGGGTTGGGCCGATCACATCGGCGCTTGACTTGCTCGAGCTACGGCTGTCCTCACCCGGTGGGCACACGTCACGGCCGCACCTCACCGCCGATCTGGTGCACGCGTTCGGCACCGTGATCACCGGACTGCCGACGTTGCTGTCCCGGCGAGTCGACCCGCGGTCGGGCACTGTGCTCGTCTGGGGCATGGTGCAGGCTGGCCAGACCCACAACACTGTGCCCCGGGAGGGCCTGCTGTGTGGCACGTTGCGTACCGGGGACCGCGGTGTCTGGGCCGATCTCAAGCCGCTGGTCCGCGAGCTGGTCTCGGCGCTCCTCGCGCCCACCGGCGTGGGGTTCGAGCTGCAACACATTCTGGGGCTACCGCCGGTGGTCAATGAGCCGGTCAGCACTCGGCTGCTGTGCGACGGTGTCGTCGCGGCGCTCGGCGAAGATGCCCTGGCCGGGGCCGAACAGTCCTCCGGTGGCGAGGATTTCGGCTGGTACCTCGAGCATGTACCCGGGTCGATGGGCCGTCTCGGCGTCTGGTCGGGTGAGGGTCCACGACACGATCTGCACCAGTCCACATTCGACCTCGACGAGCGCGCATTGCCGCTGGGTGTGCGGATCATGGTGCACGCCGCACTGGCTGCTCTCGCCTGACCCCTCGCCAGGAGACCGTAGGAACTTGACGATCGTGAGCGGTCAGGGGCCGATGCCGGCGCAGGGGCGGCTGCGCAGCTCGGAGACGTAGTCCTCGGGGGCACCGGCGGCCTCGGCGGCGTCGGCGACAACACCGAGGTAACGTGCTGAGGGCAGCCCGCCCTCGTAGGCATCGAGCACGTAGAGCCAGGCCAGCACCGAGCCGTCCAGGGTGTGCACCCGCAGTCGCAGCTTCTTGTGCAGCCCGAAATCCCCGCCTTCCCAGCGGTCGAGCAGCTTCTCGTCCTCCGCGGTCATGTCGTAGATCACGACGAAGACCTGGGAGATCGGGTCCTCCACGACGGTGGCCAGCGCCCCTTCCCAGAGGAGGTCCTCACCACCGAAGGTCAGCCGCCAGCCGACCAGCCAGCCGGTCATCGCCATCGGCGAGTGCGGCGCGCGCTCCATCATCTGTGCGGGATCCATGTTGGACCCGTAGGCGGCATAGAACGGCACGCGCGATAGCGTAGCCGCAGCTCGATGTTTCCCGACGTTCCCGCCACCGCTGCCGGCTACGCCCTGTTCACGGGCACGTACTGAGCGTGTTGATTGCCGAGCAACCTCAAGCGGAGCCACACGTCTCTACAGGCAGAGGGCTGGCATGAGGAGGTTTGCGGATGCGGATCGTCGCCCACGTGCTGCTCGTCGGCGCGGCACTGCTGGGTCCTGTTCCGGTGGCGATGGCCGACGCGCCGGTCAGCACCGCCAACCCGGACAGTCAAGCCGCACCGCAGACCGAGGTGAGCATGCTGGCGGTGTTGCTCACCGTGGGCGGCGCGGTCGCCACCGCCGGATCCGGCATGGCGCTGGTGCTCAACCGGCGCCGCGCCCTTAGCCGTCGACCCAGTCGAGTGTCCGGGTGACCGCCTTGCGCCACTGGGCGTAGAGCTCGTCCCGTCGCGCTGGGTCCATCGTCGGCTCCCAGCGCCGATCCGCCGCCCAGTTGTTGTGGATCTGTTCCGTTCCGGACCAGAACCCCACTCCGAGGCCAGCGGTGTAGGCGGCGCCCAAAGCCGTGGTCTCGCTGATCACCGGGCGGATCACCGGGACGCCCAGAATGTCCGCCTGGAACTGCATGAGCAGCTCGTTGCGCACCATCCCGCCATCCACCTTGAGCGCCCGCAGCGCGGTCGGGGAGTCGGCGTTCATCGCATCGAGCACTTCACGAGTCTGAAAGGCGGTGGCCTCCAGCGCCGCCCTGGCCAGGTGCCCGCGGTTGACGTAGCGGGTCAGGCCGACGATGGCGCCCCGGGCGTCGGGGCGCCAGTGCGGGGCGAACAACCCGGAGAAGGCGGGGACGAAATAGGTGCCACCGTTGTCCTCGACGGTTCCGGCCAACTGCTCGATCTCCGCTGCTGAGGAGATCAGGCCCAGGTTGTCCCGCAGCCACTGCACCAGTGACCCGGTGACCGCGACCGAGCCCTCCAGCGCGTACACCGGATGCTGCGAGCCCAGCTGGTAGCAGACCGTGGTGAGCAGACCGTGGCGGCTGGGCACCCGTTGGGCGCCGGTGTTGAGCAGCATGAAGTTACCGGTGCCGTAGGTGTTCTTGGCGTCTCCGACGGACAGGCAGGCCTGCCCGAACGTGGCGGCCTGCTGGTCGCCGAGGATTCCGGCGATCGGTACCCCGGCCAGCACGGCGGGCTCGCGGACCGTGCCGTACACCTCCGATGAGGAGCGGATCCGCGGCAGCATCGAGGTGGGGACGCCCATCTCGGCGGCGATGGTCTCGTCCCAGCACAGCGTGTCCAGATCCATCAGTAGGGTCCGGGAGGCGTTGGTGGCGTCGGTGACGTGGCGCCCACCGGTCATGTTCCACAGCAACCAGCTGTCGATGGTCCCGCAGCACAACTCCCCGTTGCGCGCCCGTCGCCGGGCGCCGTCCACCTGGTCCAGGATCCAGCGGATCTTGGGACCGGTGAAGTACGTGGACAGCGGCAACCCGGTGCGATGCCGGTACCGCTCGGCGCCCAACGCGCCGCCGAGCTCGGTGCACAACCGGTCGGTGCGGGTGTCCTGCCACACGATCGCGTTGTGCACCGGCTCGCCGCTGACCCGGTCCCACACCACCGCGGTCTCCCGCTGGTTGGCGATGCCCACCGCGGCGATGTCCCGCGCCGCCAGGCCGGCCTTGGCGAGCGCCCCGGCGGCGACCTCCCGGGTGTTCGCCCATATCTCGAGCGGGTCGTGCTCGACCCAGCCGGCGGCGGGGAAGTGTTGCCGGTGCTCCCGCTGGTCAGCGCTGACCACCCGGCCGTCGTGGTCGAAGACCAGGCAGCGGGTCGAGGTGGTGCCCTGGTCGATCGCCGCGACGTACTGGCTCATCGACTCCGAACGGTAGCGCGAGCGGCCCGGTGCCGGCACGCCGCTATTTCAGAGGTCCCGGGTGCAAAAGATGTATCAGGGCGTCGGGCTAAGGGCTCAGTCCAAGTGCGTGGTTTCGAAAATCGAATTTGGGCGGTGACTTGCGATGGAATCTACGATCAATACTCCGATTGACGCGGCGGCGGAGGCACTGGCCACCGCGGCGTCCTTGCCGCTGACCGCGACCGGCGAGGAGACCCTGACCCTGGTGTGGGATCTGGCACGGATCGCCCGCCACCTCGGTGAGCTCACCGCGGCCGCCCGGAACCGCTGGGCGGAGTGGGGCACCGTCACACCACACCTGGAGCGCGCCGAGGCCCTCGCCGCCGACGCCACCCGATGCCTGAGCCATGCGGCCGGCACCTATGTCTTCAACACCACCACCACACCCCCAGAGGTGCACCATGGAAGGCCTCGTCCCGTTCACCATTGATCTCACCGCACACGAAGGTGTGCGCCTCGCGGCTGTTCTCGAGGCCCTCGGCTCGGATTGGGAACCCGCTGCGGTATTCGCCGGCGAAGCGGAGGCTCATCGACTGCTCTACGCCGATCTCGACCCCGACCAGCAAGCCACCTATGACGTGCTTATCGCCGCCGGTGCGCTCCCGGATAGTCCGGAGCGATGAGATGATGCTCGATCCCCAAGCCGACCCTGCCCGCCGGGTCTGGATACCTTGTTGCCACTGCGGTGACAACACCGCCCTGTACCTCCTCGATTACGACATCAACCTGGTGTGGGTGCAGTGCGGCAACTGCCTGCGCCGCTGGTGGCACGACACCGGTGTCGGCCGCGGTCGCCCTGAGCGCCTGTACGACGACGTCGCCTGATCCGGACGCCTGACCTCGACGGCAAGCCTGACCTCGACGGTAAGGCAGACCTCGACGGTAAGGCAGGCAGATCTGTAGCGTGAGGCTTCTTGAAGAGCGCGACCTGTGGCCAACGACAGGAGCAGCCTCGTGACCCTCAACACCATCGCCCTCGAACTTGTGCCGCCGAATGTGGAGCACGGCACGGAGCGGGCCCTTGATGAGGCGCACAAGGTGTTCGAGCTCGCCAAGGAGTTCGGCATCGAGGGCCGGATCGGGCACGTGATGATCCCCGGGCTGATCGAGGAGGAGGACGACAGGCCCATCGAGATGAAGCCGAAGCTGGACGTGCTCGAGTTCTGGTCGGCCATCAAGCCGGAGCTGCCCGGGGTGAAGGGGTTGTGCACGCAGGTCACCGCGTTCATGGACGAGCCAACCCTCGGTTCGCGGCTGGCGGATCTGCGCGCCGCCGGGATCGAAGGCATCATCTTCGTCGGGGTCCCGCGCACGATGAATGACGGCGAGGGCTCAGGTGTCGCGCCGACCGACGCGCTGTCGATCTACGACGAGCTGGTGCACCACCGCGGCGTGATCCTGATCCCGACCCGGGACAGCGAGCAGGGCCGGTTCACCTTCAAGTGCAACCAGGGTGCCACCTTCGCCATGACCCAGCTGCTGTATTCCGATGCGATCGTGGGCTTCCTGGCCGAGTTCGCCAGGGCGAGCGAGCACCGGCCGGAGATCCTCCTGTCGTTCGGGTTCGTCCCGAAATTCGAGAACCGGATGGGTTTGATCAACTGGCTGATCCAGGACCCGGGCAACGAGGCCGTCGCGAAGGAGCAGGCCTTCGTGCGCAAGCTGGCCGACAGCCGGCCCGACCAGAAACGCAAGCTCATGCTGGAGCTGTACAAGCAGGTCATCGACGGTGTCACTGTTCTCGGCTACCCGCTGAGCGTCCATCTCGAGGCTCCCTACGGTGTCTCGGGGCCCGCGTTCGAGACCTTCGCCGAGATGCTCGCCTACTGGGCCCCCGACAGGAACTGACCACGGTCGGCGCGGGCGTGTTGCGCGACCTGGACTGGTCCACGTTGTTGCGCGAGGTGACCGAGCACGGCGCGGCGTTCGCCGCCGGCGCCCTCGGCCGGTCGGGCTGCGACCAGCTGGTGGCCGAGCTGCTGGGCGGCCCGTACGAGCCGGTGGAGCCCGTGATCGGGCGGGTCCGCCAGCAGGCCGAGTCGTTCCTGGTTCCCGTCGGGCAGCTGCCACGGCGCTACCCGGTGCTCGCCGGCCTGTGCCACGAGCTGGTCCGGCAGATCCAGGACCACGGGGCGCCGCGGTGGGTGCCGACCGAGGTCGCGGTCCAGCGTTACCAGCCGGGGTCGATCGGTATCACACCGCATCGTGATCAACGCCGGTACGCCCAGCTCGTGGCGGTGATCACGGTCGCCGGATCGGCCCCGTTCACGCTGTGCCACAACCGGGAAGGCGACCCCATCCAGACCTGGCAGGCGGCCGCGGGCAGCCTGGTGCTGCTGCGCGGCCCCGGGCTGTCCGGCGAGGACGGCCGGCCGATGCATCTCGTCGGCGGGCCCACCGGCACACCACGAACCTCGATCGGAATCCGGATGGACACCGTTCCCCAGAACTGCTAGCCAGGCGGTTGGGTGGACTCGGATTACCGCTGGACCAGCCCGTGTCATGCCGCGCTGATCATCACCGCGCGTGTCGTGGGTTGAGGGACGGGGTCACCGTCCTCGCGGATGCCATCGAGGTGGAAACGGACCGCTTCGCGCATCTCAGCGACACACGTGTCGTAGTCCTGCGCAGTCGCGACGCAACCGGGCAAGTCTGGTGCCCACGCACCGTAGCCGCCGTCTTCCGCCTGTTCGACAATGATGACGTAGCCGCTCACCTGGTACTCCGTTCGATGCCCGCCTGTTTCAGGATGCTCCGCTCGGTGCCGATCGGCAACGTGTTGGAAGGCTTGCCCGCGATGGTCACCCGGCCCCGCTTCGTGGCATGTTTGAACTGTCGATGGCTCCCTCTGGTCCCGACCAGGCGCCAACCGTCCTTCTCGATCAAAGCGATCATCTCACGTACCTTGAGCGGCATCAGTCCCCCCATCAGCCCATCCCAGATAGGGTCCGTGTTACCAGCCTGGTCCGACAAACCGGCCCGCATCTCCAGACGGACCGTCGACGATTCCGAGATCAATCGCCACTCACGGGTCGATCTTTCCTGACGGGTCGCCGGTACGCTTTGGGGAGTGGACGCTGTTGCTGCGCTGTATCGCGAGCTGGACCCGTTGCGGCCGCTCGCCGCGGACACGACGCGCTCTACGTCGACTGGCAGCATCAGCTCGACCCCGGCACCGTGGATGTGAAATCGCGGCTGGTCCGTGCCTTCGTGCGCAACGCGACTCCGCAGCGCCCGATCACCAGGCTGCTCACCGGCCACAAAGGATCGGGCAAGACCACCGAGCTCAATCGCGTCGCCAGCGCGCTGCACAGCGGTCACGGCGGCAAGAAGGTGTTCGTGTCCACGCTCTATGCCCATCGGTGGCTGGACATCGAGGACGTGCAACCCGAGGATCTGGTGCTGCAGATCGTGCGCCAGCTGGTGGCCGATCTCCAAGCGGCGGGGATGAAGCTCGGAGTGCAACAGTTCCGCGGTTTCTTTCAATCATTGCGGGATCGCTTTCGCGGGGCCCGGCTGGAGGCTATCGAAGTCGGTGCTGACCCGCTGAAGTTCAGCTTCGCGCTCAATGACTTCCCCACCGCCCGCCGCGAGTTCCGCGACCTGTTGCGGGGGCAGCTACCCAAGGTGTACGACCTGGTCAACCGCGAACTGCTCCCCGAGGCCCGCACACACCTGGCAACCCAGGGATTCCAGGACATCGTGCTCATCATCGACGATCTCGACAAGATCCCGCAGAAGATGCTCAGCGACCAGGGCCTGACCAATCACGAGAACCTGTTCCTCGACAAGCCGCCACGCTGCGCGCGATCTCCTGCAGCCTGCTGATGACCATTCCGATCGAGCTCGCCTACAGCCCGGCCCAGGGACGGCTGCGGGACGACTACGGCGCCGCGATCGGCACCATCCCGCTGGTCACTGTCGCCGACCGCGCAGGTATCGCGGTGGAGCGCGGTGAGCAGGCGCTGGCGGAGGTGGTCGGCCGCCGGGCCAGGGTGGCCTTCGACGAGCCTGCGGCCGATCCCCTCGTCGCGGCCAAGCGGATCTTCGCCGACGCAGGAGACCTCACCCGGGTGCTGCAGCTCTCCGGCGGGCATCTGCGGAGCCTGCTGGTGATGCTCACCGAGCTGCTGGACTGGGTGGACGAGCTGCCGGTCCCGACCACGACGCTCGACCGGTACCTGCCCAGGGCCGCGAAGGACCTGGCCCGCGGACTGCTGCCGGAGGCCAAGGAGGTACTGCGGACGGTGGCGGCCGGCAAGGAGGCGTCCAGCGACCCCCGGTTCTTCGAGCTGCTGCGCAATCACTACGTGTTCGCCTACGAGGCGGGTGAGGAGGAGTACTGGTACGACATCAACCCGCTGCTGCGTGAGGTCGCGCTATGAGCAGCCCAGCCGGAGCGACGGTCAACGGCGACGATCAGGTACGTGACCCCCATAACATTGTAGAGCTCGCCGCCTTGAAGCGGATGATCCGGCGCAGCGACGGGTTCCGCATCGCCATCGCCGTGGCCAGCCACCCGGCGTTGCAGGTCAGGCTGGCTGATGTGGTCCGTCGTGATCTCCCCGACGTCACGATCGCCGAGCTGACCATCGAGCCGGGGGCAGTGGTGGCCGCGATCGAGAACGCGGCGCGGTCGGCCACCGGTGCCGTGTTCATCCTCGGGCTCGACCGGCTCGGGTCCGCCCGGGCCCGCTCCGCCGTGATCGCCGAGCTGAACCTCAACCGGGATCACCTCTGGCGCACGGTGGGGGTGCCGGTGGTGTTGTGGGCGGCGGATTTCGCGGTGCGCGAGTTCGCCCAGCACGCCACCGACCTGTGGTCCGGCCGCTCAGGGGTGTACCAGTTCCGGCCCGAGGGTGACGACAGCGCCCGGACCGTCGCCGACGCTGCGGCTGACATCAGCTGGTGGCGGACCCCGGATGAGCGCCGCGAGCGGGAGGCGCTGCTGCGCGAACTCCTCGAGGAACTCGACGAGACCGGTGACGATCCAGCGGTCCGGGCGGCGCTTCTGACCGCTCTCGGTGATGCCGCGGCCATGCGGGCTCGGTATGACGAGGCCGGTGAGCTCTACCGGCAGGCGTTGCCGATCCACCGGGAGATCGGCGATCGCCTCGGCGAAGCCAACACACTGCGCGGCCTCGGTGAGGCGCTGATGCCCGCCGATGCGCACTCAGCAGCCGGCACCCTGGCCGACGCCGCGCGGCTGTACCGGTTGCTGGGTCGTCAGGACCTCGCCGAGGAAGCGCAGCGCCTCGCCGCCGACGAAACCGGCTGAGCCGGATTTCATCGCTCGCCTCGGAACGCCGGACCGGGTGGGTCTACTTCGGCTCTGCTCGCCACACGATGTCGAGTGGCTGCTCGACCCAGAACAGTGCGGTGATGAATACCTGGCAGGTTCGCCACTTCCGCCACGGCACCCGCCGTTGCAGCGAGCATCCGGGCACCAGACAATGCCCGTTGGCGTCTGTCGCATGCCGTTCGATTAATGCCAACGTCAACCCGGCCAACCGCAGGATAATTTCCGTGTTCTCGTCAGGAACAAGACCTTTCTGCGTTCTCTCGGCCTGCTGATGTTGTGCCTTTCGATACGCTTCCCTCAACTGCTCCCGGAGCAACCGCCGACGTACCTCATGAACGTTGCTCACCGTACCGGTAAGACTCAACCGTATTGATCGGGAGAACGAGGGGCTCCTCGCGGAGAACTTCCCCTGCAACGACGAATCGGCTCGTTTCCTCGGCTCGACGCCGCAACCGTTCGCCGGCATCGGTCAGCCGTTGCGCGTAGCGCTGTTGTTCAGCGGCACTGGCGCTGCCTTCCATCATGCGCAGCGCCAACGGCGCCATCTCACGGTTCAGCCGCGCCAACTCCGTCAACAGCTCCCGATCTTCGCGGATCATGGCCGATCCTTGTCAGCGCCACTTGCCACGTCTGGTAACTCCGCTCCGGTGCTCGTCTGGCGTGCAGGACAGGCTCCCAGGATCGGGGAGCTACCGGGCCGGGGGTCCCGGATGCCCAGCTTGGGTGCGCAGCCCGATCCTGGGGCCTGGTGCGGTACTGAAGTCGATGTGCTGGTCCGTGCGTCACTGATCGCACGTTGTTCCCACGAATCCGGCACGCCGCGGTTACGCTGAGGTCGTCACCTTGACAGTGTCACTCGGGAAGAGTTGCCGCATGACCCGTGAATCAGAAGAGCTTGTCGAGATGCGTCGCGCCTTGGGTACGCAGTTGGCTGTGTTCCACCAGGCAGCGAGGCTGACCCAGGACGAGCTAGCCAGAGTCGCGTTCTGTGATCGCTCCACGGTGGCGCACATCGAGAAGGGCCGGTCCCGCCGGGACGAGCGGTTCTGGGCGGTGGCCGATGAACGCTGCGGTGCCGACGGTGCGCTGCGGGCCGCGTTCCATGCCTGGGAGCGGGCCAGGCAGGACAATGAGGTGCGGATCCGGCAGGCGCAACTCGCCGACGCGCAGGCCAAAGCGGACGCGCTGCGGGCGGCGACCGCTCCCCAGCTCATGCACCATGCCGACACAGCGGGCAGAGTAGGGGAGGAGGCAAACGGTAAGGGAGCTCAAATATCCGAGCAGTTAGTGAAGCTGCTGTGTGAATTGGTGGGCGCGATGAACCGTCGAGAACTACTCGAACTACTCCGACTGCTGGGGTCCATAGCTGCTGTTTCTGCCTCGCCTGTGGTGAACGGTCTGGATATCCAGGAGCAGGAGCGGTTGGTCCGGGCTGTTGTTTCGCCGAGCCGGGTGGACGAGCAGGTCATTGGCCACATTCAGGCCATGTTACAGGATTGTAAACGCCAACAGGACCTGCTCGGATCACGCGCCGTGCTGCCCACTGCGCTCGGCCAGCAGAACCTGGTTCACGACCTGCTCGCGGAATGTCCCACCGATCTTCGTCCTCGCTTGCTCTCGGTGTACAGTGATATGTCCACTTCCATCGGGTTCTATTTCTTCGATCTCAATGTGTTTGATCGTGCCTGGCATTCCTTCGGCAAGGCGCGGGCGGCCGCGCGGGAAGCCGGCAACACCGAACTTGGTATCTATGCACTCTGTCACATGAGCTTCGCCTCCTCCTGGCAGGGCAAGGTTCACACCGCGATCGACACGGCTGCAGCCGCGCAAAACCTGCTTGTCAAGACCGGCGATCCGCTCATGCGCGTCAGTGTTGCGGACGAGGCCGCCAAGGCGTATGCCATAGACGGTCAGCAGATGGCATGCATGGTCGAACTCGAGAAGGCGCACGATAGTCTGGCCTCAATTGAACATGTGCCTGCCGAATCGTCGGTGTACTGGTATAGCGAGGGATTGCTCGCTTGTGAAAAGAGTTACTGCTTGTTGCTGCTGGGCAAGCCGCAGGATGCCGCCGTTGCCGCCAGTACCGGGCTGAAGCTGTTCGATAAATCGTATGTGACTAATGTGGCTTCCTGTATGCTTTTTCTGGGCAAGGCCCACCTGCAATCTGGTGAGATTGAGGAGGCGGCGCGGGTGGTCGGTGACGCTGCTGAGCTTGCCGCCAAGACGCGTTCGGTGCGGTTGGTGACGGAGCTGCGCGCCACGCGCACCCGGATGCGCCCGTGGCAGGACACCCAGGCCGTCTCGGCGCTGGATGACCAGCTGCGGGCATACGGTCTGGCGCCCACGACGATCGGCTAGCTTTTGGGTGTAGGCGCTGCTAGCGAGCTCGGCGGTGGCGGCTTGGTCGCCCTCGTGGCACGATTCCGTCGGTTGCCAACGCTATCGTGTCGGCATGGCCTCTCCCGCCACCGCGCTCCCACCGGAGCACGAGCCGGTTCCGCCGCCGCTGGACCCGCAGGCCATCCGCGGGTGTCTGACGCCGGATGTCGCTGCCGCGTTCGACGCTGAATGGGAGATCGTGCTGGATGAGGCGAAACAGGCCAAGGACCTCGCCCCGGTGCATGATCTGCTGCACAAGTGGCGGCATTTCGCCTACGCCGAACTGAAGAACCCCGGCACCTACTTCCGGATACTGGCCACCGCGGCGCACACGCTGGCAACCGGCAAGACCCCGGAGGGCAGCATCTCGGGTGCGGAGATGAAGGCCCTGATCCGCCAGCGGCTGGGCCGGTAGGTGTACGGCCTCGTCGTCTACCCGGAGGCCCAAGAGCAGGTCGCAGCGTTGCCCGACGAGGCGCTGGAGGGCTACGCCAAGGTGCTGGGAGTGTTGGAGCTCGCACCGTGGAGCGGCGAGCCGCAGCACAAGAGCAACCCGGACGCGGTCGTGCGGCGGTGGGTGTTCGGTCCAGAGGGAGCTGGACAGGTCGTCTATCTGATCTTGGAAGACCAGCGTGAGGTCCATCTGATCCTCGTGCTGTGGCTCGGCTGATCGGGGCGTTCGCAGCCCGGCAACATCGTTTGCCGCATCGGCAGTGATCGCGAACAGCGCGACTTAGCGGTCGCCGCCGGAAGCCCACCGGAGTTGATGTGACGGCAGGTCAGCCGCGCAGCGACGGTGCGCGCCGTGAACACGACGAAACCTACATCAGAAGCGCGAAAACGTCGGTGATGTCGAGTTCACGGCACCTGCCAACGCTCAACAACTCTGTCGATAGCATACGGTCTGGCGCGGGTCTGGCGCCGCAACGACCGGGTAGGCACCAGCGGAATTGCTCGTTTACTCACGGGCTGTGGACGTATCGCCCGGAAGGGTGCGGGATGACCCCTCGTGTGGGGACTGTTACCTGCTGCGATAGCACGGCATTGTGGAATGTGATGCTTCCCACGCGGCAGAAACACCTCAACCAGGCCCTGATGCGGATTCCACGACGCGCGGAGAGCACGGACCGTTCCACCCTGGCCATGACGTTCGTCGCGGCCGGGTCGTTCTCCGCGATGCTGCATTCGACCGACCATCAGATCCTGTACGGGCGCCGGGGAACGGGGAAGACCCACGCCCTGCTCTACTTGAGTGACCTGATCGAACGCACCGGCGACGTGGCGGTGTATCTCGACCTGCGCACCATCGGCTCCGCCGAGGGTATGTACACCGACAGCAACCTGAGCCCGACGGTGCGCGGAACCCACCTGATGGTCGACACCCTCGAAGCGATCCATGACCAGTTGCTCACCGTAGCGTTCGCCGGCGAGGTGGGTGACCAGGACAGCCTGCTGCTGGCGCTGGACGCGCTCGCGGAGGCGGCCACCGCGGTCCAGGTCGTCGGGGAGGTGCAACGGGAGACGACTGTCGGTGGCTCGGCCGAGTCCTCGGCGGGCATCGAGTTGGCCGTGGCAGCGTCATCGAAAGCCGCCGTATCAGCGACGCAACGCCAGTCGGCCACGGCGGAAAGCCGGTTGCGGCGCACCGGAGTCGAGCAGCATCACGTCGTGTTCGGGCCACTGAGCCGGGCTCTGCGAGCTATGGCCGGTGCGCTGGGTTCCGCGCGGTTGTGGTTGTTGCTGGACGAGTGGAGCAGCGTCCCGCTCGACCTCCAGCCGCTGCTGGCGGACCTGCTGCGGCGCAGTGTGCTCCCGACCGCGGGCATCACCGTCAAGATCGCGGCGATCGAGCGCCGTTCGCGATTCAGTGATCCCTTCAGCAACGGGGATTATGTCGGTATCGAGGTGGGCGCCGACGCGGCTTCCGCCGTCAGCCTCGACGATTTCATGATTTTCGAGAATGGTCGCAGCCGCGCCCAGGAGTTCTTCGGGCAGCTGTTCTACAACCATGCCAGCGCACCACTGTCCAGAATGATCGTCGCGCCGCCGCCGGACGTGGACAGTTTCCTTGAGGACACTTTCCGTCGCGGCGCCTTCTCCGAGCTGGTGCGCGCGGCGGAAGGCGTACCCCGCGACGCGATCAACATCGCGGCGCTGGCCGCGCAGCATGCCCACAACGAGCCGATCGGCCTGCCGGATGTCCGCCGCGCGGCCCGGGACTGGTACCTGCGGGACAAGCAGACCGCGATCAACGCCAACAAGCCGGCTCGCCAGATGCTGCGGTTACTGATCGACGAGGTGGTGGGCCGGCGGCACTCCCGCACCTTCCTGCTCGACCAACTCGCCGCACGGCACGAGACGATCGACGAGCTCTACGACGCGCGCCTGCTGCACGTGCTGCGCCGCGGCATCGCGGACCGGAAGAATCCCGGCATGCTCTACGACGGGTTCGCCATCGACTACGGCTGCTACGTCGGACTGCTCATCGACGGCAACCTGGCCCGGCCTCGTGACCGTGGCGGGTGGCTGAAATCGCCCAACGGCGTTCCACCGGACGAGTTCAGCCCCGCCAAGGAAGCCGTCCACCTGGCCGCACTCGAACAGCCCCCTCACTGATCCGAGGGGGTGGATCGCTCACCCGTCGCGCGGCAGCCGGTGTAACCGGACCTGGTCGACCCGCCCGTCGTGGATCTCGACGTCACGCGCCACCTGGTTCGACATGCGGGCGGATCGTTCCGGTGCAACCATTGACGTCGATTAGGAGGCCATCATGTTCGCCATCGTCGCCGCCGTTCTGTTCGCCGTCGCCCTCATTCTCGATATCGCCGGAGTCGGGCTCGGACCGCTCGGCCCCTCGACTTTCATGTTGGCCGGGCTGCTGTGCCTCGCTCTACAGCTCTCCGGAATCGGCGCTCGCTCCTACCGCCGCAGCCGTGTCTGACCGTTCCGGGGACAGACTGCAGTAATTCGGGGCTTGATTACTGCAGTCTGTCCCCAGAACGCGATGGGTGTCGCTGGAGCGCGAGTCGAACGGGTGTTCTAGAATCTGCGGCTGTGCGGCAGGCGTCGTTGTTCTCGGCTCACGCCAGCGCGGCCAGTCTGGATGATCTGGCTGGTCTGCTCTGTGCCCAAGGGCAGGTGCACGGGTTCGGGCGGGGAACCGCCGCCCGGGTGTCGATCGTGGTCGCCGAGCGGTGGCGGGCCATCGAGATCGTGCGGGACTGCGCGGACCGCGGATTGTCCGCCGAACAGGGCCGCACCGAGGAGGACCATTACTGGGTGCACACGCCGTTGGTGGTCGGCTTGGTGCCGCTGGCCTGCGCGTGGACCCGGGGGGCGGTGAAGGCGGTGCCCTGCGGGTGGCAGCCCAGTGGCGCAGCGCTGCGGCTGTGGGTGCTGGCGGCCGGGGTACCTGATGACCGCGGCTACCTGCTGCGGTTGGATCCCCGTGCGCCGGACACCCACACGCCGCTGGCGGCGGCACTGGTCGACGGCCGGCCTGCCACGCCAGGTTTCTCGACTCGCGGACCGCCGGGCCCAGGCTGCGGGTGTCGGGCCGGCGGCGGATGTCCCGGCTGGCCGAGCTGGTCGGAGAGGCACCACATCGTGCCCCGGCCGGGCAATGGCCGACGGATTGATTGATGAGTGACCTCCTCACCGGCGCGATCAGCCTGCCCGACGGAACCGCACTGCGTGGGCGCGGGCGACGCGAGCCCCTCCCGCCAGGACCCCGGCCCACCTACGGGCTCTACCTCGGCCGCTCGCCGGACGCAGCGCCCCGGGGGCTCTTTCGACGCCGCATGCTGCCTGGAGACCCGACTGGGCCGCCGACTGGATCGACTGGCCCGATTTCCGCACTCCCCGCGACGACCAGTCGGCCGCCGCCGCGATCCACCACGCCTACCTGCTGGCCCGCTCCGGGCAGCGTGTCGAGGTCGCCTGCGGTGCCGGTGTCGGCCGCACCGGCACCGTCATCGCCTGCATGGCCATCCTCGCCGGACACCCCGCCGCCGACGCCGTCAACTGGACCCGGCAGCACTACCGGCCACGAGCGGTCGAGACCCGCGCCCAACGACGCTGGATCAGCTGGTTCGCCACCCACCACCCGGGCTAGCCGGTGAGGCGCTTGCGGAAGAACTCGAGGATCTCGTCGCGTGCCTGGCGCGTCGGCTCGCCGTCGCGGTCGATCAGGTGTGTCGTCACCACGCTGTGCGGCGACAATCGCCCGGCGATGCCCTCGCGGTTCGCCGCGGAGTCCGGCAGCACGCGCCCGAGGAAACGCTCGCCGAGTGCCTGCTCGTATGCGGCGAAGCGTTCCGCGCGGCAGAGCCGGTCACCCGCGAAACGATAGGCGAGCACGGTGAGGTCCTCGCGCTGCATGCGCGCTGCCACCTCTGAGAGCTCGTCCTTCCCGATGTGCAGGCCGCTGGCCCGACCCAGCGGTAGCGAGGGCTGCGACAGCACCGGCGCGAGCATCGCCGGCTCGAGCATCATCGAGAGCGCGAAGTTCCCGGTGAAGCACATGCCGATCGCGCCAACGCCGCGCCCGCCGCAGATCGGGTGCGTGTGCGCCGCCAGCGCGCGCAGCCAGTCGATGACCGGGCTCGAGCGGTTCGCCGCCAACGCGCGGAACTCGCGGCTGATGCAGACGCGCACCAGCACGCCGCGTACCCGCGGGATCGAGTAGGCCCGGCCCGGCTCGCCGAACAGGTTCGGCATCCACACCGTGAAGCCGGCGTCGCGCACCCAGCGCGCGAAGCGGGCGACGTAGGGGTGGATGCCCGGTATCTCGGGCATCACGATCACCGCCGGCCCGCTGCCCGAGACGAAGACGGTCTTGGTCTTGCCGAGGAAGGTGAGCTCGCGATGATCGAAGTCTTCGAGTGCATCGTCCGCGTTGAGGTCGCGGTCGGCCGATGGCATGCACCCACGCTAGCGAATGATCAGCCTCCAGGGATGCGGCTGGGGCGTAGTCAGGCTGGCAGCAACGGGCTCGGTTTCCCGTGCCAGGAGACCATCAGGTTCTCTCGGGCACGGGTGCAGGCGACGAAGAGCAGGCACCGTTCGCGCTGGATATCGAGGTCGTGCAAGCGCTGATCGTCGGTGGCCGCGGTGACGGCGGCGGGCGCCGGCACATGCTTTTGGTTAACGTCGACGACAGCGACACAGCGGAATTCCAGTCCCTTCATCCGGTGCATGGTCGCGACCGCCACCTCACCGTCCTTCGCCGCGCGCTTGGCCAGCGACACGGCCCGAATGCCCGAACCGGCGAGCGCGGATACAGCCTCATCGACGAGAACACTGGACCGGGCCGCGATCCCGACCTGACCCGGCTGCACGTCATCGCCGAGCCACTTGCGCACGACGGACACGAGGTGTTCCATTTCGGCCGACCTGCTGCTCGCACCATGCAGGATGGGAGGCGCGCCGTGGACGTCGGAGCGGCACCCGGCCAGCGTCTCCAAGTCCTCGTTCATGTCGTCGATGTGCTCGCCGCGCAGCAGTCCAAGGCTCCACCCCAGGATCTCCGCGGTCGTCCGATAGTTGATCTTCAAGCGCTCGGACCGGCCCGCGATGTCGATCCCGATCTGCTTGAGTGAGACGCGGTGGGCATAGATGCGCTGGTGGGTGTCGCCGACGAGGAAGAGGTCGTCAGGGCCTGAGGTGGCGGCCGCTCGTAGCAGCCGCCACTGCCACGGGCTGAGATCCTGCGCTTCGTCGACGATGATGTGCCGGTACGGCTTGGCTTCCGCGGCATTGAGCAAACGCGCGGCCTCCACGCAGATCGTCTCGTGGGTCCACAAGCCCTCAGCGCGAAGTCCCTCCGCGAAACTGGCGAGCGCCGGCCAGATCTCCTCCCGCATTCGCGGCCCCAGCGGTCGGCCACGGCCTGATCGCGCCGCAGCGAGGTATTCCTCGCGGGTCGCGATCCCCTGGGCGAGCACGACGTGGCGCCACTCCTGGCCGAGGAACCCTTCGGTGCAGCTGAGGCCGAGCCGGGCGATGAGCCGTCTCCAGCGCTCCCGTTGATCCGAGTCGGTCAGCACCGCCAGCCTGCCGTGCCGGGAGGCGGTGATCTGGTGGGCGATCTGATCGATGTGCCGCACGTCGATCCTGCGGAGTAGCGCCTCATCGTCGATCAGCATCCGCAAGCCGTCTTCGAGAGATCCGGCCAGCGTCTTGGTGAATGTGGTCACCAGGACTGACCGGTCCGCCGGCGAGGACTCGGCGAGGTGGTGGGCACGGTGCAGGGCGACCACGGTCTTGCCGGTACCCGGCCCACCGGTCACCCGAGCGGGCCCGCTGAAGGCCCCGTGGGCCATCCGGTGCTGGGTCGGGTGCAGGTAGATCCGCCACAGCGCGAAGGGGTAGCTGAACACCTCCATCAACTCATCGGGCCCGCTGACCAGCACCACCCGCTCCGTGGATCGGGCCACCGCGGCCGTGACATCGGAGGTGTCGTAATCGACGGCCACCGTCGCCGCGCCGACCGTCTCCTCCCACACCTGCTCGGGTGACATCCCGATCGCGAGGCCGACCAGCACGTCGTACTGCGGCTCGGGCAGGATCCCGCGGGCGGATTCGAGCTGGTCGAGGTCGGTCAGCACGCGGGCGAACGGCAGTACCTGCTCGTCGATGCCCAGGCGGCCCAGATCCGCGTCACTCACGCCGTCGAGCAACCGGGAGGGGGACGCCTTGGCGTCCTCGGTCAGCTGTGGCAACCGCTCCTCGATGGCCGCGACGTCGCGCACCTCGATGACGCCGGTCGCGCGGTTGACGCTGACCCGTCGTCGGCAGGCCCAGTCGTAGGCGTCGTCGTGCGGCAGCACCTTCAGCAGCGTGTAGGAGTCACCCGATTCCGGAGCGAGCACGACCCCGCGCCAGGACTGATCGATCCGGATGGAGCGCAGCCGAGCATCACGGACATTGTTGATCTTTTCTAGGTGTACACCGGCATGGGTGGCCTGCTCGAACTTGGCGAATGCGGCGTGCACCTTCTCCTGGATCACGCGCTCCAGCTTGCCGAACTCCCACAGGAAGTCCCGGTCGATGCCCAGCCTCGCCACCTGGCACCCCTCTCATGCTGGTGACGGGCTCGCCACCAGTTCATCAGCCCGCAAGGCGTCCAGCCGGTACTTGTCGAGCGCTGCGGGTGGGGTGCCGTAGTGCTGGTCGGCCAGCAGCGGCAGGATCGAGGTCTCCCACACTCGGGTCAGCCTGTCTTTGCTGCGGTAGATCTGTGGTCGCATGAGGTAGGACGGGCCGATTGCCAACTCGTAGTCGTCGATGCGCGCGTTGAGTGCGTCGAGCAGGTCGGGGGCATCCAGGTTGTGCTCGATCTCGCTGTCGTGCGTGAGCTTGTCGAGCCAAGCGGTGAGCAGCCCCGCGGTGGGTGGTTTCGACGGGTGCAGCTCGACGAAGGCGAAACGCCGTCGCATCGCGGCATCAATGAGCCCGAGCGAGCGGTCCGTGGTGTTCATCGTGCCGATGAGGAAGACGTTGGGCGGCATGATGAATTCCGCCTCCGGCGAGTACAGCAAGCCGACCGGAGACTCCCGGTATTCCAACAGGAAATACAGCTCACCAAAAACCTTGGCCAGGTTCGCCCTGTTGATCTCGTCGACGATCAGGACATAGGGATCTGAGGGGTGCTGCCGAGCCGCCTCCACGAGCAGCCGGAACGGTCCGGGTTCCAGTTTGAACGTGAGCTGGCCGTCCTCCCGCTGCACGGGCCGGAAACCCTCGAAGAAATCCTCATAGGTATAAGACGGGTGGAACTGGACGAGTTTCATCGCGCTCGGCCCGCAGAGGTGCTCGGCGAGCTTGCGGGCAAGATATGTTTTCCCAGTTCCCGGCGGGCCGTAAAAAATCATCTGTTGGCGCTCCCACAGCAGATCAGCCTGTTGCTGCAGCCACTCCTGGTCGATCAACAGCTCGTCGGCTAGCTCCTGGTCGACCTCCGGGAATCGCAGTTCCCTGGCCGCGACCAGGTCGGGCTCCCGATCGGCAACACCGAGGGTTCCCAGCAGCCGCTCGATCGCCGCGATCTCATTGGTCAGCTCGACGACATCGGCCTGGCTGTGCAGTTTCGCCGGCAGCGGCTGGGGAAGGGTCGCGAACGGCACGGGCCGGTTGGGGTTCAACCACTCGACCTCGCGCCGCAGGTTGGATCGCCGATCGGAGGACAGCGTGTAGGTGGCGTCCCCCGTGACCCGACCCAGGTAGGTCCCGCCCTGCGAGGTGGTCAGCAGGTAGTCATCCACCCGCATGCGGTTGCAGAAGGCGTCGAACTCGGCGAGCTTGCCTTCCCGCACCGCGTAGGACTTGTGCTGGTAGTCCTGCTCTACCGCCGCCTTCAGGGTGGTGAGCGGCACCGGAGGGTCGATCGGTCGCAGGCTCGCGGCGGCCAGCGAGGCTGATCCCTTCTGCAGCCACACGTCGACCAGGTTGCGACCGTCCACCGAGGACCCCCGCACCAGCCAGGCCCGGCGGGTGCGGGACTCGGTCTCTGCGTCGGCGCCGAGCTCGGCCAGCTGCTCCCGCAGTTCGTCAGCGGTGATCCGCTGGTCCGGGTCGGCACGCCCCGACTCGTCGAACCGGAGTCCCTCGCTCTTCAATACCTGCCGCGGGTCGTCACTGCGGTCGGGATCAGGCCAGCGGAAATCGGGAGCGATACTGCCGTTGGAGCGAAGTACACGATGGGCGTTGTTGACCTTCTCAGCCCCGAGGAACTTCCCGACGGACTGCGCGGACAGCCCGGCGAGTGCGGCGAGATCGCCGCCTCCGGCCCGCGATCATGCCACACGCGTCTGGCCTGATCATCACGGTTGTCAGCCCACCCACAGGACGTTCAGCACATCCACCCGCCGCTGGTCATCAAGAATGAGGTAAGTAACCAGGCCAGCTCTGCCGAATGGCAACGTCCGTACGGCGGCGTCGGGGTTGTCGTCATGCAGCGGGTCGCCGTTCCACGGAACCAGCTCAAGCACTCCGAGCACACGGGTGTAGTCGGCCAGGGCTTCGTCAGGCAGCGCGACGATCTGTTCCGTGGCCGCGCTGTCGGTCTCGATGCGGTACACCAGGTAGTTATCCCAGCCGCTCCGCGATCATGGCCTTGATCTCGTCGAGCGGCACGCTGTCCGGGGGGAGCTCACCGGTCCGCAGGGTGTGCTCGGCCCGGGCCAGCATCTGCCGGTACTTCTCGGGCCCATTGGCAGTGGTCAGCCAGGCGACCCGCCGCCAAGATTCCAGGGTGCGGTGCACACCGGTCAGATCGAGCGTCTGGGTCGCGGTGGCCATGACCCTCTGCCACTGGCGGTCGAACTTCGCGACATCCTCAGAGGTCAACGCGGCACGCACCTGCGCGGGCGAGGCATCTGCGAAGGGCGCGCGGTGCAGGCCGGGCTCCGGTCGGGAAGCTGCGGCGGCGGTCACGCGAACACCATAGCCTGTCGACCCGACACAATCGGGCATCCGTAATCGATTGCCGTGGGCCACAACGGGCAGGGTGAACGGGTAGCGGCCGGTGTCAGCTTCGGCATCAAGCCGGACGTGTCGGAGGAAACCACCGGCGACCGGCCGCGAGGTGCGGGTGCGGCTCATCGCCCACCACCGCGCTGGCGTAGTGCACCGACTGCCACTCCTGCTGACATCGCTCCGGTCAAGGATTCGGACTTGGGACGCCTTTGCTCCCTCGTAGGCCGACAGCAGATGAATAGGACCGAGTGCGTAGTACCGGGTCCAGAGATGCCAGATCTCCTGCCACTATTGGTCATCAGCATGGAGTTCGCGCACCGGCAATCCGGCTTGCCGCGCTTCATTGCTGCCGATAACCGCCGTGTGCGTCTTGGGCTGCTCGATGAGTGGTCGATGAACCATTGCACACAGTTCTGCTGTATCCTGCTGGGTCCGGTCTGGGTTGCTGCCGATGGCCTGCTCAGCGAGTTCATCGGTACTGGAGAGCGCTGAGCGCGCGAACTGAACCGAGGTGCTGTCGATGCCGGCGAGCATGGCTGCGTGAAGGGGATAGGTGTCGGGACGGATTGCAACATCGTCGAGCGCGTTGTCGACGGCCTCGATCAGATCCTTGGCGCTGACGAATCCTCGATCGCTCACCAGTATCTGAGGATCAATTGGTCCCAGATCCGATGTGGGACCCATGACAATGTTGTGCGCGCCGAGCGTCAGGATCGTGGCTGCGCTCTTGGCCGTCTCCGGGACAATCACCACGAGTTCGCGGCAGGCCGCTTGGGCCATCCGCGCTAGCCGCACGGCAGCGCCGCCGTCCCCGCCTGATGAGACCAACAATCAGGTGAAGGTCCCGCGAACGGTCGAGCCCATGGAGTAGTTCTGCGAACAGGGTGATGCTGTCCTGCGTGATCTGATCGATGAGCACCACGAGGTTGCAGTTGTGGCGCTGCTGGTAGTCTTTAGTGAGGTCACGCCGCAGGTAGCGATCTTGATGCTGTGCGAGAAACAGCGGGAGTGTACGCAGACCGGAACTTTACTGGGCCCGCCGAGGCGACGTCCTGGGTTGTGGCACCGGACGTCGCGGTTTCGGTTTCATAGTCTTGCGCCCCAGCTTCCATGCTTCGACCGCCATTCGTTGCCGTTCAGCCCAGTCCTTCCAGTACGAGAAACCGCAGGCCCTGGGCGGTGGTGATGAGGCGGTCCCGTTCCTCGGGTAGCTCAGGCTCTGGCCGCCTCCGTGACCGGGTGATTGTGGCCTCGCCACAAATACGTGGCCTGGGATTTCGTGCTTGGACCCGGTTGCTCCGGACCCGGGAGCCCTCTTCACTAGTGGTGTGGTCCGCCTCACAGGAGAGGCTGCCGCGGCGGCAGGAGGTGCGATGGCGCACGAGGTGAACTGCCCACATTGTGGATGTCCCCTGCTCGCCGTCCAGGACACCGTCCGGGTGCCCGAGCTGGACACCATCGAGGTCCTCCAGCGAGAGATCGAGCATCTGCGCGCGACGGTCGCCCGGCTGCGCGGGGCGGGTTTCAATCCGATGCGGCGAGCCCGCGACACCAACCCCGTAGCGCCCTGATGGTGTTCGTCCCCGGCATGGAGGGCAGCGGCCGTGCTGGTTGATTTCCGTCCCACGAGCAGGCTTCGCGGCAACAAACCGGTGGATGTCACCGCCTCGCTGGGCCCCGTGCTGGATGCGCTCGTCGAGGACTCGGTGGACCTGTCCCGGGTTCGCGTGGTGTGCGACTGGGTCCAGTACCGCAACAACTTCCGCGAGGTCGTCGACATCCGGCCGATCCTGGCGGCCCACGGCCACGACTCGGACGTGCTGCCAGTGGCGCTGGCGGCCGCGATGACCGAGGACGAGATGGAGATCGCCATCGACGTCCGGCGCAGCGGCGACGTCCCGCTCAAGGAACTCACCGCAGCGCTCATCCGGACCCGCGGCACCGGTACCGACCCGTCGCGGATCCACCTCGAACCGTGGCTGGCCACCAGCAAGAGCATGATCTGGGAGTTCAACGCGCTGTACTGGAAGGCTTTGAACCTCTGGGAGCAGGTCACCGGCCAGCAGTACGAGAAGACCCTGCCGGGCGGGGAGAGCGACGCACGCAACCGGGACGCGGTGCGCGAGATCATCACCAACCTCTTCGCGTTGTGGGACTCCCTCGCCGAGCGCAACGCGTTGCCCGGTGAGCTCTACGTGGTCGAGTTCGGCCCGGGTAACGGAGTGCAGGCCAAGACCTGGCTGGACGAGTTCGTCGCGCTCGACCGGGTCCACGGCAAGGAGTACTACCGCCGGCTGCACTATCTGATGTGCGATTACTCGCCGCACGTCCTGGAATTGGCCAGGGCCGCCGTCGCCGACTATGCGCAGCACGTCAGCTCGTTCGTGCTCGACGCCACCCAGCCCCGTACCGCGCTGGGTTTCCTGGGCTACAAGGTCTTCCTGGTCTACATCTCCAACGTCTACGACAACCTGCCCAGCGATGAGGTGGCGCAGATCGGCGGGCGCACCTATACGGTGCAGAGCAGGGCATATCTACCCGCCGCCGCAGCAGCCGAGATCGGGCGGCTGGTATCGGCCCGACCGGATCAGGTACCGGAACTGATCGGCAAACTGCTCCGGCTGCAACCCTCCTTACTGGCCGAAGCACTGCCGGCGCATTTCCCGTCAGTCGAAGTAGCGGTGGAGTTCTGGCGCCGTAGCTGGGCGGCGTTGCGTCTGGAGGAGCGGTACCTGCCACTGGCCGGACTGGACCTCTACCAGATCGCCCCTACCGTGAGCGGGGAGAGTCTGCGGCCGTTGCTGGAATCCGGCGCCGCGATCCGGATGCACGTGAACAACGGCGCGGTAGCCAGCTTCGTGGACACCGTCCCGCTGCTGCACCCCTACGGCCGGCTGATCTGCTACGACCTGTTCGTCACCGACGTGCATTCCTACCGCACGGGCTTCCGTGGCCCCGGCAAGTACGACGGTTCCGTCGTGAACTGGCTCAATGGGCCGCTGCTGGCGCATATCGGCCGCCGGAAGGGTTTCGATGTGGATTTCCAGCGGTTTGCGCACCGGACCGGCACCAACATCGTCACCATGACTGCCCAGGTACGAGACTGACGCAGTGAGGGACTGACATGCTGCCTGTGTTACCTACCACTGTCGTGGGGTCGTACTCGGTTCCCGAGTGGCTGGAGCGGCTCAAGACCGACTATTACCGCAACCGGATCAGTCGCAGCCACCTCGGGGAAATCCACGACATGGCGATCAAGGCGGCGCTCAAGGACCAGGAGACCGCCGGGATCGACATCGTCTCCGATGGGGAACTGCGCCGCGACAATGACATCGACTACCTGCTGGCCCGGATAACGGGGGTGCAGATCCCGGTGACCGTCAAGTCGTTCTACTACGACTACTACGACACTCCTGGTCATCGCCGACCCGTTGCCACCCGACCCGCCACCGCTGGGCTTGGCGCAGGACTACCGCTTCACCCGGGCGCACACCGACCGTCCGGTCAAGTTCAGCTTCACCGGACCCTTCTCGCTGTCTCGCCGGGTGCAGAACAAGGCGTATGCCAAATCCGCCGACCTGGTTCGGGCGTTCGCGCAGGTGCTCAACACCGAGGCGTTGGCGCTTGCGCAGGCCGGTGCGCAGTTGCTCCAGATCGACGAGCCGTTCCTGGCCGGCTACCCCGAGGCTGTCGGGACAGCGGTCGAGGCCATCAACATCGTGACCCACGGCGTCGACGTCACCTGGGGATTGCACGTCTGCTACGGCAACCGCTACGCCCGGCCGTCCTGGGAGGGCCACTACGACTTCCTGTTTCCCGCGGTACTCGACGCGGAGGTCGACCAACTGGTTCTCGAGTTCGGCCGCAAAGGCTACGAGGACCTGCACGTGATCCAGCGGCTCGGCTGGGATCGCGCGCTTGGGCTGGGCGTGGTGGACGTCAAGAGCGAGCGGATCGAAACCGCGGAACTCATCGCCGAGCGCATCCGGAAGGCACTGGACACCTTCCCCGCCGACAAGTTGATAATCAATCCGGACTGTGGGCTGCGTCACCTACCCGCTGATGTCGCCAGGGCGAAGCTGGTCGCGATGGTAGAAGGAACTATCGCGGTCCGCCGCACCTTGCCTACCCCGATGGAAAACACCCCGCCGGAGCCCGCTCCGGAACCAAACGCCGAGCAAGGAGCGTGATCGCATGACCCAGCTGGAGTCCGTCGAATTCCTCTTCACCTCTGAGTCGGTGACCGAGGGTCACCCGGACAAGATCGCCGACCAGATCTCCGACGCGGTGCTCGACGCCGCGCTGACGATGGACCCGAACTCGCGGGTGGCATGCGAGACCCTGATCACCACTGGGATGGTGGTGCTCGCCGGTGAGATCACCACACCCGGCGTGCTGGACTACACCCAGATCGTCCGGGACACGATCTGCGGTATCGGCTATGACAACGGGAACTTCGGTTTCGACGGGCACTGCTGCGCGGTGCTGACTGCGCTGGACAAGCAGTCACCGGACATCGCCCAGGGTGTGGACATGGCTCACGAGCGGCGCGGGCAGCTCTCCGAGGACGAACTGGACAGCGCCGGCGCGGGGGATCAGGGGATGATGTTCGGGTACGCCACGAACGAGACGCCCGAGCTGATGCCGATGCCGATCGCGTTGGCGCACCGGCTGTCCAAGAAGCTGGCGGCGGTCCGCAAGGACGGCACGCTGCCCTACCTGCGCCCGGACGGCAAGACCCAGGTGACCGTCCGCTACCGCGATGGCGTGCCGATCGGGGTGGAGAAGGTGCTGATCTCCACCCAGCACGCCGAGGACGCCACCTCAGAGCAGATCCGCGCCGATCTGTGGGAGCACGTGGTGCTCGCCGAGCTGCCTGCGGGTTTCTACAACGAGGCTGAGCTGGCGCGCAACCTGTTCGTCAACCCCACCGGCCGGTTCGTGATCGGCGGTCCGGTCGGCGATGCCGGGCTGACCGGACGGAAGATCATCGTGGACACCTACGGCGGGTTCGCCCGGCATGGCGGCGGCGCATTCTCCGGCAAGGACCCGTCCAAGGTGGACCGCTCCGCGGCCTACGCGGCGCGGTATGTGGCCAAGAACATCGTGGCGGCCGGCCTGGCGGCCCGGGTCGAGGTGCAGGTGGCGTACGCGATCGGCGTCGCCCGGCCGCTGTCGTTGCTGGTGGAGACCTTCGGTACCGAGCAGGTGCCGCGCACGACCATCGAGAAGCTGGTGGGCGAGCACTTCGACCTGCGCCCGGCGGCCTTCCGGCGCTACCTGAGGCTGCACCGGCCGATCTACGCTAAGACCGCCGCCTACGGCCACTTCGGGCGCAACGATCCCGACTTCACCTGGGAGCGCACCGACAAGGCGGCTGAACTGCGCGAGTCGGCCGGGTTGCCCGCGAGCACCGAGCCGGCAGCGGTCTGAGAGAGGGGGACGCGGTGAGCATCATCGTCACGGGGTCGATCGCCACCGACCATCTGATGGTCTTTCCTGGCCGGTTCACCGAGCAGATCGTGCCCGAGGCACTCGAGTCCATCTCGGTGTCGTTCCTGGTCGAGGACCTGGCGATCCGTCGCGGTGGGGCGGGCGCCAATATCGCGTTCAACCTGGGCGTGCTCGGGCTGGCGCCGGTGCTGGTGGGTGCGGTCGGCGCCGATTTCGCCGAGTACGGGCAATGGCTCTCGACGCACGGGGTGGACGTCAGCGCGGTGCACGTCTCGCAGACCAAGCACACCGCCCGGTTCCTGTGTACCACCGACTCCGACCAGAACCAGATCGCCTCGTTCTACCCCGGCGCGATGGGTGAGGCCCGGGATATCGAGCTGAAACCGATCGTGGACCGTCTCGGTGGTACGGATCTCGTGCTGGTCGGCCCCAACGACCCGGTGGGCATGCTGCGGCACACCCAGGAGTGCCGGGATCTGGGCTACCCGTTCGCCGCGGACCCCTCCCAGCAGCTCGCCAGCCTCGAAGGCGACCAGATCGAGCAGCTCGTCGAGGGCGCGGCCTACCTGTTCACCAACACCTACGAGCGAGGCCTGCTCGAACGCAAGACCGGCTGGAGCGAGGAGGACATCCTGGAGCGGGTCGGCGTCTCGGTGATGACCCGCGGCGCCAAGGGCGTGACCGTGCAACGGCCGGGCGAACCGGTCATCTCGGTGACCCCGCCGCAAGAATCGGCCAAGACGGATCCCACCGGCGTAGGGGATGCCTTCCGGGCGGGATTCCTGGCCGGGATGCAGTGGGACGTGGGTGACGAGCGGGCCGCCCAGCTCGGCTGCATGCTGGCTACCCTGGTGATCGAGTCGATCGGAACTCAGGAACACCACTTCGACCCCGAGACGTTCATGGAGCGATTCAGCGAAGCCTATGGACCCGACAGCGCGGCCGAGGTGGCTGACCACGTTCGCGCGTGAGAACCCAACTTCGATCCAAGCCAACTTCGAATCCAAGGAGCCATTTCGATGATTGTGGCCGCACCCGGCGCCGAGAAACTGCCCGAGAAGAAATTTCAGAGCCGTGCGGGTATTGATTTCGCGGTTGCTGATCTGGACCTGGCCGAGTTCGGGCGTAACGAGATCCGGTTGGCGCAGCATGAGATGCCAGGCCTGATGGCACTGCGGCGGGAATATGCGGATGTGTTCCCGCTGCGCGGAGCGCGGATCTCCGGGTCGCTGCACATGACTGTGCAGACCGCGGTGTTGATCGAGACCCTGGTCAGTCTCGGCGCCGAGGTTCGGTGGGCGTCGTGCAACATCTTCTCCACCCAGGACCATGCCGCGGCGGCCGTGGTGCTCGGTCCGCACGGGAGCGCGGAGGAGCCCCAGGGAGTGCCGTGCTTCGCCTGGAAGGGCGAGACGCTGCAGGAGTACTGGTGGTGCACCGAGCAGATGCTGACCTGGCCGGACGGCGGCGGGCCGAACATGATCCTGGACGACGGCGGCGACGCCACCCTGCTGGTGCACAAGGGAACCACCTTCGAGAAGGCCGGAGTGGTGCCGAACGCCGAGGACAGCGACTCGGACGAGTGGAAAGTGTTCCTGGACGTGTTGCGGGCCTCGTTGGAGGCGACACCGGGGAAGTGGACGGCGATCGGCGAGGGGATCCGCGGGGTCACCGAGGAGACCACCACCGGGGTGCACCGGCTCTACCAGCTGGCCGCAGCCGGGGAACTGCTGTTCCCGGCGATCAACGTCAACGACTCGGTGACGAAGTCGAAGTTCGACAACAAGTACGGGTGCCGGCATTCGCTGATCGACGGGATCAACCGGGCGGTCGACGTCCTGATCGCCGGCAAGCTGGCCGTGGTGTGCGGGTACGGGGATGTCGGGAAGGGCTGCGCGGAGTCATTGCGGGGTCAGGGCGCCAGGGTGGTGGTGGCCGAGATCGACCCGATCTGCGCGTTGCAGGCGATGATGGACGGTTTCACCGTCGACACCCTGAACAACGTGGTCAGCAAGGCGGACATCATCATCACCGCCACCGGAAACAAGGACATCGTGACGGTCGAGCACATGTCCCGGATGAAACACCAGTCGATCCTGGGCAACATCGGGCATTTCGACAACGAGATCGATATCGCTGGGCTGGAGCGCCGGTCGGGCGCCCGCCGGTTGGTGATCAAGCCGCAGGTGGACGAGTGGACGTTCAAGGACGGGCATTCGATCATCGTGCTGTCCGAGGGGCGGCTGCTGAACCTGGGCAACGCCACCGGGCACCCCAGTTTCGTGATGTCGAACTCGTTCTCCAACCAGGTGATCGCGCAGGTCGAGCTGTTCACCAAGCACAAGGAATACGACCGGGAGGTCTACGTCCTGCCCAAGGTGCTCGATGAGAAGGTCGCCCGCATCCACGTTGAGGCCCTGGGCGGCGAGCTCACCAAGCTCACCAAGGAACAGGCCGAATACATCGACGTCGACGTCGAGGGCCCCTACAAACCATCCCACTACCGCTACTAGTACCTCCTCCCGTATCTGAAGCTCTCCTGGTGAGTTGGGAGAAGTGTGAGCATCCGAGAGGGAGTGCACGGTGGCTTTTCCCAGCGATCTTGAGATCGCTCGTGGCGCTACGCTGACGCCGCTGGTGGACGTCGCTGCCGCGATGGGCCTGGGGCCGCACCTGCTTGAGCCATACGGCGAGCACGTGGTCAAGCTCAAGACGACGGCGATCGACGAGCTGGCGCAGGTGCCCCCGGCGAAGTACGTGGTGGTCACAGCCGTCACGCCGACCCCGCTGGGAGAGGGCAAGACCACTACGACCGTCGGGCTGGGCCAGGGCTTCGCGCATATCGGCAAGCGGGCCACGGTCGCGATCCGGCAACCCTCGATGGGCCCCACGTTCGGGATCAAGGGTGGGGCGGCGGGCGGCGGCTACAGCCAGGTCGTACCCATGGAGACGCTCAACCTGCACCTCACCGGGGACATGCACGCGGTGACCGCGGCACACAACCTGCTCGCCGCGATGATCGACAACCAGCTGCAGCAACGCAACGGCACCGATCTCGATCCGCACAGCGTCACCTGGAACCGGGTGCTCGACGTCAACGACCGGGTCCTGCGCAACATCGTGATCGGACTCGGATCCAAGGCCGACGGCACCCCCCGGCAGAGTGGGTTCGACATCACCGCGGCCAGTGAGGTGATGGCGGTGCTGGCGCTGTCCACCTCACTACAGGACATGCGGGCCCGGCTGGGCCGGATCGTGGTCGGCCAGACCCGCGACGGCCGGCCGATCACGGCCGAGGACCTGCAGGCCGCCGGGGCGATGACCGTGATCATGCGGGAGGCGATCAAGCCCAACCTGCTGCAGACTCTGGAGGGCACACCGGTGCTGGTGCACGCCGGGCCGTTCGGCAACATCGCGCACGGCAACTCCTCGGTGATCGCCGATCTGATCGGCATCCACTGCGGTGACTACCTGGTCACCGAGGCCGGTTTCGGCGCCGATATGGGTGCCGAGCGCTTCTTCAACATCAAGTGCCGCGCGTCGGGCCTGCGGCCCGACGCTGCCGTGCTGGTGGCCACCGTGCGCGCGCTCAAGACACACTCCGGCCGGTATAAGGTCGCCGCTGGTCGTCCCTTGCCGGAGAGCATGCTGGCGGAGAACCCCGAGGACGTGCACGCCGGCGCGGCCAACCTGCGCAAGCAGATCGAGAACGTCCGGATCCACGGTGTCTCACCGGTGGTCGCGATCAACGCCTTCCCCACTGATCACCCCTCCGAGCACCGGGCGATCCGGGAGATCGCCGACGCCATGGGCGCCCGCTCCGCGCTGTGCACGCACTTCGCCGAGGGCGGCAAGGGCGCCGCAGAGCTGGCCACCGCGGTCGCCGAGGCCGCCGAGGAGCCATCTCAATTCGCCTTCCTGTATCCCAACGACGCCACCCTGCGGGAGAAGATCCTCACCGTGGCGTTGCGGGTCTACGGGGCGCAGGCGGTGGACTACGACTTCAAAGCGGCCCGGCAGCTGGAGAGCTACGAGCGCAACGGCTTCGGAAAGCTGCCGGTGTGCATCGCCAAGACACACCTGTCGATCTCCTCGGACCCGGCGCTCAAGGGCGCGCCCACCGGATGGGTGCTGCCGGTGCGGGAGGCCCGGGCCTCGGTGGGTGCCGGGTTCATCTACCCGATCTGTGGCGACATGCGCACTATGCCGGGTCTGAGCGCCAACCCCGCCGCGACCCGCATCGACATCGACTCCCGGGGCGAGATCGTCGGTCTGTCATGATCTCCGCTCGCAGCGTGCCCCTACTGGACTGCTCGGTGGCTGAGCTGCTGGATCGTCTCGCCGCCAGGCAGCCCACGCCCGGAGGCGGCGGAGCCGCTGCGATCACCGCCGCGATGGCCGCCGGGCTTCTCGGGATGGCTGCCCGGTTCTCCGCCGAGCAGCTGATTGACGCGCCGGGCCGGGCGGCGTATGCCGACCGGGTCCGGGGCCAGGTCGCTGCGCTGGCCGAGCAGGACGCCGAGGCCTACCAGTCCGTGCTCGCCGCGTTCGCGCTGCCCCGCGAGCCTGATCCCGACGTCCGCCGCCGCCAGATCCGCCGCGCCCTGGAGCGTGCCGCCCGGATCCCGACCGAGATCGCGGAGGCGGCCTGCGGGATTGCGGTGGAGGCGGCCGCGCTCGCCCAACGGGGCAACCCCAACCTGCGGGGTGACGCCTTCACCGCCGCCACCCTGGCCGCCGCCGCTGCCCGGGCAGCCGCCGAACTGGTCCGGCTCAACACCGAACTCGGCAACCTCGGCGCCGACCTCGCGGATCGGGCAGCGACCGCCGCCGCAACCGCCGCCCAAACCGTGAGCGCACTCAGCCCCCAACCGCGTTCTGTCCCCAGAACGCGGTAATCGTGCAGCCCCCAACTGCGTTCTGGGGACAGAACGCGGTAATCGTGCCGCTCATAACTGCGTTCTGGGGACAGAACGCAGTTATCGTGCGCTCGGACGGGCGAGTGTCACGGGACCGTCACACCTATGACCGTGAGTTTCGGCCAGCATTGGTGGCGTGACCTTAACGAGTACGGAACCGGTCGAGCGGTCGGTGATCCGCGGCCGGAAGGCGATCCTGCACCGCATGCTGGGCGCGTTGTTCACCATGATGGCCGCCTTCCAGCTCGCCGACCTGCCTGGGTTCGTGGGGGTGCTGGGGACCTTTCAACTCGGTGGAGCGGGGACGGCCTGGGTGCTCGCGGTGGCGCTGCTGACCGGTGAGCTGGTCAGTGGGATCTGGCTGCTGGGCGCACCGGGCCGCTGGCCGCTCGTCCCCGCGGTGGTATTCGCCGTGACCTCCGTGATCTGGAGCTTTCTGGCAACCCAGGCATTCGCGCGGGGCCTGGTGCTCGATAACTGTGGCTGCTTCGGCGTGTACCTGGCCCAGCCGCTGCGCTGGTGGGTGCTGCTCCAGGATGTCGCGCTGCTCGGATACGCCACGTTGCTGATACGGGCAGCCAGGGCGGCTTGGCGACCTTAGAAGCAGTACTACATGGCCATACTTTGGGTATGGCTAAGGTGATGGTGTCGCTGCCCGACGACGTGCTGGAGCGGGTGGATGCCGAGGCGCGGCGGCGTTCGACGAGCCGGAGCGCGTTGCTGACGCTTGCCGCGCGGCGGGAGCTCGAGCGGCGGGATCCTGATGCGGTGCAGGCGGCGATCGCCCGGTCTCGGGAGCGGTTTCGCACCGCAGGGGGGTTCGAGGCGGCGGATCTGGTGCGCGCCGACCGTGATGCCCGCTCGTGACCGTCGTCGTTGACACGTCAGTCATCGTGAAGTGGTTCCATGCCGACAACGAGGCCGAGGTAGGCGAATCCCGGGCCATTCTCGCTGCTCATCACGACGAGATCCTGACCGCCCATGTCCTGGATCTCGGTGTCTACGAGTTCGCAAACGTGCTGCTCCGCGGGCTGCACTGGTCAGCTGAGGACACGGCGGACCAGATCGACGACCTGCTGGTGATCTGTGGCCCCCTCTGGCACCCGCGCCGCAGTGGCGGCGCGAGGCTGCGACACTCGCCCACCAGCACCGGTTGACCTTCTACGTCGCTTTGTTCGCCGCAGCCGCCCGGGCACTCGACGTACCGCTGGTCAGCATGGACCGCCAGTTGCTCGCAGCGGATCTAGCTGAGACACCGGCGACGTTCGCCTCCCGCGTCGGTCTCATTCCGTGAACGGAGGCGGGCAGCGGGGGTGTCAAGGGGAGGACAGCGGGAGGGTTGATCGGGTGGCGGGCTGCCTGCGCGGCGCCACCAGGTTCTTGCGACGCTGCCGCTTGCACAGCGTCCGGTAGTGGGCCAGCCCAGCCTCGGTGAGCGTCACCTGCCGCATTCCGGATTCCGGTTCGCTCAGCTCCAGCAATCCGTCCTGCAACAGGCCGTCGAGGATGTCGGGGATGAGCCAGCCGGGAACCGGGTTGCCGCGGTCGTAGTAGGCGCCTTCCCGGTGCGCCAGGCCACCCCGGTGTACCCGGCGTAACCCCATCCACTCGAAGAAGTCCGGACCGCTCAGCTTCATCGATCCCTCCCGCCGGCGACCAGGCTGACCAGCTCCCACACCAGCGGATCGTGGTGCTCTGAGCACAGCGGGCCGTTGCGGCGCTGGAACGCGCCCCGAATGGGCTACACGGGCAGGCCGGCCCGGTGGGCCATGCCCCGAAGCTCCATGTCGATGGCGTTGCGATGGGTGCCGGGGAGCAACGTGGCGATGGCGTCGCGGACATTCGGATCCCGCAGGACCATGGTGGGGGAGAGGCGCTCTGCCGTGCGCAGGGCCCGCACCGCGTCATCATGACGTCCCCGCAGCTGGGCTAGCGCGCGGCCGGAATGCACCCAGTAGAGGGACTGGTTCAGCGGGAAGGGAATACGCTCGGGTCCGAACTCCTGCGCGATCCGGGCCACTTGGTCGGGCTCGCGGGCTTCCAGCGCTTGCCACATGCGAGAAAGTCCCACATTCACCGGCCCGAACCAGAACCCCAGGGAGTCGGTGTCATGGGTGGCGCCGAACCGCTCGGCCACGTCGGCGGCGGTGTTCATCGGTGCGGCCATATCGCCGTACCGGCGCTCCAGCGCAGCGGCCGTCGCGTGGTGCACGGTGACAAAGCCCACCAGCCCTGCGGTGGTGGCGGTGGTAGGTGGCAGAGTGATCGAGTCGAGTTTGGCCCGTCCCAGCTCCAGTGCCCCTCCGGCCAGCAGTGCGTCAGCCACCGCGAACTCGGCCACGGCGAGGGCAGTGATCTCGTTGCGCTCCTGGGCCAGGCGGCGGGCGAGGAAGACGGTCCGGCGCTTCAGGTCGGTGGGCGCGCCTGCGTGGACCAGCCACATACGGGTGACGTGCACATGAAGGTAGACGGCGAGCTCGAGCAGTTCGCCGTGGTCGGTGCCGGTGGTCAGGGTGGTGTGCAGGTTGCGGATCAGTCCGGGCAGGCCGGTGGCCACCTCGGCGAGCTGGCAGGCTCGGTGTTGGGCGTGGATCTGGGCTACCTGGTCCCGCAGCGCCGCGACGGGCAGCACCAGGCCGTCGGGGTGGTCGGCGTCGACGGCGTCCAGGGCTAGGCGCACCGCTTCGGTGGTGGAGTCGGTGTGGCCGTTGGCTGGTGCGGGTACCGGTAGCTTGGTCAGCTCACTCGGGGCGATCTCCAGCGCATTGGCCAGCCGGATGATTTCGGAGAGGGTGACGGTGCGCTGCCCGTGCTCGATACGGTGCACGGTCGAGGTGGCCATGCCGGCCAGTCCACCGATCACCCGCAGCGACTTGCCCCGGGCTTCGCGGATCCGCCGCAGCCGCCAGCCGATGGTGCGGGCATGCTCCGCGTCCATCGCTGCACCTTCGTTCACCGAGGCCGGTCCCCGCCGGCGCACCGGGGAGCTGACCCGGGGCGGTACACCTTGCTGGGGATACGAGCGCCAGGCTACCGGTGGCTCTCCCGATCCGGCGGGCTGTGGTGGTGCGGGTTGGCTGTCGCTGAGGCGCATGGTGAGCTGCTGGCTGACTCCGGCGGCCTCCCAGACTCCGATGGAGAGCTGGGCGGCCCGGGAGACGTCCAGCCGCACACCGCCCTGCGTGCTCGCGCAGCTCAGGTGCAGGGTGACGCTGCCGTCGCGGCAGGCGACCAGTCGCAGGATGCCGTCGGGGTCGGCGCGGGCCAGGCCCTGCACGGGCACTCGCCAGTCCTCCCTGCTGATCTCGCCGCTCACGAGGACGCCTCCGGCGGGCTGGCCAGGGTGCGCGCCCTGCGGTGTGGCCAGCTCAGCGGCACGGGGGTTTGCGGTGCGCGGCCCTGGCTGGTCCGGGGCTGGTGGGGTGGTGGGCATCGGGTCCTCTCCCGCTGGCAGGGCTGGGGAGCACGTTCCTGCTGCCGATGTCCACCACCGGATGAGGAGCGCTCAACTAACGTGGATATTGCCATATAACGCGTACAACGCTGACATCGCGTACAGAGTAGGTCAACGCGCAGAGAAGACGCTTACGGTGCCGGTCGTGACGCTGGTGACGACGGGACAGCTCGCCGCCGAGCTGGGGGTCAGCCGTAGTGCGGTGCTCAAGTGGCACCGGGCGGGGCTGATCACCCCTGAGTTGATCACTCCGGGCAATCATCTGCGCTGGGACGCGGAGCGGGTCCGCGAGCAGTTGCGCGCCCGACGCCAGCGCGACGAATGACGCTGGGCGGCGGAGCGCTCAGCCCGCCGCTGCCGATGTGTCGGTAGCCCTGGCAACGCTACGGTGTGGATCAGTCGGGCTGGTACCGTTTCGTTGCTTGTATGAGTGAGGCTCTACGGTCGTGTAAGACCATGGTGGCGTTGTTTTCTGAGGCGTATTTCGAGCCGGCGAGGTGGACCATTCAGGAGTGGGCCGCCGCTTTGATGCTCGCGAAAGAGGACCCGGCCCGGTTCGTGCCGGTGCGTATCGAGGATGTAGTAGTTCCGGAGATTCTGGGTCCAATTCTGGCGCCGGCTTTATTTGGGTTATCGGCGGGCGAGGCTTGTGCGGAGTTGTTGCGTGCGGTGCAGGGCCGCGATGGTGGTGACGCGCCCGACTCGTATCTCGCGCCGTTGGCCGCTGCGGTGCGGGTCTCGCTGGACCGGTTGACCCTGGAGGACCCTGCCGCTGGGCCCCGACGATCACCACATCCTTCGGATCGCCAACCAGCTTGCTGAGGCCTGGCGCGGCCTTGCCCGCTACCAACAGGCCCGGGAGTTGGATGAGGACATCTTGGAGCGGCGTCGGCGGGTGTTGGGGTCCCGATCACCCCCACACCCTGCGTTCGGCGAGCAATCTCGCGATCTACCGCCGCACTTCTGCGCGTCTCAGCCCGACACCTCGGCCTCGGGTCCGGTTCGCATCAGTGATCACCGGAACTGAGGCCTGGCCGGGCAGGACTGCACGGTCACAGCTCAGTTTCGGCGGGGTCAGACCTGGCCCGGCGCCGGTGTCGGGATCAGCGCATGGACGGCGCCGCTGATGAGTACCCCCCACACTGACAATGTGAGAAGCGCAGCCGCAGGGTTAGTCGCTGGGAATGTTCAGAAAACTGGACATTGCCACTCCGTTATCTGTCGGAATAGTCCAGCTGGGAAAGATGTGTGTTGATGGCTGAAATATGAGATTCGATCGGCTCGCTCTCCGAGAGCGATCGATCGCCTCGTGTTACCTGTCGAATTTTTCCAGAGAATGGCCAGGCTGGCCTGGCTGGAGATATGAGTTAATGGTCGGATATGCGATTCGGCCCGTTCACTCTCTGAGTGCGAGCAGTGCCCCCGTGCTACGAATTGGTTTTCCATGAAAATTTCGAGAGGGTCTTGACAGTGAGAGCTCTCGGTCGGATAGTTATTTATTGTAGTTAGCTACAAGGCGGAGACCAGTTGCTCCAGGTATGTTGAATGAAAGGACTGATTCCGAATGGCAATCACTAGTTTTCTTACCGGCCTCCTCAACAGTGTCGGCGGTTTGGGTGGTGTCACCAGCTTTGTCACCGGCGTGTTCGGCAGTCTAGGTCTGCTCAGCGACCGCCGACTCAAGTCCGACATCGTGGTGGTGAGTTGGAGCCAGTGACCAGCCACATCCGGGGCCGACGGGCCCGGCGGGATGCGCATGGACCGCCGAGTCTGACCGATTGCACCGGAGTCGGGCCGGTCAACGGTTTTGAGGTTCTGGCCAAGCTCAATGCGTTGCCGGTGGCGACGTGGCGTTACCAGTGGGAATCCGCCGGTGTGCGCCATCTGGGCCCGATGGCTCAGGATTGGCATGCGACCTTCGGTCTGGGGAAAGGCGATACCACTATTCCGATGGTCGATGCCCACGGAGTGCTGGTGGTCGCTATCCAGGCTCTGCACCGTCAACTGGGTGAGCTGCGTACCGAGGTCGATCGGCTGCACCAGCAGTTGACCGAACGCTCACCACGCCACTGATCGCCGCTCGGTTCGCCCGGCCGTTACCCGCCGGGCGAACCGAGCGGTGCCCGTTATGAGCCAGGCACGCCCAGAGCGTGGCTGAATACCGCTGGTGGTGGGAGGGCTGTTGAGGTGACGATCACCGAACAGGCTCGGGTGTCACCAGGTAAATGCCACCAGGTGGATCAGTGTTCTTAGGTGAAGGGGACGCGCAGCCGCACGGTGGTGCCGCGGCCGGGGGCGCTGTCCGCGGTGAGCTGCCCGCCGAGTAGTTCGGCGCGCTGCTGCATGCCGGGCAGGCCGTATCCGGCCGGTCCGGCTCGCTCGGGTACGGCGGTGGGGTCGAAGCCGACGCCGTCGTCGGAGACCTCCAGCACGACCGCGCCGGCAGCCACCGAGAGTCGCAGGTGGACGTGTGTGGCGCCGGCGTGCTTCATGATGTTCTGCAGCGCCTCCTGAGCGATCCGGTAGACAGCGGTCTCGACGTGCTCGGGCAGTTCGATGCTCACGGTGTCCACCGCGACGTTGGCCAGCGGGGTCGAGCGCGCGAGACTTTCCAGACTCGCGGCCAGCCCGAGGTCGTCGAGCACGGGCGGGCGCAGCCCAGCGATCGCGTCACGGGTCTCGTCCAGCGCCCCCGCGGCGAGTTCCTGGGCGCGGGCGATCTGCTCGGCGGCGCTGGCCGGGTCGGTGCCGACCGCGTCCGCCGCGGCCGAGAGGTGAAACGACAGGCTGACGATGCGCTGGCTGATGCCGTCGTGGATCTCACCGGCGAGCCGGCGCCGCTCGGTTTCCTGGAGCAGCACGATCTGCTCGGCGAAGCGCTCCATCGCCTCCTCGCGTTCGGCGAGCCTGCTGTGCAGGCTGGCGTTCTCGATGGCCCCGGCCATCAGACCGGCCACCGAGCCCAGCAGCTCGACGTCGGCGGTGGTGAACTCGCGGCGGTCCCGGGTGTGCACGTTGAGTACCCCGACCAGATCGCCGGGCCTGGTCAGCATCGGCACCGAGGCCATCGAGACGAACTCCTCACCGCGCAGTTCGGGGATGTAGAGGTAGCGCGGATCCGCCCGCTTGTTATCGGTGATCACCACCGGCTCGCAGTGCGCGGCGACCCACCCGGACACTCCCTCGTTGATCGGCAGCTCGATTCGCCGGGTGAACCGATCGAACGGGGGTGTGGCGCCGCGCAGGTGCAGCCGGTCGCCGGAGGGATCCAGCAGGTGCACGAAACAGACGTCGGTGGAGGTGGTCTCGGTGATCAGGTCGGCCACCCGCTGGGCGATCCCGTCGAGGTCGAGCCCCGCCGACAGAACCTCGATCACCTGATGCAGTAACTGGGCATCGGAATCGGCTTCGGCCAGGCCCAGCCGCGAGCGGATCACTGGAAAACCCCCTCCCGCAGTGCGGCGGCGACCGCGCCGGAGCGGTCCGAGACATCCAGCTTGCGGTAGATCCCGCGGGCGTGTGTCTTGACGGTCTCCTCGCTGACGGTGAGCTTGCCGGCGATGGCCCGGTTGGACAGCCCGGCCACCATCAGCGCGAGCACCTCGCTCTCCCGCTGGGTCAGCCCCAGGCGGGCCCCCGGCCAGAACTCCCCGCCGCGCAGGTGAGCCACCGACATCGCGACTTTCGCCGCCAGGCTGGGATCGATCAGGACCTCGCCCTGGTGGATCCGTTGCAGGTGATCCACCAGCTCCGCGCCGCGCACCCGCTTGAGCAGGAACCCGGCTGCACCCAGACGCAGTGCCTGGTAGAGGTACTGCTCGTCGTCGTAAACGGTCAGGAACACGACCTTGCAGCCGGGTCGCCGTTTGCGGATCTCCGCGCACAGATCCAACCCGCTGGAGCCACGCAACCGGACATCGAGCAAGGTGATGTCGGGCTCCTGCCCGATGATGACCTTGAGCGCGAGATCCGGTTCGGTGGCCTCACCGACAATCTCCACATGGTCGGAGTAGGGAGCCAGCATCGCGCGCAGCCCGTCAAGCACCATCTGGTGGTCATCGACGACCACCATCCGCAGTGGGTCAGACACTCGGCGCTGAGTGGGACTACTCATGGCAGCAGCCTACGCAGCGACGCCCCCCGGTGCGGGAACCATCAAGGCTGCCTGCAACCGGACTGGCCTGCCCATCGTAGAATTCCGGATTCTTCATCGGAGGGAGATCGGATTGATCACCCGTGGCGATATCGAGGCCGCCGCCCACCGGATCACCGGTCGGGTGCGGCGTACTCCGGTGGCCGAGGTCGACGCCAGAACCTTCGCACCGGCCGGACGGGTGTGGCTGAAGCTGGAGTTCATGCAGCACACGGGGTCGTTCAAGGCCCGTGGCGCGTTCAACCGGATCCTGGCTGCGGCTGAGGCCTGCGAACTGCCTGCGGCAGGGGTGATTGCGGCGTCTGGCGGCAACGCCGGATTGGCCGTCGCGTACGCCGCGAGGTCGCTCGGCATTCCGGCCGAGGTGTACGTGCCGGCCACAGCACCCACGGTCAAGGTCACGAAGTTGGGTGCGTTGGGTGCCACGGTGGTTCAGTACGGCACCGAGTACGCCGAGGCGTACGAGGCTGCGACCAAACGGGCTGTGGACACCGGCGCTCTGTTCTGCCACGCCTACGACCATCCGGAGATCTGCTCTGGGCAGGGCACCGTCGCGCTCGAACTGCTTGACCAGCTCGGTGAGCTGGACACCGTGGTGCTCGCGGTTGGCGGGGGTGGGTTGATGGCCGGCATCGCCACCGCCCTGGAAGGCCGGGCAACGGTGGTCGGTGTCGAGCCGGAGACGGCTCCGACCCTGCGCACTGCCCTGACCGCTGGGCGTCCGGTCGATATTGAAGTGTCCGGTATCGCCGCGGATTCGCTGGGCGCGCGTCGGCTCGGCACTATCGCCTACGACGTGGCCGTGCGCACTACCGTGCGCAGCGTGCTGGTCACCGATGACGCCATCATCACCGCTCGTCGGTTGCTGTGGGACCACCACCGGATCGCCGTCGAGCACGGCACCGCCGCCGCCCTCGCGGCGTTGGGTTCCCACGCGTACCGCCCCGTTACCGGCGAACGCATGGTGATCCTGCTCTGCGGAGCCAATACCGACCCCACCGACCTCGCCCCCTGATTGGGGCGCCTCCAGATTCGGTCACCGGCGGATCATGTCGTGGGATTTTTGACGATACGGAGCGTAGTCTCCGGTGCGACCCTCGTCATCCTCTTAGCGGTATCGTGATCCGGTTCCCCATGGTTTCGTCGTAACGTGATTTAGGGTGTCGAGACTTCAGTTCGTCTTGTTGCTGGCGCTGTCAACGCGCCCACGTCGTGGTGGGGAGACCGTGGTGGACCACGATTGTGACGGCTCAGGTAAGATGGTAAAGAAATCCGATCATAGCTTTGTCGGATGCCGACTCGACCAGATCTTCGAAGCTAGGGCGCGGTCTTGTCCTGATCGGACGGCGGTGGTGTCCGGCGGCGAAGTAGTGACATATTCTGACATCGATCACCGAGCTGATGGGCTGGCCCGACGGTTGGTCGACCTCGGCGTCGCCCCGGATGTCTTGGTGGCATTGTACATCGAGCGCGGAATCGACCTTATCGTCGGCATACTTGGAATTCTCAAGGCTGGCGGTGGGTACCTCCCCATCGACGCGAGCACCCCAGCGCCGCGGGTCAACTGGTTGCTGCGAGACAGCGGCGCCGGGATCGTCATCACCATGTCCTCGCTGGCTGAGCGGGTAGCGGAGCGGTCCATCGTGCTGGTGCTGATTGATTCTGATACCGCTGAGTGGAAGCTGGAACGCGGTGGCCGTGGGCCTTTACCGGCGACCGGGCGGGCGCCGACCGATCTCGCCTACGTGATTTACACCTCAGGCTCCACCGGCACACCGAAGGGTGTGCTCGTGGAGCATCGGCAGGTGGTGCGTCTGTTCGAGGTCACCCATCAGTGGTTTGCTTTCTGTGAGCACGACGTGTGGACCATGTTCCATTCCGTCGCATTCGACTTCTCGGTGTGGGAGATCTGGGGCGCGCTGCTGTTCGGCTCTCGGCTGGTCGTGGTGCCGGACGAGGTCTGCCGATCTCCACGTCGTTTCCGCGAGTTGTTGCGACGCGAGCAGGTCACCGTGCTGAACCAAACGCCGTCCGCGTTCCGCCAGCTCGACGCCGCCGACGGCGGTGCCGCCGATTCCGGTCCGGCGCACCTGCGACTGGTGGTGTTCGGCGGCGAGCGGCTCACTGCCGGCATGCTCGCCGGATGGATGGACCGCTGGGGTGATGAACGGCCCGCGTTGGTGAACATGTACGGCATCACGGAGACCACGGTGCACGCCTCGTTCCGGCCGATTCACCGGGGAGACCTGGCCAGACCGGACGACAGCCCGATCGGTGTGCCGCTACCGGACCTGCGTTTCCTGGTACTCAACGCGGCCGGTGAGCCGGCGGCGGCCGGCGAGCCCGGCGAGCTGTTCATCAGTGGTGCGGGCGTGAGTCGTGGTTACCTCCGCCGCGCGGACCTCACCACCGAGCGGTTTCTCGCGCACCCGAGTGCCTGCGGGGAGCGCGTCTACCGGACCGGTGATCTGGTAATGGCTGACCAGGCCGGCGAATATCATTATGTCGGCCGGGTCGACGATCAGCTCAAAGTCCGAGGATTCCGGATTGAGCCGAGAGAGATCGAGGTTGTTCTCGAGACGCACCCCGAAGTGGCCACCGGCGTGGTCGTGTCGCATGATTACGGGGACGGTGACGTGCGATTGATCGCCTACCTGGTACCCAACGATCCAGGCGTCGATCCGAGATGGGCCGAAGGCATCCGAACGAAGTTGGCGGACGAGCTGGCCGCGTTGCCGTCCTACCTGCGCCCGTCGGTGTTCGTGTCGATTCCCGCTTTGCCGCTGACCGTCAACGGCAAGGTCGACCGCACCGCCCTGCCGACTCCGCTGATCCAACGTGAGCAGGATGAGGCGCCGACGCACACTTTGGTCCAATCCAGGGTCGCCGCGTTGTGGGCCGATATCTTGAACGTGTCGGCGGTCGGACTGGACGAGGACTTCTTCGACCTGGGCGGAACATCGCTGACTCTGGTCCGGATGCTCGAGCGGGTCAATGCCGGCTTCGGTGCGGATATCGGCGTCGAGACGCTCGTAGAGGAGGCCACCGTTCGCTCACTCGCCCGCACGCTCGAACCGGATGCCCCGGCGTCGTAGGTCGGTATCTCTGGAGGTAACAGGTACATGCCAACCCAAGACTCCCAGATCGTGGACTTCTCGTTGACCGCTGACGAGCTCGCCGAGTTTCATCGGCGCGGATTCGCTGGACCGTTCACCCTGTACGAACCGGCGGAGATCAAGCGGATTTGGCGCCGCGAACGTGTTCGGCTGATGGACCGCACCGCCGCAGTCTACCAGGACACCGCGGCCAAGTCGGGTGTCACCAACATCGCGAACTATGACCGGCACCTGGACAACGCGTTCCTCGCCGATCACATCTGCCGTCCGGAGATCGTCAACCGGGTCTCCTCCGTGCTCGGCCCGAACGTGTTGTGCTGGCGAACCGAGTTCTTTCCCAAGTATCCCGGCGACGAGGGCACTGACTGGCACCAGGCTGACACCTTCGCGAACGCCTCGGGCAGCCCGCAGATACTCTGGCCGCAGGACGCAGAATTCGGCGGCACCATCACCGTGTGGTGCGCATTCACCGAGGCATCGATCGACATGGGCTGTCTGCAATTCATCCCCGGCACTCACAGGACCATGTTCTACGACGAGACCAAGCGAATGCACTATGATCCGGCCAAGGTGAATTCAGTGGAGAAGGGTGGTGCCCAACGGGGATTCTTTGGATATGATTACCGCGAGTTGCAGATCGATCCGGAATGGAAGCCCGACGAAGCCAGTGCTATCTCGATGGAAATGGTGGCCGGGCAGTTCATCGTATTCTGGTCCACGTTGATGCATGCCTCTCATCCGCACAGTGGTAAGGTCAATGACATGCGGCTGGGATTCGCGGCACGGTATGTGCCCAGCTCGGTACGAGTCTATCCCGACACCGACGTCGTCGAGGAGTACGGTGGCCGCGTCAGCCTGGAACGCTATGGATCCGTGGTCGTTTCCGGGCGGAACGAGTACCCTGGTAATCGGATTGCCACCCACACGACCCGAGGCGACCGATTCGTGGCTCACCGGAGGTAGTGATGCTTGAATCGGCATCACCGGTGTGTGGCCTGGGTGGGGATGCTGGTGACGATTCGGCCGCGATGCTAGCTCAGCTGGCATCTGCGCTGGTCGAGGTCGGGCCGCTGAGTGGTGCGCTGGACTCCACCCCACGGGCGGCGCCGCTGGGGCTGGGCACCGAACAGCGGGCTGATCTGGCTGCGATGCAGACCCTGATCGACCGGCTGGCCTGGGAACTGGGTGTGCGCGCTCCGCGGGTGGTGGCCGATCCATCGGATTTTGTGGCCGCGGAACTGGCCATCAGCAACCGGCTTGGCCTGGCCGCGCTGCTGGATCGGTCGGTGAGCCTCGGCGGCGCGTCTGACATCCTCGTTGCTGCCGCGCTCCGCCAGGCGCGGTGCGGCCGTCCCGCCATGACGCTCGCGGCTGCCGCGGACGGCTCCACGCTGCGCTGCTACTCCGTCGGTCCTTCCGATGGTCCTGTGGTGGTGCTCGTGTCGGCCTGCGGTATGCCGGTCGGCCTGCTCCAGCGCTGGATGACCGGGCTGGGCGACTGTTTCCGGGTGCTCACGTGGGAGAGTCGGGGATTGTTCCCCGCGCAGGAGGCTCTGGACGCCGAGTTCGACCGGCGCGGGTATGACGTGCCGACCCAAGCTGATGACCTGCATACCGTTCTGGATGTCTTCGGTGTCGAGGCCGCGCACGTCTTCGGCTTGTGCGGGGGCGCGGCCGTGGCCCTCGTCGTCGGCGAGTCCTCCCGGGTTCGCTCGCTGAGTCTCTGGCACGGTGATTACGAGTTGGGCCCTGACGTACCCAAGACCAGCCACCAGCAGGACGTCCAGTCCCTGATGCGCATGGCCGGTCGCCAGCGAAAGAGCGCGGTCGCCCTGCATGCGATGCTGCGCCGTCCGGCCACGCTGGACAACCTGCGCGCCGACCTCGCGCATGAGCTGATCTATCCTTACGCCAGCGCGGAGCTGCTCTACCGCTACGGGCGGCTCAACGGTGCGATTATGACCACCGACTGCCGGCCGCTACTGGCAAGAATCGATCTGCCAGCCCTTGTTGTCAGCAGCAACGCAGACATCACCGCTCATCCCGAGGGGTCAGTCTTCGTTGCGTCGCGGATACCGGGTGCGCGGCTGGAAATGCTGCCTCAGGGTGATCATCTCGCGGCGTTCGACGCGGCACCCGAACTGATCAAGCTCGCCAGGGCCTTCGTCTCTCAGGTACAGCAGGGACAAGAATGAGCGAGCGGGTGGATCAACGGACCGGGGCGCGGATAGCGAAGGAACTGGCGCGCTATCCTTCAGTCGCTGCTGCTGCGGTCCGCGGGGACAACCGGCTGATCGCTTATCTGGTTCCGGATGAGCGGCACGCGCCGATCGTGCACCGAGCGTGCCGGATGGCGGCGGCCGGCGCGCTGGCGGGTCTGTCGCTGCACGAACCGGCGGGGGAGCTGCTGGTGGCACAGCTGAACCGGACTGAGACGGATTTCCTCTACCGGGAGATCTTCGTCGAGAATACCTACTTCCGGCACGGTATCGGTCTTCCAGTCGACCCCGTGGTAGTGGATGTCGGTGCCAACATCGGCATGTTCTCACTGTTGGTCGCGCAACGCTGCAGCGCCGCTCGAATCGTCGCCGTTGAACCGGTGGCCGAGCTCGCACACGCGGCGTCGGTCAACGCTGAATTGCACGGTGTCGATGTCACGGTGTTGAACTGCGGTCTCGGCCGCCGCGTCGGCGAGGTTTCGTTCTCCTATTACCCGAATAACACGCTCATGTCCGGGATGTACGGTGACGCTGAAGAGGACCGCGAGGTGCTGCGTTCCTACCTGCGCACAGCGGCGGAGATAGAGCTACCGGAGTTGGAGCTGGCGGCGCAGTTTGACCGGCTGGTGGACGACAGGATGCGGCCGGAGCCACGGCGCTGCCAGCTCACCACTCTGCCTGAGATCGTCGCCGCGCACGGGATCGACCGAATCGACCTGCTGAAGATCGATGTGGAGAAAGCCGAGGCCGATGTGCTCGCCGGCATCGACCCCGACACCTGGAAGAGAATCGACCAGATCGTCCTGGAGGTGCATGACCTACGAGGTCGGCTGCGGGCCGTGCTGGACCAATTGGCGGCTCAGGGCTTCGATGTGGTGCACGAGCAGGACCGGCGGCTGGAACTGACGCCGTGTCACAACGTCTACGCCCACCGGCCCGGCGCCCGCCCGCCGGTGCCGGTCGAGGCCCGGCCGGTACAGACCCGGGCCGCGTTGACCGCTGAGCTTCGTGCGTTCGCCGCCAGCCAAGTGACCGACCTTCCGATGCCTGATGAGGTTGTCTGGGTGGCTCAGATCGATGCCGCCGATGTGCCTGCCGAGGTGCGGGCGTCTACCTCGATCGGGTATGCGTCATCGGTGCTCTCCGGCGCCTGGACAGAACTGTTCGGCGCCGGCTCGGACACGCCCGACGCCGATTTCTTCGATCTGGGTGGTGACTCGCTGGCGGCGGTACGGTTGCTGGTGAAGATCGAAAAACAACTGGGCGAGGAGATCGTCGAACCGGATCTCATCTTCACCACGACCCGCTTCGGCGACTTGGCGGCGGCCATCGCCGGTGTCATACGGTCCCACGACGAGGTCGGCGGCAGGAATGACTCGGGCTAGTGAGGGGCGCTGGCTGGAGCGCTGGCTGTGGCGACCCCTTCCGCGTCCCGGTTCTCGGCTGCTGCTGTTGTGCCTTCCTTACGCAGGTGGTGGGCCGCCAGCCTTTCACGGGTGGGCCGAGGAGCTGCCAGCGGGGATGGAGCTGCTCGCCGTGCGGTTGCCCGGCCGGCACACCCGGATCAACGAGCGACCCTACGACAACTGGGACGAGTTGCTGCACCGGCTGGCTCCGGTGGTGAGTGCGGCGGTGGATCGTCCCTTCGTCCTGTTCGGACACAGCCTCGGCGCGATGATGGCCTACGAGCTGGCCCGTCGGTTGAGTGACGGTGCAGGCCCCGCCCCGCACCGGCTACTGCTCGCCGGGTGCCGCGCGCCGGACGTGCCCTTGCTGCTTACGGCCATCCACCAGTTGCCGGACGAGGAGTTTACCCGCAATCTGCCCCTGGTTGCCGGCACTTCTCCGGAGGTGCTCGCCGACCGGCGGATGATGCGGCTGGTACGGCCGCTGATGCGGGCTGATCTCACCCTTGCCGAGACCTGGCCGCCGGTTACGCCCACCCCGGTGCACGTCCCGGCGACCGCGTTCGCCGGCCGGGACGATCCGGTCGCACCACCGTGGAGCACGCGTCGTTGGTCCCGTTTTGTCGGACCGTTCTCGAATTACGTCCTTGCTGGCGACCACGGCTTCATCCGTTCCGGCGCTTTTCTTGAGCTTGTGGCCGCCGAGCTGACGACGGTCCTGACAGAGATCGGATAGACGGGACGGTGCGCGTGGAGTCGATCTACTTCACCGAGCAGCATCAGGGATTCCGCAAGGAGATACGGGATTTCCTGGAGGGGGTGGTCGTGCCGTTCGCGTCCGGCTGGGAGGCGCAGCGGCGAGTACCGCGGGAAGTGTGGAAATCTCTCGGCGATCGGGGTCTGCTGGGGCTGTTGCATTCCCGCGAGGTCGGTGGTAGCGACCGTGACCTGTTCTCCTCGGTAGTTTTCCTGGAAGAGTTGGGCCGCACGGGTTTCGGTGGCCTGCGGGCCGCGATCTCGGTGCACGCCTACATGGCGACTTACTACCTCGCCCGGTCAGGGGGCGCTGCGCTGTGCCAGCGCTACCTGGCTCCGGCTGTCGCTGGTGACAAGATCGCTGCGCTGGCCGTCACCGAGCCTGTGGCCGGGTCAGACCTCGCCAGTCTGGCCAGCACGGTGCACAAGCAATCGGACCACTTTGTCCTCGACGGAACTAAGAGCATGGTGAGCAACGGCTCCTCGGCGGACTTCTACGTGGTCCTTGCACGCAGCGGCACCTGTTCCGGTGGCCCTTCTGGTGGCGGTCGCGGCGCCGCGGGACTCTCGCTGTTCGTGGTCGACGCCGACAGTCCCGGGATTACGATCGACCGGACCGAGCCGGTTGGTTGGCGCGCCGCCGATCCGGCGACCGTGCGTTTCGCGGCCGTGCGAGTGCCCCTGGACCAGGTCGTCGGCCGTTTGGGTAGTGGTTTCTACCAGCTCATGCGCGGGTTTCAGCTCGAACGTGTGGTCGCGGCGGTCCTGGCGCTCGGCGGCGCCGACCGGAGCCTGCAGCTGACTCGCGAGCACTTGGTGCGCCGTGCTGCCTTCGGCGCAAGGCTGGCCGATCTGCAGGCCGTGCGCCACCGGGTCGCCGACCTTGCCACGGATCTCGCTGCCGCCCGTGAGCTGGTCTACCACGCCGTATGGAGGTACCAGTCCGACGACCTGGGATCGGTACGAGAATGTTCCATGGCCAAGCTGTGCGCGACCGAGCTCGCAACCCAGATGGCGGACACGAGCTTGCAGTTTCATGGCGCGCATGGCTACCTCGATGGAACCGAGGTCGCCAGAATTTTCCGTGACGCGCGGGCAGCCACCATCGCGGCTGGCCCTAGCGAGGTGATGCGTGACATCATCGCTCGCCTGGAGATTGACGAGGCCAGCAGATGAATTTTCGTCAGCTTCAGCGACGGCTGCGGGATCCGTTCGATCCGATCGGTGACAGGCGGCCGGGCACCGTCGTGGTGCTGCCCAGCATGACGCTCGACCATGCCGGGCTGGCGAAGATCCCGGGGGTGCGGCACTACGAGGAGCGGTGGCTCGTCTTCTTGCAGCTACTGCGCCGGCGACCCTGCGGTATGAGAGGGTCGTGGCGATGTTGGATGCTGAAAACGGCCGGCGGTCGGGGCGTCCTGGCTAGGGTCGGTACTGCGGCTTGGTGATCATGCTTGCCCGCAGGGCTCGCATCGAGAAGGAGTCCGGACAGGTTCACAAAGTCGGTCGGCATGATTTCGCGCCGTCACATCGGCCGCATGTAGATGCTGAACCGCAGGTCCAGGTGCGTGAAGTCGTGCTGGTGGACGAAGCCGGCGTGCTCGTAGAGCGCTCGCGCGGCCACCATCATCTCCGCGGTATGCAGGCCCACCGCCGGCGCGTGATCCGCCCGGGCCAGCGCCAGGCAGTCCTCGGTGAGGGCGTGGGCAACCCCGCGGCCGCGCAGTTCCGGGTCGACTCCCAGCACCCGGATGACCGCCCACTCCGGCGGTACCCGCTGGTAATCCTTGGGACCCGGCGGCAGGTAGGTCACCGTGCCGGCGAGCCGAGCACCCAGCTGTGCGACCCGCAGCAGGCCCGGTGCGCCGGGCTCGATGACCTTGGCGATATTGCTGGTCATGCGGGCCCAATTGGCCGCAGTCAGCCAGGGTTCGAACTCCGCGTACGCCGCTGTGACGATCCGGCGCACGGTGGCCAGGTCCTCGGCCACGGCAGTTCGAACCTCGATCACCTGCGGTGGAGCTCCCTCAGTGATCATTCCGGTACCTCCAGTATCCCGGGGGTGGAACGCCCCACTGATACACTGGGGCAATTTTTCCTCCAGGATTGGTCAATGGTGCCCCAGAACCCTGAACGGAAATCTACCCAGAACGCGGTGGAATCCGCCGCCGGCATCGCAGTCAACGGTGCCGAGACCGAGAGCGGTCGCGAGCGGGTCGTACGGGCGGCATATGACCTGTTCAGTCGCCATGGCACCCGGGCCGTCGGGGTGGACGCGGTGATCAGCGAGGCCGGCGTCGCCAAGATGACCCTGTACCGGAACTTCGCGTCCAAGGATGATCTTATTCTGGCTTTTCTCGAGCGCCGCGAGGTGCTCTGGACCCACGGCTGGGTGCGGGCGGAATCCCAGCGCCGGGGTGATGGTCCAGCACAGCGGCTGCTGGCCATCTTCGAGCTCTTCGGTGAGTGGTTCGCCCAGCCGGATTTCGAAGGCTGTTCCTTCATCACGACGCTGCTTGAGGTGACCAACCGGGACAGCCCGGTCCGGCAGGCCAGTGTCCAGCACCTGACGAACATCCGCAGCTACCTCCGTGAGCTCGCGTCCCAAGCCGGGGTGGCGGATCCCGATTCGTTTGCGCGCCAGTGGCACATCCTGATGAAAGGCTCGATCGTCGCCGCCGCCGAGGGTGACACTCAGGCCGCCGCCCGCGCCCGCGAGCTCGGCGTCCTCCTGCTCAAACAGCACGGCATCGCGCCCGAGTAGCTGCGCCGACCCGCGCCGCGCAACCGCTTGCTAGCAGCAGGACAGCCGAGCACGCAAGACATCAGGGGCGTCGGTGAACGGCACCGGCGTCTGCTCGCCGGATTCCATGTCCCGCACCGTGACCTCGTTGGCGGCCTGCTCGTCGGTTCCGTAGATGAGCACGAACCGGGCGTGCTGGGCGTTCGCCCATGTCAACTGTTTGGCGAGCTTGCCGGATGAGCCGAGGTACACGCCGGTCCGGAGCCCGCGAGCCCGCAGTTGTAGGCCCCGAAGGGGTTGCACTCGAACATGATCCACTCCTCGTCAGGAGTCACGGCGAAGTCGAACGCACCGAACGACAACCCGAACTCCTCCATGAACGTGAGCATCCCGGCGGTGGCCGATCCGGGCGGCTCGACGACGGTGTAGTCCAGGCTGTCGTAGTCCGCTCGCCAGTCCACTCGCCCGGAGTCGGAGCCGGCATGGATGGCCGCCGCGAACACTTGCTGGCCGACCACCGTGACCCGACATTCCCACATCTTTGTCAAGAACGGCTGGAACAGGTGGGCCGTGGTAGCGACACCAGCGAGATCGTGCAGCTCAGTAGGCTCGATGCGGCGGGTATAGGCCATCTGTAACCGGCCCGCCTCGACGAGCAGCGCGGCGGCCAGCGTCTTGCCGGCCAGCGCCCCGTCGATGGTCTGGGCGAACTCCCGAACCCCGGCCGGCCTGTTCGTCACCAGCGAGTCAGGTACCCGCAGCCCGCAAGAGCCTGTGGCCTGATGTTGAACGAGATGTGCCGGCGGGTCGCTGCGTCCCTCGGCCACGCCTCGGGGTCGCCCGCCGAGCAGCAGATCGTCGATTCCTATCTGAGGATCTGGCGCGAATTGCACTCAAGCCTTTCCCTCGGCCCGGGAACGGCGCGTGAACGAGCAGATCTGTGCTGTCAACGCACGACTGGAACTGATCCACTCACGTAAAGCTCACTGGGTGTGCTGCGAGGGAACCTCGGCGGCTCGGCCGCTTCGAGGCGTCCCCTGTCGTTGAGCCGGCTGCGGCGAATGGACTCCCTGGCGTATCCATCTCGCGGCGGTGCCGGCGGAGAACCCGGCTGCGACCCACCGCGCGGCGAGTGCCACCGGGTGCATCCCGGACTCGGCGCCATCGGCCCGCACGACGTGCGCAAGCTTGATCAGCTCAGGATTCGGGCACGCATAGCCGATGCCGTGCCGACTGCGCGTGCAGGGGCCGGCGGAGGAATCACAGAACAGATGCAGCCCCCGTTCGGCGAGTAGCCCGCGGGCCAGCGCGTCCGGCTCCGGTTGGGAGATCGGCACACCCGAACTGATCCACTCCACGATCCCGCCGTCGAGCTCGTGCAGCTCCAGCGTCCAGGAGGCCCCCACCGAGCGGCACCACACCGCGGCCAGCACGGGGACCGCACCGGCCACATCGTCTGAGGTCGGTCGCCCGACTGCGTGCTTGCGACCGGTGATCGTCGTGGCCTCGTTGGTTTTCATCACTGGCGGTGACCAATCGGTTCGGTGTCGTGGTTCTGAGCGGCCTGGTCCAGCGCTTGGATCCGCAGCAGCTCGGCAGTGCGGTCAATGGCTTTGGCTGCCTCGTGCGCTACATAGGTGTAGGCATGAGCGAAATAAGAGGTCCCCCGTGATGGAAGAACTCGCGCGCGACAATGTGACGTGGTCCTCTGCGATCCCCAGCGCGCCGTGCGCCGTACGCAGTGTCGGGTCTATCGGCCGATGACTGATAACTGGGCAGGTCGGGACAGTCCATACCAGCACTTCGCTCCACGCAACACATCATTGTGGGTTGGCCGCGCTGTCGGACCGTTGCGCTCAATGTAGCAGCTCACCGGGGGGGAGGGTGGTAGATCTCACCCGGACGGCAAATGCCATGCTGGCCGTTGTCGAAGGTATTTTGCGCCGTCAAACAGTGGCGAGCCGTCTGCGATGAGCGCCCAACCCGGGGTCGCCACTCCGAGATCGGTCCGACCCTATGCAAGACCACAGCCTCGACCGCGCCATCGCAGCCCGGGAACTGCAGCAGCTGCTCTTCGACACCGACCACATCACCGGGTTCCTCGAGGAACTGGCCCGCTACGCCGCCACCACCGTAGGACCCGATCTGTCCTGCGGGATCACCATGGACCGTGACGGCGGCCCGCTGACCGTGGCCAGCAGCGACGCGAAAGCCCTGGGTCTGGATGAAGTGCAATACGGTTATCACAACGGGCCCTGCCTCAGGTGCATACGCACCGACGCCATCGTATCCATCAGCGACCTCGCCACCGACGACCGCTGGGGCGCCTACCGGCTGGATGCGCTGGCCCACGGGATCGCCTCTGCCCTGTCGATCCCGCTGACCGGCGGACCGCACGTGCGTGGGGCGCTCAACCTCTACTCGTCCCAGCCGGCGGTGTTCACCACCGAACGGCGGCATCGGGCCGAGATCCTCGGCGACGAGGCGTCTCGGGCGCTTCGCCTGGCTGTACGGCTGACCGACCGCGTCGACCTGACTCAGCACCTGGAAGCCGCGCTCGCCTCACGCTCCGTCATCGACCAGGCGATGGGCATCATCATGGGCCAGAACCGGTGTACCGCCACCGAAGCCTTCGAAATCCTCCGCCGCGCCTCGCATCACCGCAACATCAAGCTCCGCGCCGTCTCTGCTGAGATCATCACCCGCGTCGGCGGCGAACCATCCGACCCCGACTCTGGGGGTTGAGAGCGCTCGAAGTTTCGGGCCCGGCGGGGGAGAATTCCGGCCAGGAGGCGAAGACAGTGGACGTGCAGGACCCCGGCACGGTGCTCGAGCAGCTGCGGGCCGGGCAGGTGGTGGTCTGTGACGGCGCGATGGGCACGATGCTGCATGCCGCCGGGGTTCCGCTGGACCGCGCGCTGCCCGAGCTCAACCTCTCGCGCCCGGCGCTGGTCCGTGACCTGCACGCGGCTTACGTCAGCGCGGGCGCCCGGATCCTGCAGACGAACACCTTCGGCGCGAACCGGCTGCGGCTGGCCGGGTCCGCGCTGGAGAACAGCGTCTCTGAGCTCAACATCGCCGGCGCCCGGCTGGCCCGTGAGGCGGTCCAGCGCGCCGGGCATCCGGTGCTGGTCGCCGGGTCCGTCGGACCGGCGGTCAGTGCTCCCGCGGTGCGCCGAGTACCTGCGAGCGCGCGAGCGGCGAGCTTGCGGGAGCAGATCGCGGCGCTGTGCGACTGGGTCGATCTGCTGATCCTGGAGACCTTCGGCGACCTGGAATCCCTGGTCCAAGCGGTCGAGCTGGCCGCATCGGAGACCGACCTGCCAGTGGTGGCCCAGCTGACTTTCGGCGACGACGGCCGGACCCTGCGGGGGGAGGATCCCACCGTGGCGGCTGCGGTGCTCTCCGAACTGCGGGTGGTCGCGCTGGGAGCGAACTGTACGGTCGGTCCCGCGGTGCTGGTGGGCGTGGTCGGTGAACTGGCCCGCGGTACCGAGCTGCCGGTGACCGTCCAGCCCAACGCCGGAGTGCCCCAACGGCTCGGCGGCCAGCTGCGCTACGCCCGCAACGCGGCGTACTTCGGCGAAGCCGCGCACCGGTTCGTGGCTGCCGGAGCCACCCTGCTGGGCGGATGCTGCGGGACGACACCCGCCCATGTGCGGGCGATCTCCCAGGCTGTCGCCGCGCTGCCGCTCGCGCAGCGGACCCCGACAACCCCGACCCCGCGCGCCGGGACGCCGCGCGGCTCCTCGACCGCGTCCCGGCTGGTGCCACCCCCCGAACAGCGGCTGGCCCGCGCATTGGGAGGGCGAGCTGGTGGTGGCCGTCGGTTTGCAGGCCCCCAACGGCGCTGAGGTGGCGGAGTTCCTCGAGCGGGCGAGCACGATGCGGGCGGCCGGCGCGCGGGCGCTGGCCATTCTCGAAGCGGCCCCACCGGCGGCCCGGATCAGCCCGGTCGGCGCGGCGGTGGTGGTCCGCGAGCGGGTGGGCAGTGAGGTGCTGCTACCGGTGGAGGCCGCCGACCGCAATCTCGCCGCGTTGCAGGCCGACCTGCTTGGTGCGCACGCGCTCGGCCTGCGGATGGTGGTGTGCCGCACGGGTAGCCTGCGGGTCGCCGGTGACTACCCCATCGCGGCGAGCGGGACACCCTGGGACGTCGACGCGGTCGGGCTCATCGCGATGCTCGGCGCGCTCAACGAGGGCATCGACTGGCGGGGGGTGGCCACCGCGGAGCACACCAGGTTCGTGATCGGTGGCGCGTTGCACACCGCCGCCGGCGACCTCACCGGCGAACTGGAGAAGGCCGAGTCGAAGCTGCGCGCCGGCGCGCACTTCCTGGTCACCGACGTGATCTACGATATCGAGGAGGCGGCCCGGGTGCTCGGCATGGTGCGGGCCCGCGGGATGGCGCTCCCGGTGCTCGCGACGTTCGCGCCGTTCGCCGATATCCGGACCCTGCAACGGCTGTCCTATGAGGATCCGGAGGGATCGATCCCGCTGTCCGCGCTGGCCGCCGCCCGACGTCACCGGGACAACCCCGAACAGGCCATCGAGTTCTCGGTGGGTGCGGTGGAAAAGCTGCGGCACCTGATCTCCGGTGTCGTGGTGCACGTGCCCGGCGGGGTCGACGAGCAGGCGGCGCAGCTGATCGGCGCACTGGCGCGGCTACGGACGAGCGGATGACCAGCCCAGGCAGGTCCGAACGCGCACCCGCGCGGGACGGCCAGGCCGCGCTGAGCGGCCTGTCCCGGCAGAACACGATCTACCGCCGGACCATGGCGGTCTGCGACGAGCTGGCGGATGCGGCGCTGGGCGGGGCCGACCCGGTCCGGCTCACCGAGGTCTTCGCCCGGTTGGTCGGCAAGCGGATCGTGTTGCTGGACACGGCATTCCGGCTGCGTGCCCAGGCCGGCGGGTCGGACTCGTTGCCGGGGCTGCGCTGGAACCGCACCGATCCCAGCGTGGACCGGCTGCTCCGCGCGCTGGAGGCCGCGCGACGCCCGCTGCGCATCCCCGCCATCCCCGGCTCGCTGCTGGATCAAGCCTGCCTGGTGGCGCCGGTGGTGGTCCGCGAGACCAGCCTGGGTTACCTGTTGGTGCTCGATGAGGCGGTGACCGGCGGCTACGGGGCGGCACCCGATGACGCCGAGTTCCTCACCGTCACCTACGCGGCCACGCTGTTCGCGTTGACCCTGGCTCATGAGCAGACCAGTGCCGAGCTGGACCTGCGCTACCGCGCCAGCGTGGTCGACGCCCTGGTCTCGGGTCATTTCCTGGACGCCCAGGACGCCCGGCGCAAGGCCCGGTCGCTGGGGTTGCGGGATGACTCCCCACTGCGCGTGGCGATGCTGCGGCCGGCGCCGTCGGACCCGGGCTGGGTTCACGGGAATTGGGCCCACAGGGACTGGCCACAGCGGATCGCGGCGATACTGCCGGGTGCGGGCGCGGCGGCGCGGGACGGTGCGCTGGTGGTGATCGTCCCCGAGGACCCCGACGCCGACGCGCTGGCGGCGCTGTGCCGGCTGAGCCCGGGCCTGACCTGCGGGCTGAGCGAGCATGTGGACTCACCGGAACTGCTGCCCCGCGGGGTACGGCAGGCTGAGCGGGCGATCGACCTGGGGTTGCGCCTGGGGCGGGCCGGTCAGCCGGTCCGCTACGAGGAGCTGGGCATCTACCGGTTGCTGTGCACGATCGGCGACATGCGGCAGTTGATGGGGTTCGCTCGCGACGTGCTGGGGCCGTTGCTGGACTACGACACCGAGCACCGCACCGAGCTGGTGCGCACCCTGGCGGTGTACCTGCACCATCACGGCAGCCACAAGCAGGCCGCCCGGGTGCTGCACCTGCACACCAACACCGTCGCCTACCGCGTCGCCCGCATCGAGACGATCACCGGGCTGACTCTGGGTGACCCGGATGACCGGCTGGTCGCGCACGTCGCCACGAAGATCATCGAATCGCAGACCCCGGCGGGCAGCCACGGATGCTGAACCCAGGGACCGCGCTGGCTCGGGTGCTCGTGGATGAACTCGCTCGTGGTGGTGTGACCGAGGTGGTGATCGCTCCGGGTTCGCGATCCGCGCCGCTGGCGATCGCTTTCGCCGAGCATCCCCGGATCCGGCTGCACGTCCGGATCGATGAGCGCTCGGCGGCGTTCCTCGGGCTCGGCCTGGCCAAGGCGTCGGGCCGGCCGGTGCCGATCGTCTGCACCTCGGGCACGGCCGCGGCCAACTTCCACCCGGCCGTCCTGGAAGCCGCGCACGCGCGGGTGAGCCTGGTGGTGCTGACCGCCGACCGGCCGCCGGAATTACGGGGCACCGGTGCGAACCAGACCATGGACCAGCTCAAACTGTACGGGGATGCCGTCGGCTTCTTCACCGAGTTCGGTGTCGGCGAGGTGCGGCCGGGCATGGTCGCCTACTGGCGCTCGGTGGTCTGCCGGGCGCTGTCGGCCGCGGGCCCTGTCCACCTCAACGTGCCGTTCCGGGAACCGCTCGTGCACGACGCCGCCGACGAGGGCTGGCCGGAGTCCTTGGACGGGCGACCCGACGGGCAACCGTGGACGGCCACCCCGGCGATCGCTGAGCCGGTCGTGGACCTGGCGGAGCTGGTGGAGCCGCCTGAGCGCGGGATCCTCGTGGTGGGTGACGGTGCTGCCAGCGCCCGAGCAGGCGGTGGCGTTCGCCGAGGCAGCGCAATGGCCGATCTTCGCGGAGCCGACGAGCGGGGCCCGGCTGGGGCACCACGTGATCACCACGTACAGCCAGCTCCTCGCTGTTCCCGCGGTGACCAGCGGGTACCGCCCGGAGCTGATCGTCACCGTCGGCAGACCGGGGCTGGCCAGAGCCCTGCTGGATCTCTACCCCCGGGTTGAGCATCTCGTGGTGGACCCGAACGGACCCTGGGCGGATCCGACGCGCACCGCCCGGCGCGTGGTGCCCGGCCTGCCCGTCCTGGAGCGCACCCGCGAGCCATCGGACTGGCTCACCGCCTGGCGGCGTCTGGAGTCGGCCGCTCGTGATGAGCTGGAGCGGATCCTGAACGGGGACGACGAGTTGAGCGAGCTGCGGCTGGCTCAGGACATGGCTGAGCTGGCGGGAGCGAACGCGGTGCTCTTCGTCGGCTCGAGCATGCCGGTTCGCTGCCTGGATCTGGCCATGCGGGCCGGAGTCGCGCCGTGGGTGCTGGCCAATCGGGGGGTGAGCGGCATCGACGGGGCTGTCTCGACCGCCGTGGGCGCCGCGTTGGCCCACCAGGCGGCCGGCGGCGGACCCGCCTTCGCCATGCTCGGCGACCTCTCCGTGATCCATGACCAGAACGGTCTGGTCATCGGCCCCGGCGAGGCGCGCCCCGACCTGACCGTGGTGGTCGTCAACAACGATGGCGGCGGGATCTTCTCCTTCCTGCCCTACGCCGGGATGGACCAGTTCGAGCGGCTCTTCGGCACTCCCCACGGGGTGGATTTCGCGCACACGGCCGCCGCAACCGGGTGGGAATACCAGCGGATCACCAGCGCATCCGAGCTGCCTGGCGCCCTCAAGGGCGGCGGCACCCGCCTCGTGGAGGTCCGCACCGACCGGCAGACCAGCGCCCTGTTCCACAGACAGGTACGAGAGGCCCTCACCGCAGCGGCTTCGGCTGCGATCAGGAGATGGGGTTAGGACTCGAAGCGGTAGCCCATGCCGGGTTCGGTGCGCAGATGGCGTGGGCGCGCAGGTTCGGGTTCCAGCTTGCGGCGGAGCTGCGCGAGGTAGACCCGCAGGTAGTGGGTTTCAGCGCAGGCCGGACCCCACACTTCGGTGAGCAGCTGCTTTTGGGAGATCAGTCGGCCCGGGTGGCGTGCCAGCAGTTCGAGGATGGCCCATTCGGTGGGTGTGAGGTGCACCTCTACGTCGTCGCGGTGCACCTTTTTCGCGGCGAGGTCGATGGTGAACGACGAGGTGGTCACCACCGGCTCGTCCGCACCAGCCCCGGCGACGCTGCGGCGCACCGCAGCTCGCAAGCGCGCCAGCAATTCATCCATCCCAAAGGGTTTGGTGACGTAGTCGTCGGCCCCGGCATCCAATGCCTCGACTTTGTCCGTGGAATCGGTCCGGGCGGACAGCACGATGATCGGCACGTTGCTCCAGCCGCGTACTCCCGCGATGACCTCGGTGCCGTCCAGGTCGGGCAGCCCGAGATCGAGTACCACCACATCGGGATGCTCGTCGGCAACGGCCCTCAGTGCCGCCGTCCCGCTGGCGGCGGTAAGCACCTGGTAGCCGCGGGCGGCGAGGTTGATCCGCAGGGCACGCACGATCTGGGGCTCGTCGTCGACCACCAGCACCCGGGTCATGCTGAGGGCTCTCGTGGGGCGGGAGATGCTGCGGGCTTCCAGGACGCAGGCAGCGAGATCACCACGGTGAGCCCGCCACCGGGGGTGTCCTCAGCGGACAGGGTGCCGTCCATCGCATCCGTGAATCCTTTGGCCACCGAGAGTCCCAACCCGACGCCGTTGCCGGTTTGTCGATCTGCCCGCTGGGTGGGCGGGGTCAGACCGGACTGGAAGGGTGCGAACGCGGTCTTGGTGGCTCCCCGGGGCAGTCCGGGCCCGTGGTCGCAGATCCGCAGCTCGACTCGGCCCGCGTGCGTGCTGCCGCGTACCTGCACCGCTGCGCCGTGGGCGTGCCGCAGCGAGTTGTCCACCACGTTGGCCACCACCCGCTCCAGCAGCCCGGGGTCCCCGAGCACGAGGGGAAGGTCTTCGGGGACGTCGACGGTCACCGCGTCGGAGCGGTCGATGGTGGCCAGGGCGTGTGCGACCACATCGTCGTAGCCGATCGGCTGCAGTCGTGGGTGCACCGCCCCGGTCGCCAGCCGGGAGGAGTCGAGCAGGTTCTCCACCAGAGCGGTGAGCTGGTCGGTGGACTCCTCGATGGTGGCGAGCAACTCGTCGGTGTCGGTTGCGGACAGCCGCAGGTGCGGATCGCGCAGGCTGCCGACCGCAGCTTTGATCGATGTCAGCGGGGTGCGTAGGTCGTGTCCGACGGCGGAGAGCAGGGCGGTGCGCAGCTCGGTGGTCGCGGCGCGATGCTGGGCGGCACGGGCCTGTTCGGTAGCCCGTTGCTGGCGTAGTGCGAGCGCCGCTTGGCCGGCGGCGGTTTCCAGAACGGCGCGGTCCGGCGCGGTCAGCGGTCGGCCCCGGATCGCCATCCGCATCCAGTCGTCCACGGTAATCGCGGTGTCGGCCTCGGCGGATGTTGAGCATGGGTCCGTGCCCGTCCAGGCCACCTGCTGCCAGCCGTCCCCCCGTTGATCATCACTGAGCCGTGCAAGCAGCGTCACGGAGGTGAGCCCGAAGTTTTCGCGCACCTTTTCCAGCAGCTTGCTCACCGGATCCGCCCCGGTGAGCACGATACGGGCGTAGGAGGCCAGCAGCGTGGCCTCGGTGCGCGCCCGGGCAGCCTGGACGGTGCGGCGGGCGGCCCGGTCAACCACGAGCGCCACCATCACCGCCACGAGCACCATCGAGAGCACAGTCACGATGTTCTTCGGCGCGGCGATGGTGAGGCTGTAGATCGGTGGGGTGAAGAAGTAGTTGAGCCCCAACCCGGAGACCGCGGCCGCCAGCAACGCCGGCCCGAGCCCACCGATCAGCGCTACCCCCACGGTAGCCAGGAAAAAGAGCACCACGTCGGTGGAAAGGTCGAACAACTCACGCCCAGTGATGCCCAACCCGATCGCCGCCGAGGGCAGCAGCAGCGCCATCACCCAGCCAGTGATCTTGCGGGCCTGCGGGATCGCGCTGTGCAGCGGGGGTAGTCGCAGACCGCGACCTGCCTCGTCGTGGGTGACCATGTGCACGTCGATGGGTCCGGAGTCCTGCACCACGGCGGCGCCGATGCCTTCGTCGAACAGCCGGGCAAGCCGGGACCGGCGTGAGGTGCCCAGTACCAGCTGGGTGGCGTTGACCCCGCGGGCGAAATCGAGCAGCGTGCTCGGCAGGTCGTCGCCGAGCACGGTGTGGAACGTCGCCCCGACGTCTGCGGCGAGCTTGCGGACGCTCGCCAGTGCCGCCGGCGGTGTTCCGGCCAGGCCGTCGCCGCGCAGGATGTGCAGTACCAGCAGCTCGCCGCCGCCGGTGCGGGCCGCTATCCGGGCCGCGCGCCGGATCAGCGTTTCGGATTCCGGACCGCCGCTGACTGCGACGACCACCCGCTCCCTGGCCTCCCAGGTGTCGGTGACGTGCTGCTCGGCGCGGTAGTGCCGCAGCGCGACGTCGACCTGGTCGGCCACCCACAGCAGCGCGAGCTCGCGCAGCGCGGTGAGGTTGCCGGGTCGGAAGTAGTTGGACAGTGCGGCGTCGATGCGGTGGGCGGGGTAGATGTTGCCGTGCGCCATTCGCCGGCGCAGTGCCTCGGGGGTGATGTCGACCAGCTCGACCTGTTCGGCGCGGCGCACCACCTCGTCGGGAACGGTTTCCCGCTGCGCGATGCCGGTGATCCGCTCGACGACGTCGTTCAGTGACTCCAAATGCTGCACGTTGACCGTGGACAGCACGGTGATGCCTGCCTCGAGGAGCTCCTCGATGTCCTGCCAGCGCTTGGTGTTACGTGAACCGGGCACGTTGGTGTGCGCCAGCTCGTCGACCAGGGCAACGGCAGGCCGACGGGCGAGGACGGCGTCGAGGTCCATCTCGGAGAGCTCCATGCCGCGGTGTATGACGGTGCGCCGCGGCATCACCTCCATGCCCTCCAACAGAGTGGCGGTCTTGTCCCGGCCGTGGGTCTCCACCAGGCCGACGACGATGTCGGTGCCGCGGCTCGCGCGCCGGTGGCCTTCGCCGAGCATGGCGAAGGTCTTCCCGACGCCCGGTGCGGCCCCGAGGTAGATCCGCAGCTCACCGCGACGGGTCGAGCCGTGCTCAGCCACGACTCCAGTGTCCACCTCTGAGGTATTCATCAGGCACAACCGGGATCAGCCTGCGCGGGCCCGCTGCACAGCGAGGTTCAGCGCCAGCACGCTCACCACGGGTTCCCCGAGGAAGCCCAGTGCGCGGCCGATGGTGGAATGCTCGACCAGCGCCCGTACCCGCTGCTCGGGCATTCCCGTGGCCCGGGCGACCCGGGCCACCTGCAGCAGCGCGTAGGCCGGGCTGATGTGGGGATCCACCCCGGACGCCGGAGCGGTCACGGCGTCCGGGGGACGTCTGCGGGCGCGACACCCTCGCGAGCGGCGATCAGTGCGCGCCGCTGTGTCACGGCATCGAGCAAGTCAGGCGAGTCACCTGCCAGATTTGACCCACCGGAGACCGACGGATCGCCTGGGCCTAGTACTCCCTGTGAAGAGGCCGATGACCGAGTGTGGAAATACGGATCCTGGCTACCGGAGGCCACTGGATCAATTCCGATCAGCTCTGAGCCCACCACCTGACCGCCGACGACGACGAGCGACCCCTCGGCCTTGGCGTCCAATCCAGGGATCCGTGACACGCCGTAGACCGTGAATGGATACGCCAGGCCGCACAGGACGGTCATCACCAGCAGCACCCGCAGGCCCGCTGCGGACTGGCGCAGTAACGTGGTCAGCATCAGATCCCCGGGATGAGACGGACGAGCAGGTCGATCAGGAAGATCCCGACGAACGGGGTGATGATGCCCCCGATGCCGTAGATCAGCAGGTTGCGCCGCAGCAGCGACACCGCTGATGACGGCCGGTAGCGCACCCCTCGCAGTGCCAGCGGGATCAGCGCGACGATGATCAGCGCGTTGAACACCACCGCGGACAGGATCGCCGAGTTCGGGCTGGCGCAGATGCATCACGTTGAGCTTGTCCAGCTGCGGGTAGATGCCCGGCGAACATCGCGGGGATGATCGCGAAGTACTTCGCCAAGTCGTTGGCGATGGAGAAGGTGGTCAGGGCACCGCGGGTGATCAGCAGTTGCTTGCCGATCTCCACCACGTCGATGAGCTTGGTGGGGTTGGAGTCCAGGTCGACCATGTTGCCGGCCTCTTTGGCCGCGGCCGTCCCGGTGTTCATGGTCATCGCCGACGTCGGCCTGCGCGAGCGCCGGTGCGTCGTTGGTGCCGTCGCCGGTCATCGCGACCAGCCGGCCGCCCTCCTGCTCGCGCCGGATCAGCGCCATCTTGTGTTCGGGGGTGGCCTCGGCGAGGAAGTCGTCCACGCCCACCTGGGCCGCGATCGCGTGCGCGGTCAATGGGTTGTCGCCGGTGATCATGACGGTCTTGATGCCCATCGCTTCGCAACTCGCGCGAACCGCTCGGCCATGCCGGGCTTGACCACGTCGGAGAGCCGGATCACGCCGAGCACCCGGGCCCGGCCGGTCACCAGCTCCGCGCAGACCAAGGGGGTGGCACCGTACTCGGAGATCTCCTTGGTGATCCGCTCCACCTCGGGGGGCACCGTGCCGCCGTGCTCGCGCACCCAGGCCGCCACAGCGCTGGCCGCACCCTTGCGAACCTTCCGGTCCGTGCCGACGTCGATGCCCGACATCCGGGTCTGCGCGCTGAACGGCACGGACTCCGCAGCCCGCTCAACCTCATCGGGCTCGGTTGGCAGATGGTGCTCGGCCGCGCACAGCTCGATGATGCTGCGGCCCTCCGGCGTGCCATCGGCAAGGCTGGACACCCGTGCCGCGGCAGCCAGCGCAACCAGCAGCGCACCCCCGACCGGGATCAGCTCGGTGGCCCGCCGGTTACCGAAGGTGATCGTCCCGGTCTTGTCCAGCAGCAGCGTGCTGACGTCCCCGGCAGCCTCCACCGCGCGGCCGGAGGTGGCCAGCACGTTGCGCTGGACCAGCCGGTCCATCCCGGCGATGCCGATGGCCGACAGCAGCGCCCCGATGGTTGTCGGGATCAGGCAGACCAGCAGCGCTACCAGCACGATGACGTCCTGCAGCCGCCCGGAGTAGCCGGCCATCGGCTGCAAGGCGACCACGGTCAGCAGGAAAATGATCGTCAACGTGGACAGCAGGATGGTCAGCGCGATCTCGTTGGGAGTCTTGCGCCGTTGCGCACCCTCGACCAGTGCGATCATCCGGTCGACGAAGGACTCCCCAGGTTTGGAGGTGATCTTCACGATGATCCGGTCGGAGAGCACAGTGGTACCGCCGGTGACCGAGGAGAAGTCCCCACCGGATTCCCGGATCACTGGGGCGGACTCGCCGGTGATCGCCGACTCTCGACGTCGCGATGCCCTCGACGATCTCGCCTTCTCCCGGGATCACCTCCCCGGCCTCCACCACCACGAGATCACCCAGTCGCAGCTCGGCGCCGGGCACCCGCTCCTCAGTGCCACCCGTCAGCCGCCGGGCCACCGTCTCCTTCCGGGTGCGGCGCAGTGTGTCGGCCTGTGCCCGGCCACGGTCCTCGGCGACCGACTCGGCGAGGTTGGCGAACAGCACGGTGAACCACAGCCAGGCCGCCACCGCGATTGAGAACACTCCGGGCCGCACGACGGCCAGCACGGTGACCAGCATCGATCCGACCCCTACCACGAACATCACCGGGTTGCGCAGTTGGTGGCGCGGGTCGAGCTTGCGCACTGCGTCGGGCAGCGAGGACACCAACTGGCCGGGGCTGAAGGCGCCAGCGGTCACTCCGGCCCGCGCCGCGCGCTTTTCCGCGCCGGTGGGCTGGCGTTGCTTGACGAGGGTCATGCCAGTGCCTCCGCGAAGGGACCGAGCGCCAGCGCCGGGAAGAAGGTCAGCGCGGCGACAAGGATGACGGTGGCGGTGACCAGCGTGACGAACAACCCGCCGGTGGTCGGCAGCGTGCCCGCGGTGACCGGAACCGGCTTCTGCTGGGCCAGCGAACCGGCCAGGCACAGCACCGCAAGGATCGGAACGAACCGGCCGAACGCCATCGCCACCGCCAGGGTGGACTGGAAGAAACCGGAGGTCACTGTGATGCCGGCGAACGCGCTGCCGTTGTTGTTGCCCGCCGAGGCGTAGGCGTAGAACACCTCGGACAGGCCGTGCGCCCCGGAGTTGTTCAACGCCTCCCGGGTGGAGGGCAGCGCCAACGCCGCACCGGTCCCGAGCAGGACCACGGCAGGCATCGCCAGGATCGAGATCGCCGCCGCGGTGACCTCCCGGCGCTCGAGCTTCTTGCCCAGATACTCAGGAGTGCGCCCGACCATCAGCCCGGCCAGGAACACCGCGATCACGGCGACGACGAGCAGGCCGTACAGCCCGGTGCCCACCCCGCCCGGCGCGACCTCGCCGAAGAGCATATTGAGCAGCGTCATCCCACCGCCCAGACCGGTGTAGCTGTCGTGCAACGAGTTCACCGCCCCGGTCGAGGTCCCGGTGGTGGAGATGGCGAACAGCGCGCTGGACGGGATACCGAAGCGGACCTCCTTACCCTCCATCGCGGCCCCGGCGGCCAGCGTGGCCGGACCGTTCGGGTGCGTCTCGGCCCACCAGGCGACGGACAGCATCGCGGACCAGATCAGTCCCATCACGGCGACGAGCACGTAGCCCTGCGCGACGTCGCCGACCATCCGGCCGAACGTGCGGGTCACGCAGACCGGGATGACCAGCAGTAGGAAGATCTCGAACAGGTTGGTCCAGGAACTCGGGTTCTCGAAGGGGTGCGCGGAGTTGCCGTTGACGATCCCCCCGCCGTTGGTGCCCAGTTCCTTGATCGCTTCCTGGCTGGCGGTCGGAGCCAGCGCGATGGTGCTCGCGTTGCCGTCCAGCCCGGTGACGGACACCCCGGCGCGCAGGCTCATCGCCACCCCGCCGATGATCAGCACGATCGCCCCGAGTACGGAGATCGGCAGCATGATCCGGACCACGCCGCGTGTGAGGTCGACCCAGAAGTTGCCCAGCCGGTCGGTGCGGCTGCACACGAAGCCGCGGATCAGCGCGACGGCCACTGCCATCCCGACCGCTGCCGACACGAAGTTCTGCACGGTGAGCCCGGCCATCTGCACCAGGTGGCCCATCACCGACTCGGGCACGTAGGACTGCCAGTTCGTGTTGGTGACGAACGACACCGCAGTGTTGAACGCGACTCCGGGTTCGACGGCGCCCCGCCCGAGGCCCAGCGGCAGGACGCCCTGCAACCGCTGCAGCAGGTAGAGAAACACGATCGACACCGCTGAGAAGCCCAGCACGCCTGCGGCATAGGTGGTCCAGCGCTGATCGGCGTCAGGGTCGACCCGGACCACCCGGTAGATCACCCGCTCGGCGCGTAGGTGGGTCTTCGCGGTGTAGACCCTGGCCATGTAGTCACCGAGCGGCTGGTAGACCGCGACGAGGACGGCGAGGAGCAGAGCGACCTGCAGCAGGCCCGCGGCAGTATCGGACATCTCAGAACTTCTCCGGTCGGACCAGCGCGTAGCTCAGGTACCCGATCAACAGCAGCGCCATCATCAGCGCGATGGTGTTCTCAACGGCAGTCACAGCCGCTCCAGACCGTGCAGCGTGAGCGCCAGCACCAGGAAGATCCCGATGAACACCAGCACGTAGGCCAGATCAACCATGAGGGCCACCCTTTTCCTGCTGGCTCGCCGGGGCAGCGACCGCCACAAATGATGATGCGCCCCATATGTCGCCGTTGGTGGTCGCTTTCCGTTTCCCTGATGGTCGCGCCCAGTTTATTGACGATTCCTTGACACGACGGTGACCCAGCCCACCAGCGCAGGCCGCTCCGATGCAGCCGTCGCGTTCAATGCCGTTGGGGTCGCAGCGAGCCGATCACCAGGAGCAGACCGATGATCAGCGCCAGCGCCGCGAGCAGCCACCGGCCATCCAGGTGGGGGAACCAGGTGATGCCGCCGATCAGCGTGGTGATGGCGATGCCCAGCGCGCCCAGCCCGGCGACCATCGTGAGTGGATCCGGCCCGCGTCGTGCGGTCTCGCCGGTGTGTTGCTGTCCTGGATCAGCCCCACGTTCGGGCATTGTCGGCTCCATCCCGGTCATGATGCGCGATCCACGTGTACCTGGCCGGCGGCGGAACGCACGTCCAGGACCAGTTTTCCGCCGCCGGCGCCGTCTGGCCCGCGGTCGGTCACGGTCACCCGGGATGGGTAGCCGTTGGAGGCGTTCTGATCGAGACAGTGGACATCGCCGAGCTGGGACTGGCAGCTCACCTCGGCGTCGACGTTGCGCGGCAGGAGGACGTGCGTCTGGCCGATGCTCACGGCGACGCTGGTCGTGACAGTCTGGCCCTCGGCCAATTGCAATCCGGTGAGGTCCAGATCGCCGTTACCCAGGGTCACTGAGTACTGCGGCTGTACCTGAGCGGCCGTCAGCGGGTGCCAGTGCTGGCCGCCGACAGTGAGGGCAGAGGTGGGGGCGGCGCCCAGTATCCAGGTGAGCAGGACCAGGGGGATGGCGACGGGGATGAGCCCCCGACCGCCTTGCAGGAATGAGCCCACTACCAGGCCGAGCCCGATCACCCCCAGCAGCATCGCGGCGACCTGGGCGGCTGATAGTGCTGGCGTGAGGGCCAGCGCGAGCCCACCGGTCAGCAGCGCGAGCCCGAGAGTGATCGGAGTGATCTTTGATCGGACACTGTGCGCAGGAGTGCTGGGCGCGGGTGCTGAGGGCTCCGGCAGGTCCCAGGCGAATGGTGCCGCACCCAGCGGGTCCCATGCGGGCGGTGCAGGAGCACCGGACTCATCAGCTGACTGGGCGGATGTTGCGGGAGCCGGCTCGCCTGGCGTTGCTGGCTGTGCTGCCGGAGCCCCCGGAATCTCGCCCAACGACGCCCGGGAGCGATGGAGCAAGAAAAGCGCCCCCAAACCGACGGCGAGGCCGATGATGCCTGACCCTCCCTGGTTACCGAGTAACGCTCCGGCCGTCGGGATCAGCACCACTCCGGTCGTCGGGATCAGCAGCAGAACGAGCATGATCGTGAGCGCTACGGGGATCGAGATACGGCCATGCTTGGCCACGCTCTCGGCACCGGAGGGTTGGTCGTCCCCTGCGGGCAGCGCCAGCCAGCCCAGCAGGTACAGCAGCACCCCGCCACCACCGGCAAAGGCGGCCACCACGAACGCCACCCGAACCAGTACCGGGTCGATGGCGTAGCGCCGCCCTATCGCCGCCGCCACTCCGGCGATCTTGCGGTCATCGGCGTGACGATGTGGCCTGGTGGCCCAGAAGTCCCGTGCCACGTGTTCCAGTTTGATCTCGCTCACGGTGTTCAGCCTGACCTTTCCTGATCGCGCACACCATCAGGGGTCACCCTGATCCGTCCCTGGGTCGCGAATACCGGGGCGCCCCTGGTACCCGTGACGGTTCTGCACGTGTGACCATGACAAGCGTGCGCACAACGGCAGATCAGGCGAGGCGAGCCCGTTCGCGCGCTGCGCCGGCTCCGGGGTCGCCGCAGTTGAGCCGGCACCGGTCCGACCGGGTCATCGCTGGGGTCTCCAGCGGGGTCGCCGAGCACCTCAGCGTGCCGGTGCTCTGGGTGCGGGTGATCTTCGTCGCGCTGGCCGCCTTCGGTGGGGTCGGGCTGATCGGCTATGCGCTGCTCTGGGCGTTCCTGCCAGCGACCGACACGCCTCCCCGGCGACCGAGCACTGCGCGGGACCGGCAGCAGGCGGTCGGCCTGGTCGTGCTCGGCGGTGGCCTGGCGTTGGCCGGCGCGGCATTGGGTACCACCTGGGGTGGCTGGGTGACCGGACCGCTGGGTGTCGCCCTGATCGGTGCGGTCCTGGTGTGGCGGGAGGCCGACGCCGGCCAGCGGACCCGGTGGCGAAGCGGCGCGGGCGTGATTCTCGGCGGCGGCCGGATGGCGCTGCTGCGGGTGCTGGCCGGGATCGTGCTGATGGCCAGCGGGATCGGGGTGTTCCTGTTCAACCAGGATGATCTGGGGCAAGCGCGGTTCGCGCTGATGGCCGCCGCCGCGACACTGGTCGGGGTGGCGGTGCTGACCGTGCCCTGGTGGTTGCGGCTGTTGCGGGCGTTGGGTGAGGAACGCCGGGCCCGGATCCGCACCGAGGAGCGGGCCGAGATCGCCGCGCACCTGCATGATTCGGTGCTGCAGACGCTCGCGCTGATCCAGCAGCAGTCCGACTCGGCCCGGGAGGTTCGCCGGCTGGCCCGTGGCCAGGAACGGGAGTTACGCGCCTGGCTCTACGGGCCGCAGGGCTACGGGCGGGCGCAGCGGGCCCGGATCAACTCCACCAACGGCGCGATGCCGGCGTTCGCCGCGGCGTTGCACTCCGCCGCCGGTGAGGTGGAGGACACCTACGCGGTGAGCATGCAGGTCGTGGTGGTGGGTGACTGTGCGCTGGAGGAGTCGTTGCCCGCGCTGGTGCAGGCCAGCCGGGAAGCGATGGTCAACGCGGCCAAACACGCCGGCGTCGCCGAGGTCAGCGTGTACGCCGAGGTCGAGCCCGGCCAGGTGCAGGTGTTCGTCCGGGACCGGGGTGCCGGTTTCGATCCGGCTGCCGTCGCCGCCGACCGGCACGGGCTGGCCGACTCGATCCGCGGCAGGATGGAACGGCACGGCGGTACGGTGTCGCTGCGTACCGCGCCCGGTGAGGGCACCGAGGTTCAGCTGGCCATCGCTCGCCGGAAGGGCGGAGAAGACGCATGACCGACGACGGGGATGCCACCGAGGACCGGACCATCCGGGTCTTCCTGGTCGATGACCACGCGCTGTTCCGCACCGGCGTGAAGGCCGAGCTGGACCGGGCCGGTGCCGCCGAGCCGGGCATTCCGGCGGTCGTGGTGGTCGGCGAGGGCGGATCAGTGGAGGAGGCGGTCACCGGGATCGGGCACCTGCGCCCCGACGTCGTGCTCCTCGACGTCCACATGCCCGACGGAGGCGGCGCCGAGGTGCTGCGCCGGGTCCATCCTGCCCAGCCCGACGTGGTGTTCCTCGCTCTGTCGGTGTCCGACGCGGCCGAGGATGTGATCGCGGTGATCCGCAGCGGCGCCCGCGGGTACGTGACCAAGACGATCTCCGGGCGGGAGCTGGCCGACGCGGTGCGCCGGGTGCACGGTGGTGACCCGGTGTTCTCCCCGCGGCTGGCCGGATTCGTCCTCGACGCCTTCGCCCAACGCTCCGGCGAAGCGCCGGTCGGCGACCCGGAGATGGACCTGCTCACCCCGCGCGAGCGCGATGTGCTGCGCCTGCTGGCCCGCGGCTACGCCTACAAGGAGATCGCCGCCGAGCTGTTCATCTCGATCAAGACAGTGGAGACCCACGTGTCGTCCGTGCTGCGCAAAACCCAGCTTTCCAACCGCTACGAGCTCTCCCGCTGGGCCTCCGACCGCCGCCTCGTCTAACTCCCCTTCGCCCCTCGCTCCCGCAGGGTCCGGTGGAGAAGATCCAGTCGTAGCCGGTTAGCCAGAGGTCTTCTCATCTCACCGATCAGCGCTAGGCCATTCGGGTGACAACTCCACGATGGAGTGAACCTGATCGCCCGAGGTGCCGTGTTGGTAGCAGTCACCGACACAGGCATCGGTGGTGAGGAAAGGGCATCACCGTGGGGAGCATCCTCATCGACGGGAGCCAGGACAGCTTCTTGGCTGATGCTGAATGGTCGAATGCGTCCTCCGGTCTGTCCACCTATCAGGTGGTGGTGGATGGCTGTCGGTTGTCGCTGGCCGAGTTCCTGATTTGCTGCGCTGACGGTATTGGGGAGCAACCTGGGGCGGCGAGTCGGGAGTTGCGCGGCCTGCAAAATGCGTTTCTGGCGGGCGGGCTTGGCGCATTGCAGAGGGTGGCGCGGTCTTCGGGGTGGGTGCAGGTTGGCCTACACATTCCGCAGGGACGGTCGCATACCGAGCTGTACCGTCGACTGGCCTGTGTTGCCCGGGAACTGTTGGCGCAGCCTGCGGTCAGCAACTTCTTCTTCATGCACAAGCCCCCGGGATTGCGGGTCCGATTCGAGACGACCGGGCCAGGCAGGGACGGGCTGGCACAGGAGCTGTACGAGCGGTTTTCCGGATGGCAGGAGGAGAACCTGATCGAGCAGGCCGGCCCGGCGGTGTACGAGCCGGAGGCGCACCTGTTCGGCGGGCCGGTATCGATGTGGAGCGTGCACCGGCTGTTCACGATCGACTCGTTGGCCTGGCTCGACTATCACGTTCTGGCCGGTTCGCCCGGCGAGGAGCCCGGACCGGCCTGGGCGCTGTCACTGGCGATGCTGCGGGCCCTGTTCGACGGACTGGAGATCGTGGGCTGGGAAGACCTGGACGTGTGGGACCGGGTCCGCCGCAAGACCGGCCGACAGCTCGGCGAGCAGGCGCTGGGGAACGGCGACTTCGCGAGGGTTGCGGACCCGATCCGGGCCGGCTGGGCAGACCACCAGTGGCTGCTCGCGCAGCTTCCACCACAGGTGCGGGAGATCGCCGAGACCTACCGCCAGGCTGTCGGCCCCGAGACCGCCAGGTGGCGGCGCGAGTACTTCGCGACCCGTGAGGCGTACCTCGGCCCTCGAGAGGCCGCCGCGTATCTCGTCATCTTCCACTGGAACCGGGCGGCGCTGCCGTTCATTCGTCAAGCATTACTGACCGAAGCGCTCGCCGCCCGGCAGGCGGACTGACATGCCGGCCTCGGACCTGGCGCTGGGATGCTCAGCGCTGCTGCGCGTGGCGGGGCTCCCGATCCGGCTGTGGGTGGCCGCGGGGAACTCTGAGCTGTTCGGGCTGCTGCGCCGGCTCGGCGAGTTGGACGGCCAGTACCGGGCCATGGGAACGCGGCTAGCCGATCGGATCGGCGCCGAGCTCGTCCCTCATCCCCGGATGTCCAGCCAGGAGCGAGCACAGGCATTGCGGCTGCGTCGCCGGCTGCACAATGCCGACCCAGTCTCAGAGGCGGAGTGTCGAGACGTGGCGGGCCTCGCCGCTCGGGTACTGGCCACGTCCTGCTCCGAGCTGGCCGCAGAGCTGGAGCAGGCCGCGCGTTGCTCGGCGCGCCTGGCCGATCTGGAATGCTGCGCTGCTGGTGCGGTCGCCGCAGAGCAGGCGCGGCTGCTGCGCGCGCCCTGGGAGCTGATCCAAAGCTCACCGGTGGCACAGCGCGCGTTGCGCGGTGGGAACCCCGAGACGTATCGGGACATCGAGCAGCGCCTGAGCGATGGCGAGTCGTGGGGGGGTAAGCGGCTGCGGCAGCGCAGCGACTACCTCTGGCGGATGATCGCTCGTGGAGCGACGAAGACCACCCCCCGAGCCTGGCTCGGCCATCTCGCTCTCGTGCCGGTCACGCAGGACCCGCTTGCACCGTTCCCTCCCGTCGCGGTTCGTGCGGAGATCGCGGCGAACTGGGTTCGAGAACATCCACGGGCAGCGTCTTGAGCTATCCGGCCGCGCGCTGGAGCAGGCCGATCCCGAGGTAGGCCTGACGATCGCGCCGCTGCACTGGCTTGACGGCGGCCATCTTCAGTTCTGGGTCATCGATCCGGCCGAGCCCACCAGCATGCGCGACCTCCGGTTGCGGCGCACCGGGCTGCTCGACGTGATCCGCGCAGCCCTGCAGTTCGGACCGATGCCGCTGGGGCAACTGGAGGCCACCCTGCTCCCCGCGCCTGACGAACGCCGGCGAGGCGTGCTGCGCGCGTTCCTCGGACACCTGACCGGCCTCGGCGTGCTCCAGGTCTCGATGCCCCCCCAAAGCCGGTTCGACCTGTGGCGTCCGCTGCCTTCTGCGGGATCGACCAACGGCAGCGCCCAGCCGAGCAGCGCCCAGTCGAGCAGCGCCCAGTCGAGCAGGGTCCAGTCGAGCAGGGTCCAGTCGAGCACCGTCGAGGTGCGCGACGGCGACGCGCAGTACGTCGACGTCTACCGGCAGGCGATAACACCGCTCCCGCACGCGGCCTGCCAGCGACTACAGGAACATGTGCTGCAGGTGGTCCGTGTCCTCGCGCTCATCGATGCCGACACACCGGAAGGCGAGCGGCACGCCCTTCCCGAGGAGATCACCGAGGCGCCCCGTCCCGTGCTGGACCTCGTGGCGCAGCGCCTGCGTGCCGACGAGAAAAGTCATGACGAGAAAAGCCATGGTGATGACACCGCGACCGAACGGCATCGGCATCACCACCATGGTTGGCCCCCGGCGCGCACGGACGGCTCGGGATATGCGCGGCTGCTGGAGTGGATAGCGGCGCGGATCGGCGCAGGTGAGGACGTCGACATCAGCGACGCGCTGCTCGACCAGCTCGGTGCGCCGGAGCCTGCGCTGGACTGGCCGCTCGATTGCGTACTGCGAGTCCTGCGTGCCGGCGCCGGACCGGTCGCCGTCCTCGATCAACTCGGTGGGGCGGGTGTGCTCGACGCTCGCTTTGCCAGCGGGCTCAGCGAACTCCACGGGGAGGTGGCCCAGGTCACTGCGTACCACGAGTTTCTCCACCGGCTGGAGGAGCGGGCCGGTATCCCCTTCGTAGAGCTGCTCAGCCCGCCACTCTCGGATCGTGCAGCGAACGCCGTACGCCGGCCGCTGTACCCGCGGGCGTGGACCGGGGACGCCGATCTGAGCACCTACTGTCAGCTACCGAAGGGAGCCCGGCCGCGCTACGTGCCCCTCGACGCCATCACCCTCCGGCGACGCGGTGCGCGTGTTGTCGCGGAGGTGGTCGGGCAGCAGATCTGGCCCGTCTACCACGCCACCAGATCGCCGATGCCGCCGTGGAATCTCCTGCACAGGTTGCTGCTGGGCGCCTCGCCGTCCGTGTTGCGTTGGGCGCGGCCCCTCGGCTGCTCCCTCCAGGCGCTGGGTGAGCGCACCGGCATGCCACGCATCACGATTGGCGGTGCACTGGTGCTCTCCTGCGCCCAATGGCACATCACCCGGGATCAGCTCTGGGATCTCGACTCTCCCGTCCTGACCAAGGCGCGGGCGCTCGAGCAGCTCCGGCGCAGCCTTGAGCTGCCCCGGTGGGTGTTCGTCGCCAACCACCCGGGTGGCAAGCCGCTCCCCTGCGACCTGGAGAGCCTCCGTGCCATCCGCACACTCGAGCGCACTGCCGCGCAGGCCGCGCAGGACGGGATGGCGCTCGAGGAGATGCTGCCCGCCCCCGACCAACTCGTTGTCGCTGATCAGGCGCATCTGCCGGGTGACCAGCTCGCCTCCGAGCTCGTGTTGCGCCTGCCCTGCGACGAGTCCCCCACCGCAATGGCCGCCCGTCTGGCCCGAGCGCTGGGTGAGCCACCACCTGTCAGGCCAGCCAGCTCGCCGATCCCGGACACGGGGGCGCCGACCGGTTGGCACGGCATCGACACGACGGAAGGAGGTGAAAAGAATGCAGACCATCACGACACCGGCCGCGACGGTCGAGCTGTCCGCGCTGGAGCTTTCTGACGTGGACGCGTTGATCTCGGAGCTGGAAGTTCAGTTCCAGGCCACTCGCGAGCTCTTGGCGCCAATGATGGGGCCACACGGCCCGCAATGGTTCACGGGGCCGCATTGCACCGGCACTCCGGAATGCGTGACCCAGGCATGAGTCCACCAGTAAACGCTTCGGAGGTGGAAGGGGGTGACACGAATGCAGACCATCACGACACCGGCCGCGACGGTCGAGCTGTCCACGCTGGAGCTCTCTGACGTGGACGCGTTGATCACGGAGTTGGAAGTTCAGTTCCAGGCCACTCGCGAGCTTGTGGCGCCGGCTATGGACCCGCACGGCTCAGTCGGGTGCACGCAAGGAGGGTGCACCGGCAGAACCACCTGTCAGGTGCCCTAACGCAGGGTCGCCGCCTTATCAGCAAGGAGAAGGCGGATGCCGAAAAGCAACGCATCGACAGTGAAAGGAGGTGAGAAAAAATGCACACCATCACTGCGCAGGCCACCGCCGTCGAGCTGTCCGCGCTGGAGCTTTCTGACGTGGACACGTTGATTGCGGAACTGGAGGCTCAGTTCCAGGGAACTCACGGGCTCATCGCGGAGCCGGCAGGCGCGATCAGTGCTTGTCGCTGCGGCGGAGAATGCCCTAGTGACTTCTGTTCGGGGGCTTGTACAGGAAAATGTCATGGCTGAGCCCACACTGTGCTGAGTCTCACACGGCTCCGGCACCTGCGGATCTCATTTCGCCTGTGCTGGAGTCGACGAATTCCGGTGGCCTGTCGCCATGAGTGAACACACTCCTGGCGACAGGCCGCCGCCATCCAGCGACATCGTGAAGAGAATGAGATGACATGATATCCCCCATCACCACACCGTTGGTCGATCGGCAGGCGGCGGTGCTGGGGACCGCCTGCGAAGCACTGCGCACCTTCGCAGCGTGTCGGGCTGGACCGGACTCGAAGTTCCCACCTGATGCGGGTCCTGCGGTGCTTGCTTCGCTCGTGGCCCAGCGCAGTGACCTAACCCGGGACCTAACCCGGGATCCCCTCACCCAGGATGCAGCCGGCCGAGCGCTCTCCTCGTGGCTCGCGGGTTTTCGGGGTGGCGTCAGCCATGTGGGCACGTTCGGTTCGGGCCTGGCGGGATTGTTCGCCGGAGCCCAGGCGGCGCGCGGGTTCCATCCTCGCCTGGCTCCACTCGTCGACCAGCTTCGTGCCTCGCTGGCAGCCTGGTCGGCGGCCGGCCACTGGCGGACCGAGGCGCTGCGCTGGGAGGATTACGACCTGATCACCGGTCCTGCCGGCGTGGTGCTCGCGCTGGCGACCGATCCGGCCTGCCCGCCCGAGTGTGTGATGCCTGCCGTCTCGCATCTGGCCGCGCTCGGTGACGCTGTCGATCTGCGCCGGTTGCGGGTGGGCGCCTACCGCGATGACGAGCTACTGGGCTGGAATTTCGGGCGGATCAACATCGGGCTGGGCCATGGGGTCCCCGGGGTGGCGGCCGCCTTGCGTGCTGCCTGCGACATCGTCGGTGTCCGTGACGAGCTGACCGCACCGCTGGGACGGGTGAGCTGCTGGCTGGTGGCCCACTCGTTCGTCGATGCCCTTGGCGTGCGGACCTGGCCGGGTGGCAGCCTCGATGGCCGCCCGCTCCCACCTGGGGCGAGCCACCGCCAAGCGTGGTGTTACGGAACCCCTGGAGTGTCCTGGACGCTCTGGGATGCGGGCCGGGTCCTCGGCGATTGCGCACTCCAAGCCTTCGCCGCCGAGGCCATGCGCTCGTTCTGCGCCGCCTGGGACGACGAGTTCTACATCGACGACGGTCCGAGGATCAGCGATATCCTGGGGGTCTGCCACGGTGCGGCGGGCACGTTGGCGATCGCCGATGCGTTTGCCCGGCACGCCGGCCTGGCTGAGGCAGCTCGCCTCCGTGACCATCTTGAGCGCTACGTGCTCGGTCGGTTCGACGAGGTCCAGCAGCTCGCTGAGCAGGACATGTCGTTGCTGAACGGGGCGAGTGGGGTCCTCGCCGTGCTGCTCACCGTGCACGGTGGCCGGCGTGGCTGGCTGACCCAGCTCGCGTTGCGATGAGCATGCCGCGGGTGCTCTGCTCGCTGAAGCGATGGCGCACTCGTGACCGGCCGGTGTGGGCACTCATCCGTCTGCTGCCGCGGCTGTCCCGGGTGGGCTCGCTCGCCCTCACCGGCCTGGTGCTCGCGGAGGCGCTGCTGCCGATCGGGTACATCCTGGTCGTCGGCGCCCTGGTGGCGAGCGTCCCGGCGACGCTGCGTGCGGGACTGTCCTCGCCGGCCGCAGACCAGGCCCTGCGCGCTCTCGTGGTGTTCGGAGTGATCATCTTTCTCCAGCAGCTGAGCCAGCCGTGCCTGAACGTGGTCGCTGGTGCGCTCGGGCGCCGTGTCACCCGGTTCACGACCGAGGAGGTGCTTACCGCGAGCCTGCGACCGGTCGGGATCGCGCACCTGGAGGACCCACGAGTCGCCGACCGGATCAGCCTGGCGCAAAGCGTTGGCGTCGGCACCTACCCACCGGCCTTAGCGGTCAGTGCGCTCGCACAGGTCGCCGCTGCGCGGCTTTCCGGATTGGCCGCGGCGATCACGCTGGCCGGTGTCCTATGGTGGGCGCCGCTGCCGCTGGCCGCGGTCTGGGTACTCACCGGCAGACGGATCGATCGCGAGATCCGCCTGGCCGTGCAGGCTTTCCAGGCGCAAACGCCAGGACTGCGGCGGGCGGCTTACCTGCGAGACCTCAGCCTGGACGGGTCCGGAGCCAAAGAGATCCGGGTATTCGGGCTCGGTTCCTGGATCCTGGGCCGGTTCTCGGACGCGTGGCTGCTGGGGATGCGCGAACTGTTCCAGTCCAGGGCCGGCAAATGGGTGCTGGCCGTGCGGTTCGTCCTTCTCGGCGGTGCGCACGCCGCCGTTCTCGGCGCGCTCGGGTTGGCGAACGCCCATGGTCTGATCGGGATCGGGCAGGTCACCGTGGGCGTGCAAGCCGTCCTGGCGATGGCGTCGTTGGGGTTTGTCGGCGACATGCAGTGGATTCTCCCGAGCGCCAGTGCTGCGATCCCGCACGCGTTGGCCGTCAGCAATCACGCCGACGAGATGCCGAACGGACCGCGCTCGGCGAACGGTCTCCCCGCTCGAGGCATCAACTTCGAGGGGGTGACCTTCGCCTACCCGACAAGTAGCCGCCCGGTCGCGGACCGGCTCGACCTGTGGATACCGGCCGGCACGTCGTTGGCGGTCGTCGGCGACAACGGTGCAGGCAAGACCACGCTGATCAAGCTGCTCGCCCGGTGCTACGACCCGGACCAGGGGCGCATCACGGTGGACGGCGTCGACCTGCGCGCGCTGGAGGTGCGCTCGTGGCGGCGGCAGCTCGCCGTCGTCTTCCAGGACTTCCAGCGTTACGAGCTGTCCGCGCGGGACAACGTGGCCTTCGGTCGGGTTGGCGCCGCCGCGAGTGGCGCGGTGGAAGCCGCCGCCCAGCGCGCGGGCGCCGCTGACCTCATCAGCGAGCTGCCACAGGGGTGGGACACCCTCCTGTCACGCCGCTACTCGGGCGGGAGCGAGCTGTCCGGGGGGCAGTGGCAGCGGCTCGCGCTCGCCCGCGCGCTGGTCGCGGTTGAGCACGGTGCCCGAGTACTCGTGCTCGACGAGCCGACCGCTCACCTCGACGTCCGTGCCGAGAGCGAGCTGTATGAGCGCTTCCTCGAACTCACCCGTGGCCTGACGACGATCCTGATCTCGCACCGGTTCAGCACCGTACGGCTGGCCAGCCGGATCTGCGTGTTCGACGGAGGGCGGATCGTCGAGCACGGCACCCACGACAAGTTGCTCGCCCGCGGCGGGCGCTACGCCCGCATGTTCATCTTGCAGGCAACCCGCTTCGAAGGCGGTGCCCATGCGTAACCGGGTGCGGGCGCTGCGGATCCTCATCGAAACCGCCTTCCAGGCCGATCCGCGACGGGCCCTGTGCGTGTTCGTCCTGTCCCCCATAGTCGGGCTCGCCAGTGTGTTCTACGGCTTCGGCATGAAATGGCTCGTCGACGGTGCCTCTCACCAGCAGGCCGATGAGCTGCTCGTCGCCGCCGGGCTGCTCGCCGCGACGGTCACGATCACGCATGTGCTCGGTACCACCATGGCGAACCTGCGGTTGTCCCTCCAACAGCGGGTGGGCCTGCTGCTCGACCAGCGGATCCTGCGGATGTGCACGCAGCTGCCGACCCTCGAGCACCATGAGACCCCCCCTACCTCGACAAGCTCAAGCTGCTCCGCGCGCACCGCGGCGAGATCGGCAGCGCGTTCGGCGCCCTGATCGAGAATCTGCGTGGCCTGACCCGCTTCGCCGGGGTCATCGGGGCGCTCGCCACCGTCGATCCGCGTCTGGCACTGCTGCCGGTCCTCGCGCTCCCGGCGGCATTGGCCGCGACCGCCGCGCAGCGCGTCCTTCGCCAAGCCGACGAGCAGACCACCGAGCCTGAACGTGCGCGACGCTGGTTGTTCACCCTGGCGAGCACCGCTGGTCCGGCCAAGGAGCTGCGCGTCTACGGGCTCGACGGTGAGATCACCGCACGTCATCATGCGCTGCTCAAGGGGATCCACCGGGTTCGTCAGCGTGCCGAGGTACGGGCTGAGCTGTGGCCTGCGGCCGGGTGGGCGGTGTTCGGGCTGGGCTTCATCGGGGCGGTCGCTTTGGTTGTGCAGCGGGCGCTCCATGGCCTGGCCACCCCCGGAGACGTGGCGCTGGTAATCAGTCTGGCCGGCCAGCTCGACAGCACCGTGTCCGGCACGGTCCAGCTCCTCGCCTGGCTGCAGCAGACGCTGCGCGCCGCTACGTACTACCTGTGGCTGGTCGACTATGCCGAGACGGCTATGCAGAGCGCCCGGCCAGCGCGAATGCCGGTCCCCTCGTGCGCCGGTGAGCTGACCCTCGACCATGTCCGGTTCAGCTATCCGGGGACCGAAACGCCGGTCCTGCACGACGTTTCGCTGACGATTCCGGCCGGTGCGACCGTGGCGATCGTCGGTGAGAACGGGGCTGGCAAGACCACCCTGGTCAAGTTGTTGTGCCGGCTGTACGAGCCGACCGCCGGACGGATCCTGCTCGACGGATGCGACCTGCACCGCTTCGATGTCGCCCAGTGGCGGGCCAGACTGACCGCCGGTTTCCAGGATTTCTGCCGCCTGGAGTTGCTGACCCGTGAGACGGTCGGAGTCGGGGAACTCGCCAAGATCGAGGATCCAGCAGCGGTCCTGACCGCATTGGCTCGCGCGGGAGCCGCGGATATCCCTGGCCAGCTTCCCGCTGGCCTGGAGACCCGGCTCGGCCGTACGTTCGAGGACGGAGTCGATCTGTCGGTCGGCCAGTGGCAGAAGCTGGCGATGGGACGAGCAATGATGCGCCAGCAGCCCATCCTCCTCCTACTCGACGAGCCGACGGCCAGCCTGGACGCGGAGACTGAGCATGCGCTCTTCGAGCGCTACACCGACGTGGCCAGACGCATCAACCAGAGCACGATCACAGTGTTCGTCTCGCACCGCTTCTCCACCGTGCGCATGGCCGACTGGATCGTCGTGCTCGACCGCGGCCGGGTACGCGAGGCCGGAAACCATGACCAGCTGATGGCAGCAGACGATCTCTACGCCACGCTCTACCGGCTCCATGCGCGCGGATATCAACAGCTGGCGCCGACAATCACTGTGCCGAACCCGGATCAGTCGTCTGTGGCATGTTCGTCGGCGAACTGATTCCCGAACAACATTTTATCACTTCTTCGGTCTCGTTGCCGCGGAGACAGTTGCGGTTTTGTGGTATCAAATGCCAACTCGGCGCACTCTATCGTATTGAAGACGCCAGCAGGTGGGCGGGCGGGGTCGCCGATGAATTCGGCAGGTCGAGAGGGGGTCAGGTAGTCGAGTACTCACCGCCAGGTGGCGAGGTGATGTCAGGCAGAGAGCGCAGGCTTGGCATACTGGTACGTGTTGTGACCACAGTGATGGTGTTGCCGGCCACTGGCGGGATCGTGGGACCGCTGATTGAGCCTAACGGATCGGCCGACTGCATCACCATCCCGTCACCGACCACGCCGATTTCATGAACCTGATGCCCACCGCGGTGATTGTGCAGGCGGTGGATTGCATAACACAGGTCGGATCGGTTGAGGTGACGTGCGATGAAGAGTCGATTGCTCGGCAGTCGTGTCAGCGACTCGGATGAGGCGCTGATCCGGGCACTGTACTCCCAGCACGGACCGGCAGTGCTGGCCTACGTTATCAAGCTGACCGGGGATCGGGCTGCCGCCGAAGACGTTCTCCAGGAGACCTTGGTGCGTGCCTGGCGCCATTCGGAGGTGCTGGTCAACGGCAAGGGTTCGGTGCGCGCGTGGCTGCTGACGGTGGCTTACCGCATTGTGATGGACCGGATCCGGGCTACGGCCGCCCGGCCGAGGGAGGTCGCCGAGTCGCTGGCCCAGTCTCCCATGCAACGGGATCATGCTGATCAGGTGATTGACTCGATGGAGGTGCTCGAAGCGCTGCAGAAGCTGTCTGAGGAACACCGTGAGGTAATCATTCAGGTGTACTTTAGAGGTTGCAGTCTGCTGGAGGCATCCCAGGCGCTGGGCGTGCCGGAGGGTACCGTCAAATCGCGCTCATACTATGCGCTGCGTGCGTTGCGCAAGGCGTTGGGTGCAGGAGCGGTGAAGGAGCTTGGTGCCGTAGCATGAGAGTATTGTCGAGGTTGATGCCATATTGCTCCAGTGGGCAGAGAGAAGAAAATCGTTACTGGCGCGGGACGCTATCCAGCACCTCTGTTTGAGTCAATGCCGCTAAGTAATCCGCTGGCGAGGCTTAGCTCCCCGCCCCGGCCCCCGATATGGAGCCATGTCGGGGTTTTTCGGGCGTCTGTGACCCCGATATGTCTCCATGTCGGGGACGCGGGCGGGGGATCGCGGGGGCTAGGCTGTTGGGTGTGGAGCGCAGCGAGGCCGCGAAGACCCGCAGTCAGGGAGATCGACGTTCGCTGTTCGACCGGTTTGTTGAGGCGGTCTACCGTAGGGTCAGCCGGACGTCGTTCTTCGTCCTGTGTGTCTTCATCGTCGTGGTCTGGCTGGTCAGCCTTCCCTTGTGGGAGAACCTCAAGGAATGGCAGACGGTCATTCACACTGTCGCGAGTGTCCTCACGCTGCTGCTGGTGGCGCTGCTCGAGAACGCCAATCGCCGCGCGGAGGAGGCCGCCCAGGAGAAGCTCAACGTCATCGCCGAGGCGCTGGCCGAGCTGATGAGTTCGGAAGCGCGTAAGAATCCCGATCTCCGGGAGGCCGTGGACCGCCTGCGCGAAGCCGTCGGCCTCGAGGAGCGCCATTGAGGTCCGGGCACGAAGGGAAAGCTCAGTCCTCCCATACCCTACGTGGAGCATGTTATGCCGACTCTTCCCATCGCAGCTATGCTCCGCACCTGGCGCTTCATTACGCTTCTGCTCGCCGCGCTCGGCTTGACGCTCGGGGCGGCTCACGTGCTCGAATTGTCACCGAAAATGCAGTACGACGCGGAAATGTACACGGCAGTTACCAGCACGCTTTACCAATTCTTCGGCTCAGTTGGAGCCATCGTCCAAGTCGCCTCCGTTGTCGCGGCGGCCGTGCTGACGTTCTTGGTCCGAGGGCGCCCGGTCTTTCGGCTGACGCTGCTGGGTGCGCTTGGCCTCGTGCTCTCGCTCGTCTTATGGGCCGCACTCGTTGCGCCAGTGAACGCGGAGTGGCTCCGGGTCATGGAGACAGCGCCGGAATCCGTTCTATCGGCGTACCTGCGGCTGCGTCCTCGGTGGGAGTACGGACATGTTGCGGCCTTCGCGGCCTGGCTTACCGGGTTCAGCCTGCTCCTGCTCTCCGCCCTCAAGGAAACCCCTGAGAGTCGCCACCACGACGTGTCAGCGCGACTCGGATCTCATTGACCATAGCCATCGCCCCGGGGGCTACCTGCCGGTTAGGGCGAAGGCGTCGATCCGGGAGGCGGACTCGATGAGTACGTGGCCATCGGGTGAGCTGCCCATGGTGAGGCGGTAGCGCTCGAATGTCCGTCTCCGGTTCACCGGATCGAACACCAGGCCCACCAGCACGGTGTTGCCCTGCACGGCAACGGGTCCGCGGATCCTTACTTCGTTAATTTTGTTCCAGAATTTGTTGTAGTGCGCGAAACCCCGGGCGCGTTCAGCGTGCCCGAGGTATTCCCACGCCACGGTGGTGTCTTCGGGGAGCAGGCCGTAATAAGTGCGGACGGCCTGTTCCAGCTGCTCGGGCTGCAGCGTCTCAGCAAGCGGCGGTTGTGCGAATTGTGGCGCGGGTTGAGGTGACTGCGCGGGTTGAGGAGAGCCTGCGGGGCGGGTAACGCCCGCGCGCCGGGCGCGACCGTCCCGGTCAGCTGACCACGTCCGGCCGTGGGCCCGGAGAACACGGGCACCGCCCCCACGAAGGCGAAGACGATGGCGAGCACGACGAGGCAGGCTGCGGTCCCGAACAGCACAGCGGGCCGTCGCCACCACACGAAATCGGTGCCCCGGCGTGGCGAAGCGGTCGGCGGGCGGCTGGGCGGCAGGCCCACGGTGGTGGGTGCGGGCGCGGCGCTGCGGGGGCCCGCGGCCCTGGCAGCGGGCGAGCTGAACAAGGGGAGGTCGGCGGCCGGGGCGGTGCCGTGCGCCGCGATCGCGCGCAGCGCCGTCACCACGTCGGGCATCGACGGACGCGCCGCCGGATCGTCGGCCAGCAACTGCATCAGGACCGTGGACAGCGGGCCGGCTCGGTGCAGGGGACGTACCCGGCCCTCGGCGACGGTGCGCAACAGGGCCAGCGTGTTGTCGTCCAGACCGAAGGGAGGTTCACCCTCCACCGCGACGTAGAGCATCGAGCCCAGCGAGAACACATCGCTCGCGGCGCCGGGCTGCTCACCCCGGGCCACCTCGGGAGCGAAGTAGGCGGGCGTGCCGGCCAGCACGCCGGTGCGGGTCACGGTGGTGTCCCAGCTCGCTCGGGAAATCCCGAAATCGGTGATCTTGACGGTGCCGTCCTGGCCGAGCAGGACGTTGCCCGGCTTGACGTCCCGGTGCACGATCCCGGCCTGATGGGCCGCGGCGAGTGCCGCGGCGACCTGCCAGCCGATCCTGGCCACCTCGTGCGGCTCTAGTGGTCCCTGCTCGGCGAGAACCGTGGCCAGGCTGCGGGAGGGCAGGTATTCCATCACCAGCCACGGCACCATCTGGTCCCCTGCACCGGTGCCGTGATCGAGAGCCACGTCGTAGACGGAGATGGCGTGCGGATGCTGCAGGCGAGCCGCGATGCGGCCCTCACGCATCGCCCTGGCCCGGGCCGTCTCCGCGTCCCCGTCGGCCAGTCCGGGTTGCATGAGCAACTCCTTGAGCGCGACCGTACGGTCCAGCCGCTCGTCGTGCGCTCGCCAGACCACGCCCATCGCACCGGCGCCGACCTGCCGGTCCAGGCGGTAGCGACCGGCGACCAACCGGGAATCGGGGTTCACCTGACTACGCTCCTTGCCACGGCCCCAGGCTAGGGCCCTGCGCCCCGCGCACAACCCGTCGTTGCCTACCCCGTCGCTGTCCGGTAGCTGCGGCGGGACGGGCGGTGCCCCGCCCGACTAGTTCACCCGCCGCTGCGGTAGCGGGTCCGGGTGCTCTGCAGCGCCTGGTAACCCACCACACCACTCCCGGCGCCGGCCAGGATGGCCAGGATGTCCGCAGCGGCGCCACCGGTGGTGAGCAGCAGCGCGAGCAGCGCGACGCCGAGGGTGACCCCGGCCACCGGAACCCGGCTGCGCACGTACTGGCTGACCGGTTCGCCACCGGCGCGCCGGTTCGCTGCGGACCCGAGCATCACCAGGTATCCGCCGTGGGCTGCCGCGGCCAGCAATCCGGCCAGCGCGGCGAGGACAGCAATCAGATCGAGCACCATGCCGCCAGTGTGGCACCGGGAGGCGATGGTGGCGTCGGAGTGGATCGCCGGTGCTCAGCGGCCGAGCTTGCCGCGCCCCAGCCGCAGCAGCAGCATCGCCAGCTCGCGGCCCTCAGCGCCCAGCGCCCGGTAACGGTCGAGCACGGCCATCTCACGGCCGTGCACCACCCGCGGGCCGCCGGCGGCCCGGCGGACCTGGCCGATCGTCTGGGATACCGCGGTGCGTCGCTGCACCAGCCGCAGGATCTCCGCGTCGAGGTAGTCGATCTCGGTGCGGAGTGCGGTGAGGTCGGGGACGGAACCGTCCTGAGCCGGGGGTGCTGCCTCGCTGGTCGCATGTGGGGACATCTTGGTGGTCTCCTTAATCCTCATCTCGGAGCCCGCGTTCCCTGGCAGCAACAACGCCCCGGGTCCGTGGACTCCGGGGCGTCGTCATGGTCGTGTGCGTCACACCATCACGGGCACCGGATCCGGTACCCGTAGAAAAAGCGATGAGCACAACACTGCACGTCACGGAGTCTGCCATGGCGCCTGCTGCGCCGTCCACCCGCTTTCGGGGAGAGTGGCCGCAGCGGAGTCCAAGCTTGACGGTGTCCCCCGGTACCGTGGTCGCCACGATGAGTGCCTCCGTTGCCCCCGCGGGCCCCCCGACCGATACCGCCTCGCCGCAGGATCTGCTCGCCGGACTCAACCCGCAGCAAGCTGCGGCGGTGGAACATGCCGGCTCCCCGCTGCTCATCGTCGCGGGGGCCGGGTCCGGCAAGACCCGGGTGCTGGCCCACCGCATCGCCTACCTGCTCGCTCACCGCGGCGTCACACCCGGGCAGGTGCTGGCGATCACCTTCACGAACAAGGCTGCGGCCGAGATGCGGGAGCGGGTCGCCGCGCTGGTCGGTGGGCGCGCCACGGTGATGTGGGTGTCGACGTTCCACTCGATGTGCGTGCGGATTCTGCGCCGGGAGGCCGCGCACCTGTCCGGGCTGAACTCGAACTTCTCCATCTACGACGCCGACGACACCCGCCGCCTGATCACCATGGTGGCCCGCGACCTGGACCTGGACCCGAAGCGCTACCCGGCCCGGACGCTGGCGGCGAAGATCTCCAACCTGAAGAACGACCTGGTCGACGCCGGTGCGGCCGCCGGTGCGGCGGGCGATGATCTCCAACGCCGGGTGGCCGAGGTCTATGCCGCCTACCAGCGGCGGCTGGGCGCCTCGAACGCGGTGGACTTCGACGATCTGATCATGAGGACCGTCGAGTTGCTGCAGACCCTTCCCGACGTCGCCGAGCATTACCGGCGTCGGTTCCGGCACATCCTGGTCGACGAGTACCAGGACACCAACCACGCGCAGTACGAGCTGGTGTACCAGCTGGTGGGTCCGGAGACCGCGGAACCCGCCGAGCTGTGCGTGGTAGGGGATGCCGATCAGTCCATCTATGCCTTCCGGGGCGCCACGATCCGCAACATCGAGGAGTTCGAGCGGGATTTCCCGAACGCCCGGACGATCCTGCTGGAGCAGAACTACCGGTCCACCCAGACCATCCTGTCCGCCGCCAACGCGGTGATCTCCCGCAACCCGGGCCGCCGGGACAAGCGGTTGTGGTCGGCCGCCGGGGACGGTGAGCCGATCGTCGGTTACGTCGCCGACAACGAGCATGACGAGGCCGCGTTCGTCGCCTCGGAGATCGACCGGCTGGTCGACGGCGGTCAGGCCCGGTTCGGAGACATGGCGGTGTTCTACCGGACCAACAACTCCTCCCGGGTCTTCGAGGAGGTGTTCATCCGGCTCGGGCTGCCCTACAAGGTGGTCGGCGGGGTGCGCTTCTACGAGCGCAAGGAGGTCCGGGACGCGCTGGCCTACCTGCGGGTGCTGGACAACCCAGAGGACACCGTGTCCCTGCGCCGGATCCTCAACACTCCCCGCCGCGGGATCGGGGACCGTGCGGAGGCCGTGGTGGCCACCTACGCCGAGCGGGAACGGATCTCCTTCGCGGCGGCGCTGCGGGCGGCCGCGGCCGGCCAGGACATCCCGTTGCTCAACCCGCGGTCCCGCAATGCGATCACGGTGTTCGTGGTGTTGATGGATGAGTTGCGGGCCAAGGTGGTGGCTGGTGCGGAGGTCGCGGAGATTCTCGAGGCGGTGCTGGAGCGCACCGGCTACCGGGCCGAGTTGGACGCCTCGGACGATCCGCAGGATGGCTCCCGGCTGGACAACCTCACCGAGTTGGTGACGGTGGCGCGGGAGTTCGCCACCGAGGTTCCGGTGGTTCCGGTGCAGGACGGCGGCGTCCAAGACCTTGATTAACCCAAGACCTTGATCTAGCACAGCCGGGCTCGCTCGCGGCGTTCCTGGAACGGGTGGCGCTGGTCGCTGACGCCGACCAGATCCCCGATGACGACGGCACGGAATCCGGTGGTGTGGTGACCTTGATGACCCTGCACACCGCCAAGGGTCTGGAGTTCCCGGTGGTGTTCCTCACCGGCTGGGAGGACGGGTTGTTCCCGCATCTGCGCGCGCTGGGCGACCCGACCGAGCTGGCTGAGGAACGCCGGCTCGCCTACGTCGGGCTGACCAGGGCCAAGCAGCGGCTCTACCTGTCCAGGGCGGTCAGCCGCTCCGCGTGGGGCTCGCCGATGAGCAACCCGGCGTCGCGTTTCCTGGCCGATGTGCCCGAGTCGCTGGTGTGCTGGCGACGTGAGGAGCCCGGCCGCGCCGGTCCGGTCGAGCGCACGGTCTTCGGCCGTCGTGATTCGCTGGTTTTGATGTCACCGGTGGCGGATTCGGCGCAAGCCGGGGTGGCGGCCCGCGGCCTGCGCTCCACCTCGTTCCAGGGCTGGCAGAACACACCGTCGCTGTCGCTGAACGTCGGCGACCGGGTCACGCACGACAAGTACGGCTTGGGCACCGTGGTCGCCACCGACGGCAGCGGCCCCCGGGCCACCGCCACCATCGACTTCGGCACATCGGGGACGATCCGGCTGATGCTCATCGGCGGCGTCCCCCTGGCCAAGCTGTAGGCACCCCGACCGAGGTGTATCTGTTCGGCGGGCTGGGCCGGATCGGGTAGCGGCACCGATCATGACCACAGCGATACCACGGAGATCCCGACCTCGGCGAGCAGGCGCCGGGTCAGTGGCAGGCTGATGCCGATGACGCTGGACGGGTCGCCGTCGATCCCCTCGACGAACCAGCCACCCCGGCCGTCCAGGGTGAACCCGCCGGCCACCCGCAACGGTTCCCCGGTGCCGACGTAAGCCTCGATCTCCTCCTGTGACGGGGTGCCGAACCGGATGACCGTGGCGTGCGCAGCGCTGGCGGTCGCGGTGCGCACACCGGCGTCGAGGCGCACCACGGCGTGCCCGGTGAGCAACTCGCCGGTGCCGCCGGCCATCGCCTGCCAGCGCCGCACCGCGACGTCGGCGCAGCCGGGTTTGCCGGCCAGTTCGCTATCGATGTGCAGCATCGAGTCACACCCGACGATCACCGCGTCGGGGTGCTCGAGGGCGACCTCCGCCGCGACCGCATCGGCCTTCGCCCAGGCCAGTGCGGTGACCAGCTTGGTGGGCGACGCTGCGGCAAGCGTGGTGGTCAGCGCATCCTCATCCACTCCGGATACCCGCACCACTGGTTCGATCCCGGCGCCGCGGAGCACGCCGAGCCGGCCTCCGGAAGCCGACGCGAGGACGAGGCGACGGTCAGCCACGGGTGGAGAACATACCGGTGAACGTCATCCGCAACACACAATCCGCACCGCGGTGGACGGAGCCGACGATCTCCACCAGGCCGAGGCCCGAACGGCTGCGGGAGTGCCGCGCGCCGATCACCTCCAGCCGCATGCGCAGCAGGTCACCGGGAAACACCGGCGCCAGCCACGACATCTCGCGCCCACCCGGCGAGCCTTGCGAGGTGGAATCGGCCAGCACGGTGTCCACGTACGCGCGCATCCACAGGCACGCAGTGAACCATCCCGACGCGCACAGCCCGCCGAGCACCGAGCGCTTCGCGGCCTCCTCGTCGAGGTGAAACGGCTGCGGATCGAACCGCTGGTTGAACGCCAGCATCTCCTCCCGGTCGACCTTGGCCTCACCAAGATCGATCACAGTGCCCGGGCTCAGGTCCTCGAACGCGATCGTGGCCATACCGCCGATCCTGCCACCGGCGCGCGCCAGGCTCCGGGACCGGGACGCACCGGGGTGCGCAGCCGCTGCGCCGGGTCGGCCCACGCGCTGCGCGTCCCGGGCGGTTGCGCACCGGCAGCTCCCGCCAACCCGGCGAGCACGGCGATCAGTGCGGCGAGCTCCTCGTCAGACGGCTCACCCCGCACGAGGTGGATCTCCGGTGCTGGTGGCCCGGTTCTGGGTTCGCTCATCGGTGCCAGACTCCATCTGAGGCTGAGGGCATCCGACCTTATACCTGTAGCGTGTGGGGCATGTGTGACCTCAAACTGACCGAGACCCAGCACATCGTCGCGGCGCTCAACGAAATCAGCGGGCTGGCCCAACAGGTCGGCACGCACGCGACATCGATCACCGAGACCGACTACATGGATCATGAGGGCCTCGGTGAGGTGCTGGCGGTGCTGAAGGACCGAGTGGCTACTGCGCATCAGTGGGTGACAGAGAAGCCGCTGCAGCACTCGTGAGTGGCATTCGGTGTTGGCACACCGTTACGCGCTCACAAGGGGATGTTGCCGTGCTTTTTCGGCGGCAGGGTCTGGCGCTTGTCTTTGAGCATGCGTAGAGCGCGGGCTATGTGGGAACGGGTGTGGCTGGGTGGGATCACAGCGTCGAGGTAGCCGCGGTCGGCGGCGACGTAGGGGTTGAGCAGGGTGTCCTCGTATTCCTGCTGGCGCTGGGCCCGCAGCGCCTCGACCTCGCCGGCCGTAGCGGCGGCGAGTTCCTTGCGGTGCAGGATGTTCGCCGCGCCGGAGGCACCCATCACGGCGATCTGCGCGCTGGGCCAGGCCAGGTTGATGTCCGCGCCGAGGTGTTTGGAGCCCATCACGTCGTAGGCGCCGCCGTAGGCCTTGCGGGTGATCACGGTGACCGTGGGCACGGTGGCCTCGGCGTAGGCGTAGATCAGTTTGGCACCGCGGCGGATGATGCCGTTCCACTCCTGACCGGTGCCGGGCAGGAAGCCGGGCACATCGACGAAGGTGAGCACCGGCACGTTGAACGCGTCGCAGGTCCGCACGAACCGGGCGGCCTTCTCGCTGGCGTCGATGTCCAGGCAGCCGGCCAACTGGGTGGGTTGGTTGGCCACCACACCCACACTGCGACCCTCGATGCGGCCGAAGCCGACGACGATGTTCGGCGCGAACAGTTCGTGCACCTCCAGAAACTCTCCCTCGTCGACGACGCGGGTGATCACTTCGTGGATGTCGTAGGGCGCCTTCGCCGAGTCCGGGATGAGGGTGTCCAGTTCCCGGTCGGAGTCGGTGAGGGTGTCGATCGCCGGTCCGTGGGTCGGATCGGGGGCGTCGAACACCGGCGGCTCGGAGAGGTTGTTCGAGGGCAGGAACGACAGCAGCTCCTTGACGTAGGCCAGCGCGTCGTCCTCGTCGGTGCCGAGGTAGTGCGCATTGCCGGACTTGGTGTTGTGCGTGCGCCCGCCGCCGAGCTCCTCGAACCCGACATCTTCACCGGTCACCGTCTTGATCACATCCGGGCCGGTGATGAACATGGCCGAGGTCTGGTCGACCATCACGGTGAAGTCGGTCAGCGCGGGGGAGTAGACGTGCCCGCCCGCGCACGAGCCCATGATCAGCGAGATCTGCGGGATCACCCCGGAGGCGTGCGTGTTGCGCCGAAAGATCTCGCCGTAGAGCGCCAGCGAGACCACACCCTCCTGGATCCGGGCGCCGCCGCCCTCGTTGATCCCGATGATCGGGCATCCGGTCCGCATCGCCAGGTCCATCACCTTGATGATCTTCTCGCCGTACACCTCGCCGAGGCTGCCACCGAAGACCGATGCGTCCTGGCTGAACACGCACACCGGGCGGCCATCGACGGTGCCGTAGCCGGTGACCACGCCGTCGCCGGCGGGCCGGTTGGCCTCCTGCCCGAAGGTGGTGGCGCGGTGCCGGGCCAGCTCGTCGAGCTCGACGAACGATCCGGGATCCAGCAGCACCTCGATCCGCTCCCGGGCGGTCTTGCGGCCCTTGGGGTGCTGGCGTGCCGCCGCGCGGGCGGATCCCGTCGCGTTCTCCCGGCGGCGCGCCAGATCGGCGAGCTTGCCCGCGGTGGTGTGGATGTCCGGCTCCATGGCCGCCGACCCTAGAGGTAGTGTCTGGAGATCATGTGGTCCGATCTCGAGCGACCTCCGCTGCAGGAGGACGCACTGCGAGCGGCTTTGCTGGTGCCGGGAGGACCCTATGCCGCGCTGGAGGTCGTCGAGTCGGTGCCCTCGACGAACACCGCGCTGGCCGCCGCGGCCCGGCAGGGCGCGCCGGATCGGACCGTGCTAGTCGCCGAGCACCAGAGCGCCGGGCGGGGCCGGGCCGGGCGTGATTGGGTGGCCCCGGCCCGATCGGGGCTGGCGCTGTCGGTGCTGCTGCGGCCCACCGGCGTGCCGCAGCTCCGCTGGAGCTGGCTACCGCTGCTGGCCGGCGTGGCGCTGTGCCGGGCCGTCAGCACGCTGGCCGAGCTGCCCACAGCGTTGAAATGGCCCAACGACCTGCTGCTGGGCGCCCACCGGCGCAAGGCGGCCGGGATCCTGGCCGAGGTGGTCCCGGCGGGTCCAGCGGTGGTCGTGGGCATCGGGCTCAACGTGACGCTGCGCCCGGACGAGCTGCCAGGGCCTGAGGCCACCTCGCTGGCCATCGAGCAGGCCGCGTGCACCGACCGCGACCCGTTGCTGCGAGCTCTGTTACGTGAGCTGGACAGCGAGCTGCGGCAGTGGTGCGAGCACGAGGGTGACCCGATCTCCTCCGGTCTGCGGGAGGCCTACCAGCACCACTGCGCAACCCTGGGCGAGCAGGTTCGAGTGGAGCTACCAGGCAAGCCGGACCTGATCGGCACGCGCGGTAGACGTCGACTCCGAGGGCCGGCTGGTGGTCGTGTCAGACGGGCAGCGCCGTGCGCTGTCGGTCGGTGACGTGACGCACGTCCGGATAGCCCACCAGTAGCGCGGGGACGCTTTCTGATCACGGTTTGTGTGCCAAGAGTGACATCTCGTGTCGTTCTTGGTACACAAACCGTGATCAATGGGCTAGCGGAGAGGTTGTCCACACCAGGGGGTGCTATCCACAGCCCGCGTGCTCCTGACGTCCCTGGTGTCGCCCGTTCGATGATGCTCGTGCTTGTGGTGATCGAGGAACTTGCGGATTCCCGCGACGGGGTGCTCACGCTTGATGAGGCAACGCGCGGTGGACTGACGCTTCGGCAGGTGCGACACCGGGTCCGCACCGGGCAGTGGACCAAGCTGCATCCGGGTGTCTACCTGGTCGGGCGACGGATGCCTGACCAGCAGGCCAGCGTGCGGGCGGCGGTGGTCTGGGCCGGTCCGGGGGCTGTGGCGAGCGGGTTGACGGCCGCCTGGTGGTGGCAGCTGCGGGACTGGGCGCCTGGTGCCGCCGAGGTGACTGTGCCCAGGACGAGGTCTCGCCGCTGCCCGCCGGCTGTGGTGCTGCGTCGGCGCAACCTCGACCCGGTGGATCTGGTGGTGTTGCGCGGGCTGCCGGTGACAGCGTTGCCGCTGACCGTCCTGGACGCGGCGGCTGCGCTGGGCAATGACTCCGGGCGACCATTGGTGGATCGTGCGCTGCAGCGACGAGTGTCGTTCGGCCAGCTGCATGCCGCGTACTGCCGATCGTTCGGCCGGCACGGGACGCCGTGGCTGGGGCGGGTGCTGCGGCAGGCGGCGGACGGGGCGTGCTCGCACGCCGAGCGGGTCCTGCACCGGCTGCTCCGGGGAGCCCGGATCGAGGGCTGGGTGACCAACCACCGGGTGGTGCTATCCGGGCTCGAGTACTGGATCGACGTCGCTTTCGAGGAGTGCGGGCTGGCCATCGAGGTTGATGGCTGGGCGTGGCATTCCGACATCGGACGGTTCGCGCATGACCGGCGCAGGCAGAACGCGCTGGTACTGGCGGGTTGGACCGTGCTGCGCTTCACCTGGCACGACCTGACATCCCGCCCGCAGGTGGTGGTGGCGCAGATCAGAGCGGCGCTACGGTCATGATCACATTTTGTGTGCCATAGGGGACATGATTTGTCACCTGAGGCACCCAAACCGTGATCTTTAGTTTGCGCCCCGGCTGTGCCTGCCGTGAATCCCAGCGTCGTGAATCCCAGCGTCATGAATCCCAGGGTCATGGGTTCCGGGATTCACGCTTCACGGCACGCTCTTGCACGGTGCTGTGGAACCTTGCCGCGAGACACCGGCGCAGCCGGGTAGCGGCGCTGAGTCGTTCTCAGGAAGCCGCTCGGGATAGACGTTCATGAGTACCTCACAGTCGCAACAGCAACCGCCGCGGTTTGCCAGCCTCCGCAGCAGTGCGGTCGCCCGGGGAGCACTCACCTCGCGCCAGCGCTCGGTCCATCGGTGTGTCCCGTTGCACCCGAACTCGCCGACCATGCGGAGCAGGTAGCAGACCAGGCACTCGCGGTCGAGCGGAGTGGTCAGCGTAGATTGCAGGTCGGCGACGTAGGCTTCGACGCCCGCCGCCGTGTTGTGGATCATGAACTACCTCCAGCCATCGGTCGTGCGCAATGCATAGCAGCCTTGACCGACAAAATGACCCGTGCCGGGCTGCCCAAACGTCCACATCCCCGCCCGTCCACACTTGCTCTGACAACGCGCCTACTCGGAAGCGAACGGGTTGCGCACTCAGCGGCCCCCGATACGCAGCGCCGCCTCGATGATCAGCGCATCCCAGAAGTTGATCGAATGCTGCTCAGACTGGTGGCTGGCGGAGATGATGAGCAGCGGATCGGTGTCGACGCGGCACCACTCGCTGTAGTCCTGCACCACCTGACGCGCCTGCTTCGGCGTCAGTGCCGGCCGCAGGCGCTGTAGAACTCTTGCAATACCCTGAGTGCTCAGGACACCGAGTCCCGATGTGAGTAGATCAGGATGTTGGTATCGATGAATATGGTTCCGGGCGGCGAGGGAACACTCAGGCGCCATACCTGTCGAGCTGTTGTCCGTGCAGCTCTTCCCGGGTCCACCAGCGGCGCCCTCCACGGCCGGTCGCCTCAGACATCATCTCCAGTGCTGATTCCCGGGCTCGGATGTACCGATCACGCGCCTCAATGAGCTCGATGACCTGCTGAGTCACCAAGCCGCTGAACAGTATGACGCGTGTACCACGTGAATAACTGTGGTGGCTCGGTGGTGTCGCTATTGCGGTGCTTTAGGTAGCCGAGGCTCGATCATCTGGGCGATCCGTAACGCCTCGGTGCACGGATCAGGCGGAGCGGGCAGGTTGGGTGGCACGGCCACGCTCACCGACAGCGATACCGATCCGCCATCGATCAGCTGCGCGCAGTGCGAGCCGTTACGGTCCACCCCGAATCGGGCTCCGGCTCGCCCGTTCACTCTGTTGTCGGCGAAGTTGACGATATTCGGGTCGTTGCGGTGCCCCTGGTAACCGGCCAACGTGCTGTTGTCCCGCGCCATGCTCAGGATGTAGGACTTGCCCTGCCACCGGCAACCGATCACACCCGCCTTGTTGACACGTTTGCGGGTGTCGAGCTGCGCACCCAGCGCGGTCAGCTCAGCAGCCGTCAAGATCGTGCACATATTGACCTGGCTGGAGTTGACCACAGCAGGAGGTGGCGGTGCCGTGGACACCTGGGCGCCGCAGCCGGCTGCGAGCAGCCCCGCGATGGTCACCACCATGGTGCAGTACCTCACGGCTGAGCCTGCGTCCTCAGGTCGTCGTCGGGTGGCTGGGTGTGGCGGGCATGCCGGGCTGGCAGGTCCGCGCTGCGCTCGCCGAAGCGGTCGAGATAGCCGGCCACGATCTGTTTGGCGGCATCGTCGTCGCAATCCGGGACCGAGGCGGTCACCAGGTCCTGTACCTGAGCGGCCAGAGTGCTGTGTGCGCGCCGCAGGCATGTCATCAACTCGGCGGACAGCCGTGCCGGGTCCACTCCCCGGGCACGGTCGGTCAGGGTCAGCTCGGTCGGCACGCCGTGAGCGTCCACCCTGACCCGGACCATGCCGTCTGCTGAGGTTTCGGTCACCGCGAGCTGGGACATCTGGTGGTGCAGCCCACGGTAGGTCTCCGCCTTACGTTGGTGCTGCTCGGCCCACCCGATGAGCTTGTGACCTGCCTGGCTGGGATCCATTGCGGCGCCCTCCAGGTCCGGGTTGCGCATGCCGCGGGACTGTACCGGCCCAGCGCACCGTCCGCGCAGCGGTACCGTGCTCAGTGGCGATGAGGAGGAGTCTTGCCCTATCCGGAGGAACTGCTGCGGGAGGATGAGCGGGTGGTGCTGCACAAGCACCCGCACTGGAAGATGCTGGTGCTACCGGTGCTGGCTCTGTTGATCGTCGTGGGGCTTGGCTTCTACCTCGCCGCGTTGATCGCGGGAGTGTCCTGGCAGTCCTATGGGTGGATCGGGTTGGCAGGGCTCGGCGGTATCGCTGTGGTGTGGCTGACGGTGGTGCCGCTGCTGCGCTGGCGCACCACACATTTCGTGCTGACTACCAGGCGGGTGCTGGTCCGCGAAGGGATCCTGTCCCGCAGCGGCATCGACATCCCGATCAACCGGATCAACAGTGTGCAGTTCCGGCATTCGGTGATCGATCGGATCCTGGGCTGCGGCACGTTGATCATCGAGTCGGCCTCCGACGAGCCGCTGGAGTTCGACGACATACCTCAAGTCGAGCGGGTGCACTCACTGCTGAACTACGAGGTGGACTCGGGACCGGAGCCCAGGTGAGTGCGCGGGATGTCGGCCTGCCCGATGCCCACCCGGCTTCCGGGCTGCCTGCCCGGGTGACGATCTGGGAGGTCGGCGCCCGCGACGGGCTGCAGAATGAGCAGACGGTGGTCCCGGTCGAGGTCAAGGCCCAGTTCCTGGATCGGCTGGCCGCGGCGGGACTGCGGGTCCTGGAGGCGACCAGCTTCGTGCACCCACGTTGGGTGCCGCAACTGGCCGACGCCACGGAGCTGCTCGGGCTGCTCCCGCGCCGTGACGGAGTGCGTTATCCCGTGCTGGTGCCCAATGAGCGGGGTCTGGATCGAGCCCTGGCGGCCGGCGTCACCGAAATCGCGGTCTTCGCCTCGGCCACCGAGAGTTTCGCCCAGCGCAACCTCAACCGCGACTTCGAGGCCCAGTTCGCGATGTTCTCGCCGGTGATCCGCCGGGCACTGGCGGCCGGCCTCGGGGTACGCGGGTACCTCTCGATGTGCTTCGGTGACCCGTGGGAGGGCCCGGTGGCGCTCTCCCAGGTCGTCGGCGCCGGGCGCAGGTTGCTGGAGCTGGGCTGCGATCAACTCTCCCTGGGTGACACGATCGGGGTGGCCACCCCGGGGCAGGTCATCGCGCTGCTGGACGCGTTCCGCGCTGCCGGCGTCGGTGTCGATGCCCTCGCGGTGCATTTCCACGACACCTACGGTCAGGCGCTGGCCAACACCCTCACCGCGCTGCGGGCCGGGGTGAGTTGCGTGGACGCCTCGGCCGGCGGGCTGGGCGGCTGCCCCTACGCCGGGTCGGCCACCGGCAACCTCGCGACCGAGGACCTGGTGTGGATGCTGGAGGGCCTGGGCATCGACCACGGCGTCGACCTCGACGCTCTGGTCCGCACCAGCACGTGGATGGCCGATCAGCTCGGCAGACCTTCCCCCTCCCGGGTGGTCACCGCCGTTGGTGGCTCTTCGAGGACTCCAGATTTAGGGTAGTTTCACCTGTTCGCAGCATTGACGCCACGCTGGGGCACCGGGCCGTCATGCGTCGAGCAGTTCACCTGGATCACCCGGTGATTGCCGACCGGCGTCGCCGCTGCAACATCGTTGGTGACGTCAGTGATCGCTGAAACTGTGGCGTAGCCGTACAGAACCGTACGGTCACGGCTCACTTTCGATGATCAAGGTAGCGGTTGAGAGAGAAAACCGCAGATAACGAATGCCAGCCCCCGCCTCGATCCCGGCGGGGGCTGGCATTATCCGGTCAGCCGACCTCGTTGAGCTTGCCGGTGGCCACGTCGAAGACGAACCCGCGGACGGAGCCCTTGTTCGGGATGAACGGGCTGGCCTTGATGCGGGCGATCGACTGCCGGACGTCCTCGTCGAGGTCCGGGAAGGCCTCAGCAGACCATGCCGGCTTGATTCCGACGTCGTCCTGGATGGATTTTTTGAACCCGTCGTCGGTGAAGGTGAGCATCCCGCAGTCGGTGTGGTGAATGAGGATGATCTCCTGGGTACCGAGCAGCCGCTGGCTGATCGCCAGCGAGCGGATCTCGTCGTCGGTGACCACGCCGCCGGCGTTGCGGATGACGTGCGCCTCTCCCTCGTTGAGCCCGAGGATTCGGTAAACGTCCAACCGGGCGTCCATGCAGGCCACGACGGCGACACCCTTGGCAGGCGGCAGCGGTAGCGGGCCGGAGAAGTTCGAGGCGTAATCGGCGTTGTTGGCGAGCAGTTCATCGGTGACGGACACACAGACTCCAAGTGCGCTTAGGGGATGATTTGGACGCCGGATGTCGGCCGCGCGCAAGCGCAAGATGGCACTGGAGGCCAGGCGCCGACGCGCGGCCTAGCTACAGAACTGATCGAAGGCGTGCATGCGCCGGCTCGGCCAGAACGGCTCGAGCACAGCACGCCACATGCGCATATCGTTACCCGTCGCCCGCTGCGTAGGCAAGAGATTCAACGTATCGGGTGTCTCGTCGGGATGGAAGTTCATGTCCGCAGCCCGACGCGCGTCGCGGTGGCGGACCAGCAGGCAGGGCAGGTGGGCCAGAGCCACTCGAGATCCGTCACCGGTGCCTGGTTCAGTTGTTGCCCGCAGAGCGTGCCGATCAACTCATCGGGGGGCAGGTTTCGGTCGCGGATCTCTGCCGCGTGGCGCTCGCCGTCGATGGGACGCCAGAAGAACGACCGAGGTTCAGGAAAGATCGAGGCTCCGGTGGTCAAGGGCATCCTGGGCTTCTCCTCGGATGGCAATGGATCATCATCACCAGACAAACGTGCTGCTCAGCGCGGAGGTAGTCGACAGGGCGTGGCAGTGGGTCCGGTTGGTGCTCAGGAGTCCCACTTGTGTCCCACTTCGCGCCGTGACTTCACAGCGCGTCCAGTGACCAGCGATGATCGGCTGCGCTCGGCACGCAGACGAGGACGGCAGGGGACAACATCGTGGGGTGTGAGGGTGGCAGGCGGTAACCGCGCATTGCGGGCGCTGATGGACGAGGCGGGGGTGAGCAATGCCGCGCTGGCCCGCGCGGTGCGTGAGCAGGTGGTGTCGCTGCTGCACCGGGAGGCCAACCAGCTCTTGCATGGCACCTACTCGGACAAGACCGGTAAAGCTCTGCTGACCGCCGTGGCGCAGGCCGCCAAGCTGGCTGGTTTCACGGCGGCTGATGTGGGCCGGGCCGCGTTGGCGCAGCGCTACTTCATCCAGGCGCTCGATCTGGCGATCGTGGCTGGCGACCGGCTCTACGCCGCCGCCGTGCTCAGCGAGATGAGCCGTATGACGCTGCAGATCGGATCGAACACACTCACCGAGCACGACCGGCTCCGCAACGGGCGCCAGGCGGTGGCACTGGCCCGGGTCGGGCTGGCCGTCACCCAGGGCTCGGCGACCCCTGCGCTGGCTGCCGAGCTGCACGCGCTGGAGGCCCGCGGCCTGGCCCTGGTTGGCGACGCTCGTGCGGCTCACCGTGCGGTGCTGGAAGCCCAGCGGTGCTACGAGTCGATGCGCCTCGGTGTAGAGCCCCAGTGGCTGGCCCTCTACACCGAGGCCGCCTTCGCCGGGGACCTCGGCAAGTGCTTGCGTGACCTCGGTGAGGCCGGGCACGCGATCACACAGAGTGCCACTGCGGTGCGCGACTACGAGCCTTGGCGGGTCCGGGCCCGTTGCTTCGCCCAGACCGACCTTGCCGGCGCCCACCTGCTCGGCAACGACTTGGAGCAGGCTGCTGCATTGGGGCGCGACGCGCTGCGCACGGCCGCGCAGGTCAGCTCCACCCGCACGCTCGATCGGCTACGCACTCTGCAACGGCAGGTCCAACCACTGCGCGCCGGCTCGCCGCACCTCCGCGAGCTGGATGAACGGATCACTGACTTTCTCACCCGCAGCGCCAGACCAGCCTGAGGATGACGACCTGCGGCTCATGTTGCCCTGGGATTGTTCCCGGCGCAGCCTTGTTGCCTGCTCGCCTGAAAGCCGAGGCTGACGAACCAACTTCGGATGTGAGCTAATTTCGAATCGTATGGCGGGGAGAGGCGGGAACAATAGCGCCTCGTGGTGGGTTACTGATCACGCTCGACGGGCCGAGTGGCGTCGGTAAAACCACAGTCAGTGGGCTGGTTGGCGACCGTCTCGTCGCGGCCGGCGTCCCTGTCGTGCTCATAACCACCCCTCATCGTCCGCGCTCGGCGAATTGGCGCGGCACAGTACCCCACCAGTTTTTCGGTGTGGCACTGACGTGCTTGGTCGCGGCAGATCGTTATCATCATGACCCGACAACGGTCCGCGATGCTCTCGGACGGGGCTCAGTTGTCGTCTGTGATCGGTATGTTCCGTCATCGTTAGTGCTCGACCTCTTGGATGGTGTCGAGCGTGATCACGTATGGGTATTTATCAGTGCATCACGGTTCCTGATATCGCGTTTATCTTGGTCGGCGATCCCTTGTTGTGCGCAACGCGGGCACGGATCCGTGGCCGATACAGCCGTTTCCATTCCGACAACGACGATGCAAACCGCCACGAGCTGGAGTTGTACAAGGAAGCAATTACGTTCCTTCGACGTATTGACTACCCTGTGCGAGTGCACGACATTGGATCGACCACGGCCGATCAAGTAGCGGACACGCTGACAGGCACGATCCTCGACCTAAGGGCTGGTCAAATATGAGGGTGGCACTGCTTTACCCAGAGGTTTACGACATGGCCCGTTTCAAAGAGTGTCGAAAGGAGTTCCCGCCCTTCGGTATACTCTACCTCGCGGCTGTCATCGAGCAGGCTGGTCATAACGTGGAAATCAAGAAGGTTGCTCCCCATGCAACCTGTCTTGAGCTGGGCGACTACGACGCTGTCGGCTTCAGCTTGGCCTCCTCGGCTACATACGGATTCATGCGTGAGGCCAGGGATCGAAGCGTGATCCATAAAGACGCGCTCGTCATGGTCGGTGGTGTTCACTGCAATTTCTACCCGCTGGACAGCCTCAACGATTTTCGCGCGCATGTAGCTGCTGATGGTGAATCGGAGGAGACGATCCTGGAGATACTCGACCGCGCAGAAACCAAACGGTTTGATGACGTGGCAGGTGTGTACTGGCGGTGTGGCTCGGATGTGCACCGCGAGTCAGCCCGCCCATTGCTACGCAACATCGACGAGCTCCCGTTACCAGCGCGTCACCTGCTGGACATTGACGACTTCGTAATCCCTGATCGGCTCGCTGGTACTGACCTACGAATGGTTCATGTGATGTTCAGCCGTGGCTGCCCCTTCCCGTGCAGCTTCTGTGCCGCCGGCCAAACTCGAATCCAATACCGAAGTGGTGCAAGTGCTCGACATGAGCTTTTGCACATGATCGACCAGTATGGTGTTGAGGGGTTTGCTATCGTTGACGATAATTTCATCGTCAACAAGAACAAGGTCGGTGATATTTGCGACCAAATTCAAGATCTTGGGTTGAGATGGTCGGCGTTGTCTCGCGTAGACACCATTGACGGTCGATTGCTTCGCAAGATGGAGAATTCTGGGTGTATCGAAGTGAAGTACGGCATGGAATCGGGGAGCGAGCGCCTGCTCAAGGCGATGCGCAAGAACACCAAGCAGGAGCAGATCAAACGGGCGATATACGCTACGGTCGACGCTGGTATTGAAGCGAAGGTGTTCATCATTCACGGCTTCCCTGGCGAAGACGCTGAGACGACTGACGACACAATTAAGCTATTGCGGGAGCTGGGTTCGAATATCGCTCGTGTCTCGTTGTTCCGCTTCGTTCCGCTACCAGGAACGCAAGTCTACGATCAAGCTGATCTCTACGGGGTCCGTGGCACTCACCTGCAACCTGACTGGGACGGCGATTGGTCGAAATTTCACATCCATCACAATGAGCAACATTGGTGGGGAACGAATTCGGACTGGATGGAGACTGAGAGATCGTATTGGCGGTTGCGTGGGTTCGTTGAGGATCGCTGGAACGTGCAGGGCTAGGGGCGTCGCTAGTCGACCCCATGTTAGCATAGTGTCATGGGTTATGAAGCTCCTGTTGTCGTCAGTTCTTACGCGCTTGACGACAGCAAAGCGCGGCGGCTTTGGAGCTGGCTGCTTCGACGCCATGGGCTCTCTGAGGATAGCAAGTTCGACTCGGTTTTAAAGATCGCTCATGCTACTCTGGGGCTTCATGCGGCCCGATTGCCATCGCCGTTTGCAACGGTCATCGCTCGTAGCGTGTCGCCAACTGTGGCACTGACTTTATTCGAGGCAGAGACGCGTTCCGGCTTGATGACTGTCCGATGCATGCGTAAGACATTGCATACTCTTCCGGTGGCGCTCGCGGTCGTGGCTCACGGGGCAACGCTGCATTTTCGCGAACGCGACGCGCTTCGTGCGATTGCTAATGCCAATGTTAGCCTTTCCCGTGTCTCAGGAACCGTGGACGCGATGGTCGAGCTACTGGGACGAGAAGGCTGGATGTCGCATCGGGCAATCGAAGCACGGCTCATCGCGTCATGCGCTTCCGTTATCGTGGTGCGGCTTGCGCTCAAGCTAGCCTGGGAGCAGGGAGTATTGACCTACCGGAACGACACATCTGGCTGGAATCGAGAGAATCGTAAATTTGGCCTGACTGTGAAATTGTATCCTGGTCTCGATATGTCGATGGAAAGCAGCAAGGCGGCGGGTGAGCTGATTCGGGAGTACTTCGACCGCTATGGGCCGGCGTCATTGCGAGATGCCATGTGGTGGTCAGGGCTGCCTCGATCAGCAATCACCACTGCGATGAACGAATCACCCCGACGCTTTGTGTCAGTTCGCGCGTCATGGTGTCAGTCACCGCTATACATGTACGATGACCGCTATGATGAATTTCAGAACGAGGGCCCGCAGCTTCAAGCTCCGACTTTGACCTTAAATTTTCTGGCGCACGAAGATGTTGCGTTGAAAGCCTACTTCGAAAGTCGCGTCCGGTATCTAGGGCAGTTGCCGCCGAGGTGTGCATTCAATCAGATTGGCGAGGTGTTGCCGACAATTATGCACTGTGGTCAGGTCGTGGGTACATGGGCGTGGGACGTAAGGAAGATGACCGTTACCCACTCGCTCATTCGCGGCTATGGTTCACCCGAGCTGAATAAAGACGTCAGGCGTCAAGCAAAAATACTTTCCGAGACGCTTCGTCTCCGCTGGGTATGATCACAAAATGCGAGACCGACTTGGCGGTTTGCGGCGATTGGTCAGGGTCATCGACTGCTATTTCCATGTTCGAGTCTCATTCAATTCCTCCTTCTTTCTCAGTGCCTCGTCAATGTTAATTTCCAGTCGATTTGCGATCGCGCAGAGATAGATCAGTACGTCGGCGAGTTCTTCATCAACTGTGCCAGTTACCGAAGTCGTCCCGACTCGCATCTTTTTGTGCCTGCGAACTGCCTTGAATAATTCGCCGACCTCTTCGCCCAGTAGGAGACACTGCTGCACAACGTCACGGTGGCTGAAGCCGCGCTCCTCCTCCATCTCTGCAACGTAACGCTGAAGGTCATCAAGTGCCGTAGCTTGCTTCAAGGGGAGCACGTGGCAGCCTCACAAGGGGTGAACCGCCCTTATGGCGGAGTAAGATGGACGAGAGGCCGCAACCTAGCGAAGCTTGCTTGGGGACCGCTACGTGAACAACAAGTCGTTGCTTGGGGATAAACAAGAATTTGGCGTGACAAGCTGTGGATAGTTCTCGCTTACGGCGACGTATGTCCAGGCCAAGGATGTGGACAACCCTGGTGTCCCACGGAAGCGAACTACGACGCAGAGATACCCCGATCGGGTGATTCGGCAAGACGCGTCGATTGGGTCGCATGTCGTAGAACGCCGAAGGCACGGTTTTCCCAGGTCGCGTCGACCAGCGAGAGGTAGGATTCCCGGCTGCGGTACTCCACCCAGCTGCCCAGGTGGGTCGTGGAGATGTAGGCGTCGGCGAGCTCGCTGACTGCGGACACGGTGATGGTCCGGGTGATCCCGTGGGGGTCCCGGGTGTGCGCACCGGACCCGGTGGCCGCCCACCAGCGCCGCCCCAGCGCCGGCGCGCTGATCACTCCGACCACCGGTTTGCCGCGCTCGACCAGCGCGATGAGGGTCGCCCAGACCGGCACACCACGCAGGAAGTTCTTCGTGCCGTCGATCGGGTCCAGCAGCCAGCGCCGGTCGGCATCCGTCACAGCGCCGCCGCGCTCCTCGCCGAGCACCGAGTCCCGGGGCCGCTGGGCTGCCAGCACTGTGCGGATCGCGTCCTCGACGGCCAGGTCGGCGTCGGTGACCGGGGACCGGTCGGGTTTGCGGTCGACCCGCAGATCCGCATCAGCTCGCTCGGGGCGATCTGGAGTGCGTCGGCCAGCGCTACGGTCTCCGAGATGCTGTCCAGGGCACGTTCCCCGTGCTCGATCCGCCACAACTGCGTCGTGCTCATTCCCGCCAGCCCGGCGACCACCCGCAGCGACTTGCGTCGCGAATTGCGGATTTGGTACAGACGTCGGCCGATCGTGCGCGCGTCGCCAACGTCCACCAGGGCACCTCTCCTCACCAGACCCCCACCGATGCCCCGGAGCCGTCGCCCCGGGGTTGGGTACCTCGGTGAGGGAGTCACCTCCAGGTTACTTGTGATCTTTCCGTCCGCCGGACGCGGGTGATCATCACCGTTTGTGTCGTGACTGACCTCGGCATCGGCGGTGCGTGCGGGACAGCAAGAACCCGACCGGACTGGTCTTGACGTTCACTGCGGCCGAGCTGAGAGTGTTCACCGCCGCGGGTGAGAACGGGTGAGAACCAGCAACATTTCGACCAACCAAAGTCAGCAAAACCGAACGGAGCCCCCATCCGTTCGCATCGGGTGGGGCCGTTCCCATCTCAATCGGCACGGGGAGCATATCTGTCGATCGTCATCGCCTGTTGCTGTCTTGTCCTGGGTGGCGCTGGCCGTCTCGCTCGAGATCGTTGAGTAGCTCTCAGTTGTAGTGTTGGCCGCTTTTTACTCTCTGTGTGTTTTTACTCTCTGTGTGTTTTACCCTCTGTGACACTCTTCGCTGCCGCGTCACCCTTTTGGACCCATTGGCGTGACGCTCTCCGGTCGGTTTGGTTTCTTTTGTCGCTTATAGTGGTGAAATCGTTACGTGGTCGGCTTGCGGGTTCGACACGCATGTATTCTTGTCACGGGTGGGGGTCGGTAGCGACCGGTTCGAGGTGCGTTGTGCACCTTCGCCGTCATGTAGTGAGGAATTCTACCGTTTGCACGATGGGGACTTATAGGAGGTTGTCATGACTGCCGGGTTGCTCACTATTACTGATTTTATTCGTTATGGTGCCAGCCGTTTCGCTACCGCTGGACTCATCTTCGGTCATCTCTATGACACTGCCATCGACGAGGCCACCTACCTTGTGCTGGGTGTGCTGCACTTACCGCCCGATTTGCCGCCTGCCTATGGTCAGTCGCGTCTGACCAGTGACGAGTGTCAGCGTGTGCTGGCGCTCATCGAGCGTCGTGTCACTGAGCGTAAGTCGGTCGGTTATCTGCTCGGCGAAGGTTGGTTCGCCGGTGTCAAGTTCCGCACCGACGAGCGTGCGCTGGTCCCGCGTTCGCCGATCGCGGAGCTTATTGAGGATGGCTTTGCGCCGTGGCTCAACGGTCACTGTGTCGAGCGTGCGCTGGATCTGTGTACCGGCTCGGGCTGTATTGGCATCGCGATGGCGGTCCACAACCCCGGCTGGCATGTCGACATCGCTGATCTCAGTCAGGACGCTCTTTCTCTGGCGGGGGAGAACATCGTGGCCAACGGCGTGCAGCTGCAGGTGCGAGCGGTGCGTTCCGACCTGTTCTCCGCGCTCGGGGGTGAACGCTACGACCTGATCGTGTCTAACCCGCCTTACGTCACTCAGGACGAGTACGACGAGTACATCGCACTGGGAGCCGAATATGGCCACGAGCCCAAACTGGCCTTTACCGCTGGCGAAGACGGCCTCGATGTGGTCTTGGAGATCCTTGATCAGGCCGCTGCGTATCTCACCGACGCGGGCATGCTCATCGTCGAGGTCGGCGAGAGCAAACAGGCCTTAGTGCGTTTGCTGCCGAACGTGCCGTTCCGCTGGGTGGAATTCAAAGCCGGACCGATCGGTGTGTTCGTACTGCGGCGAGAAGATCTACTTGAGCACATCGACATCATCTGTGCCCTCGCCGCTGCGCGCCGGTGAGCCTGCCCACCGGCGCGCAGGCTGACCAGTTCAGGAAGGTGCGTCGGGTCGTGTCCGAGGCCGAAACGCAGCACTTTGAGCAGTTCCAGCGGCTGGGTTCTCGTCAAAGGGGGTCACCACTGCGGCGTTGGAATAGCCTCCCTCGCCTGCCAGTCATGCCCGCAGCCCAACGCGCGTCGCGGTAGCGGACCAGCAGGCGGGGCAGGTGGGCCAGAGCCACTCGAGGTCGGTCACCGGTGCCTGCTTCAGTTGTTGCCCGCAGAGCGTGCCGATCAACTCGTCGGAGGGCAGGTTTCGGTCGCGGATCTCAGCCGCGTGGCGCTCACCGTCGATAGGACGCCAGAAGAACGACCGAGGTTCAGGAAAGATCGCGGCTCCGGGGGTGGTAAAGGGCATCCTGGGTTTCTCCTCGGATGGCAATGGACCGTCATCACCAGAGAAACGCACAGCTCAGCGCGAAGGTGGTTGACATGGTGTGGCGTTGGGTCCGGTTGGTGCTCGGGAGTCCCACTTGCGTCTCACTTCACGCAGTGGCTTCACAGTGCGTCCGGTGACCGCGATGATCGGTTGTTGTCGGCACACAGACGAGGACAGCAGGCGGGGACATCGTGGGGAGCGAAAGTGAGGTGGCAGGTGGTAACCGCGCGTTACGAGCGCTGATGGACGAGGCGGGGGTGAGCAACGCCGCGCTGGCGCGCGCGGTGGTGACGGCGGGCGCCAGGGAAGGAGTGCACGTCGGGACGAACACGACGTCGGTGCGTCGGATGCTGGATGGTTGCCAGCCGCGGTGGCCGGTGCCCAGGCTGGTGGCCACGGTGTTGTCCCGGAACCTGCACCAGGAGATCAGCGTGACCGACTGCGGGTTCGCCGACCGCGCTCCTGCGTCGGAAGATCTCCACGACGGCCTGCACTGTTCTGCGACACTGGAGGGCACGCTCCGCACGGTCGTCGAGTTGTCGGGACGGGACATGCGCCGACGGAAGTTCCTGCTGGGCTCCGCGTTCAACGCGGCGGCCTTCTCGGAACCGGCGCTGTTCGCGCTCACGGTGCCCCCGGCGGAGCGCGCCGCCCGGGTGTCGGGCCGGCGGGTGGGCATGGCCGACGTGGAGATCCTCACCGCACGGGTCACCCAGCTGCGCCAGCTCGATTACCGCTACGGCTCGGGGCGGCTGCGTGAGCAGGTGGTGTCGCTGCTGCACCGGGAGGCCAACCAGCTTCTGCATGGCACCTATTCGGAGAAGACCGGTAAAGCTTTGTTGACTGCCGTCGCGCAGGCCGCCAAGTTGGCTGGTTTCACGGCGGCTGATATGGGCCGTGCCGCGTTGGCGCAGCGCTACTTCATCCAGGCGCTCGATCTGGCGATCGCGGCGGGTGACCGGCGCTACGCCGCCGCCGTGCTCAGCGAGATGAGCGCCATGACGGTGCAGATCGGGCAGAACGCGCTCACCGAGCACGACCGGCTCCGTAACGGGCGCCAGGCGGTGGCTCTGGCCAGGGCCGGGCTGGCCGTCACCCAGGGCACGGCGACCCCGGCGCTGGCTGCCGAGCTGCACGCGCTGGAAGCCCGCGGTCTGGCCCTGGTCGGCGACGCCCGCGAGGCTCACCGAGCGGTGCTGGAAGCCCAGCGGTGCTACGAGGTGATGCGCCTCGACGGCGAGCCCCAGTGGCTGGCCCTCTACACCGAGGCCGCGTTCGCTGCGGACCTCGGCAAGTGTCTGCGTGACCTCGGTGAGGCCGGTCAGGCCATCACGCTCAGTGCCACCGCGGTGCGCGACTACGAGCCTTGGCGGGTCCGGGCCCGTTGCTTCGCCCAGACCGACCTTTCCGGCGCCCACCTGCTCGGCAACGACCTGGAGCAGGCCGCCGCCTTAGGACGCGACGCGCTGCGCACCGCCGCGCAGGTCAGCTCCACCCGCACACTCGACCGACTGCGCACGCTGCAACGGCAGGTCCAGCCACTGCGCGCCGGCTCGCCGCACCTCCGCGAGCTGGACGAACGCATCACTGCCTTTCTCACCCGCAGCGCCAGACCAGACTGACGCCAGACAAGCTACTTCCAGGTTCGAGTCTCATTTAATACCTCCTTCTTTCTCAGTGCGTCGTCAATATTAATCTCCAGTCGATTTGCGATCGCGCAGAGGTAGATCAGTACGTCAGCGAGCTCTTCGTCAACGGTGCCGGTTACTGAAGTCGTCCCGACGCGCATCTTTTTGTGCTTGCGAACTGCCTTGAATAATTCGCCGACCTCTTCGCCCAGCAGGAGACACTGCTGCACAACATCACGGTGACTGAAGCCGCGCTCCTCCTCCATCTCTGCAACGTAACGCTGAAGGTCATCAAGTGCCGTAGCTTGCTTCAAGGGGAGCACGTGGCAGCCTCACAAGGGGTGAACCGCCCTTATGGCGGAGTAAGATGAACGAGAGGCCGCAACCTAGCGAAGCTTGCTTGGGGATCGCTACGTGGACAGCAAGGTCGCTGCTTGGGGATAAACAAGAATTCGGCGTGACAAGCTGTGGATAGTTCTCGCTCACGGCGACGTATGTCCAGGCCAAGGATGTGGACAACCCTGGTGTCCCCGGAGCGAACTACGACACAGAGATACCCTCGATCGGGTGATTCGGCAAGACGCGTCGATTAGGTCGCATCTCGTAGAACCATGCAGCCGTCCTCAGGGCAAGATCGAGCCGTCAGGAGCGCAGCAGGGTCAGGGCGGCGTCGTGGAGCAGGCCGTTGGAGGACAGGGCGGTGCCGCCGTCGTACCGGGGAAGTCCCTCCAGATCGGTGAACCGGCCGCCGGCCTGCTCCACCAGCACCTGCACGGCGGCCACGTCCCAGGGATTGACGACCGGCTCGGCGGCCAGGTCGATCGCGCCCTCGGCGACCAGGCAGTGCTGCCAGAAATCGCCGAAGGCACGGTTCTCCCAGGTCGCGTCCACCAGCGAGAGGTAGGACTCCCGGCTGCGGTACTCCACCCAGCTGCCCAGGTGGGTCGTGGAGACGTAGGCGTCGGCGAGCTCGCTGACTGCGGACACCGTGATGGTCCGGGTGATCCCGTGGGCGTCCCGGGTGTGCGCACCGGCCCCGGTGGCCGCCCACCAGCGCCGCCCCAGCGCCGGCGCGCTGATCACCCCGACCACCGGTTTGCCGCGCTCGACCAGCGCGATGAGGGTCGCCCAGACCGGCACACCACGCAGGAAGTTCTTCGTGCCGTCGATCGGGTCCAGCAGCCAGCGCCGGTCGGCATCCGTCACAGCGCCACCGCGCTCCTCGCCGAGCACCGAGTCCCGGGGCCGCTGGGCTGCCAGCACTGTGCGGATCGCGTCCTCGACGGCCAGGTCGGCGTCGGTGACCGGGGACCGGTCGGGTTTGCGGTCGACCCGCAGGTCCGCTGCACCCGCCCGGCTCAGCGTGATCTGGTCGGCAGTATCGGCCAAGCTCAGAGCCAAGACGAGATCTTCGGTGTGAAACCCATCGGTGGTCACGAACACAGGCTGCCATGCGGCCTAGGCTGGAGGAGTGACCACTGTGCTGCTCGTCGAGGACGACACCGGCATCGCCGCGCCGTTGTCCCGCGCGCTGCAGCGGGAAGGTCACGAAGTGGTGGTCGTCGGTGACGGCCACACGGCGCTGACCTGGGCCGACAAGGAGGATGTCGACCTGTTGGTGCTCGATCTCGGGCTACCCGGCATGGACGGCCTGGACGTCTGCCGCCGGCTTCGCCGGGTGCGCCCGGATCTCCCGGTGCTCATGCTCACCGCCCGCACCGATGAGGTGGACTTCGTCGTCGGGCTGGACGCGGGGGCTGACGACTACGTCGCCAAGCCCTTCCGGCTGGCCGAACTGCTGGCCAGGGTGCGCGCGCTGCTCCGCCGCAGCGTCCCGGACACGCCGGACGCGCTGGAGGCGGGTGGGGTGCGGATGGACCTCGCCGGCCGCCGGGTACTCATCGAGGGCGCCGAGATCGCGCTGGCCAACAAGGAATTCGAGCTGTTGCGGGTGCTGCTGTCCCGGCCTGGGCAGGTGGTCAGTCGCGAGGAGATCCTGCGCGAGGTGTGGAAGGACCCGGAGCTGAAGAATTCCAAGACGTTGGACATGCACATGTCCTGGTTGCGCCGAAAGATCGGCAGCAGCCGGATCGCCACCGTCCGGGGAGTCGGGTTCCGCTTCGACGCTCTGTAACAGATGCCGCCAACCGGCGTAACGTTCGGCCGTGCGGTGGAGGATTCGGTGGTCCACGGTGATCGCGGTGGCGATCACCGGACTCGTGCTGGGTGTACCGCTGGCGTTCGCGTCCTGGCGGTTGGCGGACTACGCCGCCCGGGCCGACCTGCAGATCCGGCTGGCGCAGCTGGTACCCCAGTTGGCCGCACCGAATCCGCAGGTTCCTTCGGCGGGTCCGGGTTCGATCGCGCGGGCGCTTCCCCCGGGGGCTCAGCTGGTGGTGGACTCGCCGTGGGCTCCTCGACTGGTGATCGGTGCCGATCCTGGTGCCGGCGCGGTGGCCGAGTCATTGGCGCTGGGTCAGCGCGGCACCATCCGGCTGGCGGTGCCCAGAAGCGGGGTCCGGAACGATCAGCTGCGCTCTCTCGGGCTCGTCTGTCTCCTCCTGGGGTTGTCGGTGGGGGCGGGCGTCATCATCGCCACGCTCACCGCGCGGCGGCTGACCGGTCCCCTGCAGGACGTCGCCGACCGCGCGGCCAGGTTGGGCGCCGGAGACTTCCGCCGCGTGCCCTCCAGGCACGGTATTCCGGAACTCGATCGGGTCGCCGAGTTGCTGGACACCTCGGCGGCGGCGTTGGCCGCGCTGGTCGCCAGGGAGCGGGACCTCGTCGGCGACGTGTCCCATCAACTGCGCAGCCGGCTGACCGCGTTGCAGCTGCGCTTGGATGAGCTGGCCACGCACCCCGACCCCGCCACCGCCGCCGAGGCCGAGGCCGCGCTGGAGCAGGCCGAGCGTCTCGGTGCGGTGCTCGATGACCTGTTGCGCGCCACTGAGGAGGCTCGGGCTGCCACCGCCGAACCGGTGGCGCTGGCCGCGCTGCTCGGCGACGTGGTCGCCGACTGGCGTCCACAGGCCGACGCCGCCCGGCGGCCGCTGCGGCTGCGGGCGGCTGAGGGGCTGGTCGCCCGGGTCACGCCCGGTCGGCTGCGGGAGGCACTCGGGGTGCTGATCGACAATGCGCTGCGGCACGGGGCCGGCGTGGTGACGCTGTCCGCTCGGTTGACGGGGGTGGCGCCGGAGCGGATGGTCGTGGTCGAGGTGACCGACGGTGGTGAAGGGGTGCCCGAGGAGTTGGCCCCGCACGTCTTCGACCGGGGGATCTCCGGGGCGTCCTCCACCGGTGTCGGGCTGGCGTTGGCCAGGGCGCTGGTCGAGGCCGACGGCGGGCGCCTGGAGCTCAGCTCGGCGCGGCCCGCCCGGTTCGCGGTCTACCTGCGGGTGCCGCGGAGCGAGGACCCGGCCGGGATCCCCCGACCGGGCACCGGCGTGGTCCGTTGATCACGGCCGCTGATCACGCCGAGTCCGCCGGGACCGGGACCTGCCGGCGCACGTTCTCCGCAGGGAAGACGTACCTGCGGAAAGCCCACCACCGGAAGACCATGGCCAGCAGCGTCCCGATGATGTTGGCGCTGGCGAAGTCAGCTGCCTCCTGAACGAGCAGGCTGACCTGCGGCACCTGCAGATACAGCACGTAGCGTGAGATCCACAGCGGGGTTGCGTTGATCACCAGGCCGATGCCGCAGACCAGGAAGAACAGCGTCGCCTCATGATGGCGTTCGCGGCCACCCCGGGTGCGGAAAGACCATTCCCGGTTCAGGACGTAGGACACGATCGTGGCCACCAGCACGGCCACGACCTTGGCGGTGACCGGTTTCGGCTCCAGCACCGTCGTCTTGAGCAGTGTGAACAACACGATGTCCACGACGTAGGTGCTCCCACCGACCAGCGCGAACTTCACCAGCTCGCGGTGCCGCACAGCGATGTCGCGGTAGGGCTGCGGGATCCGCACCAGTACCGCGTCGACCATGGACACCGCAGCAGTGTACGGACCGTATGCACGCGCCCACCGCGCGAGGCGATGCTCAGTCGTGGGTACGGCAGATACGGACGAACAGGTCGCGGAAGCCGGCGAAGCCGCCGAACAGGGCACCGATCTCGACTACCTCGATCGTCTCCAAGGCGTCTGCGACATCGGTCTTGAATGGCGGAAGGTTGGCCCGGGCGTTCTCGAAGGCCTCCTCGAAACTGAGATTCTTCGAGAAACCGGTGGCCTCATCGGCGCCCGGCGGGCACGGCCGGGCGGCGTCGTGGCCGACGGCGCGTCTGAAGGAGGCAAGCTCCTCGCCGCATGGCTCGATCGTGACCTGGTCGGTGCCATCGGCGTGATGGACCGTCACCGTAGCCTGGTCTTCGGGGTAACGGACTGCCTCCGCGACCAGATAGGGGGTGATGACCTGGGGAAAAATCCCTGGTCGCGGGCAGCGCAGCACGTTGTACTGCGGAGGAAAGATCCGTAACGGGCTCTGCTCGATGCGGACATCGAAGCCGGGCGTAGGCACCTCGCCCTCAGCGATGATCAACACATACTGCCGGGCGCGGAATGCGCGTATCCGGGTCCGTTGGGCAAGTTCACAGCTCATTGCTCCCCCTCATGGTGGTGGTGGTGTGCGGTCTCGAATGAGAGAGCTGCGGCGAGGGCTCGCTGATACCGCCTGGGCCAACTTGATCGTTAGCTGCCTTTTGGCTCAGATGATGAGGTTTGGCCGTTTTTCTGTCGTGCTTCGGTCCACTGGGCGTGCTCCTGCGACACCAGGCCTTCGAGACGTTCGGCGAGAACACGATGCCGATCGTCGCCGCTGTAGGGACCGGCAGCGGCCAGGTACAGGTACTTCTCGTGTTTGAGGGCTTCTGCGGTGGAGCGGTACAGCACCCAGTTGGTCTGCCACTGGTAGAGCTGTTGGACGCCCTCGGCCACGACGACGAACGCGGCGAGCGTCGCAGTGAGCGCTGCGGAGACCTCCAGACCGGCGAGGACGGGTACCACGGCGCCCACGACGAGTTGGCTGAGCTTGACCCGTTTGTAGGACTGCTGTGCGGCCACGCTCTTGCGGTCATACCACCCGAGCTGATCCTCCAGCCGTTCCCACGCCGGGCCGCCCCCGCCCGCTGGCACCGGTTGCTGCTCGTCGCTCACGTCATCTCCCGTCGCTTCGTTGCCGGGTTCCCAGGGCTCCTAGTTTTCCCGAACTCAACAGCAGAGCGCTGCGGCGCGCCTGCGACAGCTCTGCTGTTGAGTTCGGGAGAACGCGAGCTGGGCATCTGAGCTGGAAGGACCCAGCTAGGATGGTGCGTTTGTGGATGTCCGTACCGGGTTGCCGGTGGTGGGGATGGTGGGGGCCGGGCAGCTGGCTCGGATGACCCATCAGGCCGCGGTGGCGCTGGGACAGTCGTTACGGGTGCTGGCTACCGGGCCGGGGGAGGCCGCCGCTCTGGTGGCGCCCGATGTGGTGCTCGGCCGGTGTGACGACCTGGCGACGCTGCGCCGGTTCGCCGAGGGCTGCGATGTGCTGACCTTCGATCATGAGCACGTTCCCACCGAGCACCTGCGGGTCCTGGTCGCCGAGGGGGTGAAGATCTATCCGGGGCCGGATGCGCTGCGCCATGCCCAGGACAAGCTGGTGATGCGCCGCACGCTGGCCGGCCTGGGAGTGCCGGTCCCGCCTTTTCGCGAGGTGACCCAGCCCCAGGACGCCGTGTCGTTCGGTACCGAGCACGGTTGGCCGTGCATGCTCAAGGCGGCCCGCGGAGGCTATGACGGGCGGGGCCTGTGGGTACTCAACACCCCCACCAGTGCGCGGCGGGTGGTGACGGAGCTGCTCGCCGCCGGCACTCCGTTGCTGGTCGATCAGTGCGTGACGATGCGCCGGGAGCTGGCCGTGCTGGTGGCCCGCTCACCGTTCGGGCAGGGTGCGGCGTGGCCGGTGGTGCAGACCGTCCAGCGGGCAGGGATCTGCGTGGAGGTGCTTGCCCCGGCTCCTGACCTGGATACCGAGCACGAGCAGGCGGCCCAACAGCTGGCCTTGCGGGTGGCGGGGGAGCTGGGCGTGGTCGGCGTGCTGGCCGTCGAACTGTTCGAAACGACTTCTGGGCAGTTGCTCGTTAATGAGCTGGCGATGCGGCCGCACAACAGCGGGCACTGGACCATCGAGGGTGTCGTGACCTCGCAGTTCGAGCAGCATCTGCGGGCGGTGCTGGACTACCCGTTGGGGTCCACCGCGCCGCGCGCCCCGGCCTGCGTGATGGCCAACGTGCTGGGCTGCGATGCCCCGTCAAGGATGGGACTCGATGAGCGGGTGCACCACCTGATGGCCCGCTACCCGCAGGCGAAGGTGCACCTGTACGCGAAACCGGAGCGGCCCGGACGCAAGATCGGGCATGTCACGGTGCTCGGCGAGGCGCCGGTGCCGGTGCGCGAGGTGGCGGTTGCCTCGGCGGCCTTCCTGGCTTGCGGGACCTGGCCGGACGGGTATCCGCTGCACGGGCGGGGACGGGAGACGGCGTGAGCCTGGTCGGTGTGATCATGGGTAGTGACTCGGACTGGCCGGTGATGCGTGCCGCCGTGCAGGTCCTCGACGAGCTTAGCGTGCCCCACGAGGTCTCGGTGGTCTCCGCGCACCGCACCCCCGACCGGATGCTCGACTACGCGCGCAACGCCGCGGACCGGGGCCTGAAGGTGATCATCGCTGGGGCCGGCGGGGCGGCGCACCTGCCCGGCATGGTGGCTTCGGCGACGGTGCTGCCGGTGATCGGCGTGCCGGTGCCGCTGGCGCACCTGGACGGGCTGGACTCGTTGCTGTCCATCGTGCAGATGCCCGCCGGAGTGCCGGTCGCGACCGTGTCGATCGGCGGCGCTCGCAACGCCGGCCTGCTCGCGGCCCGCATCCTGGCCCTCAGCCGACCCACCCCTGTCTCAGCGCCTGACAACCTTCCAACAAGCCCTAGCCCAACAGGTCCTGGACAAGGACTCCGCTCTGCGCGCCGACATCCCACTGCGTTCTGGGGACAGACTGCAGTAATTCCGGGCGCAATTAGTGCAGTCTGTCCCCAGAACGCGGTGGAGGAGGGCGCGTGGTGAACGAGGAGCACGAGGCGCTGCGGGCGGTGGTGCGGGCGTTGAGTGAGAAGGAGATCGCGCCCTACGCCGCGGAGGTCGATGAGCTGGAGCGGTTCCCGCGCGAGGCGCAGGCGGCTCTGAGGGGCTCGGGTTTCCACGCGGTTCACATCCCCGAGGCCTACGGCGGCCAGGGCGCGGACTCGGTGGCGACCTGCATCGTGATCGAGGAGGTGGCGCGGGTCTGCGCGTCGTCCTCGCTGATCCCGGCGGTGAACAAGCTGGGCACCATGGGGCTGCTGCTGGCCGGCTCGGAGGAGCTGCGCCATCAGGTGTTGCCCTCGGTGGCCGCCGGATCGATGGCCTGCTACGCGCTCTCGGAGCGGGAGGCCGGCAGTGATGCCGTGGCGATGCGGACCCGGGCCCGGCGCGATGGCGGCCACTGGGTGCTCAACGGCACCAAGTGCTGGATCACCAACGCCGGGCAGGCCACCTGGTACACCGTGATGGCGGTGACCGACCCGGACAAGGGCGCCGGCGGGATCAGTGCCTTCGTCGTGCACAGGGATGATCCCGGGTTCTCGGTCGGCCCCAAGGAACGCAAACTGGGCATCAGGGGCAGCCCCACCCGGGAGATCTATTTCGAGGACTGCATGATTCCGGCCGACCGGATCATCGGCGAGCCCGGTACCGGGTTCAAGACCGCCCTGGCGACGCTGGACCACACCCGCCCGACGATCGGAGCCCAGGCGGTGGGCATCGCGCAAGGGGCGGTGGACGCCGCGATCGCCTACGTCAAGCAGCGCAAGCAGTTCGGCAAGCCGATCGCCGAGTTCCAGGGTGTCCAGTTCATGCTCGCCGACATGGCGATGAAGACCGAGGCCGCCCGCCAGCTGGTCTACCTCGCCGCGGAGCGCGCCGAGCGCGGCGAGGGCGATCTCGGGTTCATCTCCTCGGCATCGAAATGCTTCGCCTCCGACGTGGCCATGGAAGTGACCACCGACGCGGTACAGCTTTTCGGTGGTTACGGCTACACCCGCGATTTCCCCGTCGAGCGGATGATGCGCGACGCGAAGATCACCCAGATCTACGAGGGCACCAACCAGATCCAACGCCTCGTCATGGCCCGCGCCCTGCTCAACAGCTAGATCAACAATCTTAATGCTGACCTGGCGGTCTCTGGTTTCCATGATCAGGCCGCCTCCAGGCCGTCAGCCGACTTCAGGCCGAACACGCCGTCGATCGCTTGCCGGGCCCGCTCGTAGCTGGACGGCACCAGGTGCGTGTAGGTCCGCAGGGTGAAACCAGGATCGGAGTGACCCAGGTATTCGGCCAGCTCCTTGATCGACACGCCATGAGCGAGCAGCGTCGAGGCGTAGAAGTGCCGTAGCGCGTGCATCCCGTCCGCCCGCGTGCGGTACTCCAGGCCAGCCGTGCGGAATGCGCCCTGCCATACCACCTTGCTGAATAAGTCGCCGGTGTATATCCGGCTACCGTCACCAGCCACCATGAGCTGAACCGTGACCGGCCTGCCGTCTGGCTCACTCCAGGGCAAAGTGACCTCTGCCGATGGGAACACCCGCTCATGTGCGCGAAGGGCAGCAAGTACCCCGGAAGACAACGGAACGCGCCGCTTTTTGCCGCCTTTGGGCAGTGCGAACACCAACGTCCGGTCAACGAGGCGGATCTGACGCTGCACATGCAGGGTTGTACCGTCATCGTCGGTGTCATCGAGGGACAGGCCGAGGATCTCGCCCTGCCGCAAGCCGCAGCCTGCACCGATCGTGCAGACGAGCCGGAACCGATCCGGTAGGCCACCCTGAACGGCCCGCAATCGCTCCTCGGGCCACACCACAATGTTGGAACTCGGGCTGGTCGGCCGCTTGATGCTCTTGCCTTTGCACGGGTTGACCGTGATAAGTCTGTCCTCAACCGCCGAATCCATGATCGATGACAGCGCAGTGAACAGGACCGTCTTGTAGTTTTGACTGAGATTCTGCTCATCGAGTACGCCGAGCCAATCCCGCACGGTGGCCGACCTGACTGAATTGATGGGCAGATCTCCGAAATGTGGGTAGATCTGACTTTTCAGTCGACTTCGCAATGCGTTCCGGGTTGCTCCATCCGACGATTGCCCTTTGATCCAGTTCTCTGCTTGCTTCCGAAATTTGATCCTCCCGGCCAGAGGGTCTAGGTACCTCCCCTCCCGCTTGTTCGACTCGACTTCAAGCAGGAAATCTTCGGCCTGCTTCTTGCACCTGTCTGGATACATCTTGGACTTCTCGTTGCCGTCCGGGTCGAGGTAACGGACCTTGTACCTCAGGCCCTTGCCGAACAGATCAGTCTTGACCCGGATGACCTTACCGCCAGCAGGATCATTGGCGGTCCTATACCAGCGGTCTTGTATGTGTCCCATGACAGTCTTCTCCTGTCTATCGAATTGGCACAGCTTTAAGCCGCTTTTGTGAGCCAGCGTTTAACGGCCGCAGGGTCGTACCTCAGGTAGCGGCCAACTTTCCTGACCGGGGGTCCTTCGCCACGCCATTTCCATTGGTAGAGCGTCTTCACTGGCACGCCGAGATAGGCGGACACGTCATCGACGGTCCACAGCCGGTCGATCGAACTCAGCGAATCCAAGTCATCCCCCTCACGCCGCATGATCGCGAGTTGCCGAATGGTTGTCGGGTGGTGGGTCGCTGGTGGCGAGCTGGGCGGCGGTGTATTCGGCTTTCCATCGCTGTCGTTCGGCGATGGCGTGGAGGAGCAGGATGGGTCGGGGTGGGATGTCGGGGTCGGTGGGTGCGGGGCGTTCCCACTGGTAGGGGCCGTCTTGGGGGCCGTGGGCTGGTTGGATACCGGCCTGTTCGAGGAGTTGCCGAACGAATGCGCCGCGTTCGGCCCGGTGATCGTCGAGGGTCTTGTTGGACCATTTTCGGGAGACCAGGACGCGGCGTCCGGCGATGCCCAGGTGTTCTGGCTTGTGTGCCTTGCCTGTGCATCGGCCGGGGGTGAGGGAGTGTCGGGTGCCGTTGGGTTGGATGCCGTAGAGCAGCCATATCGCGCAGCGCGGGGAGCACGGCGTGAGGAGAAGTTCGGCGTGGAGCCGGCGGGTATGGTCGCGTTGGGCGTCGGTGGCGTGCTCGTCGAGGCCGGCGGCCTGCCCGACGCTTTTGGTGAGGTATTTTGTGAGGTAGCCGACGTGGCGTCCCGCTTCCTCGGTGCCGCCCAGGATGCCTTTGACGTGCACTTGCGTCGCCGAATCGGACGACGTGCGCGGGTTCGGTCAGCTCCTCACACGCTTGTTCCCAGGTCGGCAGCGGCGCCCCGGTGTCCGGGTCGGTGAACGTCTTGGCGCGCACGTTCCAGATCGGCAGCCGCTTCCCGCCGTAGATGAGCTGGTCATGGTGGGGCCACCACACCTGGTGATAGGTCGCCGCCGTAATCGCCCGCAGCTCCGCGCGAGAAATCGCGCCCCTGATCGCGGCATGGAAGTGCGGCGCGCCGCGCTTTTGGGGTTCGACGGTGCCGAAGTACTGCACGTCCCAGCCGACGCAGCGCCGGGTGTTCTGCCAGAACCGATCCACCAGAGCGGGGAAGTGGATCGCGTCCCGGGCGGCCCGCCGGTAGTCATACTGGTCCGGGTCTACCGCCGCGCCCTGGGTATCGACCCGGCCGTAGGAATCCAGCGTCAGGGTCAGGAATGTTGAGGGTCGGTAGCGACCGGCGAACACCTGTCCCACGGTGCGACGCTCGATCGGCCGACGGGGCAGATTCGGGGCGTCTTGGCGGCGCCGGGTTGAGCGTTTCACTGGTTTGGGTGGGGGATCCAGCGGGGTGAGGCGTCCCCGCACTCCCAGCGCGCGGAGCTCTTTGTCGAGTTCAGCGACGGACTCGGCGATCTGCTCACACGTGAGCTCGTCGCTGTTTGTCTTGCATTCGGTGTAGGCGGCGAGGAGATCGGCCCGGGTGGCCATGAGCGCCTTGTGGTCCTCATTGGGTGTGGCCCGATCGGTGAGCGGCTCTGCGTCGAGGTGCCAGCCCTCACGGCATTGGGCCATCCGCAATCGGCGGGCCTTCTCGGCGCAGGGCTGGCATTGATCCTCTCGGGTGGAGCCGCAGGGCACAGGCACCACGTCGACGCGGCCGGTGGTGGTGTCGATTCGGCGCATGGCCAGTGGCCGGATGCACACACCGTGTTGTTCGGCCAGGGCGTGGACGACGTCGGCGCTCAGGGGCAGGGTGGCCCGTTGTGCCCGGGTCATCCGGCTGGCATCGGGGGTGGTGGGGTCGGGGGTGTTCATCAGAGGGTGGCCTCTTCCGTGGCCGATCCGGGGGTGGCGAGGTGGCGCAGGGTGGCCAGCGGCAGGGTTGTGGTGGCGTCCGGTGGGAGACCGGCGGCCAGGCTGCGGTCGGTGACTGGCAGGGCGCCGTAGACCAGGACTGTGGCCCCGCCGGGGAGTAGTCCGGTGACCGATAGATGCACCGAGTCCCCGCGGGGAACCCGCCAGGCTTGGGTGGTGATCTCGGTGAGGGCATCGGCCCAGGCCAGTAGCCCTCGGGCGATCGTGGAGAGTTGGGAGCAGGGCAATTGCACGGTCAGCTGCGGTGCGGACAGGCCACCCACCACCTGTACCGAAGCCATCGCGGGGAGTTCGAACTCAGTGAGATGGACACCGAGGGCAGCGAGTAGGTCAACAGTCGTGGTCATGCGGCACCTCCGCGCGTTGAGCCGATCGGGCCGGTGTGTGGTGGGGAAGGGCAGCACCGCTGTGTCGTGCTCGACGGGGCCGGTGACAAAGGTTTCGAGGTGTTTGATGATTTCGTCGGGGACCCATCCGGCGCGGATGCGCAGGGGTTCGCGGATTCCTTCGCCGAGGACGTAGCCGGTGCCTGCTTCGGATTCGCCAATACGGTTGGCCCACGCGCCCCGCTCGTAGGCCTGCTCCCCGAGCACCATGCTCACGTGTGATTTCGCTGGGACCCGTAGACAGATCCGCCGCGGGAACAACTCTCGGACGGGAACGGTATCTTTGGTGGGTTCCTGGACGTAGCCGCGCACCGTGAAGCCCAGCGCCCGGCCCTGCGTGGTCAGCAACGCCACCCGTTCGGTGATCGCCTCTCGGGTCTTGCGGTCGGTGTATTTGGTCAGTGCTCCGATTTCGTCGAATTCGAGCAGTTCCAGTGGGTGCTCAGGGCTGATTGGCACTGAGCGCACCCGCCCCGCGAAGGCGGCTTTCCGGGCGTCCATCGCGGCCACCAGGTCATCGAGCACGGTGAGGGCGTCGGTGCCGGTGACGGCGTAGCGGTGGAAGATCCCCCGCCCGTAGGCCAGCTCCATGCCCTTGGGGTCAATTCCCGACACCCGTACCCACCCGTCGCGGATCGCCGGAGCGATAGACACGAGTGGGCACCACATCACGGAGTTTTTTCCCGCACCGGTGGCTCCGGCGGTCAGGGTGTGGCCTCCGGCGAGGGGGATGTGCCAGTCCTGGCCGTACTCGGTGTGTCCGGCCCACACCCGCCGTAGATCAATAGCCCCGCCCTCGATGCCAGCGAGCGTGGCGAGATCCGGGCAGATCACCGGGTCGGCGAGCAGGTTGCGGCGCTGGAAATCGATCGAGACCACATTCGGGGTCAGTTCGCGGACCTGGCAGCGCGCCACACCCCGGGCGCAGGCCAGAGCCCGGGTGGCCTCGTCGAGGTCTTCGGGTTTCTGGCCGGGGACCAGCCGCACGCGGACCTCGTCCCACGAGGCGCCCGAGCGGACCCCGAGCACCGTCGGTAGCTGGGCTGGTACCGGACGCCGCCTGCGGCCGAGGACGCGCCCGAGAGGAGTGAGCGCCACGACCACCGGCGCGGGGTCCTGCTTGGTGCCTAAGCCGCAGGCGTGCAGCCACTCGGGCAGCTTCGGTGCGTACACACTCCAGCGCAGCCACCAGGCCCGCAGGTACCGGCCCGTCCACGCATCGAACGACGCCAGGTTGACCAGTCGCCACCCGGCGAGCACCCCCGCGACCACACCGGCGGTGGTGGCTAGCGATGCCCATCCCCACCAGTGCCACCACGCCATCAGCGCCACGACGGTCAGGCTGGTTCGCCAATACGTGAGCGTCTGACGGAACGCCCACAGTACGGCCTTGATAGCCAGCCATGCGGCCAAGAACACCACCGCCGCAGCGGCGAGTGCCTCCGCGATCGTGACCAGTGCCTTACCGAGTTTGGTGAGCACCCACACCACGACGCCGAGCGCGCCGCCACCGGCAATCACCAGGGCAATCGTCTGCACGTCCATCATCGATCACCCTCGATACTCGCTTGGGCAATCGAGATGCGTGTCTGGTGGGTGCGGTGGTCATTCGTACCGGGGAGGGGGCTTGCGTCCGTCCCGGTGGGTCTGCGTATCCTCACTACTGTTCACTCCTGAGTTGGGTGGACAGCGCAGAAGCGGACAAGGTTGGTAGCCAGAGATTCCGCTTCTGCGCGTACGGTGGTCTTGCGATTGATGAGGGCGTGCGGCATTACCGCACCACCCCCGGCGCGTTGTTTCCCCTTTCAATTAATTTCTTCGTGTGATTTCTGTCATGACGGGCGCCGGTAACTGCGGCAAAACGGATTGATGCCGAGCGGATAGGCGACCATCCTACTTCGCTGTTTGCCCCAGGAGCCCATCATTATCACCTCCTTTCTTCAATTTCTCAGCGTGATTACCCAGCGCTGGGTGCGCGGGAACTGCATGTGCTTACTGGTCGACCTGTGCCGGTGGTGGTGCGAGCACGATGACGTCGTTGGTATCGCAGATCTGCCAAATCCAGTTATCGAGCCGTACCGGGAACAGGCCCAGCCGAGCTGGTGAAGCCTCGGGCGTATACGGCATTACGGTGCCCGTGTGTCTCGCCCCGGCGGTGAGTTGTACCCGGGTTCCCGGTGGCGGTGGTGGTCCCGGTTTAGTGGTCCTGCTCGTGGTTGGGTCTCTCGCTGTCTTTGTTTGTTTCATATTTCTGTGCCTGTTCTTCGAAGGCCGCTGCGGCGGACTGGAGGGCGGCGAGGGTCCACCACGGCAAGGTGGTGGCGGCCTCGATCGCTCGCCAGGCCGCTGCCACCGCCCGGGACGCTGCGGCCATCTCCCGTGCTGCCGCCGGGTCGCCCTTGGGTGCGCGTGCGGTCAGCTCCCAGATACGGCCGTAGTGCCGGTAGGCCCCCTCCCACGCCCGTGCGCACTGGTCGGCGGCCATCACGCCCTCGCCCAGGCTGGACGTGGTGCCACCAGTTGGCTGGCGTCCCGAGCGTGGGTGAACTCGGCGGGACCGGCCACCACACTCACGCGGCCCGGTGCTGCGGGTCACCACCGCCCGACGAGCCCACCGGTTTGCTCGGCTGCGATGAACGAACCCCGCCGGCGCTGGCTGCTGCCGTGAACCCGGTCGCCCGGTAGAGGTAGGACTGGTACTTGAACTCGCCGTTACCGGCGACCCTGGGCTCCGCCGTCAACCCCTCCAGCCCGATCGGACGCATGCCCGGCAAGACCTCACTGGTAGTTGGTACGGGTTGCACATCGGCAATGAAAGTGATTTCAAACGACGCGCGCTTGGCGTTACCCTCGTCTGGATCGGTGACAGTGGCTTTCCACTGCCGTTTCCCCGTCACCTGATCAATTTTTTGGCGAACCGGCCGACCGGCGGCCTTGTCCTCACGCGTCTGGTACTCGTTGTCCGGCGCGACCTCGCCAATCAGGACCAAACCTTGAGGAAACGCGCCATCGAACTCGATTACGAACCGGTGACCCCTAGAAATAGCCACGGACCCTTCCCTTCCTGTCTGGACTGTCTGTGTCATGCCGCCCTTCAGCGGGCGACACCACTAGATTCGGCCAGGTCAGGGTCTGGTCTCGACCTCGTGATCGTCTCTTTTCGGCCTTCTGTAGCCCGTCTGATCTCGCCTTGTCTCCCGGATGTGCTAGTCTCCTCTCGTCTCAAGATTGAAGGAGGGGTTACTCGTTGAACGCCAAGCCCGTCGTGCTGAAGGCGCTGCTCCAGCAACGCCACATGCAGACTCACAGCGCTTTCTGTCGTGAGTACGACAAGGTTGCCGCCGACGTCGACCCCACTCTGAAGGGCGGTTGGCCGAGCAGGGCACAGTTCTACAGATGGCTTGCTGGCGACTTGATCGGACTTCCCTACACGGATCATTGCCGCATTCTGGAGACGATGTTCCCCGGCTGGAAAGTCGACCAACTTTTTCAAGATCACGACGGCGGGATTGAGTTCGTGCCCGAACCGCCCGCACCCCAGACGAAGACGGCGACTACCCTGCCGGTCGCGCCGATCGCTCAGGAGATAGACCAGGTAGTTGCGTTTTATCCGCACAGGGCGGATACGCCGAAACGCCTTTGGATGGATCTGTTGGTTAATGCGAAAGAGGAGATTAGTCTATTTGCCAACGCGAGTCTATTTCTTCCTGAAGAAAATCCGGAAGCAATAGAAATTCTCCAGAAGAAGGCGGCCGGTGGTGTACGTGTTCGGATCTTGCTCGGCGACCCTGATCATCCAGCTATGGAACTGCGTGGTAGAGAAGAGCGGCTCTTCGAGGCTATTCCCGGTAGGATCAGGATGGCGTTAGCGTACTATCGCCCTCTGGTTGGTGTTGACGGGATCGAATTCCGTCTGCATGGAACTTCTCTGTATAATTCGATATTTCGTTATGATGACCAAATGCTTGTCAATCAACATATCTACGGGACGTACGGATACATTGCTCCGATTTTGCATCTTCGAAAGGTGACTGGTGGCGACTTGTTTGATACGTACATGAAAAGCTTTGAACTGATCTGGCGAGAAGAATCATGCGATCTTCATACCGAAGAGGTTGCGACTACGAACTAGATGGAGACTCGCCGCTTCGGAGGCGGGCTAATGCGGCAATGAAATGATCAGTGCCGCCGAGGTTGTCTAGAACCAGGTTGGCACCGGCTTCGGTCAATTGCAAGAAACTGTATACACCAGTGGCTACTGCCAGTATCTTGGCGCCTCCGTCGTGTGCGGCCTTGATGTCGAGTAAAGTGTCACCAATCAGAATCGTTGATGATCGATTGAACACCTTTCCATACTTTGCAGAGGCCCTTTTTCGAGCGGTGTCAACCAGGTTTGAACGAACCTTGTCGTCTGAGCCAAAGCCACCGACATCCAGATCGAGCCAAGCGTCTAGGTTAAAGGAGCTCAATTTTGCACGCGCATTAGAGGCAATGTTGCCAGTGAGGACGGATTGAATCACGGTCGGCATCGACGACAGGAAGGTAAGCGCCTCGATCACACCCGGAAGAATATGTCCGCGTTGTGGAAGCTGTGCCACCTTTCGCTCCATAGCTTCGATGAGGACGCCTTCGAACTGGGCGATTCCGACATACTTGTCAGTGTCGATCGAGTTGGCGGACAGCAGCTCATGCATTATCTGAAAATCGGTGCGGCCATCGGTAGCGGGACGTACCGAAGGGACACATCCTGTCAGCAGCTCAAAAGCCAAAGCGTATATTTCCTTGCTGACACCGCCGTTCTCGATGAGCGTGTGATCAATGTCCCACAGGATAAGTGTTTCTGGGAGATGCGCAACTCCATTCAAAGACGCATCAGTCATGAAGGCATCGTCTCACACCGACCCCTCGACACGAGCACTCGTCCTTCAGGTGGCAGGAGGCCAGCCCCCTGCTCATCCCCCGGGGCAGAGCGGCCGGGAGCGAGCAGATCGAGCAACAGCGTCACCAGGCCCCTGAGCGGGTCGAGCACTGGCACCAAGTCCCAGGTTGCAGAACAGTGTGCCGAGTTGGCCGCGCGCACAGCGACGCAGGTTGCCGAACAGTGCGCGCGTGGTCACGTGGTCTCGATGCGCGGTGTGTCACATTGCGTCACAGCGCGTGTGTTGCCGAATTCAGCTCTATGGGATCAAGAGCCGCCTGCGGCGGCGCAGTGCGGCCGGTCGTAGTCCCACTCCTTCGGCGGGCACGGCCAGCACTGCGCGCGGCCTGGCGGCCGTGCTCGACTGGCCGTGCCCGCCGAAGGCATAGGCATACAGTGAATCTTCCGTACCCCTGCGTACCCCTATGCCATGACGATCGGGCGGGTCACCGTGATCGAGCTGAGTATGGCGATGAAGCCCGCCGATGCTCTGCGTCATCCGGCGGCTGGGAACTGCGTGGGCGTGCTTGAGGTGGATTACTCGTTGAGCGCTTCAAGATTTCGTTGAATCGCGGCGGTGCGCGGGTGGTCGGGGTCGTAGGCGGCCTCGGTGATGGCCAGCGCCCGCTCGAACAAGGGCCGAGCCGCCGCGGGCTGACCCAGATCACGCAGCGCCCAGCCGAGGTTATTCAGCTGGGTGGCGACCGTGGGGTGGTCGGGGTCGTAGGCGGCCTCGGTGATGGCCAGCGCCCGCTCGAACAAGGGCCGAGCCGCCGCGGGCTGACCCAGATCACGCAGCGCCCAGCCGAGGTTATTCAGCCGGGTGGCGACCGTGGGGTGGTCGGGGTCGTAGGTGTTGCCCGCCTCGGTGATGGCCAGCGCCCGCTCGAACAAGGGCCGAGCCGCCGCGGGCTGACCCAGATCACGCAGCGCCAAGCCGAGGTTATTCAGCTGGGTGGCGACCGTGGGGTGGTCGGGGTCGTAGGCGGCCTCGGTGATGGCCAGCGCCCGCTCGAACAAGGGCCGAGCCGCCGCGGGCTGACCCAGATCACTCAGCGCCAAGCCGAGGTTATTCAGCTGGGTGGCGACCTCGGGGTGGTCGGGGTCGTAGGCGGCCTCGGTGATGGCCAGCGCCCGCTCGAACAAGGGCCGAGCCGCCGCGGGCTGACCCAGATCACTCAGCGCCAAGCCGAGGTTATTCAGCTGGGTGGCGACCGTGGGGTGGTCGGGGTCGTAGGCGGCCTCGGTGATGGCCAGCGCCCGCTCGAACAAGGGCCGAGCTGCCGCGGGCTGACCGAGGACTTGGAGGTAGGTGGCTGCTCGGTCCAGTAGCCACGTGCTGGTGTCTGGGTTGGCCGGTGGGGCGGTGTCGGGGTGAGTGGTGGCGGTCAGGACGTGCGCGAGCAACTGTCGCCATCGGGGCCAGTCCTCCGGCGCTCTCATGATCGTGCCTGGCAGGTCCGCGTGCAGCAGCTCCACCACCACCGCGTGCCGGTCTCGGGGCTGAGCCTGCGCGGCGGTGCCCCCATCATGGTGACGCAGCGCTGTTTGGAGCAGCCGGTGCAACGAGATTGTGTGCTCGCGGCGGCGGACCAGCGAGTAGTCCACCAGGGCTCCCACGGTCTCGGCCCATTCCAGCGGGTCGCCCGCGGCAGCGGCCAGGGCCGGCGGGAGCTGCTCGGGGTGGGCGGTGAACAGATCCAGCGGGATCGCCTCCGGCGCCAGGTAGGCACACAATCCCAGCAACTCCCGCGCGGCTGGTCGCTGGCTCATCTGATCCAACGCCAGATCCCACACCGTGTTCAGCGTGTGCTTATAGCCCACCACCCTGCCCTTACCCAGCATGTCTCCCCCACGCTGCTGGATCAGCGCCACATAGTCGGCTACCGGCAGCTTGGTGGTGTCGAGATAGGCTCCGGCCTGCTCCAGCGCCAGCGGCAGATCCCCCAGCACCGCCGCCAGCCGCTGGCCTTGCTCGGGGGTAAGAGAGGGGATCCGGCGCTGGAGCAACGCCAGCGACTCGGCGCGCTGCAGCACATCCACCTCCAGCACCCGGCCCAGACTCGCGAACCCGGTCCGCCGAGTCGTGATCACCACGTGCCCTCCGGAGCCGGGCATAAACGGGTGCAGCGCCTGCGGGTCCTCGGCATTGTCGAACACCAACAGCCAGCGGCCCTGGCGACGCAGCATCCCCAGCACCTGTTCCACCGCTGCGGCAAGATCCCCCTCCACCCGCAGACCCAGCGCCGCAGCCAACCGCGCCAGGTGCTGAGGGATCAGCTCCGGCTGCTCCGCCGGAACCCACCACCCCACCTCATACTCACTGGCGTAACGGTGCGCGTACTCGATACCCACCTGGGTTTTACCGACCCCACCCATGCCCTGCAACGAGTGCACCGCCACCGATCCGCCCCCCCGGAGCAGACCATGCAGCCGATCCAGCACCTCAGCACGACCGGTGAAATTCGGGTTACGCGCGGGAATGTTCCACACCTCCGGCAACGCCCCCGGAAACACCGGCGCCACCGCCACCGCCCGCACCCCACCCGGCCCAGGAAACACCGGCATACCCCCCGGCTTACCCCGCCCCTCCACCACCTGATCAACAACTCGACGCAGCTCACTCCTCGCCCGAGCCTCCGACAACCCGAACAAATCCACCGACACAATCGAGCCCAACAAACCCGGACGCTCACACTCCGCCACCCGCAACGGAATCAGCTTGCGCCGCTGCCCCAACGGATCCTCACGCCACGCCGCCTCCCACTCCGCCGTGCCATACATCGACGACACATACTCCCCTGACAACACCGCGATCGTGCGCGCCGCACCCTGCACACCCTCCTGCACCGAATTAACCCAATTCGCCCCCGGCACCATGTCCCACGCCTGAATCAACACCCGATACCCCTCGCGCTCCACCTCCCACGCGATCCACTCCGCCCACGCCCGATCTGCCTGGGTATAAGACACAAAAAAATCCCACTCCACCAACCGCCCCTGACCCTCCACGATCACACCAACCCCCGCACCGTCCTACACCCCTCAACACCCCATCGCAGCCCACCAGCACACAGTTACCACCAAGAACACATCCCACACCGATACGACACCGACCACCAACGAATGTCTCCGCTGCTCAGCACCGCCCACCACTGTCGGACCTCCACCTCACCCGGACCCCCAGAAAATCTTGTCAATCCATACGGACCCTGCCCTCGCCGGGCGGCAGATCTCCGGGATGACCACCAGCCACGAGTATTGCCGCAGCTGGGGCCCCGGGGTAGGCAGGGTGTGGCATCCCCTCGACCTCCCCAAGGGCTACCACACACCAGCCCGGGGGCAGAGCCAAACGACGCCCGCCCCGGTCCCGTCGAGGGCTGCCCCCGGACTGCCGTGTGGTCGGGCTACGCCAGGTCGACGGGATGCCACACGAGCCCCAGCGTGCAAGATCATCGATGACCACCTACCGGGCATCGTCGCGCAACAGCAGAAGAGCAGGCAGATCAAGATCAGGCCGTGTCCAGGCCGTCAGACGTCGGGTAGGAGCGAGAATCGGCGAGAACTGTTGAGATGTGCTTCCGCTGCTCAGCAGCTATTTTCTCCTTAGATCGCCAGCTCGGCACCGACTAGGTGAGAGATCACCCAGATCTACGAGGGCACCAACCAGATCCAACGCCTCGTCATGGCCCGCGCCCTGCTCAACGGCTAGATCACCGATCTTGTTGACCGTTTGGTGTGGGCAGACCACCACCGTTCCCATTACCTCCCTTCCTCTCATTCTGAAAGGCTGGTTACCTCCTCACCTCCGTGCGGACTTCTCCCCACTGGTGGGGTTTGCGTCGATGGCGCGAGCACGATCACATCGTTGGCGTGGCAGGTCTGCCAGATGGCGTTATCCAGCCGCACCGGGAACAGACCCAGCAAACCCGGCAAACACTCACGCTGGTACGACATCACGGTTCCCTTCAGCCCTGCCCCCTCCCTGAGCTGCACCCGCGTGCCTGCGGCCAGGCCGGGAGTGGTGAGTGTGCCTGCGGCCAGCACGCGCAACGGTGGACCAGTTCCCGGCCCGATATCCGCCACGACGTACAGGGACATGACTGCCTCCTCATCCTGTGTCTGCCAGCGAGTGACTGCCTGTCACGCTCAGCGTGCGGGTTACGCTGAGTCGCAGGCCAGCGGATGCGGGATGCGCGCATCACATGCGCATATTCAGGAGGTGGCGAGGCAGGTGGAGACGTTTGGTGACGCTTTGCGGCGCCTCCGCACCCACGCCGGTCTCAAGCAGGGTGAGCTGGCTAAACAGGCAAACTGGAGCCAAAGCCAGATCAGTCGCACCGAACAGAACTCGTTCGTGCCCGATGAGGCCACTGTGGAGCGGCTGGACCGAGCCCTCAACGCCGAGGGCCAGCTCATCGCCGCCTACGGCTCCACCAAGACGCCTAACCAGGGATTACTGCATCCAGGCCGCGACCCGCTCGTGTTCAGCGACCTCATCCGCCAGATCCACCGCACCGACGTCGGCCGCGACACCATCGACCAACTCACCGTCATCACCGAGCAGCTGTGCTGCGAATACGTCTCCCGCCCCGCCGACGAACTCCGGGCGGACGCACACCACCAACTCGAATACGTCCAGCAGCTGATCCAAGGACCCACCAGACTCAGTGAGCACCGCGAACTGCTGGTCATCGCCGGATGGCTATCCCTGCTCATCGGCTGCCTGAACTACGACCTCGGACTAGCCCGCCACGCCGAAACCGCCCGCACCGCAGCCTTCCAACTCGGCCGCGAAGCCGGCCATGGCGAAATCATCGCCTGGTCCTTCGAGATGAGCGCCTGGTTCGCCCTGACCCAAGGCCGGTTACGGTCAATCCCCGACTACGTCGATGCCGGTATCAACGCCGCGCCGCATGCCTCCGTCGCAGTCCAGCTCGCCGCCCAGGCCGCCAAAGCACACGCCCGCATGGGCAACCGCAGCGACGTACGGCGCGCGCTGGACCAAGGAGCCCGGCTACTCGGCGAGCACGAACACCCCTCACGCCCAGAAAACCACTTCGTCATCGACCCGACGAAGTGGGATTTCTACGCCATGGACTGCTACCGCATCGCCGGAGACGACACCCACGCCGCCGACAACGCCCACGAAATCCTCCGACTCTCCGCCCGCCCCGATGGCACCGACCGCAGCCCCATGCGCGCCAGCGAAGCCAGACTCACCCTCGCCATCGTCTCCCTCCGAGACGGCGACATCGACGGCGCCACCGAGTGGGCCCGCAAAGCCTTCGCCACCGACCGCCGGTCAGTCAACAGCCTGTCCACCGTCACCGACGAGCTCTACCACCAAGCCCGCACCCGATACCACAACGACCCCGCCATCAGCGCACTCAACGACGTCATCGCATCCTTCTACACCTCAATCTCGAACCGGTAGCCCGCCCAACGAACACGCCCACCACGGGCACTGTTTTCGTCTGTTGCCGAAATTGGCTCTATGAGATCAAGCGCGCCGCATATGGCGGCGCGGACATGGCTAAGTTCGTCGTCCTACTCGCCTGCCGGCATGGGCCGAACCCGTTTGCTGCGCGCGGCCTGGCGGGCCGACCCGGCGGGGGCGGTGGTCAACGCAAACTTGGGCTGGCCGCAGGCGACGCAGATCTGGAGCCCGCAGCCGCAGCACGTCCGGTTCCCAGCCAGCTACTTCACACGTCCACCGGTCGTCCACGCCGTGCTTGAGCGCCATCAAGGCCGCTACACGGTGGCCTACGGCAGCCTTGACCCGCTACCGCGAGGAGATCAGCGGCCAAGACGAAGAGACCAGCCGCGAAGTAGTCACTTCGTCTTGGGGAGGTCGATGCGTCGACTGACATCGCGACCGCTCGCAGAAGGATCAGCTACCGCGAGGGCCGTAACCATGTGCCGACGCGCCCATCCGAGCGAGCCGCATCCGCCAAGAGGGGTGCTGAGAGGCCTCCGGAAGGTCAGCTTGAATGGCCTTCCCGTGACGCCCTTGGCGTCAGTTCTGTTCGATTAGCAATTCGATGCCGCAGCGTCCGCTCTGCCAGTGAGAGTGTAAGCGTCAGAAATCCAGCCGGTCACGCCCTTCACCGTGACTTGGTTCCAGATCGACGTAAAACCGTAGATGCCCTCCACTGACTCGCCGGTCGTGGTGCACTCGATGGTCACAGAGACACCCTCCGCGACGCTCGCTACCGACGCGGCCGCTTTGGTCGGCGCGGAGCGAATGTAGCCATCTAGGCCGTTCGTGCCGAACACCGGAGCTTGGACCCCGGAGAAACCGGTGCCACCGACGGCCGGAAGCTCGCTAGCTGGCTAGGTCCGGCAAAGTCGGTAAAATTGAGTCAAGTTTGGTACTCGCGGGTCAGATCTGACGGGCGTAGCGTAGATGGTGCTCGCTCCACAGCGCGACGACAGCGCACCTGACCTGCACATACGCACTTCGCGTCTTGGTCAACATATCTAGGCGTAGCGAGTGGCGGCGGTCGGCGCTCTGACCGCGGGTCCCTGCGTGAGCCTGCCCGAGAACCGGAAGCCCGACCACGGCATGGCTCGTCGGGCTGGGGTGAAACCCCGTTAGTTATGTCCCTCCGGCCTACGACCGGAGCGGTTCTCGTCGTGCAGATCACGTACCGCTGGTCATCCGCTGACCAAAACCCGTACACCCGCCAGCAAGTAACAATCGTTACATATGCAAATCCGGTAGGTGAGTGTTCCAGTAGTGAGGTACAGCACATCGACCACCGGGAGTCGGCAGGAACATCCGGCGGCTCAGCGGTAGCAGTAGGAGTCCGAGGAGGCGTCGCCGCCCTGCAGCCGCACTTGGTGCACCCGCAAGCCCCGGAAGTCCTCGCCGTGTGGAAAGAACGTTTCATCGACGCTGAGCCCTCCATCGGTGGAAGCGTCGATCTTGGCCATCCAGGCACCGACACCGTCGGGGTAGAACTGGTCGTCCCAGGCGCCGTAGAGCGAGTTGGTGAGATAGATCCGCCGACCGTCCCGGCTGACCTCGACCATCTGCGGACCACCGGCCAGTGGCCGGTCGGGGGCGGCCGGGTGGGCCGCGCGGCCGATGATGCCACCCAACCGCACCGACCCGGTCTCCTTGGGGTGGGCAGGATCGGACACGTCGTACTGCTTGAGTTCACCGGTGCCCCAGCAGGAGACGTACAGCTGCTGATCGTCGACCGAGAGGTTGATGTCGGTGACCAGCGGCGGTACGGCGCCGAAGGGCTTCAGCGCGGGGGGCAGCACGTCGGGGTCAGCGGGTTCGGCCGGAATGGTGATCACCTTGTCCGCGACCCAGCCGTCCTCGTCGCGGTACCAGCGCCACACCGAAGCCGACAGGTCCTGGGTGGACACGACCACGCCGACGAACCCCCAGCTGGCTTCGGGGTCGTGCGCCGGACGCAGCTCGAGCACCATCTGGTGATGCGCCCCCAAATCGACCCGCTGGAGGTGCTTGCCGGCGGCCAGATCCCAGAAGTGCAGCGCGTGGCCGTATTTGTTGCCCAATAAAAGCTCGGGGTCAACCCCGTTCTCGATCATCGACGGAGTGCCCCACTCGCTGGTGATCAATGTGTTCTGCGTGAGGTGCCACCAGGCGTCATACGCCAGGTACTGTGGTCCGCGGTCGTTTTCCCAGGGCCCCAACACATCGAAACTGGAATGGTCGAGCAACGCGATCCCGCCCGGACCATCCGCCCCGCCAGCGCCCCCCACGCAGGACAGGAAAATCCCATCGGGCCCACAGTGCAGCGTATGCGGCCGCGAATAACCGGCTTTGTCGGCCAGCTCCTGAGCGCTGATCGTCTTGACCAGGGTGGGACTGGTCGGATCCGGGTACGTGTCATAGACGTGCACATTCGAGCTACGCAGTCCCGGCAGCAGCAGGTAACGACGCTGCAGGTCGTGCCCGTCATGTCCTTCATGGGCCAGCGCGCTGCTGCAGGCATTCCAGCCGAAGTGGTGCAGCTCATCGCCCAGCGTGGGCGAATCCGCCCAGCCCACGACCTGCCCGTAGTACTGAGAGCCTGGATCAACATCAATGACTGTGAGCGCGTCGGGACGCTGACCCGAGCGGTCGAACGCTACCACGTAGGCGAGTTTCTCGGTCGGGGCGGCGGCAGCCTCGGCGGGGCTGCGGTAAAAGGTCGGGTCTGGGGACGTTGGGGCCAGTGCGCTCATGAGCGTCTCCTCTTATCATGTCCAGCTGTGGTGCTCTGTGGTTGTGTCAGGGGTATCAGGGCGGCGAAATACCATCCGGGCAGTACCGGTGACGATTACCGAGGCGGACGTGGTGGGTTAACTATCTCTATGCTCGACACATCGCGCTGGCCAGCCGAAGCAGATCGACGTGTCGGCGCATAACCAGCCACACGGTCAGGAACACGGCACTCTGGGCTTGCTGGGATGCTGCGCCGTGACGGCGCACCGCGATGGGCCTGCCCCTGGTCCCTGGTGCGAGCATCGTGGTCCGTCCCTCGAACTGAACCTGTTGGGTTAGGACACTACGCGATCGACCGCAACACAGCACTGCGCCCGACTCGTCCTAGCGCCCAGGGCGTGCAAGGATCACCGCATCGTCAGCGCGGTGCGGGCTCAGAGGTGGCCGTCGAGCAGCCCGTCCAGATCGTCACAGGCCGTCACGGCGGCGTGGTGCAGGGCGTGCAGCTTGGCGCTGGTGATGATGGGTGCCCCGGTCGCGGAGGTGTTCGTTCGGACCAGCCAGGTCTCGTACAGTGTTCGCGTTCAATGCGGAGCTTGTGGTGACCAGGGCCTTCACCCGACGGGCACGTTTCTCAGTTTGACGAGCCGGAGCCTCCTGAGGGGCCGGAGCCTCCTGAGGATCCGGAACCTCCTCCCGAGGAGCCGGAGTTCTTCGACGAGCTGGAGTTTTTCGACGACTTGGAGCCCGGGGATGCGTTCCGGCTGACCGATGGAGCTTTGACGCGTTGGCTGTAGGTGCCTGATTGTGTTCCATTCGGGGTGCTTTGGCCGTTCGGGTTGCCGCCGTATCTCTGCTTGAGTGCTGCGAGCTGCTCCGTGACCTGCTCGAGCTGCTTGCGTTGCTCGGGCGTCGGGCCGGGCGGGAGGTTCGGACGGGTGTCTGGTTGGCGTGGTGGGGCCGGTCGTGGGGAGCGCAGGCCGGGATCGGGCTGGGTGCGCCCGGTGTCCTTCCTGTCCTGGTTTACGGCCACCGGGTCGACTCGCGGTCCGTTGACGACTCCGGCCGGCGGGGGCAGCTGCGCCGGAGGGGGCTGATTCGCCGTCACCGGAACATCAGGGCGTGCTGCGGACCGATCAGCGAGGAGGGCTACCCCGTCGCGTGCCGGGCCGTGGGCGACCTCGTTCGCCGCACCGGGTTGGGCAGCGGGCGCCCCGTCCACCGGCTCCGGATTTCGGCCATCCGGAGTTGCTGCCGAGCTACCGCCGCGGTCACCCACCGGTGGAGACGCCGTCGAGCTGGCGGTCGTACCTGACGGGAGCAGCGTCAGCACAAGCCCCATGACAAGGGCGACCCCGCCCAGAAGCGATCCACCGACCAGGACGTCCGTGCTGGCGCGTCGTGACCTGGGCGGACGGGGCGGGCCGGATGGTCCTGCGTCCAACCGGACTCGCCGATGCGGTCGATTTCGCCGAGTCGCTGGTAGGCGCGGCCGGTCCGGCGGTGGCTGGGGTGGGGCTGGGTGCGTGGATTCGGTGTTGTCGTTGTCCTGGGTGCGCTGAAGTGGTTGATCTGGCGGGGGCAGGACTGGCGGCGGAGAGGCCGGCGGCAGAGAGGCTGGTGGGGGTCGGCGTAGCGGGGATGCGATCGGCGAGACCGGCTGGGGTGGGGCTGAGCTGCGGGTGGTGAGCTGGGGGTGGCGGTGGAGTCGGCGCGGGGATCTCGTGGGTTTGCTGCAGTGGTTGATCCAGGTAGATCGGCGGCCCGGCGATGGTGCAGTGCTGCGTTACAGCCGGCTCGGTGTCTGCGACGTTGTCGGGCCCCCGCCGGAACGGTCGGCCTCGCCAGCTCTTGGGCCCAGCAAACCTGCGTGGCCGACGGTGCTGAGCGCTTCTATTTCTCGGAATCGGATCTGGCATGTTCAGCTCCGGCTAGTTCCAGTGACGCTGGTGCGAAAGCAGGCCCCGCCGTCGGCGCGGCTTGCAAAGGCCCCAGGTCAGCGACCCCAACAACCCCGTAAAGACCGCAAGTCGCGCACTCGGGCGAGTAGCTGACAACTGCTGGGAACGTCCTATGAGTTTGCGCATCGTAAACAACCAGCTTCGGTGGGACGTGCTCGTGCCCCGACCTCGTGGAGAGAACGCCCATCGCAATGGCAACCTGCATCGATGCCACAACGCCATTCAAGAATATCACCGAGGGCGTGGCCTCCTCGGTTCCGTAGCCGTGGGATCGCTCGTATTCCTGTACCGCCGGCGGCGCTAGATCGTACGCCGCTCGTTGGGCATGAATAAAACCACGGCACTCGAGGCAGCCGATTCCCGGTGCCACGACCTGTACCTGCCCTCCGATCTTCGTAGTAAGGTTATCGGTGCCGATTCTGGCGCCCGTTCCGGCATCGATGAGCGGAATGAGATAGCGAATGGACAGGTGGTTCAACGACAGGCGAGCGCCGTGCCCATCGACACAGCCGAGCAGCAGATCCGCTGCCTTGGCATGCTCAAGAGCCGGGCCGTCCAGCAGCGGTGCTGGTACGGCTGTCACTTCGACGTCGGGTGCTACCCGCTCGATGAGTTCCCGAAAGACTTCGACCTTGTACCGACCGGTGTCTTCGGGCCCGGCGCCGAGGAGGCGGTTGAGGTTGCTGAGCTCGATGCGGTCAGGATCAATGAGGATGAGGTGGCCGACGCCGAGGTAGGCGAGTTCTAAGGAAACGAATGATCCTAGACCGCCAAGGCCGACGACAGCGATTCGTGCTTTTGAGAAGGCCTCTTGCGTTGATGCGCCGAGCAGCGGAAGTTGACGGCTGTGACATTCGTCCGGCGGGCGGATCGGGCCAGCCGTGGTACTGGATGCAGGGAGGTAGTGCAAGATCGGTGATTCGTCGGAGGCGCCACCGACGATGGTCACCTGCCGTACCGACCGGATCGCTCCGGTCGTGCGCTGGTAGTAATGAGCGTCGAGGCTGTTCTGGCCGAGGACCATCGTGGCGTGCCAGAAGGTTTCGGGTAACATCGCTGCGAGACGGGGCATCTTCGTACGGTCGTTCGACCAGTCGATGCTGCTGAACGTCGTCTGCGAACCCGAGTCAAAAGGGTGTGAGTGGACCTCGATAAGACTCCAGCCTTCTTGTCTGCATCGGGTCAACGCGTCCGCGACGAACCGGCCATCCGGGCTGATGGCCGAGGGAGACTGGTGATCCAAATCCCCCAGTTGCGCGGTAATGAGCTCGTGACCTACCAGGCGTATCCGGCTCGCTGACACGTTGGGTGCGGCGAGTATGAATGCCAACTGCTCATTTATTCCCCGTTTTCCCGGCTGGTGGCCGGTGGACAGCAGGTGCTCGCGCAGCTGTGACCACAGGCTCCAACTCAGTACGATGTCGTGCACCTCGAGTGTCATGCCTCTGCTCCACTCAGGGTGCGTCGATCGCGAAAGATCGTCCCGATCAGATTCAGGTATGTGGCCAGACTGTGGCCGCGCAACAGGTTGGCCCCGCCCGCCGGTCGCCAACCGATGAGATGCACGCAGAAATGTCCCCATCCATGGTCAAGATGTTCTTTGTCGCTGCCCGGTCCTCGCGTGAAGAAATGGTTGATCGGCTGGCCTTCGCTGGTACGGATGTCATGGTCCGTCCAAAACCATTCCGGTGGCACTGACGGGTAGCCGGGAGTGCCGTGCGGAATATCGATGAGCAGTTCGATGTGTGTCTTGTTCCAGCCCGGCGCAATGGCAAATTTCTCGACGTGGAACCACGTGCCACTCTGAGTGTCGAAGCGGACGTCACCGACATGCCGCGAAAGTAGTAACGCCTCGGTCTTGAGCCGGCTGAGCCGGCGTCGGGTTTCGAGGTCGTTGGTCATCGGCGAGGTCAATCCGACCTGGCTGCGCAGCCATAGGTGAACGGCGTCACCACGGAGAAGTCGACCGCGTTGGCCGGCAACGGTCTATGATCTTCAAGTTTCACGATCTGACCGTTGGGCATGCTTGCCATCACCCAGTCGGACAGCACGCTCTTGCTGTGGTGTTTGAGATCAGCGGCGGTTGGCTGCTCCTCTCGCACGTCCACCACCTCGCCATTAACGATGAAGTTGCCCATCTCGGCCTCCCGTGTCGTCTGTCGATGTCAGGGATGGGCTCGCCCCGGCTTGCTGCGGCCCAGGTCGGCTCTGCTCTCGAATGAGTGACTGTGCAGGCGCGTATGGTCACTGCTCTCGGCGGCGCGGAAATTTCGCAGACAGATTGCGGCCACTGTTCGAGTGGGCGAGCAGCGCATCCGTAGCCTCATGATCCCCTTGTCGGGTCACCCGTATAGGGTTCATCGCCTCCGGGCAAGGATGCGTTACGTCGTCGACTGCTGATTGCGCAAAGTTATGACGCGTGCACGTAGTGAATTTTTCGAGATGTTCATCGAGCTGTATTCTCCGTTTGCTTTCGGCAATTGATGCCGGCGCCTGGAGCGTCGAGTTCGCTACGTCAGGCGTGCAGTGCCGACATCGCGAGCCAGTCCTGCCACGGCACGGTCCAGTCGTAGATGTCGCCGTCGGCTGCGCTCAGTGTTGTGGGGCTGCCGGTCACCTCGACCGGATCTCCGAAGATCGCATTTCCATAGTACTGCTGAGCATTCGTGGTGGAGAGGTTCACGCAGCCGTGCGTGACGTTGGAGGATCCTTGCACGCCGATGGTCTCCGGATTGGCGTGGATGAACTCCCCGTTATTGGAGATCCGTACCGCCCAGTGCTCCGGTATGTTCACGTACCCGTAGGGACGGTTGGTCATCAACACGGTCTGGGCCTTGTTCATCACGACGTGAATGCCGCTGGTGGTGTGGCGATTCGGGTCGGAGCCCAGCCCGTAGCTGGCCGGGAAGTTCATCACCTCCTGCCCGTCCCGGATAACGATCATGCGATGGCTGTTGACGTCGGCCTTGACGATCTGGGCGCGACCGATGATGAACCGGGTGCTGATGTCTTCCCTGCCGTAGGAGCCATCGCCGTAGGCGATGCCGTAGAGCCTGGCGGTGACGTCGACCTTGGTGCCGCTGCGCCAGTACTCCCTGGTCCGGTAGTGCACCCGGGAGCCGCCGTTGTCATCGGGCAGCCAGGCCCACGATCCCTCGGTGGGCATGGAGGTCTGTACCTGAAGCGCCCGCTCGACGGCGGCCTTGTCCGACACGTGGTCGTCGAACTGCAGGATGATCGGGGCGGCGATACCGACGGTGTTGTCGTCGCCGATGTTCAAGGTGGCCTGGAGTTGCCGCGCCGGCTTGACGGTGCTGAAGGAACCGGCGACGGGCACCGGCAGGTGGTCTCGACCTTCCGCGGCGCCGCTCCAGGTGTAGGTCCTCCCGTAGCCCAGTGGCTCTGTGCTGGTCCAGCTCCGCCGGTCCTCGCTCAGCGCGCCCGCGACGACCTTGCCGTCCGGATTGGTCAGCGCCACCTGCATCAGGACTCCGCCGGTGACCCGCACGGATACGGGCAGCGTCGGGCTGACGTTCGTCGCCTTGTCGCCGGGCAGGATGCTGACCTGTGTCTGCGGGTGTAACGATGCGCCCAGGGTGGACGACTCGGTCGGTCTTACCGCACACGCCGTCAGCAGCACCGTCAAGACAAGCAACATCGCCACGCGCCCCATGAATCCCCACCAAATCCGCCGAATCGCCCCTGGTGCACAGCGTACCGTGATGATCTTCCGCATCGGTGGGAGGCGCGGATCGTGGCGCGGAAAATTGTCGGTGCCGCCCGGCATGCTGGCACCGGACAGGACGGAGGGGGACCATGACAGTCATGACCGAACCGATCGGACTCGCCGAGGGTCGCCCGTTCACGGTGCACGACCTGGAGACGATGCCCGATGACGGACGGCGCTACGAGATCATCGACGGGATGCTCCTCGTGACTCCCGCACCGGGTTGGTCACACCAGGAGATGTCGGGGGCGCTGTACGTGGTGCTCCACGCGGCGTGCCCGTCGCCGCTGCGGGTGCTGCTCGCGCCGTTCGCGGTGCGGACCGCTCCCACCAGCGAGGTGCAGCCCGACGTGCTGGTGGCACGCCGCGCACCAGCCGTTCCCGGTCGAGATCCGCCCGGCCCGGCTCCTCGATGGCCTGCGCCCGCCGTGATGCTCGCTGCGCCATTCGCCAGCTGATCGCGTTTGGTCCACCCGCGGGTTTCGATCAAGATCTGCGACGAGACGAGCTGGTGGGCTCTCTGGTAGCGATCTCGTGGTCTGAATATATGATCGTCATCTGTGTGCCTCTGGTGACAAGATTTGTCGTTCAACGCACACAAACGGTGATTATTTATCGAGGTCAAGGCCGCTTCCGCACCGGGCACGAGGGACGCGCAACACCTCGCCTGGCTGCGGGAGCAGCTCGGTGAGCAATTCGTGCGCGGGATCCTGTTCCACACCGGACCCCAGCCGTTCGAGCTCGGCGAACGGATCTGGGCGCTGCCGATCTGCGCCCTGTGGCCGAAGGCTCATTGACGCAGCTGATCGCATTCAGCGGGCTCAGCGGGGTGGAAGACGTGCTGACAACCCCGCTGAGCCCGCTGAATGCGCAAAGTCAGGTGAGGGTGGCGGTCACCCGCTCGGCCGCGCAGCGGGCGGGCAATGCGGCGGGATCGGCCCCGGTGCACTGCACCAGGGATGCGTCCGCGGCGAGCACCGCGAGTAGCACCTCACCCGGCACGGTTGCGTGCCAGCTGGTGGTGCACAGCAGCCGGTCACCGCTGCTCAGGCCCAGTTCCGCTGCTCGGGCCCGGGCTGCGGTGAGCAGTGTCTCGGTGTCCGGGCCCGGACCGCCGGGTGTGAAGGTGTCGCCGTGCACCCGGACCTCGCCGGCGAAGTCCCTGACCCCGGGCGGCAGCACCGGGATGCCCATGCCCAGTGCGTCGAGCCCGAGCGCGGCCACCTCGTCGGCCCCCGCGGCGTCGCCGATCCGGTCGATCCCGCAGAGCGCGACGGTCGCGCCGGTGGCCGAGGTGGTGACCGTCGCGCCGCACCACCATGCGCCCAGCAGCACCCCGGCGGTCTGCCAGTGCGGTGGCAACAGCACCGCGACGGCGTCGCCGGGTTGGACGTCGAGCTCATCGCGCAGCCAGTTCGCGGTCTTGGCCGCCCAGTTGGCGAGGGTGGCGCCGGAGAGCTCCACCCGGCTGCCGGCATCGTCGTCGTAGTGGGTGATGCGCGGTCTGGCCGGGTCCGCGCGTAGCAGCGGGCCGAGCAGGGCCTCGGTGATGGTCATCGGATCCGCAGCCTAACTTCGTGCCCACAGGCCATCACCAGTGACCGCCGGTTCAGGCGACGCAGGGCACCTGGCCCGCCGCCATTGGTGGTCTCGATGGACCGGGATCCGGCGGCGCGGGATCCCGGACCGCGGAGTTGGAGGACGCGGCAGACGCCGTGGCGCTACGTGCGGTATCCGGGCTCGTCCGCACGGCACCAACCTTCTGCGAGGAATTCGCCGGAAGCGACGCACCCCCGATCCGCGCTCCGCCGGGCCTGGAGTAGTTCTTGCCGAGGTAGACCTGGACCGTGCCGGCTTTCAGGCTGGAGTCCTCCTCGACGGGCAAACCGCCCAGGCTCTCGGCCACCAGACGACCGGCGTCCTCGCCGCCGGTCGGGTACCGCACCACGCTGGTGGCCCGGGTGGGGGTGTTTCCGACGGCGCCTTGGACGAAGCCTTGCCCGCTCAGCTGCTGGGAGACTGATTTGGCGAGCCCGGTCACGGTGGAGGCATTGAACACCTCGGTGGTGATCGTGGTTTTTGCCGGTGGGCCGGGCTTGGGACTGATGGCAGTGGGGTCGACGGCCTGCGCGACGAACGCGCGCACGATTTCCGGATCGACCTGGAGCACCGAACCGTCGGACTCGCTGTCGCCGTCACCGAGCACCGGAACGGTCTGGAACACCACGTTGCCCGCGGTCAGGCCCTGCATCCGGGCGGCGAAATCGAGCACGTCGAAGTCCTGGTCGAGCACCAACGACTGCGTAGCGGCGTTGACCAGCTGGCGGACCCGGCTCGGGTTGGCCAGTGTGCCGGCGGTCAGGATCTTGTTCGCCAGCGAGGCCAGGTAGGCCTGCTGGCGCACGATGCGGTCGAGGTCACCGCGGGGCAGTCCGTGTCGCTGCCGGACGAAGGCCAACGCGTCCGGTCCGGAGATCAGCTGCGGGCCGGCCTTGAAGTTCGCGCCGGAGAATCTGTCCCGAACCGGGGCCCGCAGGCAGACCGGGACTCCGCCTACGGCATCGGTGAGCAGCGAGAAGCCCAGCAGATTGACCTCCGCATAGTGATCGATGCCGACGCCGGTGAGGTCTTTGACGGCCTGGAGCAACACCTTCCGACCGGCGGCGATGGACAGGGCGCGCACCGTCGCCGGATCGACGCCCTGTGCGACGAGGCGCTCTGCGGTCTCGCTCTTGGCCCGGGTGAACGCGGAGTTGAGCTTGTGCTTGCCGTACCCGTCGGGTAGCTGCACGTACAGGTCCCTGGGCAGCGAGATCGCTACCGCGTGCCGGCCGTCGTCCGGGATCCGCACCAGGATCATGGTGTCGGTGAGCTCGCCTTCGTTGTTTCCGGCGCGCAGCTGGGAGAGCACCTGCTGGGGCAACGGGTTGTCGTGCGCGTCGGTCCGGCTGTCGAGGCCCACCAGCAGGATGTCGGTGGCTTTGTCCGGGGCTGGCGCGCCAATCACATCCGTGGTGCTCAAGCCCTGGTTGAGATCCTGGAACGTGCTCCACCCGTAACCGGTGAGACCGAGCACCAGCGCCGAGACCATCGCCAATGCCAGCTTGGCGAGGTGCAGACCGTAACGGCGACGTCGCCGGGGAGCTGCGGCCGTGCGGCGTCTGCGCGATGGTGCCGGGTTCTGGGCCGCAGCCCGGGACCCGGGTCGGCGGTCTCGTCCAGCGGGCATGCGCTGGCGGCCCTGGTTGTCATCGGTGCCGTGGCGACCAGCACTGTTGCGATCGGCACCGTTGCGACCGGCACTGTTGCGACCGCCACCGTTGCGACCGCCACCCGGCGGACCGGCACTGTTACGACCAGTACGGGGCCGATCGGACCGCCCGCCAGCGCCCCCCGACCGGGCTGGCCTGTCGTCCACGGATGCCCCTCCTGCGTCCTGTGACTGATGTGGCGGCAGTGACCAGGTTATGTCGCGGATCGCCATCGGCCCGCGTTCGGTTGTCCTATTCCATCGGTTGTCTACTCCAGACGTGTGAACCCCTGGTCAGGTTGCCGTGGCAGACTCAACTGCCGTCGGTTGTCTTCCGCCGGCCAGCGCAGGAGGATGCGTCGATGCGGCTTCTGGTCACCGGAGGTGCCGGTTTCATCGGGTCGACGTTCGTGCGCCGGGTGCTGGAGGGCCTCGAACCTGCGCTGGCCGGCGCCGAGGTGGTGGTTCTGGACAAGCTGACTTATGCCGGTAATGAGGCGAACCTGGCTTCGGTGGCCACCCACCCGGGGTTGCACTTCGTCAAAGGTGACATCACCGATGAGTCGCTGGTGGCCGATCTGATGGTCGGGATCGACGCGGTGGTGCACTTCGCGGCGGAATCCCACGTGGACCGCTCGATCCTGGGCGCCGATCCGTTCGTGCTGACCAACGTGGTGGGCACCCAGATCCTGTTGCAGGCCGCCCTGGAGGTCGGGGTGTCGCGGTTCGTGCACATCTCCACCGACGAGGTCTACGGGTCGATCGAGTCGGGCTCCTGGCGTGAGGACCACGTGCTGGAGCCGAATTCGCCGTACTCGGCGTCCAAGGCGAGTGCTGATCTGCTCGCCCGGGCCTACGCGCGCACCCACGGCATGGATGTGCGGATCACCCGCTGCTCCAACAACTACGGGCCTTACCAGTACCCGGAGAAGGTCATCCCGCTGTTCGTCACCAACCTGCTCGACGGGTTGGCGGTGCCGCTGTATGGTGACGGGCTCAATGTGCGGGACTGGTTGCACGTCGACGACCATTGCCGCGCCGTCGCGCTGGTGCTCCAGCGCGGTCGAGCGGGGGAGATCTACAACATCGGCGGTGGCACCGAACTGACCAACACCGAACTCACCCGCCTGTTGCTGGATGCGCTGGGCGCGGATTGGTCGCAGGTCCAGCCGGTGGCCGATCGTAAGGCCCACGACCGCCGGTACTCGGTGGACTGGACCAAGATCCGTACGCAGCTCGGCTACGCCCCGCAGGTGGACTTCGCGCAGGGGCTGGCTGAGACGGTGCGCTGGTACGCCGAGCGTCGGGACTGGTGGGAACCGCTGAAGGCGACGTGAACTCCGCCGTCTCGCTGCTGATCACCGGCGCTCGGGGCCAGCTCGGCCGGGATCTGGTGGCGGCGGCCACCCGGGCCGGGATCACCCGGATCCGCGCGCTGGGCTCGGCTGAGCTCGACGTCACCGATCCCGCGGCGGTCTCTGACGCGGTCGCGGCAGCGGACCCGGCCCGGTTGGTCGTGATCAACGCGGCCGCCTACACCGCGGTGGATGCCGCTGAGGGCGAGGGCGCTCCGCGGGCCCACGCGGTCAACGCGGAGGGTCCGGCGAACCTGGCCCGCGCCTGCGCCGACCATCAGGCGCACCTACTCCACGTCTCGACCGACTACGTCTTCGCCGGCGATGCCGCCGGGCCCAATCCGGTGGACGGCCCGACGAGGCCTGCCACCGTGTACGGCCGCACCAAGCTGGCGGGCGAGCGGGCGGTGCTGTCCTCGGGAGCGTCCGCGCACGTCGTGCGGACCGCATGGCTCTACGGCGCTCACGGCGGCAACTTCGTCCGCACCATCGCGCGACTGGCCGGCGAGCGCGAGACCGTGCGGGTGGTGGACGACCAGCACGGCAATCCGACCTGGACCGCGGATCTCGCCGACGGGCTGATCGCGCTCGCGCTGACCGCCGACCGGGTACCGATGGGCGTGCTGCACTGCGTCAACGCCTCCGCCACCACATGGTTCGGCTTGGCCCAAGCGGTCTTCGCCGAGATCGGTGCTGATCCGGATCGGGTGCAACCCTGCAGCACCGCGGAGTTCCCCCGCCCTGCGCCGCGCCCGGCAAACTCGGTCCTGGACACGGCCGGGTGGACCGCCGCCGGACTGCCCGAGCTGCGGCACTGGCGCCACGCCCTGCACGCCGCCGTCGCCGCCGGCGTGCTCACCTACTGATCCACCCGAATCACGCAGGTGGAGTACAGCGGATTACGAGATGTTCGTTCAGCTTGTCATGCAGCGAGGAGATACCACGCTGCGTCCAGCTGCGCCAGCGCCAATCTATCTATCGTCGAAACGCTGGACTGCCTCGCTTGCCTGTGTCTCTGGAGCCGTCTCTTAGTTCGGTCGCTCGTTCCACTACGCGCCTGCGTGCGGTGTGCTCAGTACTGATGACAGTTACAGCGACGAACAAAGAAAGGCTTACCCCGATGTCTGAATCATGCGTTTCGAATGGCGAGCAGTCGATTTACGAATCACCGGGTCTCGTCGAAGTCGGCGACTTTGCTGAGATGACACTGGGAACTGTGGGCCAGGTGAGCGACGACGGCGCGTTCAGGGATAACTAACTGCCGGGCGCAGGAGGCGCACGGTTATCCACATGGAGCATTTGCGCGAAGTCATGCATGAATGGTTTGCGGTCTTGCCGGACTTGGGTCAAGGTGGATCCGTTGCGTCGGCATTTTCTGCTCGTACTCAGCAGTCTGTAAGGTATCCGTCAGGTCGGCCCTGGATTATCGGACAATGGGCCGCGGAGGATGCGAGATTCGCCAGCGCCGGGTCGGCCTGCGCGGCAGTTATTGGTTCATGCTCGATTGACGCCGCGGAGCTCGCGACGTTGATCAAAGATGTTCGCAGGGTCGCCGATTTTGACCAGCTTGCCCGCAGCTTGCCAGGGAGTTTTCATCTCATTGCGTCGGTGGGTGGTGAAACCAGGGTGCAAGGCAGCCTGTCGGCGGTACGTCAAGTTTCCTATGCGGAGGTCGAGCATGCAACGATAGCTGCGGACAATCCGTATACTCTGGCATCCATGGTCGGGGCGATAGTAGATGACGACATCCTTGCGCTGCGGATGGCTTATCCGGTATTGCCCTATCCATTGGATGATCAACCAATGTGGAAGAATTTGCACAACCTGCCGTCCGACTGTTATCTCGTCATAAACCGCGAAGGTCAGGCCCGAGTGCGGCGTTGGTGGCTCGCGCCAGAGCCCGTGCTGCCGCTGGCAGACGGTGCTGTTGCCGTACGTCATGCCCTTGAGGAAGCAGTCGCCGTTCGCACTGCGAGTGGTGGCGTGATAAGCGCTGATCTGTCGGGGGGAATGGATTCCACAAGTCTTTGTTTCCTGGCTGCCCCTGGAAAAGCTGATCTCATCACTGTTCGTCGCGTGGAAGCCGATCCCGGCAGTGATGACGAAATTTGGGCCCGGCAAGCTGCTGCGAGGATTTCCGCCGAGCACATCGTGTTCACTCACGATGAAGCGCCGATGATATACGCGGATGTGAAAGATGTCGAGGAACTCCCTGATGGCCCCTATCGTTGGATAAGGACGAGGGGGCGCCATAGGCATCTCGTCAATTTACTTGCTGAGCGAGGATCTCGACAGCATCTGATGGGGCACGGCGGAGATGAACTATTTGGAGTGTTCCCATCTTATTTGCACGCTCTCATAAGAACTCATCCCACGGTTGCCGTGAAACATCTACGCGGATTTCGTGCACTCAGAAGATGGTCCTGGCGTGACATGATACATGCCCTGGCTGATCGAACCACGTTCGTCGAATGGTTGGCGACCAGCGCGGAACGGTTAGTCGCACTACTTCCTCCAGCCGCCATGCCCCACCTCGGCTGGGGTTGGCCAGTGCGTATGCCTGTTTGGGCAACCCCCGGTGCAGTTGAAGCCGCCAGAGACCTGTTCCGGAACGTAGTGGCAAGAATGCCAGTCCCACTAGCGGAGTCACGCGCTCAGCACGAAATCATTCAGTATGTCCGAGCCTGTGGGAGGTCTGTCCGTCAGGTTGCTGTTTTGGCGTCCAATGTGGGCACGCGGATTACCGCACCGTATCTTGATGACAAGGTCATCGAAGCTGCCTTGACTGTCTGTCTGCACGAACGAATGACGCCGTGGAAGTACAAGCCACTGCTGGCCGCCGCGATGCGCGGCGTCACCCCTGACAAGATCCTCCTTCGCACAACCAAAGGAGACTTCACCGCCGACGTGTACGCCGGCGTGAAACAGCATCGTGCAAGCCTGCTGGAGCTGTTTGCAGATTCAGCTCTTGCGCAGCGAGGACTGATCGACATAGATGCACTGAGAGGCAGCATCGTTGGCATTCATCCGACCTTTGCCACGCTGATTCCACTTGAGCAGACGGTCGCCTGCGAGACCTGGCTGCGAGCCGTCGCAACATTCGGTGCCAGTTGCCGCAATAAGGAAAATGATCATGTCGTTGGCGCTTCGAGCTGGCGTTTCCGCGACAGCCACCGACGATGGTACCGTTCTTCTGGATGAACGATCCGGTCATTATTGGCAGCTCAACCAGTCGGGTTCGGTAGCTCTTCGTTCCCTTCTTGCTGGCGATACGCCAGCGCAAGTTGCGCAGAACATCGCTGATATCTATGCCGTTCCACTGGCGCGAGTCATCGCCGACCTGCACGACCTCCTCAACGGGCTGAACGCCGCTGGACTGGTGACGTCGTGACTGAGCCGGTTGTCCTTGCTTCACCTACTCGCTTGCCTGTCGTTCGACGGCTCATCGCCTTATTCGCTGTCGGTGTGGCTCGGCTACTGGCTACTGCGCCGCCACAGCGAATCCGGCAGGTGCTCTGCCTGGTACGGCGTGGCTGCCCCCGCGCAACAGCTCGTCATGCTCTGGTCGCTCGCCAGGCTGTTGTGTCAGTCAGCGTTCGTTGTGCAGGCCGGGCCTGCCTGCAGCGCTCATTGGCGGTGGCTCTGTTCTGTCGCATTCACGGAGTCTGGCCTACGTGGTGCACCGGCGTCCGTACCGCGCCTTTTCGTGCACATGCCTGGGTCGAGGTTGACGGCGTGCCGATGGGCGAGTCGTTCGGCCCTGACTACTACACTCGGGTTATGGCTGTGCCAGCCGTTGTCAGCTCACGAATCAAACACGACAGAGAGTCTATTCCGTAGCCGCGAAGGTGGGACGTTCGGTGAAATAGGGTACGATCTTGTTATTGAACATGCTCAGCGCGGAACCGATCGCCATATGCATGTCCAGATATTTGTATGTGCCCAGGCGGCCACCGAACAAGACGTTGCGTTCCGCGGTCTCGCGCCGGGACAGCTCCCGGTATCGCTCGAGCTTGGCGCGATCCTCGGGTGTGTTGATGGGGTAGTACGGCTCATCCTCCTTGCTCGCGAATCGCGAGTACTCCCGAACGATCACGGTCTTGTCGGCAGGGTAGTCTCGCTCTGGATGGAAATGGCGGAACTCGTGAATTCGGGTGTAGGGCACGTCTTCTTCAGCGTAGTTCATCACCGAGGTGCCTTGAAAGTCTCCGATCGGTAAAACTGTGGACTCGAAGTCCAGCGTGCGCCAACCCAGCCAACCCTCGGCATATTCGAAATACCGATCCAATGGCCCTGTGTAGACAATCGGAGTGCTGGCCGGGATTTGCTCGCGTACGTCGAAGAAATCCGTGGAGAGCTGTACCTGGATGTTGTGGTGATCGGACATCTTCTTCAGCCACGCGGTGTAGCCGTCGACCGGAAGACCCTCGTAGGTGTCGTTGAAATACCGATTGTTGAAGTCGAACCGGACTGGCAGTCGCGCGACGATGGACCCCGGGAGCTCTCGCGGGTCGGTCTGCCATTGTTTGGCGGTGTAGCCACGGAAGAACGCGTCATAGAGCGGTCTCCCGACCAGGGAGATACCTTTCTCCTCATGGCTGACGGCCATTTTGGGGTCAGGGATCTCGCTGGCCTGCTCCGCAATCAGTGTGCGTGCCTCGGATGGGGTCAGGTAGCGGCCGAAGAACTGTGAGATAGCAGCCAGGTTGATGGGCATCGGATATACCTGACCACGGTAGATGGTGAAAACGCGGTGCTGATAGTCGGTGAACCTGGTGAACTGGTTGGCGTACTCCCACACCGCCTTGTTGGACGTGTGAAACAAATGCGCCCCGTAGCGGTGCGTTTCGATACCGGTCTCCGGTTCGACCTCAGAGTAGGCGTTGCCGCCGATGTGATCGCGACGGTCCACCACCAGCACCCGCTTGTCGAGCTGGGTGGCGGCACGTTCTGCAACGGTCAGGCCGAAGAAGCCGGAACCGACAATGATCAAGTCATATCGCGCAGCGTTCACGGCGGGCAGCCTACCCAGGCTCCGGATGGACTCAACGGAGGCTCTAGTCGTCGACTGCCGCGCGCTATTGCAGTACCACGTGGCGACCAACCGCACCAGGCCGACGCTGCCTAGTGCAGCAGCCCTCTCCAACAGCGCTGGCTTCCCAGGCTCTCGGTCTGTGTCTCTAGGTGTTTGTTTCTAGCCTGCGGTTCGTGTGACGTGTCCGTAGCGCGTCCTCATCTTCCTTGAAGGCGGGACCAGCGATCTGATCAGTGTTGATCGCAGTCCGCGAAATTCGCCGTCTGCATCGATGAGCAGTAGGGCCCGCCGGTAACCCTGAAGACGGGCAGGTCGTCGTCTTCCAGACCAGAGAGGAGACCGCTGTGGACCGCACTCGGCAGGATTCTCCGAACTGCGGTGTACCCGAGGTGGGCGCCGCCCGCCGCCTCTCGCCCCAGACCGCGACCTGGCTAGCCGAGCGCCCGCACGCTGAGGCGCTGGTGCGCTCGGTCTGGGACAGGCTCGCCGAGTTGGAGCAAGCTAGTCACCAACCAGGGGCCATTGGCGCGTTGCGGCGGGTGCTGATCGACCATCAGCCCACCGCAGCGGGTCGATGCCGCACCTGCCGCCGCCGCACGTGGCGGCGCCGTCGGTTCCCCTGTGTGGTGTGGCACCAGATCCGTGGCAACCTGCTTGGCTGGTGAACCGTCGGTAGCTGCCCCAGGTTCTCAAGCCGCGGTGGCGGTTAAGCGGTCGCGTAGTTCAGCGACACCTGGGCTGTCATGCAGGGGTTCCAGTGCAGTGCTCAGCACGCGTAGCCGGTCATACGCCCGCGGGGAATACAGTGCTGTGACAGCGTCCACGGCGTGATGGCCGATAGTGACGGCAGTGTCGGTGTCCCCGGCGATCGCGTGTGCCCCGGCGAGATCCGGCAGGTACAGCGCCCGGATTCGCACATAAGCGGGACCGAGTTCCACCGCCTGACGCAGCAGCGGCACCGCCCGACTGGCGACGCGTGGGTCACGGTTGGCCAAAGCCAGCGTGTAGCGCGCCGAGCCCTGGTGGCCGGGAACGCCGGTGTGTCCGAGGTAGGCGGTCCAGGGCGGGGCGGTTGCGGGGTCGATGGCGGAGAGGTGGTCAAGGGCCTGGCCCAGTGCGTGGTCGCAGCCTGCCTGATCGCCGTGAGTGGCGTGGGTGCGTGCCTCGATGTTGGCCAACAGGCTGGCGGTGGACGCTGAGACGGGATTAGGGCTGACGGCGGCAGTGTGGCCGAGATGGACCAGGCGCAGTGCCTCCTCGGGGCGGCGAAGGTGCACTGCTTGCAGAGCCATATCGGCCAGCAGGTAGACGGTGAGGTCGCTGCTTTGGGGATGATCACTCTCGCGGGCGAGGTCCGCCGCGATCGTCCACAATCGCCGGGCGGCGTCGTGGTATTCGGCGTTGAAGCTCATCCACCCCGCCTGGGTGGCGAGGTCCGCGGTAGCGAGAAGAAGCCGTGGACGCAGTTCGGGGGCAACTTGGGCGTCGAGCAATGGCAGCGCGGCGCGCAGCTGCGTCACTGCGACCTCCCGGGCCAGTCCGCTGCCCTGGGTGAAGTCCTGAAGCCGGAACGCGGAGGTGGCCTGCTCGAGGGTTTCGACGTCAGCGACGCCGACGTGGCGGGTGCCAGTGGGATCGCTGTGGGGTAGGAGGGCGGTGAGCCGGTTGACGTCCAGCCCGGCCATTCCGGTGGTGCCGACGGCCAGGGCTGCGATGTGCTGTACGAAGCCTCTGCGGTCCACCCAACTCGCCACCTTCCGCGCGTCCTCCCTCGCATCACCTACGGTAGTCCCGAAACCGAGCAGGGCTGGGGGAATCCACAGCCTGGTAGCCAGCTGGGCGATCAGAGCCACATCCCGTAGCCGGCACTTACCGCGCTCGATCGCCGAGATCCGTGCTTGGTCCAGCCCGACTACGGCGCCCAAGGTCTGCTGGGACCAGCTGGTTTCGCCCCGCAGCATGCGGAACACGACGCGAAAATTGTAGTCAGCCAGCGCGGCCACCATCGGATCCTGGAAATAGAAACCGGGTGGCAGATCACGACGAGGATCGGGCCCAGCCCGGCGACACGGGTCACACCACGCCTCACTCCGCAGCCTGCGGCCGTGACGCAGCGTTGCCCCGCACCGCGCACAGCAAACCTTCCCGCTGGTGCTCACTCGCACTTCCCCTCTCATGAGACGATCACGCCGCGCACTTTGGCTTATCACGATGCGGCCTGCTCCACCAGAGCGGCTCTCTCTATCGTCGTGTCACTGGCACCGTTTACTGATCAGTGAGCACAACGAAGCCCCAGCGCGGGATCGGAAACCTACGCTGGGGCTCTCGCTACTTTCCGTCGGGGTGGCGGTTCTCCCGTCCGCCGGCCAGGGCAGCCCGGCCTACTTGGAGACCCCTCGTTTGTCCACTTCCGGGTTCAGCGCTTCTCGTTGCGGACCAGGTTGGCGGGTAGTTTCGTGTGCATCATCATGACGTTGTAGCTCTTGTACTGAGTCATGGTGAAGTACAGGTCGGTCCCCTCCGAGTCCGGATTCAGGAATGCGCCGTAGAGGTCCGGGTACTCAGTGGAGTTGGCGAGCTGGATCGGATCGCCCCAGGGACCGGTCGGATGCGGAGCGAGCCGGAGCACGATCGCCTCGGCCGCCTCGTCCAGATACACCATCTCCCAGCTGCCGAGGGTCTTGTCGTAGCGGATGGACAGCTCACCGACGGGCCCAGCCACGATCGGTGCCGCGATCTCGCTGCCGCCGTGTGCCCAGCCCTTGCCGGTCCAGTACTCGTAGGCGGCATTGTCGAGCAACTGGTGTTCGGGTACCCGGGCGAGGTGGGCGGACCCGAAGCGACCGTTCGGGGTGCCGAAGGCGTAGACGAAACCGTCTCCCCGGGCGTAGGCGATCATCTGGAAGTTTCCGTCGAGGGCCGGGGTGTTCTCCCGGCGCGCGCTCGGGGCGTCCTTCCAGTTCTGGCCGCCGTCGTCGGAGTAGGCCACGCCGCTGTAGTTCGTGATCCAGTGCCCCGGTTCGGTGAAGCTGCGGATCGACATGTAGGCCATGAAGTTGCGGCCATCGATGTTGATCCCGCCGGTCGGGATCTTGGTCATCTCGACGCCGTCTTTCTTGAGCGAGGGCAGCAGCTCCTTGGCGTGGCCGGGCCGGTCGGTGACGAAGTTGTCGAAGGACATGCCGTCGGATGGGTTCCGGTCCTCGCTGCGGGCCAGCGTGTTCGAGCGCCAATCGATCGTTTCCGGTTTGGCGAACCCGCTGCTGACGCCGGCCCAGCCGGGGCCGAAGGTGTCGCCGAAGGCGGCCAGGATTCGGCCGCGCTCGTCAGTCCACATGATTCCGAGGTCGGTCCCTTTGACTGCGTATCGCGCTTCGGTCGCGTTGATGGACTTGGCGCCGGTGATCACCGCTACCGGGTTTGCCTTCCCCAGCGGTGCTGTCTGCGCTGCCCCGGGCGTCGCCGCGGTGACGGTGACTGCTAGGGTCGCTGCGCTCAAGACGGCTAGGGCTGTCCCGATCTGAGTTCGGCGAGCCGGCATCGTCTTCCCCCTTCTGCTTTGCACGCGCGTCATCGCACGGGCGCAGTTCTGCGTCCGCGGTGGCGTAGCTATGAGCGACATTCCCCCAACTCAAAAGGGGTAGATAGGTCCCTTCCACTGCCTGTAGTAGTGAGTGTGCGACTCCTCGTATAGTAACGTTATAGTAACGTTACCACCGCTAGTCCACGTGGGTGAAACCTTCGAGGGTCACTGATAACACGGCGTGTCGGGCGTTTGTGCCCGGTGTGTCCGTTGCCGTGCTCGTTGTGCCCGTTGCTGGTGCCCGGTCAGCGCCGGGCTATCCGGTACGCGCGGACTGTCGCGTCCGCACACGCCAGCCAGGTGTAGCCAGCAGCATGGGCCCGCCGATCGACCGCCCCGTCGGGATCGCCGTCAGCGCTGTCCGCGGCGGCCAGCGCGGCGGCGAGGGCCGTGGAGTCCTCTGGTGGGACGAGGCTGGCCAGCCCCCCTGAGATCTCCCGTAGCGCCGCCAGATCGGAGCACACCACCGGCACCCCCGTCGCCATCGCCTCCAGCACCGGTAGGCCGAAACCTTCTTCTCTCGAGGGCAGCACCACCGCGGTCGCGCCGGCCACCGCGCAGCGAACATCGGCCTCGCTGAGGTAGCCCAGGGCGTGCACCCGGGATGAGGTGCGCAGGGCCGGGCCCCAGCCCGCCGGCCCGGCGAGCACCAGCGGTGCGAGGTCGGGCTGGGTAGCGTGGGCGGCGAGTAGGACGTCGAGGCCCTTTCGCGGCTGCGCGGCGCCGACGAACAGCAGGTACCGGGACGGCAACCCCAGCCTCGCGCGCAGTGCCGCAGTCGGCGCGACGGCGTCCAGCCAGGCCTGATCCACCCCGAGCGGGGTGACCACCACTCGTTCCGCGTCGACATCGAGCCTTCGCAGCACCTGCTGCGCTACCGCCGCGCTGGGCGTGCACACCACCGCCGCACGGGCCACCGAGCGCTTCACCAGCTCGGGCAGCGTGCGCTGCTGCGGGGCCAGGTACTCCGGATGATCCAGAAACGCCAGGTCGTGCACGGTCACGACGCCGCGGGCACGTTTGGATGGCGGCAGTACGAAGTTGGTGGCGTGCAGGATGTCGCTGTCGGCGGCGAGCAGCTCGGTGGGGGGCCAGCTCATCCGTCGCCACAGTGTGTGCAGCGCTCGCGCCGGGACCGGCCCCCCGCGTACCCGCACGCCGGGAGGCACCGCGGCACGCAGCTCCCGCTGGCCGCGGGCGGTGAACGCGGTGACCATGACGTCCACATCGCAGCGTCCCGCCAGCTCGCGCAGCAGCGCGCCGGTATAACGACCGATCCCGCTGCGCTGCCCCAGCAGCGGCCCGCCGTCGAGGAGGACCCGTGAGTGGCGATGCGGGCTATGGCTCGTATCGCCACTCACGCGCGCTCCACAGCCTCCTGATCCGGCCGGCGGCTCGCCGGGCGAGTTCGCTGGGCCCGCCGGCGGCAAGGTACTCGCGGACCAGCGCGGCGTCGCGGCGCAGCGGGTTGGTCCGGCGCAGCGGGTTGATCCGGCGCAGCTCGGGCGGGGCGGGGTGGAGCCGGTCCGGGGCTGGTCGCGGGTGCCGGCAGAACGCGGCGAGCGGAGCCAGCGCAGCCTCCCAGGTGTAGCGCTGGGCCACTGCGGCGATCCGGTCCCGGCAGCGGGCGGCGAAGGCGTCGTCGTAGAGCACCCGTTGCAGCGCCGCGGCCAGCGCCACCGGATCCTGCGCGGGCACCACCACGCCGAGCTCCTCGGCGGCGACCAACTCGGCGAACGCGTCCCCGTCGGTGGTGACGATGGGCAGCCCCGCCCACAGGTAGTCCAGTATCCGGGTGCGGAAGGCGAAGGTGGTCTCGATGTGCTCGAAGTGGGTGCTCACCCCGGCGTCGGCGTCGAGCAGCCAGTTCTGCCGGTCGGCATAGGGCACCCAGGTCTCGTTGAAGAACACCTGCTCACCGGTGAGCCCCAGGGCCTGAGCCAGCCGGCGGGTCTGCCCCGCCATGCCCATCTCGGGCACGTCGGGGTTGGGGTGGCGCATCCCGAGGAACACCAGCCGCAGGTCGCGGTGTTCGTCGCGCAACGCGTGCACGGCGCGCACCAGGGTCAGCGGATCGAACCAGGAATAGACGCCGCCGGCCCAGAGCACCACTTTCTCCCGCGGCCCCCGCTCCGAGACCCCCGCTCCGAGGAACCCAGACCCAGTGCGTCGCGTAACCCGGGACCGGTGCGTTGCGGTGGCTTGCCGGGCAACCCGAACGGCGCCACCGCCAGCAGTGAGCGGGTCGTCGGGTCGGCGTCATAGACGGTGGGGGACAGCCGCCCGATCGCCGCCAGATGCCCCAGCCAGAAATGCCGTTGCCGCTCCGAGGCGCACAGGAAGAAATCCCCGCGGCGCAGCTGGGTCGACAACACCGTGGTGACCGCGTCGACGATCTGGGCGCGCTGATCGTCACCCAGATCACGCGCCTGCTCGAGCTGCTCCAGATGCATCGGGTCGTAGATGTCGACGACGACGATGTGGTTGGAGGTCTTTAAAGACGGAATCTGCTCGAGTACGTGGCCTTGAAGGACGACCAACTGGGCCCAGGCCAGTTCCGGGTCCATCGAGCGGGGCGCGACGTGGCGGACGTCGAACTCGGCGGGTGGCGGCACGCTGTGCGGGTTGAGGCTGATGAGGCGCACCTCGTGCTCACCGGAGAGCACGTCGGCCATGTTCCAGGCCCGGATCGCCGGCCCGGCCATCCGCTGCGACACCGCATCGGCGGTGATGATCAGGATCCTCCGCCGCGCCCCGTACACCCGCTGCACACCGAGCGCCTCGATGATCGAGTCGTGCGCGAGCAGGTAGGGGATCTCGGGTGAGGTGCGCTCCAGGGCGTTGCGCATCAGCGGGAGCAGGTCGGCATCGGTGCGGACCCTGGCGGCCTGCTCGATCCGTCGCGACCCGGTGAGCGCGGGCAGCATCTCGACGAAGCGGTCGATGGCGTAGACCCCGGCCATGGTCACCCGCGGCACCGCCATCGGCCCGGTGAGCTCCGTGCCTTCACCGCGGCGGGTCAGCTCCAGCTCGGTGGGGTCGCACCCGCCGCGGGCGGTGGCCCGGCGCACGGTCAGCGCGAGCGCGGCGGGTAACACGGTGGCCAGCGTCTCGTCGGAGACATTCTTGTACAGCGCGGCGAGCGCGTTGCGTTCCAGCAGATAGGTCTCGCGGGCCGGGTCGGCGCCGTGCAGCGAGGCGTGGTGGCGGTGGTAGGCGATCGATCGTGGCTCGTAGCGCACCCGGTGGCCGCGCAGGTTGAGCCGCCAGCCCAGGTCGACGTCCTCGCAGAACATGAAGAACCGCTCGTCGAACCCGCCGAGCTGGTCAAAGACCCTGCGGCGGACGAACATCGCGGCGCCGGTGCCGAACAGCACGTCGCGGGCGGTGTTGTGGGCCCCGCTGTCAGGCGTGCCGATGTGCGGCTTGTAACCCATCCCGTACCAGGTCAGGCCGCCGTCGACATAGTCGATCCGCTCGCCGTCCCAGTCCAGCACCTTGCTGGCCACCGCGGCCACGCCGGGATCGTCACCCAGCACGGTCACCGCGGCGCTGACCCAGTCGCGGTGCGGCCGGGCGTCGCTGTTGAGGAAACCGACGATCTCGCCGGTGGCTTTGCTGACCCCGAGGTTGCAGCCACCGGCGAATCCGGTGTTGGTGGCCGAGCGGATCAGCCGGGCCTGGGGTACCGCGGCGGCGATCCGCTGCGCGCTGCCATCGCCCGAGGCGTTGTCCACGCAGACCAGCTCGAGCGCGTCGGGTGGCCAGTCCAGCTCGTCGCGCAGGGCTTGCAGGCAGGCCACGGAGTGCTCGGCGCCGCGGTAGTTCACCACGATCACCGACACCTTCGGCAGCGCGCGCTCAGCCACTCCGGGTTCCTTCCCTCGGCGGCTGCCCAGGGTGCCCCATCCCCGCATTCGCTGCATTCGCAGGGTTCGGTTGGCTGCGTTAGTCATAGACACGCGCAGGTCGTCCACGGGCAACTCGGCGTGATGCTCTCGCTCAACGACATGTGCGACCGGCCGCCTCGCGGCCTGGCCGACGGCCAGATCCTCGACATCGGCGGGGCGCAGCTGCAGCGCAGGATGGTCGAGGTCGCGACCCCGCACGTGCCGCACAACTGGGAGTCCCACCTGTTCTACGAACAGGTGATCGGCACGCTGTTCTACGGGGATCTGTGCTCGCAGATCGGCGACGGCGACGCCGTGACCAGTGCAGACCTCCTACCGGGTGCGATCGCCGCCGAGCATCATTTCCGGCAGACCTCGCTGGGCCCGGCCGTCGGGTCGACATACCGCCGTCTCGCGGAGTTCCAGCCGGCCACGCAGGCGATCATGCACGGGTCCTCGTATTCCGGTGACTGCTCCGGGTTGCTGCGCTCACTCGGCGAGGTCTACGACGAGATGGCCCGCGGGACGCCCACCCCGGTGCGACCGCTACCCGCGCACGACTCCGCGGTGGGTAGGTAAGTCAACCGCACCGGCCGCTCCACCGACTCCTTGACGGGCGGTGAGCGCTGGGTGAGGATAACCGTCGCAACTCTCCGCAACTATCAGGATGGGAGGCCGCCATGCGTCTCACGCTCGTCGGTAAGGACCCGGATTCCAACCCGACCGGCTCACCTGCGGTGTACCGCACGGATCGGGCGTCCTGGGTCGTGCAGGGTTGGGTCCTCGCGGACCCAGAAGCGCTCGCTCAGCTGGTCATCCCCGAGGGTGCGGGATGCGTGGAGATCCCGGACAGGGTGGCCCAGTTTTTCAGGCAGGGAGACTGTGGCATCAATAACGGATGAGCAGTTCAACCGACTACTGTCTGCCTTCGAACGTGAAGCTCTCCATCTGGAAACTCGGGACGCATATGGGACGGCAGTAGAATTGCCTCATATGGCCAAGTGGGCAGCCGGTGAGCGTGATGATTTGGAATGGCTTCAGAGCTGGTGTTCCACACTGCGTGAGCATGTCAGCGCTGGGAGGTTGGTGCGCCGTGCCCGGATCGTCTCCGAGCCACTCAGTGATTATCAACGTTGGTCTTACAGTATCGCCCATCCGATGGTCGATGCAGGTGAAGATATTCGCTGGGTTCCCCGCAGGCTTGTGTCATCGGTGGCTCTTCCCGGGAATGACTTCTATCTGTTCGATGACCGCTTGATCGTTTTTCTGATTTACGCGGGGAACGGCTTGGGTACCGACAAGATTACGTCCACCGATCCCGCCGACATTCGACTCTGCCGGTCAGCGTTTGGGGCGGTGTGGAAGCTGTCGATCCCCCACAGTGATTACCAGCCCCTCTAGCTCGGCCAAGCAGGCACAGGAGGCGCTCGGCGTCCGCCTTCGTGAGCTGCGAAAGGAGGCGGGACTTACCGCGAGGGCACTGGCAGCGGCTACGGGTCAGCACTACACCCGCGTGAGCAAGATCGAGCACGGAGTGCAACCGCCATCCGATAACGACATACGTCAGTGGTGTCGTGCCTGTGGCGCCGATGAGCAGGTGCCCGATCTGCTCGCTACATTGCGAGCCGTTGAGTCGGCCTACCTCGAATTCCAGCGGCAAAGCCGCGCGGGCATGAAGCGGGTGCTCGGCGCCCACACTCCTGCCTTGTACGAGCGCACGAAACTGTTTCGCATCTATGAGCACAATGTGATACCCGGCCTGTTCCAGACCGCAGAGTACTCGGCGGCGATGCTGTCGTTCTGGATTAAGTTCCTGGGTACGCCAAATGACCTCGATGAAGCGGTCGCAACCCGCATGGAACGGCAGCGGGTGATCTACAAAGGTGGCAAACGATTCGTTGTCGTGCTCGAAGAGCAGGCGCTGCGGACATGGTTTGGTACGGCCGAGACCCAAGCTGGACAGCTCGATCGCCTGCTTGCAGTGATGTCGCTACATAATGTCTCAGTAGGCATCGTTCCCATGATGACCGAACGGATCGCGGTCGGTTCTACTGGATTCTGGATATTCGACCACGCCCTGGTCGCGCTAGAGACACCTACGGCAAGCATCGAGGTCAACCGACCGCGAGAGCTGGAGCTGTACGCCCGCATGTTCGAGGCACTCAAAGCCCCGGCTGTATACGGACGCGCCGCAAGAAACCTCATCACCAAGGCCATCGACGAACTGGGCTAACGTACCGGGCTGAAGCTATCGCTCGCAACTTGGATGTCTATCGCGTCACCATTCACCTGGGAGGCTATTATGGAACCGGGAAAAGTTGATGAGTTGATACATGTCCTGGGGCTGGCCCGGGCGGAGACGATGCGGTCAGTGACAATCCGCAACTCCGGCTGATGCGTGGACATCAGCGAGACGAACCCTCGATGCCGGCCCAGGAGGACCACACCGTGTCACGGCTGACGGTGGCGCGCCGGCCGATCCGGTGCCGGGCGAGCAGGGTCCCCGGCAACCGGGTCACGACCTCCGCCAGGACCCGCAGGCGTAACCCCGTCGCGAAGTTGGGTGTGGTGGGACGGTTGCGGCGCCATGGCAGCACCAGGGTCACACCGGCGAATCGGGCCAGCTGGGCAGCGGCCACCCGGGCCGGGGCGCAGCGCAGCAGCACCAGCAGCCGGTTGCGCTCGTTCCAGCGGTGGAAGGCCGCCGTGCCGTGCCGCGCCGAGGCGCCACCGATGTGGCTGACCCGCGCGCCCGGCACGGCCAGCACCCGGTAGCCGGCCAGCCGCAACCGCCAGGAGGTGTCGGTGTCCTCGTAGTAACAGAACAGCGATCCCGGGACGCCGCCGGCGGTGCGCAGAGCATCAGTGCGTAGCAGCGCGGCACCCCCGCAGAAGCCGAACGGCGCGGTCCCGGTGGTGTCTGCGCCGTAACCAGTGTGGGTAAGTGCCACGCCGGTGGAGGTCACCGCATGCCCTCACCTGTCGTGCAACACCGCGCCGCTGCGGCCGCCGTGTCCTCGCCGTCCAGGGCCTGCTCCAGCTCAGCGAGCCATCCCGGCTCCGGAGCCGCGTCGTCGTTGAGCCACGCCATGAACGGGGTTGTGACCTGCGGTAACGCCGCAGTCAGCGCGCCGGCGTACCCGAGGTTGCGTCTCATGCGCAGCACCCGCGCCGGGTGCCTGCCGAGGTGCCCAGCGATCTCCGCGGCGGTGCCGTCGGTCGAGGCGTTGTCGACCACCAGCAGCCGGTGCGGGCGGGTCTGGGCGGCCAGCGCGTCCAGGCAGGGCCCGATCAGGCCGCAGCCCCGCCAGGTGACCACGATCACCGTGGTCCGGGGGGCCCCGGGCGAGGACGCTGGCATGGGGCGTGACGGTACCCGTGCCACACTGCCGCGCGTGCCCAAGCTGGTGGTGCTGCTGGAGCAGCTGCTCGCGCCCGTGCCGGGGGGTACCGGGAGGTACTCCCGTGAGCTCACCGCCGCCTTGGCACAGACCGCGCCACCCGGCTGGACGGTGGGCAGCGCGATCGCCCGCCGCGCCGACCCCACCCCGGCGATCATCCCCGGGGTGGAGGGGCCACACCTGTTGGCGCTGCCCCGCCGCGCGCTCATCGCGGCCTGGGACTGCGGCGTTCCGCTGTGGCCGGGCGGTGACACGGTGCACGCCCCGACCCCGCTGGCGCCGCCGGGACCCGGTCGCGGTCACCAACTGGTGGTCACGGTGCACGACACGGTGCCCTGGACCCACCCCGAGACACTCACACCCCGCGGGCGCAGCTGGCACCGCCGGATGATCGAGCGGGCCGCGCGCCGGGCGGACGCCCTGGTGGTGCCCACCGCCGCGGTCGCCCACGACCTGCCACGTCACGTGCCCTGCCAGGCCCCGCTGCACGTGGTCGGCGAAGGGGTCAGTGCCGCGGTGGTGCGCCTGCCGGCGGACGCCGGCGTCATCGCCACCCGGCTGGGTCTGCCGCCACGTTACGTGCTGGCGGTCGGCACCCTCGAACCACGCAAGGGCATCGCCACCCTGCTCGCCGCGCTGGCCACGCCGCAGGCGCCGGATCTGCCGGTGGTGCTGGCCGGCCCGCCGGGCTGGGGCCGTCTCGATCCGGCTGAGCTGGCTCGCAACACCGGGCTGGATCCGGCGCGGGTACACACGCTGGGCCGGATCACCGACCCGGAGCTGGCCGTCGTGCTGCATCGCGCCGTGGTGCTCGCCGCGCCGAGCCTCGCGGAGGGCTTCGGGCTGCCGGTGCTGGAGGCGATGGCGGCCGGGGTGCCGGTGGTGCACTCCGACGCTCCCGCGTTGGTCGAGGTCGCTGGAGGCGCTGGGCTGACGGTGCCGCGCGGTGACCCCGAGGCGCTGGCGGCGGCATTGCGGGTGGTGTGCCGCGACGCCAGGAAGGCACAGGCCATGATCACCGCGGGGCGGCGCCGGGCGGAGCAGTTCAGCTGGCAGCGCGCGGCACAGCGGGTGTGGTCGATGCACGTCGAACTACGCCGTGCACGAACACCCAGCGTCATCTCGTAGGCTCCCTGCGTGTTCACCGAGCCACGAGTGCTCATCGACGCGACGGCGGTGCCGGCCGACCGCGGGGGAGTCGGTCGCTACGTGGACTGTCTGGTCGCGGCGCTGGACGCCGACGGCGCCGCCCCCATGGTGGTGTGCCAGCCGCGGGACGCCGAGCTCTACGCCGCGCTGGCCCCCCATGCCGACGTGATACCCGCCCTCGAACGGCTCGTCGCCCGCACCGCGCGGCTGACCTGGGAGCAGACCACCCTGCCCTGGCTGCTCCGCCGGGCCCGGGTCGACGTGCTGCACTGCCCGCACTACACGATGCCCCTGGCCGGCCAGGCGGCCACCGTGGTCACCTTGCACGATGCCACGTTCTTCACCGACCCGGGGGTGCACTCGCCGGTCAAGGCGCGTTTCTTCCGGGCCTGGACGCGGGCCTCGCTGCGCCGGGCGCAGGTGTGCCTGGTGCCCAGCGCCGCGACGGCCCATGAGCTGGGCCGCGTCGTCGGCGCCGAGGTCGGGAAGCTGCAGGTGGTGCACCACGGCGTGGATACCGAACGCTTCCACCCACCCTCGCCGGAGGAGATCGCCGCCGTGCGCCTGCGGCTGCGGCTGGGCACCAATCCCTATGTGGCATTCCTCGGTGCGCTCGAGCCGCGCAAGAACGTGCCGGCGCTGATCCGCGGCTTCGCCCGCGCCAGCCAGGTCCTCGCCGCCCGGGCTGAGCCTCCGGTGCTGGTCCTGGCCGGTCAGCCGGGCTGGGACAGCCAGGTGGAGCGCGAGCTGCAGGCGGTGCCGCACCGGGTCCGGGTGATCAGGGCCGGTTACCTGCCGCTGGCGGAGCTGTCCGGGTTCCTCGGTGGCGCGGCAGTGGTGGCCTACCCGTCGCTGGGGGAGGGTTTCGGGCTGCCGGTGCTGGAGGCGATGTCGGCCGGGGCTGCGGTGCTGACCACCCGGCGCCTGGCGTTGCCCGAGGTGGGCGGGGACGCGGTGGCCTACTGCGGCATCGACGCCCCAGACATCGCCGCCGGGCTGGTCAAGTTGCTCGACGACCCGGCCCGCCGCGCGGAGCTCAGCGCCGCCGCGCAGCGGCGCGCCAAGGACTTCTCCTGGGCCGCGAGCGCGGCGCTGCACCGCGAGGCCTACGAGCGCGCCACGCGGCGAAAGCCGTGGCGTTAGCCGAGGATGATGCCGCTTTCTCAGGTGCTGCCGATCACGCTGGTGAACGACGTGTGGCCCCTGCGGGGCAGGGGCCACACGCGCTCGGTATCCAGGGCCAACCGGATGTCCGGAGCGCTCACCAGGTTTGTTCACCACCGGTGTGGCGGGCTCGGCATCCCCTGATCGACCGCCGCGCAGCTTCGCGTCGCGGTGGAAGGTGATGGTTGCGTTGTGGGGCGTGCTGTTCGGGCTGGTGGTATCCGGGGTCCTCGCCTGGCAGTGGTGGCCGCGAGAGTGCGGGTGGTCTTCCGGAATCCGGCTCAGCGACAAGGTCGACGGCGAGTGCATCGGGATAACCGATGGCAGCTACCTCTTCAATGATCCCAACAACGCGACGAACAATAATGATCGCACCGCTATGGAGAGAATCAACGACGTCCAGAAAAGAATTAAGGCCGAGAACGATACCGCGTCGGGTGCCGATCGCTATGTCAAGGTTGTGCTGCTCGCGCCATTGACAGTATCGCGGGCCAGGCCGCCCGCTACTTCCCTGAGGCATATCTTGCACAGTTTGGAAGGTGCTTACACTGCCCTGCGTCGGGCTAATTATACGAGTAGTTTCGGTGATCCATCAGCGGTGAAAATACAACTTCTACTGGCTAACGGCGGAAGTCGACAAAACGCTGACCCCGGCTTTCTCGACGATATTCTGAAGGTGTCCCAGTCGGATCACCCGGTAGTCGCGGTGATTGGGATGGGTGTCAGTGTACTGAACACGGAGACCGCCGCCAAGTACTTGGCGAATAAAGGTATTCCCATGGTGAGTGCACTGGCATCGGCCGACAGTCTGTCAAATTTACGCTTACTCTGGAGCGTGTCGCCCAGTAACACGGAATACGCGAACCAGCTCAAGTCGTTTCTAGATCAGCAGGGCACGTTACGCTCAGGGATCATCGTCTATGATCGGAATCCTGACCTCTTCACGCAGTCACTGGCACAAGCATACCGCGACCAGCTCGGACGTTACGTCACGTTCCCCGACCAGCCGTTCCAGGGGAGCACTCTCGCTCCGCAGAATGATAACCAGCAGCCGGTGCCCAACGTTTTTCTTCCGGTGGTGGCGAACCTGTGCAACGCCGCCAACGATCCCCGTGCTCCCCTGGATGTGGTGTTCTACGGTGGTCGTGTGGCCGACTTCAGCGCATTCGCCACGGCGTTGGAGGCGCGTGCACGCGGCAGGCGGAACGCTGAGTTTTCTGCCAGAGGGTGGCCGAGCCATCGGTCGGTCTGTCTCGATCCGCCAGATCAATTAGGCGAAGTGATCTCGGCCGTATCGATTGCGTTCAGCCGGGTTTGCTCGCCGCCAGCGGTCCCGCTGGCGTGGCCGCTGGCGCCGAGGTGCAGAATCTGGCGCTGTGCCCCCTGGTAATTCCTATGGTCAGGAACTGGCCGTCGTCACGGTGACCTACTCGCCGGGCGACACGCTCGAGACGTTTCTGGATTCGGCCCTCAAGGCCACCAGCCGGCCGCTGCGGGTGCTGCTGGCCGACAACGGCTCGACCGACGGAGCCCCGGAGCGCGCAGCCCGCCGTGATGGTGTCCAACTGCTGCGGATTGGGGAGAACGTCGGATACGGCACCGCGGCCAACCGGGGAGTCGCCGAGTGCGGGCCCGAGGTGGGCTGGGTGGTGGTGGCCAATCCCGACATCGAGTGGCACCCCGGCAGCCTCGACGAGTTGCTCGTGGCCGCGCAGCGCTGGCCCCGCGCGGCTGCGTTGGGCCCGTTGATCCGGCAGCCGGACGGCACGGTCTACCCTTCCGCCCGGCTGCTTCCCGACCTGCGCCGCGGCATCGGGCACGCGGTGTTCGGCCCGGTCTGGCCGGGCAACCCGTGGACCACGGTCTACCGGCAGTCCGATACCGCGCTGGGTGAGCGGGAAGCACAGTGGCTGTCCGGGTCGTGCCTGCTGCTGCGCCGGGCCGCCTTCGAGTCCGTCGGCGGGTTCGACCCCCGATATTTCATGTACTTCGAAGATGTCGACCTCGGTGACCGGCTGGGCCGCGCCGGGTGGCGCAACGTTTATGTGCCCAGCGCCGAGGTGACCCACCTGGGCGGGCACGCCACCAGCCGGGTCAGCGAGCAGATGCTCGCCGCGCACCACGACAGCACCTACCGCTACCTCGCGCAGCGGCACTCCGGCCCGCTGTATGCCCCGCTGCGTCTGGCGCTGCGAGCCGGGCTGGCCGCCCGGTTGCAGCTCGTGCGCCGTGCCGAGCGGCGGGGGTAGCGAGCCCGTGCCGATCATTCCGCTTCCTGGCGTCGAGGCCGTGGTGCTGGTCGGTGGGCTGGGGACCCGGATGCGGCCGCTCACTTTGTCCGCGCCCAAGCCGATGCTGCCCACCGCGGGTGTGCCGTTTCTCACCCACCTGCTGGGCCGGATCCGCGCCGCCGGAGTCGAGCATGTGGTGCTGGGAACGTCCTACCGCGCCGAGGTGTTCGCGGCCCACTTCGGTGACGGGTCGGGACTGGGTCTGAAGCTGGACTACCTCGTCGAGGACGAGCCGTTGGGCACCGGGGGCGGGATCCGCCACGTCGCATCCGCGCTGACCGAGCCGGATGTGCTGGTGTTCAACGGTGACGTACTTTCCGGCCTGGACCCGGCCGAGGTGGTGCGAACCCATCGCAGCGCCGGAGCGGATGTGACGTTGCACCTCGTGCGGGTCGCCGATCCGCGGGCCTTCGGCTGCGTGCCGACCAGCTCTGACGGTCGGGTGCTCGGGTTCCTGGAGAAGACCGCCGACCCGCCGACCGACCTGATCAACGCCGGTTGCTACGTGTTCCGCCGGGAGGTGATCGACTCGATTCCGTCGGGTCGGGCGGTGTCAGTGGAGCGCGAGACCTTCCCGGGGCTGCTCGCCGCCGGTGCCCACCTCCACGCTCACGTCGATGCCTCCTACTGGCTGGACCTGGGCACTCCGGCCGCTTTCGTGCAGGGCTCCGCCGACCTGGTGCGCGGCCTGGCGCCCTCGCCGGTACTACCCGGACCGGTGGGAGAGGCGCTGTTGCTGCCGGGCGCCACCGTGTCCGCCGATGCGCGGGTGGGCGGCGGTTCGGTGGTGGGTGCGGGCTGCGTGGTGCACGGTGGTGCGCAGGTGCTCAGCTCGGTGCTGATGGACCGTGCGGTGATCGGCCCCGGTGCGCAGGTGCGGCAGAGCGTGGTGGGCGTCGGTGCGCAGCTGGGTGCGGATGCCGTGCTCCACGACGCCGTGGTCGGCGACGGTGCCGTCGTGGGAGCCCGCTGCGAGCTGCGCAACGGCCTGCGGGTCTGGCCCGGAGTTGTACTGTCCGAGGGCGCGGTGCGCTTTTCCACCGATGCTTGAGCTGTCGCAGTCGTGGACGCCACCGCGCGTACTGGATCTTCGTGCGGTGCTGGCGCCGCTGCGCCGCGGCCGGGGTGATCCCACGATGCGGGTAGATGCCGATGGGACGGTGTGGCGCGCAGGCACCACCCCGGCAGGCGCGGCCACGCTGGTGCTGTGGCGTGAACACGGGGGCCGCGATCACGGGGGCACGGTGCACGCCACCGCATGGGGACCGGGTGCGGCGTGGGCGCTGGAGGGGTTGCCTGCGCTGCTCGGGGCCGATGACGATGACAGCGGCTTCGTGCCGCATCACCCGCTGATCGCACAGGTTCGGCGGCTGATGCCGGGACTGCGCCTGGGTGCCACCCTCCGGGTGTGGGATGTGCTGGTTCCTGCGGTGCTGGAGCAGAAGGTGACCGGTGTCGAGGCGCGCCGTTCCTGGCGTGAGTTGTGCTGGCGTTTCGGGGACCGGGCGCCGGGCCCTGCCCGGTTGTGGGTGCCGCCGACTCCGGCGGCGCTGCGCGAGATTCCGGACTGGGAGTGGCACCGCGCCGGGGTAGATCATTCGCGACGCCGGGCCTTGCTGGCGGCGGCCACGGTGGCCCACCGGTTGGAGAGTGCGGTGGCGCTGGCCGGAAAAGCCGGACGTGACCTGCTGTGCAAGATTCCCGGGATCGGTGTCTGGACGGCTGCCGAGGTGGCTCAGCGGGCCTGGGCGGATGCTGACGCGGTGAGCGTCGGCGATTACCACATCCCGTCGGTCGTCGGTTATGCGCTCGTGGGCCGGCCGTTGGACGATTCCGGCATGCTCGAGGTATTGGAGCCTTATTCGGGGCAGCGGCACCGGGTGGTGCGCTACGTCGAAGCCTCCGGGTTCCGGCGTCCTCGCTTCGGTCCCCGATTCAGTCCCCGTGATTACCGCGTGATCTGAACCTGCCGATTCACCTGAGCCATCCGAATAATCGGGAGCCCGCCCCGGCCTGGGAGCTTGCCGAGTCGTCACGGTGCCGGCCACGGCTCGACTGGGTCGGGAACGCGGTGCCACGGGGTGGCGAATCGCGTTCGACGCGCAGTACAGCGGCTTCGCAGGAAGGGCAACGTCGGCCCGGTGGGCAGATCATGGAGGCGACGTTCACGGTAGCCCCGCACAGAGCCGTGTACCGGCCGGCGCCAGCGGATATGCCGATTGCCATGTCGTCATCATTGATCGCATGGTCGATATGTTCGAAGCCACAAGTGAACCACATTAAAAATGGGGCACGACCTCTCGCATAATCCATCTCGATATCCTTTGTCGACATCATTCGGTCGCGTAAACCGCACTGGTCGCGTTCAGGGTTTTTCCCTTTGGGTAATGTCCAGATGGTCAGCCCTCTCGTCGTGGCTGCGAATGAGCGTGAATCGTAAAAAAGTAGGGGACACGCTGGAAGGTCGTGACCTGCACGTCGTTACGAACGTCGCCACCATTGGTCGACGCCCTTCTTCTTGATTTCGCTCTAGGTTCACCCTGTGCAAGCATTTTGAAAGGTAGAATCTAGCACGTGCCGCTGCGCTGGTCAATGCACGTGCAATTGCAGGCGCAAGAACGGCGTCCGGAAGGTCCCGGCAAGTGGTGCAACGCAGTACTGCGAAAGGCCGCAAATCGGAGGAAAGTTCGTGGAGCCCGCTCGGCTGGTCTGGGTGGCCAGACTGGAGCTCATGGAGCGTCTGACTCTGCGGTGGGGTGGCCTGGCACGCCTCGCGCTGCTTGCACTGATCTGGGGATCCAGCTTCGTGTGGATCAAGGTCGGGCTGCGCGGGTTCGCGCCGATGCAACTGGTGTTCCTGCGGGTGTTGTTCGCTGCCGTTGTCCTGCTGCTGATCTGTGGGCTGAGTAGGCTGCGGATGCCGCGAGAGATGGTCGTGTGGGCGCACTTCGCGGTGGCCGCGACGGTCGGCAACGTGGTGCCGTTCTTCCTGTTCGGCGTTGCTGAGCGCAGCATCGACTCGGGTCTGGCCGGCGTTCTCAACGCCACGACCCCGCTGTGGACCGTCACGGTGGCGCTGCTGGCCCGCACCGAGCGCACGATGCCAGCCGCCCGAGTCGCCGGCCTGCTCCTCGGCTTCGCCGGCGCCGTGGTGATCTTTGCCCCGTGGCGATCCGATGGGGCCGTAGGTGGTGCCGCAGCCTGCCTCACCGCCTCCGCCTTGTACGGGGTGCTGTTCGTGTACGTGGGCCGGTACCTCACCGGCCGGGGTCTGGACCCGATCGTCCTGTCCGCGGGCCAGCTCACCGCTGCCACCATCCTGTCGGCGCTTGCGCTGCCGATCGGCTGGCACACCCCGGACCTGCGGGTCGATGCGCTCGGCAGCGTCGTGATACTCGGGGTGCTCGGTACCGGCATCGCCTACATCTTGAACTACCGGCTCATCCTTGACGATGGTCCCACCGTGGCCTCCACCGTCACGTACCTGATCCCGGTGGTCGCGGTGCTATTCGGCGTTGCTGTGCTCGACGAGTCGCTGAGCCTGCGGGTGCTCGCCGGCATGCTCGTGGTGCTCGCTGGTGTCAGCCTGGTCCGGCGCACCGCCGCTGCTCCTGCTCGCCCCCAGATCTCGCAGCGGTGCGGCGCATAGTGTGTCGAACTGCCTAATCCGGTGGTGATACGGCGGATACACTGTTGATATGGCGCATACGCACCACGAGGCCCCCCGTTCGGAGTTTTCCGCCACTGCGGACGGCCGGGTGACGATTCCTGCTCAGGTTCGCCGTGCGGCGGGGATTGAGCCCGGCCAGACTCTGGTGGTCTATGTCGAGTGCGGCCGGGTGGTGATCGAGGAACGTAACCACTTGCTCGGCCGCCTCCAGGACGAGGCGATCAAGGCGGCCACGGCCGCGGGGCGACTCGATAGCGCGGTCGACGAGCTGATCGCCGACCGCCGCGCCGAAGCCGCCCGTGAGGACGTGGACGACAGGAAGGGGCAGGCGTGATTCCGGTGCTGGACGCCAGCGCGGTGCTGGCGTTGCTTTACCGGGAGCCTGGCCACGACCAGGTGGCAGGACTGCTCGACGGTGCCGTGGTGTGCACGGTGAACTGGACGGAAATCGTGCAGAAACTCGCCCAGCGCGGGCACCCCGACCCCTCCGCAGCTGTCGAAGGGGTGCGCTCACTGGGTGTACACGTGCTGCCCTTCACCCCGGCCGACGCGGTCGGCGCCGGCCTGCTCTGGTCGAAAACCCGGAACGCGGGCCTGTCCCTTGGGGACCGGGCCTGCCTTGCTGTGGCGCGGGGCATCCCCGAGGGTGTCGCGGTCACCGCAGACCAGGCCTGGATCGGGCTCGACCACGAGGTCACCGTGCAGCTCATCCGCTGATCTTCTGAGGCGCGTTGCGCTCACTATTGCGACCGACGAGCTGCTCCGGCCCTCGGACGGCGAGGGGCGAGGAGTGGTGTGTGCTCCACGCCAAGCCCGGTTCGCCGTCCGGCGCCGTGTCGTGCCACTGCTGGTAGACCCAGTCAGCGGATCGATCTGATCATCCCGGCGAGGTGGCACCCATGATTGAGAAGGTGGCGCCCTGCGGATCGGTGATTGAGGCCATCCGGCCGTAGGGGGTGTCGACCGGCTCGGCCAGCACCGTGGCGCCGCGCTCGGTAGCCGCGGCGACCGCGACGTCGGTATCGGCGACCATGAAATAGGTCATCCAGTGCGGTGGTGTCGCTGGTGGTTGGTTGGCCAACCCACCGATCCCACCGAGCGGATCGCCCTCGCGGTGGAAGGTGGTGTACTCGTTTCCGGCGCCCTCGACCGGCTGGTAGGAGTAGTCGAACACGGCCGCGTAGAACTTTCTGGCGCTATCGGCGTCGGGTGCTGCGGCCTCGTTCCACACCAGGGAGCCCGGCTCGTTGTAGATCTCGGCGCCGATACCTTCGGCGGCCTGCCACACTCCGAAGGCGGCGCCCTGCGAGTCGAGGGCGACACACATCCGCCCGGAGCGGGGGACGTCGAAGGGCCCCGCGAGCACCGTCCCGCCGTTGTCGGTGATTTTCTGGGCGGTGTCGTCGACGGAGTCGCTGGCGAGGTAGGTCATCCAGGCCGTGGGCTGGTCCTGGCAGGAGCTGATGCCGGCGGCGTGGTGACCGTCGCGTTGGCAGATCTGGTACTGGCCGAATTCCTCGCCGAGGTCGAGGTAGGTCCAGCCGAGAACAGCGGCGTAGAACTCCTTGGCGGCCGCGACGTCGGGAACGGCGAGGTCAACCCAGCACGGTGTGCCGGTAGGCCAGGGTGTGGTGCGGACGGGCATGGCAGCCTCCTGTGGGCGGTTTGGTCAGTGCGGGCTCAGCCAAGCATGTGCCACCGACACTTTCGGCCTGACCGGCCCCGCTATTACCGTGGGTTTGCGTTGTCAAGGTGACATCGGTGCAGACATCGATGCGGTCCCGCGCACGGTATGGAGGTCACGATGGCCAGTGACGAGATGTCTGCACCGGCGGAGCCATCACCTGCGGTCGCGATGCGTCAGCTGATCCTGGGCGGTGGCGCGGGCTGGGAGCACCGGCCTGGCATGAGTTTGGGCTCACCGCCACACCCAGCGAGCATCATATCTGGCATCTCGATCCCCACGGCGGGCCCCGCTGGTCCCTCCCCGTCCCCGAATCCGGGGCACCAGCATAGGCACGGGGAATTCTCTACTTCCGTAGGTTCCGCAGTCTCCCCCGATTTCTGGGGGAGACGACATCACGACGCGCCTTCCTCTCATGGTGCCGGTGCCGAATTACTGCCCTGCCTCATCAGCTCGTAGGTCTCCCTCAGATCCGCCGCTTCCGGCAAACCTCGGTTCTCGACAGCCTGGACCACCTCGAGTGCCCGCCAGTGGTTCGAGGCCACTAAACGACCGGAGAGCATGGATTCCTGGGCGACGGCGCAGGCTTCATCGAGACGGTCAGTCAGTAGCAGGGCAAGCGCGAGGTCGATGTGGGCGGAAGCGAGTCTGCGTGGCCAGCGGCCGGCTTCGGCTTCACGGGTCAGCGTGGCGACAACATGGCGGGCGTGATGCTCAGATGCTATATCCCCGAGCCAGGCGAGAGTGGTCGCGACATAGGCTTCCGCCTTGTCTGGGTCATAGCGATAGTGGTGTTCAGGTGTCTCCGGTCTGGCCATGCGGGAGACGTATCCCTCGACCCGCTTGAGCGCGTGGTAGGTCTCCCTGGCTTTGCCGAGTCGTGCCCACGCGCGGCCTTCTTGCGCCGTGGCCTGGATGGATGCTGAACTGCCACGGGGAGCGAGCCGCTGAGCGGCTTGGGATAGCTCAACCGCATGGTGGTAGTCGCCATCGTTGAGCACTTGCCACGCTGCTGTCTCGAAGCGCCAGGCGTGAATCTCGGACTGGCCAGTCTGCTTGGCTAAGCTCGCGGCGGTCGCGAGCCAACTGTTGGCCGCCGCCCGCTGCTCAAGATCGATGTGGAGCGTGGCCGCGATAAGGGAGAGCCAACCGCCCACGATAAGCAACCGGCGATGTTCAGCGAGGGTTTTGCGCGCGTCGAGTAGCCGCATGACGTAGGCGATGTGTCGACGGACTGAACCAAGTAACTCGTGCGGTGGGGTTTTCGGGTACTTGATCGCCAGCTCGTCAACCATGGTTTCGAGTCGGCTCAGTGTCTCGGCGCTCACGTCTGAGGCAGCTACCCGGCGGGCGAGTTCCAGGGCTTCGTGTTCGTCTTCGCTGAATAATGAGGTGCCCTGCCAAGGAGCCAGTTGCAGGCCGTTTGACGTTACTGAGAGATCGGTGCATTCATTACTTGCAGCCAGTTTCGCTAGCTCGGTGTTCGCCCGCGCACGTCGGGCTGCGCGTTGGTCGGCCTTATGGGTCTCACGGGCCTGGATGAGGGCATCATACTGAGCGATGAGCGCCCCATTGGCGGTCACTACCCTGTCCGCCGTCTCCCAGAAGTCGGTATCGGGGAGCTGTGAGCCTGCTTCGGCATGGGTCACCGTGGTGCGGTGGCACGGCACGGCACGGGCGATGTCTGTCTGGTAGAGCCCGGCTGCCTCCCGGAGCGCTGCCAGGTGCCGGCCCAGCGCCCGCTGCTGCTCAGCAAGCTCCGGTGGCTGGCGAGCCATGCTGTAGCGCACCTCCTTTCTTGTCCGGATGAGAGCCTTGGTGGAGTTCCCAGCCTAACGCTGGATCATGTGCGGCCTGGCCCACCGGCTATCCCACGGGGCCGCTCACACCCCTCACTCTCCCCGAGGTCCCAGGGTTGGGCTGAACGCCCCCAAACGCTTGAGTGCCTCCCGGGTTGTCGCGGAACCATTCAGTTCTTGTGGATCTTTACAGTAACGTTCATTCCGGGGACGAGGGTGCGGTTGTGCCGGTCAGTGATCGCGATCTTCACCGGGATCACCTGCGTGAGTCTCTGGAAGTTCCCGGTGGTGTTGTCCTGGGGAGACGGGGAGAACAGCTCTGCGGCACCGTCTTGGATCTCCCAGACATAACCGGTGAAGGTGATGTCGGGGTGGGCGTCGACCGCGATGTCGACCTGCCGGCCGAGGCGGACGTCACCGATGGCGGTCTCGTCGACCCGGGCGGTCACGAAGATCTCGGACAGATCGTAGGCGACGGCCAGCTCGGTACCAGCGGTGACGAAGGCTCCTTCAACCCCGTTGTCGAGTGCGACGGTGCCCTCGGCGGGCGCCCGGATGACCATTTGGGGTGCTCCGAAGCCACCCTGGAGTTGGACGCGGCCGATGACCTGGTCGTTGCCCAGGATGGTGCCCTGGGTGGCGCGCCAACCGACGAGAGTGCCGCCGACGGGGGCCGTGACCGGAATCTTGTCGCCGTTGATCTGGGCGTTGTCGGTGGAGACGTACCTGCGGGCTTCGAGGACGTAGCTCGCCGCTAGGGCGCCGCTGCCGATAAGCGCCACGAGCGGGATGACCAGCAGTGCCCGGCGCGTGGAGCGCTTCAGTTCCCCAGCGCGCCGCCGCAGTGTGGAGGCGGCCAGTGCCAGCGCGATGATTGCGGCGCCGATCACGATGCCTGTGTCGCGGAGCAGCTCGCTTGTCACGAGAGAGGTTTTCCCTACCTCGCCCAGAGCCTCGATGGCGTAGGGCATCGGCAGGGCGTAGCTGATTGTTTCCAGCCAGTCGACCATCTGCTCGCGGGGTACGAACAGTCCGCCCAGCAGGATCTGGGGCAGGACCACTGCGGGCATGAACTGCACCGCCTGGAACTCGCTGGTGGCGAAGGCGCTGCCGAGCAGGCCCAGCGCCATGCCGAGCACGGCGCTGGCGATCGCGATCCCGGCGACCAGCCACGGGCTTCCGGGCGTGTCCAGGCCGAGCAGCCAGTAAGCGGTTGCGCAGGTGATCGCGGCCTGGGCCGCCGCGGCGAGGGCGAAGGCGATGCCGTAACCGAGCAGCAGGTCGAGTTTGGACATCGGTGTTGTGAGCAACCGCTCCAGGGTTCCACTGGTCCGTTCCCGCAGCATGGCGACGCTGGTGATCAGGAACATCATGGTGAACGGGAAGATCCCGAGCAGCTGCAGCGCGACCCGGTCGAAGACGGGCTTGGAGTCGAACATCTGGTGTACCAGCACCAGCAGCACGCTCGGGACGATCAGCAGAAGGGCCACAGTACGGCGGTCACCGCGCAGCTGGGCCAGCACGCGTGGTGCGGTCGCGGCGGTGATCCGTGGGGATACCAGGTGCGTCACCGTGCCACCTCCTCCTCGACCGTCTCGCTCCGCAGGGCCGGGGGACGTGGAAATTCGCCAGGTTCTGCGTGCTGGATCAGGCGCAGGAAGACCTCTTCCAAATCGCCGGTGCCGATGGCGGTACATAGAGCCTGCGGTGTGTCATCGGCGATAAGACGCCCGTCGCGCATCAGCAGCAACTGGTCGCAGCGGCTGGCCTCGTCCATGACGTGACTGGAGAGGAACAGTGTGGTGCCTGCGGCGGCCAAGGCGTGGAAGCGAGCCCACAGGTCGTGGCGCAGTACCGGGTCGAGGCCCACGGTCGGTTCATCGAGGACGAGGAGCACGGGTGCGGCGAGCAGTGCACACGCCAGAGATACCCGCGCCCGTTCTCCTCCCGACAACGTGCTCACCTGCTGGCCAGCGCGGTCGGCTAGGGCGACGTCGGCCAGCGCCTGGTCGGCGGCGGCGCGTGAGGTGCCGTGAACGGCGGCGAAATAGCGGACGTTATCCCGCGCCGACAGGTCGGAGTAGATTGAGGGGGTCTGGGTCAGATACCCGACCCGATGGCGCAACTGTGCTGATCCGGCCGGTGTCCCGAGCACCCGGACCTCTCCGGAGCTGATCTGCTGGACCCCGACCACGCAACGCATCAGCGTGGTCTTCCCGCAGCCGCTGGGCCCCAGCAATCCAGTCACCTGCCCGGTCGGCACGGTGAACGTCAGGCCGTGCAGGATGCGTCGCCCTCCGAGGGTGACCACGAGGTCCCGGACCTCGATGGCTGGGGCCATGGCTTCCTCCGTCCCAGGAATTCAGCTCGCTGAACGTGACCACTGCGGGGCGGCGTCGAACAGCGCCGCACGAATATCCTCACCGGCGCCGACGGCGTCCACGGCGAAGGATCCGCCTGCCCATGCCCGGGCGTCATCGCGAGTCTTTTTTCAACGAAGAATGAAAAAATACGCCCGATCGCCATTCAGAGTCAACGGCGGGCCGTTGAGTAGCCACCATGTACTCGGCGAGTGGCGCGAACAGTCGCAGCGTCCCGCTTATGGAGACATATCGGGCTTCGCGACCCCCCAAAGACCCCGATATGTCTCCATGTCGGGGCGAGGGACCATGAGGGGGGCGGAGGCCAGGGCGGGGGCTACGTCTGGGGGGAGGGAGTTGCGGGGCCACCAGGCCAGGTCGGCGGATTCAGGGGAGCGGATGGGGACGGCGTGGGCGGGGGCGTGTAGGAGGAAACGGACGTCGAAGTGCCTGGTGGGCAGGCCCAGTGAGCAGGTGATCGGGTGCACGTCCAGGTGCAGTGGCTGCGGCTCGATATCCAGGTCGTCGATGCCTGACTCCTCGGTCGCCTCGCGCAGCGCCGCGGCGACGAGCCCGGTGTCAGACTCCTCGCAGTGCCCGCCGAGTTGCAGCCACCGGCCGACCCGGGGGTGCAGGGTGAGCAACACGTGTGTGCCGTCGTACGAGAGCACCACCGCCGAGGCGGTCAGGTGGCCGGGCACGCAGGATCGGGCGCAGGCATCCGGGCGGGCCGCCAGAAAGCCGAGAAACGCCTGGCGCAGCGCCTGCTGCGCAGCCTCACGAGGTTCCCAGCCGGACAGCGTCCGTACCGCATCGGCATGCACGGCAGCGTTCGGAACAGTGATCATCGCGAAGGATTATCGCAGTACCAGTCCATCATCGGGATCGCCCGGTGGGCGCGGAGTCAGAGGTTCGACAGGGTGGCCGACGGCGATCGCGCCGAGCGGGCGCCAGTCCGGCGGCAGCGAGAGCTCGGCACGCACCAGATCCGGGCAGAACAACGTCGAGCCGACCCAGCAGGAGCCCACGCCCTCGGCGGCCAGCGCCACCAGCAGGGCCTGCACGGCGGCGCCCGCGGCCACGGTGAACATCGTCTCCTCAGCGGCGCGGCGGCGCACGTCGGGGTAGCGGTGCGCGCCATCCGGGACTGCCACCGGCACCAGCAGCTCCGGCGCGTCGTAGAGCACGCTCCCGCGCTGTACCCGGCGCTCGACGTGCTCCCCGGTCAGCCCGTCGCCGGGCAGGTCGGCCCGCCACACCTGCCCCATCGCGTCGAGCAGCCTGCGCCGCACGGCCCGGTCGGCGAGCCAGACGAACCGTACCGGCCTGCTGTGGTGCGGTGCCGGTGCCCGCAGCGCCACCCCCACCGCCCGGCGCAGCACCCCGGGGTCCACCGGATCGGGCCGGAACGAGCGCACCGATCGGCGCAGCAGCACCGCCTCCGCCCGGCCCTGCCCGATCGCCTCGGCGGTGCCCAGCCGGAACAGGTCCTCGGCCAGCGGCCTGATCAGATCCGCCGCGGTGCTACCGTCCGCACCGCGGGACAACCCGCGCAGCACCGCCACCGGCACTCCGGTCAGCTTGCCCTTGACCAGGTCGGCGGCGGCGGCGACCTCGTCGGCGACGGCGACCTCGGTCATCAGCAACTCGTTGCCGTTCCGGTCGAGGGTGCCCGCGTAGCGGTGCAGCACGCCCAGCCCGGCGGCTCCGATCGCCGCGTCGGTCTGCCCGACCCGCCACGCCCGGCTCATCGTGTCGGTGATCACGACGGCGACGTCGACGCCCAGGGCGGTGGCCAGCCCGGCGCGCAGCCGCGCGGCGCTCGCGTCCGGGTCCACCGGCAGCAACGCGACCTCATGGGGCTCCACATTGGACGCATCCACGCCCGACGCGGCCTGCACCAGGCCCAGCGAGTTCTGCGTGATCAGGGTGCGGCGGTACCGGGCCAGTACCCGCCGGGCCTCGGCGGCCACCAGCTTGCGGCGAGCGGTGTCGCGGCCCTGCGGGTCGGTCGGCACCGTGACCAGCCTTCCCTCCACCTTGGACACCACCTTGCTGGTGACCACGACGATGTCGCCGTCGACCAGCCACGGCGCGGCCGCGACGAGGGCGCCGAGCAGATCGTCACCGGGCCGGAACTCCGGCAGCCCCCGGATCGGGAGGATACGGAGCTCACCCGGCGATGCATGATCATTCACGTGGTCGGCCGGCCAGCTCCGGGGCCGCGCCGAATTCAGGGTGTGTCATCGGCCGAGGGCCGGTTTTCGAACGTGGTCTGGACCTGTTGAGAAGGTTTGAAACGCTCGGAGTCCACATAGGACCGGTACGAGGCCCGGTCGGCCGCCGTGAGCGCGATGTCGTCGACAAAGGGGCTGAGCAGGTTGCGGGGCCATAACCGCCGCGCCCGCACCGCGTTGATCTCCGCGCAGAACACCACGATCACCGCCTGCAGATACAAGTAGGCCAGTAACCCGAGGACCAGCCCGAAGACACCGTAGACCTGTGAGGAGCCGTTGAGAGCGTATCTGACGAACAACGCACCGCCGATCTGTAGCATCTGCACCGCGATCCCGGCGCCGACCGCGCCGGGGACCAGCTCGGAGAACGGGATTTCGCGAGCGGTCAGGACCCGAAATCCGATCAGGAACGCCCCGATGTTGGCCGTCATCGCCACCGCGACCGCGGCGACGCGCACCCAGCCACCGCCGTAGCCGTAGCTGGCGGCCACCGGGCCTGCCGCGGACAGTGCGGTGGTGATCAGGACGAGCATCCCCAGCAGCACGAAGAGCAGCAAGCCCCGTAACCGGGACAGCAGGGGATCGGGACGGGCGAAGCGGGGCACCGCCCAGACCCGGTTCAGCGCAGCCTGGATGGCCACGGAGACGCCCAGGCCGCCGTAGATCGCGCCCAGGATGCCCAGGATCACCGCCGTCCTGCTGCCCTGGATCGAGCCGACATTCTGCTGGAGTTGCGGGCCGACGATCGGGAATTGTTGCAGCGCAGAGCCGAGCACTGCCTGCTGTAGGCCGGGGTCACTCTCCAGCGTGTAGCCCAGAACGCTGACCATCAACAACAACAGGGGAAACAACGAGACGAAACCGTAGTAGGTGATCAGCGCCGCGAGATAACCACCCTGGTCGTCGATGAACTTGTAGATCACTCCCAACGGGAAGCCCAACCATGTGTGACGCCGCTGGAACTCGTCCAATCGAGCCGTTAGAGCCATCTGCGCGTCCTCGCTGTCCCCCGGCCTGTACCCGCTGGACATGACGCTAGCCAACCGGTTGGTGCGGGGTCAGCGCCAGAACAGGAATTCCTGGAAACCCAGTGCCGCTGCCAGCGGATCACCACCGAGCGCTGCGAAGAACGCGAAGCTGGCGCCGAACAGCGCAGCGCCCACCCCGGGCACACCGATGATCAGAACGAACAGCAGTAAGGGTGCGTACCAGCCGACACTGCTGGCGAAGCGGCGGGCAGAATCCGGCAGGTAGGGCTCCACGGCACCGAACCCATCCAGTCCCGGCACCGGCAGGATGTTGAGCACGAACGCCAGCAGTTGCACGAGGGCGAGCAGGGACAAGCCCGCGGTCAGGCCGGGGGAGGGGTCGCTGATGGCGACCACGGCGATGAGTGCGATCCCGAGCACCAGGTTGGTCAGCGGACCCGCCAGCGCCACCGCCGAGGCGATCGCGCGGGACCGCAGCGCGGCCCGGTTGATCCACACCGCGCCGCCGGGCAGCGGGATCCCGCCCAGCGCAAGCAGCGCCAGGGGGATCACCAAAGACATCACCGGATCGGTGTAACGCCGTGGGTCGAGAGTGAGATATCCCTTCGCCCGCACCGAATGGTCGCCGCCCCGGTAGGCCGTCACAGCGTGCCCGAACTCGTGCAGGCACAGCGCGAGGGCCCAGCCGCCGAGGACCAGCAGCACGATGCCGGCGGTGAGGGCTATGCCGGTTCCCAGCGCGGCGAGCGTGCCCCCGATGGCGGTGACCGCGACCAGCAACAGGAAAAGGGGGCTGGGAGCCAGGCCGGTGGCGCGCACCGCCACACTCTCGCGCACTGCTCGCGCCTGCTCCCGGCTGGGTTCGGGTGGTCGCGCGGCGTGTCAGTTGAGACACGCTGAGTAGGCGACGGAGACCAGCCTGCGGACTTGCATCCCCGATGGCAGGGGTGTAATCACAGACTTGTTATTCTCCGGTCCAGCCCGGGGGAGGCGCAGACCGGGGAGGAACTCTATGGCGAGAAGGGTGGACCGCCATGGATGAGATAGACATCAGTTGGCCTGCGGACGGGAGAGGTGAACACCAGAGCACCTGGAACCTGCTCGATGGTCTCGACGGTCCCGAGCAGCCGGAGTGGCAGGAGCGCGCGTTGTGCTCGCAGACCGATCCGGAAGCTTTTTTCCCCGAGAAGGGGGGATCGACCAGGGAGGCGAAGCGGATCTGCGCGGGCTGCGAGGTCCGTGCTGAGTGCCTGGAGTACGCATTGGCATTCGACGAGCGGTTCGGCATCTGGGGCGGGCTGTCGGAGCGGGAGCGCCGCAGACTCAAACGCGGCGTGGTCTGAAGCCCGTCTCGCGCTGCCCGGACTCGGTGTCGACCGCCCGGAGACGTTACCGTGTGCCACCCACCGACGGGGATGGACAGGGAGGAGTCGGCATGTCGCGCAGTGCTGGGGGACCTGCCGATGATGACGACGCCCGTGCGGCGGCAGGCTCCCGCAGGTCTGGCACGGTCGCGGCACCGGTAGGGCCCGGTCCTGCGACGTCGCGCCCTCGGCCCTCCCCACTACCCAGACATTCCGCTACCGGCGCTGCGCCCAATGCCCTCGACGGTCGCGACCCGGTCCTTCTGGCGCTGGATGACGGCGGAGTCGGCACCCGCATCCGGCGCTTCCTGCTTTCCCCGCCCGCGTTGCTGACCATGGTGATGACGGTGCTCGCCGTGCTGATCAACCGCCACCGGTTGGGACTGGATCTGGCGGGCGGTCGGCTGCTTCCGGTGGAGAGCCTGAGCCAGACCTGGTCGTCCTACCTGGCGTCGTGGCACCCGGTCGGGGGCGGCAGCGCGGCTCCCCCACCGGCCGCGCTGGCCGTGCTCGGCGTGCTCGGGTTGCCGGTGGGTTCGCCGGCTGCCGCGGTGTCGCTGTTGCTGTTGGCCGCGTTGCCGCTGGCTGCGCTGTCCGCCTACTGGGCCACCCGGGCTGTGCCGGTCAGTCGCAAGCGCCGTGCCCTGGCCGCGGCCGGGTACGCGTTGCTCCCACCGGCTGTCGCGGGGCTGGCGCAGGGCCGGCTGGACGTAGTGATCGCCTACCTACTGCTGCCTCTGGTACTCGCTGGTGCCGTGTCGGTGCTGCACGGCGGGATGGCAAGGCTCTCCGCGGGCTGGTTGTCCACCGCCGCCGCGACGGCGCTCGGCCTCGCCGTGATCGGCGCGTTCGCCCCCCTGCTGCATCTGCTCGTGCTGGCGATGATGCTGATCGGCTTCGTGGTCGTGCCCGCGCCGCGGATCTCCACGCTGCGCCGCACCTTAGGTCTGTTCGCCGTGGTGCTGCTGCCCCTGGGCTTGCTCATGCCGTGGCCGGCGGTGGTGATCCAACGTCCGACCGTGCTGGTGCACGGGGTGGGCGCGGTGGTTACCGAGCGGGCGCCGAGCTGGCTGCAGCTGCTCGTGCTGGATCCGGGCGGTGCCGGTGCGCTGCCGTGGGTAGGCGCGGTGGTGGTGCTGGCAGCAGTGACCGCGCTCCTCATCCGGCCGTCCCGGACGATGCTGCCCGGTCTGGGGTTGGTGCTGCTGGGTACCGCCGCGGCGGCGCTGCTGATCCGGTTGCCGATGCGACCGCTGATCGGGGGTGATCCCCGCCCGGGTTTCACCGGGGGAGCACTGCTGTTCGCCGGTTGTGGACTGCTGTGGATCGTGTTGCGAGCGGCCGGTACCGCGGAGCCGGCCTGGTGGGCCGGAGTCGGGACTCGGTGGGGTAAGGCGTTGTCGACCACACCGTGGGTCGGATTGACAGTGCTCTCGGCCGTCGCCGTCCTGGTGGGTTCCGGTGGTCCCCTCAGCGCCGGTGCGCCGGCCGGTCTCCCGACCCTGGCGCCCTCGTTGACCGCGGAGCTGGCTCGCTCCGAGACGTCCGTGCTGGTCGTCGGTCCTCCTGGGGAACCGGTACGGCTGACCAGGTCGCGCACCGCGCGCTTTGGTGACGACGACATCGCCCCGCTGCGCGCCACCGGAGCCCGGCTGGAGCGGGTGGCCGCTGCGCTGCGGGCCGGCCAACCCGGTGAGACCTCGGCCGCGATCGCTGACGTGGCCGCCACCGGGGTCCAGTTCGTGGTGCTGCCCACCGTCGCGCAAGGAGACCGGGCCCTCGCCGCGGCCGGCCCATTGGCCCAGCCTGCGCCCCCGACCACGGACGGCAGGCCGGTACTGCGGGTGGTGCGCCCGGTACCGGGTGCCGAACTCCTGGGCCCCGCACTGGCGGCGCAGGCGCGCACCGGCGCGGCCCCGCCCATCGCTCCCGGGGTCAGCGGCGTGCTGGCACCCGCCCAACCGCCGCAGGTGGCGGTGCGCGTCGCGGCCGGCGCGGAGGGCCGGCTGCTGGTGGTCGCGGCCAACGACGAACCAGGTTGGCGGGCCAGCGTGGATGGCCGTCCGGTCGCGGTGGTACGAGGGTGGGGTCACCAGGTGGCGATCCCGGTACGGGGTAACTCCGCCGAGGTCCGCGTGGTCCGCTCAGATATGACCAGGACCACGCTCCTGCTGATCGAGGCGGTGTTGCTGCTGCTCGTCGCGGGCACCGCGCTGCCCTCCCGGCGGCGCCTGCACCGTTAGCGTCACCGCGATGGATCAGCCCTGTTCCGGGGGGCCGTCGATGGCGTCGGGGTCCAGACCCAGATAGTTCGCCACCTGCTCGATCAACACCTCGTGGACGAGATCGGAGAGGTCGCCACCGTCATGGGCCCGAGTCTCCAACGGGCGCCGGTAGAGCACGATCCGGGCCCGGGTCGGCAGACCGGCGCAATCCACCCCGGCGGGGACCAGGCGGGCGAGTGGGACGTTGCCGTCCTCCACCACGTCGCTGCCCCAGGTGACCGTGCTCGGATCACAATCGGTCACCTCCGGCACCTCGTCGACCGCGATGTCCAGCCGATCGATCTCGGTGTGCCAGCGCTCGTCGATCGGTTCCAGAGCCTCCAGCACGATCGCGTCGAATCGTTCCGAGCGACTGCGGGCAGCCGGCAGAGTGGACGGGTAGAGCAGGCCCCGGACGCCGCGGCCACGCCGATCCCGGCTCTTGCGCCGGCGCGAGCGAGCTGACCGGGTCGCCATCATCCGTCGAGACTACAACCGTTGAAGTCGCGAGCCGTTGAGAGTTCGGGAGCCGTTGGGAGTCAAGCGCACCGCGCGCCTGCCGCACCCGGAGGGGCAGGCGCACTATCGTCTGCAGGTCGTGCGCAGCGCGCGGCGGTGTTCGAGAACCGGGTGCACGAACCCGGCGGTTGCCACGCTCACGTTCGTCTATGCCGACTCCACCGCGGTGGTCGGCCCGCTGGCCACTTGCAGTGAGCCACACTCCTACGACCTGTGCGAGCGGCACGCGGTGCGGCTGACCGCTCCCCGGGGTTGGGACGTGGTCCGTCACGACGGCGAGTTCACCGAGCCGGAACCCTCGGTGGACGACCTCACCGCGCTGGCGGAGGCGGTTCGCGAGGCCGGCCGGGTGATCCGCCCCGCCCCGCCCCTTACCCCGGTCGCCGCTCGCGGTGGTGCCCGCCGGGCCCACCTCAGAGCTCTCCCCACCCCCGTCGACGACTGAGCGCGCCCTCACTGGTTACCGCGCCGATAGGCTCGTGAGTGCTGGATTCGATGGAGGGAGAGTGGTGGCCGACCTGTCAGCGATCATCAAGGCCTACGACATCCGTGGTGTTGTCGGTGAGCAGCTGAACTCTGCGGTGGTGCGCGACATCGGCGCAGCCTTCGCCGATTTCGTCGGGCGCTCGGATGGTTCGCAGGTTGTGGTCATCGGGCACGACATGCGGGACTCCTCACCGGGCCTGGCTGGCGCTTTTGCCCAGGGCGTGACCAGCCGCGGTCTCGATGTCATCTCGGTCGGGCTGGCCAGTACCGACATGCTCTACTTCGCCTCCGGGCGGCTCGGGCTACCCGGCGCGATGTTCACCGCGAGCCACAATCCAGCCCGGTACAACGGCATAAAACTCTGCCGGACCGGTGCCTTCCCGGTCGGCCAGGACAGCGGGCTGGGGGAGATCCGGGTCGCGGTCGAGCGGGGCATCGAGCCGGGACCGGGGGGCGGTCGCATCACCGAACGGGATCTGCTCGGCGAGTACGCGGACTATCTGCGGTCTCTGGTGGACCTGTCCGGGATCCGGCCGTTGCGGGTCGTGGTGGATGCCGGTAACGGGATGGGCGGGTACACCGTGCCAGCGGTGGTCGAGGGGCTGCCGTTACACGTCGTCCCGCTGTACTTCGAGCTGGACGGGAATTTCCCCAATCACGAAGCCAACCCGCTGGACCCGGCGAACCTGGTAGACCTGCAGGCGGCCGTCCGCGAGCACAGCGCCGATCTGGGCCTGGCCTTCGATGGTGACGCCGACCGTTGCTTCGTGGTCGACGAGCGTGGCGAGCCGGTGAGTCCCAGCGCCATCACCGCCCTGGTGGCCACCCGGGAGCTGGCCACCGAACCGGGTGCGGCGGTGATCTACAACTTGATCACCTCGCAGGCTGTGCCGGAGATCGTCGCCGAGCACGGTGGGCTCCCGGTGCGCACCCGGGTGGGACATTCGTTCATCAAGCAGCGGATGGCGGAAACCGGGGCGATCTTCGGCGGTGAGCATTCCGCCCATTACTATTTCCGCAATTTCTGGCGCGCGGATTCCGGGATGCTGGCCGCCATGCACGTTCTCGCCGCGCTCGGTCAGCAGCAATGCGTGCTCTCGGAGTTGATGGCGGAGTTCAGCCGTTACGCCGCGTCCGGTGAGATCAACTCCACGGTTGCGGACCAGCGGGGCCGGATGGCCGCCGTGCGGGAACGCTTCGCCGCTGCGGAGGGAATCGAACTCGACGAGCTCGATGGCCTCACCATACGGCGCCCAGACGGTTCGTGGTTCAACCTACGTCCGTCGAACACCGAGTCACTATTGCGACTCAACGTCGAGGCCCGCGACATCGCCACGGTCGAGGCGTTGCGCGATGAGGTGCTGGCACTGGTACGCGAAGTTGGTAGCTCTTCAAGGACCAACACCGGCGGATGAGGTGGCCTTCAAGAGCTACCAACCCCCGGCGGAGGAGGACGAGGATGGTCGTGGACCTGGATCCGCAGCTGATGGAGATCCTGGCGTGCCCGTGCCCCGAGCACGGCCGGCTGCGCAGCGGCACTGCCGCTGACCCCGAAGCCGATGCCTTGACGTGCGCCGTGTGCGGGCGCAGCTTCCCGGTGACCGATGGCATCCCGGTGTTGCTGCTGACCGAGGCGTTGCCTGGGACCGGTCCGGCAGCCGACGGCGACAGTGGGTTGGGCTCGCAGTGATGCCACCCGGCGGGGAATTCGACGGAGGATTCGACGGGGAATTGCTCGATGATCCCGAGCGTCTTGAGCTCACCGACTCCCGTGGGTTGCTCCGCGCCGCGGCCACTGCGGGGGCCCAGGTGCGCTCCACGGCTGCCATCGCCGAGGAGGCGGGGCTGCCACGGCTGGCTGGACAACGCCCGCGCGCGCTGGTGCTGCTGACCCGGCCGGGTGCCGCCCCGGCCGCCGCGCCGCTGCTGCTTGCGCTGCTCGGACCGTCCTGCCCGGTACCGGTGGTGACGATGCGGTCGGTGCCGATGTGGGTGGGCGCGCTGGACATTGTGCTGGCCGACACCACCGATCCCGGCGACCGCGAACTGGCCGAAGGCATCGACCGTGCTCTGCGCCGGGGAGCCCAGGTGGTGCTCACCGCGCCAGCTGAGGGCCCGGTGGCCGCCGCGGCCGCCGGCCGGTCGGTATTGCTCATACCGCGCATCGAGGTACCACCGGGTCTGGCGCTGCCCCGCGCGCTGAGCGCGGGCCTGCTGCTGCTGGACACCCTGGAGCTGCTGGCAACCGACGCCGAGGTGCTGGCCGGTGAGCTCGACCGCGAAGCCGAGCGGGACCACATCGCCCACGAGTCGCTGGTCAATCCCGCCAAGTCCCTGGCGTTGCGACTCGGGGAGCGAACTCCGGTGCTGTGGGGCACCGATCCGGTGGCGGCTGTGGTGGCGGAGCACGGCGCTGTGGCGCTCGCCGCGCACGCGGGAGTGGTGGCGCACGCCGGGGGATTCCCTGAGGCGGCAGCGCTGCCGGTGCTGCGCCGGGAGGCGACCCGCGCCGGCGGGGATGTTGAGATGTTCCGTGACCCGTTCGAGGATCGGTTCGCCGAACAGTCCCGCCCCGGCATGCCGGCGATACGGTCGGTGCTGCTGGGGGTGCTCCACGATCCCCGCCATGAGCCGGAGCGCCTCGTCGCGGTGGAGGCGTTACCCGGAGCTGATGTGGTGACCGCCGACGAGGAGCTGATGGTCCGCCACAATGATCCGGGTGCCGCCGCCTGCGCCGCCGCTGTGCTGGCTTTGCGGTTCGACTTCGCCGCGCTCTATCTCGGGTTGAGTCGAGGTGTACTGGGTGGGCAGGGTCGGATCGGCTCAGCCGGGTCCACCGTTGGATGAGTGAGTACCCAGGTAAACGGGAGGGGTTGTGGAGTTACTGCGCAACGCAGTACGGCCGTATGCCTGGGGTTCCCGAACTGCGATCGCGGAGCTGCTCGGTGGACCGGTTCCCGCGCCGCACCCGCAGGCAGAGCTCTGGCTCGGTGCGCACCCGGCGGGCTCGTCGGTGCTGCTGCATGCCGACGGTGGCCAGACCGCGCTGCTGGAAGCGCTCCGCGCCGATCCTGGTCGCCATCTCGGGCCGCGGTGCGCTGGGCGGTGGGGTAGCCGGTTGCCGTTCCTGCTCAAGGTGCTCGCGGCTGAGGAGCCGCTGAGCCTGCAAGCCCACCCCTCCGCTGAACAGGCCGCCGAGGGGTTCGCCCGCGAGGAGGCCCGGGGGGTCCCCCGGGACGCGCCGGAACGCAACTATTCCGACCCCAGCCACAAATCCGAGCTGATCTGCGCGCTCACCGAGTTCCACGCGCTGGCCGGTTTCCGGGAACCGCTGCGCACTGTCGAGTTGCTCGCCGCGCTGGATGTGCCTCCGCTCGAGCCCTACCGCGCGATGCTCGCGGCGCAACCGAATGCCGACGGGCTGCGCACGCTGTTCACCACCTGGATCACGATGCCCGAGACGGCGGTCAAGGCGCTGTTGCCCCAGATCCTGGATGCCTGCGTCGCGCTGCTGCGCCGCCGCGACCCGCTCGGTGAATCGTCGCAGGGCTTTCGGCCCGAGTGCCGGGTCGTTCTCGAGCTGGCCGAGGCGTATCCGGGCGATGTCGGTGTGCTCGCGGCGCTGCTGCTCAACGACGTCGTGCTGGCGCCGGGAGAGGCGATGTACCTGCCGGCCGGCAACCTGCACAGCTACCTGCACGGCACCGGCGTGGAGATCAGTGCCAACTCGGACAACGTGCTGCGCGGTGGCTTGACCGCCAAGCACATGGACGTCCCGGAGCTGCTGCGGGTCCTGGATTTCTCCTATGGTGAGCTGCTGGTGCACCGTGGTGAACGGCTCGGGCCGCACGAGACCACCTATCGCACCCCGGCCGAGGAGTTCCAGCTGGCCCGGTTGGACTGGGCAGATGGTGAGTCGAGCCCCTTCGTGCTGCGCAGCCCGGCACCGCAGATCCTGCTGTGCACCCGAGGGTCCGTGGAGCTGCGGTCCCGGGACGGCGCCCGGGTGAGCCTGTGCCGTGGCGGGTCGGTATGGCTGGCCGCCACCGATCCCGATGTCATGGTGTGCCCGGAGGCTGGTCCGGTGCAGTTGTTCCGGGCGCAGCCCGGACTGGTCGATAGCTGACGCGACCCCTCGGTGCTCGACCGTCGGCAGGCCGGAATCCTGGCCGCCGCCGTGGGCGCCATCTCCCTGTCCGCTCCGTTGATCGTCGGCACCGCGGCACCCGGCCTGGCGATCGCCTTCTGGCGCACGGCTGCCGCTGCGGCCGTGCTCGCCATCGCGCTGGCGGTGACCGCGTCGCGCTCATCGGCCCCACAGCTGCGGATCTCCCGCCGCGACGGGTGGTGCTCGGCGCTGGCCGGGGTGTGTCTGGCCGGGCATTTCGGTACCTGGATCCCGAGCCTGGGCTTGACCACCGTTGCCGCGTCCACCGCTCTGGTCTGCACTCACCCGCTGTGGAGCGCGGTGCTGACCCGGTTGTGCGGAGTCTGCGTCCCGGCCGCGGTCTGGGCCGGGATGATCCTGGCGTTCGCCGGTGTGGTGCTGCTGGGTGGCAACGACTTGCGCGCCTCCGGTGATGTCTGGCGTGGTGACCTACTCGCCCTGGCCGGCGGCATCTGCGGTGCCGGCTACGTCGTACTCGGTGAACGTGCTCGTCGCACTGTGGACGCGGCCCGCTACAACCTGATTGCCTGCACCCCGGCCGCCGCGGCCGCCGGGGTGCTCGGCCTCGTCGCCGCCTGCTCGGGGACGACACTGACCGGTTTCTCCACCCGCGCCTGGCTGATGATCACCGCGGTCACCGTGTTCGGTCAGCTCATCGGCCACGGTCTGCTCAACCAGGCACTCAATGCGCTCGACGCCACCACCGTGTCCACTGTGGTGCTTCTGGAAGTACCCGCGGCCACCGCGCTCGCCGCGCTGTTCCTGCAGCAGTACCCGCCCTGGTCGGTGCTGTTCAGCGCCCTGCTCATCGCCTCCGGCAGCACCCTGGTCATCCGCCGCCACTTTTCGATGGCCAGAACCTGACGCCAGCCGACTGTGCTGGAAGGGCTCCGGTTACGGTGCATGGCCGGAAGGCACACGTTGCCAACGTCCGTGAACGCGTCAGTAGCGACATTTTTGCGCCGGAAAATGTCGCTACTGACGCGTTCACGGATCGCAGCCTCAACACGGGGCGGTGCTTCGCGAAGGATAACGTCTGGGGAGTATGCGTGGGATGCCTTGAGGGTAGGAACGAGCGGGTGACGGTGAGCTTCCGGGCGGAGCTGGTCGCTGATCGATCAACCCTGAGAGTTCTGTTGCGCTGCAATGACAACCAGGCCGATCTTCACCCTATCGATTGAGCCGATACTCTTCGTCCCGTCACACATCGAGGGGAAGCGGTGATCCGCCATGAGTGAGGAGCACTCCGATAAGATCAACGGGCGAGCAGGCGATGCTGCGCCTGTCGATCCCGCGCTGTTCTGGCGTGCTGACGTGCGCCGGATCCTGGCCGCGCTGGACATCGGTGGCTTGTACCAGGTACTGGGGGATGCTGTCGGGATCAGGCAGCGGCAGATCGCGGCGTATACCGGGCAGTCCCAGTCGGAGGTGAGCGAGATCATCGCGGGCCACCGCCGGGTGGAGAGCCATCAGGTGCTGGTGCGCATTGCGGAGGGCTTCGACATCCCCCGGGAGTTGATGGGCCTGTCCTGGTGGGGTCCCGATGGCGCCTACTGTGGTGAGGTCACCGTCGCCGAGGCACCGACGAGGGAGGGTGAGGACGTGCGCCGTCGTACTCTCATCGCCACCACCTCCATGGCGGCGCTCGGTCAGCTGGTGCCTGGCCTGGGGGAGCTGGACTTGCCGACCGGCGAGCCGCTGCCGCAACGGCTGGGTATGTCGCATGTGCAGGCCGTGGCGGTGGTCACCGAGCGGCTGCGCGGGGTGGCGCGCCAGTTCGGTGGGCAGGCCGGGTTGTTCGGTGCCGCCGCGCAGCGCTACGCGCGGTGGATGGAGGTGCCTGCCTCCGAGGTGGTCACGGCACGGCTGGGTGCCGCGTTAGCGGAGCTGTACACGGAGGCAGGCTGGGCTTATTGGGACTCCGGGGTGGACGGGACAGGCTGTTTCACTCGTGCCCAGCGGTTGGCCGCTGCGGCTGGGGATGGTTTCGGGATCGCCAGCGCGGCGTGGCACTCCGGGGTGACGTTGGTGCGTAATGGGCATCCCAACGACGCACTCAAGTGCTTCCAGCTCGGGCAGTTCGTGCTTCGTGGGGTCCAGACCGGCAAGTCCGGGCCGGCCACCCTGGGGGCCGACGACCCTCGGATACCGAGGCTCACCGCGTGGCTGAGCCTGAGCTCCGCGACCGCCTACGCCCTCCTGGGTTTTCCCGACCAGGCTCAACGTTGCCTTGCTGAGGTCGGCGAGGGCTGGGCGCCCCGTGATGCACGCGTGTGTGCGGAAACGGATCGGGCAATCTCAGAGATCCAGCTGGACCTGGGTCGGTTCGATACCGCGGAGCAGTTCGCCGCGAGTGCGGTGCGAGCCTACGGCGAGAGCCACCGCCGGGACCGGACGCGGGCCGAGCTCGCTCTCGCCGAGGCGCACGTGCGGGCCGGGGACCCCCGTGGTCTGGTGCTGGCCCGGCAGGCCATTGAGGCGGTGAGCACCCTGCAGTCCGTTGCCGTGCGGCGGATACGGCTCGTGCCGCTGGCCACCGCGCTTGCAGTCCCGCCCCGGCAGCGACGCCCAGGAGATCGCCCGGATGGCCCACCAGGTCGCCGCAACACGGGTGTAGCCGGCACCGGCAAGTCGCGTTCCCCGGATCAGGTGCTTCATGGACACGGGGGTTCATAGGGCAAGTCGGGCAAGTACTGGTCCCATTCGTTTTTGGTGATAGCGGGCCATGCGATGCTCACAGATTCGAGCGGCGACACTGTCGATGTTGGTTTCCCACAACCGCGCGGTGGTGTCGTTGCTGGCGGTGGCCAGGGTGTGCCCATCCGGACTGAAGACCACTGCGCGGATGCTGTTGGTGTGGCCGGTGAGAGTCCCCAGCGGGCGGGGCTGGCGTGGGACGCTGATATCCCACAACCGTGCGGTGTAGTCAGAGCTGGCGGTTGCCAGGGTGTGTCCGTCCGGGTTGAAGGCCACTGAGCGGATGGTGTTGGTGTGGCCGGTCAGGGTCCCCAGTGGGTGGGGCTGGCGTAGGTCGCTGATATCCCATAGTCGGGCGGTGTAGTCTTGGCTGGCGGTAGCCAGGGTGTGCCCGTCCGGGCTGAAGGCCACTGAGTAGACGCCATCGGTGTGGCCGGTCAGGGTCCCCAGTAGGCGGGGTTGGCGTGGGTCGCTGATATCCCATAACCGCACGATCATGTCAAGACTGGCGGTGGCTAGGGTGCGCCCATCGGGGCTAAAGGCCACCGAGTAGACGACGTCAATGTGGCCGGTGAGGGTCCCCAGCGGGCTGGGACGGCGGGGGTCACTAACATCCCACAGCCGCACGGTGTCGTCTTGACTGGCGGTAGCCAGAGTGCGCCCATCGGGGCTGAAAGTCACCGAGTAGAAGTTGGCTTGACTGGCGATGAAAGGTCCAGGAAGGTCCCACAGCCGCGCAGTGCCATCAAGGCTGCCGGTGGCCAGGGTGTGTCCGTCCGGGCTGAAGGCCACCGAGTAGACGATTTTGGTGTGGCCGGTGAGGGTCCCCAGTGAGCGAGGATGGTGGGGATCACTGATATCCGCTAACTGCGTGTAGTGTCGCCGCTAGCACTGGCCGGTGTGCGCCCGTCGGGGCTAAAGGCCACCGAGTTGATGCCGTTGGTGTGGCCGGTGAGGGTCCCCAGCGGGCTGGGATGGCGCAGGTCACTGACGTCCCACAATCGCACGGTTCTGTCATAGCTGCCGCTGGCCAGGTGCGCCCGTCGGGGCTAAAGGCCACTGACAAGACGGTGCTGGTGTGGCCGTGAGGTTCCCAGTGAGTGGGGATGGCGCAGGTTACTGACGTCCCATAGCCGCACGGTGTTGTCTTGACTGGCGGTAGCCAGAGTGCGCCCGTCGGGGTGGAAGGCCACCGAGTAGACGGCGTTGGTGTGGCCGGTGAGAGTCCCCAGCGGGCTGGGATGGCGCAGGTCACTGACGTCCCACCAGTTGGGAGGCCAGCGCCGGGTTGGTGAGGCGGAGTTCTAGAGACTGTCCAGCGACCTGCCGGGACACCGCGACATTGCGTTGTTGCTCCGCGGAGCGCTGCGCAACGACGGCTATCCCGGCCGCTGCCAGGGCCAGGACGAGCAGCACCGACAAGACGGTGATGGCGCGCCCTCGCCGGACGCGGTCCCGGCGAATGCTGGCTCGCAGGAACGCCCGCGCCGTCGGGCTGAGGTCGACGCGGCCGGTGACCAGATCGCCGGCCTGGACGTGGGCGCCGGTGTCAGCCACGGCGGCGGCGAGTTGGCCGCGTTCCCACAACCGAACCGGGAGGCGGCCCTCGTCGTCCCATTCGGTGGCGGCCTGCTCGACGGAGCGGCGGGCTCGCAGCGCCGATGCGTTCTTCTCGATCGCCTGGGCTAACGGGGACCAGGCGGTCAGGAACGCCTCGTGGGCCACCCCGACCACTACGTCGCCGTTGTCGGTGTCTGTGGTCACCAGCCGCCGTGCAACGAAGACGTCCACCTCTCGGGTCACCGGCTCGGGCAACTCATCGCGGGAGACCCGCCACCGGGTGGGACGGCCCTGCTCATCCACGGTGACCAGCCGTAACAGCCCGGCGATGACCTCCTCACGGCGCCGGCCACTGGCCGTGGCCGCCTCAGCCAGGGCCAGGTCAGCCTGACGGGTCAGGGCACCTTGTACTCCGCCGAGTTCGTCGTAGCGTTGCTGGGAGAGCCGCCCGCCGCGGCTGACCCCGTCGGCGAGCTGGGCCAGGGTGAACGCCAGCAGCGGCAGGGCTTCCCCGCTGTCGGTGTCGGCGACCAGCCGGGCCACCAGATCCTCGTCCACCCCGATACCGGCCAGCTGGGCCGGGCCTTCGATCACGGCCCGGAGCGCCTCGCGGCGCAGCGGCCGCAGCGCATAAGGGTGAGTCGGCAACACCGCGAGATCGGTGTCGATCAGTAGCGGGTCGAAGAACTCCGGACGCAGGGTGGCGACCACCTGCACCGGACCTGAGAGAGCCGGGTGCAGCAGCTGCGCGAAGTGGGCTCGGTGCCCGGGTGGGGTCTGGGTGAGCAGCTCCTCGAACTGATCCACCACCACCAGCAACCGCCGCCGCCGAAGGCCGGGAGTGGCCAGCAGCAGCTCATCGGCCAGCCCGGTCAGGCCAGTGTCGTCGAGCTGGTGGCGTACCTGCGCGACCGTCCAGTCCAGCCCCAGCTGCCCTGCCGCGGCGGTCAGTTCCCGAGTCAGCGCGGCCACCGGGTCGGCGCCGGGCAGCATCGGTGCCAGTGCCCACCAGCCCGGCTCGTCGGCCATCACATGCAGCAACCCGGCCCGCACCAGCGACGACTTGCCACACCCCGAGGGACCCATCACCAGCAGCACCGCCTGCTCGGCCCGCTCAGCTGGGGACCGCACCAGCCCGGCCAGCTGCTCCAGCTCGCGGCGGCGACCGAAGAACACCCGATGCTCATCGACGTCCAACGGACGCAGCCCCGGAAACGGCGACTTACCGTCCGGCCAACCGTGACCCCCGACGGCATCCACTCGACGCAGTGTCTGCACCAGCGCCGCCCGAGCCGCGGCGGAATCGACGGTGAGGTCGGCGTAGTGGGCGGAGGGCAGCAGCGGATGATCCACCCCCGGCTCAGCGAGCACCGGCAGTAACCGGTTGCCCCGCGACAGGGCAATGCTGATCTCGGCCGTGCACCACGTCGAGGTCACCGAGGCGGAAGTGACCACGCAGACCACCGCATCGGCCCAGCGCAGCCGTTCATGCAGCCGCTTGTCCCACTCCTCGCCCACCGCGATGCCATTACCCGGATCCTGATCCAGGAACACCTCATGGTCCTCGGCAACCAGCCACTGGCGCAGCTGACCGGCACACTCCCGGTCCGCATTGGCATAGCTGACGAAGACCCTGGCCACCGCGCTCCCCTCGGCGTCACGGGCACCCTACCGGCCTGGGTGCCTGCGGTGACGGAGTCGGCGGGTCAGCTCGTGGACAGAATCTTGAACAGGGCGTTGTTCACATCCATCACCACCTGGCGCTCGACCACCCGCACCCGGCGCTCGAACACCACTTTCGCTCCTCCGCCCGATGTGATCCACCACCGCGACCTCACCCGCGCCGATGGGCACACACCACGTACCTAGATCATCATCGTTACCGGCCAGGACTGGCATCGTCAACACCGTCGGGATACCCGGCTGGTCGTTGTACATGCCGTGCGATACCACCAGCACGCTGCGCCGTCGCTGCCCGGTGACCTCCCAGACATCACCGCGCCGCGGCATCACGCGGCACCATCACGCCGAAGGTCGTCAATCTCCTGGGCAGCGGCTTCGGCCTGGGCCAGCAACTCGTCACGGATGGCGGGGTTGGCGTCCATCCATTGCCCGTGGGCGATGGATCGGCGCCGGAACGCTTCGCGTTCGATGGCCTCGTGCATCCACGAGTTGATGGAGGTGCCGTCGGCGGATGCCCAATGTTTGACGACGTCGTACAGATCGTCGCCTGGCGGGCAGCGCGCTCGGTCGCCATCAACCATCGTGGCGTAGCACCAGATGACCAGTACGATTTCCGGCGGTGGTGGTGACGGTCACGACGTCAGTGGTCGAGTGCCTCTGGATGGACAGGGTGAATGTGCCATCCGGCTCGGCTTGGACCGATGCCGCTGTGGTGGAGGCGCCGGTGTCCGTCACGGCCACGTCAACGTTCGCACCCGGTGCGCTCCGGCCGGTCACCGTCAGCAGTGCGCCTGAGATGGAGACGGTGGCACTCAACGGTGCCGTGCCGGGTGGCGGCGCATCGACATAACGGGCACGGGTGATCGCTGGCTGATCCAACGGTCGGCCTGCGCCCAACGCCAGCGTCAGGCGCACCAGTTGGGCCTGCGCCCAGGTCAACGGGGAAGCTGAGCCGGCGGGATGGCCGGGTTCAAAGCCGATCGACGCCAGGGCGGGGTCGGTTCCGGAGGGGGAGGCCGCCAGCGGAGGGTTCTCCCAGACCTGTTCCGGTGCCAGACCCACGCCGGAGGTCATCCGCTGCATGCTCAGCAGCCGCGCCGCGGCAGTGGCGGTGTCCCCGGTCTGCAGCTCCTGTTCGCCGCGCTCGCCGGACAACACCGGCCACAGGTGCCCTGAACCGGTGTTGCCGGTCGGCCAGGGCCGACCGGAGGGAGCGCAGTCGGTCGGGTCGGGTTGGTGGCAGTCGCCGTAACCATCCGAACTTCCCGGTGCCGAGGTCCCGTAGCGGGAGAAGCCCACCCCGTTGGGTGTGTCCCGACGGATCGTCGCGTCCACCACCGTCAGCGACGCGAGGACATCGGGGTCATTGGCGGGTAGCTCGCCGAGCCGGACGAGTTCCAAAAACCCGGCGTCCACGACCTGGCGTTGGTCGGCGTCCGGTGCGCCGTTGCCGAGGTTGTAGGTGATCGCCGCGTTCGGGTCGCCAGTCTTGGACAGCCGCAGGAAATAGCGTGGCCCGTATGGACCCGTGGTGTTCAGCGTCCAGTCCTTGACGCGCCGCTGGAAGTCATCAGCGGTGGCCTGGTAGAGCCGGGCACGAGTGGCGTCGTTGTGGTGAGCGGCGATGGCACTGGCCGCGGTCAGGCCGGCGATCTCGGCGGCGATGGTCGAGGGGGAGTAGCCGCTCTGTTCCTCCCACCGCTCGACGCCGAACGCCGGGCCATGCGCGAGGAGGAAATCCGCGGCTGGCCGGAGGTGGTCGGTCCACAGCGCGGGGTCAGTGCCGAGCCCGGACTGCCATGCCATCAGGATGGGATACGAGGTCTCGTCGAGCTGATCACCACCGGTGTCCGGTGCCACCTTGCCGTTGAGCAGCGAGTTACGCGGCAGGCGACCGTCCGGGAGCTGCTGGCGGTTGAGCAGGAACCGGGTGGTGTCCTGCGCGGTGGCCAGGTCACCGGCGACGAGCAGCGCGGTGAACGCCGCGTAGAGATCGCGGGAGAACACCTCCCGGTAGGAGCCGAAGTAGACCGGTTTTCCGTTCACCAGGTCACCGGCACTGACGGCCTGACCCCACGGGCTGGCCAGGGAGGCGACGATCGCACCGGGAAAGGTCTTGTCCTCGCTGGCCTTCACCACATTCGTCGAAAGGTAGTAAGCAGAGCGCGTCCGGTCCATGGCGGCTTGGTCGAAGCCGGGCAGTGTGGTCGGTGGCGGGCGCAGGCGGGCGTCGTAGGCGCGCCAGCCGGCGGTGTATCCGGCTGATGTCGCGGCGAACGGGTTGGCTGCCGCCTTGCCCGCGACGGATACCGCGCTGCGCTGGTCACGTCCGAAGCCGAGAGCGAGGGTGATCTCGCCCTGCTGGTTCGGCACGACACGGGCGGTGAGCACGACGTGCCCGTTCGGGGCCGCGGTGTCGCCGCCGAGCGTTCGCGTGGTGTCGAGCTGGGTCAGTCCGTCGCTGGCGGTGCCGGCGTAGCCGACACCGGCCTCGGTCAGGCCGCCGGTCGCGCTCAGCGCCATGAAGGTCGCAACGGCGTAGTCGCGATCGGCTGCCTCGCTGGTCGTCGCGACGTCATAGGCGACCGGGACCGGCGCGCGGGTGGAGGTGTCGATCACCGCGGAGTCGGCGCCGCCGTTGGCCGGACCTCCACCGCCGTTGCCGTTGACATGCGCGTCGAGGCGGACGTAGAGCTTCAGCCCCTGCGGTGGTGGGCCATGCGTGCCGCGCACGGTGGTGTGCGCGACGACAGCGTCCCGGGCGGGGTCGGTGACATAGGTCGTCACGAGCTGATAGCCGTGCGCTGCACTGGTGGCCAGAACCGTGCAGGCCATTCCGGTGGGATCAGCGCTGACCGTATAGGTCAGATCACGGGTCTGCAGATCAGTGAAGCTGCGTCCGTCGGTGACCACATACTGCATGGTCTCGACGTTCGTGTTGTCCACGGTGGGGTTGTAGACATCGGAGAGCACCCCGTCGGCGACGGTGTACCAGACCTTGGATGTGGTATTCGCGGCCGTGCCGACGCAGTCCTTGCGCGCCAGGTCGAAGTGGGACAGCACACCTGGCGCACCGGGCGCGGTCACCGATGTCGTCGCGCAACCAGCCGCGGCGCCGAACCCGACCACACCCGTGATGAACAGTGCCCCGACTATGGATACGCGGGCATGGCGAGCCCGTCTCTGGTCTCGATTCCTGGCCATGGCCACTTACCTCATCCCAGATTCCGGCGGTCAGATGTGACCGTGGAGCTGGCGATCGCGTCGGGACAGCGAGTCGATGATCACCGCCAGCAGCAGTACCACTGCCGTGATCATGAATCGGGCCGACGAGTCGAGTTCCATCAGCAACATCCCGTTATTGATCGACCCGATCACGGCGATGCCCATCAACGCCCCGTAAGTGCTTCCCCGGCCGCCGAACAGGCTGACACCGCCGATCACCGCGGCCGCTATCGCGAAGAGCAGGACATCGCTGCCCCCGGTGCTCTGGTGCGCCGCGAACTCCCGCGAGACGGCCAGGATCCCGCCGATCGCCGCCATCGCGGAGCCCAGCGCGAAAACCGTGATCCTGATCCGGTTCACCGGTATCCCGGCACGGCGAGCCGCTTCCACATTGCTGCCGATGGCGATGATGCTGCGACCGAAGCGGGTCCTGCGCAGGATCAAGTCGAAGCCCACCGCGAAAGCGACCAGGATCGCCAGGGCGACCGGCACGCCGCGCCAGGAGTTCAGCACCCCGACCGTCAGCCCGACCCCGGCGCTCAGCGCGACCAGCCGGATCATTCGGCGTCGCAGCGTCGGGTATGGCAGGCGCGCTGCGCGCCGCCGCCTGACACCCACGACAACCGCCGCCACGTAGCAGCCGATCATTGCCGCACCGAGTGACCAACCCACGACTGCGGGCAGGTAGGCGTGGGTCAGTGCCGCGATGATGCCGTGGTCAGAGACGTTGATGGCGCCCTGCGGGCTGAGCAGGTAGAGGTGCAGCCCCTGCCACCCGATCAAGCCGGCCAGGGTCACCACGAATGACGGAACACCCATCGCCGTGCGGACCGTGCCGTGCACGGTGCCGACCACGAGCCCGAGCAGCACCACCAGGGCGATGGCCGCCACCTCGGGCGCATCGTGCCGGATGACCAGGATGGCCAGGGCAGCAGCGGCCAAACCGGACACCGAACCGATCGAAAGATCGGTCTCGCCGAGCAGCAGGACCAGCGTGATACCGATCGCCATCACCCCGACTGCGGCGATCTGCACCACCATGTTGGACAGGTTCGCTGCGGTGAGGAAGCGGTGGTCGAGTGTTTGAAAGATCGCCCAGGTGAACATCAGGCTGATGATGACGGGCAGTGCCTCCAGCTCTCCTGCACGCAGGCGTGCGGTGACGCCGCGTTTCGTGCCCGGCGTTACGTGCCGCTCGGTGCCGGGAGGATCCGCCAGTTGGAGTTCCTGTTTTTCTGGCATGACGCTCACGTGTGCTCTTCCGTGATCGAGACGGTGTCCTTGGAGGCGCCCGTAATCGCCCACACGATGTCCTGATCGGTGACCTCGTCGGTGATGAACTCGGCTTTGTTGTGGCCCAGCAGCAGCACCATGATCCGGTCGGAGACCAACCTGACGTCGGCCAGGTTGTGGCTGATCAGGATCACGCCGATCCCCTTTTTATGACTCTGTTTTTTGATCATCTTGAGCACCTGCCAGGTCTGCCCGACGCCCAATGCCGCGGTGGGTTCGTCCAGGATCACGAGCTTGGGTGAACCGAGCATCGCGCGGGCGATAGCGACTGACTGCCGCTGCCCGCCGGACAGCGCCGAAACCGGCACCCTCAGGTTGGGTAGCTCGACATCGAGCTCGGACAGCAGCTCCTGCGCCCTGCGCTCCATGGCGATCTCGTCGAGCACTCCGAGCCTGGCCGCTTCGTTGCCGAGAAACAGGTTGGCGACCACATCGAGGTTGTCGCACAATGCCAGGTCCTGGTAGACGGTTGCGATACCGAGTGCGGTGGCATCGTGGGGATTGCGGATGGGGACGCGTTCACCCTGCCAGTAGATGTCGCCGCTGTCTGGGGGCACGACTCCGGCGATCACTTTTATCAGGGTGGACTTGCCGGCCCCGTTGTCGCCGACCAGCGCGACCACCTCTCCGGCCTTGACCTCCAGACTGGCGGCACTGAGCGCCTGGACCGACCCGTACCGCTTCGAAATCCCGGTCAGCGCCAGGATGGGAGCCATCACGAGGGGTCCTTTCGGTTCAGGAGATGCCCGCCCGCCGGCACGCCTGGCGGTATTCGGTGGTGCAGACCTTCTCGACCGGGTAAACGCCGTCCGCGATGATGACCCTGGCAACGTTCTCCCTCGTCACCGCGATGGGTTCGAGGAGCACGCCCGGCACGTCAACCGAGCCGTTGGATATCCGCTGGGTTGGAATGCCCCGGTACTCCTTTCCTGTGGCGGCGCTGATCGCCATCTCCGCGGCGATGGTCGCCTCCGGCTTGATGTCCTTGTATACGGTCATGTACTGCTCACCAGCCAGGATGCGCTGGATACCGGCGAGCTCGGCGTCCTGTCCGGTCACCGGGGGCAGCGGTGCGAACCCGGCGCCCTTGAGTGCCGCGATCGCGCCTGCCGCTGTTCCATCATTGGCGGCGTAGACCCCGATGATCGGCTCCCGACCCAGCGCGGTGATGGCCTGCTCCATCTCCTGCTGGGCGCGATCGGGGGACCAGTCGGGGGTGTCGTACTCCCGACCGATCCTCACCTGGCCATCGAGCACTGAGCGGGTGCCCCGCTTGAGACCACCGGCGTTGGGGTCCGTGGGCGACCCGTTGATCATGACGATCTGGCCCCGCTTGGGTTCACCACCTGCCTTCAGCGCGGTGAGCAGCGCCTCACCCTGCACCTGCCCGATCCGTTCGGTGTCATAGGAGACGTAGTAGTCGATGGGACCTGAGGCGAGCCGGTCGTAGGCCACCACCGCGACACCTTGGCTCTTGGCGTTGCTGACGATGGCGCTGGCTGCGGTGGAGTCGACCGCGTCGAGGATGAGTACCCGGGCGCCACTGGTGACCAGCGCCTCAGCCTGATTCTGTTGGTTGGCACTGTTCTGGTTGGCGTTACGGTAGCGGACCTCACAGTTCGGGCACAGCTCCTTGAGGTGCCGCGTGAGCAGCGGGCGGTCGAACGTCTCGTACCGCGCTGTCTTGGACTCGGGCAGCAGGATCCCGATCGGGAAGCCCGTCTCGACGGACGCGGGGCCGTCGGGAGCGCTACCCGGTCTCCCGCATGCTGCCGCCGTGAGCATCAGTGACGCGACGATCATCAGTGCCGCCGCGGGCCAGGTTCTCATGTCCAGCCCCTCTCACCCCAAGGACAGGACCGGGAGTGCCCGCCCGCCGACCCTCAGCATGACCAATGCCACATGATTGCGTCAATACTTGAATGCAATTCTGTTCGATGTTTTCGACTTATGAACACAAGGGTTCAGGCGCGCACCAAGTCGATGACGTCGGTGCTGCGTACCACTGTGGCGAGTGCACCCACTACGACGGCCCGATCATCCAGCTCACCGCACCGCACCTCGACCAGCTCCGCGGCAGCGGGCAGGGTACGCCGGCGCAGCACCTGCCGGATCGGGTCGAGCAGCAGCTCGCCGGCCCTGGCCAGCTCGCCACCCAGCACGATCTGGCGCGGATTGAGCACGTTGCACAGCATCGCGGCGGCGGCACCCACCGCGCGGCCGGCGTCCCCGATCACCCGGCGGGAGCCGAGATCCCCATCGACGGCGGTCTGGACCAGCCCGCGAAGCGTCGGCCGTCCCCCAGCTGACCGTGGCAGCAGGTCGAGCAGGTGTGGTCCACCCACCACGGTCTCCAGGCAACCGCGGTTCCCGCAGCGGCAGACCTGACCGGACTCGTCAATGGTGATATGCCCGAACTGGCCGGCCAGCCCGTTGCTGCCGGGATAGACCTCACCCCTGATCACCAGGGCGGCCTCGACATTGGTGGATAATTGGACATACACCATCTCGGCAGTGGAGCGGGACGCGCCGCAGGCCAGCTCACCGAGGGCGGCCGCGTTGATGTTGGTGATGAGCTGTACCGGCAGGCCCAGCCTGCCGGATAACTCCGCTGTGATGTCCACCCCCTGCCCGCTTGGGGTCAGCGTCACCGGGCGGGCCCCTCCGGTGACCGGGTCGAGTGGTCCCGGCACGCTCACCCCGACCCCGCGCACCTCGCTACGATCCACCCGCGCTTCCTGCAACAACGTGCTCACCAGCCACTCGACGGTGCGCAAGCCCCACTCCTCGACGTCGTCGATCCGCTGCTCGATGAGCACCCGGTAGCCCATATCGCAGATCGCGCCACGTAAGTGCGTCTGGCCCATCTCGATGCCGATCGCCAGGCCCTTGAGCGGGGAGAGGGACACGTTCTGCGCTCGGCGCCCCGTCGCTGTCGGCGTCACCACCACCAGAGCGCCGGCCTGCAACTCCCGGACGAGGTTGGAGACGGTGGCCGCGGACAAGCCGGTAGCGCGGACGATCTCGGCCTGGGTGAGTGAGCCGGCGGCCTGGACCGCGCGCAGCACCCGGCGCAGGTTCGCCTCCCGAAGGGCGCTCTGCGACCCTGGGGTGCCCGTTGCCATGGGGGTGCTCCCTGTGCTTTGCCTGCTCACGATCGCTTCGCCTCGTTTACAGCTTAGCTACAAGAAGTGAACACTGTCTGGGGAGATCGAGGAGGTCGGCGACAGTGCGCAGCGCCCCGGCGCGTGGCGACGCTACGAGATGGTTGGGTCTAGGTTGCGGTTGATCGGGGTGCTCGACTCGATGGGATGGCGTGATGATCCCAGCGGCGTCGTGGGGCGGCCCCGCCTGGTGGTAGCTGGAGAGCGGGCAGGGCCGGTTTTCGGGTCGTGTTTTCGATCAGTCGAATTCGTCCGACGCATACGCAGTGGTGAACGCGGCTCCGGCTTTGACAGCATTTTCGTGATCTTGTCCGTCTGCGAGGACATGGTGACGTGACAGCTCGTTGAAGATTAAATCGGCGACCTCTGGCCGGGGCAGGTATTTGATCGTGTCCAACTGTCCGGCGGCCACAGACTTCACTCGGTGCGTGATCCGGAGTGTGTAGTAGCCGAGCAGCCTCCCGCCCGCTGACCGTATGAAGCTCAGGTCGGTCACCTCCGTGAGCGGCATCACGTAGACCTTGCTTATGATGACGCCGCTGATAATCATCAATTCTTTGTCAGTGACAACGAGGATCTCTACCCACCACTTCAGTACATGCCAGGCGAAACGCATCACCGCGGCGACGGCGATGTACCAGAGCAGCGACTGCACCAGCCATAGGCTCTCCGTCACGCTAATGGCCAGTCGGGACAGCAAAAAGACGCCGATCACAATCCCGATGGTCTGGAGCAGTACTCCGAACAGCGCCGCCCAGTGCCGCCGCGCCCGAAGAACTCGCCGCACCCGGAGCTTCAGGAGCTGGTCCGTGGGAGTCTTTCCCAAACCTCGTCCGAAACGGTAGGCGAGAGCACGAAGGAAGAACCAGCTCGCAGTGGGTAATTTGAACAGCGTGGGCAGGTCTTCAAGAAGGCTGTTCAACTCTTCGTCACGGATCGTGGCACGCTGTGGGTGGTCGGCGTAACGGACTCGGACTGACCAGTGCATCAACTTGTCAGCCAGCCAGGGGGTGGTTTGGAAAAATTCCATCACCAGTACGCTGACCACGGCAGTAACCACGGTGGAGAGGATGGCCGCCCCGAGGGTGCTCACCGTGCACCTCCGGTAAGAAAGCCGCTCAGCCATCCGGTAAATGTCAGGCCAGGCTCGACAGATCGCGGTGGACAGCGCTGCGCGGTCGGGCGGCGCGCGGTCACCAGACGAAAAGCTGATATGGCGCCAGTGGGGGTGAGTTGGTAGAAACGTCGCCGTGGTTTGTTCGGCTGCGGGTGGTGATCTTCCCAGCGGCCGGTGATCCAGTTGGCGTCTTCCAGACGGTCAAGAACCCCGTACACAGTCGGCCCGGATCGTCCCGCGGTCTTCATGATCGCCCAACCGTGAAGCTCCTGCCTGTCGTTGTCGAACGCCTCCAACAGTACTTCCAAGACGTCTAGCAGCGGGTTGGTCACCCGAACCGGCTCAGCCATACCCTTATCTTATCTAAGTTATTATGGCGAGAGTCATCTCGGCGGCTATCCTTCCCTTGGTTGGGTGGGTTCGAGGTGGTCACCATGGAGAACATCGCCGCAGTGGCGGCTGACACCCTGCTGCCAGTTGGTGGGAGGCGCTAACCCCTGTCACTTGTAGGCTCGCCGTTGCCGGGGAGAGGGGTAGCGCGAGGAGGCGTCGGGGTTGTCAGCAAGTGGCGGGGCAACGGCGATCATTGCGGCGTTGCTGGCCAACGCGGGTATCGCGGTAGCGAAGTTCATCGGATACCTGATCACCGGCTCGTCGTCGATGCTGGCCGAGGCGGTGCACTCGGTCGCCGACACCTCCAACCAGGGCCTGCTGCTGCTCGGCCGCAAGCGAGCCCAGCGCGAGGCCACCCAGGAACACCCGTTCGGCTACGGCCGCGACCGGTACTTCTACTCCTTCGTGGTGGCACTGCTGCTGTTCAGCCTCGGCTCGGTGTTCGCCCTCTACGAGGGTGCCCACAAACTGGAGGGCGGGAACCGCTCACCTCGCCCGCTGGTCGCGATCGGGATCCTGCTGGTGGCGATCGTGCTGGAGAGCCTGAGTTTCCGGACCGCGATCAACGAGTCGCGGCCGCTCAAGGGCGAGGCACCTGGTGGGGGTTCATCCAGCGGTCCAAGTCCCCGGAGCTCCCGGTCGTGCTGCTGGAGGACGCGGGCGCGCTGATCGGGCTGCTGCTGGCCTTCGGCGGGGTGGGGCTGACGGTGCTCACCGGCGATCCGATCTTCGACGCGATCGGCACGCTCGGCATCGGCGTGCTGCTCGGCATCATCGCGATCATTCTGATCATCGAGACCAAGAGCCTGCTGATCGGGGAGGGCTCCGATCGGCCCGAGCGCGAGCGCCTCTGTGCCGCGATGGTCGGGCGTGGGGTGGACCGGGTGATCCACCTGCGGACCCAGTATCTCGGCCCCGACGAGCTGCTGGTCGCCGCGAAGATCGCGGTGACGGCCGCGATGTCCACCGCGGAGGTCGCCGCGGCCATCGACGAGGCCGAGTCGCGGATCCGGGCCGCGGTGCCCGCCGCCCGGATTATCTATCTCGAGCCGGACCTCGACCGTACCCCGGCTGATGCCAACTGAGTGATGTCGTATCGAGGAGCGTGATGGGTGTTTGAGTCGCTGCTGGTCGCGAATCGAGGAGAGATCGCCCGGCGGGTCATCCGCTCGGCACGGGCGCTGGGGATACGCACCGTTGCGGTGCACTCCTCGGTGGACGCCAAGCTGCCGTTCGTCGCCGAGGCCGACGAGGCTCTGGAGCTGACCGGGCCGCCCGCGCAGGCATACCGGGACGGCTCCCAGCTGCTCGCCCTCGCCGGCAAGGCCGGTGTAGCCGCCGTGCACCCCGGCTACGGGTTCCTGTCCGAGGACCCCGGGTTCGCCCAGGCGGTGTCCGATGCCGGCCTGGTGTGGGTTGGTCCCGGTGCCGAGGCGATCTCCGCGATGGGTGACAAGGTGACCGCCCGGGCCACCATGGTGACAGCCGGGGTGCCGGTGGCCGCCGGTTCGACGGGCGCAGTGGCCACCGAGGACGCCGCGGTTACCGAAGCAGAGCAGGTCGGCTTCCCGGTGATGCTCAAGGCCGCAGCCGGGGGCGGTGGGATGGGTATGGCGGTGGCGGTCGACGCCGCAACGTTGCGCACCGAGTACACGCGGGTCAGCGCCTTCGCCCAGCGGCTCTTCGGTGACCCGCGGCTGTTCGTCGAGCGCTACTTCCCGCGGGTGCGCCACGTCGAGGTGCAGGTTCTCGGGCTAGCCGACGGCCGGGTGGTGGCACTGGGGGAGCGGGACTGCTCGGTGCAGCGCCGCCACCAGAAGATCGCCGAGGAGAGCCCGTCGCCCGCCGTCTCGCCGGATCTGCGCGGCCGGATGGAGCAGGCCGCGGTGCTGGCCGCGTCCACCGTGGACTACCGCAATGCCGGGACGGTGGAGTTTCTGCTCGATCAGGACACCGGCGAGTTCTTCTTCCTCGAGATGAACACCCGGCTGCAAGTGGAGCACCCGGTGACCGAGCTGCGCTATGGCCTCGATCTGGTGGCCGCCCAGCTGCGTATCGCCGCGGGCGAGGCACCCGGGTTCGACGTCGACGCTCTCGCGCCGGCCGGGCACGCGATCGAGCTGCGGATTAACGCCGAAGACCCGAAGCGTTTCTTGCCCGGTCCCGGGCCGGTCACCGCGTGGCTGGAACCAACCGGGGACGGGGTGCGGGTCGATTCCGGTTACGCGGCTGGCACCACGGTGACGCCGTTCTACGATTCCTTGCTGGCCAAACTGGTGGTCCACGGCGCTGATCGGGCCCAGGCGCTGGAGCGGGCCCGGTCAGCCGTTGTTGGTTTTACCGTGACCGGGCCGAAATGCAACCTCCCCTTCCACGCCGAACTGCTGGAACACCCCGAATTCGTCTCAGGCCGATACGACACCGCCCTCGTCACCCGCATGCGCCCCTAACCCCACCCCCTCCGGCGTGCCGCGCTCTCACCCGGCGTGTCGCGCACCTGTGCACGGTGTGTCCGCGTCTGGTGCACATTTACTGGTTTTTGGGAATCTCTACGAGGTCCCGTCGGCACGCCCGAACTCCTCGCCGATGCGCGGACGCACCGCTCGCTGTGGTTCCTCGGGGCCGGAACTCGATCCGCGACTCGTTCCGGCGGCGCCACTGACCTTTGCTGCCACCACAGTCGCCTTGGTCGACAGCTGCGTTTGGCCGGGGCAACCTGCATCTCATGGCTGAAACAAGCCTGGCATGGCCTTACAGCTGATCGGATGCATCGTTATTGGAGGAGTTGGGCGTGGTGGCCATCTCGTGCCGGCAATCGACGGCGGTCAATGTGAGCTGGCGGCACGCTGCCGGCGCGGCAGGTCAGGCGGCGATAGCTCATGTTTATTGAGCTTGTCCCGCAGTTGCAGCAGCGCCCGCGCCCGAGTGGGCCCGATCGCGCCGAGCGGGACTCCGACGACGCGAGGACCTAGGCGTAGGGACGGGGATTGTCGGTGAACAGCGCCCACTCTTCCCGCGAGGTGACAACTCGGCGACGAGCTTCTGCAACGTCCGTGCGATATCGGCGTCGATGACGCGCTGCTCGGGTCCCGCTGAGGGGTCGGCGACATTTCTGGTGTCATGTTCGTGAGATATGGGGCGGATTTGGCCTGGCGCAGGATGTGCAGGCATTCGCGGCGGGCGGTGGTCGCCAGCCGCCCGCCCAGCCTCTCGGGGAACTTCACCTGGGGAGCGTTTTCGGCCAGTCGCAGCCAAGTCATCTGCGCAACGTCGAATACGTCGGCCTCCTGCAGCCGAAACGACCGTACCGTCGTGGACACGAGCTTGCTGTACCGGCGCACGATTTCTTCCCAGGCCGCTGGATCCCCGTCGCGGACTCCTTTCAATAGGTCAGCCGCTGTCCGTGGCGCTGGCTGAGCGTAGCTGATGGTGGCTATTGTCATCAGTCGTGGCTCCTTATGAACCGTCGGATTGTTCGGTGTTGACGACACCGCTCACCGCCGGGGGCAGGGTGTGGATGACACTCGGGCCGCAGCCGAGGCGAACATTGCGACCTCGCAGGGGCAGCCGTCAGGCAGGCTGGCCTACCGCCCGGTTCCGTGGTCGATCTCGTCGGCGGCTGCGTAGAACTCCTTCCACAAGAGCGCCGACGAGTTCCCGCTGGGGTGTAGGTCGGTGTTCTTTCTTCTGACATCACCCACCGTATGCTTACAGCAAGAGATATATCTGCCAGATGACATATACCCAAGCTATCGGCGACCATGAGGTGAGCGACGGTCGCCAGAAGTTGGACCATCCTTCTGGTGCACGCGCTGCGCCAGCACCCGCTCTGCGCGCTTCACCCGCTGCGCTCACGATTGCTCATGAGGCCGGTCTCTCAGGGGTTGCGTATCAGGGACCTGAACCTCAACCCCAGCCAGGCTTGCGGCCCCAGGCCATGAGCTGCCCCTTGGCGATCGCGTTCCACTGGCTCTGGCGGTCCCAGAACACCCTGAAGAACGCTGCGGGATCGGCCGAGATATGGCAGTCGACCCGCCGGACGGACGGCTCTTCGACCCTGAGGGCCCCATCGTCGAAAACGAAATTGAGCCGATCGTCTCCGCGCAGGTGCAGCTCGTAGGTTACCTGGAGGCCAGCCGCCTTCTCAGCGTTGACAAATGTCCGTGGGTCGACAGTTTGTAGCACCGGGACGAAGAACTGCTGTACCACCATTGCCGCATGTGTTGGCTCGATCCTCCACTTGCGCCCGGCGGCATGGGCGATGTCGTAACCGTGCATGACCGTTTCGTTCAGCAGGTTGCAGGTCAGGGCCGATAGGGGCATCGTGGTGCCCTCGATCGTCCACGGGCGCGGTTCATCGGGCGAGTGCCCCACACACTCGCTGAAGTCCTCCTCCGCCCGCTCCTCGATGCGGTCAGCGAGGACAGCCAGATCGCGCTCGGCGTCGGACTTCAACCCGAGCACGTTCATGTCAGACTTATCCCAATATCCTTGATCGGCGAGTCGCCGGCCATCCCAGTGATGCTAGGCCCTCCTGCCTGGAATGGGAAAGATCCCGCCGAGCCAGCCCAGGCCACCAGTATCCAGTTTTGCGAGAGATGCATGGCAACCTCAGCGAGGTTCCACTGGCCCACCGCGGGAACTCGCGGATCACTGATGGACCACATCCAGGTCGTCACCGCCGAACCTCATCGCGAAGTCCGTCCTGACTCTGCTGCCATTGCGCTGCCGATACGCTTGCGACCATGTCAACCCCTTGATTCGTCGGTCAGCGTCATAGCCGGGTGACCAGTCGGCCTGGATGTTGTCGATGAACGCGAAGTTACCCGAACCCAAACACCAAGTGTCGCCGAGGGGCTGCTATGCAGGAGCCGCGGCGGACGCTACGCCCAACTGTTCGAGGAGTTCCAACCGGTCGAAAAGAAGTCGCGCTGAGACGATCACGTCTCCCGCGACTTTGTAGTGTTCTGAGAGTGGGAGTCCACGTGTGGCCCGTGGGAGGAATGTCTCTGCCAGGGGTGCGGAATGTTCCCTGGTGCGATCCTTGCGCTCTGCCCTGCATAATGACGGTCGAACTTTCCTCGACATCGCAAGTGGTGGTCAGCTCGATGTCGGGAAATGCCTCCCAAAGAGCAGCGAAGAACGCGATCACTTGATCGGGTTCTCGAAGCAGTCCGCCTGGATCGCCCACTCGACCTCGGACTCAACACCGCCATTATCTGCTTTGCATCCTGAGCGTTGAACGCTCGATCTTCCTGCTGTCAAGTCCGCTGCCTGTCCCATTGGTAGCTACTTTCGTGCTTTCGTCTACCTGAACACGGTAGTGAGGCACGCGGCGTCACGGCGTCCGCCGAATTCTCAGCCGCGTACTCAACTACGGCCGGTGATCCAGATCGCGATCTTGCTCCGGTTCGACAGGTCCAGCTTGGTCAGGATGTGCTCCACGTGGTTTTGCGCGGTGCGCTCGGAGAGGTAGAGCCGGGCGGCGATCTCCCGGTTGGTCAACCCCTGCGCCACCAGCTCGGCGACCTCGCGCTCCCGCGGCGTCAACGGCTCGGCCGGCGCCTGGCCGAGCCGGTCGGCCAGCTCCTGGGCTTGCGCCGCGAACGGCGCCATGCCGAGGATCGTGGCTCGGCTGGCGCAGTCGACGGCCAACGAGCGGGCCCGTGTCGCATCACCGTCCCCGACCCGGCGGGCCAGCGCCACGGCGAGCTCGAACAGCGCCTCGACGTGGTGACCAGCCGCCCCGTTCGCCGCGCACGCCTTCCGTGCGTAGTCGAGGTCGGCGACGGCGTCATCGAGCAGTCCCAGGTGCCGGGCTGCGATGCCCAGGTAGAGCTCAACCGGCCCGAGATAGATTCCGGCGCCCGCCCCGCCCGCGACATGGTGGCCGCGATAACGGGCCAGCAGCCCGCGGAGCGCCGCGACATCCTCGGCAGCGTCCATCGCCACGGCGGCCACGATGCCCAGCGCGTAGCTGATGGTCGTTCCGTGCGGGGTCGGCTGCCACTCGGCGACCGGCCCCAGCGCTCGGTAGAGCCCGGCCGCCTCGGCTCGGCGCCCGGTTGAGATCAGCACAACAGCCGGCGCGAGCGAGTAGAGGACGCCGAAGGCCGGACGGAAGTCTCGGGCACTGACAGGTCCATCGAGGCCGTAGGCCCTCGCCCCGCCGCTCGCCTCCTGACCGATGTGGTGGCCCGTTATCCCCAACACGGCGTCCCGGACCCACGCCGAGAGAGGGATCAGCTCGGTGAAACCCTCGTTGGCCAGCCGGATGGCGTCGGCGAAGCGTGCCTGCGCCTGGGCGTGCGCTGCCCGGCAACGGAGCAGTTGCCACCGCGCGACCGGCCCGCCCATCTCATCGACGCACCAGGCCAAGTCATCGAGCGCCCGGCCAACGTCGGCGAGGTCGCCGCGCTGGAACATCACGTCGATGCGCCAGAGGTGGGCCCACATCTGGGTCTCGGGGTCCGAGGCTTCCCGGCCGATCTCCAGCAGCTGCGCGGCCAGGCCGGTCCGTTCGTCCGTCCCGTCCGGATCGCAGCGCACGAGCTGGCGAGCTCGTAACGTCGCCACGACTGCGGCCCGATCGTCGCACTGGTTCGCCACGGCCAATGCCTGCTCGCTAGCCCGCGCGGCGGCATCGACGTCACCGAGGTAGATGCATGCACGGGACAGGGCGGCTGTCACTCTGGCACGCAGCGAGGAGGGCTGCGGACCCAGCCCCCGCAGGACCTCCTCACACAGCCGTCTGACCAGCCGATCGGCCTCGGCTCCGTCGCCACCGTCCAACGTCAGGGCTGCCTCGGCAATGAGGTCGGGCCGCGCCATCGAACGCGCGAGATCGGCTGCACACCGACGGTGTGCAGCCGACCCGCGTGATCCCGGACAGGCTCTGCGCGGCGCCGAGCGCGAGCAGCAGCCGGCAGCAGTCGAGATCGTCGAGCTCGCCGCCGCCGACGTCGAGCGCGAGCCGGTAGAGCCGGACGCCCTCCTCGTAGGCGAGTCGGCTCACCGCCTCGCTCGCGGCCCGCCGGATCCAACCGGTAGCGTGGCCCCGGTCGCCGAGCACGGCCGCGGACGCCCAGTGCCGGGCGAGATCCGACAGACGCGGCTTGAGACGGTCGGCGTACAGTTCCTCCACGGCCTCGGCGGCCGAGCGGTGCAGCTGCACCCGCTCGGCGCTACCCAGGTCGGCCTCGATCGCATCCCGAAGCAGGACGTGCACGAATCGGTGCTCGCCGGGCGTCGCGGTGGACTCGACCAGGCCGGCGGCCGCTGCCTCATCGAGCTGGCCCAGGCAGCCGAGCACGGGCTCGCCCACCATCCGGGCGACCACCTTGACCGAGAACTCCCGGCCGACGATCGACGCCGCGCGGAGCAGCCACACGGACTTCGGCGGAGCCGCTCCAGCCGCTCGCTGATCGTCTGCCGCACGCTCGGCGGGACCGGGACCGCCGACGCGGCTGCGCCTGCGTCGGCCAACGCCCAGCCCATCTCACCGACGAAGAAGGGGTTGCCCCCCGTGACCGCGTGCACTCGCTCGACCTGAGCCGCTGCGACGTCGCGCCCGACCAGCGCGGCAAGCTGCTTGCCGACGGCCGGAGCGGCCGAGCCACGGAGGTCGATCCGCCGGGTGACCGGTTCCCGAGCAAGTCCCGTGACGAGGACGTCGTGCACGTGTTCGGTGTCCCGGTGGTTCACCATCACCAGCAGCCGCTCGCGAGCCAGCGTGCGCACCACGTGGTGCAGCAGCAGCAACGAGCCGTAATCCGCTCGGTGCGCGTCGTCGAGCACGATGACCCACGGTGCGCTCGCGGTGATGTCACTCAGCAGCCGGGCCACCGCATCGAACAGCCGAAACCGGTCCTCGCTCGAGCCGTTGCCACCCCGATCACCACCTGGAGCGTCGAATACCTCGGGTGCGAGCCGCACGAGGTCGGGGATTACGCCGAGCTCGTCGGCGATCGTGATGACGTCGACGCTGGCAGACACCGCGCGCAGCACCTGCTGCCACGGCCAGTACGGAGGCGCGCCGCTCGACTCCGCCGCCGGCCCCCACGCCACCGGCACGCCCCGTGCCGCGGCCAACCTGGTCAGCTCCTCCGCCATGCGCGTCTTGCCGATCCCCGGCTCGCCCCGGCACAGCACGACGCGCGGATGTGCGGCGAGAGCCGACTCGAAGGTGCTCCATGAGCGCGGCCAACTCCCGATCGCGACCAACCAATTCGGCGCGCATCAGCGGCCAAGCCTCCTCGGCAACGTCGCTGGCGTGGAGCCGCTCGAGCAGGACGGGAATCATCTCGAACTGTAGTGCCCGGCACGAATAGCGAACAGGAGAGCGTGAAGTCCTGTCTGTCGTCCTTCGGATCGACCAGGTTCCACACCGCCATCCGGAACTGCTCCGACGGCGGCGCGCCGAGTACGCAGAGCGCATTCACCGGCAGCACGGCGTCCTCCGCGCGCAGCACGGCGGGATAGCGTGTGCTGCTGTGGGACGGCTGGTGGTCATCGAGGGGCTGGATGGGGCCGGCAAGCAGACCCTTGCCGACGGGCTCGCCGCGGCGCTGCGCGCGCAGAACGCGTCGGTGGCCCGGATGGCGTTCCCCCGGTACGACGCTGACATACACGCCGAACTGGTGCGGGACGCGCTGCATGGGCGGCTGGGCGATCTGGCCGGCTCGGTGCACGGCATGGCCGTGCTGTTCGCCCTGGACCGGCGGGACGCCACCGAGCAACTGCGGGCGCTCACCCGCAGCCATGACGTGGTGCTGCTGGATCGTTACGTGGCGTCCAACGCGGCATACGGTGCGGCGCGGCTCTACGAGGACGCCCAGGGGCCCTTCGTCGAGTGGGTACGGGAACTGGAGGTGGATCGATTCGGCATACCGGTGCCTGACGTGCAACTGCTGCTGCGGGTGCCGATCAGTGTGGCCGCGCAGCGTGCCGACCGCCGGGCTGAGGCCGACCCGACGCGGTGCAAGGATCAGTTCGAGACCGACCATGGGTTGCAGGCCCGGTGCGCAGCGGTCTATGACGGGTTCGCCGCGGATGGCTGGCTCGCGCCGTGGGCCGTCCTCGACGACACCACCGATGGCGCTGCGGGAGCAGGCGGATTCAGCGAGTTGGTCGGGCGGATGCTTCGCGGATGAGCCGCGGTGCCACCTCGATCCGTGCCCGGAGAGGAGCAATGGCGCGCGCGGTGCCACGATATAGGGTATGGCAGCTCGTGTGCTCGTGGTGGAGGACGATCCTGCGGCGGCGGAGATGTTGTCTATCGCACTGCGCCAGGCAGGCTTCGAGACGGCGGTGGTCTCCGAGGGCCCCAAGGCGTTGCCTGCGTTTCGTGAGCTCAAGCCGGACCTGGTGCTGCTGGACCTGATGTTGCCCGGCATGAGCGGTATCGATGTGTGCCGGGCGATCCGCGCCGAGTCCGCTATCCCGATCGTGGTGCTCACCGCCAAGAGCGACACCGTCGACGTGGTGCTGGGCCTGGAGTCCGGGGCCGATGACTACATGATCAAGCCGCCCAAGACACAGGAGCTGGTCGCGAGGTTGCGAGCCCGGCTGCGCCGGCTCGACGCGCAACCCGCCGAGCAACTCACCATCGGTGACCTCGACATCGATGTGCCCGGTCATCAGGTCAGCCGGGACGGGACGCCGATCTCGTTGACGCCGCTGGAGTTCGACCTGCTCCTGGCGCTGGCTCGCAAGCCGCGCAACGTCTTCACCCGCGAGGTGTTGCTCGAGCAGGTCTGGGGATACCGGCACGCCGCAGACACCAGGCTGGTCAACGTGCACGTCCAGCGGCTTCGTTCCAAGATCGAGCGGGATCCTGAGCATCCTGAAGTGGTGCTCACCGTACGCGGTGTCGGGTACAAGGCCGGCACCTCGTGAGAGCCCCACCGTGGCGGGCCGGGATCAGCCCGCGGTGAACTCGCTCGCCGGCCGGGCAACCGACGCCCTGCGTCCGGCCTCCGAGGCGGCCAGTGAGCTGTCCGCGGTGGCCGGCTCGATGTGGCGCCGCTCCTTGAAGATCCGGGTGGTGAGCAGCACCGTGGCGCTGTCGTCCACGGTCGTGCTGGTGCTCGGGATGGTGTTGCAGGCTCAGCTCGCCCAGCGGCTGATCGAGAACAAGACGCAGGCCGCCCTGCTCCAGGCCGACAACAGCAGGATCGTGGTCGAATCCGAGCTCGGCGCTGTGGACCCCACCTCGGCGTCGCTGGCCGGTCGCCTGACCACCGCCGTCGACCGGTTGACCAACCCCGACCCGACCGGCACCGGCTCCGCGACGGCCGGGGCCGGCGTCTACGAACCGGTGCTGGTGGACGGTGGCGGCCCGTCGGGAGAGGCCGGCACCGGCCAGAAGATCGGGCCCCTGGACGATGTCCCCGCTGTGCTGAGTTCCGCGGTGGAACGCGGCGCGCTCGCCCACAAGATCACCACTGTGCAGCGGGGCTCGACCGCGGTGACCATGCTGGCCGTCGGCATGCCCGTGGCCAGCGCGGGGCGCACCATGCAGCTCTACCTGCTGTTCCCGCTCACCGCTGAGCAGCGCACGCTGACCCTGGTGCAGTCCACCCTGGTGGTCGGCGGGTTGGTGCTGCTGGTGCTCATCGCGGGCATCGCCAGCCTCGTGACCCGTCAGGTGGTGGTCCCGATCCGCCAGGCCGCCGAGGTCGCCGAACGCTTCGCCGAGGGCCACCTCGAGGAGCGCATGCCGGTGGTCGGAGAGGACGACATCGCCCGGCTGGGCACCTCGTTCAACGAGATGGCCGCCAGTATTGCGCGGCAGATCCGGCAGCTGGAGGAGTTCGGTGAGTTGCAGCGCGGGTTCACCTCCGATGTATCCCACGAGCTGCGTACCCCGTTGACCACCGTGCGGATGGCGGCTGATCTGCTCTACGAGTCGCGCGACCGGCTGCACCCGGTGCTGCACCGCCCAACCGAGCTGCTGGTGCGCGAGCTGGACCGGTTCGAAGCGCTGCTCGTCGACCTGCTGGAGATCTCACGGGTGGACGGGGGCGTTGCGCAGCTACAACTCGACACCGTCGACGTGCGGGTCACCGTGGCTCGGGCGGTGGCCTCGGTGCGGGCCGTGGCCGATCGCGCTGCCACCTCGCTGGAGCTGGATCAGCCGGCCGAGGAGGTGCACGCTGAGATCGACCCACGCCGGGTCGAGCGGATCGTGCGCAACCTGCTCACCAACGCTCTGGACCACGGAGAGGGCCGCCCGGTCCGGCTGACCCTCGCCGCGGACGCCCACGCGGTCGCGGTGCTGGTGCGCGACCATGGTGTCGGATTGCAGCCAGGTCAGCAGCAACTGGTGTTCACCCGGTTCTGGCGCGGCGACCCCTCGCGGGACCGGCGGACCGGCGGAACCGGGCTGGGACTGTCGATCAGCCTGGAGGACGCCCGGCTCCACGGCGGCTGGCTGGAGGCTTGGGGGGAACCCGGCCAGGGCAGCGCCTTCCGGCTCACCCTGCCCCGCATCGCAGGCACGGAGTTCACCAGCAGCCCGTTGCCGCTGGGCCCCGACGATGCCCCCCGGGACCCTCGCGTTGGCACCGACCTCGTTGTCGCCGACCCCCTCGGCGCTGATGGTGCGGTGTTGAACGGTGCGGGGTCAGACGGTGCGGGGTCAGACGGTGCGGTGCCGGATGGTGAGTCGGATCCTGCGGCGTCGGCTGAACCGGGGCGTCAGTGATGCGCGGGCGTTCACTCATCACTGGGTTGGCCGCGGTGTCCGTTGCCGGGCTCGCGGTACTGGCGGGATGCGCCGCTATCCCGGCGAGCTCCGACATCCAGGTGGTGCGTTCTATGCCGGTGGGCTCGCAGCTGGCTCCACCAGCCGGTCCCGAGCGGGGTGTGGACCCATTCCGGCTGGTCCGCGAGTTCATCGAGGCCACCGGTAGCTCAGCGAACGGGCATGCCGCGGCGCGGGCCTTCCTGTCCCGGAACGCGGCGGCCGCCTGGGATGACCACGCCGGGGTGACCGTGATCGAGGACGCACCCGGCGCCGCACCGTTGACCGGCCCGTCCGATGGGGTCCGCCGCATCCGGGTAGGCGGCTCCCGGCTGGGCGTACTCGCCGCTGATGGCAGCTTCATCTCGGCGGCCGGGGCCTTCTCCGTGCCCCTCGAGGTGGTCACTGAGAATGGGGAGTGGCGGATCACCAACCCTCCACCGGGTGTGCTGGTCGAGGCCACCGCTGTGCAGCGCAACTACCGGCAGGTTCGAGTCAGCTTCATCGACCCCAACCGCGGCACCCTGGTGCCGGACCTGCGCTGGGTACCCGCCCAACCGGCGGCCACGTTGCCCGGACGGGTACTGGACCTGTTGCTGGCCGGCCCGTCTCAGCGGTTGACCGGCGCGGTCCGGTCGGCGATCCCGGAGCGGGTCCGGCCCCGGTCCAACGTGCTGGTCGGCCGTTCCGGGCGGACCGTGATCAACCTGAGTGGTCTGGACGGGATACCCGAGCAGCAACGGCGGCTGATCGCGGCGCAGATCGTCGCCTCCTTGGACGGTCTGGTGCCCACGCCGCTGCGGCTGCTGGCCGATGGCGAGCCCCTGGTGCTGGAGCAGGCCGAGTGGCGCCCGGCGGACATCACCTCCTACGCCCCGCCCACCGGGCCGCGGTCCGACGTGCCCGGCCAGGTCGTCATCGGTGGGCGGCTGCGCGGGCTGGACGGCACCCCGGTGCCGGGACCTGCCGGGGACGGCCGGCTCACGGTGCTCAGCGCAGCCCGGTCGAATCCCGGTGGTGAGCTGCTGGCGGCCGTTGTCGCCGGCCCGGATGACCGCCCGCAGCTGCGGGTGGGTCCGGCGGATGGGGAACTGGCGCCGGCGCCGGTGACGGCGGCGACGATGACCCGGCCCACCTGGCGGCCTTCGGGGACCGAGTTGTGGACCGTGGTCGACGGCCGCACGGTCGTGGGAGTGGCGCTCTCCGGGACCGGTCCGCCGCTGCCGTACGAGGTCAACGCCACTGAACTGGCCCAGCTGGGTCCTATTACCCAGCTCCGGTTGTCCCGGGACGGGGTGCGGGTGGCTGCGGTGATCGGTGGGCGGCTGGTGGTGGCTACGGTGGTGACCGAATCGGGCAAGATGAACCTGCGCCACCCGCAGGTGCTGCGTGAGGGGAACCTGCCGCCCATCGCGAGCGTGGATTGGGCGCGTCCGGAGATTCTGGTGGTGGCCTCAGCCGGGCCGTCCGTGCAGGTCTCCTCGGTGTCCGTGGACGGGCTGACTCGCCGGCAACTGTCCAGCACCAACCTGACCGGACCGCTGACCGATATCGTCGCCGCCCCTGGCCGTGAGGTGCTGGTCGCGGACGCCACCGGACTGTGGCGGTATTCGGACACCCAAGAGGTGTGGGAACCCCTTCTCGGCGGGATCGGAGCGGGCTCGGCGCCGCTGTACCCGGGCTGATCTACCCCAGCCGGCGGGCCGGGGCAAGCCCGCCTCGCCGTTGTGGGGACAGCGGGGGCCGTTGTGCACAACCGCGCCACCGGCGGCCTCCGCTGGCCACCCCGGCGTGCAGAACACGGCAGGCTGAGCAGATGTTGCGTGCTCTGCTGGATCTGCTGCTGCCCGCCGACTGCGGGGGCTGCGGGGTGCCCGGTGCGGTGCTGTGCCGCGACTGCGAGGCGCTGCTGCGGGCCCCGGCACGGGTGTACCCACCGTGCTGCCAGGCGGGGCCACCCGTCTACGCCCTGGGGACTTATCACGGTCACCTGCGCGCTGCGCTGCTGTCCTACAAGGAACGAGGCCGCCGCGACCTCGCCGCCCCGCTGGGCGCGGCACTCGCCGCCGCACTGCTCCACTTGCGCGCCGGGGTAGGCGAGATGTGGCTGGTGCCGGTGCCCTCAAGGGGAACGGCGGCGGTTCGGCGTGGGGGGCAGCATGTCGAGATGGTGGTGGCGCGGGCGGCTGGGGTGCTGGCGCGGGCAGGGGTGGCGGCAGCGGTCGCGCCGGCGTTGCGGATGGGCTCGGGGGTGCGTGACTCGGTCGGGCTGGCGGCGCCGGCCCGGCAGGCCAATCTGGCGGGCCGGGTGCTGCCGCGGCGGGCCGGGCTGCCTCCCGCCGGCACTCCCGTCGTGCTCGTCGACGATGTCGCGACGACCGGCGCGACCGCTGCGGCGTGCACCGCAGCACTGCTCCGGACGGGTGTCGCAGTGCCCGCCATTGTGGTGCTCGCCGCGGCCGGTTGTCACACCCCGTCGTATCCGGTGGGGCTGTGATACCAACCACAGCGTTGACCCTGCGACTCGCGACCCCCAAGCTCTGGCGATCGCCCCGCGGGCGGACTACGGTCCGGGGATCAGCATTGCTGAGGTGTTCGGGAGGAGGCGAGAAAGCCATGGTCCTGACGCCGGCGGTCGAGTGATCATCACGGGCGGCCCGGAGCTGCGTTCGCTCCAGCATGACCCCACTAACGATCACTTTCTTCGGCGTCGAGAAGTCCCTATTGGACAACACAAGGAGGTCACCCTGTGAATATTGTCGTGAAGGGTCGTAACGTCGAGGTACCCGATCATTACCGGGTGCACGTTACCGAGAAGCTTGCCCGCGTCGAACGGTATGACCAGAAGGCCGTCCACTACGACGTCGAGCTGTTCCATGAACGCAATCCCCGGCAGTCCAAGAGCTGCCAACGGGTGGAGATCACCGGTCGGTGCCGCGGGCAGGTCGTCCGCGCAGAAGCGTGTGGTGCGGACTTCTACGCCGCGCTGGACGCGGCGGTGAGCAAGCTGGACAACCGGCTGCGCCGGGTCGCCGACCGCCATAAGGTGCACTACGGACGCCGCCACCCCACCTCCGTCGCCGAGGCCACCGCGCCGCTGGCGGCGACCCTGGCTCCCGAGATCTCCCGGACCCCCGAGATCCCCAGCCCCTATGACCCAAGCCACGATGACCCCACCCCTGATGTCGGTGCCGGTAGGCAGACCAACGGCCAACGTCGGCCGACGGGTCTGCTCGAGGCGTCCGACCAGGGACTCGACTACGAGCTGCCCACCCAGCGGTGCCAATCAGATGATGACCAGTCACCGGATGACCAGTCACCGGATGCGCACGGACCCGGTCGCGTCGTCAGACGTAAGCGGCACTCCGCCACACCCATGACCGTCGACGAGGCGCTCTACGAGATGGAGCTCGTGGGCCACGATTTCTACCTGTTCTCCGACGCCGCCTCCGGACTGCCCAGCGTGGTCTACCGCCGGCACGGCTTCGACTACGGCGTGATCCAGCTGGTGTAGGACCGCCGCTGCCCTCTTAGCCGAGCTCGGCAGCAGAGCCGCCGCGACCCCTCGCGAGTAGCCCTGCTGCCGAGCTCGGTGCTGTGTGGGCGCCCGTCCGGCGCTCGATCGGCACCGTTGGCCTGCGCTGCTGACAGACTGTCCGGCGCTGGGCATACGATGGCAGTCAGAGGAGACGGCACCGGCGTGCCGTGCGGCACCCCACAGGCTGCCCGCCGCCGACCCCCGCCCCGATCCGCTGCCCCGATACGAGTGAGGTCTGTCACGGTGGTCCTGTCCCGACTGCTCCGCGCCGGCGAGCACAAGACTGTGCGCCGCTTGCGCTCCATCGCCGACCACATCAACGGCCTGGAAGACGGCGTCTCCGGTCTGTCTGACGCTGACCTGCGAGCCAAGACCGATGAGTTCCGCAGCCGCCACGGCAGGGGCGAGTCACTGGATGACCTGCTGCCCGAGACCTTTGCGGTGGTCCGCGAGGCCGCCAAGCGCACCTTGGGGCAGCGGCACTTCGACGTGCAGCTCATGGGTGGTGCCGCGCTGCACCTGGGCAACATCGCCGAGATGCGCACCGGTGAGGGCAAGACGCTGACCTGCGTGCTGCCCGCCTACCTCAACGCGATCGCCGGCAACGGCGTGCACGTCGTCACGGTCAACGACTACCTCGCCAAATACCACGCGGAATGGATGGGCCGGGTGCACCGGTTCCTGGGCCTGGAGGTCGGGGTGATCCTGTCCCAGATGACCCCCGACGAGCGGCGCATCTCCTACCACGCCGACGTCACCTACGGCACGAACAACGAGTTCGGCTTCGACTACCTGCGCGACAACATGGCCTGGAGTCTGGCGGACTGCGTCCAGCGCGGGCACAGCTATGCCATCGTCGACGAGGTCGACTCCATCCTCATCGACGAGGCGCGCACCCCACTGATCATCTCCGGGCCGGCCGACCAGTCCTCCCGGTGGTACGGCGAGTTCGCTCGGCTCGCCCCGATGCTCAAGCGCGACATCCACTACGAGGTGGACGAACGCAAGCGCACGGTGGGTGTCTCCGAGGAGGGTGTCGCGCTCGTCGAGGACCAGCTGGGCATCGAGAACCTGTATGAGGCGGCGAACACCCCGCTGGTCGGCTACCTCAACAACGCGCTCAAGGCCAAGGAGCTCTACGCCAAGGACAAGGACTACATCGTCAGCGGCGAGGGTGAGGTCCTCATCGTCGACGAGTTCACCGGCCGGGTGCTGCACGGCCGGCGCTACAACGAGGGCATGCACCAGGCCATCGAGGCCAAGGAGAAGGTGGAGATCAAAGCCGAGAACCAGACCTTGGCCACGATCACGCTGCAGAACTACTTCCGGCTCTACGACAAGCTCGCCGGGATGACCGGTACCGCGCAGACCGAGGCCGCCGAGCTGCAACAGATCTACCAGCTCGGGGTGGTGTCGATCCCCACCAACATGCCGATGATCCGCGCCGACCACGGTGACCTGGTCTACAAAACCGAGCAGGCCAAGTTCAAGGCGGTGGTGGACGACATCGCGCAGCGCCACGCCAACGGTCAGCCGGTGCTGGTCGGGACGGCGAGTGTGGAGCGCTCGGAGTACCTGTCCAAGGCGCTGGTCGCGGCGGCGATCCCGCATTCGGTGCTCAACGCCAAGCAGCACGAGAAAGAGGCGATGATCGTCGCCGAGGCCGGGCGCAAGGGCGCGGTCACAGTGTCCACCAACATGGCCGGCCGCGGGACCGACATCATGCTGGGTGGTAACCCGGAGTTCCTCGCCGATGCCGAGCTGCGGGCCCGCGGTCTGGATCCGGTCGAGACCCCGCAGGAGTACGAGGCCGCCTGGGAGGCCGCGGTCCGCCAGGCCCGCGCCGAGGTCGAGGCCGAGGCCAGAGGGGTCGTCGCCGCCGGCGGGTTGTATGTGCTGGGCACCGAGCGGCACGAGTCGCGGCGCATCGACAACCAGCTGCGTGGCCGCTCCGGGCGCCAGGGTGACCCCGGGGAATCCCGGTTCTACCTGTCCCTGCGCGATGAGCTGATGGTCCGGTTCAACGGCCCCCTGGTCGAATCGATCATGACTCGGTTGCGGATGGAGGACGACGTCCCGATCGAGGCCAAGATGGTCAGCAGGGCGATCCAGTCCGCACAGACCCAGGTCGAGCAGCAGAACTTCGAGATCCGCAAGAACGTCCTGAAATACGACGAGGTCATGGACCTGCAGCGCAAGGTGATCTACGCCGAGCGCCGCCGGGTACTCGAAGGTGAGGACCTTCGGGAGCAGATCGAGCACATGATGACCGACGTGATCACCGCCTACGTCAACGGTGCCACCGAGAACGGCTACGCCGAGGACTGGGATCTCGAACAGCTGTGGTCGGCGCTGCGGACGTTGTACCCGATCGGTATCAAGTACGAGGCCATCGCTGATGGCACCGACGACCTGACCCGCGAGGTGCTGCTGGATGCCGTGCTGGAGGACGCCCGTGCGGCCTATGCCCGTCGTGAGTCGGAGATCGAGCAGGCCGCCGGCCCGGGGATGATGCGGGACCTCGAACGCCGGGTGGTGCTCCTGGTGCTGGATCGCAAGTGGCGCGAGCACCTCTACGAGATGGACTATCTCAAGGAGGGCATCGGCCTGCGCGCGATGGCCCAGCGCGACCCGCTGGTGGAATACAAGCGGGAAGGCTTCGAGATGTTCAGCGCGCTGCTGGAAGCGCTGAAGGAGGAGTCGGTCTCGCTGCTGTTCAACGCCCAGATCCAGGTCGCCGAGCCCGAACTGGCGGCGGACCCGGCGCAAGCTCCGCTCGCTGCGGCGGCGCCCGGTTCGGCGCTCTCCCAGATCGACGGGCAGGTCGCTGACGCCGCCGTTCCCAGGTCACCGGCGCCGGCCGCGTTGGCCGGGCTGGGTGCCATGGCCGAACCCCCGCCACGGTCGTTGACCTACACCGGGCCGGCCGAGGACGGCGGCACCGAGGTCCAGGCGCGGGGTGGCCGTGGTCGGCATGCCGACCACGGCGCCGGGCAGCCCGAGCCCGCCCGCAACTCCCTGTGCCACTGCGGTTCAGGCAAGAAGTACAAGCGCTGCCACGGAGCCCCCAGCACCGCACACTCCTAACCGGCCAGGAAGTGAGCTCGTCAGCGAGTTCGACGGCCTCGGCATACCTTCATGTCCCCCACGGTGAGGCGCAGTTGGAGCGCCGTGCACTGCCATCGGCGGACACTGCCGTCGCTGTGCTCGTCGAAGCGAGCGGCCAGCGCCCGGACCCCGGTGCTCAACGCCACCACGGCAACCACCTCCATGACGCCGGGGGCCTGCGGGCAGGCGAACACCTTGTGCACTCGCGGCGTCAGGTTCCCCACCAGTTCTTGCAACGCGATGAGCTGGGCCAGTGCGTCAGGATGCAGCATGGTGGCGAGCTGGTGAGCGGGTCGCCGGCCGCCGAGTGTCTCCACCGCGGCGCGCAGCACCCGCTCGGCGAGCACGGACGCTGAAGGGTCGGTAACCGGCAGCGCGGTGGCCGGCGGCGGCTCGGACCTCGCCGGTGGCGCGGCCGGCAGGATGTCCACCAACCGGCGTAGCACGGGCCGGTGGGACTGCTGTGGACGTGGTTCGGCGATGCTCGTGGTCAACGAACCCTCCTCGTCGGTAGGACCACACCCGGTGAGCGTGGTCGATCGACGGCGGGGCCGGAGACGCCGTGGGTGCGGTCCACGGCAGGCAAGCCGGGGACCGCGGGCACCGGGTTCGAAGGAGGGGCAACGATCCCGGTAGCGGAGAGTATGCGCGAGGTGACGCAGCGTTGTCAGCGCCTGTCGCCGAAGCGGGTGGAAGTCCGCGCACGATCGGCTTACTTCGGTATTTGAGAATGCCCCGCAGTACTCCTTGAGCCCCCAGCCCGCCGACGAGCCCAGTCGAAGCACACCACCGCGGCCGCGCTGGCCACATTGAGCGATTCGACCTCACCTGCCATGGGGATGCTGACCCAGCCGGTCAGTTGCGTGCTGACGGCGGGGGAGACTCCGGTGGTCTCATTGCCCAGCACGTAGGCCACCTGCGGTGGTGGTGGATCGCAGAACAGCGAGGCAGCGCCCGGAGCCGAACCGGACAGCCCCAGGACCGCGAACCCCGCGGCTCGTAGCGTGGCACAGCCCTGCTCCGCGGTCGCGCTGCGCAGGATCGGAGCGTGAAAGGCCACCCCCGCGGACGCTTTGATCACCAGCGGGTCGATCGCAGGTACCCCCCGGCGGGGCAGGACCACCCCGGCGATTCCCGCGGCGGTCGCGGTGCGCAGGATCATGCCCACGTTGGCCGGATTGGTGATCGCGTCGAGCACGAGCACCGCAGACGGGCTGCCCAGCGCCGCCACCGCACCCTCCAGCGGGCGCATCCTGGGCGCCACCACGTCCGCCAGCACGCCCTGATCGTGCCTGCCGTTGCCGGCGAGCACCTTCACCCGGTGCGCCGAGGCTCGCTGCACCGGTACCTGCCGGTGCGCTGCCGCGTCGAGGATCGCCCGCAGGGTGTCGCCGCGGGCGTCGACGGCCACGATCACCTTGTCGACGGTCAGTGCCGGATCGCTCAGCGCCTCCAGCACCGGTTTGCGGCCGTAGACGGTGATGAAGATGTCCCGCGGGCTCGCGGCCTGCCGGCTGGCCGGGCCGCTGCTCCCGCGGCGTGTCCGTCTGTCCTGCACGGTGTGTCGGCCTCCTGCGCACGGTCTGTAGATCATGGTTGGGATCATCTACTCTAGGCCCGGCCGTACTGCTCGATGTTCTCGTAGCAGAGGCTGTGACCTTTAAAGGCCGTGACCGGGAGAGGCGTCGTTGTCCGTATGAGGGTCTATATCCCCGCCACGCTCACGATGCTGCGGGTGCTGGTCGACGCCGGGGAGCTGGTTCCGGTCTCGGGTATCGCTTTCGCTGTCACCCCGATGCTCCGCGAATCCTACGCCGCCGGTGACACCGAGGAACTGGAGTTCGCGGCGATGAACGAGGCTGCCCGGGCGTCTCTGCGGCTGCTGGCCGCCGAGTTGGAGGATGACCCGGCGACGCTGCCGCGCCGGGTGGTGGTGGCCGCCGATGTCGAGCAGGTGCGGTTGCGCGCCGATCTCGACGACGGCGCCGTCACGATCGCCGGCGCGGTGCCGACCTCCGCGGTCGCCGCTGTGCACGTCGACCTGGCCCAGGCCGAGGATGCGGTGCGTACCGCGGCGACGGTGGTGGACGCCGCGGACCTCGGTGATCTGGATGCCGAGTTCGCGCTCGGCGACGCCGAAGACCACGAGATGGCCTGGTACGCCACCCAGGAGATCCCTTTCCTGCTCGAACTCTGGTGAGACCCGTGGTCGGGAGACAACTATGGATGCGGTCACCTCTACTCCAGCGCCACGTAACGAGGCTGTCCGCGGCTACCTGCCGGGAAGCGCGGAACGTGAGTCGCTGACCCGCGCACTGGCCGAGCTCTCGGCTCGGCGCACCGAGCTCACGATGACCATCGGCGGGGTGCAACGGATGGCGGCCGGGGAGCCGTTCGACGTGGTCGCCCCGCACCGGCACGCCCACGTGCTCGGCACCAGCGCGCAGGCCGACCACTCCGACGTCGCCGACGCCGTCCGGGCCGCGCTCGACGCCGCCCCGGCCTGGCGCGAGCTGCCCTTCGACGAGCGCGCCGCGATCCTGCTGCGCGCCGCGGAGCTGCTGGCAGGCCCGTGGCGGGACACGCTCAACGCCGCCACCATGCTCGGTCAGTCGAAGTCGGTGCAGCAGGCCGAGATCGACGCGGCCTGCGAGCTGATCGACTTCTGGCGGTTCAATGTGCACCACGCCCGCCAGATCCTGGCCCAGCAGCCGAACTCGCCGGCCGGCGAGTGGAACCGGATGGAGTACCGCCCGCTGGAGGGTTTCGTCACCGCGATCACTCCGTTCAATTTCACCGCGATCGCGGGAAACCTGCCCACTGCGCCCGCGCTGATGGGCAACACGGTGGTGTGGAAACCGACCCTCAACCAGCAGCTCGCCGCGCACCATACGATGCGGTTGCTGGAGGCCGCTGGGTTACCGCCAGGGGTGATCAACATGGTGACCGGCCACGGGGCAGTGGTCAGTGAGGTCGCACTGGCCGATCCGGACTTCGCCGGGTTGCACTTCACCGGGTCCACCAGGACCTTCAAGACGCTCTGGCGCACCATCGCCGATCACCTGGATCGCTACCGCAGCTACCCGCGCATCGTGGGTGAGACCGGGGGCAAAGACTTCGTGGTAGCGCACCCCTCGGCTGACCCCGCGGCGGTGACGACCGCGCTGGTTCGGGGGGCGTTCGAGTACCAGGGACAGAAGTGCTCCGCGGTGTCCCGGGCCTACCTTCCCCGCTCGCTGTGGGACGGCGGCCTGCGCGAGGCACTCGCCGACACCACCCGCACGATCCGCTACGGCGACATCGCCGACCTGTCGAACTTCGGTGGCGCGGTGATCGACGCGCGTGCCTTCGGCAAGCATCGCGACCTGCTGGCGCGGGTGGTCACCGACCCCTCGATCGAGGTCCTCGCCGGCGGCGGTTGCGATGACTCGCAGGGCTGGTTCGTGCAGCCGACAGTGTTGGTCAGCGCCGACCCCAAGCACGACGTGTTCGCGACCGAGTACTTCGGGCCGATCCTCGCGGTGCACGTCTACCCCGACTCCGACTACACGTCGATCCTCGATGTGGTCGACTCCACCAGCCCGTACGCGCTGACCGGCGCGGTGTTCGCGACCGACCGGGCCGCGGTGGTGCAGGCCCAGGCGGCGCTGCGCTTCGCTGCGGGCAATTTCTATGTCAACGACAAGCCCACCGGCGCGGTCGTCGGCCGCCAGCCCTTCGGCGGCTCCCGGGCATCAGGCACCAACGATAAGGCCGGCTCATCGCTCAACCTGCTCCGCTGGACCAGTCCGCGCACCATCAAGGAGACCTTCACCCCGCCTACTGACCACACCTACCCGCACATGACCGGGTAGGACGTCCAGCTCACGGGTTGGCGAGCGCAGCAAGCAAGACCCGAACCGACATCGCCCGGCGGTGGGCGGCGCCGGCGAGGTCGTCCAGGGCGCACTCCGGGTCGGCGGGTGGGCCGAGATGGGTGCAGCCCCGCGGGCAGTCCGCGATCGCCTCGGCCAGATCTCCGAAGGCGCGCACCACATCGTCGGGCGTCACGTGCGCCAGCCCGAAGGAGCGGATCCCCGGGGTGTCCACCACCCACCCGCCGCCCGGCAGCGGCAGCGCCACCGCCGAGGAGGAGGTGTGCCGTCCTTTGCCGACCCCGCTGACCGCCGCGGTAGCCCGGAAGGCGTCTGGCACGAGCCGGTTCACCAGCGTCGACTTGCCCACTCCGGAATGCCCGACCAGCGCCGAGACCCGGCCCGCCAGCCGGGAGCGCACTGAATCCACCCCGAGTTCCGGGCTGGTGACCAGCACCGGCAACCCCAGCGCCGCGTAGCGCTCCAGCACCGCATCCGGCGCGGCGAGATCCCGCTTGGTCAGGCAGAGCACCGGTTCCAGGCCACCGGCGTAGGCGGCGACCAGGCACCGATCGATCAGGCCAAGGCTTGGCGGGGGGTCGGCGAGTGCGGACACGATGAGCAGCTGCTCGGCGTTGGCCACCACGATGCGCTCGTAGGGGTCGTCGTCGTCGGCCGTGCGGCGTAGCACGCTGGATCGCTCCTCGACCCGCACGATCCGGGCCAGCCCATCCGGTAGGCCGCTGACATCGCCGACCAGCCCCACCTGATCGCCCACCACCACCGGGGTGCGCCCGAGCTCGCGGGCCCGCATCGCGGTCACCCGGATCGCCGGGTCGGCGTCGGGCGCGCAGGTCCATCGGCCGCGGTCCACCGCCACCACCATCGCGCTGGTCGCGTCCGCGTGTTCGGGTCGGCGCTTGGTGCGGGGCCGGGAACCGCCGCGCCCCGGCCGGACCCGGACGTCGGACTCGTCGAGACCGCGTCCCGCCCCGGGCCCGCTAGGGGAGCGGCTCCCCGGCCGGCTCAGGTGCCACCACCGGCCAGCATCGCCGACCAGCTGGCCGGGAACTGCGGTAGCGTCTTGGACGTCGCGGCGATGTCGTCGACGGCGATCCCCGGCACCACCAGGCCCAGGATCGCGCCCGCGGTGGCCATCCGGTGATCGGCGTAGACGCCCCACGGACGGCCGGGGTCCCCGCGCAACGACCGGGGACGGATCTCCAGGCCGTCGGGGGTCTCCCGGACGTCGCCGCCCAGCGCGTTGATCTCGGTGGCCAGCGCGGCCAGCCGGTCGGTCTCATGCCCGCGCAGATGCGCGATCCCGCGCAGCGTCGAGGGCGTGCCCGCCAACGCGGCCAGCGCCGCGACGGTGGGGGTGAGCTCCCCGATGTCGTGCAGGTCGGCGTCGAGGCCCTCGAGCCGGTCGGGGCCGCGGACGGTCAGCCCGTGCTCGTGCAGGTCAACCCGGCAGCCCATCTGGGCCAGCAGCGGGCGGATCGCGTCGCCGGCCTGGGTGGTGCGCGCTGGCCAGCCCGGCACGGTGACCTGCCCACCGGTGACCGCGGCCGCCGCCAGGAACACCGTCGCGTTGGACAGGTCGGGCTCGACGTCGTAGTCGCCGCCGGCGACGGGCCCGGGCGCGACCGTCCACCGGGTGGCTCCGTCGGTGTCCACGGTGATGCCACGCTCGGTCAGCATCTGCACGGTCATCTCGATATGCGGCCGGGAGGGGACCGGCGGGCCGTCGTGCTGGATCGTGATCCCGGCCTCGTACCCGGCGGCGGAGAGCAGCAGGCCGGAGACGAACTGCGAGGAGCCCGACGCGTCGATGCGTACCGCACCGCCGGGCAACCGGCCGGCGCCGTGCAGCACGAACGGCAACGCGTCCCCGTCGATCCGGCAACCCAGGGCGCGCAGCGCTGCCAGCATCGCGGCCATCGGCCGCTGCCGGGCCCGCTCGTCACCGTCGAAGCGAACCGGGCCATCGGCCAGCGCGGCCAGCGGCGGCACGAAGCGCATCACCGTGCCGGCCAGTCCGCAGTCCACTGTGGCCGGACCACGCAGGCCGCCGTGCGCTTCTACCTGAAGCTCGTCATCGCGGCTGGTGATCGGCATGCCCAGGGCACTCAGGGCGCCGACCATGAGGTCGGTGTCGCGGCTGCGCAGCGCTCGCCGGATGGTGCCGCCGGTGCCGGCCAGCGCGGTGAGCAGCAGCGCCCGGTTGGTGATCGACTTCGATCCCGGGACGGTGACGGTGGCCCGCACCGGTCCGTCCGCCTGCGGCGCAGCCCACGGCAGCTGAGTGGTGGTCATGGCGCCATCATTGCGCAGGCGCGCATCTCACGATGACCGGTGGCCACCGCGATCGTCATCGGAGGCTGCTGCGCGCGAGGAGCACACAGCCCGTCTCAGCAACTGCTGTCTCCAGAGCTGCCGGTGATCGGCGGGCGTCGCATCAGGCTGGCGACAAAAACCGTACATTCAACCACGTCGATCAGGTCTCCCAGCGTGCGCGGGTCACGCATCGCCCGATCAATATCCGGCACCACGGCATTCTCCGGGATCTCCCGGTCGATCCGCCCGCCTATCCGCGCCACCTGCGCGCGAAGGTTGCTGCGCTGGTTGTCGATCTGCCGCTCGCGGTCGGTCGACTCATGGGCGAGCAAGACTCATATCAGCTGATCAGGGTCTACGTTGATGAGTGTGCGCCCCCTGGCCCGGCGCGGTGTACTGGTAACCATGGCGGTGAGTATGCACTAGGAGACCCTTGGAACCGAGGTTCTATTACTGCACTCAACGCGCAATTCGTTCAATCTGTATGGCGAGCACGCCGAGTTTTTCTTTTTCCGGTGGGTATATCTCCCGGATAACAGCCAGCAGTTCATCCCTCGACTCTCCGAGGTCTCCGCCGATGGCAACGGCATCCTCATGGTCGAGCATTGCCTCGAAGTTTTCGTACTCGGTGACTCGATTCACGCGTGTGGCGACGGTGTCGTCACCAGAGACGAAGGTCAGTTCGTGACCTGCTTGGATTTTGCGCATCCTTGGGTAGCCGACACGGACTTCAACTGTTTTGATGCCGTCGGCAATTAACTTCAGGTACGGCTTACGGAGGTTGAGTCGGTGGCTGGGTACGGTATCGCTCATGCCCCGCCTCCCTTAGCGGCCACGTTGAACGATGTGCCGGTACTGTTCGTGAAACTCGCGGACACAAGCTAAGTTCGGATACCGGTTCACCAATACCTTGTTAAGATCGCGTGCACGCAGCAGCACCGATGTGACCACACGTGACGATGTCAATGCTTGGCAGCCGAGGATGACTGCCTCATCGGGGGTGCCTAATTGAGCCAGCGCCGTGGCCAGATCAAGCCGGGCGATGGCCTCCCGGCTTGGTGACTTACTGGCAGGCGGCGCTGACTCATGCACCGCTAGGGCTGCTTCGGCGTGGTCGCGGGCTGTTCTGAAGTCTCCTAGCCAAGCGTAGGCGGACGCCGGGTAGGCAGTCATGGCATAGGAAGCAAGGGCACCGGTATCTATGGTGAATCGGCTGGGTGCTCTAGCAGGCAACCGCTCGTGCAACCGTTGAGCTTCGCCGAAGAGTGTTTCACACGGTTCCCGTTGGCCCAGTAGGGCATGGGCGCGGGCTGCTTGCGCGCGGAGCCGAACAGCCAGCGGATGGCCGCTCGGAACCTTGGTAGCACCTCTCATCGCAGCCCTCACTGCGCTGTGTGGACGTTCGGAATAGATGGTGATTGACGCCATGGCGTCGGCCGCCCACCCGCATAGTTCACCATGTCCTACTTCATCGGCGTAGGTGTAGCAGTCATGAGCGAATGCCTGCGCGGTGCGGGAGTTGCCGAGATCGTGCGCCAGCCAAGCTAATAGTTCCGATAGCCACGCAGCGCAAACATAGAGCGCTTGCAACTCTTTCAGAGTATGGCGACCACGGATCAGCTCATCAACTCGTGACCGATAGACCCGGGCCACGACAAAATGCTCAGCGGGTGGGTCTTTTGAATAAATTTGATTAAGATCGCTTATTACTAATTCAAGATGTTCAAGCGTGCCCTGTCCGACAGCGCTCAACGCGGTGGCTTGGGTAAACTCCATTGCTTCATCGGCAGCGTCAGCCAGCACTCTGCTCAGAATTTCGGGAGTAAGGACGGCGGTAAGACCTAATTTGAGAGTTTTCCGCCGCTGTCGTGCGTAATCTCTCGTAGGCGCTGCGGGTAGGCCATCATCAGAACCGCCGCGACCTGCCTGTTCGGATTTTACAGAGGAATCCGCTGTGAGCTGTTCGACGGTGGCTTGGGCCTGGGTTCGCCGCTTGGCTTGTTGTTCGGCGAGATAGGCGGTTCTGGCGCTAATTAACTCATCATATCTGGCGATCAGAGCGCCATTCGCACCAACAAGCCGATCCGCTTTCTCCCAGAAATCGCTCGCTGGTAGCTGTGAGCCTGCTTCGGCGTGTGTCACGGTCGTGCGGTCGCAGGGCACAGCCCGCGCGATATCTGCCTGGTAAAGACTGGCCGCTTCCCGAAGGGCCCTCAGGTACCGGCCCAGCGCCCGCTGCTGTTCGGTAAGAAATTCGGGTTGACGAGCCATGCGCTTCCCACTCCCTGTCGTTCACGACCCACTAGACCGCACATACCGGTTACCAGCTTAGCGCCCACCAGGTGCGCGTGGCCTCACCCGTTACCCCACCTGTCAACTCACGGTCTTTTCTCGATGCACAGTACCTCGATGTGGGTCAGTGAGAGACAGTCCGAAAGGTAACTACCGTGCCAGTCAATCACCCGACAGGACGTGCGAGAAGTCCCGCTGATGCCCAGGCGATCACCACGCGCCACGTAGGGAAACAGACCTGCGGCCGGGTCGCCCGGTGATTAACGTGAGTGACCATGTCCCTGGTGAGCGTGCCCGGCTCATCGCCCAGGGCCGGCGCAACGACGACCAGAGCAGTGCCACTCTGGTGATCATTCACGAGGAGAACGGATCCTGGACGATCCACGGCCTGGGCGTACCCGGAGTCACACTCGGCAAGACCGACATGATCACACTGGCGGAATCGATCCTGGCACGGGCCCGGTGACCGCAGTGACCGACAGCCTGGATCTCGCTGCGGTCATGCAAACTTCCGGCTGGCCGCCGGTTAAGAGATGCCCCGAATCGACTCCCGGCGGCCAGCCGGTTCCAGGCCCAACTAAGGAAACAGGATTGCCCATGCTGGTCAACGTAGTTGCGGTTATCGGGCCCCCGGCCGTGGGCAAAACCACCTTGGCGATGCAGATTGGCCGACTCCCTGGCACGCGGGTGTTCCGTCTTCGAGAACACGTACCAGAAAACAGTCTGGCCGCTACTGTCACGAATGCTGAGGGACTGGGTTGGATCGATGACATCACCGTTATCACGAGCGTGCGTGGGTACCTGGAGAACCTCATCTGCAAGGGTGAGGCGCATACGTTACTGCTCGATAGCTTTCCGGGTAGAGGGACACAGGTAGGGCGGTTTCTTTCAGTGCTGCGGCAACTTGCTCCGGGCTGCGTTGTGCGGGTGATCGAGCTAGTTGCCGATCCGGACGTCTTGCGTCGGCGCGCCGTGTCACGACGAGTCTGTCACCATTGCGAACGCGATCCGCTGTGTGATCCGCGCCTGCCTGCGATGGCAAGCGCGGTCGATCCGGGGCGCTGTGCCCGCTGCGAGCATCTGTTGCATACCCGCCGAGGTGATATCCCAGTCGTCTATGAGACACGTAACCAGCGCTACTACCAGACGGTCGGAGGCATCCGGTGCGCCTTATCGAACGCTGGTATTACCGTCACACGCCTTGACGGCAGTCAGTCCCTCGATGTTACCACCCAAGAACTTACGTCTCTTCTTTTCTAAGGAGCAAGACCATGCCTGCAGTATCATTGCCCATGCCACGCTGCGCAGACGTGAGCGACGGCTATGGCCATGCCCGTATGCCACGTGGAGCGACCGTATCCCAACCTGAGCGCATCGACAGGGTTGCCTACGGCCGATTCCGTAATGTCTATCTTTACATCACCGAAGCCTGTCAGCTGCGCTGTGAGCACTGCTATATGGGCGAACGTCTCGATCGGGCGCTCAAGATGTCTCTGCCGCAGATTGTGGAAACATTGACCATCTGGCGGAGCATGGGCGGCAGCAAACTCACAATTCTAGGTGGTGAGCCCACGCTGCACCCAGACTACTGCGGCGCGATCCGGGCGGCGAAGCGAATCGGCTATGAACATGTCATCACCACGACTAACGCCCAACTACCGGCGCTGCGTAAGTTCCGGCAGCTCGAGCCCGAGGATTTCGCGTATGTGCAAGTAAGTCTCGACGGCGGGACTGCGGCATCGCATGACGCTGTTCGTGGCGCGGAGACATTCGATAAGGCTCTCGAAACAACCGCTGAGATCGCGCAACGAGGTTTCGACACCCGCATCATCTGCACGGTCAACCAGGCCAACCGGAGAGACGCGTTGCAACTCCTCGGTATCGCCGACGAGCTGGGTGTCTCACTGGTCAAGTTCCACGTCTTCTCGACCATCGGTATCGGACACGGGAATCCAGAGATGGCCATGTCTCCTCACGAATGGGTCGCTTTCTGTGAGACCTTAAATAACGTCGCGCCGCAGTACCGCACACAGGTGTGGTACCAGCCGACGTATGCCCGACGAGACCAGATGGAGCGCTACCAGGCCGAGGGCTACCAAGGATGTATCGGCCGGACACTGGATCGCATTTCAATCTTCCCCGACGGGCGTTGCTATGTCTGCTCTTACCTATTCGACACCGATCTCTACTTCGCCCGCATGAACGATGGCCGGATCGAGCTCAATCATGAAGAGAATGAGTTCGACCTCTTCACTCAACCGCTGGTGCGGAGTTCCTGCGGAGACTGCAAAGAATCAGCCTGTATGGGTGGCTGTCCGGCCGAGGAAGTGGTCATGGGCAACTCGTCATGTGTCGAGCACGAAGACATCGTGCCTGTCTGTCGACTCTGGAAATCTAGTGCCAAACCTGAAGAGTAAGGGGAAGACCAGTGGAAGCAATCATCGATCCGCTTCGTTTGCTCGACTGGGAAGATATCGACGCCGTAGAGCACGCTACCCGTAAGGCGCTCGCGACAATCACCGAGGAACCCGGTACAATTCGCGCGGCACTCCTTTCGTTGCCCGATCGACCAGAACTGATGACACTCTGCGAACACTATGACATCCTCGACAAGATCGTCCTTCACAGCGACGAGTCCGGCATCAGGCTTCGCCTCCACGTCTTCCTCCCTGGCTACTTCGATCGGCCACATAATCACCGCTGGTCGTACGCTAGCATGATCTTGCGTGGAGAGTACCGACATTACTTGTTCGGAAATACGTCGCTTGACGAGGCCATCGATCCCGGATCACTCACAGCGCTGCAGGTTCGGCAGGAGCACGTCGGCACTGTTTATGCGCTGCATCACACCATGGTGCATGCCGTGGTGGCCGAGCCCTTCACCGTGTCCTTGGTGCTACGTGGCCCCGCTATCAAGGATCGGTTCCTGGTCATGGACCGCAAGACAGGCGAGAGCTGGTGGCAGTACGGCACACATCGGGAGAGCGTCGCGAGTGCCGCGGAAAAACAGATGAATCTAGAACGACTGAGTAACTTAACCGTCTCTCTTCGTGAGTGGGGTCTCTGTTAAGCGATTGCTCCGTGCTGCGCTAAACTATGGATGAACCTCGCTTCATGCCCGCCTCGCGGAGTAATCAAAGGAGACCATCTATCCATGGTTGATGCCCGACGCTTCAAGGTCACAGGAGATGTACATCTGCTCTTGCTCGATGGTGACGAAATACTCTTCGGCTGTCGCCAGAACACCGGCTTTGAAGACGGCGCGTACCACGTGCCATCTGGTCATCTGGAAGCAGGAGAATCAGTGATCGCCGCCGTTATTCGTGAAGCCAAAGAGGAAATTGGTGTCACGATCTCCCCGGACGCGATCGAGTTTGCTCATGTTATGCACAACTCATCCAGTGGTGGCCGCGTTGCCTTCTTTTTCACCGCACGCCATTGGGAAGGCGCCCCAGAAAACCGTGAACCAGATAGATGCAGCGAACTCCGCTGGTTCCCGCTCCGCGCGCTCCCTGACCACATGATTGCATACTGCCGCACCGCGCTTGACCATGTGACAACTGGCCAACCGTTTTCGATTTACGGATGGTAGACCGCGTCTGGGGCGTGATCCTGGTGCCGTCTGCGGCCAGCTAATGGCGGGGGGGGGGGCGGCACGGTCGGTGCTGCGGCAACTCACCGCGCTAGCCGACGCTGTGGCCACCTTGTCGGACACGGGGTTGCGGGAGAGCCCATCAGCGTGCTGGCGTGCTACGACCCACCAGTAACTCCACATGATCAGACCTTGTCCGCGGCTCACCGATCATGCCCCGGTGACGCACCGACCTTCTGGGGCATGCTCCCACAGGCACGTCCCACCAATGCAGAGTTGCGAAGTTTCAGAATCCCTAGTGGCGTCTCGTCTCGACAAGCGCCGTGGTGTCGCCTTTGATGCCAACCACCTCGGCAAACTAGAACGCGGCACTGTCCGCTGTCCCCGGCAGCTCTATGTCGACGCCCTGCGCGCCGTCCTCACATGCGACACCGGCCGATCTGGGCTTCGACTCGACAGACCAAGGCGCCCGCTCGCTGCTTGCCTACCTGACCCGGCCGGTGTACTCGATCCGGATGAACGAGAGCGGCTGTCTCTGGCGGCTGGGCAGCCGTGCCGTACGAATGGCGCTGCTATCGAGGCGTTGGCCGCTGTCCTGTTCGGTGTCCGCCAGCTGGAAGATGAGACCAGTCTGAATTTTTCACGACATCAGAAGGCAATTTTTTCGACATGTCTTCGGAGTGGGATTTTCAGGTCGGGAAAATCTCCTGAATTATTTATTCTCTTCATCATGCGCGCCGCCACCCATAATTGGGCAGTGATTCCATCTGGCCTGTCGAGTATGTCCGCGAATTCGCTGTATATCCTGTGAAATACGCTAGGGTTGAGAAGGCTGTGGAGGCACAGGGTTGCGGCATCGGTGCCTACGGGACCTTGTCCCCACATTTCCCAGTCGAGAATTCCGAACTGCGGTTGCAGCAGGTTGCCCCAATGAAGATCTCCGTGGACGGTTTCCCAGTTGTTGACCTGAAGCGTTCGGTGTTGGCCGAATGCGGCGCGGACCAGGCCATTCACCCTGGTTTGGGTGACGGTGATTCTGATGGTAGGAAAGCCGGCGAGTCGGCGAAGGGACCGGCGCAGCTCGCTGTACCAGCTATCGGACAGGTCGATCTCGGTCCGCAAGACATCGCTGAGTGAGCAAGGTTCGCCAGGCAGTAGGGTCATTACCTCGGCCCGCTGGGACCGCCACCCTGCCTCGTCCCACTCGGTGCTCGCGAGAACAACGGGTTTGGGTATTCCGGTAAGGGTATTGGCGTCCTGGTTACCGGTCCAAAACTCTCCGGTAGCCCACTGCGGCTGTTCGGAGGCAACCCGCAGCCAACAAGCCCCGTTGGGGCCATCCGCGACAGCGCCGATCGAGCGTAATCGCCAACCGAAGATGGGTGCTCCAGTCACGGACAGCCCAAACCGCTCGGCGGCCCGCGCAAGATTGAGCCGCATCCAATTGCGAAATTTTGCGTCCGCGTCGGTATCAGGTTCTGGGGCCAGGGTAGGATGAGTCATGAGTCCGTGATGTGCCGCAGGTAAGCCGAAGGATGCTTTAGGTAGCGTCGCCAGTGGTCGACAAGTTCAAGCTCTGCCCAGTCGACCGAGCGTAGGCCATGATCGCCCACCTCGATGATCTCGGCGCCGGGAGTGGCCGCTAGGATCGGTGAATGGGTAGCGCACACGACCTGGGCGCCAGACTGGCCAAGCTGGTACATCAGGGCAACAAGTTGAAGACAGGACGTGAAGGACAGCGCGGCCTCCGGTTCGTCCATCACATAGAGACCCGGATCACGGAACATCGAACCTAACACGGTAAGAAAGCTTTCACCGTGACTCATCTCGGCGGTGTTGTCCTCCCAGTAACCGGGAACACCGCCCAAGTTCTCGGTCATGCTGAATGCGGTCTCGGCGCGGACCGACCCTCAACGGAATTGACCGGCTTAACGCCTCGACGATGTTAGCTTTGGTCCGGGCGTGATTGCCCCTGCCCTTGGTGATCGCCTCGTGCTCGGAGGTATCATCGCTGTAGTAACTCGTGGCCAGCCGCACCCCGCGCTGGGCGAACACCTCCCACAGTTCCGATGACACACGCACAAGATTACTGAACACCTCCACCTCCAACCTTTGATCTCGCGCGTGATACACCAGATTGGTCAGCGGCCGGTAGACAGTCGGCTCACCACCAATGAACTGCACCATCTGCCCACCGAGCTGCGCGACCTCATCGATCACCCGGTACCAATCATCCAGCAACATCGTCCCATCACCCCCAGCCGGTCCAGATTCGGCGTAGCAATGGATACAGGCGAGCTGGCATCGCCCAGTGATCTCAAGCCATACAAACCTCAGGTCCCGCATCCCGAACCTCCTATCGATCAGATGCCGCAGAGCGACGCTTGCCTCTGTCGCTCCAGAACAACCGTGCCCGAACGTGGCCGCCGATTGGCTCCAGCTGGGTGGAGGTGGTCGTGGGCTCATCATCGTGCAGGCGGGCATGTCACGATGACCCCATGTGTGGCAGGTACGCCTCGACCAGGAATCCCGCGACGTTGGCCGTCGACTTCGACGCCCTCGACGCCACCGATGGTGCGGCGCCGGCGGTTGACTACAACGTCGCGCCGACCAAACCGGTGCTCGCCGTGGTGACCCGGCACCCGCGTGACTCCGACGGAGTCGCAGACCCGGCCCGCACGGTGCGCAGCATCCGGGTGATGCGCTGGGGGCTGGTGCCGCACTGGGCCAAGGACCCGAAGATCGGATCCCGCATGATCAACGCCCGGGTCGAGAGCGCGGCCGGCAAGCCCGCGTTCCGGGACGCGCTGGCCAGGCGGCGCTGCCTGCTACCCGCCGACGGCTGGTACGAGTGGCAGCGTTTGGGTTCACAGAAGCAACCGTTCTTCATGACTCCGGCGGACGGCTCCAGCCTCGCGCTCGCTGGCTTGTGGTCGACCTGGCGGGGTCCGGACACCGACGCACCCCTGGTGACCTGCACGGTGCTGACCACCGACGCGGTGGGTCCGCTCGCCGAGATCCACGACCGGATGCCGCTGATCCTGCCCGCGCAGGCCTGGCAGGCCTGGCTGGATCCGGACTCCCCCGATCCCGGCAAGCTGCTCGCGCCGCCATCCGCTGCACTGGTGGCGGCGTTGGAGCTGCGGCCGGTGTCCACAGCGGTGAACAACGTCCGGCACACCGGCCCTCAACTGGTCGAGCGCCTCGAGCCGGAGCAGCCCGCGCTGCTGGACCTGGACCAGACCCGGTGACTGAGCTGACCATCTCCACCCCGCACGGCCCGGCCACAGCGCAGCTGCACTGCGCGGCGCAGGGCCGTGCTGCGCTGCTGCTCGGCCATGGCGCGGGGGGTTCGATCAGTGCACCCGACCTCACTGCCACCACCGCAGCGGCGAGGGCGGTCGGGGTGCACGTCGCGCTGGTCACGCAGCCCTACCGGGTCGCAGGACGGCGTGCCCCGGCGCCGGCCCGGCAGCTGGACGAGGCGTGGCTGGCCGTCACCCGATGCCTGGCAGCCGAGGCGTTCGCCGGCCTGCCGCTGATCTTCGGTGGACGTTCCTCCGGGGCCAGGGTGGCCTGCCGCACCGCAGTCACCGGCGGCGCGGTGGCCGTGTTGTGCCTCGCGTTCCCCGTACACCCACCGGGGCGGCCGGATCGGAGCCGGATGAACGAGCTGGACGGGCTGGACCTGCCGGTGCTCGTCGTGCAGGGCGAGCGGGACCCCTTCGGCCGCCCCGAACCCGCAGCCCGGCGCGAGGTCGTGTTGCTACCCGGCGACCACTCGCTCAAATCAAACCCCGCCGCGCTGGAACACGCGGTGGCGCAGTGGTTATCGCGCGCATTCGAGTTGGACCGTGACGGCGATGGCGTCGGGTGTGAGTGAGCGTGCACGCAGCTGTGGAATGAGGGTAGGGGCCAGGGTGTTACTCCGATCGTGATGTCGACAGTCCACCAAACCCGCACGTCTGGACCCATTTCGCTGGGCGCGACCTCCGCCTGGCGCGTACCCTCGACCATCAATGCAGAACTGGGCATGGGGGTGGTCGGAGTGATGTCAGCCGACAGCACCGAGGCCGCCCGGTCCGACCCGGGCGAGGAAAGCATGTCCGGGGCCGAGGCCGAGGAGACGGCGGAGCAGCGGACGGCGCGGTTCGAGCGCGACGCCATGCCCCTGCTCGACCAGCTCTACGCGGCGGCGCTTCGGATGACCCGCAACCCGGCCGATGCCGAGGACCTCGTACAGGAGACCTACCTCAAGGCCTACGGCGCCTTCGGGTCGTTCCGCGCGGGCACGAACCTGCGGGCCTGGCTGTACCGGATCCTCACCAACAGCTACATCAACGGGTACCGCAAGCGGCAGCGCCAACCCCTGGCGCAACCCTCTGAGGAGATCACCGACTGGCAGCTGGCGCGGGCCGCGCAACACACCTCGGCGGGACTACGCTCGGCGGAGATGGACGCGCTGGATCGGCTGCCCGACTCCGACGTCAAGGATGCCTTGAGCCAACTGGCGGAGGACTTCCGGATGGCGGTCTACCTGGCCGATGTTGAAGGCTTCGCATACAAGGAGATCGCGGAGATCATGGGGACCCCGATCGGGACGGTGATGTCGCGGTTGCACCGAGGGCGCAAGCAACTGCGCGACATGCTCACCGGTGTGGCCCGCGAGCGCGGATTCCTGCGCGACGCGGAGGTCGCGTCATGAGTTGTGGAGATCCACACGAGACCGATTGCCGTCAGGTACTCGCCGAGCTGTGGTTGTTCCTGGACAACGAGTGCGACCGAGAGCGGCGTGCGCTGCTGCAGCGCCACTTGGACGAATGCGGCCCGTGCTTCGAGGAGTTCGGTCTCGAGGAGCACCTCAAGGCGTTGCTGGCCCGCAAGTGCCGCGGTGACCACGCGCCCGACGCGCTCAAGCAGCGGCTGCGTGAGTCGATCCGCGAGATCATGGTGCGCCAGGACGTGCTCGGCGTGGAAGTGACCGTCACGCAGTCGTTCACCGAGAGCTGAGCCTGCGGGCCCGTCTGCTCCTGCGGGCCCGTCAGGAGCAGACGGGCCCGCAGGTCGGGTCTCAGGTGTTGGGGCGCTTACCGTGGTTGGCGGCGCTCTTCTTCCGGCTACGCTTCTTGCGGCCCTTCTTGGACATGGCGGCTGTCCCTCTCGGTGTCGATTGATCCGGGTCGTTGCTTTCGGGCGACTCGGTGCGGTCGTGGGCGAGTGTGTCATGACTGCGCCGAGACGTGGGCGATCACCGTGGTTGGATAGCGGGCACAGCGTCGCAAGGAGGCGATCGATGACCGAGGAGATCCGGGCCGAGATGGTGGCCAACGTGTGGAAGATCGTGGTCGCCGAGGGCGACGCGGTCTGCGACGGTGACACGGTGGTGATCCTGGAGTCGATGAAGATGGAGATCCCTGTCCTGTCCGAGGTGGAAGGAACCGTCGCGAAGTTGGCGGTCTCGGAAGGTGATGTCGTACAACAGGGTGACCTGATCGCCGTGGTTGAGTAACGTCACCCTCACGTGAGCTCCGGCGGCGAGGTGGTGGGCCGCGATGTCGACGCTGAGTGAGTTGCTGGCCCGGCACACCCGGCTGCCCGGCGCGGCGGTCGGCCACCTGCAGCGGATCGTCGCCGAGTGGCAGTTGCTCGCGGATCTGGCCTTCGCCGATCTGCTGATGTGGGCGCCGCTGGACCTCCCCTGCCCAGCAGGGGTCGATCGAGCAGGTGCCGACCGAGTGGGGAAGTTCCTCTGCGTCGCCCATGTTCGACCCACCACTGGCCCCACCGTCCATCCGAACGACGTGGTCGGCACTCGAGCCGGAGACATCGAGTGCCGTCGGCTCGATCAGGCGTTTCAGGACTGCAGCATCCTGCGTGAGGAACAGCCCAGCTGGTTGCTCGGCGTTCCGGTGCGACGCGAGGTGGTGCCGGTGCGGCTGGGTGAGCGGTCGATCGCCGTTCTGGGACGGGAAGCGAACCTGGCGGTCCCCCGGGTGCCCAGCCCGCTGGAGATCGCTTACCTGGGCATCGCCACCGACCTGTGCCAGATGTTGGCCGATGGCACCTTCCCGGACGGCGAGACCACACCGGACCGGCAGGGTGGCCCGCGAGCGGGGGATGGCCTACTCCGGGTCGACCCACAGGGAATCGTGATCTACGCGAGCCCCAACGCGCTGTCTGCCTACCATCGGATGGGTTACCCGGCCGAGCTGCGAGGGGAGCGGCTCGCCCCACTGACCCGCAAGCTGATCTCCGATCCGTTCGACGCTGCCGAGGTGGCGCAGCGGATCCTGGGCGCCATCCAGGGCAGCCCGAGCACCCGCATCGAAGCCGATGCCGCCGGTGCCACGATGCTGTTCCGGGCGCTGCCGTTGCGACCGCGCGGCGAGCCGGCCGGGGCATTGGTTCTGGTCCGCGATGTGACCGAGCTGCGCAGCCGGGATCGTGCGCTGCTGTCCAAGGACGCCACCATCAGGGAGATCCACCACCGGGTGAAGAACAACCTGCAGACGGTGGCAGCGCTGCTGCGCCTGCAGTCACGGCGCACGTCGAACGTCGAGGCCCGTCAGGCCCTGCAGGAATCAGTGCGCCGGGTGGCCTCCATCGCCATGGTGCACGAAACGCTGTCGATGTCGCTGGACGACCGGGTGGACATCGACGAGGTCGTGGACAAGGTGCTCGGCATGGTCGCTGAGGTCTCGGGGCAGGAGAGCCGGGTCGTGGTGCGGCGGGAGGGCGGCTTCGGGATTCTCGCCGCGGAGCTGGCCACCCCGCTGGTCATGGTGCTCACCGAGCTGGTGCAGAACGCCCTGGAGCACGCCTTCGAGCCGGGCCTGGGCGGTGAGGTGGTGTTGCGCGCCGAGCGGTCCGGCGGATCGCTGGAGGTGACCGTCTCCGACGACGGCCGTGGGTTACCGCCGGACTTCTCGTTGGCTCGGGCCGAGCGGTTGGGTTTGCAGATCGTCCGCACTCTCGTCGGCTCCGAGTTGCGCGGGTCCCTGGACCTGCGGCGCCAGCAGCCTCGCGGCACGGTGGCGGTCCTGAGCTTGCCGCTGACCATCCAGCGTTGAGTGCCAGCAGTTGAGGGCCAGCAGGAGTGGCGTGTCAGCAGACCTCGCCCACATCGCCCAATGACGAGAGGTCCGGCACCGTCGGGTGCCGGACCTCTCGTTGGTCATGCGATTGTGCGCGGATCAGACGCCGTTACGGGCCCCGGTCCGAGCGTTGCGCCGCTTGAGGGCACGTCGCTCGTCCTCGCTCATACCGCCCCACACACCAGCATCCTGTCCGGATGTGAGTGCCCAATTGAGGCACTCAGCATTGACCGGGCAGCGGCGGCAGACAGCCTTAGCCTCGGTGATCTGCAGTAGAGCGGGGCCGCTGGTTCCCACAGGGAAGAACAGCTCGGGGTCCTCGTCTCGGCAGGCCGCGTGGTGGCGCCAGTCCATGGTTCTTGCTCCTCGTCGATCGCGCCGGGGAACTCCTGTCGTCCCAACGCTGTCGTCGTCTGTTATTTGGGCTTGTGAATGATTTCACAATCACCCACGATGTCAAGGGGTATCTACGGACGAAGTGAGTCGATTCACCCAGCGGGTACCCCGCCGTAGGTACTGCCAACCGCACGTGAAACCGATTACTCAAGCACAATTCGGGCCTGGCTGCGCATCACGGAAGCTTGATCACGACAACCCGCTCCGCTCGGCCACCGAGACATGATCACCACGGTGGGCCGTCCAAGAACCCTCGCCGACCCGAAGGTCGTGAGGTTTCTGGAACAGCTGGCCTATCGGAGGTAACGAGGCGACCCGCTCAAACGTTTCGGTCGAGTTTTCGTGTCACGGCGTGTGGTGGAGTCGTCACGGAACTATACTGACGTTGCGGACTACCCTGTTGCAGTGACCGCCGAGTCTGCTGGTTCAACTGAGCGCACTGGGTCAACAGTGCCAGGTCCGGTCCGAGTAGCGGGCGTGCTGGTGGTGCTGCAGGGTCTGGCCGGGGTGGCGGTCGCAGCTGGGTTTCTTGTCGCGGCGCGCGGATCCAGCAGTCCGGTACCGGTCGGGGCCACCGCAGCCTGGCTGGCCGGTTTCGGGGCCATCCTGGTCGCAGTGGGGGTGAACCTGGTGCGGGGCCGGCACGGCGCGCGCACCCCGGCTGTGGTCGCTCAGCTGCTGTTGCTCGGGGCGTGCTGGTATGCCGCCGGGCCATCGTCCCAGCCGGCCTACGGGATACCGGCTGCAGCGTTCTGTGTAGCTGTGTTGGTGCTGCTGTTCTGCCCGCCGGCGCTGCGATGGGCCACTGGTAATCGTCCCGAATAATCACCCGAAGACCGCTGATCGACAGAATCCGGCCGTTAAGCTCAGTTGAGTTGTGCGCGCAGGCTGTGAGCGGCATATTGCAGAAGTTCGGCATGCTGCGGCCAGGTGGAGATCTGTGACTCCAGGAACTTGGCACCGTCGAGGAACTGACCTTGCCTGCCGAGTGTGTGACCCAGCTCGATGAGTTCTTGAGCTCCCACACCGGGTAGCGCCAAGCGCATCCGCAATACCCATTCCAGGTCGGCGAGACGTCCGAGGTTGCGATAGGCGGTCCGCAGGTTCTGCAGAATGCGGGCGAAGATCGCTCTTCGGGGTGCCGCCGTCAACAGGTGTCGCCCGAATGGGACCTCCGGACCCGCCTGGTTCGCGGCCCGGAACAACGCTTCGCAACCGGCGAGATCGAGCAGCGTGCCGCCGTTGAACGCGTCGAGGTAGTGGTTGGTGGCCATCGGACGGACCAGGAAGTGGCCCGGCATGCTGACGCCCTCAAGCGATACGCCGGCACGCCGCCCCACCTCGAGGCAGACGAGCGACAACGTGATGGGGATGCCGAGCCTGCGGTGGAGCACCTGATCCAGCAGGGAGTTGCGCGGATCGTAGTAGTTCTCGGTGTTGCCGGCGAAGCGTTCTGTGACGAACAGTCGGTGGCGCAGCGCCTCGAGCGAGTCGATGCCCTGCGCCAGCCGATCCAGTTCGCGCAGCCAGGTCGCGGCGTCGAGGTCCGGGTCTGCGCCGGCCGCGATCGCGAGCGCGCCCACGTCGAGCTCCGGCCCGGGCCCGCGCCCGGCCAGTAACCCGATGAAGTGCTCGACTGCGTCCACGGTGTAGCTGATCGTGCGCCAACCTGGGCCTGCTGTCGACACCCCTACCGGTTTATCCGAAGGAGCTCGACGAACTCGACGCTGCCAGGGGTTCGGGTATGGAGGGCAGCTGCGGTGGGTTGTCCGGGTGGGCGGGGATGCGCAGGGTGAAGGTGGAGCCGGTGCCGGGTTTGCTCCACAGGTGGACTTCGCCGCCGTGGTTGGCGGCGATGTGTTTGACGATGGCCAGGCCCAGGCCGGTGCCGCCGGTGGTGCGGGAGCGGGCTTGGTCGATGCGGAAGAAGCGTTCGAAGACGCGTTGTTGGTGTTCGGGTTCGATGCCCAGGCCGCGGTCGGTGACGGCGATTTCGACGTAGCCGTCTTCCATGCGGCGGCTCAGGGAGACGGGGCTGCCGGGGGGTGAGTAGGACACGGCGTTGTCGAGCAGGTTGGACAGGGCGGTGACCAGCAGGGTGGCGTCGCCGTGGAGGAGCAGGCCGGAGGGGGGGTCGAGGGTGAAGCGGATGTTGGCGGATTCGGCGGCCAGGCGGCAGCGGTCGAGGGCGTCGGTGATGACGTGGTCGACTTCGACGGTGCCCAGTGCGGGGAGTCGTTCGGCGCCTTGGAGTCGGGACAGCGCGATGAGTTCGGTGACCAGGGTGCCCAGGCGGTTGGCTTCGTTGAGGATTTTGGTGCCGAAGCGGCGGACCTCGTGGGGGTCATCGGCGGCATCCAGGACCGCTTCGGCCAGCAGGGCCATCGCGCCGACGGGGGTTTTGAGTTCGTGGCTGACGTTGGCCACGAAATCCCGCCGGGTCGCCTCCAACCGCACCGCATCCGAGTCTTGAGCACCATCCGGAGACGCTGGCTTTGCCGCGATCCGGATGGGGAGGCCGATGAGGATTCCGACCATCAGCGCACCGATCGCGGTGAGCGTGGCTGTGAGTGTCACACTGCGATCGTAAACACTCGAATGGGTGGAATTTCTAGCCTTGATCTACTTTAAGTCATCAACTCTACCCCTAATAGGGGGTATGTTCATCCCCTGTTCGCTCTGGGTTCATCCTTTGAGGGAACCCGCTGTAGCAACGATGGGGATCAGCCGAGGCGGGGCAAGTGGTCATGACGGGTATTGGGAGTTGATCCACTCTGCCAGCCGCTGGATTCGCCGATGTTCCGCGGAGGTGCACGGGCGGTCGGCGGCATTGTTGGGTGATTCCGCAGTCTCGGGGTGATGGTGGCCCAGCGCTCGCTGGCAGCGGCTCAGGGTGTCCGCGCTGAGTTGGTGGGCGGGCTGGTATTCGCCCAGCGCGTTCAGGTCGCGGACGAGGTTGTACGCCGCCGTCAGGGTGTTGGGGTGGTCATGGCCCAACACCTGGCGGCAGCGGGCCAAGGTGTCCTCGTCGAGCGCGCGGGCCAGCTGGTACTCGCCCAAGGCGCGGAGGTCAAGGGCGAGGTTGTTGGCTGAGATCAGCGTGTTCGGGTGATCCTGGCCCAGCACCCGACAGCGGCGGGTCAGGGTGTCCTCGCTGAGCCGGCGGGCCTGCTCGTGCTCGCCGAGCGCACGCAGATCGTTGGCGAGGTTGTGACTCGTGCTCAGCGTATGAGGATGGTCCTCCCCGAGCACCTGGCGGCAGCGGGTCAGGGTGTCCTCGTCGAGTGCGCGGGCTTGCTGGTACTCGCCCACGGCGCGCAGATCCACGGCGAAGTCGTGGGCCGAGGTCAGGGTGCGGGGATGGTCCTCGCCCAGTACCTGGCGGCAGCGGGTCAGGGTGTCTTCGCTGAGCCGGCGGGCCTGCTCGTGCTCGCCCAGCGCACGAAGGTCGTTGGTGAGGTTGTGCGCGCAGGTCAGGGTATGCGGATGGTCCTCACCCAGCACCCGGCGGCAGCGGGCTACGGTGTCCTCGCCCAGTACCCGGGCCCATTGGTGCTCACCCAACGCCCGCAGATCGACCGCGAGATTGATCGCCGAGCGCAGGGTCGCGGGGTGGTCCTGGCCCAGCGCCCGGCGGCGCCGCTTGAGGGTGTCCTCGCTGAGCTGCCGGGCTCCTTCGTGTTCACCCAGCGCCCGCAGATCGCTGGCGAGCTGGTGGGCCGAACGCAACGTCAGTGAGTCATCCTCGCCCAACACCCGGCGGTAGCGGTTCAGGGTGTCCTCGCCGAGTTGGCGGGCCTGTTGGTGCTCTCCCAGCGAGCTCAGATCGACGGCGAGGTAATGAGCCGAGGTCAGCGTGTCGGGGTGGTCCTCGCCCAGCACCCGGCGGCGCCTGCCCAGAGTGTCCTCATCAATGACCCGGGCCAATTCGTGATCACCCGAGGACCGTAGGCCGGCAGCGAGGTCATGAGCCCACGCCAGGGCACCAGGATGATCGTCACCCAGGCCGACGCGGTCGAACAGCGCACCCGAGGACACCCCCGGTGGCGGATCAGGCATAACTGACAGCATCCCATCATCCTGCGACGCGCTGCAGCCGTCGGCCTGGCGTCCTGGGATGGATCAACGGTTGTGTCGCCGACCCTCTCGCTGATCGGGGTACTTCGGCGAGGAGAGCACGATGACGTCGCTGGTGTGACAGGTCTGCCAGATGCCGTCATCCAGGCGTACGGGGAACAGGCCGAGCCGAGCCGGCGAGCACCCATGCTGGTAGGACATGACCGTCCCGGCAACCTTCGCGCTGGTCTTGAGCTGCACCCGGGTACCAGCGGGCAGTCCCGGTGAGGTGGCCGTGTCCGGCAGGCGGATGGTCTTCATCGGACTGGCGGCATCGCAGCGGTCAGGAGCGGGTGGTGGGCGGCCTGCGCACAGATCGCCGGGTGGGCTACGGTTGCTGCCCCGGTCACTCGCAACGTGCCTGTGCCGTTGCCTCGCTTCCCGGTATCCAGCTGACCGGACTCCATCGCCCGATAGATCGTCGCAGCCGACACGTGAAAGTGCCCGGCCGCCTTTCCGACCCGGTACATCCGGGTGCTCTGAACCTGCATCGCTCCCCTTCCAAGGTTCGAGGTCCGCTGTCTGACATCAAGCCGGACAGCGACACCGAGGTATGGCACCATAGCACCATAGCTTGATGTGACCTCCACCGGTACGCCGAGACCGCGCAGCCCCCGGATATGTACGGCATCCGGGGGCTGGCAAGCGACAGGCAGGAGACGGCTGCGTGGGAGACGGCTGGGCGGGGACTCAGTCGGCGGGAATCTCGTACTCCAGGCGGTTCCGATCACCGCTGAGGACCATCACGCTCACCTCGATCGGCCGGTCATCGTCGGAGAGCACCGTGCGCACGACATGGAGGACGGGTGTGCCCATGGGCAGGCGCAACGCTCGGGATTCATCAGGGGTGGGCATCCGCGTATACACCACCTCGTGCGCCCGCCGGGGCGGGTAACCGAGGTCGGCCAGCGCGGCACGGGCGCCACGAGGGATCTTGCTCGCATCCATGATGCCGCTACCCCGGGCAAGATCAGCAGGGTAGTACGTGTTCGTCAGTTCGACGGGCTCGTCATCCAGAAACATCACGCGACGTCGGACCACGGCCGTGCCTGCATCAGGCAGCCTCAGATGGTCAGCTACTTCATCCGGTGGTTCGACCTCCCCGACGAAGGCGATCTGTTGATCAGCCCGGCGGCCCTCTTCCGCGCCCTCGGCGGTCCACCGGTCCTGCCCACCTTCCGGTGGGGCGGACACATACCGTGACGACACCACGCGCCGCGGCTGCTTCTTGCGGACGAAGACCCCTCGGCCGGGAACGCTCTCGACCAGACCTTCCGACGTCAAGGTTCGAACCGCGCGCTGTGCTGTGGAGCTGGCCACCTTGAATCGATCCATGATCGAGGTGTTCGATGGGAGCGGATCACCCGCGCGTAACGCACCGGACTCGATCTCGGCCCGCAGTGCATCCGCCACTTGGCGGTACGGTGAGCGTGTATCGCCGGGGTTAACCATCATGTCTCATGAGTCGCTCCCGTCGCTTTCCTCCCATCCTACGAGCCATAGTGGCCAGGCGCCATGGTGTGCCGCCGAACGGTATATGTTGCCGCTGGGTCACCAGGAAATTACGCTGCGTTACTTCCTGGCTATTGGCAGTGCAAGCCGGCGCGAAAAACGCATAAGATCTCTGAAACGTCGGATCCGGTAACTATCTGCAAGATCTTCGAAGTCTCGTATCGCGTCCAAGATCTCTTCTGTGCCAGCTCCTAGACTGGGTCTCTTGTGGACGAAACAACGATCAATAACGAGACACGGCGCTGACCAGCGATAAGTTTACGCTGGTCAGCGCCGTGTCTCGTTACGTGGACCTCAGCCTTGCTTGGTCTCCCAGAAGATCTTGTCGATCTCACTGATGTGGTCCAGTAGGACCTGCCCGGTTGCGGGGTCGTTCGATCCCTTGGTGCCGGAGGCACCGGCGGCCTTGGTGGCCTTGTTGAACAACTCGTGCAGCTGCGGGTATTTCTCGAAGTGCGGCGGTTTGAAATAGTCGGTCCACAGCACCCAGAGGTGGTGTTTCACCAGGTCACTGCGCTGTTCCTTGATCTCGATCGCGCGGGTGCGGAATTCCGGGTCCGCGTTGGTCTGGTATTTCTCCTGGATCGCCTTGACCGACTCGGCCTCGATCCGGGCCTGTGCGGGGTCATAGACGCCGCATGGGAGGTCACAGTGCGCGGTAACCTCCAGGTGGGGGCGGGGCAGAATGCGCGACAGCAGTCCCATCGTTCCTCCCTGACAAGTGTGCTCCATCGTCACGCGACCCTACCCGTGCGAGGCGCGCCGAGCATCCTGGACGGTGATCATCTGATGGGGTACGACCGTGTCGGGTGGCCGTGGCGCCGCGCGGTGGTGCGTGGCCCTTCGATGTCGCCGACGCTGGCGGATGGCGATGTCGTGCTGATCAGCCTGCGAGCCCGGCCACGGCCCGGAGCTGTGGTCCTCGTCCGCTGGCCGCAACGCCCCGGCCGGTTGTCCGTCAAACGCGCGGTGGGCCGCCACGGCGAGGCCTGGTGGGTCGAAGGCGACAACCCCGTGGCATCCACCGACTCCCGCCACCTGGGCCCCGCCACCCCCATTGCAGTGGTCATCGCCCGTCTCTGGCCAGCCCCCCGCATTCAGCGGCTTCAGCGGGGTCAGTGAGGCCCGGATAATCCCGCTGAGCCTGCTGACTGCGGGGCGGCGCCTCGGAGGTTGGCGTAGTGGGTTTGGCAGGCGGTCCAGTTGGGGAGGAAAGGGATGGCTTCGGCGAGGGTAGGGGCGGTCCGATCTTTGTCGGACAGGACCGGATCGAGGTCGCCGGGCCAGGGCAGCCCCAGCGCCGGGTCCAGAGGGTTCACGGTGTGTTCGGCTGAGGGGTCGTATCCGGTGGAACACAGGTAGGCCATCACGGTGTCATCGGCCAGTGCGATGAACGCATGCCCGATTCCCTCGGCGAGATAGATGCCGCGGTGGTGCTCGGTGTCCAGCAGCACCGAGCACCAGCGGCCGAAGGTGGGGGAGCCGATCCGGACGTCGATCGCGACGTCCAGCAGTGAGCCCCGGGTGCAGTACACGTACTTGGCCTGACCGGGGGGCACGTCGGAGAAGTGCACGCCACGGATCACGCCGCGGTGCGAGACGCTGTGGTTGGACTGTGCCAGCTGCAGCCGGTGCCCTGTGGCGGCGCCGAACGCGGATTGCTGAAACGGCGCCACGAACCGGCCGCGCGCATCGGGAAAGACCTGGGGCGTGAACTCGATCACACCCGGCACGGACAGTTCACGGAACTGCACGGGTTCACCTTAGCGACCGGTCTGGCAGCGCGACGCTCATCCAACCACCTGATCCGGTGACACCCTAGATCCACTTTGGCGGATATTCGCTGCAGAGCGTGACGCATGGTTGCTGTCAGTAGCATAACTAATCGTCAGTTCGCGCGTTGGTCCACCCGACAGGGTTGTGACACGTCGTTGCCAGAGCCGAGGCACTTATGGTGATTGGTGCGGCGGGAGGGTGGTGCCGTGGCCGAGCGGGCTGAGCGGGTCGATTTCGTGCCTGTATCACTGAACCCCGGAGAGGTGGGGTGGACTGCCCCGGGTCGCTCCCTGGCGGCGTTCCGGCCGGGTCGGTCGAGTTCGTCCGCCTCGATCGCGGCGGCGCCGGTCCTGTTGCCGCAGGTCTCGTCCCTGCCCATCCCGCTTCCCGAGTCCCCCGCGCTGGTCTGCGAGGGCGGCGTGGTGGTCCAGGCCAATTCGGCCGTGGCGCAGCTCTCCGGCCGGTGGTTCGCCGACGCGCTGATCGGTCTGCCGTTGCACAGCCTGCTGGTGGGCCCCGGGATGGACACCGATACCGGCTCTGGGACCGATGCCGAGCTGATCGGGCCGGGCGGGTACGCCGTACCGGTGCGGGTGACGCACTGGTACGTGCCGGACACGGATCTGCTCATGGTGTTCCTGGTCGATGTCTCCGACCTGCGCTCGGCCAGGCGGCTGGTGGACACCAGCGAGCTCGCGCAGGAACACACCCGGCTGCTCCAGGCTCAGCGGATCGCCCGTATCGGCAGTTTCACCTGGGAATGGCCCACCAACAAGATCGATTACAGTCCTACCCTGGCGGAGCTGTTCGGCGGTTGCTGTGTTGACGCCGACCCGTTCCGGCACATCCACCCCGAGGACCTGCCCCAGCTGTTCCGGCAGGTGCACGAGATGGCCTCCGACCCTGATCTGGACACGCTGGAGGCGTATGTCCGCGGACTGCCCGAGCGCGGCGAGACGCACTATCTGTGCCGCCTGCAGGCCGAGCGATCGGATCGCGGGGAGCTGCTGCGGCTGGTAGGGACGGTGCAGGAGGTGAGCCAGGAGCGAGCCTTGGAGCGGGCGCTGCGGGCTGAGCAGCACCGGCTGACGCAGGCACAGCGGGCGGCCCGCATCGGTACCTGGGAGTGGGATCCGAGCTGCGACCAGCTGATCTGGTCGCAGGAGATGCAGGAGCTCTACGGAATCTCCGCCCGGCAGACCACTTACCAGACCTTCCTGTCGCTGGTGCATCCCGATGACCGGGAGTGGGTGGACGGGCTGTGGCGTCAGCTGGTCGTCGATCAGGCGCCGGTGACCTGCGAGCATCGGGTGTTGCGACCCGACGGGGCGGTGCGTACCTTCCGCTGTCACGGGGCGGCCATCGCTGATGCCTCCGGTGGCTCCCGGCTGGTCGGCACCGTCCAGGACCTCACCGAGCAGCGCGCGGCCGAGACCCGGATGATGCGCTCCAGCCAGCGTTTCGCTGACCTGGTGTCGATCACCCCGGTCGGCATCGGGATCTTCGACGACAACGATCGGCTGGTCGACGCCAACGAGGCGCTGTGCAAGCTGCTGGGCTATGACCTGGAGACCCTGCGGGGGATGAGCTCCGAGTCGCTGACCCACCCCCAGGAGCGGGCCACCCGGCTGCGCCCCCTGCACACCCATCAGGCAGCCAGGTCCGAGAGCTACACCGTGCCGCAGCGGATGCTGCTGCGGGCCGATGGTGACCCGGTGTACTGCGAGCTGCACGTCTCGGCGTCGGTGCAGGACGACGGCCAGCGCTTCCTGCTGGTGATCTTTACTGACATCACCGAGCGTCGACGGGTGGCCGAGGCGCTCACCTACCGGGCGACCCACGACGAGCTCACTGGTCTGCCCAACCGGGCCGCGATCAAGGACACCTTGACCGAGCTGCTCACCTCGGCTGCGGCCGATGTCGCGGTGCTGGCCTGCGGTATCACCAACTTCAAGCGGGTCAACGATGCGCTCGGCCATGACGCCGGTGACGAGCTGCTGGTCGCGTTGGCGCGGGGGCTGCAGGACGGGTTGCCGCAGGGTTGCACTGCCGGCCGGCTCTCCGGTGATGTCTTCGTGGTGATCTGCGCCGATGTCGCCGCCCAGGGTGGCATCGGATCCCTCGTTGCCAAGGTCTCCGGTCTGCTGCGGACCGCGATTCCGCTGCGCGGTCAGGTGATCCGGGTGTCGGCGGCGGTCGGCGTGGCGGTGCCCGACGCCTCCATCAGTGATGCGCATGACTTGATGCGCTTCGCCGACGCGGCCATGTTCGAGGCCAAGCGGACTGGCGCCGGGTCTTTCGCGGCCGACCCGGCGCTGATCGAGTCAACCGACCGGCAGGTGGAGCTGGAGAGCGAGCTTCGCCAGGCGCTCGCACGCGACGAGTTGCAACTGCACTACCAGCCGGTGGTCAACTCTGATGGCGTGATCCTCTCGGCGGAGGCGCTGATCCGCTGGCCGCACCCGGAGCGCGGGATGCTCAGCCCCGCCGTGTTCCTGCCGGTGGCCGAGCAGGGCGGCCTGATGCGTGAGCTGGACAGCTGGGTGCTGCGCACCGCGTTGCAGGAGGCGCGTGACTGGGTGTCCTGGGATGGGCGCCCGGTCTCCGTTGCGGTCAACCTGGCTGATCCCGGCGAATCAGACTTCATCGCCACGGTCGCGACCGCGGTGGCCGACACCGGGCTGCCCTGGGAGCGCCTGGTGCTGGAACTGGTGGAGACCACGCTGATCGACTTGTCCAGCACGACCCTTCAGACGATGGCCGAGCTGGTCGAGCGTGGGGTGCGCTTCGCGGTGGACGACTTCGGCACCGGGTACTCCTCGCTGGCCCGGCTCAAGGAACTACCCGCGCAGATCGTCAAGCTGGACCGCGGGTTCGTCTCCGGAGTGGAGTCCGATTCCTCGGACTTCGCCGTCGTGCGTGCCGTGGTCGAGATGGCGCACGCGATGGGCCGGGTCTGCGTCGCCGAGGGCGTCGAGACCCCGGCCCAGTTCCAGGTGCTCCGCAGCCTGGGCGTAGACGCCTACCAAGGCTGGCTGTTCTCCCGCGCCGTCCCGTCCCCAGATTTCCGCGCCCTCCTGAACCAAGGTCCCCTCCAGTAACCCTCCTCACCCCGATATGGAGACATGTCGGGGTGAGGGTGCCGGGTTAGGGTTCGGAGATGATCGAGTTTCGCGGTGTGGGGAAACGGTTCGGGGATGGGACCGTGGCCGTCGCTGCGCTGGATCTTGTGGCGGCCGAGGGGCGGATCACCGTTCTTGTCGGGCCATCCGGCTGCGGCAAGACCACGTCCCTGCGCATGGTCAACCGGATGGTGGAGCCCACGTCCGGAACAGTGCTGCTCGACGGGCGTGATGTCCGGTCTCAACAGCCGGCCCAGCTCCGCCGGGGCATCGGCTACGTCATCCAGCAGGCCGGGCTGTTCCCGCACCGCACGGTCGTGGACAACATCGCCACGGTGCCGCTGCTCACCGGGATGACCAGGCGGGCGGCCCGCGCGAGGGCCGGCGAGCTGCTCGAGCTCGTCGGGTTGCCGGCCGAGCTGGGTAGGCGCTACCCCGCGCAGCTCTCCGGAGGTCAGCAGCAGCGGGTGGGGGTGGCTCGCGCGCTGGCCGCCGACCCACCTGTGTTGCTGATGGACGAGCCGTTCTCGGCCGTCGACCCGGTGGTCCGGGAGGGTCTGCAGGACGAGTTGCTGCGAGTTCAGGCGGAGCTGGGCAAGACCATCCTGTTCGTCACCCACGACATCGACGAGGCGGTCAAGCTCGGTGACGCTGTCGCGGTGCTGCGCACCGGCGGGGTGCTGGCCCAGTTCGATCCGCCGCAGCGGCTGCTCGTCGAGCCCGTCGACGCGTTCGTCGCCGAGTTTGTCGGACGTGACCGGGGCTACCGGGGGTTGTCGTTCGTCTCCGCTGAGGCCGTTCCGGTGCAGGAGCTGACCACGGTGCCCCTTGACGACGACGGCGGCGGCGCGGCGCGGGACTGGCGGCTGGCCGTGGACGCCGCGGGCCGGCCCCGCGGCTGGCTGCCGCCGGGCGGTCACAGTGGTGCGCTGCGCGCGGGCGGATCGCTGCACCGCCAAGGCGGACCGATGCGAACCGCGTTGGATGCGGCGTTGTCCTCACCGTCGGGGCTCGGGGTGGTGGTCGACGGCGAGGGCGCCGCGGTGGGTGGCGTGCTCGCCGAAGACGTCCTCGCGGTGTGGCGCCGGCGCCGAGGTGTTGATGAACACGGTGTTGATGACCACGGCTCTGATGCTCGCTGATATCGGTGGTTACCTGAGCAGCCCGACTAACCGGGCGAAAGTGCTCGAGCTGCTCGGTCGAGCATCTCGTCCTCGCATTGGTGCCCTTGCTCATCGGGCTGGTGCTGGCGTTACCGCTGGGCTGGGTGGCGCAGCGGGTGCGCCCGCTGCGCGCGGTCGTGTTCGGATCGGCCACCGTCGTCTACACCGTGCCGGCCCTGGCCCTGTTCGTGATCATGCCCGGTGTCCTGGGGACCCGGATCCTGGACCGGGCCAACGTGATCGTGGCGCTGACGCTCTACACCGCGGCGCTGCTGGTGCGCCCGGTGGTCGATGCGCTCGATGCGGTGCCCGTACCCGTGGTGGCCGCAGCGACCGCGATGGGCTACCGGGCGCCGCGGCGCTTCGTCGCCGTCGAGCTGCCGATGGCCGTTCCGGTGCTCGCGGCCGGCGTGCGGGTGGCGTCGGTGAGCAACATCAGCCTGGTCAGCGTGGGAGCGCTGATCGGGATCGGCGGGCTGGGCCAGCTGTTCACCGAGGGTTTCCAGACCCGGTACCTGGCACCGATCGTGATCGGCATCGTGCTGATCGTGCTGCTGGCCTCGGTGTTGGACGTGCTGCTCGTCGGGTTGTGGCGGTTGATCACTCCCTGGACCAGAACATGATCTTCTCGCAGGTGCTGGCCTGGCTCGCCGACCCGGCGCACTGGCGCGGCCCGAACGGGGTCGGGGTGCGCATCGCGGAGCACCTGTACTACACGGTCGTCGCGGTGCTGCTCGCCTCGGCGGTCGCGGTGCCGGTGGGGTTGCTGGTGGGGCACACCGCCCGCGGTGGGGTGGTGCTGGTCGGGTTGGCCAACGCGATGCGGGCGCTCCCCACGCTGGGCCTGCTGACATTCCTGTTCCTGCTGCTGCGCTCGCAAGCGGTCTCGACGCTGGTCGCGCTGGTCGTGCTGGCAGTGCCCCCGGTGCTGGCCGGCAGCTACGCCGGGGTGCGCAGCGTCGAGGTCGGGGTGGTCGATGCCGCGCGGGGGATGGGCCTGACCTCGGCGCAGCGGTTGTGGCAGGTGGAGCTGCCGGGGGCGCTGCCGCTGCTGCTCGGCGGGGTGCGCAGCGCCGTGCTGCAGGTGGTCGCGACCACCACCGTGGCAGCGTATGTGGGGTTGGGCGGGCTGGGTCGATTCCTGCTCGATGGTCTGAGCTCGGCGGACTACCCGCAGATGGCGGCCGGCGCGCTGGTGATCGCCGTGCTCGCGGTGCTGTTGGACCTGCTGCTCGCCGGCATCGCATGGCTGGTGGTGCCGGTGGGAGTGCGGTTGGCTGGAGCCGGCGGATCGGAGGGCAGGACATGGTGAGACGCATCACGGCATTGATCATGACGGTGCTGGTGGCCGGTGTGGTGACGGCCTGCGGGTCCGGTGACCCGCTCGTCAGCGGTGGTGGCGCCGCGGGCACCGTCGTGGTCGGCTCGGGGAACTTCACCGAGAGCGAATTGCTCATGGAGATCTACGCCGAGGCGCTGCGCAAGGCCGGTGTCGAGGTGCAGACCCGCCCCCGCCTGGGCAGCCGGGAGATCACCAGCCGTGCCCTGATGGACGGGTCGATCACCGTGATGCCGGAGTACTCCGGCAATCTGCTGCACTTCCTTGACCCGGCCTCGCCCGCGACGACCGCGGATGAGGTGTACACCGCGCTGCAGCGGTCCCTGCCGCGGGGGCTGCAGGTGCTCACGCCCTCCGAGGCCGAGGATTCCGACGTGCTGGTCGTCACCCGGCAGACCTCCGCGGCGCTCGGGCTCACCAGCATGGAGCAGCTCGCGCCACATTGCCCGCAGCTGACCTTGGGTGCGGCCGGTGAATGGCCGGGCCGCTGGAAGGACCGGATCGCCGAGGTCTACGGGTGCACATTCCGCCAGATCATCAGCACCGACGCGGGTGGTCCGGTGACGCTGGAGGCGCTGCGCAGCGGGCAGGCGCAGGTGGTGAACCTGTTCACCACCGCACCCGACATCGCCGCCAACCAGTGGGTCGAGCTGGCCGACCCGAAGCACCTGTACCCGGCGCAGCGCATCGTGCCGCTGGTCCGCGCCGGGGCGCTGACGCCGGCCGGCGTCGATGCGCTCAACAGGGTCTCCGCCGCGCTGTCCACGGCTGAACTCACCGAGCTCAACCGGCGGATCACCCAGGACCGGGCGGTGGCGGCCGATCTGGCGAAGGAGTTCGTCAACGGCATGCCGTGACACCTGTGGTGGCGGTACGGCCCGCCACCGTCGCACCGAACACGCCGAGCCCGGCCAGCACCGCCAGCAGCACCGGCAGCGCTGCTGCCGGCGAGCCCAGCGCCGCCAGCAACGCTCCACCGGTGCCGATCAGGATCGCGGTGCTGAGCTGGTCGGACATCTGCAACGCCGACGTGTTGAACCCCACCTCCTGGGCGCTGGACTGCTGCAACAGCAGGAACGCCGCCGCCGAGTAGCCCAGCCCCATGCCGATCCCGGCGATGCCCCACATCGGCAGGGCCAACCACGGCGTACCCCAGCCAGGCGCGACCAGCAGCAGCCCGGCAACACCGACTGTGAGCAGGCTGAACCCGATCCGCAACAGTCGCGACCGGGGCAGATCCGGGTGGCGGCCCTGCCATCCTGAGGCCGCCGACCAGCCCAGCGAGGCGACCACGAGCGGGAACCCAGCGGTGGTCAGCGTCCAATGGTGGGTGGCGGTCAGCATCAGCGGCAGGTAGGAGTTGGCGGTGAAGAACACCCCGGCGAGCAGTCCCCGGGCGACCACCACGGTCGGCACTCCGCGGCGCCCCCGGAATACCCCCGCAGGCAACAATCGGCGCGTCGAGCCCACCAGCAGCACCAGCGCCACCCCGGTCACCGCGGCACCCGGCGCGTTCGGACGCTGCGAGGCCCAGCTCAGCACGCAGACCCCCACCGCGGCGCACAGCGCGGCAAGCACCAGCCCACGACGCCGGGGGGCCGGGGTCCGGGCGGGATCCGGTGCGTCGAGCCGGCGCACCGCGGGCACCACCAGCCCGACCGCGAGCGCCACCACGGGTATCAGGCCGAGGAACACCCAGTGCCAGGACAGCCGTTCGGACACCACCCCGGCGAGCGGCGGTCCGATCAGCGAGGGCAGCACCCAAGCCGAGGACATCAGCCCGAAGACGGCGGGACGGGTCCGCTCGGGGTAGACCACCGAGATCAGCACGTAGACCGCGACCGTCAGGACACCGGCGCCCCATCCCTGCAGCACCCGCCCCACCAGCAGCTGCGGCATGCCGGTTGCGGTGCCTGCCACCAGCAGACCCACCCCGAACAGCGTCGGGGCCGCCACCAGCGGGATCCGGGGCCCGGCCCGGTCGCACCACCGCCCGCCGAGCACGGTGCCGAACACCCCGGCCGCCATGAAGGCCACGAACGGCCACGCGTAGAGCGACAGCGCGCCGAGGTCGGCCACCAGGGCCGGCATCGCCGTGCCGACCCCCATCGCCTCGAATGCCACCATGCTGATCAACAGGAGTATGCCGATCGTGGTCGTGCGGCTTCTCGGGCCGAACAGATCCGCGCGAACCGGAGCTGCGGTTTCAGGTAGTGCACTCATCGCGACCAGCTCATGGCCACCAGCCTGCAACCTCGACCCGGGTGCAGGTCAAGGTGCTTTGATTGGGCGAGTCGGGTGGTCTGGCAGGAGCCCCGGTGTGATGCTGGTGGACATGGCGGACCCGCCGGCGACGCTGGCTGCCGCGTGTTGCTCCCTTCAGGTGACGGTGCCCGAAGATCGACATCCGGTCTCGCGTGCAAGTCTACTACCAGCGAAAACCCCGCTTCGCCACCGTTTTGGTGATCTTCAAAGTTGCTTCGGAGGCCCTCGCGTGCAGCGGCCCGTCAATTGCCCTGGTCAGCAGGTTGCGCACAGGGGTAGGGTTCCGCAGAACCTCACGCCGAAGGGCGTATAGAAACGATGGTGGTGGGGTTTCGGATGGGTTTGGGTGCGCTGGTTCCACAGTACCTCACGCCGAAGGGCGTATAGAAACAGCAGGACTCCGGACCAGTTGAAGCCGATGATGATCGCGGGCCACAGCACCTCACACCGGAGGGTGTATAGAAACCGCTGCCGCCCGTTGCAGAGGTACAGGTCGACGCGAAACGTTCCGCAGCACCTCACGCCGAAGGGCGTATAGAAACAGCTGACCGCCGTGTGTTTGCATGCTCCAGCTGCCCGTCGTCCACAGCGCCTCACGCCGAAGGGCGTATAGAAACGGGTTGAACTGCCCCGGGTTTCATAGGGTTCTGATCCTATGAAACCCGGGGCAGTTCAAGTCTCTATCTTCACCGAGCACAGCCGCACCGCGGCGGGTGCCGTGCTCGCCGACCGGATCGGCGGTCACGGCGTCCAGGTGGAACGGCCCGTAAATCTCGCCGGCGCCAGGTTGGATGGTCACCGCAACACGAGGATGCGGTCGGCGCCGATGGTGGTGTGCCAATCGGCGTTCTGCACCCACAGCAGGTCACCGCAACTCCCCGCCGGAGGTGTTCCCGTCGGCCAGGACGGCGAGGGGGTTACCAGGTTCGTCGACGTAGATCGTCTGGGCGTCGGGGGTGACGGCCAGACCCAGGCGCGGCCAGCCGGGGCGGCCGGCCCGTTCCCACTGCTGGTGGGCGTGTTCGACGTGCGCCCACAGCCGCACCGGCCCGGTCTCCCGTACGGCGTGCGTGCCGTCATCGCCGGTCGCGAGGGTGATCTCGGCGCGGGAGCTGTCCGGCAGGGTGAGGCTGACCGCCTCGGGGCCATGCTGGGGATCACCGCCGGTGTAGCCGAGCCGGTAATGGCCGCCGAGGCGCAGTGCCGCGAGGAACCACACCACCGGGTTCGCCCATGGCGTGCGTGGGTCCACCGTGGTGGCCGATTCGGTGACCTGGGCGTTCTCGGGGACTCGCGCATAGGGAATCCGGCCCGCCGTGCCGGTGGTGTGACGCAGTTCCATGAACGCGGCCTGGCCCGCGTCGAACATTCCCTCGGCCCGATTCGGATCGGTGCGGGTGAGCCGCACGAGGTTGCCGGCGGCCAGGCCGACCTTGATGTCGGTCAGGATCACCCCGCCGATCTGGGTTTGCTCGATCCAGGGCCAGGGGATCGCGGGCACCGAGCAGGTGGCGATGATCCGGTCGAACGGGGCGTGCTCGGCCAGGCCGGCTGCACCGTCTGCGGCGACCAGGGTCGGGTGGTAGTCCAGCTCGGCCAGCCGAATCCGGGCCGCATCGACGAGGTCGGGTTCGACGTCGACGGAGAACACGCGCGCCTCGCCGAGCCGGTGACACAGTAGGGCGGCGTTGTAGCCGGTGCCGGTGCCGATCTCCAGCACGCGGTGCCCCTCACGCACGTCGAGGGCTTCCAACATGCGGGTCATCAGACCCGGCGTGCTGGAGGAGGACAGGAACACCGGCGGCTCGCCGGGCTCGCCGGTGCCGATCTTGGTGATCAGCGCGGTGTTCGAGTAGACCTGCTCCAGCCACTCGTCGCTGGTGGCGGCGTCGCTGACGGCGACGGCGACCATGCGGCCGTCGCGGCGCACGTGGAACGATGGCACGAACACGTGCCGGGGCACCGTTTCCACCGCGGCCCGCCAGGTCAGGGAGGTCAGCTTTCCAGCGGCGGCCAGTTCATCGGCCAACGCGACCGCCCGGATGGCCCAGTCTGCGACCGTGCTGCTGGTCAGGGTCGTCACGTCGTGCCCTTCGCGAGCAGGGTGGCCATCGCGTCCGTGATCGGGGCGCCGGTCGCGGCTTCCAGCCAGCCCATCTGTGGTCCGGTGTTGGCTTCCAGCATGACCCACTGGTCATCGGGTGTGACGACGAAGTCGAACCCGGCGTAGACCAGGCTGGTCCGTTTCATGTACCGGCCGATCGACTCGGCCACGACGCCGGGTACCGGCACCAGTTCGTAGCGCAGCCCGGCGAGGTCCGAGCGCCAGTCGGTCCGCGCGTCCTCGGTGACGGCGTGGATGGCGACGCCGAACATCTCCTGACCGATCACGGTCAGCCGCACCTCGAACGCCTTGGGAACGAACCGTTGCAGGGTGGTCGCCGTGGTCGCCACGCTCTCCAAGTCGGCCAGATCCTCGGTCGCCAGCCGGCGGGTGTAGGCGACCTGGACCTGGCCGTGCTCGGTGATCCCGGAGGGCCCCAGCGCCTTCGTGATCGTCTCGTGCGTCGCGTCGCCGATGAACCGGCGAGCCGCCTCGACGTCGTTGGTGATCACCGTGTCGGCCACGGTCAGGCCGACCTCGGCGGCGATCGTCCACTGGTAGGGCTTGAAGATGGCGTCCGCGCACCGGTTGGGATGGTTGGCCCACAGCACATCGAGCGCGGCCAGCACGCCGCCGACGCCGAGTTTGGCTTCCCGATAGCAGAACTCCCGCTCGGCGGCGGTCAGCGAGTCAGGGAACCGGTAGGTGCGGGGGCCGCGGTTCCAGACCGACCGGATCTCCTCGAGCGCGACCGCGTGGTGGGCATTCCACAGCCGGCCCGTCCACCGGCCGCCGTCCAGGCGCGCGTCCAGGCGCAACTGGGTGGGGAAGGCGGCCAAGTCGGTGCGGAACACCGGCACGCCCCGCCGCGCCAGTTCGGTGACCACAACGTCGGCGGTGGGGTCGAACTCGCGGGCCAGCACGAGCACGGTCATGTGACCTCTTCCCACTCCCACAACTCGTTGTCGCCGCCGTCACCGTCGGTGTGGGTGCCCTCGATGGTTGTCCAGTCCTTCTTCAAGTCCGGCACCAGCGGCCGGCCATCCGCGTCGGTGGCAACCTGCCGGACCGGGTCGTACACGTGCTCCGGGATCTCGCGCTGCGGGGCCGGCCGCAGCCCGCGCAACGCCAGCGCCGAGCCGCCGGGCGAGCCGTCAGCGTGCCGGCGTCGTGGCCGTGGCGGTCAGCCAGCTGGCCCGAGAGTATCTCGATCGACGACAACGGGCTGGTCAACGGGCCGGCTAGCGCGTCATCGTCGGCCGGATCGAGCACCACGGACATGGACATGCCTCTCCGATCTCAACATCGACCGACGGTAGCCGCTCAATCCCTGGTCGTACAGATCCGCCGGGATAGGGCTCGTGGCCGGCGAACGAGAGGGCATAGCGAATGAGGGCAAGGGCGGATTAGATCGGGTCCCGGCATACCTTGTTCACGCTGAGTGGCGCCCTTAACGCTTCCAGCTCGTCACGGGCGTCGCTTCAAGGTAGGACAGCAGGGTCCTCGGTGGCCCGGTTGACGCTGTGCGCGTCCTTCAGGTGCTCGGCTACCTAGCGCATCAGGTAATACCTGTCGGAGGCGGCGAACTCGCTGCCGCACTCCTGGTGCGCGCAGTGGAATTCATGCATCATCCCGTCGCGGCTCGTGAGCTCCCGGCTGGCGGCGGCCGTCATCCAGCTCGACACGCTGACGCCCTCGGTGGCTGCGGCCTCGACGACCTGCCGGTGAACGTCGGGATCGACCGTGATAGCAGGGGTCGGCGGCGGGTCCTCGCTGGTCACAGCCACCCGCATACGACCGCATCTGCTGACGAATCGATCGCACAGTCTCCGCAAATGCGGTTGCAAACGGGTTGGGTGCCTCACCCGGCGGCGGTCATGGGCGGGCGGCACCGCCGGGTGAGGCGAGTTCAGGAGCTCCGCAGGAGGCCGGCGCCCACGACGACGCAGCGCGCGATAGGGGCCCGACCGGGCGCCGGGAGCGAATTCGGGGGCAGACGCTCAACCGGCGGCCGGCCGGGGTCATCAGCAGCGCATCGCGCTGATCAGCAAGGAGGTGTAATCGCCCAGCTCGCTGCAAGGCCCGCCGCCGGTCCGTCGCGGATCACGGCTGCACTCCGGTAGCACGGGGCTCGCGCACCGGGTCGCCGAACGCCGTGTCGAGGGCGTGGCGCAGCGACGCGGCGTCTCTGGAGGCGACGAACGCCATCGGCATCTCCTGGCAATGACCGACCAGCAGGTAACCGCCGTTGCTCATCAGGGCCACCATCACTGTCTCGGGACAGGGGACCCCCGGGCTGATGCTGTGCTCGAGGCTCGGGTCGGATCGCTGTTCAGGTGCCACGGCGCAGCCCCTGCCGCCGTCGGGCGTGCGTGGCCCTGCGGACTGACAGTCCCGGCATCACCGGTCTCCTCTTCTCCCGCTCGGCTCGGCGCTGGGCCCGGGTCCGGGCGCTACCGCTCTACCCAGAAACTACACCAGGAATCCTGGTAGAGATACTGAGGGTCGAAGATTCGTCCTGGGGGAGGTATGGCGTGGGGAGCAGGCAGCGGTGGGGCAGACTGAGCCGCGTGACCGAGCAAGATCCGGGACCGGTGGTCCAGCGCATCATGCTCGGCGGCGAGCTGCGCGCCCTCCGGGAAGCGGCCAAGATCAGTACCGACGACGCTGCCACCGCGCTCGGCTGGTACCGCGCCAAGGTCAGCAAGGTCGAGACCGGCACGGTCCGAGTGACCGCAGCCGAGCTATCTGACCTGCTCAGGCTCTACAATGCAGGCGATGCGGCCACCACCGAGCGGGTGCAACGGCTCGGCGAGGAAGCCAGGCGCAAGACCTCGCCGGCCCGGGTGCCGGACTGGGCCAGCAAGTACGTCAGCCTGGAAGCCAGCGCGACCGAGATCAAGCTGTTCTTCGCTGACTTCATCCCCGGCATGCTCCAGACCCGTGACTACGCCCGTGCGATGCTGTCCACCTCCGTCATCGTGCCGCCGGCCGACGTCGAGCAGATGGCCGCCAGCCGGGAACACCGGGCGGAACGCCTGCGCAGCGGCGCTCCACTGCTCTGGGTTGTGCTCGGGGAAGAAGCCCTGCGGCGCACGGTCGGTGGCCGCCAGGTCCAGCGTGGGCAGCTGCTCCGGCTGCGGGAGCTGGCCGAGCTGCCGAATGTCACTGTGCAGGTCATGCCACTCTCCGGCGGCGCGCACACCGCGCTCGGCATGTCGTTTCACCTGCTCGACCTCGGCCAATCCCGGACCGTCTACATCGAGGGCCTCACCAGCTCCGACTACCTCGTGCGCCCGCAGCACATCCAGGCCTACAACCTCGCCTTCGATCGACTCCGGGTCGCCTCGCTGGGAGATCGGGAGTCGCTGGCCATCATCGACACGATCATCGAAGAGTTGGAGGAGTGAGGCACATGCTCGCGATCCCAGACGACGCCTGGTACACGTCGAGCCGCACCAGCGGGGCCAGCAACTGTGTTGAGGTGGCCCATACGCACGGGTGGACAGCCGTGCGTGACAGCAAGAACAGAACCGGTCCCGTCCTCGTCTTCGCTGACGGCGAGTGGGACGCGTTCCTCGGTGCTCTCGCCGGTCGGTTCACTCACTAACCGCTGATGCCCACGGAAGCTGGTGCCGTGAACGAGACGTCACCGGCCTCCGCCGCCGTGAAAATGTCGGTGGTGTCTCGTTCACGGCGCGTATCGCCACTGCGCCCACCTCGCTTGCCTGAGCTGGGTGTGATGTAGCGGCGAAACCCGTTGGGTGGTCTGATGCCCAGCCTGGTGCCAGGCTTGGGGTATGGACTACACGCAGCTGGGTCGTAGCGGCCTGTCGGTGTCGCGACTGTGCCTGGGGACGATGAATTTCGGTCCGGAGACCACGGAGACCGACAGTCACGCGATCATGGACCGGGCCCACGAGCAGGGCATCAACTTCTTCGACACCGCCAATGTCTACGGCTGGCAGATGGGCAAGGGGATCACCGAGCAGATCATCGGCCGGTGGTTCGCCTCGGGTGGCGGGCGCCGGGAGCGCACGGTGCTGGCGACCAAGCTCTACGGCTCGATGGGGGAGTGGCCCAACGAGACCAGACTGTCCGCTTTGAACATCCGGCGGGCCTGCGACGACTCGCTGCGGCGGCTGCAGACCGACTACATCGATCTCTACCAGATGCACCACGTGGACCGGGCCACCCCATGGGAGGAGATCTGGGAGGCCATGTCGGTGCTCCGGCAGCAAGGAAAGATCATCTACGTGGGGTCGTCGAACTTCGCCGGCTGGCATCTGGTGGCGGCGCAGGAGGCCGCCCGCCGGCGCCACAGCACCGGGCTGGCCAGCGAGCAGTCCATCTACAACCTGCTCACCCGGTGGGTCGAGCTGGAGGTGTTGCCCGCCGCGCGGGAGTACGGCATCGGGCTGATCCCGTGGTCCCCGTTGCAGGGTGGCCTGCTCGCCGGTGTGTTGCGCAAGCAACGCGAGGGCGGCGGTTCACGCAGCACCGCGGAGCGCGCCGCCAGCGGAGTCGAGGAGAACCGGCAGCGCCTCGAGACCTACGAGAAGCTGTGCGCCGACCTCGGTGAGGACCCCGCCAACGTCGGGCTCGCCTGGCTGCTGCACCAGCACGGGGTGACCGCGCCGATCGTCGGCCCGCGGACCCTCGCGCAACTGGACAGCTCGCTGCGGGCAGTCGCGATCAATCTGGACGCCGGGATCCTGGCCCGGCTCGACGAGCTGTTCCCCCCGCCCGCCCCCAACGGCCCCAAACCAGCTCCCGAGGCCTATGCGTGGTGATACCTGTCAGGCCGGCTCGTCGGTGTCGTCGCGGGCCAGGAACGTGGCCAGCCGTTCGACAGCGCTCTCGAACTCCGGGTAGGCATCGACGAACGCGCGCATCCGGGCGGCTAGCCATTCCACGCTGAGCTGCTCCTCGGCGCGCCGGTCTTCGAGTTCTTCGATGCCGCGGTCGGTGAAGTACACAGCGTCAGGTGTCCAGGGCAGCGGCGATGAGCTCGCGTTGCTCGACCTCGTGCACCCTGGCCGACCCGGCGGAGGGGGCCGCCATGGCGCGGCGGGAGATACGCCGCAGCGCGCGGAGCCGCTCGGGCATCAGCTCGGGCAGGGTCAGCCCGTAGAACGGCCAGGCGCCTTGGTTGGCGGGTTCTTCCTGTACCCAGCACACCTCGGCGGCCTTCGGGTAGCGATCCAGCGCCGCGGCCAGCCGCCGCTGGGGCACCGGGTAGAGCTGCTCGATCCGCACGATCGCGGTGTCATGGAGGCCCCGCTGCTGGCGTTCGGCGTGCAACTCGTAGCTGATCTTGCCGCTGCACAGCAGCACCCGGCGCACCGCCGAGGGATCGGTGACCGTCGGATCATCGAGCACCGAGGCGAACCGCCCCGAGGTGAAATCCTCGACCTGGCTCACCGCCGCCTTGAGCCGCAACATCGACTTGGGTGTGAACACCACCATCGGCCGGTGCACCCCGTCGAGGGCGTGCCGGCGCAGCAGGTGGAAGTAGTTCGCCGGAGTGGAGGGCTGCGCCACGGTCATGGAACCCTCGGCGCACAGTTGCAGGAACCGCTCAATGCGCCCAGAGGTGTGATCGGGGCCCTGCCCTTCGTGACCGTGCGGCAACAACAAGACGACGTCGGAATGTTGCCCCCACTTGGCTTCACCTGAGGAGATGAACTCGTCGATCACCGCCTGCGCGCCATTGGTGAAGTCACCGAACTGCGCCTCCCAGAGCACCAGCGCGTCCGGGTTCGCCACCGAGTAGCCGTACTCGAAACCCACCGCGGCGAACTCCGACAACGCCGAGTCGTAGGCCAGGAACTTCGCCTGGCTCGGCGAGAGGTTCATCAGCGGCGTGTACTCGGCTCCGGTCCTGCGGTCGATCAACACCGAGTGCCGTTGCACGAATGTGCCTCGCCGGGTGTCCTGACCGGACAGTCGCACCATGCGGCCGTCCAGGCACACCGAACCGAGCGCCAGCAACTCGGCGAAAGCCCAGTCGATGCCGCCCTCGCGGGCCATTTTCGCCCGCTTCTCCAATACCGGTTTGACTCTGGGGTGTGGTGTGAAGCCGTCGGGCAGGTTGACGTGGGCGTCGGCGATCCGCTCGATGACGCTGCGGTCCACCCCGGTGTCCAGGGCAGTGGGCACGATCTGCTCGGTCTCCACCGACTCGCTCGGCGCCGCGGCGCGCTTCTCCAGTTCCCGCACCTCGTTGAAGACGTGCTCGAGCTGTTGGGCGTAGTCTTTCAATGCGCGCTCGGCCTCGTCCACGGAAATGTCACCGCGGCCGATGAGGGACTCGGTGTAACCTTTGCGAACCGACCGTTTGCTGTCGATGATGTCGTACATCTTCGGCTGCGTCATCGATGGGTCGTCGCCCTCGTTGTGGCCCCGCCGGCGGTAACAAATCATGTCGATCACGACGTCTTTTCGGAAGGCTTGGCGGTAATCCATCGCCAACCTGGCCACCCAGGTGCAGGATTCGGGATCATCGCCGTTCACGTGGAATACCGGCGCGCCGATCGTTTTCGCCACGTCAGTGGGGTACTCGCTCGATCGTGATTGCTCCGGCGCCGTGGTGAATCCCACCTGATTGTTCACGATCACGTGGATGGTGCCGCCGGTGCGGTAGCCGCGCAGTTGCGACAGGTTGAGGGTCTCGGCAACCACGCCCTGCCCGGCGAAGGCGGCGTCGCCGTGCAGCGCGACCGGTAGCACGGTGAAGCCTTCCAGCCCTTTATCCAGCATGTCCTGTTTGGCTCGCGCGATGCCTTCCAGTACCGGGTCCACCGCCTCCAGATGCGACGGATTCGAGATCAGCGACACGGTCGTCTCACCGTCTCCGAACATCCGGTAGTACTTGCCCTCGGCGCCCAGGTGGTACTTGACATCACCCGAGCCGTGGGCCTGACCGGGGTCCAGATTGCCCTCGAACTCGAGGAAGATCTGCGAATACGGTTTGCCCACCAGGTTGGCCAGCACGTTGAGCCGGCCGCGGTGTGGCATGCCGAGTACCACCTCGTCCAGCCCGTACTCGGCGGCCTTGTCCAGCACGGCGTCCAGCAGCGGGATCATCGTCTCGGCGCCTTCCAACGAGAACCGTTTCTGCCCGACGTATTTGGTCTGCAGGAAGGTCTCGAACGACTCCGCGGCGTTGAGCTTGGTCAGGATGTAGAGCTGCTCTTCTCGGCTGGGTTTGGCGTGTACCCGCTCCACGCGCTCCTGCAGCCACTTCCGCTCGTCCGGTGCGGAGATGTGCATGTACTCCACGCCGATGTTGCGGCAGTAGGCGTCGCGCAACACGCCCAGGACATCGCGCAGCTTCATGTGCGAGTTTCCGGCGAACCCACCGACGGCGAACTCCCGGTCCAGGTCCCACAAAGTGAGACCATGTTGCAGCACGTCGAGGTCGGGGTGCTTGCGCTGCCGGTAATTCAGCGGGTCGGTATCGGCCATCAGGTGCCCACGGGTGCGGAACGCGTCGATGAGTTCCAGCACGCGTGCGGTCTTGTCGACCGCACCCTCGGGGATGTCCTGCACCCAGCGCACCGGCTCGTAGGGGATGCGCAGCGAGGTGAACAGGTCGTCGTAGAAGCTGTCCTCTCCGAGTACCAGTTGGTGTATCCGGCGCAGGAACTCACCGGATTCCGCACCCTGGATGATGCGGTGGTCGTAGGTGGAGGTCAGCGTGATGATCTTGCTGATCGCCATCTCGGCGAGGGTGCCGTCGCTGGCGCCCTGGAACGCCGCCGGGTACTCCATCGCGCCGACGCCGATGATGGCGCCCTGCCCCGACATCAGCCGGGGCACCGAGTGGTTGGTGCCGATGGTGCCCGGGTTGGTCAGCGAGATCGTGGTAGCACCGAGATCCTCGGTGGTGAGTTTGCCCTCCCGGGCTTTGCGGATGACGTCCTCGTAGGCCTGCCAGAACTGGGCGAAGGTCATCACCTCGCACCCCTTGATCGAGGCGACGACGAGGCTGCGGCCCTTGCTCGTCTTGAGGTCGATCGCCAGGCCCAGATTGACGTGCTCGGGTGCCACGACAGCAGGTTTGCCCTGCTCGTCGGTGGTGTAGTGGCGGTTCATCTGCGGGTGCTCGGCCAACGCCCGCACCACCGCGTACCCGATGAGGTGGGTGAAACTGATCTTGCCACCGCGGGTCCGTTTGAGGTGGTTGTTGATCACGATGCGATTGTCGACGAGCAGCTTCGCCGGCACCGCACGCACGCTGGTGGCAGTCGGCAACTCCAGCGAGGTCTCCATGTTCGCCACCACGCGGGCCGCTGCGCCGCGCAGCGGGGTGGTGGTGTCCTGCTGGGTGGTGGTGCCCTGCGGGAGGTCGAGCTGCCTGGTGGCAGGTGCGGTGGCGCGGCTCACCGGTGGCTGCGTCGCCGCAGCCGGTGGGCTGATGAGGGGCGCCACGCCGTTGGTTGCCGGTGCCACGGGCTGGTAGTCGGCGAAGAACTCATGCCAGGAGGAGTCCACGGCCGAGGGGTCGGCCAAGAACTGTTCGTACATCTCTTCGACGAGCCACTCGTTGGGGCCGAACTGCACGGGGGGGTCGCTACTGGACACTGCTGGATGTCGCCTCTATCCATTCTGCGCGGGTCTCTCAAGGTCGCTGGCGCCGCTTCTAGGCTAGCCCTCGTCGGTGGAGCACGGGCGTCCGGCGACCCCCGGCGCGTCGGTGAACGGTCGGTATTTGCGGGCCACCACCTAGGCGGCGGTGCCGTTGGGTGAACTTGCGGCCCATAACTGGGCGTAGTGGCCGCTGGCTGCGAGCAGTTCCGGGTGACGGCCTTGTTCCACGATCCGCCCGCCGTCGAGTACCACGATCCGGTCGGCTCTGGCCGCAGTGGCCAGCCGGTGGGCGATGACGACGGTGGTGCGGGGCGCGGCGAGCCGGTCGGTGGCGGCCAGCACCACCGACTCGGTGGCCGGATCCAGGGCTGCGGTGGCCTCGTCGAGCAACAGCAGGTCGGGCTCGACCAGTTCGGCGCGGGCCAGCGCGATCAGTTGCCGCTGCCCGGCTGAGAGGCCCTGCCCGCGCTCACCGACCGGCTGGCGGAACCCGTGCGGCAACGCGGCGATGGTCTCCAGCGCACCGACCCGCCGCGCCGCAGCCTCCACCTGCGCGGGGGAGGCCCGGGGGGCTCCGTAGCCGATGTTGCCCGCGACATCGCCGCGGAACAGGTGCGCCTCCTGCGGCACCACGCCCAAGCGGTGATGGAACGCCGCAGGGTCGAACCGGCGCACGTCCACCCCGTCGACCAGCACGGTCCCGGCGGTCGGGTCATAGAACCTGGCCAGCAGCTTGACCACGGTGGATTTACCGGCCCCGGTCGCCCCCACCAGAGCGACGGTCTCTCCTGGTGCGATCTGCAGCGACACCCCGACCAGGGCCGGTGGCGCGGAGCCGGGGTAGCTGAAGGTGACATCGCGCAGCTCCACCTGCCCGCGCAGCCGTGTGGGGACCGGCGCGGCGTCCAGCCCGGGCAGCGGCACCGAGCTCGGCGTATCCAGCAGTTCCCGGATACGCCGCAGCCCGACCGCGGCCTGCTGGTAACCGTCGAAGACCTGGGAAAGCTGCTGCACGGGCGCGAAGAACAGGCCTAGGTAGAGCAGGAAGGCGGTGAGCACGCCGGCGGTGACGGTGCCCGCGGCCAGCCGGGAGGCCCCGACGCCCAGCACCGCGGCCTGCGCGAGGTCGGAGAGCAGCGCGACGAAGGGAAAGTAGATGGCGATATAGCGCTGGGCGCGCAGCCGGGCCCGCCGGTAGGCGTCGCTGCGCGCGGCGAAGTCCCGGGCCGAGCGCCGTTCCCGGGTGAACGCCTGCGCCACCCGCGCGCCGGTCACGTTCTCCTGCAGGTCGGCGTTGACCTCGCCGACCCGCTCCCGGGCTTCGTTGTAGGCCACCGACGACAACCGCTGAAACACCACGGTGGCGGCGATCAACACCGGCAGCCCGAGCATCGCCACCAGGGCGAGGCCGGTGTCGGTGAGCAGCAGCGCGACGGCGACCCCGACCACGGTGAGGACGCTGATCAGCGCGGTGGCCAGCCCGGTCTGCAGGAAGGTGGACAGGGCGTCCACGTCGGTGGTCATCCGGGTCATGATCCGGCCCGCCATCTCGCGCTCGAAGTAGTCGAGCCCGAGCCGCTGGAGGTGCGCGAAGCTGCGCACTCGCAGCAGGTACAGCAGCGTTTCCCCGGCCCGCGCGGCGACCACCGTCTGCGCCGCGATGATCAGCCAGTCGGCGACGACCACCCCGAGCCCGATGGCGACCGCGGTGGTGAGCAGGTCCGGCGTGTGCCGGGTGATCGCGTCGACGACGACGCCGCCCAGCGCGGGGAACGCCACGGTCGCCAGCGCGTCGAGCCCGATCAGCACGGCGGTGAGCCACAGCCACCCCCGAACGGGCCTCATCAGCCTGCCCAGCCGGAAATTCGGGTCGGGAGCGGTCGGGTCGATCCCGCGCAGACCAGGCTGGGCCCTGGCCTCGGGTAACGCGGCCAGCGCCGCGAGCAGCTCCGGGGTCGGCCCGATGCTGCCGATCATGCCGGCCGCCATCCCGCCCCGCCCACCCCCACCCACCATCCCGCGCCCGATACCTCCCCCGTTCAGCGCGGCCCTGGCGGCCACTTCACCGCCGGGGGCATCCGGGGAGTCAGCCGGCGCCATGTGGGGCCAGAGCTGAGCGGTGATGCCATCCGGACCCGGATGCTGCACGGCCGGCTCGGCAACGGAGACGTTCTCGATCACCTCGTCAGGACCCGCGAGCAGGGCACGGAACAGCGCGCACCGACTGGCCAACTCGGCCTGGGTGCCCACGTCGATCACCCGCCCCCCGTCGAGCACCGCGATCCGGGTGGCCAATGCCAGGGACGAGCGGCGATGCGCGATGAGCAGCGTGGTGCGCTGCGCGGTGATCCCGCGCAGGGTGCTGTGGATCGCGGCTTCGGTGGCTGTGTCCACGGCGGAGGTGGCGTCGTCGAGCACCAGCACCCGCGGGTCCGACAGCAGCGCTCTGGCCAGCGCGATTCGTTGACGCTGCCCACCGGAGAGGGTGAGGCCGCGCTCGCCGACCCGGGTGTCGTATCCCTGGGGTAGCGCGCAGATGAACTGGTGAGCAGCGGCCGCCTGCGCCGCTCGGTGCACCTCGTCGTCGGTGGCCTCCGGGCGCCCGTAGGCGATGTTGGCCCGGACCGTGTCGGAGAACAGAAACGCCTCCTCGAACACCATCCCCACGGCTTGACGCAACGACCCCAGCCGCAGCTGCCGGATGTCGACGGTGCGACCCGGCGGTCCGATCCGGATCGCGCCCTGCTGCACGTCGTAGAAGCGGGCCAGCAGCAGCGAGACGGTGGACTTGCCCGATCCGGGTGTGCCCACCAGAGCCAGCGTCTCGCCCGGTTCGATGTGCAGGGACAACCCGTTGAGCACCGGCTCGCTGCGGGCATAGCCGAATCGCACCCCGCCCAGCTGCACCGCCAGCGGCCCGTCCGGGACGTCGATCGCGCCGGACGCGTCGCGCACCTCGGGTTGGGAGTCGATCAGCTCGTAGACCCGCTCCACCCCGGCCCGGGTCAACTGCGCGAGGATCACCAGGTTGGCGATCAGCCGGGCCGGGCCGACCAGCATCGCCAGGTAGGCCGCGAACGCGACGAACGTGCCCAGACTGATCGTCCCGTTCAGCGCCAGCGTGCCACCGATGGCGAACACCGCTGTCTGGCCCAGCGACGGGAGTGCAGTCAGCGTCGGAGCGAACGTCGCGGTCAACCGGGCTGCGCGCATCCGTTCGGCGAACAGCCGCCGGGCCTGATCCTCGAGCCGGGACACCGCGCGGGCCTCCTGACCGAAGCCCTTGACCACCCGTACCCCGGTGACGGTCTCCTCGACGTGCTCGGCGATCTCAGCGGCGCGTTGCTGTGCTGACCAGGTCGCAGGAAACAACGTGCGCCGCGTCCGGGTGGTGACCAACCCGGTGGCCGGCACCACGACCAGCGTAACGAGCGTGAGCAGCGGGGAGAGCCACAGCATCGCGACCAGCGCCACGCCGAGAAGCACCACCACCCCTGCCGTCAGCGGCACTATCGACAGCAGCCTTTGCACCAGTTGGAGGTCGGAGATGGCCCGGGACACGACCTGACCGGTGCGTAGGCTGTCCTGCTTGGCGCCATCCAGCTTCTGCACCGCGCGGAACACGGCATTGCGCAGGTCGTGCTGCACGTCCAGGGACAGTCGCCCAGCCAGGTAACGGCGCACGAAAGCCATCCCGAAATGCAGCAGTGCGACCCCGGCGAGCGTGGTGACCAGCCAACCCAACCGCCCGGTGGTACCTGCCACGGCGTCGTCCACCGCGAGCCGGGTGAGCAGGGGGGTGATGGCCTGCGTGCCAACGCCGATCGCGGAAGCGAGCAGAGCGGACATGGCGACGCGGGGGTGACGCCAGCAGGCTGCCCAGAGCCGACGGATCCAGCCGCTGCGGGTGGGAGGGATCTGCTCGGGCACGACCGCCAGGTTATGCGGCTACTCTGACAGTCTCGGGAGTTGCTGCCCGTGACCAGAACCCGGGTGAATCACCTTCGCTGGCTCGGCGCCTTATCGTTATCGTTGCGTGGAACGGTGTTTCGTGCCGCAGACTGCCTGGCGGCTGGTTGACGCGGGACCACCAGCACGTCGCGCGGTCGGCAGAAGGGGTTGGAGTTCCGGCCGGACCGGTCGAGCTGCTCGGTGCCATCCCCGATGAGGTACCGGTGCGCGGTCACCCACACCTCACAGGGCCAGCGGCGACGGCGCAGCCACCCTGAGCAGACGGGACATCGGCCCGTAGCGTCGGGCTGATGCTGGACGAGCAGTTCCCGCCACCCCTCGGTGATGGTTCGAAGGTGCCTGCGCGCTAGCGACGACGATAACGTCGCACCCGCCCGCAGGGCCATCTCCTCAACCGCCGCCAATCGTTCCAGTACCGCCCGCCGCACCCGACGATCCACTCACTTACCTCCTTGTCGCCCCCCCGACACCCCGAGAGCGCACCTGACACGCTTAACGACCCGACTGTAGCGGCGTCACGCCGCAGTGCACTGTCTACCGGACTCCGCTCGTGGACTTAAACCCCCCTCACCCTGTGATGTGTTGGTCCGCCGGGAGGCGGTGGACGGCCAACCGGATCCGTGAGACGTCTGGTGAATCGTGTAGCGACAGCCGATTCGCGAGGTCAGACCGCATCGTGGAGGGGTGCGGAGACCGGTCTTTCTGCCCGGTTCTGCTCGTCCAGCCGTGACCGTCAGCCCTTGGTGGGCGTTCCGGTGGCTGAAAATACACCCGGATTGCCTAAGTATTTCTGAGGTGCGGTGCGGCGGTGGTGCGCGGGTGATCCCCCGTGTGCGCAGGTGTGGCCATCGAGGCCAAAATGGTCACGCTTCCCACCACACCGAAGCCGAGGAGGGCGCCGTGCGAGTCGAGGTCGATCCCAACATCTGTGAGGGCCACGGTCAGTGCAACGCGGTCGCGCCCGAGGTCTACGACCTGGACGAGGGCGGGTACTGCCTGATTCGCAACCCGGAAGTACCACCCGACCTGGAGTCCCAGGCCCAAGAAGGCGCCCAAGCCTGCCCCGTCCAAGCCATCACCGTCACCCCCTAACCCCCCCGCGCGCGTCTCGTCGGCTCCCTTCCTCCCGAGCTCAACAGCAGCGTTTTTCGATCAAGCTCGGACAGCTCTCCTGTTGAGTTCGGGAACCCGAGTGCAAGCCCGCGTGATCCGGTTGCGAGATAATCGGAGCGGTGACGGCGCGTCCGTACGTCCTGCTGTCGGCGGCGATGTCCATCGACGGGTGCATCGACGATGCGAACGATGCCCGGTTGATGCTGTCCAACGAAGGGGATTTCGACCGGGTCGACGGGGTGCGCGCGGGCGTCGACGCCATCCTGATCGGAGCGAACACCATCCGCCGGGACAACCCTCGGCTGTTGGTGCGTTCCCTGGAGCGCCAGCAGGAGCGGGTGCGGCGTGGGCTGGCGCCGCACCCCATGAAGGTCACGCTCACCGGTCGCGGCGACCTGGACCCCACGGCGAGGTTTTTCTCCACCGGAGACAGTCAGAAGATCGTTTACGCGAGTGATCCTGCGGCTCCGGCACTTCGGGAGGCGCTCGGGGACATCGCCACGGTGCTCGCCGCCGGTGAGCCGATCGACCTGGGCGGCGTGCTGGACGACCTCGGCGAGCGCAAGGTTGAGCGCCTGATGGTGGAGGGTGGTGGCACCACTCATACGCAGTTCCTCAGCGCCGGACTGGTGGACGAGATCCATCTCGTGATCGCGCCGTTCTTCGTCGGCGACCCCGATGCCCCCCGCTTCGTGCGCTCCGGTCGGTTCCCCCACGACTGCCTGCATCCGATGACTCTTGCCGAGACCCGTCAGATCGGAAACGTCGTCCTGCTCCGCTACTTCGCCTCCCACCCCAGCCGGCGCGCATAACGCAGCGCCAGCCGTTGATCACCGCTCACCCCCTCCCGACATGGAGACATATCGGGCTTGTGAGGGGGCGCGGGGTTAATGGGCTGGGGTGGTGGGGTGCAGTTGGGGGGCGGTGATGGCGCAGTGGGAGCAGCGTTCGACGGGGAGGCGCTCGAGGGCGGGGACCAGGGCCGGGCGCCTCTCGGGCAGGAGGACCGCAGACAGCAGGGAGCCCACCGCCAGCAGCCCCGCGCTGATCAACATCGCGCCGTGGAAGCCGGTTTCGAAGGACATCGGGTCGGTGTAGTCCGTGCTCCCCAGGCCCGCCGCCACCGGAATCACTGCGACGGCCAGCAGGCCGCCGGAGCGCGCGATCGCGTTGTTCACCCCGGAGGCGGTCCCCGTGTAGCGCGGGTCGGCCGAGCTCAGCACGGTCGCGGTGAGCGGCGCCACGGTGAACGAGAGCCCCAAGCCCAGCACCACCACCGCCGGGAGAACGTCGCCGAAGTAGGAGGCCTCGCGCCCGATCCGCAAGGTCAGCAGGAAACCCATGGCGGCCAGCAGCGGCCCCACCGTCATCGGTAACCGGGGACCGATCCGCTCGGCGAGTGCCCCGGCCCGCGCGGAGAGCAGCAGCATCAGCACGGTGACGGGAAGCAGCGCGGCGCCGGCGAGCATCGGGGAGAATCCGGACACGAGCTGGAGGTGTAACACGAGCAGGAAGAAGAACACCCCGAGCCCGGCGTACACCAGCAACGTCACCGCGTTGGCCACGCTGAACCGGCGGTTGGCGAACAGCCACAGCGGCACCAGCGGGTGTGGCGAGCGCCGTTCCAGGAGCACGAAAGCCACCAACGCGGCGAGTCCACCCGCCCCGGCAACGGCGACCGCAACACCCCCGCCGCTGCCGAGGCTGGTCAGCGCATAGGTCACCCCGGCCAGCCCGCCCGCGGTGAGCGTCGCACCGGCCAGGTCCAGCCCCGGCGGGCTCTGCGCATCCGAGGTCTCCGGAACGTGCCGCAGCGAGACCACCACGATGAAAGCGGCGACCGGCAGATTGATCAGGAACACCGCGCGCCAGTTCACCGCGACCAGATAGCCGCCGAGAAAAGGGCCGATCGCGGCGGCCACCCCGCTGAGCCCGGACCAGGCGCCCACCGCTGCCGCCCGGTCGGTGGCCACGAACGACGAGGAGATGATCGCCAGGCTGCCCGGGGTGAGCAGGGCCCCGCCGACGCCCTGCAGAGCCCGGGCGGCGATGAGCACCTGCGCGTTGGGAGCCAGCCCGCACAGCAGCGAGGCGAGGGCGAACCACACCACCCCGACGAGGAACACCCGGCGCCGACCGAAGTGATCCCCGAGCGCACCGGCCAGCAGGATCAGCGCGGCCAGGGTGAGAGTGTAGGCGTTGACGATCCACTGCAGGGTCTGGAAATCCGCGGTGAGCTCGCGGGCGATCGCGGGCAGCGCGATGTTCACCACCGTGGCGTCGAGCATCGCCATACCCGACCCGGAGATCGTCGCCAGCAACACCCACCGTCCGGCGGGTGTTCCCATCCTCGCCCCCATCGAGGGAGGATTCGTCACCATTGCGCTCCAGTGTCGCGCACCCGCGCCGTCTCGGGTAGGCAGGAACCGTGGTTGCCCACTCGGAACACGCCGCCCGACTGCTGCTCGGCCCAGTGCTGCGCCACGTCGGGCGGAGCACCGCGGCGGTGTGGGTGCAGACCTCCCGCCCGGCCGGGGTCGAGGTGCTGGGACGGCGGGCGTCGACGTTCACCGTGTGTGATGAGCACTACGCGCTGGTGGACATCGAGGGCCTGGAACCGGGCTCGGTCACGTCGTATCAGGTGCATCTGGACGGTGACCTGGTCTGGCCCCGCCCGGGATCACCGTGGCCCGAGAGCTGGATCCGTACCCGCGGTGCGGGAACCGACGTGCAGGTGGTCTTCGGTTCCTGCCGGCGCGCCAGGGGTGATGCCCCCACATCCATGGCCGCCGACGGTGCTGACGCACTGGATGCCTACGCCGCCCGGATCGCCGACAGGGCGCCCGAGGACCTGCCGGACGCGCTGCTGCTACTCGGCGACCAGGTATACGCCGATGACCCGACCCCGCAGACCCGGCGCTGGCTGAACTGGCGTCGGGACACCACCACTGCACCGGGGCACGAGGTGGCTGATTTCACCGAATATTCCCGGCTCTATCGCGACAGCTGGTCGGACCCGCCGTTCCGGTGGCTGATGTCCACCGTACCCACCGCGATGATCTTCGATGATCATGACGTGCGGGATGACTGGAACACCTCGGCGGCGTGGCGGGACTGGATCACCGCCCAGGCGTGGTGGCCGGAGCGGATCCGGGGTGCGCTGGCCTCCTACTGGGTCTATCAACACATTGGCAACCTGTGCCCGCAGCAGCGCCGGACCGACCCGACCTGGTGCGCGGTCCAGGACGCCGACGGGGACGCCTGGCCGGTGCTGCGGAAGATGGCCGAGGCCGCCGATGCCGATCCCGCGGCGATCCGGTGGAGCTTCCGGTGGGACATCGACGGGGTCCGGCTGGTCGTCATGGACACCCGGTGCGGGCGCATGTTGACCGAGGGCCAGCGTGCGATGCTCGATGACGCCGAGTTCTCCTGGGTGGAGCACGCCGTCAGCGAGGACGCCCACCAGGCGGATCATGTATTGGTCGGTAGCTCGCTGCCCTGGCTGCTGGCGCCGGCGCTGCATGATGTTCAGTCGGCCAACGAGGCCGCCTGCGCGCGCGGCAGCGCGCTGGGTGAGCGCATCCGTCAGGCCGTTGATCTGGAGCACTGGGCGGCGTTCCGGGATTCCTTCGACCGCCTCGCTGCGCTGCTGCGACGGGTCGCGCTGCGCCCGCACGCGCCCGCCACGATCAGCGTGCTCTCTGGTGATGTGCACCATAGTTACGTGGCCCGAGCCGATGTCGATGGCACACCCGTCTATCAACTGGTGTGCTCGCCGGTGCACCACAGCATCCCGTGGTATGCCACTGTGGCGTTGCGGGCGGTGTGGTTGCGCCCGCTGGCCGCCGTGGTCCGCAGGATGGTGCGCCGCATGGGGGTGCCCGATCCGGCCTTGTCCTGGCGCGGGATCAGCGGTCCCGCGTTCGGCAACATGGTGGCCAGCCTGACGTTTTCGGATCGCCGCGCCGAGCTCATCGTCGAGCACAGCGAGCGTAGCGGCCGGCTGGAACCGGTGTTCCGCACCGAGTTGGCCCCTGCGCGCAGGACCCGTCGGAACCGAGATCGGGGAGAGTGATCGACGATGAGGGTGTTCACCGGAGCGCAGGAGTTGCTGGCCGCGGCTGGCGAGCAGCTTGGTACCAGCGCCTGGATGACCGTTGACCAGCAGCGGGTCGACGCATTCGCTGATGCCACCGAGGACCATCAGTGGATCCATGTCGACCCGCAGCGAGCTGCGGCCGGCCCGTTCGGCACGACCATCGCGCACGGGTTCCTGACGCTGTCGCTGCTGCCGTACCTGATCTTCCAGACCTACCGGGTCGAGGATGCGGCGATGACCATCAACTACGGGCTGAACAAGGTGCGGTTCCCGGCCCCGGTTCCGGTCGGGTCCACGGTGCGAGCCGAGGTCGTGCTCGCCGAGGTGACCGAGGTGAGCGGGGGTGTGCAGCTCGTGTTGCGCGCCACGATGCAGGTCGAGGGGGTCGCGAAACCGGGTTGCGCGGCGGACTGGGTCACCCGGGTCTATTTCTGATCCGCACCGGCTTTCTGATCTCGCGACCGGCTTTCTGATTCGCGCTGGCCAGGTCGTCGGGCCGCAGCCGGAACACCCGCAATAGTGTCCCGTGGTACTTGTCGCTCTCGCCGACCCATTCCATCCCGATGCGCCGCGCGGTGGCCGCCGCGCGCTGGTTGTCCGGGGCGACCAGCGCGAACAACTCGACCAGCGAATGCTCGAAGGCCCAGTGGGCCACCGCCCGGGCCGCCTCGGTGATGTAGCCGCGGCCCCAGTACTCCGGTGCCAGGTGGTACTCGATCTCGACATCGGCCTCGGGGACCGGCATCGGGAGCAGGCTGACCCCACCAATCAGGGTGTCCCCGTCGCGCTGGACCAGCGCCCACCGTCCGGTGCCCGGCGCCATCTCCTGCTGTTGGGCGGACCAACCCTGCAGCATGCGGTGCATGGCATCCGCGTCGGGGATGTGATCGAGCTCATGCAACCACCGGATGACGGTGTCGTGACTGTAGAGCTTCAGCGCAGCCTCGGCGTCTGTGACCAGCCAGTCCCGCACCAGGAGACGCTCAGTCCGCAGCAGCTCCGCCATGAGCTGAATTTACTCCGACTCGATGTGTTCCGGGGTCTCACGGTCTGAGCTTGCGTGGGGCTTCCGGTTTGATGTTCGCATTCATCCGGAATACGTTGTCCGGGTCGTATCGCCCCTTGATCCGGGCCAGTCGCTGGTACTTCGCCGGTCCGTAGGCCCTCTGCACGCGGTCGGTGTCGTAGTCGGTCATGAAGTTGACGTAGCCGCCGGCGTCGATGGCGCACGGGAGCAGCGCCTGCCACACCGATCGGGCCCATGACCGGTCGGTGGCGAGCAACTCCGCGTCCGGTGCGAGCGCGCTCACGTTGACCACGAACCGGGTTTCCCGGCTGCCCCCGAAGGCGGTCTCCTGCTCCCCGACGTCGGCGAACGCTCCGCCCACCGGGAAGATGGGGATGAAGGACATCGGTGAGCTCTTGCGTGGGATGTGCTCGGTGAGCACCGCGATCGCCTCATCGCTGAGCTGACGAAGGTGCAGGCTCTTCTCGTAGGCGTGGATGCCCCACGGCCCGGCGCTGTCCAGGAATCTCTGCAGCTCCCGATAAGGCAGCGGGGTCGCGAACTCGAATAGCGGCGGCAACGCCTGCCGGATTGGGGCGATCAGCTGCCGGTGCTCCTCCGCCGATCCGAAACCGACGATCAGCAGCGCGTATCCCGCCGTTCCCTGGTGCTGCACCGGAACGAACGGTGCCGGTGGTGCGCTCAGACCAGCGGCCAGCAGCAGCCCGGCATTGCGGGGGAGTGAGGCTGCCACGTCCCGGGCGAGGCGTAGCGCCTCGGTGCCCTGCTCGAGTCGCCAGAAGAACAGGCCGAGCTGCACGAGGGGGCCGAGCTCGTGCAGCCGGAACTCGAATCCGGTGACGACGCCGAAGTTGCCGCCACCGCCCCGCAGGGCCCAGAACAGCTCGGGATGCTCGTCGGCCGAGACGCCCACCGTGCGGCCATCGGCGGTGACCACTTCCGCGGAGAGCAGGTTGTCGATGGTCAACCCGGCCTTGTGGACCAGCCAGCCGAAGCCACCTCCCAGCGTCAGACCGCCCACCCCGGTGTGGCTGACCGTCCCGCCGGTCACGGCCAGGCCGTGACGCTGGGTGGCGGCGTCGAGGTCGGCGATGGTGGCGCCACCGCTGCACCAGGCCCGGCGGCAGCCGGGGTCCACTGACACGCCCCGCAACTCACTGAGGTCGATGACCAGACTCCCCTGCGCCACGGCGGCTCCCCAGAACCCGTGCCCACCTCCCCGTACCGCGAGGATCAGCCCATTCTCGCGGCCGAAGGCGATAGCCGTTGCGACGTCGGATGGCCCGCTACACCGGGCTATCACCGCCGGTCGGCGATCGATATCGCCATTCCAGACCGAGCGGGCCGCGTCGTAGTCGAGGTCGGATTCGTCGATCACTCGACCGGAGAGTTTCGCGCGTAGTGCGTTGATCCCCAGGATTGGTGTCATCGCCTGACCTCCACGACACGTGAAGTGGTGAGTTCACAGCCCAGGTGATGTACAGCGCAGGTGTTGCACTCGGCGGCCCACTTCGAAGGACATCACGCTAGGCTACCAGGGCAATTATCGCGTCATTCTTTTGGGTGAAGATGACTTGCTCGGCCAAGCGGGACGAGTCAAACAGGACGAGAATGGTGACGGAAAGCGGTCGGCGGTTGCCCGTAGTGCCAGGTAGCGGCCGGTAGCGGCTGTTGACGCAGCGTCGCCTTTTTCGCCATGACCTCGCTCAGGGACGCCGCCTGATAGGATTCGTGATATGAACGAAGATTATGTGAAGGAACGCCGGGAAATGGCTCAGAAAATTGTGCAGGAACCACCCTGGGCCGATAGTATTTCAGCTGAGGACGAGTCGATGCTCGGCGCGGTACGTGGCGATTTCGGCGGCTGGACCCGGTGGAGTGAAGAAGAGCATACCAAAACCGACATCAGAGAGTGTACTGATCAGCACTGCATGAACGTCGAGGTGAATTGCGGTTATCAGGGGTTGGATCCCGACTCGCCACTGTCACAGTCTGCGGGTGTGAGTGACGAACTTCGCGGCGCATGGCGGGCGAAGCTGGCCAGTGAGGGCAAGCCGAACGCTGGGACGAAGAGCCTGCGAGACATCATCTTCCGCACCGAGCCCGGCGACTCCGTGTCCTGACGGCCTACCCGTCAGTCCCCGATGGAGACCATCTGGTCACTGACCGTTGACCTGATCGGGCTTCACACTGATCCGAATGGGTAGTTCGATCGATCGTGTGGGGGAAGTTCATCCTTTGTTCACTTGCTGACTAGGTGACGTCTACCTGTGCCCTATCGAATCTGCATAGGTTCCGCCGGCGGCCGTTCGGCTGTGGTTGTGCCAGGAATGGATCTGATATGGCGAAGAATATTCGAATGAAGGACGTCGATATCTACTACGGTAAGTTCCACGCCGTGCAGGGTGTGAGCCTGTCCGTGCCACCGCAGGCGGTCACCGCGTTCATCGGTCCCTCGGGCTGTGGCAAATCGACCGTGCTGCGCACGATCAATCGCATGCACGAGGTGATCCCAGGGGCGCGGGTGGAGGGCCGGGTGGAGCTCGATGGGGAGGACATCTACCGGCCAGGCGTTGATCCGGTGGACGTGCGGCGCGCGGTCGGCATGGTGTTCCAGCGACCCAACCCGTTTCCGACGATGTCGATTCGGGACAACGTGGTCGCCGGCCTCAAACTGCAGGGAGATCGGAACAGGGCCCGGTTGGACGAGGTGGCCGAGCGGTCGTTACGCGGTGCGAACCTGTGGAACGAGGTCAAAGACCGGCTCGGCAAACCTGGCGGCAGCCTGTCGGGCGGCCAGCAGCAGCGGTTGTGCATCGCGCGTGCCATCGCGGTGCGACCCGACGTGCTGCTCATGGACGAGCCCTGCTCGGCGCTGGACCCGATCTCCACGCTGGCGATCGAGGAGCTGATCGGGACACTGAAGAAGGACTACACGATCGTCATCGTGACCCACAACATGCAGCAGGCCGCTCGGGTATCCGACCAAACCGGGTTTTTCAACTTACCCGCCGCCGGCAAGCCTGGCCGCCTCATCGAGTTCGATGACACGGAAAAAATTTTCTCGAACCCTCGGGAGAAAGCCACGGAGGACTACATCTCGGGGAGGTTCGGCTGATGGCATCGGTCGAGAGCCGGGAACAGGCCAACACACCGGAGTCCGGGCGTTACCTCTCGGTCGATCCCCGGACTCTGGGCAGGCTGCGGATCCTGCGTGTCGGCGACGTGGAGCTGCAGCTCGACGGGCACCGGCTCCTCGTCCGGGGAACACCGGTTCATCTGCCGCACAAGGAGTTCGTCATTCTGCAGCAGCTGATGGACAACGCCGGTCGGGTCGTCACCCGGCGTGAGCTGCTTGACAACGCCTGGGGTCCGGATCGGGCGGACGTCCGCAACTACCTGGAGGTCCACATTCGCCGGCTCCGCACGAAGGTCGAGAGCGACGCGGACCGGCCGAGTCGTATTCGAACCGTCCGCGGCGTCGGCTACATTTTCGACCTACCACAGAACGACTGATTCTTATTTCGTCTTCACGGCGAACAGTCGTGAGAGGATCGTCGCCAGCACACCGAGCAGGGCGATGATGAGGGTGAGGGTGAGTGCCGAACCCCAGATCCGATCGGCTCCGGCATCGGTCGGGTTGTTCCGCTCCACCGTCATCAGTAGCGGTAACGTGGCCATGTTACCGCCGAGGAGATTGTAATTGATGAACGGCGCGTAAGCGACCAGGATCAGCACCGGCGCGGTCTCTCCCATCACCCGGGCCAGTGCCAGCATGGTGCCGCTGAGAATTCCCGAGAGTGCCGTCGGAATAACCACTCGTACGATCGTCTTCCATTTCGGGACGCCGAGAGCGTAGGCCGCCTCACGCAACTCGTCCGGGACGATCTTGAGCATTTCCTCGGTGGCGCGCACGACCACCGGAATCATGAGCAGGACCAACGCGAACGACACGGCCAGCGCGCTGCGGGGGAAGCCCAGGATCGCGATCCAGAGTGCGTAGATGAACAGAGCCGCCACGATCGAGGGCACGCCGGTCAGGATGTCCACCATGAACGTGGTGGTCCGGGCGAGCCGGGAGCGCCCACCGTACTCGACGAGGTAGACGGCGACCATCATCCCGATCGGAACCGACAGCACGGCACAGATCAGGCTGGTGAGCAGCGTGCCGTAGATGGCGTGGTAGGCGCCGCCACCCTGCTGGCGCCCGAGCAGGCCGGACAGGGATTGGCTCCACCAACCGGCGCGCATGATGACGGTGAAGCCACGGGCGAACACCGTGTACAGGACCCAGATCAGCGGTACCAGCGCGAGCAGGAATGCGGCGGTGACCGCCACCGTGGCCAGCGAGTTGCGGATCTTGCGCGAGGTGCTGATGCCAGCGAATGCCGGGGCGGCGGAGTCGGCCGTGGCGGGTGCGCTCACGAGTAGTACTCCTTTTTGGCGGCCAGCAATCGGGCCAGCGAGTTCACCGCGAAAGTGAGCACGAACAGCACCAGACCGGCGGCGATGTAGGCGCCGGCCTGTACCGGGTCGTTGAACTCCTGGGCGGCCAGCGCGATTTTCGAGGCGAAGGTGGCGCCACCGTCGAAGAGGCTGCCGCTGAACAGCTGCGGGGTCGCGGCGAGGATGATGGTCAGCGCGATGGTTTCGCCCACCGCGCGGCCCAGCCCGAGCATGGAGGCGCTGATGTAGCCGGCCCGGCCGAAGGGGATCACCACGGTCGTGATGACCTCCCACCGGGTGGCACCCAGTGCCAGCGCGCCCTCGATCTGCGTTCGCGGGGTCTGCGCGAGGACGTCTCGGGTGATCGCGGTGATGATCGGCAGGATCATCACCGCCAGCACGAGGCCGGCGGTGAACAGGTTGGCGCCGCGGGAGATCGGGATGTTGCCGTCGCTGAACAGGAAGATGAGGCCGAGGTGGTCGTTGAGCCAGCGGGCGAAGGGCTCGATCGCCGGCGCGAGCACGAAGATGCCCCACAGTCCGAAGATGATCGACGGGATGGCGGCCAGCAGATCGACCGCGTAGGCGAACGACCGGGCCAGCCGGTCCGGCGCGTACTGCGTGAGGAACAGCGCTATGGCCAGCGCGATCGGCATTGCCAGGAGCAGGGCCACCACTGACACCTCGATGGTGACGAGCAGTAGATCGAGGACGCCGAACCGCAGGTTGTCGACGTTGCCGGTCAGGAACTCCCGGAATGTCAGGAAGTTCTCCTGGTTGCGCAGCAGCGGCGGGATCGCCTGGATGAGCAGAAACAGGCCGATCCCGCCGACGAGAACAACGATGAAGGCGCCGGACCCGGTTGCCAGTGATCGGAAAATTCGATCGCCGGGCCGGACGACCACTTTCTCACGGCCGGGATCGACTGGTTCGGAGTCGTTGCCGGGAATCGTTGCCTCGCAGACCTCGTGCTGGACCGGCTAGACCGGTGGGGCGATGGCCTCGACCGCGGTCAGTATCTTTTTCTGGAAGGCCTCTGGAAGAGGTGCATAACCGGCCTCGGAGAGATTGGCCTGCCCGTCGGTCGCCGCCACCGTCAGGAACGCCTTGATGGCTTGGGCGACCTCAGGTGCATACCCTTGCGAGCAGACCAACTCGTAGGTGGCCAGGATCAGCGGGTAGGCGTCCGGCTGGGTCGTGCCGTAGATCGAGTTGAGGTCCAGCACGAGGTTGTTCCCCTCGCCCTTGATCTTCACGGCGTCGATCGCGGCACCGACACTGCGGGCGCTCAACTCGACAGGGCCGGAGCCGTTGTCGATCTTGGCGATACCCAGCTTGTTGTCCTGCGCGAAGGACAGCTCGACATAGGTGATGGCACCGTCGGTACCGGCGGTTGCCTGCGCGACTCCCGCCGACTTCTCCGCACCGCTGCCGACGCCACCTTTGAACGACTTGCCCGCGCCCTGAGACCAGGCGCCCTTCGAGGCGGCTTGCAGGTAGAGCTGGAAGTTGTCCGTGGTGCCGGACTCATCCGAACGGAAGATCACTCGAATCGGGGTGGCCGGCAGGCTGACGCCGGGATTGAGGGCTGCGAGTGCCGGGTCGTTCCAGCTGGTGATCCGACCGTTGAAGATCTTGGCCGCGGTCTCCCCGTTGATGACGAGGTTGTTCACCCCGCTCAGTTTGTAGCCCAACGCGACCGGGCCGAAGACCAGCGGGAGGTTCCAGGCCGGGTGGTCCTGGCAGCGCTTCGTCGCGGCGGCGACCTGGTCGGGGGCCACCAGCGGGGAGTCGCTGCCACCGAAGTCGACCAACCCGGCGGTGAACTGTTTGACGCCGGCGCCCGAGCCGGTCGGGTTGTAGGCCACGTTCTGGCCCGAGCAGCGTTGCTGGTAGGCCTGGATGAAGACGTCCATCGCGTTCTTCTGCGCGGAGGAGCCCTCGCCGGTGAGGCTGGCCTTACCTCCGCAGCTGACGGGCACTCCGCTTGCCGACGCTCCGGCACCCCCAACGCCGACGTCGGGGTTAGCGCCACAGGCCGTCAGCATCAGCGCGGTGGCCGACACCAGCGCAAGCGCGGCAACGGGTGGCTTGAGTTTCACCAGGGTCCTCCGGTCTCGATCGCAAGAACGCGGCTAGAGAATCGCCGCTCCCCGGACGGTAAGGAAACCTGGTGGACGTCGGGCCCCTACAAGGTGAACGAAAAATGAACAGAGCATTCACGGAGGACCGGGGCTGCGACCGTGTCGAAGTCGTTACCTGCGGCAAGGTGCTGCCGAATTCTAGTCAACCAGGGGATACTTCTGCCGACCACGGCAGAAGGGACGGGAATCGAGTTGGAACGGCGATGCAAAGCTCTCGTGACCAATGATGACGGCATCGACTCACGAGGTCTGGCCGCGTTGGCGGCCGCAGCCGTGCGGGCCGGTTGCGAGGTGGTGGTGGCCGCTCCGGCCTGGCAGTCCAGCGGGGCGGGCACCGCGGTCACCGCGACGACCCGGGAGGGCTGGACGGTGATCGAGCGACGGCAGCTGCTCGACCTTCCCGGCGTCGAGGCATACGCGGTGGAGGCCCCGCCGGGCTACATCGTGCGCGCGGCGCTGCGCGGTTGGTTGGACCCGGCACCGGAGCTGGTGCTGTCGGGGATCAATCATGGCGCGAACGTGGGCCGCTCGATCCTGCACTCCGGCACCGTCGGCGCGGCGCTGACGGCCGGGGTGAACGGAGTGCGCGGGCTGGCCGTGTCCCTTGACGTCGGCCCGCGGCCGTCCCTGCCTCCGTACTGGGACACCGCCGCGCACCTGCTGCCGAACGTCCTGGAATTGCTGGCCGCTGCGCCGCGTGGCACGGTGCTCACGCTCAACGTGCCAGATCGGCCGCTCAAGGAGCTGGGCGAGCTGCGCCATGCCTCTCTCGCGACGTTCGGCACCGTGCAGGCCAGGGTCGATCGGGTGCAGGACGGGCAGTTGAGCCTCACTCAGGTCGAGCTGGCCACCCCACCGGAGGCCGGTAGCGACAGTGCCCTACTCGCGGCTGGCCACCCCACGCTGACCGCACTGGAGTCGGTGAGCGAAGCATCCAGACTGATGCTCTCGCAATGGCTCGCATGAGTGAGGTGCGCATAGGCTGCCGTGGTCCTCGCCTGACGTGGCATCAGCGTTTGGCCGGCCGCCGCAGCGCTGCTTCTCGTTGTCGAGCAAATTCTTGCCGGGCGGTCTCGAGCTCCCGCCATTGACGCGCAAGCTCGTGCCGTTGACTGTTGAGGGAGCGCTGCGCGGTTGCCTGACGCCTCGTTCGGGCCTCGAGTAGCCGTTCGCAGAATGTGCATCCTATGAGCACACCGATCAACAGGGTTGCCGCTAGGACGATCAGGCTAACGGCCATTTCACCATCTCTCTCTTCGTAGAAGAGGCCCAGCGGGAGTTCAATTCTTCGCTGATTCAGTAAAATGTCCCGCAGCTACCGTGGCTAGAGGGCAGCCCTCACTGTGTGCCGTCGTGGCAGCTCACGGTGTGTCCGTAGCAGGCATGATCGCCGGGCCGGTGCTGGAGCCGACCCTGCCCGCGGGAGCGTAGCTCGCCGCGATCAGGTCGTTACCTCGATTTATCGTGATGGCGGTTGCGCACCGAGCTGATGGTGGGCACGGTGGTAGACGGACGGCATCCCAGCATCCCCGAGACCCGGGAGCATCAGCATGTCCACTCAGATCACAGGCAAGCGATGGGGCACCGACGCCCGCGACGACATCATCACCGGGCAGACCCGCATCGCTGCGGATCCGATCACTGCGCGTACCCAGGAATCGATGGCCCAACTGGTTCGTCAAGGGCAGGACACCTCACTCAGATCGCTGCAGGTGTGGGCCGACTTGGCCCGCAAGTTCGGCTCCACCGCGCCGAGCTCCGCTGCCGGTACGACGATGTACTCCCTCGCCAGCCATCCACTCGAGCAGTTACTCGTGGCTCAGCGTCAGGTCGTCGACGAGCTCGTCGAGGCCCAACGTGTACTCGCGCAACAAATAGTTGACGCCACTGCAGCTTTTGGCGACAACCCCGGCCGCCGGTAGACGATCCCGACGGCGGAGACCCACACATCGGCCGCTACGGCCCGCGGGCAACGGCGCTCACCTTGATCTAGCCGAGCCTGTACGACGCATGCCTGCTGCGGGGGAGCCGGCGCCTGCCGTTTGGACAGCCGTCCTCAAGCGGCCACGGCGCCGGGGTGATACCCGCAGAGCGCGAGCGTTCACCTCAACGATGACTACCCAGAAGGTGGTTTCACGATGAGTAATAACCCTCTGCAACTTGCCCGTCAGTGGTGGGCGACCCTCGACCACACCGATCGTCAACGGGTCTGGCAAGCGCGCCATCGCTACCTCGCCGGCGACCTCGTCGAAAGCATGGCCAGAGCCGGCGTGCCCGTGGTCAGCGATGGCCGCTGGTCCTGCGTCAGCGTCGGGCCGACCGGTTTCACCGTTCCCGTGGCCGTTGAGCAACTCCTCGCGGGACTCTCCCGGACATCTGATTGATTCATCGGAATCGCAGCGCTCCGGCGACGAGCGGCAGCGAGAGCGAGCCGGGCAGTCCCTCACCAGTGGTGATGGTGATCCTGGGCTTGATCGGGTTGGGCAGCAGCTCCGCCGCGGTGGCGCCGATGGTCAGGACGAGGCGGTGGCCAGCGGGGATCGTGGTGGCCAGCGGCAGGCTCGTGGCCTGCACTCTGGTGGGCGTGCCGGTCGGGAAGGGTCGGCTGGCGCCGGGCTGTTGCCAGTGCCTGAGGTCGAGTTGGATGCGCCCGGAGTCCGGCGCTGTACTCACCAGCTCGGCGCAGGATCCCGTGCCCGCGGTATGGAAGAGCGTGGCGACCAGGTTCCCACCGGGAAGGTCGCTGGATACGGCCAGATCAGCGGTGAAGTTTCCCGCCACCCGGATCTCCTGCGCCAGTGGAGGGGAGACGTAGGCGACCTGGTGCGGCCCGCAGGTGGGGGTGAGCGCGGGAATGCTCAGGTCCGTGGGGGAGCTGGGGGTGACCCCGCCCGGGGCTTCGAGGTCCAGTGACTGGAAACTGCGCTGCGAGGGTGTCACTGTGTTGCGGGACGCGGTCAGCCCTTGTCCGGACAGATACAGGGGCACCGACTCGGCCGGCGGCGGCCAGCTCGGGGCGGTGTGCCAGGCGCCGGTATCGTCCTGGTACTCGACGACTCCGGGTGCGGTGACCTGCGGGCCGCCCCGCAGGTAGTGGTCGAACCAGCCGATGGCCAGCCGGACGAAGTCCGGGCGCAGCCCGCCGTGTCCCCATTGCCCGAGCATGAACCGCGTGCGGTCACTGCGCAGCAACGACCACAGGTCCTCGAATTGCAGCGTGTGCCCCTCAGCGAGGTAGCGCAGGCCGTTGGACATCAGGACGGGCACCGGCGAGTTCGCCAGCAGCGGGCGCAGGTCCCGCTGCTGGTAGTAGGGCGTGCGGTCGCCGGTGTCGCGCAGTCCTTTGCCCTCGCGCAGGTGTACGAGGTAGTCCGAGCAGCCGGCATGGCCGAGCACTGCCGGGTCGAGGTCGGCGAAGCTGGTGGCGCCGCCGAAGACTGTCGAGGCCGCCGGCCCGATCGAGATCGGCGCTCCTTGCCGGGTCAGCAGGCTCCAGACATCGATCACACCGCTGATCGGCACCACGGCCTTGAGCGCGCGTGGTGGGTGAGCCATGGCCATGTACTGGGACCATCCCTCGTAGCTGGTTCCGTACATGCCGACGTTGCCGTTGCTCCACGGCTGCGCTGCAAGTGCCTCCACGATGGTCGAGGCATCGCTCCAGTCCAGCTGCGAACCCCACTGGAAGCAGCCGCTGCTGGCGCCGGTTCCGCGCAGGTTCACCAACGCCACGGCGAAACCCGCCTCGACGAAGGGCTTCACCGTCTTCATCCCGCCCTGCAGCTTGCTGGGTCCCTTGACGGTGTTCCAGTAGGGGCTCAACTGGAGCACCGTCGCCAGCGGCGCACCGGTCTCGGGCAGGTAGACATCACCCCGCAACGCCGTCCCGTCGACCGCTCGGGTCTCGAAGGGCACGATCCGCACCCCAGCTGCGACCGCGTTCGCGCTCGTCACCACCGTGAGCACCGTGCACATCGCCGCCACCAGGACGAGACCGCGCATGATGAGCGCCATCCTGACTCGCCAGCGATTACCGGCCGGTCGATCGTGGTCACGCACCGTGCGTACCTCCACCTCAGCAGGCTGGTGAGCTCAACATCGACCCAAGAGCGGGCGCCATCGTCGCAGCGACACCCCACAGGTCGAACTCCGGGTTCCTCAGGGGCCGGGTTTCTCAGGGGCTTGGCACCGGGTCGCAGCTCGCCGGGTGACGTTTCGCGCCGGAGGGCGTGTAACTGCATTCGCCGTGGGTACTCCCGCACCATGACTATGCGACTCCGCACGCTGGTGGACAGATGAGACTACCTGGGTCGCGCGGTCCGTTCACCGCGGAACTCATCGAGGAGCTGCGCCGACCACCGCATCCCGTTCCCTTACGGTGGGCGGTCGACCTCCTGGAGGGTAGCCGTGCAATAGCGGAGCTGCACGATGAGGACTTACAACTTGCTCTGTTCATCTGCTACGAGTTGCACTACCGCGGATTCGACGACGTCGATGAGCGGTGGGAGTGGGATCCGTCGCTGCTCGCCCTGCGGGCGAAGGCAGAACAACGCCTGGAGCGCGCGCTCCACGCATTGGTGCCACCGACCGTTCCAGTGACGGTGCAGGACGTGCCACGGGCGTTGGCCGACCTGGTTGCTGCCACCGACGAGCCCTCGCTATCCCGTTTCATGCAACAACGGGCAAATCTGATGCAGTTCCGCGAGTTCGTCATGCACCGGTCGATCTATCATCTGAAGGAGGCCGACCCGCACAGCTGGGGCATCCCACGCCTGGGAGGACGGGCGAAGGCGGCCTTGGTGGAGATCCAGTTCGACGAGTACGGCAACGGTCGCGTCGAGCGCATGCATTCGGAACTGTTTCGGGCGACGATGCGCGGACTCGACCTCGATGACAGGTACGGGGCGTACCTCGATGTCGTCCCGGCGGTCACGCTGGCCGCGAGCAACGCGATGTCATTTTTTGGGCTGCATCGGCGATGGCGAGGTGCCCTGGCCGGCCATTTGGCGATGTTCGAGATGAGCTCGTCACTGCCCAACCAGCGCTACGGCACCGGATTGCGCCGTCTCGGCGGTGACGTGGTGGCCCGCCGGTTCTACGACGAACACGTGGTCGCCGACGCGGTGCACGAGCAGGTCGCGGCACACGACCTCTGTGGCGGCCTCGTCGCCGAGGAACCGGACATCATGCCGGACGTGCTTTTTGGCGCCGGCTGCGGCCTGGCGCTGGATCGGCTGTTCACCGAGCACCTGCTGGGCTGCTGGCAGCGCGGGGTCAGCTCGTTACGCCGACTCGAAGCTGATGCGACATCCGCATGATCGTCCCACCGCTGAACTAGTCCGGATTCCGGTCAGTCACCAGTTGACGCGCTGGGCGCCCGGAAGCCGATGACCTTGTGGGTGCCGTCGCAAAGGGGCTTGCGCGCTGATTTGCCGCAGCGACACAACGCCACAGTGCTCCGGCCGGGGGCGATGATCCGCCCGTCCTGGGTGATCAGCGTGAACTGGCCGCGTAGTAGTAGCGGTCCATCCTCGTACGGTGTCACAACCGTCGGCTCGCCTGAGTCAGGCTGTTTCTCCATGGTCGGGCTGATTCCCGGCATGCGGAGAAGCCAAACCTGTGTTGGGGGTGGGGAGGGCAGCGATGAGGCGGTCCAGCTCGTCGTCGGTGTTGTAGTAGTGCACCGAGGCGCGCACCAGCTCGGTCAGGCCTCGGCGGGGCAGGTCCAGGCGGGCGGAACGCGCGTGGGAGACGCTGGTGTTCACTCCGGATTCGGCCAGGCGGCGCTGCACGTCCCCGGCGGGAACCCCCTCGACGGTGAAGGTGACGATGCCGCAGCGTCGTAGGCCCTGGTCGTGCACGTGCACCCCGTCGAGGGCTCGGAGCCGCTCACGCAGACCCTCGGCGAGGGCGGTGACGCGGGTGGTGATGGCGTCGAGCCCCCAGGACAGGGCGTAGTCGACGGCGACCCCCAGGCCGATCTTGCCGGCGAGGTTGGTCTCCCAGCTTTCGAACCGGCGGGCGTCGGGCCGGATCTCGTAGCGGTCCGGGGCGGTCCAGGTGGCGGCGTGCAGGTCGAGGAGCGGCGGTTCGAGGTGTTCGAGGAGTGAGCGGCGGACGTAGAGGAAGCCGGTGCCGCGCGGGCCGCGCAGATACTTGCGCCCGGTCGCGGAGAGCATGTCGGCGCCGATGCGGTGGACGTCGATGGGTAGCTGGCCCATGGACTGGCAGGCGTCGAGGAGGAACGGTACCCCGGCTTCACGGGCGAGGGCACCGACCTCCTCAGCTGGGTTGATCAGCCCGCCTTGGGTCGGCACGTGGGTGATGGCGATGAGCTTCACCGCACCGCCGCGGTGATCTTCGAGGCGGTGGCGTAGGTCGGTGAGGCAGAGCTGGCCGTGCTCGTCGTCGTCGATGACCTCGATGACCGCGCCGGTGCGGCGCGCGACCTGCAGGAAGGCGATGACGTTGCTGGCGTACTCGGCGTGGGTGGTGAGGATGCGCTCACCCGGTGAGAACGCCAGCGCGTAGAAAGCCATGTCCCAGGCTCGGGTGGCGTTCTCCACGACTGCGATCTCGTCCACCTCGCAGCCGATCAATCGGGCGATCGCGCGGTAGGTGCCGTCGATCTGTTCGGCGGCGGCCGCGGCGGCCTCGTACCCGCCCATGTCGGCTTCGAGCCGCAGATGGGCGATGACCGCGTCGGTGACCTGGGACGGCGGCAACGCCGCCCCAGCGTTGTTCAGATGCGCAACCCGCACTGCGCCCGGGGTGTCGCGCCGGGCACGTTCAACGTCGAAGACCACGAACCCACGTTAAGCCACCCCGGCCAGGACGTGCGGTAGGACATCGGCCGGCTCCCATCGGTGCCGCGCCCAGGTGCGGGCGACCCGGCCCGCGCTGTCGAGGAGGAACAGCTCGATGCCGTGGCGGTTGACCACCGACGAGGCGTAGCCGACCCGCAGCGCCAGGTGCTCGCGCAGCAGCTCGTGCCCGGCGACCGCGCGGAACATCCGCACCGCGGGCCCGAACGCCAGCCCCCGGTCCCGCCCGTAGCGGCGCAGCCGGGCCGGCACGTCGTAGCCGGGGTCGTAGGTGACCGCGGCGAGCTGCACCGGGCCGAGCCGGTTGCGGGTGGCGAGTTCGCGAGCCAGTACGCCGAGCGAGGTGACGGTGAGCGAGCACTTTCGCGGGTTGCCGCAGCGGGTGTAGAACAACGCCAGCACGGTCGGGGCGCGCCGGAGGAACTCGGCGAGGACGAGACGTTCCCCGTCCTGGTCTTCGACCTCGACCGCATCGGGAACCGGCAGCGGGCTCGGGTCCGGGCCGTCGAGCGGCGCCGGCCCGGGCATGCCGGAGCAGCAGGGGGATCCGGCGAGGGCCGCGATCGTGCGATCGAGGGCCGCTGCGACGTCCGCGCTGAGCAGGGCGCCTCTGGCCAACCGGAACTCTTCGAGCTCGCCGCCCACACCCGCTGCGGGGCCGAGCTCGCGAAGGGTGGTGAGCACCTCGAGCAGCGGGGTGGTCGGGTCCGGGGCCGGCCACGACGGCCACAGCGTGTCGAATGAGACGGTGTCGTCGTGGCCCGCCATGTTCCACAGCGCCGTCACCAGCGGGCCGACGAGCACCGGATCGACCGGTCGCCGCCCGCGCACCGCCCGTGCCGCGCCCGCGACGAGTACGGCTTCATCGCCGCTCTCGAGCTCCTCGATGACGTAGGGCAGCGCCGCGTCGGGCAGCCCGACATCGGCGAACGCGGCGAGCACCCACGCCCGCACCCGCGCGGTGGTGCCCGCCCCGCTCCCCTCGTGCAGGGGATGGTCCTCGCGCAGCAGCGGGACGAGGTCGTCGCGTCGCCACGGTTCGGACCTGACACGGCGGACGAGGTCGTCGACCTCCGGTTCGGTGACCGCACCGTGCTCTCTCACTGGAGCGTTCTCACTGGGGCGTTCTCACTGGTTGCGTTCTCACTGGGGTGTTTCTCACTGGGGCTTGGCCTCGCGGTACTGCTGCGCGGCCCGCTCCAGCTCCGCGGACGGCGGGATCGGCGTGGACATCACCGCTTCGGCGAGATCCGGCCCGTCGGGGGGCTCCGGCACGACGGTCAGCGCGGTGAGGCAGACCGCGCGCAGGTCGTCGTCGTCCTCGGGATCGAGGACGATCTCCCGCGCGGTGGACGCGAACGCGTCGGGATCCTGGGCGTTGAGTGCGATCGCGCTCACGGTGCGGGCTTCCACGTCCTCCGATCTATCCGCCACGATCTGCTTGAGCAGGGCGGCCGAGCCGCTGTCGGCCGCGAGCAGCCGCAGCGCGGTGGTGCGTTCCTCGGGGTCCCCGGCTTCCTCGACGATCCGGCGCAGCATCGGGTAGTGCCCGGAATGCAGGTCGTAGCCGAGGAACTGCAGGGCGCGCAACCGGCTGACGACTGCGGTGGACGGGTCCTCCAGCCCCTGGACCAGCAGCCGCTGCGCGTACTCGTCCTGGCCGAGCGCGAGTACCTCGAGCGCGCCCTCGGCCAGCTGCTGGTCCGGATCGGTCGCGGCGACCCGCAACGCGCTGCGATAGTCGGCGTCATACGGGGCGAAGTCGCCGACGGCGAAGCTGAGCTCCTCCAGGGCGCCCTGCGCCGCTCGGCGCACCCTGGCGTCGTCGGCCTGGTCGGCGAGCACCGCGATCAGGGCCCGCATCACCTCCGGCCGGGAGATCGCATCGAGGCGTGCCGTGTCGATCGCCGCGACCCTTGCTGAGGCGTCGGCCCCGGTGTCGGCGAAGCCGGCGAGCACCTCGTGGTCGGTCCGGGCGCCGCGCAGCGCGTCGCCGGCCAGGCCGACCACGAGTGGATCGGCGGGATCAGCGGCCTGCGTTGCCGCCTCGTCCTGCGCCCGGAGGTAGTCCGCCCGGTAGTCCTCGACCGGCATGGTCGGCTCCTGTTCGTCCCCGGTACTCACGGTGCGTCGGGTTGGTAGGGGACGTCGTCGTAGTCGAATCCGAGCTCAGATGCACCGTTGTGGACGCCCTGGAAATCGATCATCGATCGGATGGTGGGGGTGTTGCCGGGTGCCGGCTCCAGCGCCCCGGGGAACGGCGTGCGGGGTGCGGTCGGCGGTCGGGGGCCCGGCCCGCCGGTCACACCGTTCCATGGCCACATCGTGTCGAGCAGGTTGTGCCCGATCCGGGTGCTGCCGGGATCACCGAAGCGACCGCGGAAGCCATAGGTGGCGTTGCTGGTGGAGTCGAACCGCTGCTGAAGCCACTGCCAGGCGGCCCACAACCGGTCCACGTTGCAGTGCAGCAGGAAGAAGAGGGGGTCGCGCGGCGCCGTAGGGGGAGACCGGATGTCGCCGGAGAAACTGACGTGAGCCGTGCCGTGCGGGTTACCCTCGAAGGGCGGCCGCAGCTGCGAGTAGGTGCCGGGAAAGCCGGTGATGACCGCGTCGGGACGGACCTGCTGGCCGTTCGAGTCGTGAGCCGGCGACGTCACCGGGTCGAAGCGCGGGGTGCGATTGATTCCGATCCGGCCGTCGACCGACCACAGGCGCAGCGGGTTGGACGGCGCGAACCGGGCGAAGCCTGACGCGGGGTCGGGAGCGCCGAAGAACTCGGCGGTGAACAACCCGGGGGCAGGCGTGTCGAACCGCCAGTAGGGCAGCGCGACGCTCGGGTCGAGGACCTGGAGCTCGCGCTCCAGGTCCAGGATGTACGCCCGGTGCCACGGCAGGAACCCGTCCAAGCCGTGGGCCTCGTCGAGGCTGTTCTCCCGGTGGGAGTCGCGATAGCTCTGGTACAGGCCGCGGCCCTGGTCGTTGAGGCGGGCCAGGGCGAGCAGGAACCGGTCCCGTTCCGCGGTCGTGAGCCGCTCGGCGTCCTTGCGGATGCGCACCATCAGCGGAAACGACTCCAGCAGCGCCCCGCCGGCGTCCTGCCGGCTGACCTCCAACGGCGCGTCACCGTCGGTCGTGCTCGGTGACCCGAACCGGCCCGCGACGAAGAACTCCCGCCCTGTCCCGTCATCGGGGAGCTCCAGGTTCAGCTCGTCGGCCGGGGGATCCTTGAGCTCCAGGCGGAACACGAGCTTCCCGCCGCCCGCCGCGGCGCTGTTGCGCAGCGTGACCTGGAACGGCCCGGCCTCGCCGCCGGAGTCCGCCACCCGCAGGCTGGCCGGTGCCGGTGACCACGACAGGTACCGGCCGGCAGGGCGGACCGTGCCGTTGATGGAGAGTTCCAGTGAAAGCGCCACGACAGTGTCCCCTTGACGTCCCCTTGACCGTGCCCCCTGACCGTCCCCGACGTTGCCGGCTGACGGTACCCGCGGATGATCGTCCGGTCACTCGGTCGAACGGGTGCCATGGCTCGCCCCGCGCCCCGCTGCGCCTTGACCGCTCACCAGCCGACCAGCCCGGCATCGATGGTGCACTCCACAGCCCTGCGCAGGCATTCCAGGCAGGAGGTGATCCCGCGCTCGCATTCCGGATCGCACAGAGAACCCGGCAACTCCGTGAGATCGACGCTAGCTGTCTCCACTGTGGAGACCCGCCTGCCGAGACCGAAGCGGTGACACAAGCTGTCCAACTCCCACGGCCGGTGCCGAGCTCGCCGGTCCAGGGTGACCACCAGGTCCCGGGCGATCGTGTCGTTACGGACCCGAACCGGTGCCATCCGGTCGGCAGCGTCCAGGTGCCGGATCGCCTCGGCGTCGCGGGCACCTTCGGCCTGTGCCCAGGCACGAGCCAGATCGAAGTGCACATACGCCACCCGGCCCGTGCTGCCGAACACCGACAGGTTGATCGGGTTCGCAGCAAGACGTTCAGCCGCATCGGGTCCGGTGCCCGCCTCCACAGCGAGGCCCAGTTCCCAGGCAGCCACATTGGTCGGGCCGAAGTGGTAGTGCATGTGGTTGCGCTCCCCGGTGTGTGCAGCCAGCGATTTAGCCTCGGCGAGATTGGGTGGTGACGTCCTCGTGACGGCCATCGCGAGCCGCGATCAATGCTTTGGTCAGGTGCAGCATCCCGCACGCCTCGGCGGTCCTGGTGTCGTTGCGGGTGGGCTCAGGCAGTGCCGAGATGTCCCGCAGCGTTTCGCCGCACACTACGGCGGCCCGGCGCCGAGCCCGATCAGTGTGCTGGTCCGGCTCATCTCCAGCATCCCCACCAGGTCCGGTCGCTCAGCGAGCCGGGCTGCATCGAGGCCACGCTGGGCGGCGATACCGGCCAGCCCGATCTGCCCGGTTCTCTTGGCGAGGACATAGGCCACCTTGCACGTTTCGGTTAGCCTGGCCAGCGCGGCCATGCGGTCCTGCGAGCTGCCCATCACGACCTGGACATGCAGCCCGATGAGGAGTTCGGCGGTGCCACGCGCGGCCATGCCGTACTGGGCGGCATCGATCTGTGCATGGGCAAGGGAACTGGCCCGGGCCAGTTCCGGCAGCGGCCCCATCGGAATGTCTGGCACGTCGTCGAGGGTGGTGTCATGCAGCGCCGTGATGATCTCTGCGACGGCCACATCGACATCGGTGCTCTGCCGGTCGAGGAGATGGTACGGCTGGCCGGTCAGGTCGGCTACCGAGCAGCTGAGGGCGGCGGCCAGGTTCTGAATCAGGCCGCGCCGGTTGAATCGGGCAGCGGAGCAGCAGGGCATTGTCAGTGGCTGTCCCTAGGATCCGCGTGACGGACTGGAAGGGGGATCGCGTGGTCAGCCTGCCTGCTCAGCTTCGTGGGGTTCAGGACCCGGAATCCACGGTGCCGCGGCTGGAAGCCTTGGCGCACCGGGTGCTGACGGGAGATGTCATCCTGCCCAAGTTCCAGCGGCAGTTCGTGTGGAGCCGCCAGCAGACGCTGGACCTGCTGGACTCCGTGTCCCGGAACTATCCCATCGGGAGCGTGCTGCTCTGGCAGAGCACGGAGTGGCTCGCCAGCGAGCGCACGGTCGCCGGGCTGGACGTCGAACCGCAGCGTCATGGCTATCCGGTGAACTACATCCTGGACGGGCAGCAGCGCTTGGCGAGCATCTGCGGGGCGCTGTACTGGCGGCCGGACGGTGATTCGGAGAGTAAGTGGAACATTGTCTACGACCTGGAGCGGCAGGAGTTCCGCCACGTCACGACGTTTGACGATCCACCGGCGCACCTCATGCCGACGCGTGCGCTCGCCGAGCCGTCGGAGTTCTTCGGTCGGGTGGCCCGGATCTCTGGCCAGGAACTCGTCGCACGAGCGAAGACCTTGTTCGACCGTTTCACGAACTACCAGATCGCGGTGGTAACACTCCGTGGCATGCCCGTGGATGAGGTCGCCAAGGTCTTCGAACGGATCAACAGCACGCACACCCCGCTCACCGTCGTGGACCTGATCAGAGCGGCCACTTGGACACCGGAGTTCGACCTGCAGGACGAGATCGACACTCTGCTCACGGTCCTGGACCGCAAGAAATACGGCCGGGTCGACTCCAAGACCATGCTCCGCACGATCGCGGCTTCCGCCGGCTTTGGTTTCGCGCGCGAAGACATGCAACGTCTGCGGGAACTCTCATCAGCGCAACTCCAGAGTGCGGTCGCCGACGCCGCCGACGCGGCGAAGCGGGCCGTGGACTTCCTCACCACCGAGATCGGCACCCCACAGGCGAGCGCCCTACCGTACCTGAACCAGTTCGCGGTGCTCGTGGACATCTTCCGCCAGGTGACCAAGCCGACGTCGGCGCAGCACGAGGCGATCAAGCGCTGGTTCTGGCTGACGGCGTGCGGTGAGTACTTCAAGGGATGGAACGCCCGACAAATGGCCGATGACCGGGATGCCGTGCGGGCATTCGCTGAGGGGGCGGCCGAGATCGAGGTGAACACGGGATTGTCGCGCGATGTGCTGTGGCGGCGCAGCCAGTTCCGTACGACCAACGCACCCTCCAAGCTCCTGGGGCTACTGCTCGCGGGTGCTGATCCAGTCGACCTGCGCAACGGGCAGCGCATCGACACAGACCGCGCCCTGTCCTGGCAGAACGACAAGGAGTTCCACCACTTCTTCCCCAAGTCCTTCCTGAAGGCCGGGGGCGTGAGCAGCGCCCGCGCCAACGTCTGCGCGAACCTGATCATGTTGACCTCGGTGTCCAACATCTACGTCAGCGACCAGCCGCCGTCGGTGTACCTGAAGGACATGTGTGACACAGACGGCGAGGACGTCGTCCGCGAGCGTCTGGCGCGGAGCCTGGTCAACGACGCGGCGTACGCAGCCGCCCGCCGGGACGACTACGAGACTTTTCTGGAGATCCGCTCGCGCACTCTCCACGAGCGACTCGTGGACTTGATCGGCCCGGCCGGAGGGGCCGCCTCGGACTACACGCTCTTCAGCGAGGAAACCGAGGTATCCGGCGACGACAGGGAACCTGTCGACCGGGACTCGGCCGACTGAAATGCGAGTCAAGGACCTGCCGGTGGGTGATCGCCCGCGCGAACGGCTGCTGGAACGGGGCTCGGAGGCGCTGGCCGACCGTGAACTGCTGGCGCTCCTGCTGGGTTCGGGAGCGCGCGGGCTGGATGCTGTGGAGCTGGCAGGCCAACTGATCGCGAGCCAGGGCGGTTTGCGTCGGCTGGCGCAGGCGGCGCCGCACGAGCTGGTGGGCCTGCTCGGCGTCGGCCCGGCGAAGGCGGCCAGGGTGGCAGCTGGGTTCGAGCTCGCACGCCGTGCACTGGTGGATGAGCAGCCCGCACCCCGCAGGGTCGCGGCAACAGCTGACATCGCCGCGTGTGCCGCGCCCCTGCTACGAGGGCTCAGACACGAGCGGGTCGTGGTCGTCGTCTGCGACAAAGCGGGCACTGTGCTGCGTACGCTCCGCCTGACCGAGGGCGGCACGGATCGCAGCCTTATCCCCGTACGCGACGTCCTCGGTGCGGTGCTCGCCACGGGCGGCACGTCATTCGCCGTAGCCCACAACCATCCCTCCGGCGACCCCACCCCGAGCACTCTTGACCGCCAGGTGACCGCTCGCTTGCGGGAGGCCGCAGAGGTGGTCGGGGTACGTTTCCTGGACCACGTGGTGGTGACGGACGACGCTTGGCAGCGGATTACAGTTGGCCCGTGAATGCGGCGTTCAGGATCGATGGCCGCAGAGCGTGCAGTGCGGGGTTGGCATGTACCTTGCTGACCCGTTCGGCGAGCGAGTCGAGAATCTTGGCGGCTCTGTCCTGTTCAGTGCGTGGTGGCAGCGGGATCTCCAGGGCTTCGAACCGCTTGCGGCCGAGTGTGCGATTGCGTTCCGCGCCGGCCGAGCATGCCGAAGCAATGATCGCCTGGCCCCGCCGGCTAAGCAGAAAATGGCGCAGAAAATTTACGTTCACGCGGTCGTCGGACGGCAGATAGAAGAAGAAGCGGTTCGAGGCGATGTACTGGGTATCCTCGGGGCGGGTCACCGTGATGCCACCTTCCCAGGCCATGAGATTGCTGAGCGCGAGCGCCCCGGCGTGGAACTGGAAATAATTGAGCTTGCCGAGGTCCTCACCTTTAGTGGGCGGATGGTGGATGAATCCTTTCCCGAAGGAACGCACGCCAATGGTTCGGTACGTTGAGTCGGCGTCGATAGTGATTGGGGTACGCTCGAAGACGAGCAGGTCTCCCAATGGGGCCGTCTTAACAGTTTCTTCTGAGATTTTGCTGACGAGGGACTTGTTGAGTTTACCTTCCAAGCTGGAAAAACTGGCGCGGAGTTGCTGTGCAGCATCTACCCGCCCGAGCAGAACGTCAAGCTTGTCCGCGATGCGCCGCTGTTCAAAGAGGTCGGGGAGAGGTGCCTTAATTTCAAGAAGTTGTTCGACGCTGACACGTTCGCGGCGAGCTCCAAGCTCTTTCGATCCCTTGCTCAGGGATTTCCAGAAGTCTGGCCATTGACAGAGGAAACCGATGTATCGATTATCTGTATTGGCTGAAGCGGAGAAGGTGGGAAACTCTGAAGAGAGGAAGGATCCGTCGAATTCATTGTCGACAAGACTGATTGCGCCTTCGAATGCTTTGAGTCTGCTGAGTACGATGCGGCCTTCATGTATTCGGTTTAATTTTGCATAGCTGGTTTCGCTCCCTTGAATCGGGCCGCGCGAGAAGAGTCCCCGACCGAATGAGTAAACTCCGGAAATTTTATAGATGGAGTCAGGGGAAACGGAGACTTCGTCAGTTTCAAGGTGGATTGCATTTCCGAGAGAACGCTCCGGGTACTTGCTCATACCTCTGCCCCCAGCTCCGTCTTGATCTCGGCCAGCAACCCGAGAATCTCCTTCTCTGTCTTGATCAGTTCGTCCACCAGGTCTTCCGGAGGCTTGTGAGCCAGGTCATCTCCATCGTGCGGGTTCGTCAAGTCGAGGTTGTAGGCGCTAACCTTGATCTCCTTGGCATAAACCTTCCAGGCGTGCTCGTTCTCCTCGCGGTCCTTCCGGTCCTCGCCTCCCCACCACTCGATGCAGTCGGTGAACTCCTCGTACTGCATCGGCTTGGTCTTGGTATAGCCCCGGCGGCCGTCGGAGAGGGGGATCTCGTAGAACCAGGTCTCCTTCGTCGGGCCTGTTTTCTCGAAGAACAACAAGTTCGCCGGAATCTGCGTGTACGGTGCGAACACGCCCTGGGGAAGTCTGACGATGGTGTGCAGGTTGCACTCCTTCATCAGCTTTTCCTTGATCAAGAAGGCGCTTTTGCGGGTTTCGAACAGGGAGCCGTTCGGCAGGACGATGGCGCACCGTCCGCCGGGCTTGAGGCGCTCGATCACCGAGTACAGGAAGAGCCAGGCGGTCTCACGCGTGGCGAATCCCTTCGGGAACCGCGCCATGACGGACTCTTCCTCTTCGCCACCGAACGGAGGATTGGTCAGGATGACGTTGACGCGGTACTTCGGGCTCGTCTCGTTTCGCATGCGTGTCAGTGCGTTGTCATGCACGACCCGTGGCGTATCAACATCGTGCAGAAGCAGGTTCATCATGCACAGCAGATACGGCAGGGGTTTCTTCTCGATTCCTCTGATATTGTTGTGGAGTTGGGCCAGCTTGGCCGAGCTGTTGGCATATTTCTTGAGTTGCTCGAAGGCTGCGACGAGGAACCCTCCTGTTCCGCAGGCTGGGTCCATCATGGATTCCTCGAGTTTGAGGAACGACTGCTCCACCATGAACCTGATGACCGGGCGTGGGGTGTAGAATTCTCCTGCATCGCCTGCTGCGTCCCGCATCTCCTTCATGATGGTTTCGTAGACATATGCCATCGTGTGAACGCTGTCGTCGGCCTGGAAATCGATGCGATCGACGATGTTCACCAGGTCGCGCAGCAGCGTTCCGGAGAGCATCCGGTTGTTGACATCCTGGAAGATGACGGAGATGATATTGCGAGGGTCATCGTCGCCGCTGCCCGTTAATTCGCGCAGATACGGCAGAAGGTCTTCGTTGATGAACTTCAGGAATGCTTCGCCCGTGAAGTCCTCGTTCGCCCCCCACGCCTCCCATTGGTACGGTCCTTCCAAGGCGGGTTCGTAGTCGAGGTTCTCCATCGCACGGAATCCGTCGACTCGCTCACTGAACGCGCGCAGGAAGAGTAGCCATGACAGCTGTGGTAGGCGGTCCAGGTCGCCGTTGAGGCCGGCGTCCTTACGCATGATGTCCCGGGCGGACTTGATGGCTGAGGAGATCTCGGCCCTCGTCCGGTACATCTTCTTTCTCGGCTGAGCGGGCAGGTCGATGGCCAGACGAGCCTGGTCGGTTCGAGCGGGCATGAAGTCAGTGCTCCGTTCCGGATGCATCGTCATGTGCTGTGCTCCAGAAGCTGCGCAGCAGCTTCAGAGCGGATGGGAGATCGCTCCCGGTTTCGGTCAGCCCGTCCGCGAGCTCGGGGTATTCAGTGCGCCATCGTGGTGGCGGGTCGGGGATGGTGGCAGGGTATGGGTGCGTGTCGCGGATGGTGAAGACGTGGCGCACCACGTCCACCAGGGCCTTGTTGGCCTGCAGGCCGTCTTCGATGAGTAGGACGAGGTCGACCAGATCCTTGATCCGGGTGTTGGGCCGGTCGCCGTAGTCACGTGTCAGCGCGTGGAGTTTCTCCGCGAAATGCTGGCGCCGCTCCACGGCCTCGATCGACCGTGCCGGGATGTCGGCGAAGCTCAAGCAGCCGGGAAGTTTCAACTGCTCGGTGATGGCCAGCTCTTCACCGCGTGCCGCGACATCCAGCCTGATCCCGGCGAACGGCTTACCCGCGAGCCATGCCTCGACCGAGAAGCGCCACGCGCCGCGGCCCCCGCTGTCCACGGCCAGAGCAACCGGCTCCTTCACCCGGAAGGAGAACCAATCGCCGTCCGGATCCTCGGTGAGCGCATCGATGAGCAGCTCGCGTACGGCCAGGCCATCCGTCGCATCGTTCGCCACCGCGAGGTCCAGGTCCCTTGTCGCTCTCGCCCGTCTCCCCAGCCTGAATTCCAGCGCCGCCCCGCCCTTGAGGATCCACTGCGCTCCGCCATCCACGGACAGCCGCACGGCGAGGCGGTCGAACACCACTCGGCGGCGTAGCCTGCCGAGATCGCGGCCGGTGCTCTCTGCCTCCTGCTTGAGCCGGGTTTCCAGTGCGCGGCGCAGGGCGGTCGCGTCCGTGTACCGCTTCACTCCGCCGCCGTTCGCAATGCTCGCTCAACCGTCAGCTCGGCCCGTCGCCCTAGCTCTTGCGCTGCGTGCAGCAGGTGTCGCCGGCTCACTGCCCCTCGGTCGAGGAGCTCGGTCACCGCCGAGTCGATGACGTCCTGGTCCGCCCCTGACTCGGCGGTCTCGACGACAGCTCGCAACGGAGTGGTGACGCGGAATCCCTCGTGTTGCTCGACGTCCTGATCCGCCAGTTCGGCTCGGTGCAGGACCACCGCGCTTTCCTTCTGTCGGAAGCCTGACGGCACTGTCAGATGGATCTCCGAGGGATTCGCGATGCCGAGATCATGAACCGTGAGCGCGCTGGTGTGGGAGACGACGGCGCGCCCACGGCTCCAGAGCGACCAGCGCACGAAGTGGTCCGTGTCCTGACTGGGAAGATCCAGATACTCACGGAAGCGGTAGATGCCACGGTCGACCTGTGTCCAGTTGCCCCGGCGCCAATGGAACTGCTGGGCCTGGTAGGAATAGCCGGCCTGGAGAGCCTGGGCTGCGGTGAAGTAGCCGCGCTGACGGCTGGCCACATACCAGAGCCGGTCCCGGGGGCCTCTCTCGGCGAGCACGTCGGCACCCTATCATCGGATGTCCTCATACTGAGCTTGAGTTTCATGTGTTGGTAATGCGTGAAACTAAAACTTCACTGTAGTTATCCTACGTCGAACAGGTGTCTTCCGAGGTCGTCGATCGCTTCGTGCAAGGCGTCCCGCCCGCCGAACAAGTCGCCAAGCTCGATCACGTTTCCCATCTCGGTGAAGGGCGACACGCGCAGCGCTCGCGCGCTCAACTCCTCCGCTCCGTGCTCGGTGAACTTCTCTAGCAGGCCGTCGAGAACGACCCGGGCCTTGGGACCGAAGCTCTCCAGGAACTCCTTGTGCTCACGCTGCACGCGCAGCGCCCGCTCGGCGCGGGAGACCAGCGGTAACTCCCAGGCCGCGTTGATCAGCAGATCGAGGGGGTCGGCCTCGGGATGACCGAACTTGGCCATCAGGTCGTCGGGTTCGATGGCCCGGCTCTGGAGTTCGTTGTACAGGACCGCCCGGCTCTTGGCCACCGCCCACTGGGTCCGTAGATCTGTGGGTGAGAGTTCATCGACAACACCCGGTCGCGCACGAACTCGCGGTACTCCACGAGTCGCAGCGTCCGGCCGTCCGACTCCAACTGGTAGTGCACGTCGTTCCAGACGTACACCTCGACTCCGTCGACGTAGATGCGTTTGCCCTGGGCCACGATCTGGTCGGCGGTGTCGTCGTCCTCCGTGCTCAGTACCTGCGGGCGGGCGGGATTGTCCGGGAGTGGGCCCTCGTCCTGCGTCTCGTATTCCGCGTCCGGTTCCGCTACCTGCTCGGCATCGTCCTCTCCGGCCTGCTCCTCGCTGGCCACCGGGTTACCTTGCTCGTCGGTTTCGTCATCGATCACCCGCAGCGGTGGTCCGTCGAAGGCCTGGTCCTTGAAGAGCCTGGTGGCCTCGACGAAGTCGATGATGTCGAAAGAGCCCTTGTGAGCTTCCAAACAGAGCCGAGTACCACGTCCGATGATCTGCTTGAACAGCGGCATCGAACCGATGCGCCGGAAGATGACGATGTTCCGGACTGAGGGTAGGTCGACACCGGTGGTGAGGAGCTGACTCGTCGTCACGATCACGGGTTCGTTTGAGTCGATCTTGCTGAACTCCTCGAGCAGGGCCTTACCCGAATCCCCGTCATCGTCGGTGATGCGGCAGACGTAGTTCTCGTACCGATCGACCATGTCGAGGTTGGCGTTGTTCAGCGCAACCCGCATCCGGTTGGCGTGATCGTTGTTCTCGCAGAAGACGATGGTCTTACCCAGGCGGCCGGTGTCGTGTAGGTACTGCGTCAGGTAGCGGGCAGCTGCCTGGGTGCGGCCCAGCACCGCGAGCACCTTCTCGTACTGCTTCGGCGTGTAAAGCTTGTCCGGGATCACGTCTCCCGCTACGTCTCGCTGCCCTGGGGACGGGTGGAAGCCCGTCATGTCGATGTTCAGGCGCACCCGGCGCACTCGGTAGGGCGCGAGGAACCCGTCTTCGATCCCGTCGCGCAGCGAGTACTCGTACACCGGATTGCCGAAATAACCGTACGTGTCGGCATCGTCTTTGCGGATCGGTGTGGCCGTGAGTCCGATCTGCACGGCCTCGTCGAAGTGCTCCAGGATGGCGCGCCACTGGGAGGAGGAGCTGGCGCTGCCCCGGTGGCACTCGTCGACGATGATCAGGTCGAAGTAGTCCTTGCCGTACTGGCTGAACAGTGTCTGTTCATCGCCCCGATCCAGGGACTGGTAGAGCGCGAAGTACACCTCGCGGCTCCGCTGAGCATGGCCCTTCGAGATCTTGTGGACGACGTCCTTGAAGGCGGGGACGAAGTAGTCGTCCTTGGGCTTGTCGACCAGGATGTTGCGATCGGCGATGTAGGGCACCCGAGGCATGCGACCGGTCGTCCAGCCCGACTTCCGAAGCTTCGCTACCAGCTGGAGGGCCACCATGGTCTTGCCCGTGCCCGTCGCGAGGGTCAGCAGGATGCGGTGCTGCCTGCGGGCGATGGCCCGCAGGGCGATTGACCGCGATGCGCTGATAGTAGCGCGGGCGCTTGCGCTCCAGGTTGTAGTCGCGCAGCGACGAGTCGAAGGGAGCGAGCAGCATCTCCTTCTCCAGCTGCGACTCGACACCTTCGCTTTCACAGAACCGCTCCCACAGCTCATCCGGGGAAGGGAAATCGGGGCGCCGGCGGATCGCTCCTCCGATCTCGATCTCCCAGATCTCGTGCCCATTGGTCGCGTACGCCACGGGGAGTTCGAGCTGTCGGGCGTACCGCTTGGCCTGTTCGATGCCTCTGGCAGCGTCGAGCTTGGTGCGCTTGGCCTCGACCACGGCCAGCGGCACGTCGTCGCGGTATTCGAGTACGTAGTCCGCGACCAGCGGATTGCCGGGCCGGTGTCGGCGGGCGGACGCGATAATCTTCCCGTTAGTGATGCGGTACTGCTCACGGATCTGCCGTTTGTCCCACCCTGCTGCCCTGAGCCCCGGCACCACGAAGGTCCGGCATGTCTCCTGTTCGCTCATGGCACTCGACATAGGTCATTCGTACAGCACACCCAGCAGCCGATACCGGAAGGGCGGCTGCTGGGCAGCGATGACGTTGCTGGCATGCCTGGGACGGCGGCAACGCCGCCCCGCTATATCAATTCGGCGTTGAGGGTGATGGTTTTGACGCCGGTCAGGGCCTGGCTGACGGGACAGTTCGACTTGGCGTCCTGTGCCGCGGCCTGGAACTCCTCCTCGGACAACCCGGGGACCCTGGCCTTGACCGTCAGGGCGATCTCGGTGATGCCCTCACCTGGCTGGAACGTGACCTCGGCCCGGGTGTCCACCGTCTCGACCAGGTAGCCCTTGCCGGCGAGACCGTGCGAGAAGGCCATGCAATAACAGGAGGAGTGGGCCGCCGCGATGAGCTCCTCCGGGCTGGTGGTGCCGTGCGGTTCCGCCGCGCGGGCGGGCCAGCTCACGTCGTAGGTCCCGATGTTGGACGAGGACAGGGTGACCTTGCCCTTGCCTTCCAGCAGGTTGCCTTCCCAGCGGGTGTCGGCAGTGCGTCTGGTTGCCACGATGAGGCCTCCCCGGTCGCGAGTTGATTTCCGATCTTGCTGAGGTCATTTTAGGGAGTGGGCAGCGGGAGCACCCGGAGGTCGGCGGCGCGTTCCCAGTGACAATATGTGGCGTTGTGGCGGCGATCGTGGTGAGTGAGCAGTCTGTTCGCGAGTTGGCGGATGCCCGGTCGTTCGCGCGGGGCCGCGCCTATCTCGACGCGGGCCGCGTGCGAAGGCTCGCCCTCGACGGGACCACGGTGACGGCGGTCGTCGAGGGCACAAGCGCCTACCGGGTGCGGCTCGCGGTGACTCGGACCGGGCTCGATGGAACATGCAACTGTCCTTACGGGAGCGAGGGCGTGTTCTGCAAGCACTGTGTCGCCGCGGCACTGGCCTGGCTCGATGGCGGCGGTGAGCTGGGCGAGCCCGCGCAGGAGCCGGTTCCTGCGCGCGGGCTGCGTGAGTTCCTGCTCGCCCAGGACACGGCCTGGCTCACCGACGAGCTGCTGCGTGCCGCGCAGGCCGACCCGCTGCTGCACGCGCGGCTCGCCGTCGCGGCGGGTGCGCAGGCCCACGACGCCTACGACGACCGGGCGCTGCGCACGCGTCTGGAACGGGCGATGGAGATCCGGGACTTCGTCGACTACCAGGGTGCGTACTCCTACTTCCGGGATGTCGAGGAGGCGCTCGCGGAGGTGGCCGGGCTGATCGACCAGGGCTTCGCGGACACCGCGATCAACCTGGCTGAATACGCATTGGAGTTGCTGGAGGATGCGGCGCAGCGGGTCGATGACTCCGATGGAGGGTTGCGAGTGGCCATCAGCCGGGCCGAGGAGATCCATTTCGATGCCTGCTCTGCGGGCGAGCCTGATCCGGTGTGGCTGGCGCAGCGCCTGGTCGAACGCGCGCTGGCCAGCGACTACGAAGTCTTCCTGAGCGCGCTGCCGGACTACGCGCCCGTGCTGGGCTCGGCTGGCATGGCGAGGTACCGGGAGCTGGTCGAAGCGGCGTGGCAAGCCCTACCGCCGAAGCGGCCACACGACTACGGCAGCGGACGGTTCACCGCCACCTTCCTGATGGAACGGCTCGCGGAATGCGAGGGCGGTGCCGATGCCCTGATCGATGTGCTGGCAAAAGACGTCTCCAGCAGCTACGACGTGCTGCGGATCGCGGAACGGTTGTGCCAGGACGGCCGGGACGATGAGGCACTCGACTGGCTTGCCCGGGGATTGGCGGATTTCCCGCCGGACTCGCGGCTGCGATCGCTGGCCGCCGAGTGCCATCTGCGCGCAGGCCTGCGAACTGCGGTGGGCGAACTTCACCGATCGACCGTCTTTGGACACCTACGTCGCCCTCCATGACGGCGCCGATGACCAGTTCCCGGCCTGGCGGGATCGGGCGCTCGCGGTGCTGCGGCGCGAGCCGCCGACCACGGTGCAGCTCACCCCGTTGCCGCAGCACCGCCCCGCCGGGCACTCGACCCTGGTCGAGGTCCTGCTCTGGGAAGGGGACGCCGAAGCCGCCTGGCAGGCCGCGACCACCGGTGGCTGCCGGGACGAGCTGTGGCTTCGGGTGGCCCGGGAACGCGCCGCAACCCACCCCGCCGACGCGATCCCGATTCTGCTGGCCGCGGCCGACCAGGCGATCGGCCACAAGAACCGGAGCTCGTATCAGGTCGCCGCGAGGCTCCTGGTGGAAGCGAACTCGCTGTTCAGACGCTGCGACCGGAAGGAAGAGTTCGAGTCCCACCTGCGCGCGCTGCGCGCGGCGCACAAACCCAAGCGTGCACTTCGTGAGGAACTCGACCGTGCTGGCCTGCCCTATTAGTAGCGTTGCGTCGGGGCGGCTCAGGCGGGTGGGGTTTCGCAGCTGGGGTTGAGGATCGCCTGCACCTGAGGATCGTTGATGTTCCGTTGGGTGACGAAGGTGACGCCGGTGTCCTCGCTGGTGGCAACGCGGCCGGTCCGTACCGTGTGCACCATTGCGTTGACCGCGTCAAAGCCCATCCGGAACGGGTTCTGCACAACGAGTGCGGTGATGGCACCCGATGTGACGCCCTTGACCTCGTCCGGTGATGCGTCCCAACCAATCAGCTTGATCTTTCCGGTCCTGCCCGTCTGGTTCAGGGCATTGACAGCGCCTACCACGCCAGGTTCGCTCGCCGCGAAGATACCGTCCAGGTCGGGGTGGGCGGTCAGGATGTTCTCGGTGACCGACAGTGCGATGTTGGGGTCGCTGTTGCTGATCTGCTCGGCCACCAGCGTCAGGTTCGGGTACTTCGCGAGTCCCTCTTTGAAGCCGGTGCTGCGCTCGTCGTTGGTCACCGTTCCGGGTCGAAACGGGATGAAAGCGATTTTGTGCTCACCTGGTCCCAGAGCTTCGGCGAGCAGGTCAGCTGCCTTTCGCGCGGCGGCGACGTTGTCGGTCGCGAAGACGGGCACGGTGTCGGGCTGCGGGTTCGTCCCGGAGTCGATATTGATCACTGGCACATTCCGGCTCAGCGCGTCCTGGCTGAGCTGGGCGAGGACTCTCGCGTCGGTCGCCGCATAGACAAGTCCGTCCACCTGCCGGGTCAGGAAGTTCTGCAGCAGGTTGACCTGGCCAGTGACGTCGGTCTCCGCGGTGACCCCGTCCCATTGGAGCGTCACGTCGGTCATCTTCGACGCCGCGCACTGCGATCCCTTGCGGACGCTGTCCCAGAAATCCAACCCGATGGCCTTGGGGACCACAGCAAGGGTGATGGGGCCGCGGGCCTTCACCGTCGGACCTGCGCCGGCGCCCGAACCCGGCACGGTGACCGCCGAGCAGCTTGAGATCAGCACGATGGCAGCGGCCGCGCAGGCCAGTACTGCCGGGAGCCTGACACGCATGGCACCTCTCTTTCATCAAGGTTTCTCACAACGTCTGAATCAACTGGATGCGGCTCGCCGTCTCCGGTACTGGTCCCAGAACACGGCGACCCAAATGATCACTCCGATGATGACCTGCTGGTAGAAGGTATTGATGTCCAGGAGCACGGACCCGTTGCGGATCAACGCGATCAGCAGGGCGCCGAGCAGGGTGCCGATGACCTTTCCTTCGCCGCCGAAAAGACTGGCACCGCCGATCACGGTAGCGGCGATCACGTCGAGTTCGAGCCCGATTCCGAAATTGGGTTGCCCGGAGTTGACCCGGGACGCGGCAATCATTCCGGCGAAACCGGCAAGAATGCCGGAAATGATGTAAACGGTTGTGAGGTAACGTTTTACCGGAATTCCAGAAAGCCGCGCAGCATCGATGTTCGACCCCATGGCGTACGCGTATCGTCCGAGTTTGGTCCGGGTGAGGATGACGTGTCCGGCCAGGGCGACGGCGATGAGCGCCAGGATGGGGATCGGTAACGATCCAAGCTTTCCCTGACCAAGCAGCTTGAACTCCGGTGGCTCCCCGGAAACAGCAACAGAATCAGTCACGATGTACCCGAGACCGCGGGCCACGCTGAGCATGCCCAGGGTCGCGATGAACGGCGCCATCCCCGCCTGCGTCACGAGCAGTCCGTTGACCGCGCCCGCGATGGCGCCGATCGTCACCCCGCCGGCGATGGCCAACGGAATCGGGACGCCGTAGTTCACCACCATCATGGCGCCGAGTACGCCCGACAGGGCGGCCACCGAGCCGACGGACAGGTCGATGCCGGCCGTGATGATCACCATGGTCATGCCGATCGCGATGATCGCCACCACCGCCGACTGGACACCGATGTTGAGCAGGTTGCTCGCGCTGAGGAAAGCACCGGAGGCGAAAGACAGGTACACGAAGAGCACCACCACCGCACCGGCCGCTGCCAGCTGGGACACTGCGGAACGGACCCGCTCGCGCCACGCGCTGGGCAACGGGATGCGCCGGCGCCCCGATCTGGTTGTTCTCGCCTCGCCCATGGCCCCCCTCCTTGCCCACTGTCGTTGTTCTGCCTGGCCGGCGGTGGGACTACAGCGCCGGCCCGTTGGCAGCTCCGGTGGCCAGCTGCATGATCCGCTCCTCGGAGAACTGCTCGCGAGCCAGCTCACCGGCGATCCGCCCAGCGCGTAGGACAATGATGCGATCACACATGTTGAGCAGCTCCGGGAGGTAGGAGCTGATGATGACGATCCCGCGTCCCTCGCCGGCCAGCCGCCCGATCAGATCGAACATCTCGGCCTTGGCGGCCACATCGATCCCCCGCGCCGGTTCGTCGAAGAAGAGCACCTGGGCCTTGGTCTCCAGCCACTTCGCCACCACGACCTTCTGCTGGTTACCGCCAGAGAGTAGCCGGACCGGGCGTTGGATCGAGGGCGTCTTGATGCCCAGTTGCTCCTGCCGGGACAGCGCAGTCTTGCGCTCTGCGCGCAGGTCAATGGCGCCGAAGCGGAGCGGAATGTTCGCCAGGGTGATGTTCTGATCGACGGGGAGCGCCATGGCGAGCCCGTCACCTTGGCGATCTTCGGTGAGGTAGCCGATTCCCGCCTCGATTCCCTGCTGGGGCGAGCGGATGCGGACCTCGTGCCCGCGCAGGAGAACGCGGCCTGCATCCGGGATGTCCGCACCGAAGATCGTCCGGGCGAGCTCGGTCCGGCCGGCGCCGACCAGACCGGCGAACCCGACGATCTCGCCAGCGCGGACGTCCACCGTGCAGTCGAAGAGGTCGACTGTCTTGCCTCGCCGGGAGATGCGTTCCGCCCGGAGCAGCACGTCCCCGATCACGACCCTTGGTTTGGGATAGAGATTGTCGATCTCCCGACCGACCATGGCCCGGATCAGGCGTTCGGGTGATGCCTGCGCCGAGGGCAGCGTCTGGACAACCCTGCCGTCGCGTAGGACAGTGACCCGGTCGGCGAGGTGGGCCACCTCGTCGAGGCGATGGGAGACGTACACGATCGCGATGCCGTGCGCCTTCAGCTCCGCGATCACCTCGAACAGATCGCTGATCTCGGCCTTCGTGAGCATCGCGGTCGGCTCGTCCATGATCACAACTCGAGGGGTGCCACTGAGCGCCTTCGCGATCTCGATTCGCTGCCGATCGGCGACAGGGAGCGTGCCCACGAGACGGTCTGGGTCCACCGCGAGGCTGACCCGGGTGAGCAACGCGCTGGCGCGCTCACGGTCGGCGCGGCGGGACAACACACCCAGCCGGCTCGACTCGTCACCCAGGCACAGGTTCTCCGCCACGCTCAGGTGCGGAGCGAGCGCCAGCTCCTGGTGCACCATCGACACGCCGAGCACCAGCTGGGCGAAGCGCGGACCTCGGAACTCGACGGGCTTGCCCCCGACGAGAACAACACCGGCATCCGGTCGCTCGATCTGCGACAGCAGCTTCATCAAGGTGGACTTGCCGGCACCGTTCTCACCAACAACGACGTGCACCTCGCCGGGCAGTATCGTCAGGCTGACCCGATCGATCGCGAGCACACCCGGATAGTGCTTGGAAACCTCTCGCAGCTCCACCACCGGCTCGATCATCGTGGCGCCACGGCTGGTCTGCGATGGCGCACACTATCCGCCACTGGGCCCTCCGGGGGTGTCCCCGGTATCTTCGTCCGCAACTGGTTCGACAGGGGAGAAGCCTGATGACGAATTCTCGGGCAGTCCTCGACTGGATCGATGAGGACAGGGAAACCCGGTCGGCGTTGTGGCGTTCGGAAAGCGGGGTCCCGCTGCCCACGCGTGTGGTAGTCGCGGACGATCGGGTCAAGGCCGATGTCGCTTATCGCCTGGCATGTGAAGGTACCGCGATCCTGTGGCGAGGGGATTTTTACAACTCCCGTCAGCTGCTGGCAGCGATGGGGCGTCGGGTGGACCGCCAACGTCGTGGGCACCTGTCCTCAACCGTTCTCAGCTTTCATCGGTACAGCCAGGCACGGGCGCAGCGCGCGCGGACGTTGGGCATGCTGCTCGTGCCGTTTGAGGCGGGGTGCGTCATCCCGCTGCGCCGGGCTCCGGATGTCCGGCGGCCCTGTGCCGAGGCCGGGTGCCCGATGGATGAGCCATTCGTGCTCTCGCTGCGTGAGCTGCTGGGAATCATCAGCGCCAGCGAGTGGCGCGAGAAAGGGGTCGTGATCCCGGCGCTGAATGCCCGCATCCATCCGCATTACGGCGTGTTCTCCCCGATGCGAGGCGAATATGTGGACCTGGTGGCCGAGGCACCGCTGCCGTCGCTGGACTCAGCCTACGACATCGGCACGGGAACCGGTGTGCTAGCCGCGCTGCTGGCCCGCCGGGGAGTCGGCCGGGTGGTTGCGACCGATAAGGACCCGCGCGCGGTGGAATGCGCCCGCGAGAACATGACCCGCCTGGGGCTGACCGGTCGGGTGGATGTCGTCGAAGCGGACCTCTTCCCTGATGCGGGCCGTGTTCCGCTGGTGGTGTGCAACCCGCCCTGGATCCCGGCGAAGCCCAGCTCACCGCTCGAGTGCGCGGTCTACGACCCCGGCAGCCGGATGCTGCGTGCCTTCGTCGGCCGCTTGGCCGGTCACCTCCAGCCGGGCGGCGAGGGGTGGCTTGTGCTCTCCGACCTCGCTGAGCACCTGGATCTGCGCACGAGGGAGGAGCTGCTGACGCTGTTCGATGAGTCCGGTTTGGACGTTGTAGCCCGGCTGGACGCCAAGCCGACGCACCCCCGCGTGAGCGATCGCACCGATCCGCTGCACGCGGCGCGCGCAGCGGAGACCACCTCGCTCTGGCGGCTCACTCCTCGGCGTGGGGTGGCGGGTTAGGCGCGATCCCGGGTGGTGCCTCGCGCTATCCGGCGCGCGGTCAGCACCGCGTGCGCGGCGACCAGCTCGGCATGCGCCTCGGCGTGCAGACCGAGCTGCCCGCCCAGCAGCACCTGGTCGACCAGACCGACCGCCCCCAGAAGATCCCCCCGGCGCAGCGCCTCCCGCACCGCTCGCCGCCGGGCGATCAGCTCGGGACGGCAGGCTGCCACGACCGCGGGACTGGGTACGGGCAGCTGGTCGGCCTCGCGGGGTTCGAGCTTGAGGATCCCGCCGCCGTAGGCGCGGCCGACGAGTTCGGCGCCGAGCAGGGTGAGGCTGTTGAGACTGGCCAGTGGCAGCAGCTCCCGGCCCAAGGTCCGGGTCTGGTGCCCCAGATACACCCCGTGTACGGAATTGAGGTGTCGAACTGCGGCGAAGTTGGTGGTCAGCCGGGGAGTGTCGGCGTTCATGTAGGTCAACAGCAGGTCCGCCGCAGCGACCAGTGGCACCTGCCACCACGGCGAGCGCACCCGGCACTTGTAGGCCTCCGGTACACCCTCGGCGACCCCGACCGAAAGGTAGCGGCGCGCTCCAGCGGACATCGTCGCCCGGTCCGGCCCGGGGCGGAACAGCAGCGTCGATGAGCCGGCCGTACCCAGATCCCGCCACGCCGCGGTGGTCAGCGACAGCCCACGCAGGTGCCGGCTGCCCGGCGGGGACAGCGGCACCGTCTCGTCGTCTCGCAGCCGCAGCTGGCGGGCCTGCGCGGGTGACAAGGCAAAATAGCTGTTCCGTCCGGTTACCGCGCCCAGGGTGGTCTCACCCCAGGCTTGCAGGCCGGTGAAATCGTCTCCGGCCAGCAGCGTGGCGTAGACCCGCAGGGCGGATGCCGGCAACAGCGCCGGTGTCCATTTCCCCGAGGTGTCCACCGGCCACCAGCGGTGCACTGACGCCGTCCCATCCGGCAGCCCCCGGGCCAGCTCGGCGGCACTGCTGACCTGGCGTAGCTCGCAGTGATCGGTCCCGCCGGGGGCGAGGGCGTCCTCGGCGAGCAGGAGGACCACCTCCTCCAGCACGCCGGGGAAAACGCGCTCGGTGAAGACCACCAGCCGTACCCGCCCGAAGCGGGCCATGAGGTAGCGGCGCACCTCGGCGGCATAGTTCACGGTGAGCAGCTCGGCGGGCAGGACCAGCCCCAGCCGGCCGCCGGGACGCAGGAACTCCGCGGCGTGCACGGTGAACGCTGCCCACGACGACGCCAACGCGGTCAACCCGACGCCACCATTGAGCGCCGCCCGCCGACCCGCGGCGCGCAAGGCGCCGGTGAAACCCTGGTAGCGCACATAGGGCGGGTTGCCGATCACCGCGTCGAACCGGCGTTCACCCGCCATGCCGAAGAAATCCCCCACCTGAAGCTGCACCGGGCGACCTGCCGCGGTCACCAGTCCCTGGGCCCTCGCCACGCTGTCCGCGTGCACGTCGACTCCGACCAGCTGCTCAGGGTCCACACCGGCACCGAGCGCATCGAGCCGCCGCGCCGCCGCCACCAGGAAAGCGGCCTGCCCGCAGGACGGTTCCAGTACCCGATCACCAGGGGCTCGCACCGCCCAATCGCAGATGTAGCTGCACAGCTGCGGCGGGGTGAAGAACGCACCCCGCGCCTTGCGATGCGCCGAGCTGTCCTCGGTACCGGTGGTCTCGACCACGCCGCGGAGACCGCCGGATCCCATCACAGCGCAATCTTGTATCAGGACCTCATGACGACCGTGTAGGCGCACCGGCCGGAGCGAGGCCGGTCAATTGCTCGGACAGGGTGCGCAGCCGGGCGCGGGCGGCGCGATCGTAGGCCTGCGGGTGAGCGTGGGCCTGCCGCTGGCCGTTGTAGTAGCGGCCGCTCACCCCGTCCAGGGCCCTGCTGAGAACCAGGCGCAGGGTGGCGTCGACCCCGGACTGCAGCGTGCTGACCGGAGTAGCGACGATCTTGGTCGGCATGTAGCTGGCGGGATGCAGCGCGGTGGCGGTGACGCCGGTCCCCTCCAGCTCCTCCGCGAGATCGAAGGTGAACATGATCTGCGCGAGCTTGCTCTGGCAGTAGGCCTGCCCGCTGTTGTAAGCGCGGGTGAGCATGACGTCGTCGAAGTCGATCGGGGACTGGCCCGCGGAGCTGACCTGCACGATCCGGGCCGGTGCGGACGCCCGCAGGGTGGGCAGCAGCAGCCGGATGAGCAGGAAACCGGCGAGATAGTTGACGGCGAAGCGCAGCTCGATCCCGTCGGCGCTCTCCCGCCGTCCGCCTGCCGGGGATTGGACGCCGATCCCGGCGTTGCTGATCAGCGCGTCCAGCCGCGGGATGTCGGCGGCGATGTCGGCGGCGAGCTCGCGGACCTGATCGAGATGTGCCAGGTCGGCCCGGTACCAGCGCAACCGGTCGTTGCCGGTGACCGCGGCGATCTCGGCGAGAGTGGCCTTGCCCCGGTGCTCGTCGCGGCCGTGGACGAGCACGGTGGCCCCGGCGCGGGCGAGCTCGGTGGCCACAGCCTTGCCCAGCCCGTCGGTGGCGCCGGTGACGAGCACGGTCTGCTCAGGGATGGGACGCATCGACGGTCCTCCAGACGGGCGGGTGCGAGGCGTGCGCGGCAGTGATACCAGGATGCCCGTGCGCGCCGTGGGTATCCCGCGTCGCCAGCGGCGAGCATCGTATTCGTCTTGACGAACGGGCCCGGCGCTGTTCCTTATGGCTCCATGCCTTCGATGTGGAGAACCTTGGACCGTGGCGTGCTGCGGGACATCGCGCTGGTGTGGTTGGCCGTCGGGGTGATCGGGCTGTCCTATGGCGCGACCGCTGTCGCGTTGGGGTTTCCCTTGTGGCTGCCGGTAGTGCTGGGCATACTCGTGCTCGCCGCGAGCTCTGAGTTCCTGTTCATCGGCATCATCGCTGCCGGTGGCAGTCCCTTCGCGGCTGTCCTGGCCGGGCTGCTGGTCAACGCACGCCACCTGCCCTATGGCCTCTCGGTGCCCGAGGTGATCGGCACCGGCTGGCAACGGATTCTCAGCACCCACCTGATGAACGACGCGACTGTTGTCCTGGCCATCGCTCAGCCCGACCTGGCCCGCAAGCGGGCTGTGTACTGGGCGTGTGGTCTGGGGATTCTCATCTGCTGGCCCCTCGGCGCCTTCGTCGGTGGCCTGGTCGGCAGCGTCGTGCCCGACACCGGCGCGTTCGGCCTGGACGCCGCGTTCCCGGCCGGGCTACTCGCCCTGATCCTGCCGGCGCTGCGCGAGCCGGGCCCGCTGCGCGCCGCCCTGGCCGGGGTCGCTCTGGCCCTGGGCACCACTCCGTTCCTGCCGGCCGGACTCCCTGTGCTGCTGGCCTTGACCGGGCTGATCTTCACCGGGCGCCACGAGGCGAGCCGGTGAACCACCCCGCGCTGCTGCTCGGCGCGATGCTTGCGCTCGCCGCCGGAACATTCGCGTTCCGGTTCGCCGGTCCGGCGCTGCGCAACCGGATCAGCGTTTCGCCCCGCGCGAGGAAGCTGCTGGAAACCTCCTCCGCCGTGCTGCTCGCCGCGCTGGTAGCCACCGCTGCGCTGTCCCAAGGACACGGCTTTGCTGGGTTCGCTCGCCCGATCGGGGTGCTGGTCGGTGGCGTGCTCGCCTGGCTTAAGGCGCCGTTTCTGCTGGTCGTCCTCGCTGCCGCCGGCGTTGCGGCCCTGCTGCGCCTGCTCGGCGTCCCGTGAGCACTGCGGGGGTGAGTGACGCTCTGTCGTCGGACCTGCCCGACGAGGTTCGGCAACTGCTGGCCACACCGCCGGTCACCGAGAAGAAGTTGCTCGAGTTAGGCGTTACGTGGCCTGGCATTTCGCCCAGCCAGGCTCGGATGGCCGATGCGTTACGACTGTTTGTGATCACGTGGGATCCGCTCGAGTGGCGCGTACGGCGCCCCGGTGGGTTCGCGACAGCCAATCACGGCTCTCCCGGTCTCGAGCTCGTGGTCTATGCACCCGTGTGGTCGCTGGTCGAGCTGGCGACTGAGCGGGAGATAACGATGGCCGATGTGTTGGGCTCGATGGCTGGTTCCGCGGTGGTGACCGCTGCTGCGCATGAGCAGTCCGTAACCGCAGGTCGCTACCCTGACCTCGGCACCCGGCAGGCAATACCGGACTTGCTCTCCGATCTCGCGGCCGGCTCCGCGCTCGGTCCGGTCGATGTGCGCCTCGTGTCAGCCGGGTGGGAGGACATCGGGCTCGGTGCTATCACCGACGTCGTCCAGCACGCTTTCGGCCCAGTTGACCTCGACCGCTCGCCGGTTGAGTTCGCTGCTGCCGCCGGATCACGCCGTGGTTGCCCGGCTTGTGCGGGTCGCCGGTTCCATTTCCCGGCCGAACTGGCCGAGGCCCAAGAGAGGATGTGCCCGGCCCATCGGCGTGAGGCCGGGAGAGTGATCAGCACACGCCTCGCCCGGGCGAATGCCAGCAACCCGGATGGGTGGGCAGCACTCACCGACGCGTCCCACCGGCTCCAGCGGCCGCATCTGCCCAACGGTTTGGCCACCAAGCTCGCCGGTGCCGGCGAGGCCATGTACGTCGTCCCCGAGCCGGGGGAACTGTCAATTCGTGCCGAACTTGTCGTCGAGGCGGCCAGCTGGTTCCCCGGCTGCCCCGATCAGCTGGCCATCGCACTGGGACAGGAGCCCGAACCGGCGGTTCAGTTTCCCGACTGGCTGGTCAACCTCGTCCTCGACCTCGGCCGTGCCGGTCTGGGAGCTGAGGCCGTCAGGGTGGGCGACGCGCTCGCTCAAGTCGATCCCGGCAGCCGGGCCTTCTACGACGGAGATGTCGCGGTCGCACTGGCCGAGGCGGGCCTCGCAGAGGAGGCTCGGGTCCGGATCGAGGTGAATCTGACCCGTTGGCCAGACGATTTCTGGATCCGGGTCCATGCCGGTGATGCGCTGGCCGCGCTCGGCGACCTCGACGGGGCTGAGGCACATTTCGGCACCGCCCTGAGCATGGCCGAGCAAGCCGACGATGTCGAAGCCCGATACGACGTGATCCACCGGCTCAGGCAGATCGGCCGTGGCAAGGCCCAGGACGAGCGCGGCCACCCCAGAGGCCAGCGCCGCCAGTCCAGACGCAAACTCAGCAAATCTCAGCGCAAGCGCAAGCGGTAAGGAGAGCGGTGAGGTTTCTGCGACAGGCTCCTACTTGGGAGCCTGTCGCACGAACCCGGTGTAGTCGGGAAGCTGGATGCCGTTGATCGCTCGGCCGAACTCGTCCACCCACGCCGGGCGGCCGAGCGGGAACCAGGCGCGGGCGAACTCGTCTAGTTGTTGGCGCAGGACGCCGAGTCGCGTTGGTGGGGTGACTCGTTCGGCGCCGAGCCGACCGATCCGCTGGTTCGCCGCGACGAACCCTCGCATCGCGCGCTCGTACGCACCGAGCGCCGCGGGCGGATCAGCCGGCTGGCAGGCCAACTCACCGGCCAGTACGTAGGCCCCGACGATGGCGAGACTGGTGCCCTGGCCAGACAGCGGGGACGGGCAGAACGCGGCATCCCCGAGCAGCGCCACGCGCCCATCCGACCAGCGGTCCAGCTGGACCTGCGCGATGGCGTCAAAGTAGAAATCCGGCGCGGCATCGAGCTGTGCGACCAGCCAGGGAATCCGCCAACGGCCACCCGCGAACCGCTCTCGCAGGATGGCTTTCTGCGCGTTCACATCGCGGTGGTCGTAGTCCAACGGGCCGGAGCGAAAACCCAGGAAGGCCATCAGGTCTGCGTTGTCGTGGATGGCGCGCACCCCCGCCATGCGGCCGGGCTCGGAGTAGCTCAGTGCCCAGCGGTCCAGCCCGAGCACGTTAGGCACGGTGTAGAACGACGCGTAGTGGCCAAGGTGGCGCACGAACTGGGCCTCCGGCCCGAAGACCAGCGCGCGCACCCCGGAGTGCAGCCCGTCAGCGCCGATAACAACGTCGAAGCGGCGCTCGTCGCCGCCGACAAACCGCACCGTGACCCCGTCGGTGTGCTGATGGAGCGCCTCGATTCGGTCACCGAACAGGTACTCGGTGGTGTCCTTGGTCGCGGCGTAGAACACCTCTGATAGGTCGCCACGGAGAATTTCGATCTCCGCGATGTAGCCGTCGCCGTCGAACTCGTCCGAGCGGGTACTCATGATGCGCCGGTTGTTCCTGGTCACCGTGGATGCGCCGAAGGTCTGCGTGCGCGCGGAACGCACCTGGGAATCCAGCCCCATCCGGCGCACGACCTCCTTGGCCACTCCCCGGATGTCGATCGCCTGCCCACCCGGACGCAGCTCGGGCGCCCGTTCCACCACGCTGGCCTCGATGCCGAACCGATTCAGCCAGTGCGCCAACGCAGGCCCAGCGACGCTGGCGCCGGAGATCAGAACATGCACAGCGCACCACGCTATGGCGCCTCCGAGAGAAGAACAAAGGAATTTCACCGACCGGATCGACCCGGCGCGCTTCACCTCCACCGACATACTCCGGAGCCGAAGCGGCTGGCGGGGCTGCTGCGTGTCCAGAGGACACCAGCGATCAGATCGGAGGGTGGTGGGTACGCCCGGTGCTGGAGCCCAGTGTTGCTCAGAACTCGTACAATGACTCCTAGCCGACCGTTGTGAATTATGCGGCTCTGGGATTCAGGTCGAGGTGCAACGGTTTCTGTCCGCCTTCAGTGGAATATCACCGCACTTCCGACCTCGCCGCCACCGACTCACCATCGAGGAATGCCGGCGTGAGATGGACACCCGATTCACCACCTGGAACCAGGTCGCGGGCACGGCCACAGCAGCCGCCTGAGCGCCGCTTCGGAGATCGACTCGGTGGCCCAACCCAGGTTCCACGCGTACATTGGCGACCCGAAGTTCGACAAGTTGACAATAGCGCCGGTCGAGGGCGGTCTGAGTTCCTTCATATTGTGGTAGTGGCTGCCATGGACTCGGTCGACGAGTGGGCCGCCCGGCGGTGGGGTCTTCGTGTGCGAGCTGGCAAGCGACAGCATGAGTACCGCCCCGGCACATCAGCCTACGAGGCAGCTCACTCGTAGTCATACTGGCTGGTCAGCATGGGTTCCCCCGGCAGGATTCGAACCCGCGCTCCCGCCTCCGGAGGCCGGTACAACGCCGATCATGCCTGTCCCTGGTGCTCTCCTGTTCTGTTTTCCCTGCTCAGAGTGTCATGACTGGCTGTGGTGTCCCGTGGTTCATTGCACGAACCCTTGCACGTCGGTGAGGTCACCCATCCGCAACCGGATTTCG
>CAVQKH010000025.1:0-357995 GCA_963712995.1 uncultured Actinomycetota bacterium | reverse complement strand
AACGAGGTGTTGACCTGGGAGCGAGATCCGGGTTAGGGGTCGAGCTCGTGGGCGACCGCGCGCACGAGCTCGCCGATGCGTTTGGTGGTGCGGCGGTCGGGATAGCGACCACGTCGCAGGTCGGGCTGGACACCTGACTCCAGCAACCTGATCATGTCGTCGATCATGCCGTGCAGCTCCTCGGCGGGTCGGCGCCGGGCCTCCGCCACCGACGGTGGCGACTCCAGCAACCGCACGGACAGCGCCTGCGGGCCGCGTCGCCCGTCGGCCACTCCGAACTCGACCCGCTGGCCGGTCTTGAGATCTGTCACGCCAGCGGGGAGCGCAGTGGAGCGCACGTAGACGTCGGCACCCCCGTCCTGAGTGACGAATCCGAAGCCTTTACCCGCGTCGTACCACTTGACCTTGCCGGTCGGCACTGACCTCACCGTTCCCTCGTGGAGTACCGCCTGCCGGGGGTGCACGACCCGCAAGACGAACGCGCCCCGAACGCACCCGGGACGCGTACGGCCCAGTTTACGACTTCCGGCCGCATTTCGGGCCTCTCTCGCCACATAAGATCAGCCTCAGGCGTACTTCGTGGCGGCGAAGGCGCCCAACCCGAGCAACTGCACCGAGCGTTCGCGCATCTCCGCCTTGCGAACCTTGCCGGTGACGGTCATCGGGAACTCCTCCACCACGTGGACGTACCGAGGGATCTTGAAGTACGCGAGTTTGCCGGTGGCGTACTCCCGCAACGCCTCGGCAGTGAGCTGCGGGGCACCAGGCCGCAGCCGTACCCAGGCACACAGCTCCTCTCCGTAGCGCGTATCGGGCACGCCGACCACCTGAGCGTCCAGGATATCCGGGTGGGTGTAGAGAAACTCCTCGATTTCCCGCGGGTACACGTTCTCACCACCCCGGATGATCATATCCTTGATCCGTCCTGTGATGTTGAGGTAGCCCTCGGAATCCATCACCGCGATATCCCCGGTGTGCATCCAGCGGGCCTGGTCGATCACCTCGGCGGTCCGCTCCGGCTGCTCCCAGTAGCCCAGCATCACCGAGTACCCGCGGGTGCACAGCTCGCCGGGGATCCCGCGTGGCACGGTCAGACCGGTGACCGGGTCGATGATCTTCACTTCGAGATGCGGGTGCACCCGGCCGACCGTGGATACCCGCTGCTCCAGCGTGTCGCCGGCCCGGGTCTGGGTGGACACCGGAGAGGTCTCGGTCATGCCGTAGCAGATCGTCACCTCAGTCATGCCCATCCGCTCGACGACCTGCTTCATGACCTCGACCGGGCAGGGTGAACCGGCCATGATCCCGGTACGCAGCGAGGACAGGTCATAAGATTGGAAGCCGGGCTCTGTCGAATTCAACTCCGCCAGCATGGCGATGAACATGGTGGGCACCCCGTACAGCGAGGTGCACCGCTGCTGCGCGACGGCCGCCAGCGTGGCCGCCGGCTCGAACGACGGCCCCGGGTAGACCAGGCAGGCGCCGTGCGAGGTGGCCGCCAGATTGCCCATCACCATGCCGAAGCAGTGGTAGAGCGGGACCGGCACGCAGATCCGGTCCGCTTCGGTGTAGCCGCACAGCTCACCGACGAAATATCCGTTGTTGAGGATGTTGTGGTGCGAGAGCGTGGCACCCTTGGGGAAGCCGGTGGTGCCCGAGGTGTACTGGATGTTGATCGGGTCGTCCGAGGACAGCATCGCCTGCATCTGCGCGAGCTCCGTCGCATCACCACCACGCACCGGTAGCGCATCCCACTCGGGAGAACCAATCAGCAGCACGTTTTTCAGCGCGGTGCAGCGCGGCCGAACCTCGGAGATCATCGCGGCGTAGTCGGCGGTCTTGAACGACCTCGCGGCGATCAGCAGTCTGATCCCTGCCTGGTTGAGTACGTACTCCAGTTCACTGGTCCGGTAGGAGGGATTGACGGTGACCAGGATCGCGCCGATCTTCGCGGTGGCGTACTGCGTGAACAACCACTCCGGGCAGTTCGGCGCCCAGATACCGACCCGGTCACCTTTGCCGATCCCCGCACGCAGCAGCCCGCACGCCAGCGCGTCCACCTCGACGCGCAACTGCGAATACGTCCACCGGCGCCCGCTCGGATGATCGACCAGCGCCTCCCGTTCGCCGAATCGAGCGACCGAGCGGTCGAAGTCATCGCCGATCGTGTCACCCAGCAGCGGGCGCGCCGACACGCCCGACACATACGACTCGGCCAACCTCGACACCTCCCGGCTCGGCACGGCCTCATGGATGCTTGTACACTTTCTCTCATAAACGTTCGGGCACTCTTTCGCTACTCATGACGGCTCGATCGTGGATAACCGGGGCCTGTGATGGCTGTTCGACAGGAGGCTCGTGTCGTGCAGGTTCGTCACCATGCGTAGTCAACAGAGCACCCGCGCTTTTCGCGGGTCGGAAGCCATCGAGGCGGGGCTGGTAACCCGTAGACAGCTGGCTGGTCCGCGGTTCCGGCGGGTGTTCCGCGACGTCTACGTGCCTGCCTCGGCGGCACTGACGCACGAGTTGCGCTGCCAGTGCGCCGCCTTGGTCTTGCCGGCCGACGCGGTGATCACCGGCCGGTCGGCGGCGACGTTGCGCGGCGTCCCGCTTGCGCTGCCCAGTGATCCCCTCGAGGTGGTCGCCGGACTCCGGACCCGGATGTTCCGCCGCACGGGCGTGGACCTGCGCCGTTGCGAGTTAAACGCCGACGAGGCAGCACCGTGGTCCCGGATCGGTCTCGCCACCCGCCGTCGTACTGCCTTCGACCTGCTACTCGACCGCGAGCTCCCGGATGCGGTAGCCGATCTGGACGCAGCGCTGCGCGCCGCCCTCGTCGGACGGGCAGAGATGGAGGTATATGTGAAGGATCGGCACGACTGCGGCATCGTGCAGGCGCGGCGCGCCCTCGAGCTCGCCGACCCGAGGGCGCAATCGCGGCCCGAATCCCGGATGCGGGTGCACCTGGTGCTGGACGGCCTGCGCCCCGAGGTGCAGTTCCCGGTGTGCCACCGCGGATCATGGGTGGCCACGGTCGACCTGGCCTTCCCACGCCAGCGGCTCGCCGTCGAGTACGACGGTGTATGGCATGGAGCGCCGTTGCAGGTCGGATCGGACCGGGAACGGCTCAACCGGCTGCACGCCGCAGGTTGGCAGGTCGTTTTCGTCACGCGCGAGCACCTGCGCGAACCGCACCGGATGGTGTGCACCGTCCGTGTCGCCCTCCAAGCCCGTCACGCCGCGTGAACCCGGGCGGGCGAGAGAGAGTGCACAAGTGCATCCATGAGACCGTTCAGAGGCGGGCAGAAAGGTGCACACATCCACGAGACCCCCGAAAGCGTGGGGTCTGCCAGGGACGATTCCGCAGCTTCGTGCGCGGCGTTGGCCAGTTCCACGCGGAGTGGTCGTACAGGGACCGGACAGGTGCCGGGCGGTGGGTGAGTGGCAGGGCGGCGAGGTCGGCTTCCAGCCGGTACAACACCAGCGCGCAGTGGCGGGAGCGGACGGTGGGCAGCCGGCATAGTGCGCTGAGCCCGGCGGGTACCGCCCGGTCCAGGTCGCCGGCCGCGACGTGCGCCCGGGCGAGCCACGCGGCGTGGTACACGGCGCCGCACGGGGTGCTGGCGGGATCGGTGGCGGTACGGCCGAGGATCACCTCCGCGCCGTCGAGCAGGCGGTGTCTTTGCCGGGAGGTAGCGCCAGCCAGGGTGAGCGCGCTCTGGGCGAGGTCACGCTCCAAGGCAACCGGCCCGAACCACGTCAGGTAGGGCGGGCAGCCCTCCAGCGCGCCGGGGGTGTCGAGCAGGATGCGAGCCTCGTCCGCAGCGGCGTGGAAGCCGTGGGTATTGCGGGCCGCTGCCTGGGCCAGCGCGAACCGGGTGGCAGCCAGCGCGCGCACCGCAGTGGGAGTGGAGCGAGCCGCTTCATGCGCGGCATCGGCCAGTTCGACCGCGTCCCGGGCGGCCCGGCCCAGGTCGACGCCATCGGCCAGCCGGCCCCGGTGTACCGCGGTCCCGCTCATACTGACCAACAGGTACACACCCACTGCGCAGTCCCCCGCGGTGTGCGGCATGCAGCCCGCCTGTGAAGTACCGCTGGGATAGACCGTGCTCGCCTGCGTCATAGGCGAGCCAACCGGCCAACTGGGATAGCTGGGCCCATTCGGCGAGCAGCCGGTCCGCGACCGCCCGGTGAGTGACCCTGGCCTGCCGGAGCAGTCTGGCGACATACCTCAGGTGGTGGTGGACCAAGTGCACGGTGTCTTGGTGCCCGCCTTCAACACCGCCGAGGTTCCGGATCCCGGCGGTGGTGGTGGCCACCGTGTCCACCATGGCGGAGGTGATGGTGATGCTGCGCCGATCGCCGGTCGATGTGGCGAACGAGCCACCCCGGGTGCCGAGGTGGTCGGCATAGGCCCATGCCGGTGCGGTGAGCGCGCCACCACTGACCGCGAGGAAGTTGCGGCGGTCCATCCCGATCGAGCCTCCGGTGTGACCGAGCCAGTCGTCCAAGACCTGCACGGTACCCGCCGGGGTCCAGGGCCGGTTCATCCCGGCATCGGCAGGCACCCACAGCTCGGCAGGCTGAGCCCGGCCCGACCACAGCTCGTCGAGGGAGACCTCCCGGTCGAGGGTGTCGGAGATCAGGTGGGCCACCACGGTCGGCAACGGACCGCGGGGCAACCGGTCGTGATGCAACCAGTCCGACACGGTGCTACGCGCGACCGAGCCGGGCCCGAGCACGCCGTTCACCGCCTCGGCCAGCAGGCCGGGCGACCAGGTGAGCTCGCTCAACAGCGCCCCCAACACCGCATTGCCCTGCTGGTCAACCCCCATACCATCCCTCCATCTGGCCGCACGAACACCAGCGTGCACTGAGGGTAACCAGCCACCGGACCGTCCGGGGACCGTTCCCCCGCCGACTTCCCGGCGATAGCAGACAAAGTCGACACGGCGGCGGCGATCTCGGGCTCCGGCCACCACCCACCGGCCCATGCCTTCACCCGACCCCGGCCGGACCGCCGCATGGCGGCTGCGTGACCAGCTGACCTCGCAGTTGGACGTCGCGAGCTGCCTGTGCACCCGGTGGAGACCAGCCAGGGCGTCGGCACACCGCGCGGTGACCGACGAGACCGTTAATACGCGATCTCATCCCGAACGCACGGCCCCGCCCGAGCCACTCGTGCCGTACACGGCGACCTCAGCGGCCTTCACCACGAACCACACCCCGCCGCCGGTGTGCAGTCCCAGCTCCACCGCAGCGGCGGGTGTGATGTCGGCTGCCAGCCCGGCCGCACCGCGCACCCGGACCAGCGTGCCGTTGGGCTCCAGGACCTCGACCCGGTCGGAGATCACATTGCGGGGGCTGCCCTTGGGCGGATCGACGTAGACCGCCACAGCCGCCGGAGTGAACACCGCGACCGCTGCGGCACCCACCGGGGTGGAGTCGATCAGACCAGACAGCTCAGTGCCGTCGTCGGCTCGTAGCCCACCGGCCGTCGCGGTCCCGGAGACCAGATTCAACCCGGCGAGCCGCGCGGCGAAGGTGCTGCGCGGCCGGGTGAGCACCTCCCGCGTGGAGCCCTGCTCCACCACCCGGCCCCCCTCGAGCACCACCACCTGGTCGGCGAGCATCAACGCGTCGATCACCTGGTGAGTCACGATGAGCGCGATCCGGTCGGTCAGCACCGCCTGCAGCAGCGAGCGCAGCGCGGGAGCGAACTCCACGTCCACCGCGGAGAGCGGTTCATCCAGCAACAGCAGCTCCGGTTCCGAAGCCAGCGCGCGGGCCAGCGCGATGCGTTGCGCCTGCCCACCAGACAGGCGACCGGGACGCCGCGCAGCGAACTGCACCGCGTCCACCTCGGTGAGGTGCCGATGCGCTGCCTCCCGCGCAGCTCGGCGTCCGCTCCCGGTGGCCAGCGGGCCGAACGCGACGTTGTCCAGCACGGACAGGTGCGGGAACAGCAGCGGCTGCTGGGCCAGCAACCCGATGCGGCGGCGGTGCGGCGGCAGCGCCACCCCGGTGGCGGTGTCGGTGAGCACCCGCTCCCCCAGCACGATCCGTCCGCTGTCCGGACGCAGCAGCCCGGCAACCGCCGCGAGCAGGGTCGACTTGCCGGATCCGTTGCGCCCCAGCACCGCCACCACCTCGCCGGGCGAGACCCGCACCGTCGCCTCCAGTGCGAAATCACCACGGCGGAGGCAGACCTCGGCGTGCAACCCGGCCTTCACGACAAACCCTGCACTGAGCGCGGGCGGCCCACCACAATCACCGCGATGGCCACCACCACGAGCAGCAGAGACAGCACGATCGCCCCGTCGGCGTCGGTCTCCCGCTGCAGGTAGACCTCCAACGGCAAGGTCCTGGTCACGCCCTGCAGGCTGCCTGCGAAGGCGATGGTGGCGCCGAACTCCCCCAGGCAACGGGCGAAGCTGAGCACCGTTCCGGAGCCCAGACCGGGCAGCACCAGCGGGACGGTGACCCGGCGGAACACCCTCCAGGGGGTGGCTCCCAGCGTTGCCGCGATCAACTCGTAGCGCTCCCCGCCGGTGCGCAGCGCCCCTTCCAGGCTCACCACCAGAAACGGCATCGCCACGAACGTCTGCGCCAGCACCACTGCCGTGGTGGTGAACGGGACACGTATCCCGAAGGCCAGGTCCAAGGCGTACCCGGCGAACCCGGTGATGCCGAGCAGGTACAGCAACGCCAGCCCGCCGACCACCGGTGGCAGGACCAGCGGGAGCAGCACCACCGACCGCAGCAGCCGCAGACCCGGAACCGATCCGCGGGCCAGCACCACCGCCAGCGGCCCGCCGAGCAGCACGCACAGCAGGGTGGACACCGTGGCGGTGTGGAGCGAGAGCTTCAGCGCAGCGAGCGCCGCGTCACTGGTGACCAAACCGACAAACCGGGACCAGGGGGCCCGCACAACCAGCCCGATCACCGGCAGCGAGATCAACCCGAGCGCCCCCAGCGCCGGTAGCCACAGCACACCTGGCAGTCCGGTGTGAACCCGGTGCGGATCCCTGACCTGGGTCATCGCGGGCGCTGGTTCGCGAGTCCGACCCGGCCCGGCTCAGGCAGGCCCGAAGCCGGCGGCGGCGAAGCGCTGTTGCGCCGCAGGGCTACGGACGAATGCTACGAAGGCCTGCGCAAGTCGAGCCTGCGGGGCGTTGTTGATCGCGGCAATGGGGTAGGTGTTGATCGCGGTCCTGGCCTCCGGGAAGCTGATCTCCTCGACCTTGCCCGCAGCGGTGCGAGCGTCGGTGACATAGACCAGCCCGGCATCAGCGACCTTGGCCTCGACCTTGGAGAGCACCGAGAGCACGTCCTGCTCCTCACTGGCCGGACTGAGCTTGATGTTGGTCGTCTTCTCGATCTTGGTGGCGGCGGCCCCGCAGGGCACCTGCGGGGCGCACACGACCTCGGTGACACCTGGCTTGGCCAGATCGGCGAACGAGCGGATGTTCTTCGGGTTGCCCGGAGGCACCACGATGGTGAGCACGTTGGTGACGAACGGCTCCGGCTCACCGGCGAGTTTTCCCGCGTCCTGGACGACCTTCATCTGCGTGGTGTTGGCCGAGGCGAAGACGTCCGCGGGTGCGCCGTTGACGATCTGTTGAGCCAGATCCGATGAGCCGGCGAAACTGAACCGCAGCTGCGCACCGGGATTGGCCGCTTCGAACTGCGGCTGCAACGCGATGAACACCTCCGCCAGCGACGCGGCTGCCAGCACCGTGACCGGCACTCGCGGTGGGGCCGCGGGCCCGGCCTGCGCGCAACCGGCGAGGGCCAGCCCGGCCGCGAGACCGACGATCACGAACCGTTTCATGCACGTCCTCCTGGGGTCTCGACCACGACCTGGGTCGACTTCACCACGGCCACCGCGAGCACCCCTGGTGCGAGCCCCAGTTCCCGCACCGCTTCGGTGCTCATCAGCGAGACCACCCGGTGTGACCCGCACTGGATCTCCACCTGCGACATCACCCGGTCCGAGATCACTTCGGTGACCAACCCGACGAACCGGTTCCGTGCCGAGCGATCCACCATCGACGGGTCAGGTGTGGCGTGCGCCAGCGACTTGGCAAACGCCGCGAGTTCCACCCCGTCCACGGCCTTGCGACCCCCGGCGTCGCGGATCGCGGTCAGCTGCCCGGAATCCGCCCAGCGCCGGACGGTGTCATCGCTTACGCCGAACAGCTCAGCAATCTCCGACATCCGATAGTGCGGCACGCGGTGCAGAATACATCCGCACCTGAGTAACACAAGCCCTTCGACGTGTCCGGTTCGCTACCACAACGAGCGAAAATGAACGGCTCACGGATTGTGCCGCCAACGGCGATGAAGCAATGGTCTCATCGACGTAGAGTTGAGCCACCGCTGAGACGAAGAACGGAGGCCTGACCGTGGTGACCGTGCGGTACTTCGCGGCAGCACGTGCCGCTGCCGGCGTGCCCAGTGAACGTGTCGACATCGGAGAGGGAGCCACCGTCGGCGACGCGCTCGACGCCATCGCCGCCCGCCATGGTGAACCCCTGGGCAAAGTACTGCCCGCCTGCAGCTTCCTTCTTGATTCCGTCGCGGTGCGCGACCGTGCCACCCCGCTGCCGCCCACCGCCGAGTTGGACGTGCTGCCACCGTTTGCGGGAGGTTGACAAACCCCAGGTCTCGCTCAGGGAGCGTTGACCCATTGCTCAGCGCCGTCGGTGAACTCCTGCCGCTTCCAGATCGGTAACTGGAGCTTCACCTCGTCGACCAGCGCCGCGCACGCCGCGAAGGCCGCCTCCCGGTGCGCTGCTGCCACCGCGCAAGCCAGCGCGGAATCACCGATCGCCAGTGCTCCGATCCGGTGGCTGACCGCCAGTCCCAGCACCTCGGGGTGCGCCGCGGTGATCTGGGCGGCCACCCGCTTCATCACCTCAGCAGCGCTGGGATGGCCGCAGTACTCCAGAGCGCGCACTCCTTTGCCCTCATCGTGGTCGCGGACCACTCCGGAGAAACTCACCACGGCGCCGGCGGCCGAGCGAGCCACCAGACGGGCGTGCTCCTCGACGTCCAACGGAACCTCCGTGACCACCGCGCGAAGTACGACACTCGTCGGGGGTGTGCGGTCCTGGGGAGGCGGCGGGTGACTGTGTCGTTGGGTGTGCGAGTGACCCTCCAGGGCCGGCTGACCGGTTCCGCTACCGGCGTGATCGGCGCCGTGCAGCTGCTCGACAGCATGGTCAAGCACCCGGTCGAGGACCGCAAGACCGTCGCGGACTCCCCCGGTGGAGCCTGGGAGATTGACCACCAATGTCTGCCCGGCCACGCCGGCCAGACCGCGGGAGAGCACCGCGGTGGGTACTTGAGGCAGTCCGGCGGAGCGGATCGCGTCCGCCAGTCCCGGCAGTCGCCGGTCGAGTAACGGCTCGGTGGCCTCCGGCGTGCGATCGGTGGGGCTGATCCCGGTACCGCCAGTGGTCAGCACCACGTCGACCGCGTCCGCTACCGCCACCGCCACGGCGTCACGCACCGGAGAACCGTCGGGCACAACCACAGGATCTGGGGTCTGGTAGCCACGCTCACACAGCCAGTTGACGATCACTGGGCCGGTGCGATCCGCATACACGCCGGCAGCCGCACGGTTGGACGCCACCACGACCACGGCGCGACGGGACGGTGTAGCCATCCGGTCCTCCTGACCTAGTGCGACGGCTCAGCCGTCGGTATCTCACGTGACGGCTCAGCCGTCGGTGTCTGACGTGACGGCTCAGCCGTCGGTCGGGTCCACAAGCCGGTCTTTCCGCCGGTCTTACGCTCCACCTGCACCGCGTCGAGTACCGCAGCGGGATCGACTGCTTTGACCATGTCGTGCAGGGCCAAGCCGGCGACCGCAACCGCGGTGAGCGCCTCCATTTCCACGCCGGTGCGATCAGTGGTCCGGACTGTCGCGGTGATGTGTACCTCACAACCGGTGGTCTGCAGGTCAACACTGACCCCGGTCAGCGAGATCGGATGGCACAGCGGGATCAGGTCGGGCGTTCGCTTTGCCGCCATGACGCCCGCGATGCGGGCGGTGGCCAACGCATCCCCCTTGGGCAGTTGCTCGGCACGCAGCAGCCGAACAACCTCCTCCGTAGTGCGGAAGACTCCCGAGGCAACCGCCTCCCGTGCGGAGATCTGCTTGTCCGAGACGTCGACCATCCGAGCCGCGCCGCGATCGTCCACATGGGTCAGTTGTCTCTCGGAGCTCACCAGAACGATCCTACGGCCGGGCTGCCTCCGATGGCGGCAGGTTTGGTAATCGTATGAGCTGCCGGGGAGGGGGTGGCGGGTACTCGGAGAGCCACCAACGGGCGGAGGGGCTGGCACGCGATGCGTGCCAGCCCCTCCGGAATGTGCCAGTCAGGAATGTACCAGTCAGATCAATGCGTGACCGGCAGGTGCGCCTCAACCGGCTTCGGCGGCGGCGCTTCTTCCTTCTCCTTGCGGTTCTCGCGGTGCTCTTCACGGCAACTTGCCGACGAGATCACGATTTCCAACAGCGCATTGCGCCCATCCTTGGGGGCAGCCAGGGTGGGGTTGAGCGTCTTGAGCGAGTTCACGAGATCACCCACGACGAGAGGAGATCCTGCAGGAGCCGCCGAGTTGGTGTGCGCTTCCCGGACCTGCTCCATGGTGGGAACCCTCACCTGCTGGGGCGCCAGACTCCGGAAGAGGTTGAGGTCCTTCTCCGAGATCGTCTGGCGGAGCTTGTCACCGGGGAGCAGCGAGATCACGGCGGCATCGACGGTGAGCAGGTCATGGTCACGGTGCTGACGGTTGAACTCGACCTTGACCACTGGCGAGAGATCGATCTCCTGGCCTGCGTAGGGCGAGGACTTGTCACCATCGTCAGTCTTGATGATCGACGATTCACCGTGACCGTTGTCGCAGGTAGCCTCGAGAACCTTGAGTTTCAACCCCAGGATGTCCACCTTGAGGGCGGTCGCCTTGGAGTGGAAACGCTCAGCCTCAACCTTGAGCAGCGCGACGTAAATGCCGTTCCGGTTGGGCCCAGGCACCTCAAGTAGTGCCTTGTCACCGCCGGGTGGTGCCTGGACATAAGGTGTCGGCGCGATGGGCAGCAAACCGTCAGCGGCGAGCCCGAATGCCGAGGCGCTGAAATCTTCGCCAGCGGAACCAGACAGGGTCCCCAGCAGCAGGGCCGCGACGGCGGTGGCCGCACCCACGCTGGCAGCACTGGCGCCGGCGAGCTTCCTACTGTTCACATGCTGTCCTTTCGTTTCGTTCAGTTCTCGTCAATGAGCACGAGCGTTCCCAGGGGAACCTGGGTCAACTGCTGAAGCGCATCCCTTGGCACTCTTATGCAGCCATCACTGGAGCGAGTACCGAAGACATTGGGAGTCGGCCAGGTGTGGATCGCGACGGTTCCCGGTCCGCCACCAAAGCTGTCCAGCGTCGGACTGTGCGTGCCCAACGGCAAGATCACCGGCGAGTATCGTTGCGCGGTGTCGCTGAACGAACCCAGCAAAAAAGTACGTCCTGCTGGCGTGGGAGCCGACTGCTTGCCGATGCCCACGGTCCAGCCACCCAGGCGCTGACCCCCCTTGAACAGCTCCATGGTGAGAGAACGAAGGTGGACCCGGATGAGATACGGGGACACCGCCCGATCGAGTGCAGTTTCGGTCACCCAACCCGTTGAGCTGTTGGGCCGGGAGGGCAGCAGCACCTGCACCCACCCGGGTTGCTGGGCGATCACAGGCAACCAGGTGTCGCCGAGCTGCTGTGGTCCGAGCCTGGCGATCGGGGCTCCGCCAGGCTCGGCGTACACCACGACCTCGCGCCGTGGGTGAACCACGGTGCCGTCGGTGGCCTCCGTCGGACCAGCATCGAGCGGGGCACCTTCGACGACGGTGTAGGTGGTGCTCTGGGGCAACGCAGCCAGATCAGACGGCGGTGTCGCCAACGGGATCGTGGTGGCTGGAACGGCCACGGCAGGAGGCGCTCCAGGCGTGGCCCGACGAGTCGCAGGCCCGGCGGAACCCACCAGAGAGACCACGACGATCATCAGCACGACCAGCAGCACACCACCGATCGCACACGCGATCAGGTAAGGACGATCGCGCAGCCGGAGCGATCCTGGAGGACGTTGGGCCATGACCTCGTGTGGTGTCGGACGAGCAGAATTGGTTGGCTCGCCCTCCCCGATCGGGCGATCCCGCCCGACTCAACGACGCTTCTCCGTCCGGGGAAACGCCCGCTGGGGCCGTGCGGTGAGGCGCACCATAACGGACGTGAAACAACACCCTGCAGCGACCCCGCTACTAGCTGTCGCCCCGGTTGATCTCGGTCCGCGGGTGCTCGTATCGGACCTCGTCAGGGGGTAGCGGGAAGCTCACCTCACCGAACGGGGACAGTGCACCCTGTATCGGCGCGGCGAGTTCGCTGACCGGGTGGTCCTCCTCCGACCAGCTCGGCCAGGTCGGGTCTATCCGGTCAGTGCGCTTGGCCACAGCTCCTCCTCGCTGGGTACCACCGGCGTCCTCCCGCGGGCCTGCCGGCGTGAACGACCAGGACTCAGGCCCCCATTGTGCCGGACGACCATTGTGCCGGACGACACGATAGGCAGGACTCTCGCTACTCTGGAGCGGATGCCCAGCACCGACCTTGCTGACTGGCTCCGCTCCCGGGACGACGAGTCACTGACCGCGTTGCTGCGCGCCCGCCCGGATCTCGCGGTGCCCGCTCCGGCCGATTCGACGGTGCTGGCCACCCGGGCCGTAATCCCGGCTTCGATCGCCCGGGCGTGTGAAGATCTCGACAGGTTCACCTTGGCGGTGCTCTCGGCGCTGGTGGTGGCCGGCGCTGACCTCACGGCGGTGAGCCGGCAGAACCTGGCGCAGCTGCTCGGTCCCGAGGTGAGGGCCGCGCGAATCCAGCAGGCTCTGAACACGCTGCGGTGCCGCGCGCTGGTCTGGGGCGAGGATGAGACACTCGCGGTGGTGCCGGCGGCGCGCCAGGTCCTCGGTCCGCATCCGGGGGGGTTGGGTCGCCCCACCGCGGATCTCGTTGGGGTCGACCTCCATACGATCCTCACCAAGCTGGCCATCGACGAGCTCGGGGTGTTGCGGGCGCTGGCCGCCGGTCCGCCGGTCGGCACCAGCCGGGACGCCGCCGAGGTGGTACCGCTGGGCCGGGCCCGGACGCCGGTGCAGCGACTGCTGGCCCGCCGGCTGCTGCGGCGGGTCGACGCGAGCACCGTCGAGTTACCTGCGCAGGTGGGTCTGGCGCTGCGCGGAACCCAGCCGCTGGGACCCCTTGAGCTAGACGAACCGGCGTTGCCCACGCAGCACTACGACCAGTCAACGGTCGACTCGACGGCCGCCGGCGCGGTGCTCGATCTGCTGCGCCACACCGAGAGGCTGCTCGCCGAATGGTCGGCGGAACCTCCCCCCGTGTTGCGCTCAGGTGGCCTGGGCGTCCGGGACGCGCGGCGTACCGCTCGCCTGCTGGACGTCGACGAGACGACGGTCACGCTGCTCGCCGAGGTCGCGGCCGCCGCTGGGCTGATCACCTTGGCGGACGAGGGTGCGGGAACGCAGCTGTGGCTGCCCACAGTCGCAGCCGATTCGTGGCTGGCGATGACACCGCAGCGGCGCTGGGCCATCCTGGCGCACGCCTGGCTCATCCTGCCCCGGCTGCCCGGGTTGGCCGGTACCCGCGACGATAAAGATCGGCCGCTGGCCGCGCTGTCCGACGACCTGCGCCAGCAACGCGCGCCCGCGGGCCGGCGCCGGATCCTCGAGGTGATCGCCGAGCTGCCTGCCGGCCACGGTGTCCGGCAGGCCGAGGAGCTCGCCGCGTTGCTGGCCTGGCGGGCACCGCGCCGGGACGGTAGGCGACGGGACGAGGTCGTCGGCTGGACCGTCCAGGAGGCCACCACACTGGGCGTACTGGCGCTGGGGGCGCTGTCCTCGGCAGGCCGGGCGGTGCTGGGCGAGGGGGTGGCAGCCGCCGCGGCCGCGATGCTCAGCGCCCTGCCCCAGCCGGTGGATCACGTGGTGGTGCAGGCCGACCGCACCGTGGTGGCACCGGGGCCGCTGGAGCCCGAGCTGGCCAGAGAGATCGGGCTGGTGGCCGATGTGGAGTCAGCGGGTGGCGCCACCGTCTACCGGGTCACCGAGGACACCGTGCGCCGGGCGCTGGACGCCGGGCGCAGCGCCGCCGATCTGCACGAGCTGTTCCGGACCCGGTCGGCCACCCCGGTACCGCAGTCGCTGAGCTACCTGATCGACGATGTGGCCCGACGGCACGGACGGCTCCGCGGTGGCACCACCGCCGCTTTCCTCCGCTGCGACGACCCGGCGCTGCTCACCGAGCTCATGGCCCATCCGATCGCCGCACGCTGCGGGCTGCGCCGGCTCGCGCCGACAGTGGTGGTCAGCCCGTTGTCGTTGGCTGCGCTGCTCGGCGAAGTGCGCGCAGCGGGCTTCCTCCCGGTCGCCGAGGGCGCCGACGGTGAGGTGGTCGATCTGCGCGCGGGCGCTCGCCGGGCCAAGGTCCGGGTCCAGCCCACACCCCGCGCCACCGTGCCACCCATCCCCTCAGCGGAGCAGCTCGCCGTGCTGGTGGCCACGGTGCGCGCCGGTGACGCCGCAGCCGACACCGCGCGGGGATCCTCGGTGGGTCCCGAGGTGGTGTCCACTGGTGCCACGCTGGAACTACTGCTCGACGCCGCGCACGCCGGCAGCACCGTCTGCATCGGTTACGTGGACTCCTACGGTGTTGCCAGCAGGAGGATCGTGCGCCCGGTGAGCGTGGGCGGGGGCGTGCTGGAGGGGATCGACCGCCGAGCCGACGAACTACGTCGGTTCCCTCTGCACCGAATCACCTCCGCCGCGCGGCTCCCCGACTAACCCCCAATCACCGACTGACCCCAATCCCCGACTGCCCCCCACGAAGCCGCTACGGGGAGCGGGGGCTGGGGCTAGGTGCGGGCGGCGCGTTGGAGTTGAGCGCGTAGTTCGGGGGTGAGCAGTTTGCCGGCGCGGTCGACGAGCAACGTCATCTCGTAGCCGATCAGTCCGATGTCGCAACTCGGCGAGGCCAGCACGGCGAGGCTGGATCCGTCACTGATCGCCATGGTCAGCACGATGCCGCGTTCCATCTCCACGACGGTCTGCACCATCCCGCCGGCCTCGAAACAACGAGCCGCGCCCTGGGTGAGGCTCACCAGCCCCGAGGTAACCGCGGCCAGCTGGTCGGAGCGGTCTCGAGGCAATCCTGAGGACGCGACCAGCAGCAGCCCGTCAGCGGAGACCACGACAGCATGCGCCACCCCGGGCACCTGCTGCACGAAGCTGTCCACCAGCCAGCCGAACTGGCTGGGCTGAGCCGGGTGCTGGCGCGCTGCTGTCGTCACTGCTGATTCTCCTCAAAGGGTCCGTACTCAAAACCGAACGGTCGTGGCTGGGTGTCGGTCCAGGGCGGCTGCTCATCGGGGCCGAGGCGGGCGTGCCGACCGACGCGTAAGCCACGCTGGTACCTGCTCAACCGACCACGTACCTCCTCCGGTGTGCGCGCCGGCACGGCGGATACCGACGTCGGCGCAATGCGGTCATCCGCGCCGGACACCAGATGCTCGCGGGGCTGGCGCTTGGGCAAGCCGGCTCCGGTCAGTTGGTGGTCGACCGGGCTGCTCAGGGCCTGCGCGACCTGCCAGTCCTCATCGAAGGGGGACCGCCAGTCGGACTCGATGGTCGACAGCGGGTCGTTCTCCGCAGCGGACTGGCGCTCGCGGAACCACGCCGAGACCATCTCGAAGATCTCTTCGCGGACCTCGGGTGCCCCCACGGCAAGCGGTATCCCCTCCAGCCCTGAGGAACCCGCCAACGGATCGCTCACCGGAAGGCCACCCGCCGGATCGGAGACCGGATCGGGCCCGAAGAGCTCAAGCCACTCCTGCTGCGCCGTCCGTGGACGGCCGGGCTGCGAGGCCAGCCCTCCCAGTTCAGCGGGGCGAAACGATGCCGGGCTGAACAGGTCCGTCCCGGTGTCCTCATTGATCACCGATACCCGCAGCGGCGGGGGCTCCTGTTCTGGCGGGGCAGTGTGGGCCCGGAGGTCGATCGTCACCAGGGAGGGGGGCAGCTGCACGGTCGCGGTGATCCCACCACCACCGAGGCGCTGCCGCAGCCGCACGGTGATGCCGTGCCGTGCGGCCAGCTCCCGCACCACGAACAAGCCCATCTCACCAGCCGTCGACAGCTCGACCGAGGGCGCCGAGGCCAGCCTCGCGTTGATCGTCTGTAACGCATCGGGAGACAGACCGGTCCCGGTGTCGGCGATCTCCACCAGCAGGCCGTTGTCCTCGGTGAGCCCGCCGATGAGGGTGACCTGCGCGTCCAACGGTGTCACAGTGACGGCGTTGTCGAGCAATTCGGCGATCAGGTGAATCAGGTCGGTCACGACCGGAGCGCTCACCGTGGCCGCCGGCGGTGGGCGCACCATCACCCGCGCCTCGTCCTCGATCTCCGAGACCGCCTCCCGCAGCACGTCGAGCACCGCGGCCGGAGCTTGAGCACCGTGCCCTTCACCACTGCGGCGTACCGTCCCACCGGCGAGTACCAGCAGATTCTCGCTGTGGCGACGCATCCGGGCGGCCAGGCGATCGAGCCGGCGTAGGCGGCTGCGCAGCTCGGGATCCGAGATGTCCCGGCGCAGCTCGTCGATCAGGGCCAGCTGTTGGTGCAGCAGACCCTGATTACGTTCGGACAAGCTGAGAAAGACATCGTTGAGGCTGCTGCGCAGCTGGGCCTGCTCAGCTGCCAGCCGAACCGCTTGGGCGTGCACCGTGTCGACCGCTCTGGCCACCTGACCGAGCTCCTCCCTGGAGTGCACCGGCACCGGGTCGACAGTCGTGTGGCCGCCGGCACCGTCGGTGCTGCACAGCTGCTCGACGGCCTCAGGCAGCCGCCGATCGGCGACTTCGAACGCGGCGGTGCGCAGCGCGCGCAACGGTTGCAACAGCGACCGAACCACGATGATCAACAACCCGACGGCGAGCAACAACAGCAGCGCGACCACACCCGCGTTCCAGTACGCCTCCCGCATGGCCGCCTCGCCGCGCGCCACGGTGTCCCGGCGCAGATCCTCGAGCAGCATGCCCTGCCCCTGCCAGATCGTCTCCACGGTTCCGGCGGCGGCGGAGTTCCAGTCACCAGGAACGATCTCCAGCGGAGCTCCCCGCGCCGCCCGGTCCAGCGCGGCGTCCAGCAACCGCTTGCGATCGACCACCGCCCCGGCGGTGAAATAGAACTGCCGTAGAGCGGGCGCAGCGGTCAGGACGAATTCATCGGCAGCAGCCTCGAACCGGACACCGGCGGTGCGCAACGCGATCTGCTGTTCCGCGGTCAGGCCCTCAGTCAAGATCCCTGTCTGCAGCACCGCGTGCTGCCAGGAGGCCTGTTCCTGGGCGATAGCGAGCGCCTTGATGCCATCGGCACCGCCCAGCGCCTGCCGGTGCAGCTCGAGCAGCAGCACGATGAGCTCGGAGTACGCGGGGACGGCGCGGCCCGCTGTGACGTCTGTTCCGAGGACGGCCTGGCGAAGGGCGTCAAGCCCGGACAGCCGATCCAGCGCGACCCGGTGCGCCCGCTCCCACTGACCATCCGCGGCAACCGGGAAGGTTTGGGAACCCACATCAGCCGCGCGCAGCGCGGTGAACGCAGAGTCGACCCGCTGTCGCTGTCTCTGCAATTCGGCGCGATCCACCGCGCCACCGTCGGCTTGCATCACGGCCACCTGGTAGCGCTCACCCTGCAGGTCGTGCACCAGCGAGCCCAGCTGCTGGGCGAACCCGACCTGACGAGCCAGCGCCGCCGACTCGTGCGCCTTGCGCACCAATTCGGCGACCCGCAGCGCACCGAGCACGCCGGCCAGAACCAAGGGCACCAACAGCACCGCAGTGAGTTTGGTGCGCAACCGCCAATCCCGCAGTCGCCACCGCCCACCGCGCCGCCGCAGAGCCGCGGCGGGCACCCCCAGCATGCCAGCGCCAAGAGCGGAGCCTCTGTTCAACACGGCGGTACCGGCGCGCGGTGGCTCGCCCCGGGAGCCCTCCGGGGACTCCGAAGGCACCCGCGCCCTCACCTTGTTGCCCGCCACGCTGCGCACTCTTCCCACTCCACGATTACCCGCGAGCGATTACCCGCGAGCCGCCACCGACCTCCGCATAGCGTGCTCGACCAACGCGATCAGAGCGTTCTTCGTCGATACCCGTTCCCGAGCGTCACAGGGAATGATCGGTACCGCGGCATCGATGGCCAGCGCTTCCCGGACGTCCTCGATGCTGTGGCTCAGCACGCCCTCGAAGCAGTTCACGCCAACGACGTAAGGCAGGCCGCGGTCTTCGAAGAAGTCCACCGCCGCGAAGCAGTCGGCCAACCGGCGGGTGTCCACCAGCACCACCGCGCCGATCGCGCCGCGCACGAGGTCATCCCACATGAACCAGAAGCGGTGCTGACCCGGAGTACCGAAAAGATAGAGGATCAACCCCGCGTCCAGCGAGAGCCGGCCGAAGTCCATCGCCACCGTGGTGGTCGACTTGTCCGGGGTGGCGGCGAGGTCGTCCACGCTGGTGCTGGCATCGGTGAGCACGGCCTCGGTGGTCAGCGGCGCGATCTCGGACACCGAGCCGACGAAAGTCGTCTTGCCGACGCCGAAACCACCGCCCACCACGATCTTCGCGGACATCACATTGAGACCACCTGCGGCCTCGCGCTCGGCGGGCGGGCCGGATCGAACGGGGACGGGTTGAACCGCTGCCGCCACCGGGGCCGCTTGGAACCGAGCCCGTTCAGAGTCGACGAAGTCCACTCAACACCCTTTCCATCAATGCCTCCTCCGCCGGCACAACCCGGACCATGCCCAGCGGCAGGGATAGTAGAGCGGCCACCGCAGCCACCGATCGGGGGGCGACATCAACGACCCATCCCGCCGTACAACCCGGCCCGCGTCTGCGGGGTGAGCTGCTGACCCACCCGATCGACCAGCAACGTCATCTCGTACCCCACCAGGCCGATGTCGCAGTTCGGGGCCGCCAGGACCGCGAGACTGGAGCCATCGCTGATCGACATCAGCAGCATGATCCCGCGTTCCAACTCCACCACCGTCTGCACGACCTGACCAGCGTCGAAGCAACGGGCCGCCCCCTGGGCCAGGCTGACCAGCCCGGAGGCCACCGCGGCGAGCTGGTCGGCGCGGTCCCTGGGTAGGTGCGCCGACGCCGCCAAGGGCATGCCCTCGGCGGAGACCACCAGTGCGTGCGCCACCCCAGGCACCCTGTTGACGAAGTCGTCGACCAGCCACCCGAAGCGTTCCGACCGCGGTTGCGCCACAGTCACGTCGTCTCCTCCTCACCGCCGGGCTGCGCCGGCGCTGACTCACCGGCATCCTGCGCGAGGCTCGCGCGAGCCTCGCGCCCTTCCCGGATTCCTTGCTGGTAGCTGGCGAGCCGGCCTCGAACCGACTCAGCACTGCGCACCGGCGGTGCACTCGCGGCCTGCTCTGCACCCGCGGTACCGGGGACCAGCAGCGCCCGAGGCTGCCGCCGGGGCAGGCCCATCGCGGTGACCTCCGCCTTCACCGGCTGCGCCAGCGCCTGCGCGGCGCGCCAGCCCTCGTCACCGGCACCCCAGTCGGCGGAACCGGCCGGACGGCCGGCCTCCGGCGCCGGAACCGGTTGACCGGAAGGCCGGGTCTTGCCAGCCGCGCCGGGTTGGGTCCCGGCCAACGTCTTACCCGGCTGGCGCCGGGTCAGCGGCAGTGAGCCCACCGTGGTGGGCGCGACCACCGGCGCCGGCGCCCCACCAGCCGGTGGCGCATCCGCCGGCGCGACATCCGCCGCGGGGGCGTCCGGCAAAGGCGCATCCGGTGAGGGGGACTGCCGGGTGGGCACCTCCCGGGTCACCCCCGCCGTCCCGCGTACCGACGGCGCGGTCCACCGCACTGGAACGGCCTCGTGTTCCTTGAACCACGCGGAGGCCACATCGTCGAAGATCGGCGTGGAGTGCTGCAGCGTCACCCGGTGCCCTGGTCCCACTGGCCCGGCCACACTCGTCCGTGCCGGACGGAACAGATCAGTCCCCGATTCTGCGTCAGGAACCGGTACCGGAGCCGCCACTGTTGGGCTGGCGGGCGGACCGGGTGGAGCCGGCGGCACCGCCGGAGTCGGCCGGTTGCCCTTGCGCCGCGGTAGTCCGGAATTCAGCGGTAGTCCGGAATCCGTCGGCGGACCGGGATCCAGCGACGGGCCGGACGCGGCCGGCGGGCAGGCCGGCGACTCGGCACCGTCGTCACCGCCCTGCTCGGTGTCAGTCTCAGCGCTGCCGCTGGGCTCACCACCGGTCTCGTCGGCGACTGCGTCGACGGCCGTATCGACATCGACATCGGCCGGGTGGCCGGTGGGCTCGTCGTCGCCGCTGCCCTGCCCATCGGCAGCGGCGAGTTCCGTAGCAGCAGCGTCGGCGTCCGGTTCGGTGTGAGACCGGGGAACCGGTACGACGGTGCGGCCGGCCACCAGAGCCGCGACGAGCGGCCCCGGGAGGGATCCGTTGGTCGCGGGCGAGGTGGTTGCAGCGGCGTCCGGGTCTGGGGCGTCCGGGTCCGGGGTTTCCGCGTCCGAGGTTTCCGGATCAGAGGTTTCCGGGTCCGGGGTTTCGGTCTGGCCAACCACGGCACCCAATGACTCGATGGGCTCCACCACCACTCGCACCAGCCGCGAGGGCATCAGCACGGACGCCCCGATACCCACCCCGGCCTCCCCCCGCCGCAGCAGCACCTCGATGCCGTGCCTGCCGGCCAGCCGGCCGACCACGAACAGACCCATCCGGCGGGACACCGACGCGTCCACGGCCGCCGGGCTGGCCAACCGCTGGTTGGCCTCGGCGAGTTCCTCCTCGGTCATCCCGACACCGCGGTCGGCGACCTCGATCACGACCCCGCCGTCCGCGGCGAGTTCGCTGGAGACCATGACGTGGCTGTCCGGGGGCGAGAACTGGGTCGCGTTATCCAGCAGCTCGGCCAGCAGATGCACCAGGTCGCTGGCCGAGCGGCCGAGCACCAGGACCGCAGGCGGCTGCTGGAGCACCAGCCGCTGATACTGCTCCACCTCGGACACCGCGGCACGGAGCACATCGACCAACCGGACCGGGCGGCCGGAGCGGTTGGTGGCGTCGGTGCCCGCGAGAACAAGCAGGTTCTCACTGTTTCGCCGCATCCGGGTGGCGAGGTGATCAAGCTGGAAGAGGTTGTCCAGCTGTTTGGGGTCCTGCTCGCCGCTCTCCAACCGGTCGATCAGCTTGAGTTGGCGCTCGACCAGCCCCTGGGTACGGCGCGAGAGGTTGACGAAGATGTCGTTGACGCCTGCCCTTAGCTGGGCCTGCTCGGTGGCCAACCGGACCGCTTGACTGTGCACCTCGTCGAACGCCCTGGCCACCTGGCCGATCTCCTCGCGGGTACCCACCGGCACCGGCTCAATCGCCATCGCGGGAGCCTCACCGTCGCGGATGCGGGCCATCGCCTCGGGCAACCGCCGATCAGCGACGTCCAGCGCGGTGCGCTTGAGGATACCGAGCGGCCGCAGCAGCGCCCGAGTCACCAGGATGCCGAGCAGCACACCCAGCGCCAGAGCGAAGAACAGGATGACCGCGTTGAGCCCGGCCGTGGTGCGCACGCGGTCGAGCAGTCCCTGGGCGGTCTGCTCCACCCGCTGCCGCAGCCCCGTCTCGACGTTGACGATGTTGTCGACAACCACCGCGTTTCGCTGATCCCAGTCCTGCGGTGAGGTGTTCAGCGGCTGCCCCGCGAGGGCGCGGTTGAGAACCAGCTGCAACACCCGCTGGCGGGACAGCTCGGCATCCGGACCGATCCCGGCGGTGGCAGCGGCCCGATCGGCGGGCGCCAGGGTCGAGCGGACGGCGTCCTGCTGGGTGGCCAGCCGGACGGTAGCCGTGCGCAGGTCCTCGATCTGGTCGGGACTGAGGCGATTGAGATACAACCCCGCCGACACGATCACGTGCTGGCGGCTGACCTGCTCGCGACCGACAAGCAGGTCATGCGCCGCGGCGGCGTTGTCGGTGACGGCGACGTCATCGAGCTGGCGGGTCAGCGCGGCATCGAGCTGGATCAGTGGATCGATCGCGTCGCTGTACTCGCTGACCACGACCTCGACGGGACCGAAGCCCGTGGTCACGCTCGCCCGCAGCGGAGCCAGCCCACCGAGCTCGGCGAGCGCAGTGCGGGCGAAGTCCAGGCCCTGCACCTGGCCGACGGCGTCGGTGACTACCCGCACATCGCCATCGACGGTGCGGAACTGGGCGTCGAGGACTTGCCTGCCCCCCACCCGGCCGGTGGCCACGAACGCCGTCGCGATGCCCCGTTCCCGCTCCACGGAACCGATCAGATCGGAAAGCTGTTGCTGCACGCGCACAATCTGGGTGATACGGGCGTAGCCGGGCGCGGCACCGGCTTGATCCACAATCCGCAGGATGCCCGCCACCAGGGCCACAATGGTCGGCACCAGCAGGACCGCGGTCAGCTTGACCACCACTGGCCAGTTGCGCCAGTACCACCGGGACCGGACGGTCTGCGGGACGCTTCCCGCCCCGGCCTCGGGGACCCGACCCTCCGGAGATCGATTGAGTACAGCGGTCATGACCAGCCTCCCGCTGCCGGGTGTGGCGAGCTACGCGCTGGCACGTTGAGGTCCCTCCCCAAGACTCGACAGTGGCCGGGCATCCGCCTCGCCACAGGTCACCGCAGTCGTGGGCGAGATCCGCACCGCACCGACGGAGAAACCTCTGGCGCCGAGCCGGACGCGCCCGATGTAGGGCACGGACGATACGACGGCCCGGACCGGGACTTCCCGCGGGCCTGGTTACCGTGCTCCCTGGCCGCCGGCGGCGCCAGGCTCGTCGACCGGCAGCACCCCGCCCGGCGCAGACCTCGTTACCCCTCAGGCGTCCAATTAACTACTGCAAGTAGTTATTTTCCACCGAGAAGTAGGGTTGAGTCGCATCACGGAAGCGGGTAGAGCCCATCCCGGTTCGAGCGTCGGGCGAGGATGGACGGACCTGCAGCCGGTGCGCACACGTACCTGCGCACACGTACCTGGGACACTGTGCGCACCGAGAACACTGTGCGCACCGAGGACACTGTGTCGGCGCTGAGGCGGTACTCGCCAAGTTCGGAGGAAGTGAGTTGAGCTCAACGCCTGAGGCCGGACCACTCATCGTCCAGTCCGACAAGACGCTGCTACTGGAGATCGACCATCCGGCGGCAGGTGCGGCCCGCGCCGCGATCGCGCCTTTCGCCGAGCTCGAGCGCGCGCCCGAACACATGCACACCTACCGGGTCACCCCGCTGGCGCTGTGGAACGCCCGAGCCGCGGGACACGACGCCGAGCAGGTCGTCGACGCGCTGGTGCGCTTCTCCCGGTACGCCGTGCCGCAGCCGCTGCTGGTCGACGTGGTGGACACCATGGGCCGCTACGGGCGGCTGCAGCTGGCCCAGCACCCCGTACATGGGCTGGTGCTGGTATCCCTGGATCACGCCGTGCTCGAGGAGGTGCTGCGCAACCGCAAGATCACCCCGATGCTGGGCGCACGGGTCGATCACGACACCGTGCTGGTGCACCCCTCGGAGCGTGGCAGGCTCAAACAGGGACTGCTCAAGATCGGTTGGCCGGCTGATGACCTGGCCGGTTATGTCGACGGGGAGGCCCACCCGATCGAGCTGGCCGAGGACGGCTGGTCACTGCGGGACTACCAGCGCCACGCGGTGACCGGGTTCTGGGCCGGGGGCTCGGGAGTCGTGGTGCTGCCCTGCGGGGCGGGCAAGACCCTGGTCGGGATCGCCGCGATGGCCCACGCGCAAGCAACCACACTGATCATGGTCACCAATACCGTCGCAGGCCGGCAGTGGAAACGGGAGATCACCGCGCGCACCTCGCTGTCCGAGGATGAGGTCGGCGAGTACTCCGGTGAGCGCAAAGAGATCCGCCCGGTGACGATCGCGACTTACCAGATCATGACCCGGAAATCGAAGGGCGAATACCGGCACCTGGATCTGTTCGACACCCGGGACTGGGGACTGATCATCTACGACGAGGTGCACCTGCTGCCGGCACCGGTGTTCCGGATGACCGCGGATCTGCAGTCCCGCCGGCGGCTCGGGCTGACCGCGACCCTGGTGCGGGAGGACGGCCGGGAGGGCGACGTGTTCTCCCTGATCGGACCCAAGCGCTACGACGCGCCGTGGCGCGACATCGAGGCGCAGGGCTGGATCGCGCCGGCGGACTGCGTCGAGGTCCGGGTCACCCTGACCGAGGGCGAGCGGCTGCGCTACGCCACCGCGGAGCCCGACGAGCGCTACCGGGTGTGCTCCACCGCCCGCAGCAAGCTCTCCGTCGTCGCCGCCATCCTGGACCGCCACCCCGATGAGCCGACCCTGGTGATCGGGGCCTACCTGGACCAGCTGGAGGAGCTCGGCGAGGCGCTGGACGCGCCGGTGGTGCAGGGCTCGACCAGCAACAGGCAGCGCGAGGAACTCTACGACGCCTTCCGCAGCGGCGCGGTGCGCAGGCTGGTGGTGTCCAAGGTGGCCAACTTCTCCATCGACCTGCCGGAGGCCTCGCTGGCCGTGCAGGTCTCCGGCACGTTCGGCTCCCGGCAGGAGGAGGCCCAGCGGCTGGGCCGGCTGCTGCGTCCCAAGAGCAACGGCCGCCAGGCGCACTTCTACTCGGTGGTCTCCCGGGACACCCTCGACACCGACTACGCCGCCCACCGCCAGCGCTTCCTCGCCGAGCAGGGCTATGCCTACCAGATCATCGACGCCGACGACCTGCACTGAGCTCTTCCCGGATTAGTGCTCTTCCCCGGATTAGTGCGTTCTGTCCCCAGAACGCACTCACAACGCCTGAATTACTGCGTTCTGTCCCCAGAATGCGCTCGCTTGTGTCCGGAACGCAGCCAGCGGATGACTAGGGCGAGCAGGACTAATGCAGCGATTGCTGGGATGGCGCGTTTGGCGACTGCTCCCCCAGCCGCGTCGAGTAGGTCGATCTCGTCGGACACCGGCGGTGGCACCGGCCGCGGCCGTGTTGGCTGTACCCGGACCGGCTCCGGTAGTGGGGCGGGCTCCGGTAGTGGGGCAGGCTGGGGTGCCTGCTGGGGTGCCAGGCTGCTGCTCAGACAGTCCGCGAACTGACCGAGAATCTTCTTGCTGACATCCTCGATCAGGCCTCGGCCGAACTGAGCGGGCCGGCCCGTCACGGTCAGGTCCGTGGTCACAGTGACCGTAGTGCCATCCCCATTCTCCGCGAGAGCGGCCTGCACCCGGGCAGCTGCTGTGCCCTGGCCGCCGGATGCCGTGCCCGAGGCCTCGATAACGGTTCGGTGCGCAGTCTCATCGGTCCCGGTGAAGCGGCCGGACCCCCGGTACTGTAATGAGATCGGGCCGAGCCGGACCTTCACGATTCCCGCGAACTCGTCGCCGCTGGCCGAAGTGATAGTGGCTCCCGGAAAACACGGGGCGACCCGCTGCGGATCCAGCAGAGCCTGCCAGACGGTGTCGATAGGCGCCGGAACGGTGAAGTGGTGCTCAAGCCTCATGCCGATCAGCTTCTCACTACAGCAGCTGCGGCGCTGCCTGCGATGCAGTTCACCTCAAGCACCGGTGAGTAGGGTCGCGATCGTGAATCCAGACGAACAGGACGCCGCCGCCGTCGCGAGCTTCGCCTTCGAGCTCGGGTTGCTCAAGCGGATCCGACGCGCCGGCTGGTGGCATCTCGGGGTCCGCGATCCCGAGTCGGTCGCGGAACACAGCCTGCGGGTCGCCCAACTCGCCTCGCTCATCGCGGCGATCGAGGGCGCTGAGCCAGGCCGGGCGGCGCTGCTCGCGATCTGGCACGACTCGCAGGAGACCCGCACCGGCGATATCCCGCACACCGCCTGCCCGTACCTCGACCAGCGCTCCCCCGAAGTGATCACCGCCGACCAGACCGCCGCGCTGCCCGACACCGCCCGCAAGACCGTCCAGGAGTCGGTGGTCGAGTACGAGACACAGCACACTCCCGAGGCACGCTGCGCGAAAGACGCCGACAAGCTCGAATGCCTGATCCAAGCGATCGAGTACCAGGACGCGGGTTACGCCAGGACGCAAGGCTGGATCGACTCCTCCCGCGCCGGCCTGCACACCGACGCCGCACGTCGCATCGCCGACGCCGCGCTGCGCACCTCTCCCCTCGCCTGGCGAGCTCGCTGAATCCTGAGAATCGATATCGTTCCCGGCTCTACGGCAGATAGTTGAGCAGGTAAACGCCAGCTCCACCGACAGCGCAGAGAGTGGTTGCGTCGGGATGCCAGGCAATCCCGACCACGGGGCTAGCTAATCGGAGGGCACAGTGGCATCGACCACTAGCGACCTGCCACAGCCGCACTGTTTGGTCGTTGCTGGCGGTAGCGAGCAGAGTGCCATCCGGGGAGAACGCGCACCGATCGACCCAGCTGACGTGTCCGGTCAGTACCGCATATTGAGTACCGTCGCTGACCCGCCACAGCCGCACCGTTAGGTCATTGCTGGAGGTGGCAAGCAGAGCACCATCCGGAGAGAACGCACAGTCGTTCACCCAGTCGCTGTGTCCGGTCAGTATTGCGTGTTGGATGCCGTCGCTGACCTGCCACAACCGCACCGTCCCATCGTGGCTGGCGGTGGCGAGCAGAGCACCGTCAGGAGAGAATGCGCAGCCCCGAACCCAGCTGGTATGCCCGGTCAACAACGCATGTGGGGTGCCGTCCCTGACCTGCCATAGCCGCACCGCCTGGTCGTTACTGGTGGTGGCGAGCAGAGCACCATCCGGAGAGAACGCACAGCCCCGTACCCAGCTGGTGTGTCCGGTCAGCACCGCGCGTGGGGTGCCGTCGCTGGCCTGCCACAGCCGAACAGTCCCATCGTTGCTGGTGGTAGCGAGTAGATCCCCGTCCGGGGAGAACGCGCACCGGCTCGCCCGACTGGTGTGTCCGGTCAATACTGCGACAGTGGTGCCGTCGCTGACCTGCCTCAGTCGCACCGCCTGGTCGTCGCCGGTGGTGGCAAGCAGAACACCGTCCGGGGAGAACGCACAGCCCCGCATCGCGTGGCCGTGCCCGATCAGCACTGCGTACTCGGTGCCATCGCTGACCTGCCACAACCGCACCGCCTGGTCGTTGCTAGCTGTGGCAAGCAAAGCACCATCCGGGGAAAACGCACAGCCGTTCACCCAGCTGGTGTGTCCGGCCAGTACTGCGTGTGGGGTACCGTCGCTGACCTGCCACAGCCGCACCGTCCCATCGCTGCTGGTGGTAGCCAGCAGGGCTCCGTCCGGGGAGAACGCACAGCCGTTCGTCCGGCTGGTGTGTCCGATCAGTAGCGCCACCTCCGCACCGGTAGCAAGCTGCCATAGCCGCGCTGTCCGGTCGTCGCTGGTGGTGGCGAGCAGAGCTCCATCTGGGGAGAACGCACAGCCGCGCACATGGCCAGTGTGTCCGGTCAGTACTGCGTACTGGGTGCCGTCGCTGACCTGCCACAGCCGCACCGTCCCATCGCCGCTGGCGGTGGCTAGTACAGTGCCGTCCGGGGAGAACGCACAACCGTTCGTCCGGCTGGTGTGTCCGGTCAGCACTGCGCACTGGGTGCCGTCGCTGACCTGCCACAGCCGCACCGTCCCATCGCTGCTGGTAGTGGCGAGCAGTGCCCCATCGGGGGAGAACGCGCAGCTTGTCACCCAGTCTTCGTGGCCAGCCAACACCGTCGCATGCGCGTCAGTGGCGATGTCCCAGAGGCGGACGGTCCGGTCGTCGCTGGTGGTGGCGAGCAGGGTCCCGTCGGGAGAGAACGAGCAATCCCACACTCCGCCGGTGTGCCCGGTGAGGACCGCCTGTTGGGTACCGTCACCGACCTTCCATAGCCGCACCGTCCCATCGCTGCTGGTGGTGGCGAGAAGTGCCCCGTCCGGGGAGAATGCGCAACCCCACACTCCACCGGTGTGACCGATCGGAGTGGCTAGCTGATCCAGGTCAGGCTGGTCGGGGAGCGGCCAGGCGGGTTCCAGTCGTGGTCGGGGCAGCACGGTCCGGTAGTTCTCGAGAGCGGCTTGCAGCGCGGGTATGCCGTGCACTCGGCTGGCGAGGGTCGCGCCGAGGGCGGCCGGTGGATCGATCGGACCGAGCAGGGGCGCGGCATGCCGAAGCACTTGCCGCAACGTGGCAGCCGTGGGTGTGTCGACCAGCTCCAGGTCGGCCTCGACAGTCACTACCGATCCGAATCGCCGGGTCTTGGCCTCCACCCACCGCAGATCACAGACCAGATCGGCCAGGGCGTCGTCTTGACCCGCCTTGTGCAGGTGATAAGGCAGGTAACGCCACAGGTAGCCGGCGTGCGCCGGCAACAGCCACCACGGCGCGCTCGGTCTCTCGGAGATGGGAAGGAGTTCGGCCGCAGGAGCAGTCAACCGCCGGTGTACCTCCGCCTGTTCTGGGGCGCTACGGCGAGTCTGCAGGTAGGCGCGCATAACGTCGTGCAGCACCAGGCGCGGCCCTGGTGGATCCAGCCGGTGGTCGGCGACCAGCCCCAGCCCGACCAGCTCCTCGCACAGTGCCTCGACCCGGCAACCGGGCCAGAGCAGTCTCAGCACATCCAGCGGAATGTCGACGTCTTCGGGGAAGATCGCCAGGTCGAGGTAGCGCTGCCGATCGGCCGGGTCCACCAGGACCAGGCTGGCCGCGATGGTCGCCGCCACCGCTTGGTTGCGATCCGCAGGCCGGGCCGGATCGAACGCCACCGGCCCGTCCGCAACCAGGCAGTCCACGATCTCGGCTGCTGCGCGCTCTGGCCGCTGCCCCCGTGCCACCCGGCGCCGCAGGACACCATTGATCAGGTTCAGCAGCACCGGCCACCGTCCAGCCAGACTCGCCAGCCGATCCGCCAGATCAGCAGGCAGTCCCGGCACCCTATCCATGACCAGCTGGCGGGCCTGATCGCCGGACATCGCGTCTACCCGGATCTGCGGTCCGTCAACGGGCAACAGGTCGGGGATGCGGGTGGTGACCAGTCGGGTGCAGCACCGACCGCCGATGCGAAAGGGCCGCAGCTGCGGCTCCTCCCACACATCGTCGACGACCAGCAGCACCGCCGCACGCTCGTCCAGCAGCCGGCCCAGCTCAGCTCCGGCGGCGTCCGGGTCGGAGATCGCTGGTCGCTGCCCGCTCAGCACGAAGGCCAGGTCGTTGATGCGCTCCGCGAGGTCCGCGCCGCGCACCTCCTGCCCCACCGTCACCCATAACAGGCCGCCCGGATAGCGCTGGTCGATCTCCGGCTGGTGACACACCCACGTCGCCAAGCGAGTCTTGCCGAAGCCACCCGCTCCTTGCAGCCCGGTCGTCAAACCCACCTCGGCCGACGTCGGAGCCGTCAATGCGGCCACCAGCCGATCACCCAGTTCGGGTCGCTCCACCATCCGGTCCAACGGAGGGGCCATCCACGGCCGCCGCCCAGCATCCACTGTGTCGGCCACGGTGCGCACCCGGGCCCGGTCTGCGAGCACCAATACCAGACCCAGCGCGGTGATCGGCAGCGCCAGGATATTCGCCCAGCCGGCTACCTCATTCAGATTCCCTGACGTGACCGCCCATACCGGCAGCGCAACACACACCACCGACAACGCCCACGCGAATAGACCCCACCCCACACGCGACCGCCAGGACGACCCCGGCAGACGCCAACGCACGCCACGGTGTTGCGTAACCACACCATCACCCTCCGGCCCCACAAGGGTTCCCAGGGATGTCAGCTTGCCAGTGTAATTTTTGATCTTCCCGCGTGACGCCGGTCAGGTGCCGGCATGGAGCTGCCGCAAGATGCTCGCCAGATCCGGCGGTTGGTCGGTGGTGGCGGCGGCCCAGCGACGCAGGATCTCGGCGGTGGCCAGGGCGAGGTCGGGCGGCAGGTGCTGGGCGCGCAGGGTGTCGGCGACCTCATGCATCTCCGGTCCCCAGCGCCAGGCCCGGGCCGCAACGCTGGGCAGGTAGTCCGGGTTGGCCAGGATGTCGCGGGGCATCCGCTCCGCCTCGGCCAGCAGCGCTTGGGTGATGCCGTGGTCGTCGGCCAGCGCGTGCGCCAGGGCGGCCGCGGCGCGGCTGGTTCGCTGGAAGCAGGCGAAGGTCATCTTCAGCGCGCTGGCCTGGCCCGGGTGCTCCCCGAGAATCACCGGCTCGACGAACGAGCCGGTGAACAGGTCCGCGACCTGACGACTTGCGGTCAGGACGCCGGCGAGGTAGAGCCGCACGCGGGACTGGCCAGCGGGAGGTGACCCGAAGACGCACCCGTCGATGACGGTCGACCCGGCGTCGGCGAACAGGGTGGTGATCCGGTGCATCCGCGCAGGACTGATCGCGTTCGCCTCGACGTAGACGCCGCGGTACCCGAGTCCAGCGACCATGTTGGCGATCTCCTCGGCCACTGCGGGCGGGCAGATCGACAGGACGATCTGGCTGTTGGTGACCAGTTCACCGAGCGGAGCCGGACGCAAGCCGGTGTCCTCGGCGCGTCGGCGGGTGGCCGTGCTGCGCCCGTCGGGACACCACAGGACAGTGTGGCCGCTGACCGTGAGCTGCGCGGCGATGGCAGCCCCCATCCGGCCCGGGTGCAGCAGCCCGATCGTGACCGAAGCACTCACCCGCTGGCTCCTGGCAGCGCGGGGGGTGCACAGTCGCAGGTGAAGCTGTGGATCTGGTCGTGCAGATCCAGCGCTAGCGCGGAAGTCTGATACCTCGGTCGCTGCAGCGCGCGGCTCACCTGATTCAGGCGGCGCACGACGCTGTCCGTGCGGCGCTGGGCCGCTGTGGTCAGCACGCACTGAAGCTGTTCGACGGCGCCGTCGAGATCGTCGTGGCCGAGCCGGGCTGCAGCGAGGTCTAACCGCGCCAGGCACAGCTCACCTAGTCGGCGCTGCTCCGGTGGGTCGGCCTCATAGAGCTCGACGGCATGGGCCGCGTCCCGCTCGGCGGCGAGGTAGCTGTCCTGCCCACCCAGCCATAGCCGCGCGGTCGCGGTATAGAAACTCTGCTTGGCCACAGGGAACGTGAGCATCCCACCGGGATCGTCCGCGCCCCGGACCTCGTTGCGGGCCTGCTCGGTGCGGGCGAGCGCATTCTCCGTGGCCCGCTGATCACGCAGTCGGGCGTGGGCCCTGGCCTCGATCGAGGCCAGTCGCACCCTGGCTGTCCCGGTCTCTGGGACATAGCGCCAGCCGTCTGCGGCCAACTCGACTGCGGCGCGAGGTCGCTCGTCCCAGTAGGCCACCAGGCTCTGCGTGCCCCGCACCCAGGCGCGCAGCGCGTTGTTCCCGGCCAACTCGGCGCACAGAAACGCGGTGCGGGCCTGTGTCTCGGCCGCAGGAAGCCAGCCCAGGTCGAACGTGGCATTGGCGAGCACGCCGCACAACACACCAGCCACCAGGTACAGCTCGCGGGTCTGCTCCGGATACTGGCGGCCCTCCAGTAGCTCGAACGCCCGGTTCCGCAACTCACGTAATTCGACAAATATCGGGTAGACGGGCCGGTTCGGATAGGTCGTGACGATCCGCGTCAGGTCCGCGCGGAACTGTTCCAGCGTGTGCGGACCGACGTTGGACTGCTCGGCGAACTGTCCGAAGTGCGCCGACTCGGCGGCGGCCATCGCCACCTCCCTCTGCAGTGCCACATCCTCCACCGGTTTGCCACCGACCGATACCGGCTCCGGTACCTCGACCGTAGTGACCTCGGCCCGAGACGTCGGATCGGGCGGCCCGAACAGCCGCTCGGCGCGCTCACCGAACATCTGCTCCAGAACCCGGCAGGCCGCTGCGTGCGGAATACCGTCGAGTTCCCCCGCAAGCCATCGGGTCACCTGCCGCGTCGAGACGGTGAGCCGTTCGTCGAGCTGATCCGACGTACGAGCGAAGTCTTTCTGGAACTCGACCTTCGTACGCCGTAGCTGGCGCACAAGCTGCTCCAACCTCGTTCGCGGAAGCAGACCACCAGCCATTGCCATCACCCTCCGAACCGACTTGGACACATAACGTGGCCAGCAGTATGCGACCTGGTACGCGGATCAGCGCCAGCTGACAGCGCAGATGTCCGCCAAACGTCCGATCACCGTCCTTGACATGTCAGGTCGGCGTCCGACACGACCACGGCATCGTGCCCAGTGACGACAGCGAGCAGGCCTCGCACTCGATTATCACCAGGCCGAATCACCGCACGGGAAGCGACGAGATGACCGAGACCACGACCGTCGGCTGCCTGCCACCGGAGATCGAAGGGCTGCTGCTGGACGTGCTGGCCGATGGGTTCACGGTGCACTGCTGCGGGCCCAAGGCAGCGCCGACCGCTCTGGTCGCCGCCTACCACTGGCCGCACTACATCGATCTGCTCACCATCCGCGACTTCGCCCGGATCACCGCCGCCAGAACACCGAAACGCGGCGCCGTCGACATTTTCGACACCCAAGGTCGTGGTGTGGGCCTATGAAGGCGCGCCGCAATGGACCCTGCGGGCGCTGCTGAGCCTGGTGCACCCGCAGCATCCCGACGCTCCGCACGGCGAATACCCCGCACCACCGTCCCTGCATATCCGCCGGGCCGAACAACGCCCCATGACGATCCGCCTACCCCCACTCGACCGCACCAAGGCGCGTGCCAAACGGCTCGCACCCGATGTGGCGGTGAGCAAATGAGCGCAGGAGCCAGCCTTTATTGGCGATTCCGGATGAGGTTGGGAGTGGTGTGGAGGGGGTTGACGCGGGGTGGGCCGCCGAGCCAGGGTGGTGGGTGGAATTCTGGGACGCCGCCGGTCATCTGGATTCGCCAGTGGGAATGGTGGATGAGGCGGTGGTGGCGTCCGCAGAGCGCGACACAGTTCTCCAGGCTGGTGGGGCCGTTATCAACCCAATGAACACAATGATGAATATCGCACCAGCGGGCCGGTACCGAACACCCCGGAAACGCACAACCACCATCGCGAAGAATGACCGCGCGGCGGATCGCGGCCGGGACGGTGCGACTGGCACGCCCGACATCCAGTGGCTCACCCCGGGACCCCAGCACCACCGGGATGACCCCCGCGTCGCAGGCGATGCGCCGGGCGATCTCGGCGGTGATCGGGCCACCCAGCGACAAGGAGGCGGTACCGATCCGGCCTTGCAGCACCGGCAGGCTCACCGTCACCACCACCTGCGGGCGCTCCCCACCCTCGGTGGGCAACTCACCCTCGTTCAGCGCGCGGGCCGCCAGCTCCACCAACGCATCGGCGTCGCGCTGCGCGGCGGAACGCAGGTCGATCTCGGTCTCGGTGCTCGGGCGCGCCGCGGCCAACGGGCTCAACGCCGCGCGCAGGATCTCAGCGGCCTCCCGGTCCAACCACCCGGCCAGCTCATAGCCACCGTCACGGTCCCGGAAACGCAGCGACCGGCGGGTCTCAGGGGCGTCGTTGGGACGCCGACCGTCCTGATCCAGATACGCCAGGATCCGCTTGCCCAACACCGCCAACTGCCCAACACCGCCAACTGCCCAGCATCCAACGTCCGAGCGTGCCGGGCCAACTCGGCTTCCACCTCAGCGCGCGTGTCCGCACCCAGATGCGCGGGAATCAGCGCCAGCACCGAACGGATCACCGCCACATCCGCGGCACCGATCGCGTGCTCGGCCACCGCGGCGGCCGTGGCCGGCAGCTTGGGCTCCACCGGCGCACCATCCAGCCCACGACCGGGCAACACTGTGGCAGCGGCATCGACCCGGGCCCGGGCCTCACCCCGGGGCACTCTCGCGATCGCCCGCACCAATTCCATCGTGGTGCCATATCCCACCATCGCGGCCACACCGCGGGAGTCGATCTCGGCGACCACCGAAAGCATCTGCGCCCACGTCGAATGCAACCGGGTCTCCAACGACCCCAACTCGGCGAGCAATTCAGCATCACTGCTCCGCCACAACGCCGCACTCGACATGACCCGATTCTAGACTGAACTTACTTGATCTTCATGGGCGTGTGTGGCTGTGACCTGCGGGTTCGGCGTTGGTCAGGCTGATTTTGGTGGCTACGTGTTGGCGAGGGTGAGGGGGATGGGAACGCCGATCAACTCGAAGACGCGCCGTTGGGTCGGGGTGGGGTTGGTGATCTTCTCGATGCGTTGGCCGGTGAAGTTGATCGTTTCTCTGTCGAGTTTGTTGAGGTGTTCGAGTAGGTCGCGGAAGCTTCGTACGGGCAGTCCGTCGGGGGTTTCCTTATTTTTGTCTTTGGCTTTGGCGCTGGATGAGCGTTGGGCGGGTGAAACGGGGTCGGTGCGCTGTGGGATGTGCTCGTCGGTGTAGGTGAGTGGGGCGAGGGCTTTGCGCAGGTGCCAGGTGAGGTAGGCGGCGAGCATGCACAGGAAAACGTGAGAACGGACCCGTTCGGACAGGTAGTGAAAGATGGGACGCAGGTCAAGGTCGTCGACTTTGATGATGCGGAAGTCGCGTTCGACGTGGGCGAGGTTTTTGTAGGCGGTGATGACTCCGGGGGTGTCCAAGGACTCGGTGTCGCGACTGGTGCGGATGACGTAGATTCCGTCGAGTCCGGCTTCGGCGTCGATCTGTGCTTGGTGGCGGTGGTAATCGAACGTGTTGTCGGTGATGTCGAGGGTGAAGTGCTTGGCCATCTTGTATTTGTTGACGATTTTTCCGACGGCCACGCCGATATCATCGGCTCCGTGTAGTTTCCCGTTGTTCACGCGTGCCGCGATTTTGGTGAGTTCGATGTCGGTGGCGGTGAGCAATTCCTCGCGTTTGCGGGCTCGTTGGTCGGCCAGCGCGGGATTCCGGCAGCAGATCAGTCGCTCATCGGGATAGTCGGGGTGGGTGATTTCGGCGAAGTTCTGGGTGTCGAACAGGGACATCTGCAGGGGCCCGTCGTCGCTGGCCAGGGCGGCGATCGCGGGGGCGCGCAGAGCGGTGATCCAGTCCATGCCAGCACGGGTGCGCAGCTCCTTGATACGGGCGTTGGTGATCATTCCACGGTCGCCGACCATCGTGATGTCGGTGAGCCCGAAATTCTCGGCCACGATACTAACGGCATCGATGAACGATTTTGTGTCGGAGGTGTTTCCGGGGAACACCCGGATCGCGACCGGGCGGCCGTGCGGGTCGGTGAGCAGTCCGTACTCGATCTGGCGGAGGCCTCGTTTTTTGTCCCGCGAGTATCCGAAGGCGGCCAAGTCGCAGCAGCGTCCCTCCACCCAGGAGCTGGACAGGTCGAACATGGCGATCCCACCGGAGGCCAGGTGCCGGGCGGCTAGTGCCTTTTCGATGATTTCTTGGCGGGCCCCGAGCCAGTCCATGGCGGCGTAGACCTCATCGGTGCTCGCCTTCGTGATATCGAGGTCGGTGCCCAGTGTCGTGTCGTTCCACCAGTCGCGCGTCGACAGTTTCGATGTCGGCCGCAGCACCCGAGAGAGGATCAATCCATAGGCCAGGTCACGTTCCCGGCAGTCTGGCCCCAAGAGTTCCTTCATGCCGAGTCCACTCGCCATCGCGTGCACCGCGGCGACCCCGCCGTGGCTCAGGGTCCGTTCTACCTCAAACGCCGCATCGGCCTCCACTAAAACCGTGCCGGACAGCGCTTTCCGCAGCGCTATGATCACTTCTTCGGGCAACATCGACAGATTCGCCAGGGTTTCCTTCTGCGGCTTGCCGTTCTCGTCGCGGTACGACCGGCGCAGCAGATCGCGCCGATAGATCCGCTCTGAACCATCCGCTGCCGTGTAATGCCTACCCGAGCGGTCCACGTGCATCGCGCCATCCCTGCTTCTCACAGGGCAATTAGACCACAACGATCTTCATCGTGCCAGTCATTTAGTGACTACAGAAGTGGTGGCTTGTGGCACGTCGTCCCTGGTCATCCAGACGATGCTACGGACAGTTACAGCAAGCTCGGTCTAGAACGGCACACCGACAAAACCGGCCGGCAATTCGTCGATGCAGACCAGATTCTTTGGATAGAGAATCGACAGCAGGAGAGTCAGCCTGAGAGACCAGCGGCGGCGGTGAGGGCTCGTCCGGTGAGCACCCGGGCGAGGTGCTCGCGGTAGTCGGCATCGGCGTTGCCGTCCGAGCTCGGGCTGGTGCCCTCGGCCGCGTGCTCGGCCGCCGCACGGATCGTCGCCGCATCAGCCGGCCGACCGACCAGGGCCGCCTCCACTCGCAGAGCCCGAACCGGGGTGGCCGCCATATTGGTCAGCGCCACCCGAGCCTGCGCGATCGACGATCCCTCGGTCCGCACCGTCGCGGCAACCGCGACGATCGACCAGGCCTGCGCGACCCGATTGAACTTCTCGTAGTGCGCACCCCAGCCGGTTTTGCGCGGGATCCGTATCTCGACGAGCACCTCGTCGGGTCCCACCGCGGTGGTGAACAGATCGACGAAGAACTCCGCAGCCGGCACGGTGCGCCGCCCACCGGGCCCGACGATGACCATCTCGGCGTCCAACGCCACCACCGGGGCCGGCAGGTCACCGGCCGGGTCGGCATGCACCAGGGCGCCGCCGAGGGTGCCGCGGTGGCGGATCTGCGGGTCACCCACCGTCTGGGTGGCCAGGGCCAGCAGCGCGGCATGCTCGGCCACCAGCGGATCGTTGATCACATCGTGGTGCGTGGTCATCGCTCCGATGACGATGACGTCACCGTCCTCGCGTACCCCGCGCAGCTCGCTGATCTTGTTCAGGTCCACGATCGTCGTCGGGGTGGCCAGGCGCAGGCGCAGCACCGGCACCAGGCTCTGACCGCCGGCCAGGATCTTGGCGTCCTCGCCGGCCTCGACCAGCGCCTGGACCGCTTCCTCGGCCGTGGAAACGGCGAGGTAATCGAATGCGGACGGAATCACCGGGCGCCTCCCCTGCTGTCATGAGCTTGGGCGTCGATCGAGCCCAGCCCGCCACCGGCGGCGGACTCGGTCGCATGCTCTGACGTGGACTTCACAGCTCCGCGGGCCGAGGCCACCGCGCGCCACACCCGCTGCGGCGAGCACGGCATCTCGATGTCGGTGACCCCGAGGTGACGCACCGCATCGATGATCGAGTTCACCACCGCGGGAGTGGAGGCGATGGTGCCTGCCTCCCCGACGCCCTTGACACCCAGCGGGTTTGACGTCGCCGGCGTCTCGGTGCGGTCGGTGGTGAAGCTGGGCAGGTCCGCCGCGCTGGGCACCAGGTAGTCCGCGAGGGTGCCGCTGACCAGGGTGCCGCCCTCGTCATAGCAGGCCTCCTCGAACAGCGCCTGCGCGATGCCCTGGGCCAGCCCGCCGTGGATCTGCCCCTCGACGATCAGCGGGTTGACCACCTTGCCCACGTCGTCCACGCAGACGTAGCTGCGGATCCGCACCCGGCCCGTCTCGGTGTCCACTTCCGTCGCGCACAGGTGGGTGCCGTGCGGGAAGGAGAAGTTCTCCGGGTCGAAGGTGGCTTCGGAGTCCAGTGACGGCTCCATGCCCTTGGGATAGTTGTGCGCGGAGAAGACCGCGAACGCGATCTCCTGGATGGTGATGCTCCGGTCGGTCCCTTTGATGGTGAACGTGCCCTGGTGGAACTCGATGTCGAGCTCGGAGCACTCGAGCAGGTGCGCGGCCATCCGCTTGGCCTTCTCGACCACCTTGTCGACGGCCTTGACCACCGCGATACCGCCGATGGCCAGCGATCGGGAGCCGTAGGTGTCCATGCCCTTGGCCGAGACCTGGGTGTCCCCGTGCAGCACCTCGATGTCCTCGAACGGCACCCCCAGCCGGTCGGCGATGATCTGGCTCCACGCCGTCTCATGTCCCTGGCCGTGCGCGGAGACACCGGTGACCGCCTCGATCTTGCCGGTGGCCAGCACCCGGATGGTGGCGTGCTCCCAACCACCGGCGGCATAGGACAGCGCACCCAGAATCCGGGACGGGGCCAGCCCGCACATCTCGGTGTAGGTCGAGATCCCGATGCCCAGCGCCACCGGGTCGTTCGCCTCCCGGCGGCGTAGCTGCTCGGCGCGCAGGCCCTCGTAGTCGAACAGCGCTGTGGCCTTGGCGGTGGCCGCCTCGTAGTTGCCCGAGTCGTAGGTCAGCGTGGCGGCCGTGGTGAACGGGAACTCCTCGTGGGTGATCCAGTTGTGCTCGCGCAGCGCCAGCGGGTCCATGCCGAGCTCGACGGCGAGCTCGTCCATCATCCGCTCGATGGCAAAGGTGGCCTCCGGGCGGCCGGCGCCGCGGTAGGCGTCGGTCGGGGTCTTGGTGGTGAACACGTTGGTGCAGGCGAGGTGGTAGGCCGGGAACTTGTAGATCCCTCCGTACATGAACGCCCCGAGTAGAGGTGTTCCCGGCGTGATGATCCGCAGGTAGGCACCCATGTCGGCGATCAGCTCGACCTTGAGTGCGGTGAGGGTGCCATCCCTGCGAGCCGCCAGCGTCAGGTCCTGGATCTGACCCCGGCCGTGATGGGTGGCGAGCATGCACTCCGAACGGGTCTCGGTCCACTTGACCGGCTTGCCCAGCCGCCGGGCCACCAGCACCGTGAGGAACTCCTCCGGTATCACCTGGAGCTTGCCGCCGAACCCCCCTCCGACATCCGGTGCGATGACCCGCACTTTGTGTTCGGGCAGGCCCAGGCTGAGCGCGGTCATCGTCTTGACGATGTGCGGCACCTGGGTGGACGACCACATGGTCAGCTGCTCACCGGTCGGATCCACCACCACCGAGCGCGGCTCCAGGAACGCGGGGATCAGGCGCTGCTGATGGAACCGCCGCCGGACCACGATGGCCTCCGGGTCGGACTCCGCAGCAGAGATCACCGCATCGGAGCTGCCACCGCTGCCGGCCGCGCCCGAGTCGAAGACCCACAGCGCATTGCGGTTGGTGCCCAGTTCGGGGTGCACCAGCGGGGCGCCGTCAGCCAGCGCTGCCTCCACCTCGAGCACCGGCTCCAGCCCGTCGTAGTCGACCTCGACGGCAGCGGCGGCGTCGGCGGCCGACGCCGCATCGCGAGCCACCACGATCGCGACCCCCTCGCCGGCAAAGTGCACGGTGTCCACGGCCAGCGGCGGGGCCTTCGGGGACTTCATGTCCGGGGTGATCTGCCACGCGCAGGGCATGCTGATGTTCTCGGCGCCGAGGTCGGTGGCGGTGAACACGGCGTGCACGCCGGGCAGCCGCTTGGCCACCTCGGTGTCAATCCTGGTGATCCTGGCGTGTGCCAGCGGGCTGCGCACGACGGCGAGGTGCAGCATCCCGGGCAGGGTGATGTTATCCGTCCAGCGGGTCCGTCCGGTGATCAGCCGGGCGTCCTCTTTGCGCTTGCGGGCCCGGCCGAACTCGAGGGTGCCCGGCTGCGTGGTGGTGGTCATCAGTGTCCCCCTCCCCCGCCGGCGACGGCACTGGGCTGCTTGTCGGCCTGGGCGTCTCTCGCGGCGGGCTTCATCTTCTCCGCCGCATCGAGCACGGCACGCACGATGTTCTGATAGCCGGTGCAGCGGCACAGGTTGCCCTCGAGTCCCGCTCGCACCGCCAGCTCGTCCGGGTCGGGATCGTCGCCGAGCAGATCGATCGCCTGCATGATCATCCCGGGGGTGCAGAAGCCGCACTGCAGGGCGTGGTTGTCGTGAAAGGCCTGCTGCATCGGGTGCAGCCGGCCATCACGGGCCAGCCCCTCGATAGTCGTGATCTCACTACCATCGATCTGCACCGCGAAGATCGAGCAGGATTTCACGCTCCGGCCATCGAGATGCACGGTGCAGGCGCCACAGTTGCTGGTGTCGCAGCCGACCACGGTTCCGGTCTTTCCCAGCCTCTCCCGCAGGTAATACACCAGCAGGGTTCGTGGTTCGACGTCGTCGGCATAGGAGACGCCGTCGACCATGACAGTAATGCGTGTCACGGCTTACCCCCAAGTCCCGGTCGGCGTCGCCGACCGCATGTGGTGGGTGACTCTCGACGACCAGGGATCATCGAGGGGAACCGTCACGTCCTTATGGCGGCTGTACCCATCCCACCGCTCATCCGACTCCGCCGCAATGGCGTCAACTTATGAGGTACCCCTTGATCAGAATATCAATGCCGCAATCAACTCCCGATTTCCGCAAACGAGTGATAATATGGGAAAAATATCCGCAAAAGCGGAGAATTGTTCAAAGATTCTCGGGTCATGCTGACCCATAGCCTATGATCCGCAAGTCAACAGGAGCGGTAGACGTCGCCCCGATGATCTACGGACGACGATCGCATTGCGGGCGTTGTCATCGATCTCGTGGCCGACGCGGTACACACCGCGGCGGCATCCTCCGCAGACTCCCGGTTCTCTATTCAACTCAACGCCGCCAGACGGACTGCCCGGTTCATGGCTCAGGTCGTCGAAATCACGCAGCGTGACAGCTGCGCGGGAAGGTCGGGGCATCACAGCCACGGTCGGCTCATCGGTCACCTCGTAGGCAAAGGATCCGTAATTAAATAACTAATCCGATCGAGTGAATCTGCCAACGTTTCGCATGTCGTTTCGGCTGACGTTTTGGAGTACGTGACAAAATTGACGTATGGCGAGCAAGAGTGATGAGGAATTTCAGGCGATGGAAGCACGTTTGGCAGATCTGTTGCCCCGCTTGAACGAACGCGATCGCCGCTTGGCGCTGGCCACCGAGCGAAATCGGGGACGCGCGGAATTGAGGCTGTGCATCAAGCCACGTGCGTCACAAGACATTCGTCGTGGCATACCGAGCTCGCCGATAATTCCGCAGAGCGTCACCTGATCGTCAGCGCCGAGCGCGCAAGAAAGCGAGTCGCCAATCCGGAACTGGTATGTACTGGATGGTTTGATCGAACCGGAGACGCGGTGATCCTGAATCGCCGTTGCGGTGGACCACGAAATCGACGCGTCACCTCGCTGCGGAGCTGGGCGGTATGGGTCACTCGTCAGCCATGACGTCGTCGGGAAAATCCTTCATTCCCTTCGCTACAGCTTGCAAGGCACCCGCAAGAAGCTGGAGGAGCCAGCACCCGGACCGGATGATCAGTTCCGATACATCAACAAGCTAGCCAAGGAGTTCCTCGCCGCCGGCGACCCTGTGATCAGCATCGATACAAAGAAAAAGGAACTCGTCGGCGGTCACCCAGGCCGGTAAAGAATGGCACGCACAGGCGAACCGGTCACGTTTCCACCTACGACTTCCCCAGCGAAGCCGACGTAAAGCAATTCCCTACGGAGTCTACGATTTGGCCGACAACAGCGCCTGGTCTCTGTGGTATCGATCACGACACATCGGTATTCGCTGTCGCTACTATCCAAAAGTGGTGGCAAAGCATAAGCAAGGAGAAATATCCCCACGCCCGCCGAATCTTCATCACCGCCGACGTGGCGGATCCAACGACACCGCCCCTGGCTCTGGAAGCACGAACTCGCGCGACTCGCCGCCGCGACCGACTGGAAATCATCGTGTCCCATTACCCGCCCGGCACCAGCAAATGGAACAAGATCGAGCACCGCTCTTCTCCAGATCACCCAAAACTGGCGCGACACCACTCAAACTATCAAACGATCGTTAACCTCATCGCCAGCACCACAACCACCACGATTGACCGTCCGTTGCGAACTCGACCCCAGTCTCTACCCCACAAAAATCAAACTCACGGACCAGCAGAAGGAATCGATACCCCTCGCTCGGCACCTCTTCCACGGTGACTGGAATTACACCATCGGACCATCTATAAAATAGTTTATTTCATTACAGCTCCAAAACCGACGAGAAAGCTCCATCCAGCGCTTCATGGAATGACCCGACCGGCAACTCGAAGGTATCGGGCATCGCCAGCCCGGCCATGACCCTTGATAAGTAGCGAACGTTCTTTTTCAAAGAATGGCCAGGGTGAAACCCTGGCCAAATGCAAGCCGGAAGCATTTCACGGCAATGGTTATACTCTTGTCAACCCCACGGGATGGGGACCTGAGAAGTCTTTCATTTCGGGTGTAAGATTCCTTCAAGGTGAAAGAGGTTGACGATGACCGAGGGCGCCAGCACGACGACGGGCTCCACCGTGCCCCGCCGCCAACTCGGGCGGCACCTGCGTGACCTGCGCAACCGATCGCGGCTCACTGTGCGCGCGGCGGCGGCGAAGCTGGAGTGGTCCGAGGCCAAGATCTGGCGCATCGAGACCGGCCTGACGTCGTTGCGCAGCTTCGACGTGGAGACGATGTGCAGGGTCTACGGCGCACCGGCGGACCTGACCGAAGGACTCATCGGGCTGGCCAAGGAGACCAAGTCACGCGGCTGGTGGCACTCCTATGACGAGGCCATCCCCGCGGGTTTCGACGTCTACATCGGGTTGGAGGAGGCCGCGTCCCACTTCAGCTGGTACGAGTCGGAGCTGGTGCCCGGCCTGCTGCAGACCGAGAACTACGCCCGCGCGGTGATCCGGGCCGACAATCCCGATGAAGACGACGCGAAGATCGAGCAGCGAGTCCAGGTCCGCATGGCAAGGCAAACGCTGCTCACCCGGTTCACCGACCCGCCGGTGCTTCACGTGGTGCTCAACGAGGCCATCCTGCGTCGCCCGGTGGGTGGCCCCACAGTGATGGCGCGCCAGCTGGAACGGCTGTTGGAAATCGATGGGCTACCCACGGTGTCGATCCGGGTGGTGCCCTTCCCCGCCGGACTGCACCGCGGCGTATTATCGGGGCCGTTCGTGATCCTGCGGTTCCCGCTCAACGCCAACGGCGGGGAGACCGAACCTGCCATCGTGTACGTCGATGGCCTCACGGGAGCGCTTTACCTGGATAAACCCCACGAGATCGACCGGTACGACACCACGTTCATCAATATCTGGGAGTCGGCTCTGGACGAGGCGGCGTCCCACGAGCTGATTACCCAAGTGATAAGGGAGCTAGGCAAGTGAGCACCACCGACCTGTCCAGCGCCACCTGTGCGCAACAGCAGCCGGAGCAACGGCCAGTACAACTGCGTCGAGGTCGCCGACCTGGCGGACGGGCACCGCGCCGTCCGGGATTCCAAGAACCCCACCGGCCCGGCCCTGATCGTCGCCGCCACCCAGTGGGCCACGTTCACCGCCGCCGTCCGCACCGGCACGTTCGACTGACCCACACCGGTCCACGACCCAGCAGCCCGGTGCGGCTGCCGGGTCTCAGAGGAACAAGTGATACAGAGCCTTCCATCAGGTAGTCGGTGGGAGCGGTAGACGTCGCCGCGATGATCTACCCGGATGACGATCACCGTACGGGCATCGCTCCGGTCCCGGCCTATCACTCAAAGTTGCCATCCTTCTATCCTGGCGATCCAACGCTGATCAGGGGAGATGCGGTGGCGAGAGTGTTCGTCAGCCATGCCAGTGAGGACCAGGCTCTGGCTGGTGAGCTGCATGATTGGCTTGACGACGAGGGCCACGAGGTGTTTCTGGCCGAGGACCTTCGGCATGGGATCGCCCCCGGCGAGGAGTGGCAGCAGCGGCTACACGAGCGGCTGCGGTGGGCGGACGCGGTGGTCTGTGTGATCACTTCGTCTTACCTGGCGTCCAGGTGGTGCACAGCCGAGGCAGCGATCTCCTGGTCGCGAGGCAGTCGGCTGCTGCCGCTGCGCGCCGAGCCGGGGGTGGTCGACCCGCTGCTGACCTCTATGCAATACATCGACTATATGCGGGACCCGGGTGCGGCCCGTGCCGCCCTGGATGAGGCATTGTGGCAGGGGGATGGGGCTGGCCGGACGATCGTTCCCCGTTCCCGGGGCTGCTGCCGTTCGACATCGATCGGCACCGGGTGTTCTTTGGCCGCACTGATGAGAGTGGAGAACTCGCCGAGTTGCTGCGCTCCCCGGCGGAACGCACGAAGGGCGCGGCGCTGCTGGTGGCGGGGCCGTCGGGGTGCGGCAAGTCGTCGCTGGTCCGGGCCGGATTGCTGCCGATGATGGCCGACGAGCCGGGATGGTGGACGCTGACGCCGATCGTGCCGGGCGCTGATCCCGTGGCGGCGTTGGTCCGGGAGCTGGCCAACGCCGCGCGGCGACTCGGCCTAGGCTGGACGGTGGCCTACGTCCGCGACCAGCTTGGGGAGGATGGCCTGACGGGGCTGGCCGATGAGCTGCTGCTGGCCGCCCCACGCGGTTCGCGTCGCCTGCTGATCGTCGTGGACCAGTTCGAGGAGCTGCTCACTCAGGCCGCTCCCGCTGATCGGGCCCAGTTCGCTGAGCTGCTGCGGCCCGCGCTGGCCGGTCCGGTACAGCTGGTGGTCACGCTGCGCTCGGAATTCCTCGACCATCTGCTGCTGGAAGACGAACCAGCCGCACTACCGACGCGTACCTACACGCTACGGCCGCTGGGCCGGGAGGCATTGCGGGCCGTCATCGAAAGGCCAGCCCGGCTGGTCGGCATCAGCGTGGACGAGGACCTGGTAGACCGGTTGGTCGAGGACACCGGCAGCGGGGACGCGCTGCCGGTGCTGGCGTTCACCCTGGCCCAGCTCGCCGAGGGCATCGGCCGGGGTGGCCGGCTGCCCAGAAAGCGTTATGACCAGCTCGGTGGGGTACAGGGTGCCTTGACCCGCCAGGCTGAGCAGGCCCTCGTCGAGGCGGTCAACGCCAGCGGTCGGAGCCGTGTGGAGGTGATCTCCGGGCTGCTGGGGCTGGTCACCGTCGACGAGGAAGGCCGCCCGTACCCGGCGGCGGGTTCTCCGCGAGGAGCTACCGCATCCGGTGGCCGATGAGGTGAATGCCTTCGTCGCGCATCGGCTGTTGACCACCGACACCGACAACGGCAGTGGGGTCATCGCGGTTGCCCACGAGGCGTTCGTGACCGCCTGGGCACCGCTGGCCCAGGCAACCACCGCAGCCGTAACCGCACTGCGAGCTCGCCATGCGGTCGAGCAGGCCGCCGCAGCGTGGGATAAGCAGGGCCGTCCATCCACCCGGTTGTGGACGGGCGGACAACTCGCTGCGACCGTCGCCGACACCGGCGCACGCGTCCAGACCCACCGCCGATCCAGTGCAGATACGTCAGGCCAGCAGCACGGCCCGTCACGCTGGTCGCCGCGACGACACCGCGTGCTGATCACCCATCGAGTTGCTGACCTCCGCGAGGAGGCCCGCGACTTCCTGTCGCCAGCATCCGCCGCGACCGCTTCCGCCGCGGGCGCCTCACCACCATCCTGTCGGTTCTGCTCGTGCTCGCCCTGACCGCGGCGGGCATCGCGATCCTCCAGCAACGCGCCACCCAGGAACAGCAACGGATCGCGACCGCCCGCCTGCTCGTCGCCCAAGCCGATGCAACGCGGGACACCGATTCGCGCACTGCGCTGCGCCTCGGCATCGCCGCACAGCGCATCCACCCTGACGGGGAGACCCAGGCCAGTCTGGTCAACACCCTCACCACCACCCGCTACGCCGGCACCCTGACCGGCCACAACGGTGCGGTGACTTCGGTGGCGTTCTCCCCTCACGGGCCTACCCTGGCTACCGGCGGCGACGATGGCAACGGTCATAGCAGCGTGGTGCTGTGGGACCTCACCGACCTGAGCCAACCTCGCGGCCTGGGACCACCTCTGACCGACCCTGGCTCGTACACCTCCGTGAGCACTCTGATGTTCTCCCCGTATCGGGCCACGCTGGCCATCGGCGACGGAGGCTCCACCGTGATCCTGTGGGATCTCACCGACCCAGCCCGACCCAGCCGCCTCGGACAACCCCTGACCAACGACATCGGCGGGTGGCACTGGCCGAACTCGGTGGTGGCGTTCTCCCCCAACGGGCAGGTTCTGGCCTCCGGCAACCTCGATGGCAGCGTGGTGCTGTGGGATCTCACCGACCCAGCCCAACCCCGCCGCCTCGGGACGCCCCTGACCAACCACAGTACCGAGCTGTTGTCGTCGATGGCGTTCTCCCCCCATGGACCCACCTTGGCCACAAGCAGCGGCGATAGCGATGACGGCACGATCCTGTGGAACCTCGGTGACCCGGCCCAACCCCGCCGCATGGAGCCGCCCCTAGCTGAGAAGGGTTCCGTTGTGGCGTTCTCCCCTAACGGACTTACCCTGGCCGCTGGCAGGGGCGATGGCGGCATCATCCTGTGGGACCTCACCGCTCTCAACAATCTCCGAGACCACGCGACCGAGCGCGGCTGCGCCATCACCGGAGGCGGTCTCGATCGTGACGAGTGGGCCCGCTATATCTCAGGACTGGCATACCACAACACCTGTTCCACCTGATGCGATGAAGATATCCCACGTCAAGATCGCGTCGCAGTCCTTTCCGCCTGCTCAGTGAGATCACCCGTCGCGTCGAGCGCTATGACCCAGTTATGTGTTGCGGCCGGTTCATTCGGTCGGCTGGGAGGCGCTGCCCGCAGTCGCGGGGGCGGCTGCTTGTCCAGACCGAAGGGCTCGAGGTGGTGATCGAGCACCTGGTCGAAGGCAGCGGCGATATCCTCGGTGCTCCAGAACTCCCGGCTCAGCACCGGCTCCTTGATCCCGGGCTGGCGCACGATGTGCAGCTGGTCCCCGGTGAACCGGATGAGCTGGCCGGTGATCCCCTCGGCGCGATCGGAGAGCAGGTAGGTGATCAGCGGGGCCACCCGGTCCGGGGTGCGCTGCCGGGTGACGCGCGCGTGCGCAGCCTCGTGACGCTCCACCATACGAGTCCAGGCCAGCGGGCAGACGCCGTTCACCCGCACCCCCGACTCCGCCAGATCCAGCGCCCAGGAATAGGTCAGGGACGCGACTGCACCTTTGGACGCCGCGTACGTGCCCAGGGCGTACTGGCCGAACGACGAGCCCGAGGAGATATTGACGATCGATCCGGCGCGTTGGGCGCGCATCACCCGCGCGGCAGCGATCCCGCAGTAGAGCACCCCGAGCACGTTGACCTCGATGAGCTCGCGGGCGAGGCCGGGGTCTTCTTCCCAGGGTAGTGCCAGGTGACTGAGTCCGGCGTTGTTCACCAGACCGTCGAGTCTGCCGAACTCCGCCAGGCACTGCCGCACGATCCCGCCGGCCTGATCCGGATCGCGAACCGACGCCCCATTGGCCACCGCGCGACCACCGTGGGCAACGATCCGCGCGGTGACCGCCTCGGCCAGCGCCATATCGACGTCGTTGACCACGACCGCGGCTCCGGCCGCCGCGGCGTGCACGGCGTAGGCCTCGCCCAGGCCGCGACCGGCACCGGTGATCACCACCGCCGTGCCTTCGAGCACACCCACGGTCTTGTTTACTCGACCGTGAGCACGAGTGGGCCCTCGTCGGTGACGGCGACCGAGTGCTCCCAATGCGCGGCCCGGGATCCGTCCACCGTGACCACGGTCCAACCGTCGTCCAGTTCCTCGGTCTTCTCGCTCCCCGCGGTGAGCATCGGCTCGATCGCCAGGGCCATGCCGACCACCAGCCGCGGACCACGGCCGGGGCGGCCCACGTTGGGCAGGAACGGGTCCATGTGCATCGCCGTTCCGATGCCGTGGCCACCGTAGTCGGCCACGATCCCGTAGGACGTCCCGTGCTCCGCGGCGGCGGCCAGCGCTGCCGACTCCACCGCATGGGAGATGTCGGTCAACCGGCCGCCAGGGTGCACGGCGGCGATGCCGGCCTCCAGCGCGGCCCGGCAGGCCGCCGACAACCGGTTGTCGGCCTCGGTCACCTTCCCGATGTGCACGGTCACCGCAGCGTCGCCATGCCAGCCGTCCAGGATCGCGCCACAGTCCACCGACAGCAGATCTCCCTCGGCGAGCACCTGCTCGCGGCGCGGGATGCCATGGACCACCTGCTCGTTCACCGAGCTGCAGATCGAGGCCGGGAACCCGTGGTAGCCCTTGAAGGACGGTACCGCCCCGGCGTCCCGGATCGACTGCTCAGCCAACTCGTCCAGTTCACCGGTGCTCACACCGGCCTTGGCGTGCGACTCGAGCAGCCGCAGAGTCCGGGCCACCACCGCACCGGCCGCGCGCATCGCCTCGATCTCAGCAGCGGATTTGAGCTCGATGCTGCTCCGACCACGCAACCTTCGCACCACGGCCCGCACCCCACCCCCGGTCATCGCACCCTCGTCATGCCCGAGTTCGCAGTGCGTCCAACGCCCGAGCAGTCACATCGGGCACCGAACCGACCGCCGGAACGGTGACCAGCCGGTCGGCGTAAAATTCCAGCAGCGGCGCGGTCTCGCCGCGATAGAGCTGCTGGCGGTGCCGGATGACGTTCTCGGTATCGTCATCGCGCCCCCGCGCCAGCAGTCGCTCGAGCACCGCGTCCTCAGGTGCGTCGAGCTCCAATACCGTGTCGATCTCGCAGTCATGCGCAAGCAGCAGATCCGCCAGCACCTGCGCCTGCGCGACCGTGCGCGGGAAACCGTCGAGGATGAACCCGTTGCGGCAGACCTCGTCGGTGAGCCGTTGCTCCACCATCTTGTTGGTGATCTCATCGGGTACCAACGCGCCGGCATCCAGGTAGCGCTTCACCCGCCGGCCCAACTCGGTTTCACCGCCGACGTGTGCCCGGAACTCATCCCCCGTCGAGATGTGCACCACGCCGAGCTCCTGGCTCAACACCGCAGCCTGGGTTCCCTTGCCCGCTCCCGGCGGGCCCACAATGAGGATTCGCACTAGCGCAGGAACCCTTCGTAGTTCCGCTGCATCAGCTGGCTCTCAATCTGCTTCACGGTGTCCAATCCGACCCCCACCATGATCAGAACCGCGGTTCCCCCGAAGGGGAAGTTCTGGTTCTGTCCATCACCGGTGAGGTCGAGGAACAAGTTGGGCAGTACAGCCACGATACCCAGATACAGCGAGCCGGGCAGGGTGATCCGGCTGAGCACGAAACTCAGGTACTCGGCGGTGGGGCGCCCCGGGCGGATACCCGGAATGAACCCACCGAACTTCTTCATCTCCTCGGCGCGCTCCTCGGGATTGAACGTGATCGCGACGTAGAAGTAGGTGAAGAAGATAATCATCAAGAAGTACAGCGCGATATGGACCCAACTGGCCTGATCGACCAGGTATCGGGTGATGAACGTCTGCCACCAACTCGGCTGACCGCTCGACGAGGTGGTCAGCCGAGCAATGAGGTCGGGCAGGTAGAGCAGCGACGAAGCGAAGATGACCGGGATAACGCCGGCCTGGTTCACCTTCAATGGCAGGTAGGTGGAGGTACCGCCGTACATCCGGCGGCCGATCATCCGCTTGGCGTACTGCACCGGGATCCGGCGCTGGCCCTGCTCGACGAACACCACGCTGGCGATGATGGCCAGACCGAACACGCACACCAGGAAGAAGACCAGCGGCCCCTGCGAATCCAGGATGTTCTTGCCCTCGGCGGGGATGCGGGCGGCGATCGAGGTGAAGATCAACAAAGACATCCCGTTGCCGATACCCCGTTCGGTGATCAGCTCACCCAACCACATGATGATCGCGGTGCCCGCGGTCATGACCACCACGATGACGACCAGGTTGAACACCGACTGGTCCGGAATCGGTGGAAGAGGGCATCCGGAGAACAGTTGTCCACGAACCGCCAGTGCAATGATGCCGGTGGATTGCAGAATAGCCAGTGCGATCGTCAGATACCGGGTGTACTGCGTGAGTTTGTTCTGCCCGGATTGACCCTCTTTCTTCAGCACCTCGAAGCGAGGAATCACCACCGTGAGCAACTGAACGATGATGCTCGCGGTGATGTAGGGCATGATCCCCAACGCGAACACCGACAACCTCAGCAATGCCCCACCGCTGAACAGATTAATCAGCGAGTAGACGTTTTGATTGCTTCCCTGCTGCACCTGCGCCAGGCATTGGTTGATATTGACGTAGGAGACCCCGGGTGAGGGCAGGGTCGCACCGATCCGGTAGACCACCACCATGCCCAGGGTGAAGAGGATCTTGCGGCGCAGATCCGGTGTCGCAAGAGCCGAGCGGAAGGCGCCGAGCACTCCTACCTCCTGGGCACGGCCGTGGTGAGGCCGTCGATCGTGGCGGACCGGCGGTCGCACGGCCGGGGACGGCGACCGAGCAGTGCAAGGGAACCTGACGGCGGACGCCAGCCGACTCGCCTATGCACTCCGGCCGACTGTAACAGCAGGACCCGGGACAACAGGGCCCGCCTACAGCTCGGTGCTGCTGCCGCCCGCTGCGGCGATCTTGTCCCGCGCGGAACCGGAGAAGGCCTGGGCACTGACCTGGAGCGTGACGCCGGCGAGGTCACCCTCGCCCAGCACCTTCACCGGGCACCCCTTGCGCACCGCACCGGCGGCCACCAGCTGCTCAGGTCCCACCGCCCCACCCTCAGGGAACAGCCGGGCCAGGTCACCGACGTTGACCACCTGGTATTCGGTGCGGAACCGGTTGCGGAAACCCTTGAGCTTGGGCAGCCGCATATGGATCGGCATCTGGCCACCCTCGAACATCGCCGGAACGTTCTTCCGAGCTTTGGTGCCCTTGGTACCACGACCAGCGGACTTACCCTTGGACCCCTCGCCACGACCGACCCGGGTCTTGGCGGTCTTCGCGCCCGGGGCCGGACGCAAATGGTGCAGTTTGATAGTCACGTCGCCGTCACCTCGCTCGGGACCTCCTCTACCGTCACCAGGTGACGGACAGTGGCGATCATGCCACGGACCTGGGAGTTATCCTCTTTTATCACGCAATGCCGGATCCGGCGTAGCCCCAGCGAACGCAACGTCTCACGCTGGTTGTGCAGCGTGCCGATGGTCCCGCGAATCTGGGTGATCCTGAGTACCGACGGTCGAACCGTCGAATGAGATTCAGTCATCTCACACCCCCTGCGCCGCTGCACGCGCCCGCAACATACCGGCCGGGGCCACGTCCTCCAGAGGAAGACCGCGACGCGCGGCCACCTCCTCGGGCCGCTGCAACCCCTTCAGCGCCGCGACCGTGGCGTGCACGATGTTGATCGCGTTGTCACTGCCCAGCGATTTGGACAGCACGTCATGCACACCGGCACACTCCAGCACCGCCCGGACCGGTCCTCCGGCGATGACCCCGGTACCCGGTGAGGCGGGGCGCAGCAGCACAACGCCAGCCGCGGCCTCACCGGTGATCGGGTGCGGGATGGTGCTGCCGATCCGGGGCACCCGGAAGAAGCTCTTCTTCGCTTCCTCCACCCCTTTCTGGATCGCCGCCGGCACCTCCTTGGCCTTCCCGTAACCGACGCCGACCATCCCGTCGCCATCGCCCACCACGACCAACGCGGTGAAACTGAACCGCCGACCACCCTTGACCACCTTGGCCACCCGGTTGATCGCGACAACTCGTTCGAGGTGCGGGCTCTTCTCCTGCTGGGGCGCCCCACCGCGGCCACCCTCGCGGCGGTCCCGACGCTCGGTGCGCTCGCCTCCGCCTTCCCGCCGCATACGTCCAGGCATCAGGCGTTCCTTCCGTTGCTCGGGTACTGCGGTTGCTGTCTCAGGGGTTGCTGTCTCGGGCGCTGCTGTCTCAGGTTGGTCATCGGTCAGAATTCCAGGCCTGCTGCACGGGCCGCGTCGGCCAGCGCCGCGATCCGACCGTGGTAGGCGTAGCCACCGCGATCGAACACCACCCGCTCGACACCGGCCGCCTTCGCCCGAGCGGCGATCAACTCTCCGACCCGCACCGCCCTGGCCTTCTTGTCGCCCGCCATCGCACGGACGTCGGTCTCGATGCTCGACGCCGCCGCGAGGGTGTGCCCAGCCAGGTCGTCCACGAGCTGAACGGCGATGTGCCGGGACGAGCGGTTGACCACCAGCCGCGGACGCTGCGGAGAACCGCTGACCTTCTTGCGCAGCCGGAAATGTCGCCGTGCCCTGGCCAGCCGGCGTCGAGTCGAGACGTCCTTGCCGACCTGCGGACGCTTGGTTACCGACGGCGCAGCCGTCGATCTGGTAGCTACCTCAGCCATGATCACTTACCTGTCTTCCCGACCTTGCGCCGGACCTTCTCGCCCGCGTAGCGCACGCCCTTGCCCTTGTAAGGGTCCGGGCGCCGCAACTTCCGGATGGTCGCCGCTACCTCACCGACCGCCTGCTTGTCGATGCCGGACACGGAGAACCGCGTGGGGCTCTCCACCGCGAAGCTGATGCCCTCGGGTGCGGTGACCGGCACCGGGTGGCTGAACCCCAGCGAGAACTCCAGGCCCGAGCCCTTGGCCACCACCCGGTAGCCGACGCCGTGGATCTCCATCCGCTTCTCGTAGCCCTGACTGACCCCGAGAACCATGTTGTTCACCAGAGTCCGGGACAGCCCGTGCAGCGCTTTGCTGCGCCGTTCGTCATCCGGCCGCTGAACCAGCAGGGTACCGTCCGACGCCTGCTCGACGATGATCGGTTCGGGCACAGTGTGCTGCAAAGTCCCCTTGGGACCCTGCACCCGCACGGTGCGGCCGTCGACGACCACCTCGACGCCGGGGGGCACGATGATCGGTTGCTTACCGATGCGCGACATCTACCTCTGCTCCCCTCTCACCAGACGAAGGCGAGGACTTCCCCGCCCACGCCCTTCTTGGCGGCCTGCCGGTCGGTGAGCAACCCGGTGGACGTGGAGATGATCGCCACGCCCAGGCCGCCGAGCACCTTGGGCAACGAGGTCGACTTCGCGTACACCCGCAGGCCGGGCTTGGACACCCGGCGCAGGCCGGCGATGCTGCGCTCCCGGTTGGGACCGAACTTCAGTTCCACCACGAGGGAGCGCCCCACGGGTGCCTCCTCGGCGTGGAAGCTGGAGATGTACCCCTCCCTCTGGAGGATCTCGGCGATATTCGCCTTGATCTTGGAATGCGGCATCACGACCCGGTCGTGATAAGCCGAGTTGGCGTTGCGCAGACGGGTCAACATGTCTGCGATCGGGTCGGTCATCGTCATGGCGACCTCATGATCCCTTCCCGCCGCGGTTCCCTCCCGGGCCTGCGACGAATAGTGGCGCAGCGGCTCACCACGATGACTTGCTCACACCCGGGAGCTCGCCCCGGTGGGCCATCTGGCGCAGGCAGATCCTGCACAGCCCGAACTTGCGGTAGACCGCCTTGGGCCGCCCGCAGCGCTGGCAGCGGGTGTAGGCCCGCACCGAGAACTTGGGCTTGCGCGAGGCCTTGATAATCAGCGCTTTCTTCGCCATCAGCTCTCCTTGAAGGGAAAGCCCAGGCGACGCAGCAGCGCCCGGCCCTCCTCGTCGGTGGTCGCGGAGGTGACCACGGTGATGTCCATGCCACGCGGGCGGTCGATGTTGTCCGGGTTGAGCTCATGGAACATCGACTGCTCGGTGAGACCGAAGGTGTAGTTACCGTGACCGTCGAACTGGGTCGGCGACAGGCCACGGAAGTCGCGGATACGGGGCAACGCGATCGTCAGCAGGCGGTCCAGGAACTCCCACATCCGGTCGCCGCGCAGCGTCACCTTGGCGCCGATCGGCATCCCCTCGCGCAATTTGAACTGCGCGACGGATTTGCGAGCCCGCCGCACCAGCGGTTTCTGGCCGGTGATCGCCGTCAGGTCGCGAAGGGCACCGTCCATCAGCTTGGCGTCCCGGGCCGCCTCGCCGACGCCCATGTTCACCACGACCTTGACGACCCCGGGTACCTGCATCGCGTTGGAGTAGGTGAACTCCTCGCGCAACCCGCTGACGATCTCCTCGCGGTAGCGGGTCTTGAGCCTGGGTACCGTCGCAGTACGGGTGCTCTCTGCCGTCGTCATCTCATATGTCCTTGCCGGTGCGCCGCGACACGCGCACGCGCCTACCCTCGTCATCAGTGCGGTAACCCACCCTGACCGGCTTACCGTCGGAGTCGACGACCATGACGTTCGAGACGTCGATGGTGGCCTCCTGCGTCACGATCCCGCCGCTTTGCGCACCACGCTGGGTACGGCTGATCCGGGTGTGCTTCTTGATCCGGTTGACGCCCTCGACCAGCACCCGTCCGTTGTCCGGGTAGGCCTGGATCACCTTGCCCTTGGCGCCCTTGTCCTTACCGGCGATCACGACCACCGTGTCACCTTTACGGACTCTCATGCGCCCGACTCCCTCCGGTCGTCGGCCACATGAGGCACCAGCCTGCTGTGTCCGATGATTCGCTCGCCCTGCTCTCTCATGTGTTACAACACCTCCGGGGCCAGCGAGATAATCTTCATAAATCGCTTGTCCCGCAGCTCCCGGCCGACCGGACCGAAGATCCGGGTACCCCGCGGCTCGCCGTCCGGCTTGATCAATACCGCGGCATTCTCGTCGAATCGGATGTAGGAGCCGTCCGGACGGCGCTTCTCCTTGGCAGTGCGCACGATGACAGCCTTGACCACATCGCCCCGCTTGACGTTGGCGCCGGGGATGGCTTCCTTGACGGTAGCCACGATGATGTCCCCGATGCTGGCGTAGCGACGCGAGCTGCCACCGAGCACACGGATGCACAGAATCTCCTTGGCACCTGTGTTGTCGGCGACTCGCAGCCGCGACTCCTGCTGGATCACGTCAACTCCTTGATCACTTGGCCTTCTCGAGGATCTGGACCAATCGCCAGCGCTTGGTCGCCGAGAGCGGACGGGTCTCCATCAGCAGCACCCGGTCGCCGATCCCGGCGACGTTGGCCTCGTCATGCGCCTTCACCTTGGTGGTGGACCGCAGCACCTTGCCGTACAGGGAGTGCTTCTTGCGGTCCTCCAGTGCCACCACGATCGTCTTGTTCATCTTGTCCGAGACGACGTAGCCCTCCCGGACCTTCCGCTGATTCCGCCCTTCGGGCTGGGCCGCCTGATTCCGCCCTTCGGGCTGGGCCGCCTGATTCCGCCCTTCGGGCTGGGCCATCTCATTGCGCTCCGTGACGCTCATGCCGCACCCTCATTTCCGGCAACGGCGTCCGGAGACACCGACAGACCCAGCTCACGCTCGTGCATCACGGTGTAGACACGGGCGATGTCGCGCCGAACCATGCGCAGCCGGCGGTTGTTGTCCATCTGCCCGGTGGCCATCTGGAAGCGCAGGTTGAACAGCTCCTCTTTGGACTCGCGCAGCCGCAATTCCAACTCGTCGTCGGTGAGCTCGCGCAGCTCGCTCGCAGTGGTGGCGGCCATCTACCCGTCCCCTCCCTCGCGACTGACAATCCGGCACTTCATCGGGAGCTTGTGCATCGCGCGGCGCAACGCCTCGCGGGCTACCGAGGGGTTCGGATAGGTCATCTCGAACATGATCCGACCCGGCTTCACATTGGCCACCCAGTACTCCGGCGAACCCTTGCCGGATCCCATCCGGGTCTCCGCCGGCTTCTTGGTCAGCGGGCGATCAGGGAAGATGGTGATCCAGACCTTGCCGCCCCGGCGGATGTGCCGGTTGATCGCGATACGGGCGGATTCGATCTGCCGGTTGGTGACGTAGGCCGGCTCCAGGGCCTGGATACCGAAGTCACCGAAGCTGACCTGGGTACCACCGGAGGCCATGCCGGAGCGACCCGGTGAGTGCTGCTTGCGGTGCTTGGTCTTGCGTGGAACGAGCACTTCTCAGCCCTCCCCGTGCGCTGCGGTGTCAGCCGGGTTCGTGATCGACTCATTGAGCGTTGGCTGGGGAGTCTCAGTGGCCGTCCCGGCCAGCTCCGCCGCCGCGGCGCGACCCGCTTCGGTCGAGGTCCCGGTCGTGCCGGCAGCGCCGGATCGGCGCCGGGCCGGGCGCTCCCGCCGCGGCTGCGCCCTGGCGGCGGCCGCAGCAGCGGCAGCGTTGGCAGAGCTTTCCATCTCGCGTTCGCGGCGCCCACCGACCACGTCACCCTTGTAGATCCAGACCTTCACGCCGATCCGGCCGAAGGTGGTGCGGGCCTCGAACAGGCCGTAGTCGATGTCGGCCCGCAGCGTGTGCAGGGGTACGCGGCCCTCGCGATAGAACTCCGAGCGGGACATCTCAGCACCACCCAGCCGACCCGAGCACTGCACCCGGATCCCCTTGACCTGCGGGGAACGCATCGCCGACTGGATGGCTTTGCGCATCGCGCGCCGGAAGGCGACCCGGTTGGACAGCTGCTCGGCAACCCCCTGAGCCACCAGTTGGGCCTCCGCCTCGGGGTTTTTGACCTCGAGGATGTTGAGCTGCACCTGCTTGCCGGACAGCTTCTCCAGCTCACCCCGGATCCGGTCGGCCTCCGCACCGCGCCGACCGATCACGATCCCCGGGCGAGCGGTGTGGATGTCCACCCGTACGCGGTCGCGGGTGCGCTCGATCTCGACCTTGGCGATGCCGGCCCGCTCCATCCCTTTGGAGAGCAGCTTGCGGATCGCGACGTCTTCCTTGACGTACTCCCCGTACTGCTTGTCCGCATACCAGCGGGACTTCCAGTCGGTCGAGATACCGAGCCGGAAGCCGTGCGGGTTGATCTTCTGACCCACTAGCGGGCACTCCTTGTCTGGGTGACCTTCTTGCCCCGGGATCGGGCCGCGCTCCGACGTTCGGGCACCGCCTCGACCTCCACGGTGATGTGGCTGGTGCGCTTGCGAATCCGGTACGCCCGGCCCTGCGCTCGGGGACGGAAGCGTTTGAGCGTGGGACCTTCGTCCACAAATGCCCTGGACACGACCAGCGTGTCCGGATCCAGCGCAAGGTTGTTCTCCGCGTTGGCCATCGCGCTGGCCAGGACCTTCGACACCGGAGCCGAGGCAGTCTGCGGTGCGAACTCCAGCACCGCGAGCGCCTCCCGCGCACTGCGACCCCGGATGAGATCGACCACCCGACGCGCTTTCATCGGCGTCACGCGGACATACCGAGCCCGCGCCAGCACGCGGGCAGGCTCCTGCGCGGCTTCCGCGCCGGCCTGGTTACGGGTGTCCATGCGCTGCTACCTCATAGTCTTCTCGGTTCGGGCAGGTCATGTCAGCGGCTGGCTAGCGGCGCCGGGCCCGGCGGTCGTCCTTGACGTGTCCACGAAACGTACGGGTCGGGGCGAACTCGCCAAGCTTGTGACCGACCATGGCCTCGGTGACGAACACCGGGACGTGCTTGCGGCCGTCGTGCACCGCGATGGTGTGACCGATCATGTCCGGGATGATCGTGGAGCGGCGCGACCAGGTCCTGATGACCTGCTTGGTGCCCGCCTCGTTGTGCGCGTCCACCTTCTTGAGCAGGTGGTCGTCGATGAACGGGCCCTTCTTCAGGCTGCGTGGCATTGCTTCCTCCCTCCTGCTCAGCGCTTCTTGCCGGTGCGGCGACGGCGGATGATCAGCTTGTCGCTGGCCTTGTGACGTCGGGTGCGGCCTTCGGGCTTACCCGCCGGGTTCACCGGATGACGCCCACCGGAGGTCTTGCCCTCACCACCACCGTGCGGGTGATCAACCGGATTCATCACCACCCCGCGGACTGTGGGCCGCTTACCCTTCCAACGCATTCGACCGGCCTTGCCCCAGTTGATGTTGGCCTGTTCGGAGTTGCCGACCTCACCCACCGTGGCACGGCACCGGACATCGACGTTGCGGATCTCACCGGAGGGCATCCGCAGCTGGCCGTAGGGACCGTCCTTGGCCACCAGCTGGACTCGGGCACCGGCAGAACGGGCGATCTTCGCGCCACCGCCGGGACGCAGCTCGATCGCGTGCACCACGGTGCCGACCGGGATGTTGCGCAACGGCAGATTGTTTCCCGGCTTGATGTCGGCCTGCGAGCCGTTCTCCACAGTATCGCCCTGGCGCAGTTTCTCCGGAGCGATGATGTAGCGCTTCTCGCCGTCGACGTAGTGCAACAGGGCGATCCGCGCGGTGCGGTTCGGGTCGTACTCGATGTGCGCGACCTTCGCCGGTACGCCGTCCTTGTCCGCCCGCCGGAAATCGATCAAGCGGTAGGCGCGCTTGTGCCCGCCACCCTGGTGGCGGGTGGTGATCCGGCCGTGGGCGTTGCGACCGCCCTTGCCGTGCAGCGGCCGGATCAGCGACTTCTCCGGGTGATCACGGGTGACCTCGGCGAAGTCGGCGACGCTGGCGCCGCGACGGCCCGGGGTCGTCGGCTTGTACTTGCGGATGCCCATGTCTATCCGTCCTCGCTCACGCGGCCGGTCCGCCGAAGATCTCGATCGGTTTGCTCTCCGGGGACAACGTCACGATCGCCCGCTTGGTGTCCTTGCGCTTGCCGTAGCCGAACTTGGTGCGCTTGCGCTTACCCGGGCGGTTGAGGGTGTTGACGCTGAGCACCTGCACTCCGAAGATCTTCTCAATAGCAATCTTGATCTGGGTCTTGTTGGCGTCCGGAGCGACCAGGAAGGTGTACTTCTGCTGCTCCAACAACCCGTAGCTCTTTTCCGAGATCACCGGCTTGCGGATCACGTCACGCGGGTCGGGAATCATCGGGCCGCCTCCTGCTCGGCGTGACCGCGCGCACCCAGGAAAACCTGCAGGGCCTGCGCGGTGAACACCACCTCGTCGTTGACCAGCACGTCGTAGGTGTTGAGCTGATCCGGACTCAGCACGTGCACCGCGGCCAGATTGCGCACGCTGGTGCGACTCGCCTCCTCCGCACGACCGATCACGACCAGCAACTTGGTGCCCTCGGGCGCCAACGCAGTAAGGAACGTCCGAGCCGCCTTGGTGGACGGGGCATCACCCGAGACAACCGTGGTGACCACATGTATCCGACCCTCACGGGCCCGGTCGGACAACGCCCCGCGCAGTGCGGCGACCTTCATCTTCTTGGGGGTGCGCTGGCTGTAGTCCCGCGGCACCGGGCCGTGCACGACGCCACCGCCGGTGAACTGGGGGGCTCGGATGGAGCCCTGGCGGGCTCGCCCGGTGCCCTTCTGCCGGTAGGGCTTGGTGCCGCCACCGCGAACCTCACCCCGGGTCTTGGTGCTGTGGGTGCCCTGCCGGGCAGCCGCCAGCTGGGCGACCACCACTTGATGCATCAGCGGAATGTTCGCCGACACATCGAAGATCTCCCCGGGCAGTTCCACCGTACCGGCGATCGAGCCCTCCGGAGTCCGAATATCGACAACTCTCGTTTCTGGACTCACCCCTGCGCACCGCCCTTCGCCGCCGTCTTGACCAACACGAGGCCACCCTTCGGGCCCGGCAACGCACCCTTGATCAACAACAGGCCCGCCTCCGCCTCGACGCGGTGCACGGTGAGGTTCTGGGTGGTCACTCGGACGTTGCCCATCCGGCCGGCCATCCGGGTGCCCTTGAACACCCGGCTCGGGGTGGCACAGCCCCCGATCGAGCCCGGCGAGCGGTGCTTGCGTTGAGTGCCGTGACTGGCCCCGAGACCGGCGAAACCGTGTCGCTTCATCACCCCGGCGGTGCCCTTGCCCTTGCTGGTGCCCACCACGTCGACCACCGTTCCGGCGTCGAACAGCTCGGCGGTGAGCTCCTGGCCGACCTCGTAGTCCGCCGCGTCGGCGGTGCGCAGCTCGACGAGGTGACGTCGCGGTGTGACACCCGCCGCAGCGAAGTGCCCGGCCACCGGCTTGGTCACCTTGCGCGGGTCGATGGCCCCGTAGGCCAGCTGCACCGCCGGATAGCCGTCCTTGTCCTCGGTACGGATCCGGGTCACCACACACGGCCCGGCCGCCACCACGGTCACCGGGACGATCCGGTTGTTCTCGTCGAAGACCTGGGTCATGCCAAGTTTGGTGCCCAGAATCCCCCGCACAGTCCTGCTGTTCTGATGTTCCGAACCAGTCGCTGTCATGTCCTGAGGCCTCACTGGATGTTGACGTCGACGCTGGCCGGCAGGTCGATGCGCATCAGCGCGTCCACCGTCTTGGGCGTCGGATCGAGAATGTCGATCAGCCGCTTGTGCGTGCGCATCTCGAAGTGCTCCCGCGAGTCCTTGTACTTGTGCGGGGAGCGGATGACGCAGTACACGTTCTTCTCGGTCGGCAGCGGCACCGGTCCGACGACCCGGGCACCGGTGCGCGTCACCGTCTCAACGATCTTGCGCGCGGAAGCATCGATTGCCTCGTGGTCGTAGGCTTTGAGCCGGATGCGGATCTTCTGTCCCGCCATGGTGGCTTGCCGTCCTGTCAGTCTCGTGCCGCTTGTTTCTCGTGCCCCTGGCCTGTCTCAAAACCCTGTCTCACACCGCTGCGCCCACCGGTCCCCGCGGTCGGGTGTGTCGCGCCCGTCGACCAGCTGGCTCGCGCAGATCAGAAGGGAGTGCCCACCGCTACGAACCAGGGAGCCGCCGAGCGGGCCGATGGGCAATCGTACCAGTTCGGGACTCAGGCCCCGAACTGGGCGATGCCCTCGTGAGCGGAAAACGGCGTGATAGCACCGAACGCCACTCACGAGAACGTCAGCTCACTTCAAGATCTTGATAACTCGACCGGCACCGACGGTGCGGCCACCCTCACGAATCGCGAACTTCAGGTTCTCGTCCATCGCGATGGGCTGGATGAGCTGCACCGACATCTCGGTGTTGTCACCCGGCATGACCATCTCGGTGCCCTCGGGCAGCGTCACGACTCCGGTCACGTCGGTGGTCCGGAAGTAGAACTGCGGGCGGTAGTTGTTGAAGAACGGCGTGTGGCGGCCGCCCTCGTCCTTGGACAGGATGTAGACCTGAGCCTCGAACTGGGTATGGGGGGTGTTGGTGCCGGGCTTGATGACGACCTGCCCGCGCTCCACGTCCTCACGCTTGATACCCCGCAGCAACAGACCCACGTTGTCGCCGGCCCGGCCCTCGTCGAGCAGCTTGCGGAACATCTCGACACCGGTGACGGTGGTCGTCTCCGACTTCTCCTTGATGCCGATGATCTCCACCTGCTCGCTCACCTTGACGATGCCGCGCTCCACCCGGCCGGTGACCACGGTGCCGCGACCGGTGATGGTGAAGACGTCCTCGATCGGCATGAGGAAGGGCTTCTCGATCTCGCGCACGGGCTCCGGGATGTTGCCATCCACGGCGTCCATCAGCTCGAGGAGCTTCTGACCCCACTCGGCGTCGCCCTCCAGGGCCTTGAGCGCCGAGACCCGGACGATCGGCAGGTCGTCGCCCGGGTACTCCTGGCTGGACAGCAGCTCCCGGACCTCCAGCTCGACGAGTTCCATGATCTCTTCATCGTCGACCATGTCGGCCTTGTTCAGCGCGACGACGATGTAGGGCACCCCGACCTGGCGGGCCAGCAACACGTGCTCGCGGGTCTGCGGCATCGGGCCGTCGGTGGCGGCGACCACAAGGATGGCGCCGTCCATCTGGGCCGCACCAGTGATCATGTTCTTGATGTAGTCCGCGTGCCCGGGACAGTCGACGTGGGCGTAGTGCCGATTCTCGGTCTGGTACTCGACGTGCGCGATCGAGATCGTGATGCCCCGCTGCTTCTCCTCGGGCGCCTTGTCGATCGAGTCGAATGCCGACACCTCGTTGAGGTCCGGATACTTGTCATGCAGGACCTTGGTGATCGCCGCGGTCAGCGTGGTCTTGCCATGGTCGATATGACCGATGGTTCCGATGTTGACGTGCGGCTTGGTGCGCTGGAACTTCGCCTTCGCCACTGGTCTCGTCCTCCTGGACTCGTTCTCTTAATCCGCTGGACCACGTGCGGTCCTGATGTATGCGGCATGCTGTCAGGTGGTCTCGCGCGGAGCGCCGTCAGGGTCTTCCGCTCCTTGCTTCGACGCTCACTCGCCCGTCGCCTTCGCGATAATCTCCTTGGACACGTTGGTCGGGACCTCAGCGTAGGAATCGAACTGCATCGTGTAGTTCGCCCGACCCTGGGTACGCGACCGCAGGTCACCGACGTATCCGAACATCTCCGACAACGGCACCAACGCCTTGATGACGCGAGAACCGCTGCGTTCCTCCATCTGCTGGATGTGACCCCGCCGGGAATTGAGGTCTCCGATGACATCGCCCATGTAGTCATCAGGCGTGGTCACTTCGACCGACATCATCGGTTCCAGGATCACCGGGCCGGCCTTGCGCGCCGCTTCCTTGAGCGCCATCGATCCGGCAATCTTGAAGGCCATCTCGGAGGAGTCCACCTCGTGGTAGGCGCCATCGAGCAGGGTGACCTTCAGCCCAACCAGCGGGTAGCCCGCGAGGATGCCGTACTGCATGGCGTCCTGCGCCCCGGAGTCCACCGAAGGGATGTACTCCTTGGGGATCCGCCCGCCAGTGACCTTGTTGTCGAACTCGTAGAGCGCACCATCGGTGGTCTGCAGCGGCTCCAGCCTGACGATCACCCGGGCGAACTGACCGGAGCCACCGGTCTGCTTGCGGTGGGTGTATTCGAGCTTGTCCACCGTCCTGCGGATCGTCTCCCGGTAGGCCACCTGCGGCTTGCCGATGTTCGCCTCGACCTTGAAATCGCTGCGCATCCGGTTCACCAGCACTTCGAGGTGCAGCTCACCCATCCCGGCGATGATCGTCTGACCGGTCTCGTCATCGAGCTTGACCTGGAAGGTGGGGTCCTCCTCGGCCAGCTTCTGGATGGCGATGCCCAGCTTCTCCTGGTCGCTTTTGGTCCTGGGTTCGATGGCGACCTGGATGACCGGCTCCGGGAAGGTCATCGACTCCAGGATGACCGGCGCATGCGGGTCACACAGGGTGTCACCCGTGGTGGTCTCCTTCAGCCCGATCACCGCGTAGATGTGACCGGCTCGCGCCTCGTCGACCGGGTTCTCCTTGTTGGAGTGCATCTGGAACAGCTTGCCGATGCGCTCCTTGCGCTCCTTGGTCGAGTTGATCACCTGCGAGCCCGCGGCGATCCGGCCGGAGTAGACACGGATGTAGGTCAGTTTCCCGAAGAACGGGTGCGCGGCGATCTTGAAGGCCAGCGCGGAGAACGGCTGTTCGATCGAGGGTTCCCGGATCACGGTGCGGCCGTCGGGCAGCAGACCCGTCACCGGCGGCACATCCAGCGGCGAGGGCAGGTAGTCGATCACGGCATCCAGCATCGGCTGCACGCCTTTGTTCTTGAACGCCGAACCGCACAGCACCGGATAGACCTGGCTGCTCACGGTGAGCTTGCGGATACCCGCCTTGATCTGCTCGATACTCAGTTCCCCGCCACCGAGGTAGAGCTCCATGAGCTCGTCATCGGCTTCGGCGACGGCCTCGATGAGCTTCTCGCGGTACTCGCTGGCCGCCTCGGCCAGGACAGCCGGGATCGCCTCGACGGTGTAGTCCTCACCCTTCTGGACTTCCCCTCGCCAGGTCAGCGCGCGCATCTCGACCAGGTCGACGACACCTTGGAAGTCGGACTCGGAGCCGATGGGCAGCTGGATGACCAGCGGGATGGCGCCCAGGCGCTCCCGGATGGTCCGCACCGTGAAGTAGAAGTCCGCACCGAGCTTGTCCATCTTGTTGACGAAGCAGATGCGCGGGACGTCGTACTTGTCGGCCTGCCGCCACACCGTCTCGGACTGGGGTTCGACGCCTTCTTTGCCATCGAAGACCGCGACCGCGCCATCGAGTACCCGCAGCGACCGTTCGACCTCGACGGTGAAGTCGACATGGCCCGGCGTGTCGATGATGTTGATCTGGTGATCGCTCCAGAAGGTGGTGGTCGCGGCGGAGGTGATGGTGATGCCGCGCTTCTGCTCCTCCTCCATCCAGTCCATCGTGGCCGCGCCGTCGTGCACCTCACCGATCTTGTAGTTGATCCCGGTGTAGAACAGGACCCGCTCGGTGGTGGTGGTCTTGCCCGCGTCGATGTGCGCCATGATCCCGATGTTGCGGACCCTGGCGAGGTCGGTCAGCACTTCACGTGCCACGAGAACTCATCCCTAGCTGTCTTGACGGTGTCTGTTTTAAACCGTGGTCGCGTCACCAGCGGTAGTGCGCGAAAGCCTTGTTGGACTCGGCCATCTTGTGGGTGTCCTCGCGGCGTTTCACGCTCGCCCCGAGGCCGTTGCTGGCGTCGAGCAGTTCGTTCATCAAGCGATCCACCATGGTCTTCTCCCTGCGCTGCCGGGAGAAAATGATCAGCCAGCGCAGCGCGAGGGTGGTGGAGCGCACCGCCCGCACCTCGACCGGAACCTGGTAGGTCGCCCCACCGACGCGGCGGCTCTTCACCTCGATGGCCGGTTTGACGTTGTCCAGCGCGCGCTTGAGCGTCACCACCGGATCGGTGCCGGTCTTGTCCCGGCAGCCTTCCAACGCCTCGTACACGATCTTCTCGGCCACCGAGCGCTTACCGCGCACGAGGACCTTGTTGACCAGCTGGGTGACCACCGGGGATCCGTAGACCGGGTCGGAGTGCAGCGGCCGCTTCGGGGCGGGACCTTTGCGAGGCATCAGCCTTTCTCCTTCTTCGCACCGTAACGGCTGCGGGCCTGCTTACGGCCCTTCACACCCTGAGTATCCAGCGACCCGCGAATTATTTTGTAACGGACGCCGGGCAGGTCCTTCACCCGACCACCACGCACCAGGACGATGGAGTGCTCTTGGAGGTTGTGGCCCTCACCCGGGATGTACGCCGTCACCTCGACCTGACTGGTCAGACGGACCCTGGCGACCTTGCGCAGCGCCGAGTTCGGCTTCTTCGGGGTCGTCGTGTAGACGCGGGTGCACACTCCGCGCCGCTGCGGGCTCCCCTTCAGCGCTGCAGTCTTGGTCTTCGCGAGCTTGTCCTCGCGGCCCTTGCGGACCAGCTGCTGGATGGTAGGCATGGACCAGCTTTCTTCGTCTTGACGCGCTTGCCGGCGGTTGGGCTGTTGCTCTGTGGTGCTGGTGGCTGAGTGCTGCGTTTACCTGGTGCTGCCCGGCCGCCGATGCACTGCACGGCCGGTCACTCCGTATCCCGCGGTCGGGCGTGTCGCTGTGAACCCAGCCGCTTGGTCGGGCAGAACCCGACGGGAACTGGGCGGCACTGGCGCCAAATACCGGAAGTGGAGGTCCTGCACGACCCACACCACCAGCGGCACACTGCCGACAGGCATACAGAGCGTCCCGACCATCGGTCGGGCCCGAACGCCAGGATACCCGGTCGATTCACCAAGGGTCAAAACGGGGTCAGAATGAGCACCGTCACGCACCGCATTCAGCGGGCTGAATGGAGGCGGGAGGAGACAGCCAGTGGTGGGACCGTTGGTGGGGTTGCGGGTGGTTGAGCTGGCGGGGATCGGGCCTGGGCCGCATGCGGCCATGTTGCTGGCGGATCTGGGCGCCGACGTGGTTCGGGTGGAACGGCCCACCGGTGGTCGGGAGCCCGACCCAGGTGCGGCGGACCAGCTGCTACGCGGTCGGCGCTCGATCATGCTCGATCTGAGGGACCCCTCCGACCGGGAGACCATGCTACGTCTGGTGGAGCGGGCCGACGTGGTGATCGAGGGTTTGCGTCCCGGCAACACCGAGCGATTGGGTGTCGGTCCGGCCGACTGCCAGGCCCGCAATCCGCGGCTGGTGTACGCGCGGATGACGGGATGGGGGCAGGACGGGCCGCTGGCGCAGCGCGCCGGACACGACATCAACTACATCGCGCTGTCGGGCGTGCTGCACGCGATCGGTCCCGCAGGGGCCAGGCCGGTACCGCCACTGAACCTGGTCGCCGACTTCGGCGGCGGCTCGATGTTTCTCGTGATGGGAGTGCTGGCCGCGCTGTGGGAGCGCGAGCGCTCCGGTCACGGTCAGGTCATCGACGCCGCCATGGTGGACGGGGTCAGTGTGCTGGCCCAGATGTTCTGGTCGCTGCGCGCCGGCGGGTCCTGGAGCGATCAGCGCGGCGTGAACCTCCTCGACTCCGGCGCGCCGTTCTATGACACCTACGCCTGCTCAGACGGTCGTTACGTCGCCGTCGGAGCGCTGGAACCGCACTTCTATGCCGCGCTGCTGGCTGGCCTCAGACTCACCGAGGCGGGACTGCCCGAGCAGTCCGACCCGGCGGGGTGGCCGGTATTGCGCCAGCGGTTCACCGAGGCATTCAGCACCCGCAGCCGCGACGAGTGGGTGGCTGTGTTCGAAGGCACCGACGCCTGCGTAACACCGGTGCTGTCCTTCGCCGAGGTGGCCACCCACCCGCATATCGCGGCCCGCGGCACCATCATCGAGCTTGGCGGAGTACCCCAAGCCGCCCCCGCACCACGCTTCTCGCGCACCGCGCCGACCCACCCGGCACCACCACCCCACCCCGGCGCCGACACCGCCGAGGTACTCGCCGACTGGGACATCACCCCGGTTGGTGGCTCGTGAAGAGCCACCAACCGGGGTTGGGTCAGCGGAAATCGCGACCGAAATCGTAGTCGTCCAGTGGGACGGCTGCTCCGGTGCCGGCGCCGAACACATCGGGGGTGTAGTAGCCATCGTCGTAGGACGGGATCGCGTAGGCCGCGGCCCGGGCCTCCTCGGTGGGCTGCACCTCGATGTTGCGGTACCGGTTGATCCCGGTACCAGCCGGGATCAACTTGCCGATGATCACATTCTCCTTCAGGCCCAGCAGCTTGTCGCTCTTGCCCTGGATCGCGGCGTCGGTGAGGATCTTGGTGGTCTCCTGGAACGACGCCGCGGACAGCCACGACTCGGTGGCCAGCGAGGCCTTGGTGATTCCCATCAGGACCGGCCTGCCTGAAGCGGGCTCATTTCCCTCCGACACCACCCGGCGGTTCTCCGACTCGAACTCGCCGCGCTCGGCCAGCCCACCGGGCAGGAACTCGGTAGCACCCGACTCGATGATCGTCACCCGGCGCAGCATCTGCCGGACGATGACCTCGATGTGCTTGTCGTGGATGTCCACACCTTGGGACCGGTACACCTGCTGGACCTCGCGGACCAGATGCAGTTGCACCTCCCGTGGCCCCATCACCCGGAGCACCTCGTGCGGGTCCACCACACCCTCGAGCAGCTTCTGCCCGACAGTGACGTGGTCTTCGTCGGCCAGCGGCCGCTCAGTGCCATCCACGCTGATCACCGCGAGTCGCTGCCGCTTGGACAGCTTCTCGTAGACGATCTCGTCACTACCGTCGTCCGGAATAATGGTGATCTTCCAGAACTTGTCGCCGTCCTCGACGTGCACCCGGCCGTCGGAATCGGCGATCGGAGCCATGCCCTTGGGCACCCGGGCCTCGAAAAGCTCCTGCACCCGGGGCAGACCGGTGGTGATGTCCTCACCAGCGATCCCGCCCTGGTGGAAGGTACGCATGGTCAGCTGCGTGCCCGGCTCACCGATGGACTGCGCGGCCACGATGCCAACCGCCTCGCCCACGTCGACGAGCTTGCCGGTGGCCATGGACCGGCCGTAACACATCGCGCACACCCCGCTGGCGGACTCACAGGTCAGCACCGAGCGAACCTTGACCCGCTGGACACCCGCGGCCACCAGGGAGTCGATCGCGGGATCGCCCAGATCCGCACCCCGAGGCAGAATCACCGAGCCGGCATCGTCCATGACTTCCTCGGCGGTGCACCGGGCGTACACGCTGGTCTGCACGTAACGGTGCCGGCCCGACCGCCCCTCCGAACCGCTTTCGGCGACCGGCATCTGGATCCCGCGCTCGGTGCCGCAGTCGTGCTCCCGCACGATGACGTCCTGCGAGACGTCCACCAGGCGCCGAGTCAGGTACCCGGAGTCGGCGGTGCGCAACGCGGTGTCGGCCAACCCCTTGCGAGCGCCGTGCGTGGCGATGAAGTACTCCAGCACGGACAAGCCCTCACGGAAGTTGTGCTTGATCGGCCGCGGGATGTACTCGCCTTTGGGGTTGGAGACCAGGCCCCGCATCCCAGCCAGGGACCGGACCTGCGTCATGTTCCCGGCCGCCCCGGAGGACACGATCGTGAAGACCGGGTTGTCCTCGGGGAAGTTGGCCTCCATCGCCTTGGCGACCTCGTCGGTGGCCTGCGACCAGATCTTCACCAGCTCGCCGTTGCGCTCGTCGTGCGAGAGCACACCACGCTGGTAGCGCTTCTCCACCTGGTCGGCCCTGGCCTCGTACTGATCGAGGATCTCCTGCTTGGCGGCAGGGACCACCACATCGGAGCTGGACAGCGTCACCCCCGAGCGGGTGGCCCAGTGGAAACCGGCGTCCTTGAGCTTGTCCAGCGTCTGGGCGACAGCCACCATCGGGTAGCGCTCAGCGAGGTCGTTGACGATCGCCGCCTGGCGTTTCTTGGGCAGGATGTCGTTGACGTAGGGGTAGTCCTCGGGCAGCAACTCGTTGAACAACACCCGGCCCACGGTGGTGTCCGCGATCCACGCTGCTCCCGGTTCCCATCCCTGGGTCTCCCGTAGCCGGGCCTGCTCATCGGCCGGCGGGACCACATTCCGTAGCCGAATCCGGATCTTGGCCTGCAAGGCGATCGTGCCGCGATCCAGTGCCATCAACGCCTCGGCGGGTGAGGAGAACGAGCGACCCTCGCCCGTGTCACCCTCGCGGAGCTTGGTGAGGTGGTACAACCCGGTGACCATGTCCAGCCGGGGCATGGCCAGCGGACGACCCGAGGCGGGCGAGAGGATGTTGTTGCTGGAAAGCATCAGCACCCGGGCCTCGGCCTGCGCCTCGGCGGACAGCGGCAGGTGCACCGCCATCTGGTCACCGTCGAAGTCGGCGTTGAACGCCTCGCAGACCAGCGGGTGCAGCTGGATCGCCTTGCCCTCGACCAGTTGGGGTTCGAACGCTTGAATACCCAGGCGGTGCAGGGTCGGCGCCCGGTTGAGCAGCACCGGGTGTTCGGTGATGACCTCCTCCAGCACGTCCCACACCTGCGGGCGCTGGCGCTCCACCATCCGCTTGGCCGACTTGATGTTCTGCGCATGGTTGAGATCCACCAGGCGCTTCATCACGAACGGCTTGAACAGCTCCAGCGCCATCTGCTTGGGCAGGCCACACTGGTGCAGTTTGAGCTGTGGGCCGACCACGATCACCGAGCGGCCGGAGTAGTCGACCCGCTTGCCGAGCAGGTTCTGCCGGAACCGGCCCTGCTTGCCCTTGAGCAGATCGGAAAGCGATTTCAGCGGGCGGTTTCCGGGGCCCGTCACCGGGCGGCCGCGGCGACCGTTGTCGAACAGCGCGTCGACGGCCTCCTGCAGCATCCGCTTCTCATTGTTGACGATGATCTCGGGAGCACCGAGATCGATGAGTCGCTTGAGCCGGTTGTTCCGGTTGATTACCCGGCGGTAGAGGTCGTTGAGGTCCGAGGTGGCGAACCGGCCACCATCGAGCTGCACCATCGGCCGCAGGTCCGGGGGAATCACCGGAACGCAGTCCAGCACCATGCCCATCGGATTGTTCCGGGTGACCTGGAACGCCGCGACGACCTTGAGGCGCTTGAGTGCCCGCAGTTTCTTCTGGCCTTTGCCGGTGCGGATGGTCTCGCGCAGGTTCTCCGACTCGGCGTCGATGTCGAAGTTCTCCATCAGTTTCTGGATCGCCTCGGCACCCATAGCGCCGGTGAAGTAGTCACCGTAGCGGTCATAGATCTCCCGGTAGAGCAGCTCATCCACGATGAGCTGGCCGACCTCCAGTTTGGTGAAGGTCTCCCAGATCTCATCGAGCCGGTCGACCTCGCGCTGAGCGCGGTCGCGCAGCTGGCGCATCTCGCGCTCGCCGCCTTCTTTGACCTTGCGCCGCACATCACTCTTGGCGCCTTCGGCCTCCAGCTCGGCAAGGTCGGCTTCGAGCTTCTGCGCGCGTGCCTCGATGTCGGCGTCGCGGCGGTCCTCAAGCCGTTTGCGCTGGACACCGATCTCGCTCTCCAAGGTGGAGAGGTCGTTGTGCCGTTCCTCGGTGTTCACCGCCGTGATGGCGTAGGCAGCGAAGTAAATGATCTTCTCAAGGTCCTTGGGAGCCAGGTCGAGCAGGTAACCCAGCCGACTCGGGACACCCTTGAAGTACCAGATATGGGTCACTGGCGCGGCCAACTCGATGTGCCCCATCCGCTCACGGCGCACTTTGGCTCGAGTGACCTCGACACCGCAACGCTCGCAGATGATGCCCTTGAAGCGGACACGCTTGTATTTGCCGCAGTAACACTCCCAGTCCCGGGTGGGACCGAAGATTTTCTCGCAGAAAAGCCCGTCCTTCTCCGGCTTGAGCGTGCGGTAGTTGATGGTCTCCGGCTTCTTGACCTCACCGAAGGACCACTGACGGATGTCCTCTGCGGTCGCGAGGCCGATGCGGAGCTCGTCGAAGAAGTTGACGTCGAGCACGTCTGGTTCCTTCTCCCCTGTGTTGTTCAAACCCGGTGTTGTTCAAATCCTATTGTGGTTTTTCAAACCCTGCGTTGTTCAAACCCTGTGTTGTTGTTCTGGTGCGGTCGGCACGAGGGTGGGCGGGAGGACCACCCCCGTGCCGACCACAGTCTGTGGAGCCGTTATTGCACGACGTCATCTACCGAAGGAGACTCATTACGGGACAGGTTGATGCCGAGGTTGGCAGCCGCCCGCTCAAGTCTTCATCGTCAGAATCCCGCATCTCGATCGCCGCGCCATCACTGGAGAGCACCTCGACATTGAGGCACAGCGACTGCAGCTCTTTGAGCAATACCTTGAACGATTCGGGGATTCCCGGCTCGGGAATGTTCTCGCCCTTGACGATGGCCTCATAGACCTTCACCCGCCCGAGTACATCGTCGGACTTGATCGTCAGCAGTTCCTGCAGGGTGTACGCCGCCCCATAGGCCTGCATCGCCCAACATTCCATCTCACCGAACCGCTGGCCACCGAACTGCGCTTTGCCGCCCAGCGGCTGCTGAGTGATCATCGAGTAGGGACCGGTCGACCGTGCGTGGATCTTGTCATCGACCAGGTGCAGCAGCTTGATGATGTACATGTAGCCGACCGCGACCGGGTAGGGGTAAGGCTCACCGGTGCGACCGTCGAACAGCTGGGCCTTGCCGTCCGGGCCAACCATCTGCGCGCCGTCCCGGTTGGGCAACGTCGAGCCGAGCAACCCGGTGATCTCCTCTTCCTGCGCACCGTCGAACACCGGCGTGGCCACCACGGTGCCCGGTTCGGCCTGGCAGAGGTCCTCGGGCAGCCGGGAGGCCCAGTCCGGCTCACCGTCGATCTGCCAGCCGCTCTTGGCGATCCAGCCCAGATGGGTTTCCAGGATCTGGCCGATGTTCATCCGGCGGGGCACACCGTGAGTGTTGAGGATGATGTCGACCGGAGTGCCGTCGGGCAGGAACGGCATGTCCTCCACCGGGAGGATCTTGCCGATGACGCCCTTGTTCCCATGCCGACCGGCGAGCTTGTCGCCGTCCTGGATCTTACGTTTCTGTGCGACGTAGACCCGGACCAGCTCGTTGACGCCGGGCGAGAGCTCGTCGTCGTCCTCGCGGGAGAACACCCGGATCCCGATGACCTTGCCGGTCTCCCCGTGTGGCACCTTGAGGCTGGTGTCGCGGACCTCGCGGGCCTTCTCCCCGAAGATGGCACGCAGCAGCCGCTCCTCGGGGGTCAGCTCGGTCTCGCCCTTGGGAGTCACCTTGCCGACCAGGATGTCGCCGGCCTGCACCTCAGCGCCGATGCGGATGATGCCTCTTTCGTCCAGATCCGCCAGCACCTCTTCGGAGACGTTCGGGATGTCCCTGGTGATCTCCTCAGCACCGAGCTTGGTGTCCCGGGCGTCGATCTCGTGCTCGTCGATGTGGATCGAGGTGAGCACGTCATCCTGAACCAGGCGCTGGCTCAGGATGATGGCGTCCTCGTAGTTGTGGCCCTCCCACGGCATGATCGCCACGAGCAGATTCTTGCCCAGGGCCATCTCACCGGTGTCGGTGCACGGCCCATCGGCGATCACCTGGCCGGCCTCCACCCGGTCACCCTCGGCCACGATGGGCCGCTGGTTGGTGCAGGTGCCCTGGTTGGAGCGGTGGAACTTGTGCATCCGGTAGGTCAGGCGGCTGCCGTCGTCGGCCATGACCGTGACGTAGTCGGCACACAGCTCCTCGACCACGCCGGCCTTGTCGGCCACCACCACATCGCCCGCATCGACCGCCGCACGCAGCTCCATGCCGGTGCCGACCAACGGGGACTCGCTGCGCAGCAGCGGCACCGCCTGGCGCTGCATGTTGGCGCCCATCAGGGCCCGGTTGGCGTCGTCGTGCTCCACGAACGGGATCATCGCGGTGGCCACCGACACCATCTGCCGGGGTGAGACGTCCATGTAGTCCACGCCGAACGGATCGATGTAGTCCACCTCGACGCCCTTGCGCCGGACCAGTACCCGGTCTTCGGCGAAGTGACCGTCCTCGGCCAGCACCGCGTTGGCCTGCGCGATGACGTGCCGGTCCTCCTCGTCGGCGGTCAGGTAATCGATCTGCTCGGTGACCAGACCGTCGACGACCTTGCGATAAGGGGTCTCGATGAAGCCGAACGGGTTGACCCGCGCATAGGAGGACAGCGAGCCGATGAGCCCGATATTCGGACCTTCCGGAGTCTCGATCGGGCACATCCGGCCGTAGTGCGAGGAGTGCACGTCGCGGACCTCGAAGCCGGCCCGCTCCCGGGACAGACCACCCGGGCCCAGCGCGGACAGCCGGCGCTTGTGGGTCAACCCGGCCAACGGATTGGTCTGGTCCATGAACTGGGACAGCTGGGAGGTCCCGAAGAACTCCTTGATCGCCGCCACCACAGGACGAATGTTGATCAGAGTCTGCGGCGTGATGGCCTCGACGTCCTGGGTGGTCATCCGCTCGCGGACGACCCGTTCCATCCGGGACAGGCCGACCCGGATCTGGTTCTGGATCAACTCACCCACGGTGCGCAACCGGCGGTTGCCGAAGTGGTCGATGTCGTCGGTCTCCACCGGCACCACACCATCGGGCGCTCCGCCGGGGGCAGGCGTCGAGACCGGCATCGTCGTCTCACCCGCGTGCAGCCGGACGAGGTAGTCGATGGTGGTGACGATGTCGTCCTCGGTGAGCACTCCGCTGCGGTAGGGCAGGCTCAGCCCCAGCTTCTTGTTGGCCTTGTAGCGGCCGACCTTGGCCAGGTCGTAGCGCTTGACCTTGAAGAAAAGGTTCTCCAACAGGGCTTGGGCGCTCTCCTTGGTGGGCGGCTCACCCGGGCGCAGCTTGCGGTAGATATCCAGCAACGCCTCATCGGGGCCGCCGGTGTGATCCTTCTCCAGGGTGGCCAGCAGCGTCTCGGAGTGCGCGAAGCGCGCCGCGATCCGCTCGGTCGTCCAGCCCAGGGCCTTGAGCAGCACGGTCACTGGCTGGCGGCGCTTGCGGTCGATCCGCACCCCCACCGTGTCGCGCTTGTCGACGTCGAACTCCAGCCAGGCACCCCGGCTAGGGATGATCTTGACGCTGTAGACGTCCTTGTCGGTGGTCTTGTCCACGGCGTGGTCGAAGTACACGCCAGGGGAACGGACCAGCTGCGACACCACGACCCGCTCGGTCCCGTTGATGATGAAGGTGCCCTTGTTGGTCATCATCGGGAAGTCGCCCATGAACACCGTCTGAGACTTGATCTCGCCGGTGTTGTTGTTGGTGAACTCGGCGGTGACGAACAGCGGAGCCGCGTAGGTCATGTCCTTGTCCCGGCACTCCTCCACGGAGGCCTTGACCTCATCGAAGCGAGGGTCGGAGAAGGACAACGACATCGATCCGGAGAAGTCCTCGATCGGAGAGATCTCCTCGAGGACCTCGGCAAGGCCACCGATGGGTTGCTCTTCACCGGCCTCGATGCGACGCTGGTACCACTCGTCGGCACCGATGAGCCATTGGAACGATTGGAGCTGCAGATCCAGCAGGTCGGGCACCTGAAGCGGCTCGCGGATCTTCGCGAATGACGGCCGCGCCGGAGCTCCCGGGAGCCGGGATACAGGGTAGTTCGCAGCAGAGGTCTTGGTCGGGCGGGAGACTGCCAAGATTGCGTCCTTCCGAACACTAGCGCTGCCGAGCGCAGGATCGCGGGTCCAGAGCGGGCTCCCCCGAGGACCACGCTCCCGGCGCGGTGTTGGTGCAATTATTGATGCAGTTGTGAGATGTTGTCGGTACTATCGACGCAGCCCGATGCACCCTGCGCACAGATCGTCCTGGGTGTCCGTGAACCCCGGATTTTCAAGATCATGCTTCAAGATCACCCTGGGTTTCCAAGATTTTCCGTGCAGGGAACGAGAAAAGGGCAGCGCAAAGAGGCAGTCTAGCCGCTAGGACGGCGACTGTCCAGCGCCGACCAAAGTCGGCGGAAGCGTGGTCCTAGAGTGACCTGCAAGACGCGCCCCGTCAAGAGTACATCGTCCGATCAGTGGTCGGATGTGCACGATCAGCGGCGAAGTCCCGATCGGCCCGGCTGATCAGAAGGGCTTCACGTCGGCGATTCTCCAGGTACCGTCGACCCGTTGCGCGGTGACACTGAGCCTACCCGCAGCGGCGAGTGGCTGGGCCTGCCCGCTGCGGTTGGCCTGCTGGTCGATGAACACCACCACGATCGCCCGATCGCCGTCGAGTACCTTGACGGCCAGCGTCGGCACGCTCGCCACGACCACCGCCTGCTGCCCAGGCGCCAGCTCCCGAACCCGCGCGAACTGCTGGCGGTAGTCGCGGGCGAACGTGCCGGTGATCACGGCAGCGGCGGCCCGTTCGTTGTCATCCAACCGGGCGAAGTCATAGGAGAAGACGCGTTCCACCGCATCCCGTACCTGCCCGGTGAGCTGCGCGGTGGCACCGACATCGAGCAGCGCGCCATTGCTGCGCGCCGCGGAGCCGAGCAGCTGGTTCGCCTCGCTGCGGAACCAGGCCGCCAGACCCAGCGCGAGCACCAGCACCCCAGCCAACCCCACCAGCGCCACGGTCCACCGACGGGCGGAGCCGAGCGCGGCAGACTGCGCCACCTCCTCGGTGACGACGATATCCGTGGACGGCGCCGGATGGCGCCGTCCGGCGACCCGCGGCCGTCGGCGCAGCGGGGAGGGACGTGGTGGCGACACCGTAGGTTTCATGAACTCCCGGCTCCTATCTCGGGGGCGTGGCCGTGGGGCACGCGCCGGGCACCGGGTTCGCCGAGCCGACCGGCGCCAGCTTGTCGACCTTCCAGACGGCCTGCGTGCGACGCATCTCCAACTGGATGCGCCTGCGCACGCAGCTGGCCTCCCCGCGTGCCCGGACCGACGTGACGTCCACCCCGACCAGCACCCGTGCGGTACCGGCCCGCTCGTCGAGCTCGGCAACCGCGCCGTCGAGGATCCGCGCGGTGGTGGTCGTCCCCGCGTCGGTGATGACCCGCGCGTAGGTGGCTCGGTTGGCCCGCACCTCCTCCAGCAGCGACCCGGTGGCCGACTGCTCCCACAGCGCCAACCCGTCGGAGGGCCGCCGGTGGTCGAGGGTGTTGAGGTTGACCGTCGCCTGTTGGGCGTCCTGGAGCACGGTGTCCCTGGCCAGACCCGACGCAAGCGACTCATCGTGGGCGGCCCGGTACCACGACGCGCCGAACCAGCCGGCAGCGATCACGGCGACCGCGGCGGGCACCGCGATCAAGAGGGTGGCCATCCGTGGTGACCAGGGGATACGCAGGACTCAGCCCTCCAGGATCGACGTGAGGTCGGCGATCGGCCTGACCGATGGGCCGGCCGATGGGTCTGCTGATGGCCTGCCCGAGGTCACCCGCCCGGGTCCCCCCGGCGGGACCTGGGCGGGTGTCCCGGCACGCGGCACGTTCTGCGCGCCGCGAACGTCCGTGGGGCTGCCCGGCGGCTCGGCGCAGAACGCGTCGCGATTGGCCGGGACCGGCGCGGTGTCGGTCCCGGAGCGCCGGATGGTGCCCTCGTAACCCCGCACGCAGGCGTACGGATCGAAGAAGTTGAGCGCCAGCCCGAGGTGAGCGAAACCGTCATCGGGCACCACCGAGGAGTCAGTGGACCACAATGACCACCGGGTACACCGACAGCAGATGACGCAGCGCATCCTGGCGGGGCCCCGTGACCCGGGACACCGTGAGCAGGTCGGCGAGCAGCCTGCCGATCTGGGTGCCGCTCTCGGCGATCAAGGCGCTGGTCTGGTCCGCGAACTGCGGCGTCGTCCTGATCAACCGTCGGATGTCCGGGTCCGAGGAGCGCAACTGCGCGGCGAGCAGCGCGAGGTCCCGGCTGAACGAGACGATTGCGCTGGAGCGCTCGTTCTGCGTCTGCAACACCACCCGCCCGTCTCTGATCAAGGTGACGGTCTGCGGCAACGCGGCGATGGCGTCGTGGGTGAACGCGTCGGTGCCCTCCAGTAACCTCTGGAGCTCCGGGCCGGTGCCGGTGAAGGCGGTGCCCAGCTCTTCCACGACGGTGCGCAGGGACTCCAGCGGCACCGACCGGATGAAGTTGTCCAGGTTGGCGATGAGCTCCCCGATCTGGACCGGTGTGCGGGCCCGGGACGCCGGGATCACCGACCCGGCCCCCAGCATCGGACCCTGCACACGCCGTGGCCGCAGGTCGACGAACTGTTCGCCGATCACGGACAGGTTAGCTCACCACGGCGTCCAGCTCAGCCGGGATGGGCGGGGCTTCCGGATTGATCACCAGTTGAGCATCAACGCCCTGGCTGGTCAGCCGCAGTGATCCGACCCGGCCGACGCCCACGCCGCGGTAGGTGACGTCTGCCCCGGTGAATATCCCGCCGGAGTCGGTGAGCTGCAGGGTCACCGGGTAGGGGCCGGCACCGAACAGCGCGCCCGCACCGAGGTAGCGGACGCCGACATAACCCACCCCGAGCACGGTGACGATGACGAACGCCAGCAGCTGGAACCGGACTCTCGCGCTGATCATGCCGGTCCTACCCGCCCCGGGGCCCGCAGCAGCGGCGCGAGCAACGCGCTCATCCCACCAGGATCGGCGCCGGGGCCGCCCGAGGCGGACGCCGGTGGTGGCGCCACCCCGGAGAGCCCCTCGAGCAGCGACCCCAGCGGCGGGCGGCCGGGGGCCAGCAGCTCTCCGAGCGGCGGGGGCACCCCCATCAGGGGCTGCCCGGAGGAGGAGAGATTGTCCAGCACGGTGCCGAGGTTCAGGTCGGCCCTGACGTAGAGGTTGGCGTAGTCGCCCTGGAAGCCCTCCCGGACGGCGCCGTCGGTGAACGGGTAGGTGGCGATGAGTTCCAGTGCGTCCGGCAGATCGGTCCCCGCGGCGGCCAGCTGTTGCAATGTGGGGCGCAGCAGCTGCAGGTCGGCGATCAGGTCGTCGCGGCTGCGGTCGATGGTGTCGGTGGCGACCACCGAGAGCCGGTCCAGCGCCGTCAACGTGCCGGTGAGCTGGGCGCGCTGGTCGGCCAGCACCTGCAGACCCGCAGGCAACCCATCCAGCGCGGTGGTGATCTGCCCGCGCTGGCCGGCCAGGGTGGCCGACAGCCGGTTCAGCGCATCCAGCGCCCGGTTGATCTCCGCCTTGTGCATGTCCAGGCCGGACACCAGGGTGTTCAGGTCCGCCAGCAGCGCCCGCAGCTGCGGTTCGTGACCGGACAGGGCCGCGTTCAGCTCAGTGGCGATGGTCCGGATCTGATCGAGGCCACCCCCGTTGAGCAGTAACGACAGCGCTCCCAGCACCTCCTCGACGTCGGTGGCGCGGCTGGTGCGCGGCAGCGGGATCACCGCACCGTCGGTCAGCCTGCCCCGTGGCGGCTCGGCGGTGGGGACCGGCGAGCTCGACGAACTTCTCCCCCAGCAGGCTCGTGGTGCGCACGCGCGCGAGCGTGTTGGCGGGCAGCTCGACGGTCCGGTTGAGCTCCAGGGTGACCAGCGCATGCCAACTGTCCGGGGCGAGCCTGATCGCCCGGACCATTCCGACCGACACGTCGTTGACCTTCACCAGCGACTGCGGCACCAGCTCCAGCACGTCGGAGAACTCCGCGGTGACCTGGTAGGGGTTTGGTCCGGTGTCCACCCCACCGGGCAGCGGCACGTTCTGCAGCCCGCCCTGGAGGACCCCACAACCCGCCAGCGCGCCCAGGACCGACGCGCTGAGCAGCATCGCAGGCACCCGGCTCATCGGCTACCCCCGGCAATGGTGGGCAGCGCGAGCAGCGGCAGCGGCGGCGGCTCCCCGGCCTGCAGCGCGCTGATCACCTGGGCTGCCGAGGGCAGCGGCACCGCGCCGGTGAGTTGTGGCTCAAGCGCGCGGCAGGTCTGCGCCAGGGCGGCAGGCACCGGCCGCGGGGTGCCACGCAGCAGCAGCTCGCAGACCAGCAGGATCGGTGGGGCCCGCAGTTCCTCGATGTTCAGGCGGGTGTCCAGCGTGCCGGAGGAGGAGTTGTAGGCGTTGCTGAGGTTGCTCAGCGCGGTGGGCGCGAGATCGATGATCTGGCCCAGCGCCTCCCGTTGCCGCACCAGCACCGCGGTCACCTCGGTGAGCCGGTCCACGTTCGAGCGCAGTACTGCCCGGTTGTCCTGCACGAACGCGGCCACCTCACCCAAGGCGAGGGACAGCTCCCGCAACGCCGCACCGAGGTCACCACGCTCACCGGCCAGAAAATTCGACACCTCGGCGAGCTGGCTGGTGAACTGCCGGACCTGCGCGTCGTTCGCGGCCAGGGTGGACACGAAGGACTGCAGTTGAGTGACCGTGTCGAACAATTCCTTGCGGGATCCGGCCAGCGTCTCGGACAGCGCTGCCACGTTGCCGATCGTGTCGTTGACCGCCTGCCCATTGCCCCGCAGGTTGGCTGCCCCGACATCGAGCAGGTCGGACAGTGGCTCCCTTTCCTTGGGCTCCCTTTCCTTGGGCGCCTGTACGGTTCACCCCGGTGGGGCCGAGCATGGTGGCGAGGTCGTTGGCAGCGCGGGTCAGCTCGTCCACCCCGAGTGGGACGGCGGTGCGCTCCACTGGGATGACACCCCCGTCGGGCATCCTCGGACCCCGGGTGTAGGCCGGGGTCAGCTGGATGCTGCGACCGGCGACCAGGCTGGGCGAGATCACCACGGCCGAGGCGCCGGCCGGTACGTCCACCGAGTCATCGATCGTCAGCACGACCTTGACCAGGCGGCCCTGGGGCGCCACCGTGGTGATCCGGCCGACCGGCACACCCAGGATCAGGACCTCGTTGTCCGGGAACACCCCGACCGCGGAGCTGAGGTAGACGGTGATGGTGCGCCCGGGGCGCGGCGTCAGCCACCACAGCCCGGCGACCACCAGCACGCCGAGCACACAGCCGATCGCGATCAGGCGTCCGGTCCAGCGGCGCATGCTCAGCACCCCCGCTCGTTGATCGTGAGCGGACCCAGCGCGGTCGGTGGCGGCAGCAACCCGCAGATGTAGCTGTCGAACCAGCGCCCGTTGCCCAGGGTGTTGGTGAACAGCCGGATGAACACCGGCTCCAGCGCCAACCCCCGGTCCAGGTTGTCCTGGTTTCGCGCCAGCACGGCGGCCACCGCGTCGAGTTGCTCCAGCGCCGGACGCAGCTGGGCGCTGTTGTCCGCCACCAGCCCACGCAGCTGCAACGACAGCGCCTGCACACTGGTCAGCAGCGCACTGATCGCCTCCCGCCGGTGACGGACCTCGGCCAACAGCAGGTTCCCGTCGGTGAGCAGTCGCTCGAACTCAGCATTGCGGCCGGCCAGCACCCCGGACAGGGTGTCCGTCCCGGCCAGCAGGTGCCGGATCTGCTGGTCCCGACCGGCGATCGTCGCCGACAGCCGGGACAACCCATCCAGGGTGCCCTTGACCTGCTCGGGGGTGCCGCGGAAGGTGTCGGCCAGCGTCCGCAGACTCTGTTCGAGCTGGCTGGTGTCGATCTGCTCCAGGGTCCCGGACAGCCCGCTCAGTGCCTCGATGACGTCGTAGGGCGAGGCCGTGCGCTGCAGCGGGATGGGTGTGACGGGCTCGAGCGCGCGCTGCCCGCGGGGGTCCAGGCTCACCGACTTCGCGCCCAGCAGGCTCTTGATCTCGATCGCAGCGTTGGTCTGGTCCCCCAGCCAGGCGTCCCTGATCCGCAGGGACACCCGTACCCGGTCGCCGGCCAGTTCGACGGCGCTGACCCGGCCGACCTCGACCCCGGCGATATAGACCGGATCCCGGGCCGCCAACCCGGCGGCGTCGCGGAACTCAGCGGTATAAGTGGTGCCGCCACCGATGATCGGCAGGCGCTCCGCGTTGTAGCCGGCGATGACCAGCAAAACCAGGACGACCACACCGGCGACGCCGAGGGCGATCGGGTGGCGCGGCGGTGACCTCACGGCGTGCACCTCGCGGCGGGTGGCGGCGTGGTCAGCGGGACGACCAGGGGTACGTTCGCCGCATCGGGCACGGGGACGGTGACGGTACCTTCGAGCCCGCAGAGGTAGAAGTTGAACCACGAGCCGTAGCTGCCTACCCGGCTGAGCTTGGTGAGCTTCTCCGGCAGGAACCGCAGCACCCCGTCGATCACCTGCTCGCTGCCTGCCAGATTGGATGACAGCGCGCCCAGCGCGGCAATGTCCTCGCGCAGCGCGGGCCGGGCGTCACTGAGCAGGCCAGCGGTGGTGCCGGCGAGCTGATCGATCGAGACGATCGCCTGCCCGATCGGCTCCCGATCCGCTGCCAACCCCGAGACCAGCCGCTGCAATTGCAGGATCAGTGCGGAGAGCTGCTCGTCGCGGGCATTGACGGTGTCCAGCACGGTGTTCAGGTTCGTGATCAGCTCACCGATCACCCGGTCGCGGTCGGCGAGGTCCCTGGTCAGCGACGAGGTGCTGGCGAGCAGGCTCTCCACAGTGCCGGCCTGCCCCTGCAGCACCTGCACGATCTCCCAGGACAGCTGGTTGAGCTGTGCTGGGTCCAGGCCCGCCAGCAGCGGCTTGAACCCGTTGAACAGCACGGTGAGGTTCAGCGGTGGCGTGGTGTGCCCGATCGGGATCAACCCGCCGGGCGGCAGGGTCTCCCCGACCGGGCCGGGACCCCGGGCCAGGGCGAGGTAGCGCTGCCCGATGAGGTTGCGGTACAGCACCGACGCGGTCACCGACGCCGGCAGCCGTTGGCCGGAGTCCACGCGCAAACCCACCTGCGCGATGCGCCGGTCGACCAGCTCGATGGAATCCACCGTGCCCACCCGGACCCCGGCGATGCGCACGTCGTCACCCACCAACAGGCCGCTGACGTCGCTGAACCGGGCCAGATAGCTGGTCGTGCCGGTCAGCCTGACGTTGGCGATGGTCAGCGCGACCAGGCCGGTGGCCAGCGCGGTGACGGCGCTGAACACGACCAGCTTGGTCAGTGGCGCGAGCACTGTGACCGTACGGGCTGGCCTCACCGCAGCGTCACCTCCGCGCCCCGCAGCAGCGGGCCGAGCAGGAAACTGGTCCAGCCAGGATGTCGCTCACCGTCGGCCGAGGCGAGCAGTGCGGCGAGGAACTGCTGCTCAGCCGGGGAATTCGGCAGTCCCATGACCGCTTGTGGCGGTGTACTGGCAGGCCCCAAACCCGGCGAGGGATCCGAGTGACCGACCGGCGGCGATGTCGAGCCATCCTGGATCGGGCCACCCGGGTACTCCGGGAACTTGATGCCGTCGCGCACGGGATAGCAGCGCGGGCCGCGGTCCTCGTCGTAGCGCGGCTCGTCCACCCCCGGCAGGTACTTCCCGCGGTTGTTGGTGACCTCCAGGTAGACGTGCAACCCCGGCTGGCCGGTGCCCACCCCGAAGACCCGGTCGATCTGGGGCACCAGCCCGGCAATCGAGTGCAGCAGGCAGGGGTACTCCGGGGCGTACCGGGCTAGCGACTCCAGGGTGGGCCTGCTCTCAGCAGCTAGCGCGATCAGGTTCTCCCGGTTTTCGCGCAGGAACTCCCGGAGGTCCCCGGACGCCTGGGTGAGCGAGGAGAACAGCTCCGCCAGGTTCTCGCGCTGCTGCGCCACCGTGCGGGTGGTGGTGGACAGATCCGCCAGCGCCGCCAGCAGCTCGGGCGCGGCCCGGGTGTAGGTGTCGGCCAGATCAGCGATACGGGTGATGTCCTCCTGGAGTTGCGGCAACGCCGGGTTCAACCCGCTGACCAGCTGCTGGGTCCGGACCAGGGTGGCGCCGAGTCGCTGACCGCGACCACGCAGCGCACCGGAGATCGCGCCGAGTGTGCCTGCCAGGTCCTGCGGCGCCACGGCCTGCAGCAGCGGCAGCAGGCCGTCCAAGGCCGCGTCCAGTTCGCGGGCGGCCTGGCTGCGGTCCTGCGGGATGACATCGCCCGCCGACAGCGGACGTCCGGACGGGCGCTGCGGCAGCACCAGAGAGACGTACTTCTCCCCGAACAGCGTCTTGGGCAGCAGCCGGGCACTGACGTTGTCCGGGATCAGGGGCGCCATCTCGGGTTTGAGCATCAGCCCCACGGTGGCGACGCCACCCGATGAGCTCAGGTCGGTCACCTCGCCGACGATCAACCCGCGGACCTTGACGTCCGAGCGCACATCAAGCTGCAGGCCGGTCTTCTCGACGCGCAGCGTCACCGGGACGCCGCGGGAGAAAGCGCCCGAGTACGTCGCGATGGACAGCGCGATCAAGGAGATGACCACGATCAGGAAGGCCACCCCTTGCAGCCTGCGCCGCACCACCACCGGGATCATCCGGCCACCCGGACCGAGGTGACCGTGCCGAAGATCGCCAGAGTGAGGAAGAAGTCGGTGATGGAGACGATCACGATGCAGGCCCGCACCGCGCGTCCCACCGCGATGCCCACCCCGGCTGGGCCGCCGCTGGCCCGGTAACCGTAGTGACAGCACACCAGGATGATCACGAAGGCGAACGTCAGCACCTTGACGTAGGACCACAACACGTCGCTGACCGGCAGGAACAGCGTGAAGTAGTGGTCGTAGGTCCCCCCGGGTAACTGGTTGATCGCGGTGACGTTGAGCCGGGCCGCGGCGTAGGAGAGCACCAACCCGATGGTGTACATCGGGATGATCGCGATGAAACCGGCGATCACCCGGGTGGTGATCAGGTATGGCACGCTGGGCACGCTCATCGCCTCCAGCGCGTCGATCTCCTCGGAGATGCGCATCGCGCCGAGCTCCGCGGTGTAGCCCGCGCCGAGCGTGCAGATCAGGGCCTGCGAGGCGACCAGCGGGGCGATGTCGCGGGTGGTGAAGTAGGCAGTGACGAAACCGGTGAGTGCCTGGGTGCCCAGGGCATCCAGCGCACGGAAGCTTTGCAGACCCACCAGGCTCCCGACGAACAGCGACAGCGCTGCGGTCACTCCCGCGGTGCCGAGGATGATGATCAGGGCGCCCGATCCGAAGCTGACCTCGGCCAGCAGCCGGGCGATCTCTTTGCGGTAGCGCCCCAGCGCCCGCGGGACCCAACCGATCGCCCGACCGTAGAGCGAGAGCTGGTCACCGAGGTCATCCAGCTTGGCTAGCGGGACCCGGGCGGCCCGCCGGAAGTTACTCATCGAGACCACCGCGCTCAGCCCCCCTTCGGCGGCACGAGCTGCAGGTAGAGCGCGGTGACCACGAGATTGATCAGGAACACCGCCACGAAGGAGATCACCACCGACTGGTTGACCGCCTCCCCCACCCCCTTGGGCCCTGGTGGTGGGTTGAGCCCCCGGTACGCCGCGACGATCCCCGCGACCAGCCCGAACAACGCCGCCTTGAACTCGCTGACCCAGATGTCGGAGACCTGCGCGAAGGTGGCGAAGCTGGCGATGTAGGCACCGGGCGTGCCGCCCTGGACCACGACGTTGAAGTAGTAGCCGCCGGCCACGCCCACGACGGTGGCCAGCCCGTTGAGCACCAAGGCGACCAGGATCATCGCCAGCACCCGGGGCACCACCAGCCGCTGCACCGGTGAGATGCCGAGCACCTCCAGCGCGTCGATCTCCTCGCGGATGGTGCGGGCCCCGAGGTCCGCGCAGACCGCCGCGCCGCCGGCGCCAGCGATGAGCAGGGCGGTGACGATCGGCGCGGCCTGCTGGACGATCGCGAGCACGCTGCCCGCCCCGGTCTGGGACTGGGCACCGAACTGCCGGGCCAGCTCAGCGAGTAACAGCGCGATGGTCGCGCCGAACGGGATGGTGAACAGGGCGGTGGGCAGCGCGCAGACCCTGGTGATGAACCAGGCTTGCTCGATGAGCTCCCGCGCCGCGAAGGGGCGCTGGAACAGCCGCCGCGTCACCTCCAGGCCCAGTGCGAACAGCCGACCGGCCTGGACCAGTGCTCCGCTGCCCGGGAATCCGACGTTCACGGGCCGTCGATCTCCCCGCGGCTACCCTCCTCCGGGTCCTGCGCTGGGAGCTGGTAGCGGCGCCGGTCAGCGTCGGTGAGACTGAGCCGGATGGCATCCTGGGCGGCGCTGGGCAGGGTATGCAGTATGCCCATGACGCGATCCAGCCGGCGGGCGCAGGCCTTGCGCCCCGGCAGTCCCGGTGAGGGTGTCAGCTGAAGTTTGAGTTCGGGCAGCCCGCCCGGCTCGCCCCCGACCTCTGCCAGCTCGCGCTGCGCCTGCGCGGCGTCCTTCTCCTCCGACATCCCGATCGGGCCCTGCCGGCGCCCGGCGAGGAACTGCGCGATCGCGGGTTCCTCGCTGGTCAGCAGCACCTCACGGGGCCCGAAGGCGGCCAGCCGCTGGCGGTAGAGCATGCCGATGTTGTCCGGCAGCCTCGCCGCGGTGTTGATGTCGTGGGTGACGATCAGGAAAGTGGCGTCGGTCTGCGCGTTGAGATCCACGATCAACTGGTTCAGATACGCGGTACGGACCGGGTCCAGTCCCGAGTCCGGCTCGTCGAACAGCACGATCTCCGGATCAAGCACCAGTGCCCGCGCCAGGCCGGCACGCTTGCGCATGCCCCCGGAGATCTGCCCTGGCAGCTTGCGCTCGTCGCCGGTCAGCCCCACCATCTCCATCTTCTCGCCGACGATGGCGCGGATCGCTTTTTCGGACTTGCGGGTGTGCTCGCGCAGCGGGAAGGCGACGTTGTCATACAGGTTCATCGATCCGAACAACGCGCCGTCCTGGAACAGCACCCCGAAGAGCTTGCGGATCTCATACAGCCGGCGTTCGCTGCATCGCACCAGATCCGTGTCGTGAATGATGATCGAGCCGCGCTCGGGTTTGAGCAGCCCGATCAGGGTCTTGAGGAACACCGACTTGCCGGTGCCCGAGGGGCCCAGCAAAACGCTGATCTCCCCCGCCGGCAGGGTGAGCGTGACGTCGGACCAGATGACGGAGGAGCCGAAGGACTTCGCCAACCCCTGCACCGCCACCTCGACACCCGCGCTCATCTGACCTCCCGAACACCGCTCAGAACGACTCCGCGTCGGCGATCTTCCAGCTGCCGTCGACCCGAAGCGCGGTGATGGAGAGCCTGCCGGTGGCCAGCAGTGGCTTGTCCGTACCGACCTGCTTGGCCTGCTGGTCGAGGAACACCAGCACGATCGCCCGGTCGCCGTCGATACTCTTCACAGCCAGCGCCGGCACCGTCGCCACGACCACCGCCTGCTGCCCGGGCGCCAACTCCCGGACCCGGGCGAACTGTTGCCGGAAAGCTTCGACGAACGACCCGGTGACGACCTGGGTGGCGGCTCGTTCGTTGTCGTCCAACCGGGCGAAGTCATAGGAGTAGACCCGTCGCACCGCCTCGCTGACCTGCGTGGAGACCTCGGCGGTGGCAGCGGTGTCGACCAGCGCATCGTTGCTCGCCGCTGCGGAACCGGACAGCTGGTTCGCCTCGTTGCGAAACCACGCCCCGAGAACCACTGCGATCACCACTGCGGCGACCAACGCGACCAGGGTCGCCACCCCGATCAGACGTCGGGACAGCGGTGTCACCTCCTCGGTGTCAACAGGTTGTGGTGGTGCGGAGACGGTCATCGTCGACTTGCTCCCTATGCCGGGGACTCTGCTGGCGGGGGACTCTGGTGCCAGGGATCCTGGTGCGGGCCTTGGGCTATCTGGGGGATGCCGGCGGAGGGCACGGACCCACCTCCGAGTAGGTTTCGCCGACCGGATCCAACATGGCGACCTTCCAGTCGGCACCGACCCGCATCATCTCCAAGCGGACGCGCCGGTGCACGCAGCCCGGATTGCTTTGTTCGAGTTGCGAGGTGACGTCCACACCGGCGAACACCAGTGCGGTGCCGGCGCGCGCGTCGAGGGAGGCGACGGCGGCGTCCAGCAGTTTCGCGGAACTGACCGTGGCCGACTCGGTGATCGCCCGAGCGTAGGACTCGCGGTTGGTCCGCAGCTGGCCCAGCAGCGGACCGGTGGCTGCCTGCTCCCACAGCGTCAACCCATCCTGCACCTGCCGGTAGTTGAGGGTGTTGAGGGTGAGCACGGCCCGCTGGGCATCGCGCAGTACCGCGTCCCGCTCCATACCCACGGCGAGAGATTCATCGTGCGCGGCCCGGTACCAGGACAAGCCGAACCAGCCCGCCCCGGCCACAGCGACCACGGCGAGCACCGCGACGGCGAGAATGGCGGTCCGCAGGGGGCCGCCGTGCATGCTGCGCTGCAGCAACGAGCGCTGCGGGGTGGTCGGCTCGGTGGTGAGACTGGTCATTGCCATCCAGGGTAGAACGGTAGGAGTGATACGGGCTGCCGGTGCCGACTCGGCCCGCAGGATGGTGCTCGCGCGCGCCGAGGAGGTGGTCCGTGATCACCACGCATGACCAGGGACACCGGGCGGCCGCGGCGGGACGGTCTGCGTACTGGCAGGCCTGGCTGCCCCAGGACCCGGCGCGGGCGGTCGTCGTCGTGGTGCACGGCATCCATGAGCACTCGGCGCGCTACACCCACGTCGGCGAGGCGCTGGCGGCAGCGGGCTTCGCGGTCTACGCCGCCGACCACCGCGGGCACGGACGATCCGGCGGGCGACGAGCCAACATCGAGCGGATGGCGCTGGTCCTGGAGGATTTGAGGTCCTTCGTGCGCTTCGCCACCGCTCGGCATCCCGGGCTGCCGGTGTTCATGGTGGGCCACTCGCTCGGCGGCCTGATCGCGCTGCACTGTGCCATCGATTTTGGGGCCATCGATTTTGGGGCTACCGATTTTGGGGCTACCGATCTCGAGGCTATTGATCTCGGGGCGGCGGGGCCGGGCATCACGCTGGACGGGCTGGTCGTCTCCGGGCCGGCGGTGACGACGACAGCGGGCTCGGCGCTGGCCAGGCGCCTGGCCGGGGTGCTCTCGGCGCTGGTGCCCAACCTCGGCGTGGCCGCCCTCGACGCCGCCGAGAAGATCAGCCGAGACCCCGACGTGATTCGCGCCTACCGGCAGGACCCGCTGGTGTACCGCGGCCGGGTCAAGGCTCGGACCGGAGCCGAGGTCCTGGCGGCGATGCAGCGGCTGCCCGCTCAGCTGCCCCTGCTGTCCATCCCGCTGCTGATCCTGCACGGCACCGCTGACCGGATATGCCCGCTGGCCGGCTCCACGATGCTGCACGAGCTCGTGTCCTCGCAGGACAAGACGCTCCGCCGCTACCCGGGCCTCTACCACGAAGTGTTCAACGAGCCCGAGCGCGAGGCGATCCTCACCGACCTCATCCGCTGGCTCGACGATCACCTACCCACCCACGGCCCCCCAGCGCATTCAGCGGGCTGAGCGGGTCCTCGCGGTGCGAATAACCCCGCTGCGCCCGCTGAATGCGGCAGGACAGGCTCAGGTAAGGCTGATCTTGGCGCCGGCTTCCTCCAGCTTTGCCTTGGCGGCTTCGGCCTGGTCTTTGGGAACGGCTTCGAGGATGGGCTTGGGGGCGGATTCGACCAGGTCTTTGGCCTCCTTGAGGCCCAGACCGGAGACGACCTCCCGAACCACCTTGATGACCTGGATCTTCTTCTCACCGACTGCCTCGAGGACGACGTTGAACTCGTCCTTCTCCTCGACGGCCGGGGCTTCGGCGGCTCCGGCCGCCGGACCCGCCGCTACCGCGATCGGTGCCGCAGCGGTGACGTCGAAGGTCTCCTCAAATTTCTTCACGAACTCGCTCAGCTCGAGCAGCGTCATGTCCTTGAACGCATCCAGCAGCTCGTCAGTACTCATCCTCGCCATGATGGCGTCTCTCCTTCTGTGCTCTTTTGGATCGTCTTGTGTCGTCGGCAGATACCAGTCGATCAGTCCTCGACGTGCTCACCGCTCGGCTGCTGGTCCTGCTGCTTGTCCCGCAGGGCCGCGGCCAACCGGGCGACCTGCGAGGCCGGCTCGGCGAACAGCCTGGCGGCCTTGGAGAGGTTGGCCTTCATCGCGCCGGCCAGCATGGCCAGCAACACCTCGCGGGACTCCAGGTCCGCAATCTGGGCGACCTCGGCGACGGTCAGCGCGCGACCGTCCAGGTAGCCACCCTTGATCACCAGCGCGGTGTTGTCCTTGGCGAAATCACGCAGCGCCTTCGCCGCGAGCACCGGCTCACCGCGGACGAACGCGATCGCGGTCGGGCCGATGAACAACTCGTCGAGACCCTCCACGCCGGCCTCACGCGCGGCCCGCGACACCAGCGTGTTCTTGGCGACCCGGTAGGTCGTGTCGGTCCCCAGGGCACGGCGCAGGTTGGTCAGTTGCGTCATGGACAGGCCGCGGTATTCGGTCACGACGGTGGCCGTGGCACCGCGGAACTCCTCCGCGATATCGGCAACGGCATCGACCTTGTCCGGTCTAGCCATGGATCGCCTCCTTGGTCGGGGTGCTACGTCTGCTGACCTCCACGGGCTCGCTGCGCGCACCCGTGACCCGGACCTACGATGACGAACGCCCCGGCGCAGCAGGCGCGGGCGCTTCGCGACACAGCGCACGACGGCGCCACATGGCGGCACAACCACATCCTCCTGCGCGGGCCGCCCGCTGCTCGCGGGACCTTCGTGTCGTGCCATCGGCACGACAGACCAGCGGTCTTCGGTGGAACCGCAGCCAGCCTAGGTCAACCCCACCACTGCAACCAAACCGGCCCGGTCACAGCCTGCCCGCTACCGAGCTTGCGTTGTTAAACCGCGGCGTGGAGGTCGCGCGGATCGACACCGCCGAGCACCCTAAGGCGTTGCCTCCAGCCGCTGCTCCGGACGGCTCGACTCCACCGCGTGGCTGTGCCTCCCCGGACAGGGTGAACCTCGGCACCAGGAGACCGCAGTGGATAACGGACACCGACACCGCGTCGACACGGCATGTGACGTTGAGCCGGATTCACGATCGGAAAGGAAGGGCCGCGGTGAGCACTCCGTGTCGCTGGGCGCGCTCCCCACACGACCAGCGCAGTCATCTGCTCGCCACGCGCGGGACCGATCACAGCGGTGTCCAGGTCGCCGTCTGCGGGCACCGCATGCCCTGGCCGGTGGACACCGACGTAGAGCCCGCCAAGAGCCGGTGCCCGATCTGTGAGCGACAGGCCAGCTGGCCGGTGCCCGCCCCGCAGTTCGGCAAATCGCCGGCCTCCGGCGGAGCACCGGACGAGCGCACTGTTGACCCTCAGGCGGTCCCCGCCCCGCAGGCTGAGCAGTACAGCGCCGGGCCCCTGCGGTGGGCGCGCAACTCAGAGGATGGGCTCATGCATCTGTTGATGCCCGAGGAGGTCGTGGCTGCCACCATCGTGGGCGAGGCCCTGGCGGTCTGCGGGTGCACGATCCCAGCCAGCGGTCTCACGCTCACCACAAACTCGTTGGGAGCGCTGTGCATGGCCTGCGTCATCGGTCAGATCACCGAGACATCCGGCACGGGTTGGACAGCTCCCGGCCCCTGATCGTCGACTGGCCGCCGGTGCGGGCGCTGGTCCCCGACAGCGCTCCCCGGCGGCCGGTCGGCCCCCATCCAGGACTACGTCACAGCCTCGTCGGCGAGCAGGTTACGGGTGCGGTTGGGGTCGACCGGGATGCCGGGGCCCATGGTCGTGGAGAAGCTGACCTTCCTCAGGTACCGGCCCTTGGCGGCCGAAGGCTTGCCTCGCAACACCTCCTCGAGCGCCGCAGCGTAGTTCTCCACCAGCTTGTCGGCGTCGAAGGAGACCTTGCCGATGACCAGGTGCAGGTTGGCCTGCTTGTCCACCCGAAAATTGATCTTGCCACCCTTGATGTCCGTGATGGCCTTGGCGACGTCAGGAGTGACGGTCCCGGTCTTCGGGTTGGGCATCAGGCCGCGGGGGCCGAGGATCCGGGCGATCCGGCCGACCTTGGCCATCTGGTCGGGAGCCGCGATGGCGGCGTCGAAATCCAGCCAGCCATCCTGAATACGCGCGATGAGATCCTCGGAGCCGACCGCGTCAGCGCCGGCAGCTTCGGCCTCTGCGGCCCGGTCACCGCTGGCGAAGACGATGACGCGGACCGTCTTGCCGGTGCCGTGCGGCAGGTTCACCGTGCCGCGAACCATCTGGTCAGCCTTGCGGGGATCGACGCCCAACCGCATGGCCACCTCGACGGTGGCATCCATCGTCGTCGCGGAGGTCTCCTTGGCCAGCGCCGCTGCCTCCAGCGGGCTGTAGAGCCGGCTGCGGTCAATCTTCTCATCAGCCTGCCGATAAGCCTTGCTGCGCTTCATGAACACACTGCCCTTCTATAAGGATCAGTTCGTGGTCCGGACCAGCGCCTGGCCCTCCCACACCTAACTTGTTCTCCTCCGCCTGTGATCGCCCTCAGCAGGAGCGCAGACGGGTCAGTCGACCACCGTAATTCCCATTGATCTCGCGGTGCCAGCGATGATCTTGATGGCGGCGTCGATGTCGTTGGCGTTGAGGTCTTCGCGCTTGCGCTCGGCGATAGCCCGTAGCTGCTCGCGACCGATCTTGGCGACCTTGGTCTTGTGCGGCTCGGCGGAACCCTTGGCGACCCCGGCTGCTTTGAGCAGCAGAACCGAGGCCGGCGGGGTCTTGAGCACGAAGTCGAACGAGCGGTCCTCGTAAACCGAGATCACCGCAGGCACCACCTCGCCGCGATTGTTCTGCGTCGCAGCGTTGTAGGCCTTGCAGAACTCCATGATGTTCAGACCGTGCGGGCCCAGCGCCTGCCCGACCGAAGCCGGGTTCGCGGTGCCCGCCTCCAGTGCGAGCTTCACGGTGGCCGCGAGCTTCTTACGTCTCTTGGGGGGCATGGTTCCTTCCTCAGGCTGGTGAAATAACGTCGGCGGCGCCGGTCAGATCTTGGCCACCTGGTTGAACGAGAGCTCGACCGGAGTCTCCCGACCGAAGATCGACACCAGCACCTTGAGCTTCTGTGCGTCGACGTTGACCTCGTTGATTGTCGCCGGCAAAGTCGCGAACGGACCGTCCATGACGGTGACGGACTCGCCCACTTCGTAGTCGACCTCGATCGTGGGCTTGGCACCACCGGCACTGCTGGCGTGCTTGCCGGCGCCTACCGGCACCTTGGGCTGCGCCACCCGCGGGGCGAGGAACTTCAGCACCTCGTCCAGGGTCAGCGGGGAGGGCCGGGAGGTGGCGCCGACGAACCCGGTGACCCCCGGCGTATTGCGCACCGCACTCCACGAGGCGTCGTTGAGTTCCATCCGGACCAGGATGTAACCAGGCAGTACCTTGCGCTGAACCTGCTTGCGCTGGCCGTTCTTGATCTCGGTGACTTCTTCGGTGGGCACTTCCACCTGGAAGATGTAGTCCTCGACGTCCAGCGTCTGGATCCGGGTCTCCAGGTTGGCCTTCACCTTGTTCTCGTAGCCGGCGTAGGAGTGCACCACGTACCACTCCCCAGGAGCGCTGGCCAACGCGGATCGGAGCTCGTCGACGGGATCCGCCGGCTCCGAGGGTGGCGCCTCGGCTACCGCCAGGTCCTCCACGTCCTGGTCAACGTCGTCAACGTCCTGGTCAACGTCGTCAACGTCCAGGGCGGCCTCACTGTGGGTTGTCTCGACGCTGTGGGTTGTCTCGATCTGGGGTGCATCCTCACCGAACAGCCCCGTCAGCTCCTGCCCATCGTCGGACGAAGTCTCTCCGGGGGAAGTCACAGTCCATCTCGCTTTCTGTACGTGCGTCATACCGTGCTGGTGCTCAACCGGCACCGGGTACCCGACATCAGCCGAAGACACTCAACACGGCCCTGCCCAGCCCCATGTCCAGCAATGACACGAACGCCACCATAAAGCTGACGAAGACCAGCACGACCGCGGTGTAGACCACCAGCTCCCGGCGGCTCGGCCAGATCACCTTGGTGAGCTCGGAGACGACCTCGCGGAGGAAGCGCACCAGCCGGGCCGGTGCCGCGACCTTGGTGTCAGCGGCGCCACGAGCCCTGGTTGGATGGTCCTTGCCTGCGGTGGCGGAGCGCTGTTCCTGGGCGGATCGGCTGGTGGATCGCTCCCGGCGCACGGCGGCAGCGGACTGTGGAGCGTCAGCCTGCTCCAGCTGATCGTCCGTCTCGCGGGCGCGATCCTCACTCACCCTGGTAATCCTCCGCTTCGCCGGATCAGGTCAACACCGCATTCACATCTAACATGGGTTACATCTCACGCAGGGGCGACAGGACTTGAACCTGCAACCTGCGGTTTTGGAGACCGCTGCTCTGCCAGTTGAGCTACACCCCTTTAACCCACGCCACAGCTTCCACCGGGCACGAAAGATCAGCTGGCAAGCCAGCCCCACAGAGTGTAGGCCACCAAGCCCCGCACGCTCCAACTACCCCACCCACCCCGACATGGAGACATATCGGGGCCGCAGACCAGCTTTGCGCCCGATATGTCTCCACGTCGGACCGAGGGAAGAGATGGGGTTAGGGGAGGGCGAGGGTGGCGGTGGCCTGGCCGAGGACGGTCTGGGCGGCGCAGCGGGCCGTGATGGCGACGACCACGGTGCCGTCGGCGCGTCGCTTCGTCACCTTGCCGGAGAACTCGACGAGCGCGCCGTCGGCATCGTCGGGCACGAGGACCGGGCGGGTGAAGCGCACTGCGCATTCCACGACGGCGCCCGGGTCCCCAGCCCAGGTGGTCACCAGCCGGTTGGCCAGCGCCATGGTGAGCATCCCGTGCGCGACGACATCCGGCAGGCCGACCTCACGGGCGACCCGGTCGCTCCAGTGAATGGGATTGAAATCACCGCAGGCGCCGGCGTAGCGGACCAGGTCGGACCGGGTCACTCGGACCTGCAACCCGGGCAGCTCATCGCCCTCGGCGACCTCTGCGCTGCGGCGCCGGGTCACCCGTCGTTCCCCCGGACGACCAGCATGGCCCGCGCTGTGGTCACCGGAGTGCCGGCCTGGTCGGTGATCTCACATCGCACGGTGAGCATGTCGTTGCCACCCATGGTGCGGATGCCCTCGACGTGCAGCACTACGGCCAGTTCGTCACCGGCCTCGATCGGTCGGTGGTGGGTGAAGGACTGGCTGCCGTGCACCATCCGGCGGTAGTCCAGACCGAGCTCGGGGTCGCTGACCAGCCCTTCCTGCGCACGCAGGACGAGAATCATCGCGAACGTGGGTGGGGCGAGCACATCGGAGTACCCGCACGCGCGAGCGGCGTCGGGATCCCGGTAGAGGGCATCATCGTCCCCGATGGCCTCGGCGAACTCGCGGATCTTCACGCGCCCCACCTGGTAGGTACCCGCCAGGGGGTAACACCGCCCGACGAAGGAAGGGTCCAGCGCCATCAGCGCGGACTACCCGAGAACCGGTCGAGGCCGGCCCACGTCGACACCAGCGGACTCAGCGAGTCTCGCGGTGCGCCCGGTGGGTGTTGCAGTTCGGGCAGTACTTGCGCATGGCGAGCCGGTCAGGATCGTTGCGGCGGTTCTTCCTGGTGATGTAGTTGCGGTGCTTGCACTCCTCGCAAGCCAAGGTGATCTTGGGCCGGATGTCGGTGGCGCGTGCCACAGGTGCCTCTCTCTCGCCGAACTGTTCAGTGGTGCAGCCGGGGCGCCCGGCGCGCCGAACCAATGGTAGCGGTGGCCGGACTCGAACCGGCGACACAGCGATTATGAGCCGCTTGCTCTTCCGACTGAGCTACACCGCCTCCGGGGGCGACCCCTCCCACGCTTGACCGAGCCCCAATACGGAATCGAACCGTAGACCTTCTCCTTACCATGGAGACGCTCTGCCGTCTGAGCTATTGGGGCAGCATCGAAGATCGAGCGACACTACTTTACACCGAGGGCCACGAGCACCCTGCGGCGGTCATCGATCGCAGCGGCTACCGGACCAGGGTGAGCACGGTCCCATCGTGGACGCCTGCGGCACAGACGGTTCGGGCCGTCAACCAGGCGTCGAATCGGTCCCGTCCGAGCGGGCGGGAGATCAGGTAACCCTGCGCGACGTCACAACCCATCTCCACCAGTTGGTCGCGGGTGGCGTCCTGCTCGACGCCCTCCGCCACGACGATCAATCCCAGCGAGTGGCCGAGCTCGATGATGGCCCGGACTACCGCAAGGTCACCGAGGTCGCTGGCCAGTCCCAGCACGAAACTCTTGTCGATCTTCACTTCGTCCACCGGCAGGCGCCGCAGGTAGGCCAGCGAGGAGTACCCGGTGCCGAAATCGTCCACGGCGATGCGGACACCCAGACCGTGCAGCTCGCGCAGCACCGGCAGCGCGCTCTCCGGGTCGCTCATCACCGCCGACTCGGTGAGCTCCAGACCCAGCAGCGCCGCGGGCACCCGGTGGCGCCGCAGCGCGGCGCTGACCCGGTAGGGGAACTCGGCGTCGGCCAGGTTGCGCACCGACAGGTTGACCGAGACGGCCAGCGACATGCCACGATCCAGCCAGCTGCGACACTGCGCCAGCGAACGGTCGAGCACGTAGTCGGTGAGCGGGTCGATCAGGCCGGTGGTCTCGACGAGGGTGACGAACTCCGCCGGATCGACCATGCCGAATTCCGGATGCTCCCAGCGCACCAGGGCCTCGACCCCGATCACCTTGCGGCTGGATAGTTCCAGCTGGGGCTGGAAGTGCACGTCGACCTGCCCGGTGTCCAGCGCCTGCCGGAACTGGGTGACCAGATGGAACCGGCGCAGCAGGACCTGCCCCATGGTGGGCTGGTAGCTGCGGACGGTCTGGTCGGCACTGCGTGCTGCGCGTAATGCCACGTCGGCGCGTTGCAGCAGCATATCCGCGTCCCGGCTGGGCTCGATCCAGCTCAGCGCCACACCGACCACCGCGCTGCATTCCACCGCGAGCTTGTCGACGGGATAGGGCTTGCTCAGCGCTGCCTGCACCTGTTCAGCCACCCGCAGCGCCTGCGGCAGATCGACGTCGATGAGCAGAGCAGCAAAGGTGTCCCCCTCGAGCCGGGCGGCGTGCGAGGAGTCCGCCAGGGTGCGGCAGAATCGCTCACCCGCGCCCAGGATGACCTGATCCCCCCACACCGCGCCCAGCGCATCGTTCACCCCGGAGAGCAACCCGAGTTCGATGACGATCACAGCGCACGGCGTGGAGTCCCGGCGCAGCACCTCGGTCGCCGCTTCCCGGAAACCGAGTCGATTACGCAGGTCGGTCAGGTTGTCGTGGTAAGCGTCGTACCGGAGCTGGGCGAGTAACCGGCAATTGTCCAGCGCGGTGGCAAGATGGCTGGCCAAGGTCTCGACCAAGCGCACGTCCGCGGCTCCGAAACCGCGCAGCCGGCTGTGCCGGTCATGCACCTCGAAGACACCCAGGAGTTGGTCGGCGCCCCGCAGCGGAGCCACCAGCACCTCGGAGGCCTCCCGCAACGTCAGGGCGGCGGCGACGGCCGGATTCGGATCGCTGCTCACCAGGCGCAGCACCTGCCCCGTGCGGGCCGGTGGGTCGGCTGGCAGCACTGCGGTGACGTCATGCTGGGTCAACGGGCGGGGCAGTGGCACGCCGGCGACCACCGTGTGCCGCCCGTCCTCGCTGCGCACTCGGCGCAGCACGACGCGGGTGGCGTTGAGTTGCACGCGGGCCAATTCCATGGCCTCGGACCAGGCACCCTCATCCAACTCGGGCAGCTCTGGTTGATCGTCGTCACCGCCTCGCCCGACCCCGGTCACCCCCAGGCTGAGGTCGTTGAGCACGCCGAGATCACGATGATCGCGCAGCAGCCCGTAGTAGACGCTGTACGCCGCTGTCACTGACACCGCCAGCACACCGACCAGCACCGCACCCCAGGGCACCAGCTGCAGCATGGCTGCGGCGGTGACGCCCAGCGCGGCGTTGAGCAGACCGATGAGGTAGATGTGCACCACCGGACGCACGCTCTCGCCGGGACGCCGATGATCGAGCAGGACGAGAAAGGCCCAGGTGAGCAGGGAAGTGATGGCGTGCGCGATGATGAACCCGGTGAGCACCGCGACCCACCGTGGAAGCCCTGGCCAGGTCGCTCCGAAGACCAGGCGGCACAACAAGTAGGTGATCGCGACAGTCAGGGTCGCGTAGGAGATGTTGAACAGCAACTTGGCCCAGGTGTCGCGGCGCACCAGCCGGGCGATGACCACGACCCCGACGTAGGCCACCATGACGGCTGGGCCCGGCAGGTACATCAAACCGATGACCAGCGGGATCTCGGTGGGCGTGATCCGTACGGAATCCCGACGGACTTCGACCTCGATCGCCAGGGCTCGGGCGATCCCGAATCCCACCACCAACCCGAGACCGCCGAACAACGTGCCGTAATCCACCGTGAACGGAGCCGCGGTCATCACAGCGACCGCGGCCACCCCGGCGGCGAGCGTCAGGGTGGCAACGAAGGCGTTCGGCGCAATGGCTCGCCCACACGAGAGCCAAGCGTCCCGGGGACGCCGTCTTGCTTGCACACAGGCCTCCAGCGGTGGACGTCCTGTCCTGCCTCCTACCACCGATCAGTGCGTCTGCGTGCTCGATGGAGTGGGCGGGATTGGCAGCGGAACTCAGCCGATCTCGACGCCGTCGAGTGCAGGTGCGATAGTGCGAACGGGAGTCATCTTCACCTCCAACCACTCATGATCACAATCTCTTGATAACTCAGAGTGATAGTAGCATTAACTCACTCGGGTGTATGGTAACTGCTTTCGTGTTGTTTCGCCAGTTGGGCAATTTGTACCGCGACCAGCGATCGAAAGCGATCCAGAAGCGGAAACGGTCCTCTCTCGACCATCACCGATTGCTCTCTGAATGTAGCGAGACCGTCACACTAAAGTGGAGTTCGCCGCTCACCGCAACGAACCCACCACGCACCGAACACAACAGACGACGCAATGCCAGGTGAAAGCGCGTCGGCCCGGCGCTCCTCATCAGGTATGTGATCCCCGGCGCCCTACCGAGGCCCAGAATCGTCATCGGGGGCCGCTTGCTCTCGACCGGCGACCAGCCGACGATCTTGGGGTGCGGGTAGCCGACGGTGGGAGCGTCGGGGTGTTCGGGGTGCACCAGCACGAGGCGGCCCGGCGACTGTGGATGATCGCGCTCGATGTAGCCCGCGACGCCGAGCATCCCCTGGGGACAGACCAAACGGTGTTCGTGCTCTACGACATGGCGCTGCAGGCAGTGGAACTGGGCCGCCCTGACGAGGCGCTGAGCTTGGTCCACCTCGGTCATGCCGCCGCATCCGGCACGCACCCCGTCTCCGCGGCCACCACCAGCTGCCTGGCCACCATCCAGGCCAGAGCACACGCCGCCCAGGGTGACACAGCAGCCTGTGATCGGGCGTTGGGTCAGTCCGCCGAGCACTTCGGCAGGATCGATGCGACGCATGACTCGATGGCCGACTTCCTCAATGAGGCCCATCTCGCTCTGCGCCAGGCCGTCGACGCCGTCACCGCGTTGCACTCACCCCGCGCCTTCGACCGGCTGCGTGTGCTGAACACTGCGCTGGAGCCCCTACATACCAGCGCCGGTGTCGCTGAGCTCCGGGACCGCCTGACCACCACCGCCGTCCAACACGTCGTGCAGCTGCCATAGATTCAGGGGCTCGGATTCACCACCAGTGCGCTACCGCCACCACGCCGGACGGGTTCCGTGGCGGCGAGGACCTTTCCGGCACCGAGGAACTCCAGAGCCGTCGCCGCGCCGATCTCCGGGTTCGTGGTGAATTGCTGACCGCGATCCTTCAGCGCCGTCTCGTACCGGTTGAGAAATTCCAGCTCGGCTTCGGTGGTCGCGGTATTGCGCTGGCTGGCCCTGGGTGCCGCGATGGCTTCGGCCAAGCTCATACCGAGGTCCAGACGATTCAGCAGGATCTGCACCACGGTGGTGATGATCGTCGCGCCACCCGGTGACCCGAGCGCCAGCAACGGCTCGTCGTTCCGCAGAATGATCGTCGGGGCGATGGAGCTGCGGGGGCGCTTGCCCGGGCCCGGCAGGTTCGGCTCCGGTGCACCGCCCTGGGTGGGGGCGAAAGTGAAGTCGGTCAGTTCATTGTTCAGCAGGAAACCGCGGCCCGGCACGACGATCCCGCTACCGCCGGTCTGCTCGATGGTGAGCGTGTAAACCACCACGTTGCCCCATTGGTCGCTGGTCACCAGACTCGTGGTGTTCGGGCCCTCGGGCGACTGGCCGCCGGCCGATCCGCTGGGTGGCGGGCAACCGTGGTAGTCACCGTCCGGGTTGCCTGGTGGTACCGGCCCGGCCGCGGCTCGCCGCGGGTCGATCAGGCAGGCCCGTTCCGCAGCGAAGTCGGGCGAGAGCAGCTGGCCCAGCGGCACCGGGAACTGATCCGGATCACCGACATAGCGGTTTCGATCGGCGAATGCGAGCCGACTCGATTCCAGGTAGTTCTGCAGCACCGTCACCGGATCGGCTGCGGACGGGCCCAGCCGGGAAAAGATGTTCAAGACCTCGCCCACTGTGGACCCACCGGATGACGGCGGCCCCATGCTGTAGACGTCCAAACCCTTGTACCGGGCAAGAGTCGGATCCCGCGGAATCACCTGGTAATTGCTCAGATCGGCGAGGCTCAACAACCCTGGACGGGCATTGTAGCGATCACCATCGATCAGTGGCGGGTGCGTAACCGTGTCCACGATCTCGCGAGCGAGTGGGCTGCGGTAGAACCAGCCCACGCCATTCTCGGCGATCTGCTGGTAAGTCCGGGCCAGATCGGGATTGCGTAATGTGCTGCCGATGGCCGGCGGCCGGCCCTCGGGGAGGAACAACGCCGCCGTGGAGCTGAAGTGCGCGAAACGAGCCGAGTTGTCCGCCGTTTGCTGGGCGAAGGTCGCATCCACCGCGAATCCGCGGTCGGCGACGCGAATCGCCGGCTCCAGCAGCTGAGCCAGGCTGCGCGTGCCCCACCGGCTCAACGCCTGCGCCCAGGTGGCCGGTGTCCCGGGCACGCCGACGGACAAACCGCTGGTCACGGCGTCACTCAAGGGCAACGGCTGCCCGGTGGCCGGATCGATGAACGCGGTGGAGCGCATCGCCGCCGGTGCGGTCTCCCGACCGTCCAGGGTGAACACCCGATGGGTGTCAGCCTGGAAGAAGACAAAGAACCCTCCGCCACCGATACCGGCGGAGTAGGGCTCGGTGACCCCCAGGGTCGCGGCGGCCGCAACCGCCGCGTCGACCGCATTGCCGCCCGCGCGGAGCACCTCGATGCCGGCCCGGCTCGCATCGGCGTCGACCGTGGCCACCGCGCCACCGAAGCCGATCGCCACCGCACCGCCAGCCGGCGGAGCAGCCACCACCGAGGACACCAGGGTCAGGGCCGCGATGATGGCTGCGGTAGCTGTCAGGGTGATAGCTCGAAGGGCCCTCACGACGGCTCGACCGGACTCCCGCATCGTCGAATGCAGTTTCGGCGGACCCACCGAGTATGCGTTTGACGCCCCTCACCGCACAAGAGCGAGCCCACCCTCTCACCGCCTCGCCAGCCCAGGGGGCCGGGCAGTGTCTGGCAGGGTGGGGTGGGGCCACCGCGACGTCCGAGCTCTCGGCGCACGATGTCGACGAGCTGTTCGGCCTGCGTGAAGTGCTCGAACGGTTCGCCGTCCAGATCGCGCCGCCGGTACCCGACCCACGGGCGCTGGCGGCGCTGGCAGCTGTACATGGCCGCCAACCTGCGGCGCGAGGCGCAGGTTGGCGCGCCGCAGGTTGGCGTGCGGCGTCACCAGAGACTGTTCGACGCGGTGGTCTCCGGCAACTTCGACGAGGTCCTCGCCGCCCTGAGAAACCACGGCGCCCGGTCCTACCTCGGCTGACCATCCTCGGCACTCCGCGCGGCAGGGCCGGACCCAACAAGCCCGATGACGCGTCAGCAACGCGCACACGCGCGCTATCGTGCGTCAGCTAACATCGCGGCGTAATCGGCAAGCTCGGCAAATTTGTCCGGGTGGCTCACGTGGGCCGTGTGCCCTGCGCCGCGAATTTCGATGAAGTGCCCGGATTGAACTAACTCCGCGAGTCGCCGAGAGTTCTCACGGTGATGTGGCAACGAGTCTGTACCCGCCGCGATCACCACAGGAAGGTCAAGCGTGAGCGGATCGAAGAATGGGTCGTCAAGGGTGGCGTCGGTCATCTCAGTGAGCAGCGCCACACCATCTGCGGCGAGTTCGGCCTGTCCGCTGGGGTTGGGTATGCGGGGATGACCGACTACGGCGCGGTATAAAGCGTCGGCGACTGCTTCAGGACCGTCGGCGGCGGATTCCCTTATCAAGCGTTCCCACGGTGCTTGTAGCGGCCACCACGGTAACCAACGTACCGGAGGTTCGAACGCGACGACCGCCCGTATCAAATCGGCGCGCCTACCAGCCACGCAGAGTGCGATGAGTCCACCATAGCTGTGTCCAACGACGATCGAACGATCCAGCTCGGACAGAATAGTGATCGCGTCGGTCACGTGGTCGGAGAGGGTCGTCCCCGGGCCGCCGAGAGACCGGGACCTGCCCCAACCCCTCCGGTCATAGCTGACCAGCTTCCACTCCGAAAGATGCCTTGCGGCCAGGCGGAAGCTGTCTGATCGATCCATCGATCCGTGTATGAACACCACGGTGCCGCGCGGATTCCCCGACGTCGCCAGCTCCGTGATCGCTGGGTGTGCAATATCTGAACTCACCTGATGGTCACCCTCAAGCTATCGTGCGGTAAGCCGCCGCCTCTTCAACGATGTGTGTCGCAATACCGGTCGGAGTCGGATCGTTCAACAGGTTTCCCACGTCCACGAGCGTCTCGGTTTCCCTCTCCAGACCAGTGAGGAACGTAGCCATCGCCAAGGAGTCGCCGCCGAGGGAGAAGAAATCCGAGTCAGCCTTGATTCTCTGCTGCGGAAGGTTGAGACAGTCGGCGAAGATCTGCGATATCCTCCAGGTAAGGCGGGAATGTTGTAGAGAGTTACCGGCGCCGATGCGCTTACTGAGAACATGGACGGTTTCAGGAGCGCGCAGCGTGGGATGCGCCACCGACTCTTGCGCCAGTTGCGCGACACTCTCCTTGTTGACCTTTCCATTCGTGGTGCGAGGCAACTCGTCGACCACCGTGAACGTTGCCGGGACCATCCCGCTGTGTAGACGCCGGACGAGATGTTCACGAACCGTTGATTCGTCCAGGCCGCGCCGCTCCGGGACAATCAGAGCATGAAGCTGTCCGTCTCGCTCATGCACGGCACTGACAGCTACTCCGGGAACCGTCTCCAACACCTTCTCGATTTCATCCAGTTCGACCCTTTGGCCACGAATCTTAACCTGCCGATCACGACGTCCGAGGTATTCCAGTGATCCGTCAGGAATCCATCGACAGATATCACCAGTGCGGTAAATCAATCGCCCCGGTATGTTACCGACCGGATCGATGGCGAACCGCTCCTCCATGAGTTCCGGGCGAGACAGGTACCGGCCGATGCCAAGGCCACCGATGCACAGTTCACCGGGCTGGCCTATACGTACCGGACGTAGCCGTTCGTCGAGCACGTACGTCAGTTTGTTAGCGACAGGACGGCCGATCGGCGGTGCCGTTGCGGAGTCGCTGCATTCATGCCAGGTCGCCAGCACGGCAGTCTCGGCCGGACCGTACAGGTTGAGGAACCGTCGCCCGGGTCTCGAATAGCGAGCGACCAGCGCGGCCGGTAGTCGTTCCCCGGCGGCGGCGACGACACGCAGGTCTGGAAGCTCCGCGTCGGGAAGTGCAGCCAAGACCGACGGTGTCAGGATTACCGTTGTGACGTGCTGTTCGCGGAGCAGTCGGATCAGCGGTGGCCCCACCGCGAGGTGGACGGATGGTGCGACGACCAGCACTGCGCCGCACAACAGTGCCAGCACGATGTCCGCGACACAGCCGTCGAAATTTGGAGACAGGAACTGCAAGACACGGTCACTCGGCCCGATACGGAAGATCTGACGTTGCGCGACATGCAGATTGACGACACCCTCATGGCTGATGGCGATAGCTTTCGGACGCCCGGTTGTTCCACTGGTGAACACCACATAAGCGGTGTTGCCGGCAGATACACCGCTCAGTGGGGCGGTGGCATCGGTTTGCAGGCAGTCCAGAGTCAGCAACCGAGCAGGCAGGACGACCGAAGACAATCTCATCGCGGTCGCCTCGTCGGCAAGCACGAATATAACGGCCGCTTCCGCGATCATACATTTCAGCCGTTCGTCCGGACAAGAAACGTCAGCCAGCAAGAACGCGCCGCCGGCTTTGGCGACGGCGAGGATCGTAACAATAAAGCCAGCCGAGCGCTCCATCACCACGCCGACGACGGTCTCTGGTTCCACACCCCTGGTGCGTAGCATCCGAGCGAGCGCGTTTGCTCTTTGATCGATCTCCCGGTAAGAGTGTGCACCACTCCCGTCATTGACGGCGACGGCGTCGGGCGCTAACCGCGCTCGATGCTCGAACAGTTGGTGCCAGCAGGTATACGGACCGAGCGGGGTGGCGGTGTCGTTCAAGTCGACGGTTAAAAGATACTGGTCAAGTTGTGACAGTTCGGTGGAGATCGACCCTGCTGACTGCTCGCTTGATTCCGGTTCATGCGTGACGGCCGACCCCGACTCAGCTGCCGAGTCCGGCGACTCTGCTTCGACGTGGACGTATGCGTGAGCCAAGCATCGCGTGTTTGGATGGTGCCCCCATATTAAAGCCTCAGACCCACTCCGAACGCGATACTCGGGATAACGGTCGAGGAAACCGAGGATCCCCCAACGCGCTGTTCGCAGCGCGTACGGAGCACCAATACAGTAGTGCCGCCCTATGCTGAATCCGAGGTGCCTGGATTCCCGTCGTTCGATGTCGAGCACTCGTGGATCTGCGAACGTCCGCGGGTCCAGGTTTGCCGCAGCAAGATGCACGACGACGGTCTGGCCTGCCAAGATGCGCCTGCCGCCGAGTTCGGAATCCACACTCGCCCGCCGAGCGACGTACTGGCTTGACCCGTCGATACGCATGAACTCGTTTATCGCTGAATCGATCAGGCTCGGGTCCTCACGCAGTCGCCGCTGCTGATCCGGATACTTGTCGAGCAGCAGTAATCCCGTCGAAACCAAATGCGCAAGCGTCTGGTAGCCTCCACCTAACAGCACGATGCAGTTTGCTGCGATGGAGTAGATGGCGACATCGGTATCCTCCTGTGATAGTTCGTCGCCATGGAGCACGGCAACCATGGAGCTGATCAGATCGTCCCGAGGAGAATTCAGCCGAGCCCTCGCCTCTGCCTGGAAAAAAGACAGGGCTTCGTTCAACACCGGGATGATCTCTTTGTCCCGGATGTCGGGTAGGGCGGATAGACCACCGAGAAGCGTTTCGTACGCCTCCGCCCATCGTGTGATCTGCTTTGTATGGTCATTTACGCCCAGCAGGTGCGCGATGAGCGGAGAGGACAGTTTCTGGGAGAATTCTGTGATCAGATCGACTTCGCCGCGCAGTGGGAGGTCGTTCAACGCAGCTCCTACGACCGCTTTCATGGCTTCATCCCGTTCACGTACCCGGGAAGCCGTAAATTGATTCTGGATACTAGACCTAATTGCGGCGTGCCTGGGCGGATCGATGAACAACATTTGCTCCCCCACCATGTCAACGACGCTGGCGGCAGAATTCAGGCCACGTCCAGCGAGCACGCCAGAACTAGGCAACCTCGCCGAGGAGAAACGGCGGAAATCAGTCAGGACTTCAGCTGACTCACGGTAGCCTGAGCACACCCAGACCTGCCCGACCTCATCGAAGAAGAGTGGCCCTAGTTCGGCGATGGCATCTATGTAGATGGTCGGGTCAGCGATTACCTCGGGAGTGCTCAAGTTGTGAATTCCGTGCCGTACTCGATCATAGTTAACAGCTGACTGTGGTCCCATCTCTGGGCACGGCGATTCTTTACCGCACTGCATGATAATTCTCCAGAAGTGAGCATATCAAAAGAGCCAGAATCACCGATATCATCGGCGGCGGCGCCAAAACCGAATTGCTAGCTCCTTGTTCATCGAGTCAAGTTGACCTGAAATTCACCGGTCGGCGGCGAAGTCTAATGTTGTAGGCGAGGTGGTTGTTACAGAGAAGAGCTTCACCAAGGCAGTACTGATACCACCTTCTACGTCCGGATCGGGCAGGGGAGCGGGAGGACATCGGGTCGACCCAACCAGTCCGAGCAGGAATCTCGGTGACGGTCAGGGCATCGACCGCTCCCAGCCGACCGCCGTCATGGCGCAGCTCGTCTTCTTTGGGAGGTAAAACCACAGGTAGATCGGCCCGGTGGTGCCCAGCGCGGCGTCACTGAGCGTAAATCTGGCCGATCTTGCGGGCCACTTCCTGACCAGGTGACAGCCGGCAAGGTCAGGTTGACGGGACTGGGGTGTTCGGTTGCCTGGTGTGGGTAGGGTCACACTGGGTTCGTGATCCCACGCCGCGTCCATCCAGCCTTCCCGAGCAGGTCATCCACCAACGCAAACGGTGCCCTCAGGAGTGCCGGGCCGACTGTCCTGGTTGGCACGGAGGCCGGAAGTCCGCGCAAAATCGGTTACAGGGCCGTCCAAAGACTGTCATACTGACCACCGCTACCCCAAGGTGGAGATAAGAACCGTGAGTGAACAAATACCGCCCCGGCAGATGACAGCCGACGACTTCCGTCGTCATGGCCATGCGGTAATCGACTGGCTCGCTGACTATCACTCTCGGATCGAATCTTTTCCTGTTCTGTCGACAGTAAAGCCAGGCGAAATCACAGCCGCACTACCTGGTCGTGCCCCGAAGGAAGGTGAATCATTCAGCGATGTCCTTGCCGACTTGAATGATGTACTCATGCCCGGTATCACACACTGGCAACATCCCAGTTTCTTTGCCTATTTCCCCGCCAATGCCAGCTTTCCATCCATCCTGGGAGACCTGCTCTCCTCGGGGCTGGCTGTGCAGGGAATGTTGTGGCAGACGAGTCCTGCCTGCACGGAGCTTGAAACGGTGGTCATGGACTGGCTCGCCAAGCTGCTTGATCTCCCAGAGAGGTTCCTCTCATCCGGTACGGGCGGGGGATCGATTCAAGACAGCGCGTCGAGCGCAACCTTCGTTTCCCTGCTGGCAGCACTGCATCGCGCCTCCAACGGCGACTATAACCGCACGGGCGTCCGGCGACGCTACACCGTGTACGGGTCGACACAAGCCCATTCATCCCTCGAGAAAGCAGTTCGGATGGCCGGACTGGGAACGGAGAACCTGCGGCTCGTCGACGTTGACTGCTTGACATTGGCAATGCGCCCCGATTTGCTCAACGAAGTGATCGAAAGCGACCGAGCGACCGGCTGCACGCCGGTCATGGTGATGGCAACACTCGGCACAACCTCCACGTGCGCTTTCGACCCAGTCGACCAGATCGGCGAGATATGCCACCAACAAGGCATCTGGTTGCACGTCGATGCGGCATACGCCGGCGCCGCAGCGGTATCTCCTCGGTTTCGATCAGTCAACGCCGGGCTAGACTATGCGGATTCCTATTGCACCAACCCGCATAAATGGCTGCTGACGAACTTCGATTGCGATGCTTTCTGGGTTGCGGATCGCAGCTTCCTCATCGGAGCACTGTCCGTCCTGCCCGAGTATTTGCGTAACGCGAGTTCCGAATCCGGCGCAGTGACCGACTATCGAGATTGGCAGGTTCCACTCGGGAGACGATTTCGTTCGTTAAAACTGTGGGCGGTCATGCGTTGTTACGGAGCCGAGGGTCTTCGCGCGCACATTGAAAACCATGTCGATCTGGCGATTCTACTTGCGAATTTGATTCGTTCGGACGATCGATTTCAATTCGTACGACAGTCATTGGGACTGGTGTGTTTCCGATTTCAAGACGATGCCAAGACCGAACAATTAATTCTAGCAGCGAACGCCACCGGAAAAATGTACTTGACACATACCCGGGCCGATGGACAACTCACCATCAGGATGGCGATCGGCGGAACGACCACACAACAACGTCACGTTGAGAGTGCGTGGCGACGAATCAGCGAATTAGCCGACGAAATCGGACACACCCAGTAAGAGCCTGTTGGTGCTGTAACGATGTGAGTGGTGCTCGCTCGGGGCTTGATCCGCGACTACGAACGACGCCCGAGCACTGCGAAGCGACGGTGCTGTGGGCCACCGTCGTGATCATGAACCGGCAACCGGCCCGTACCAGGGCCGGCGCGCCGCCTCATCCCCGACGATGGGGTCAGAGCGTCAGGCTCCGCACAAGTTCACAAGATTGAGGGTAGGTGGGAAGTATTTTGCCGATCGTGCTCGCGCTCTGATCTGTGCTGGTTCGCGTCCACACGCGGAGAGGTTGTCAACATGTCGATCCTTCGGGTCCGGTGGGAGCCGGCCATGGAGGGGTGGTGGCTGTGTACCTTGACGGCGGCACGGCATCACCCGATCGTGTGGTGGTCATCATGATTTCAGAAAGGGTGGCGTCATGTCGGAACTGATCAAGATGCCGGAACTTATCAAGGAGTTTGAGCTCTCCGTCGATGTTGGCGAGATCGACGCGGTGGGACCTGGGCCATTCGGCCAGCGCATGATCGGTAATGTCATCGGCGGCCGGTTTTCCGGGGACCGGCTGGAGGGCACGATCGTGGGCGCGGGCGCCGACTGGGCCCTTATCGCCCAGGACGGGTTCGGTCGGCTCGACGAGCGACTTACCTTCAAGACCGTCGACGGGGCACTGATCTACGTTCAATATTTCGGCCTGGTCGAGATAACCGCCGCGATCACGGACATCATTAACGGCGGTGACACGCCGACGAATTTCGGGGACCAATACTTCTTCACCAATCCCCGGCTGGAGACCGGAGACGAGAGGTACTCGTGGGTGAATCAGACGGTATTCATCGGCGAAGGCCGGTTACTTCCCGGACCTCGAGCCGATAGCAGCTATCCCGTGCAGACCTCTCAACGAATCCGGGCGATACAACAGTTCCGTGTTTACCGTCTCGCTAATTCCTGAACCGTCGGTATTTGCTCGCCACGTGGGCGAGGGTCGCAAGCACATGATCGGCGATGCACCGCCGTGTAGTCAGAGGTTTTGGGCTTGGTCGAGGGGCCCGTGGCGGTCGGCGTGGCGGATGATTATGGCGACGGGCCTCTGGTAGCTCGGATCAACCCATCACGATCTTCCTGTTACCAGAGGTCCCGTCTCGCGCGCGGCCTGTCCCTACCACCATCACCCGCACCGTCACCCGCGCCGGTCGGGCAGGTCGCGGTCCTCGAGTGTGTAACATAGACGTAATAATGACGACCAATGGGTGACATCATTCGGTCGACAATCGACGGAGTGCGCCCTATCTCACCCGTCTTCGCACCAAGATTTCACCCAGTCAGGGTTCGCGAGTTACATGCTGCCTACGCAACGGAGCGGCTGCGACCACAGCAGGTGGTCGATCTCGTCTTGGAGCGGATCGCGGCCCGCGGCGAGGACGCGGTCTGGATATCGCGCACGCCCGATCGTGAGCTGCGCCGGCGCGCCGAGGACCTGGACCGGATCCGGCATCAGCGCGGAACGGCGGGAATGCCCCTGTTCGGCGTGCCCTGCGCGGTGAAGGACAACATCGACGTGGCCGGCCTGGCCACCACGGCCGGCTGCCCGGCCTTCAGCTACCAGCCAACTCGCAACGCCCGCTGCGTGCAGCGACTCATCGACGCCGGGGCCATCGTGGTCGGCAAGACCAACATGGACCAGTTCGCGACCGGGCTGACCGGCACCCGCTCGCCGTACGGTAGCTGCCAGAGCGTGTTCGGGGGCGATCTGATCGCCGGCGGTTCCAGCTCCGGCTCAGCGGTCGCGGTGGCCGCCGGTCTGGTCTGCTTCGCGCTGGGCACCGACACCGCCGGCTCGGGACGCGTCCCGGCCGCGATGAACGGGATAGTCGGCTGCAAGCCGACTCGCGGCCTGGTCAGCACCACCGGTGTGGTGCCGGCCTGCCGATCGCTGGACTGCGTGAGCATCTTCACCGCCGACGCCGCGGACGCCGCCACGGTCCTGGACGTGATCGCCGGTCACGACCCCGAAAATCCCTGGTCGCGCCCCGTGAGGGGGGAGGTGGGCTATCACTCACCTCCCCCCTCACGGGTCCGGTTGGCACTACCCACCGAGCTGGACTTCGAGGGCGACGAGCCGATGCGTGCCGCGTTCGACGTCGCGGTGGCCCACGCGCAGGAGCACGCCGCCGGCACCACGCCGACCACCATCGCGCCGCTACTCGAGGCGGGCGAGTTGCTGTACCACGGGCCGTGGGTCGCCGAGCGGCTGGCCGAGCTGGCGGAATTCCTCAACGCACATCCAGAGGATGTCCTGCCGATCACCCGGCAGGTGATCGAGAGCGGCAGGCGGTTCAGCGCGGTGGACGCCTTCCGGGCCTGGCACCGGCTCAAGGAGCTGCAACGCTGGACCGACCAGCTCTGGCAGCGCGCCGAGCTACTGATCATGCCCACCGTGCCGACCACCTTCACCGTGGCGGAGATCGCGCGGGAGCCGGTGCGGCGCAACAGCGTGCTCGGCCGCTTCACCCAGTTCGTCAACCTGCTCGATCTCGCGGCGCTCACCATGCCGGCCGGGCGGACCACCGACGGGCGGCCGGCCAGCGTCACGGTGATCGGTCCCGCGTTCTCCGAGCCCCTGCTGCGCTCCGTCGCGACCTGGCTGGCCGAACCCGCCGGAGGACGATCATGACCCGCGCCCTCATCCACCACGCCACCCTCGGACCGGTCGCCGCCGACCCGTACCCGTGGCCCTACGACGGCACTGTAGCGACCGGGCGCGTCGCCCTGATCTGTATCGACTGGCAGGTCGACTTCTGCGGGCCCGGTGGCTACGTCGACCGGATGGGTTATGACATCGAGCTGACCCGGGCCGGCCTGCCGGGTGCCGCGCTGATGCTGGCCCATGCCAGAGGCACCGGCATGCTGGTGATCCACACCCGGGAGGGCCACTGTCCCGACCTGTCCGACCTGCCGGCCAACAAACGGTGGCGCTCGGCGCGGATCGGCGCCGAGATCGGTGGCCCCGGACCGCAGGGCCGGATCCTGGTGCGCGGCGAGCCGGGGTGGGAGATCGTGCCCGAGGTGGCGCCGCTGCCCGGTGAGGTCCTGATCGACAAGCCGGGCAAGGGCGCGTTCTACGCCACCCAGCTGGACCTGGTGCTGCGCACCAGAGGCATCTCGCACATCGTGCTGACCGGGATCACCACCGACGTCTGTGTGCACACCACCATGCGTGAGGCCAACGACCGAGGCTACGAGTGCCTGATCCTCTCCGACTGCACCGGGGCGACCGATTTGGCCAACCACACCGCGGCGCTGCGGATGGTGACCATGCAGGGCGGGGTCTTCGGCTGCGTCGCCACCTCCGAGGCGGTCACCGCCGCCACCAACTTCACGGGAGATCACCATGCCGGCTGATCGATGCACCGTGCCGGCCACTCCTGGCCCGTTCTATTTCGGCCCCGCGTGCACCGCGCTGGTGCTCATCGACATGCAGCGAGACTTCCTCGAGCCCGGGGGGTTCGGCGAGACGCTGGGCAACGACGTGAGCCTGCTGCGCGCGGTGATCCAGCCGCTGCAGCAGGTGCTGGCAGCGACCCGAGCGGCCGGGATGACCGTCATCCACACCCGGGAAGGCCACCGGCCCGACCTGACCGACTGCCCACCGGCCAAGCGCAACCGCGGTAACCCGACGTTGCGGATCGGCGACGTGGGCCCCAAGGGCCGGATCCTGATCCGCGGTGAGTACGGCCACGACATCATCGACGAGTTCGCCCCGCGGGCCGGCGAAGTCGTGATCGACAAGCCGGGCAAGGGCTCGTTCTACGGCACCGACCTGCACGAGCTGCTCCAGGTCACGGGTATCACCAGCCTGATCGTCACCGGCGTCACCACCGAGGTGTGCGTGCACACCACGGTCCGGGAGGCCAACGACCGCGGTTATGAATGCCTGGTGCTCGCCGACTGCGTCGGCTCCTACTTCCCCGAGTTCCAGCAGGCCGGGCTGGCGATGATCGCCGCCCAGGGCGGCATCTTCGGCTGGGTCGCCCCGTCGGCTGCCTACCTCGACGCGCTCAGCGCGCTGCGCCCGGCCGCGGTCGCGGCCACCGGTGACGAACGGAGTTGATCACCAATGAGCATCCGAGCCAGAAACCGTGAGACCGCCACCGGGCAGCTGCCCTGGTGGGTCGGCGGTGACCTCAACGCGGCGTTCGGTCTCGGGTTCAACGTACTGGTGAACGTGCTGGTGCTGAGCACGCTGTGCATCGGCGTCGTGCGGATCCCGCAAGGTGACGTGTTCGGGATCATCCTGCCCGCGCTGGGCATCCAGCTGCTGATCGGCAACGGGTACTACACCTTTCTCGCGCGCCGGCTGGCCCGCCGCGAGAACCGCAGCGACGTCTGCGCCATGCCGTACGGCCCGAGCGTGCCGCACATGTTCATCGTCACCTTCGTGATCATGTTGCCGATCTACCTGAGCACCAGGGATCCGCTCCGAGCCTGGGCAGCAGGGCTGGCGTGGTCGTTCATCATCGGGCTGATCGTGTTGATCGGCGCGTTCGTGGGCCCCTACATCCGCCGGTTCACCCCCCGCGCGGCGCTGCTCGGGACGCTGGCCGGTATCTCGATCGCGTTCATCTCGATGCGGCCAGCGGCGCAGATGTGGCAGGCCCTGTGGATCGCCCTGCCGGTATTCGCGATCATCGTGATCGGCTTTTTCACCGGTCGCAAGCTGCCCGGCAACATCCCGATCGGGCTGGCCGCGCTGCTGGTCGGCACCGCGATCGGCTGGATCGGCGGTTACATGTCCGCGCCGGACGTCATCGCAGCCGCCAGGGACGTCGCCATCGGCCTGCCAACCTTCAACATCCCGCTGCTGGTCAGCGGCCTCTCCGCGGTGGCGCCGTTGCTGGCCACCGCGATCCCGCTGGGCATCTACAACTTCTGCGAGGGCATGACCAACGTGGAGAGCGCGGCCGTCGCCGGGGATAACTACAACCTGCGCAGCGTGCTACTGGCCGATGGCACCGGCGCGGTGGTCGGCGCCGCGCTGGGCAGCCCGTTCCCGCCCGCCGTCTACATCGGGCATCCGGGTTGGAAGGAGGCGGGCGGGCGGACCACCTACTCGCTGGCTTCTGGCGCAGTGGTCTCGCTGATGTGCTTCCTGGGGCTGTTCGGGCTGCTCAGCGCGCTGATCCCGCTGCCGGCCATCGTACCGATCCTGCTCTACATCGGGCTGCTGATCGGCGCCCAGGCCTTCGTCTCCGTACCCAAGGCGCACGCGGTGGCCGTCGTGCTGGCGGTGATCCCCAACGTCGCAGCCTGGGCCACCGGCCAGATCGACAACGTGCTCACCGCGGCCGGTACCAGCGCGGCCAAGGTCGGGACCGAGGCGCTGGCCAACGCGGGAGTGGTCTACGACGGCCTGAAAAGCCTCGGCGGTGGGGCGATCCTGGCCGGCATGGTGCTCGGCGCCATCGCTGCGTTCGTCATCGACAGGCGCTACTACTGGGCGGCCGGGTACTGCGTGGCCGGGGCGGTGCTGTCGTTCATCGGGCTGATCCACGGCGAGCAGGTGGCCTGGGCGGCCAACCCCGGTGTCGCGCTCGGCTACCTGTTCGCCGCGGTGATCTGCCTGGCGTTCTCCCCCGGCAGCACCCCAACACCCGCCCCGATGCCCGCCGAGCCTGCGCCACAGTCGATGCCAGTTCGTCAGCCGATCACCATACCCACGGCCGAGCCGGGCACCCCGCCCGTGAAGGGCAGCAAGGTGAGGCTGCCGTCGGACTGCACTTCGAACGCCCCCACGGTCTGGGATCCACCGTTGAGCACGTAGAGGTTGCGGCCATCGCCGCTGATCACCATGTCCGAGGGGATGCTGCCCGTTCCGGTGACCCCGGTGCGTCCATCATCGTCGAGCGGAACCAGACTGCCGTCGTACTCGATCCGGAAGCCGGAGATGAAGCCACTGCCGGCATTCGAGACATAGGCGTACCCACCGCTCGGGGTGATCGCGATCCAGCAGGCCGCCACGCCATGCGTCGTGACGCTCGCACTGATCACGGTCGGACGGCCCGACGAGTCGAGCTGGTAGGACGACACCGCTCCGCCCGGTTCGCGAAATGCCTCGGAGACGATGAGCCGACCCTGGGGGTCGAAGGCGAAGCCGAACGGCACCGGACCGGAAGACTTGACGGTCTCCGGCTGCCCGGGCAGGCCATCCGAGCCGATCCGGTAGGTGACGAGAAGGTCGGTCGCCCGCTCCGTCACGATCAAGAACCGCCCGTCCGGGGTAAAGGACACCTGAGCGGCTTGAACACTCTCGCCGCTCAGCGGTCGCCGCGAGTCGGCGAGCTGGGATAGCTGTCCGTCCGGCTCGATAGTGTAGCCGGTGATGCCGCCGATGCCGAACTTGTCCACGACGTAGACCAGGGTGCCGTGCACCCCGATGCTGACCGGGAACGGTCCCCCCGAGGGCACCTTGCCCACCAGCCGCAGCCCTTCCTTGACGACGGCGAACGATGAGATGTCATTGCTGCCGGCGTTGACCGCGAACAGGTACCGCCCATCGTCGCTGAGCGCCACCGACCCCTGCGAGTCGACCGCACCGAGCCCCGGAGGGACGATGGCCACCCCAGTGCCGAAACCGTCACACCGGAACCGTTCACCGAGCAGCAGAGTTCCGTCTGCTGCGCGGTTGAAGACCACGATCTCGTTCTCGTCAGTGGCGTTGGTCTGAATGTAGAGCCGTCCTGCTACGGGGCTGCTCATCGTCGTTCCCTTCCGTTGATCGCCAGCGGGCAACCGGTTAGAGCAGGAAGAACCACCTGGTGATACCTGAACGCCCAGATATGTCTCCATCACGGTGGAGGCGACCACCTGACAGCATGGGGGTATGGATGTTGGGCTTGAGGAGCTTGCGGCTGCGCATGGGGTCGCGACCTGGTACCGGGATGCGCAGCGGCGACGGGTCGACGTCGATCCCGACGTGGTACGCCGGGTACTCGGGTTGCTGGGCGTTAGCGCGGACACCCCGGCACAGGTCCGGGACGCGCTGGCCGCGGCCCGAGTACCTCAGCCGCCGGGCACCGTGGTGCTGCGCCAGGGCCGGAGCCGAAAGGTCGGTGAGCCCGGCGTGCTCACCGATGAGCACGGCACCGAGGTGCCCGTCGACGGCGCGCTACCAGCCGATCTCGCGCCCGGTTGGTATTCACTCACCAGTGCCGACCAACGCACCACCGTGCTGGTAGCGCCACCGGCGTTGCCGGAGCCACCCCGCACCTGGGGCTGGCAGCTGCAGCTCTACGCCCTGCGCTCGGCCGATTCGTGGGGCATCGGGGACCTCGCAGACCTCCGCGAGTTCATCACCTGGACGGCCACCGCGCACGGCAGCGGAACAGTGCTGGTCAACCCGCTGCACGCGGTGACGCCGACCAGCCCGGTGCAGGCCTCGCCGTACAGCCCCTCCAGCCGCCGCTTCGTGAACCCGTTGTACCTGCGCATCACCGACATCGCCGCCTACCGCCGCGGGGATCCGGCGTTGCGGGCAGCGGTGGACGCACGGTGGGCCGGCACACCAAGCGAGCGGATCGACTACGAGGCCATCTGGCGAGCGAAACAGGCCGCCTTGGAGCTGCTCTGGCGGGCTGATGGCGCCCCACACCCGGCGATGTCGGAAGGTTTGCGTGATTTCGCGACGTTCTGCGCGCTCGCGCAGCGGCACGGTCCGTGCTGGTCCCGCTGGCCCACCGAGTTGCGGCACCCGGCGAGCGCCAGCGCGGACCCCCGTCAGGTGGCGTTCCACGCCTGGGTACAGCAGCAGTGCACCGAGCAACTGGCCGCCACCAGAGACGCCGCCCGCGGGATGGACATCGGAGTGGTACACGACCTCGCCGTCGGGGTGGACCCGGAGGGCGCCGACGCCTGGGCGCTGCAGGACGTGCTCGCCACCGGGGTGAGTGTGGGGGCCCCGCCGGACACATTCAACCAGCAGGGTCAGGACTGGGGGTTGCCACCGTGGCGCCCGGACCGGCTGGCGGCTACCGGGTACGCCGCCTACCGGGACATGTTGCGCGCGGTGCTCGCGCACGCCGACGGGCTGCGCATCGATCACGTCGCCGGCCTGTGGCGGCTGTGGTGGGTGCCTCCGGGCGCATCCCCCGACCAGGGCACCTACGTGCATTACGACGCGCAGGCGATGCTCGCGGCGTTGACGTTGGAGGCGCACCGGGCCGGCGCTGTGGTGATAGGCGAAGACCTGGGCACGGTCGAGCCAGAGGTCACCGAGGCGCTGGCGGCGCACCGGATGCTGGGCTGCGCGGTGCTCTGGTTCGCCCGCGACGAGCACGCCCCGAGCACACCGTTGCTCGCTCCGCGGCGCTGGCCCCAGCGCGCCGCCGCCAGCATCTCCACCCACGACCTGCCTACCGCCCTCGGCTTTCTGCGCGGCGAGCACGTGCGGGCACGTGGTGAGCTGGGGCTGCTGAACGATGAGACCGCGGAGTGGGCCCAGGCCGCGGCCGAACGAGCCGAACTCGTAGCCCTGCTGCGCGCCGAGGGCCTGCTCAGCACGGATGCCGAGGAGGACGAGGAGAACATCGTGGCCGCGATGCACGCGCTGCTGGCCCGCACACCCTGCCGGCTGCTGCTGGTCTCCCCCTACGACGTGGTAGGCGAGACCCGTCAGCCGAACCTGCCCGGCACCGTCGAGGAATACCCCAACTGGCGGCTACCGCTGCCGGTGACCCTGGAGGAGCTGCAGCGCGATCCGCGGGTCGGGCGGCTGATCGCCGCCCTGCGCCCGGCCGGCAGCGCGCGGATCAGCCGCATGCGACGATAGGGGGACGAGGGGATTTCGCGTCGCCAGGAGGGTGCCATGAGCGATGACTCTCTCGAGGAGATCCGGCAAACGCCGCAGGGATGGGCCCTGGAGCAGGAGATGGAGATAGCCGCAGAAGTCTACGGTCCTGAGCCCAAGGGCCTTCGCACCCCGGTGTCCGAATTGAACGATGAAGAACTCCTCGAGCGATACAAGTCGCTGATGGGGTTCGACCTGAAATGGGAAACGTAATCCGCCGAGCCACCGGGCATTCACGCCAGGTCGGGCGTGTCCGAGACTTTGTCCAGCGTGTTGATACTGACGTGCGGCCAGTTGATACGTCCGGGCAGGCCGTCGCCGCGCGGGAAGAACTCCAGGTTCACTATTTGCAGATACTGCAGACGGAACGCCGGACTGTCCCCGTCAAGCTTCTGGATCCAGAACGTGGATTTCATGGCTGTGGCATCAGCTTGCTTCTCGATGAACGGGATATTGCTGATGCCGCCTGACTCGGTTGTCGTGTCCATTTCTAGGACGGTGGTCGCCTGTACGTCGACACCCTGGTTGGCCAGCGTCAGCAGCAGATGCGGCTCTACCGGGTCGAAGCCTGGAAAGTCCGGGACGGTGATCTTCCCGGCGAAGGGGTTCGCATGGAAGTACTGGTAGGGCTCCAGGTAGGGGTTGGCTAAATCCTGGTTTACGCCGACTGGCAAGCCGTTAACCGGTGGTATCTGTGCGACTCCGGTCACCTCGGAGTAGGTCCCCAGGGCCAAGGCCGAGTTGCCATGCGGAATACTGGCCAGGCGGGCCACGTCTATCCCGTCGGTGGCCAGGTTGACCATGTTGAGGAACAGTCCGGGTTCATGGTGAATGGCGAGGCCAGGCTCCCCGGCCACGTCGCTCGGCGGGCGATCGGTCACGGCAACCTGGCGGATCACCTGTTCGTAGTCCAGTGTCACAACGAACTGGTCGGTCTGCTGGGTATGGGGGTTGTCAACGCCTCGGTTGGGCACACCCTTGTCCACGAGGGTGAAGTTGAGGGTCTCGTCGTACTGGTTGAGCAGCAACCGGTAGTCGAGGGCGCCTGGCCGGGTCCGGGCGAACGGCAGAGCGATCATGTTCCAGCCGCAACCCTTGCTCTCCCACTTCCCGGGCAGGGCGTCCGGATAGGCAGAACCCCGGCAAAGTCCCATTTCAGCAGTTAGGTGGCCTCATCCCGCGGCGCTCGCCCACGCTGGTGTGGCCTCGGCCGGGTAGTTCGATATCCGTTTGGCTACCAGCAACACCAACAACGCCAGCCCGAACACCAGGTTCAGCACACAATTTCAACATCGATCGAAACTGCAGAAATTACTTCGTCAGGTTCGAGTGTGTCGTGTCGTCGTCCGGCCCGGGCATGTTCGCCCGGCCCTGGTGGCATAGGTGCTGAGTCGTTGCTCCACCTTCAGGCACGGCTACCTCAGGACGTTGCGATGGACTTGGCGTAAAAGCAGGGCGAAGCTGATGATCCCGATGATGAGGTAGCCGTACCAGGAGTTGCTCACCACCCAGAGCGCATGCAGGAGCACGACCAGCAGGAAAGTTCCGAACGCGGCGGCCAGCCCACGTGGTCCCCACCGCTGGGAATGTGCCCACCACAGCGCCGCGGCGGCCAGTCCGGTCCAGGCGGCGTGCGCGGCCGGGCTCAGGGCCGCCCGCAGCAACAGCACCCCTTCGGCGTCGGTGAGGTCGCCGCCGGTGGCGAGCAGGATGACGAAGCCGTAGCCCAAGATCTCCAGAATGGCGAACCCCATGCCCACCGCGATCCCGACGAGCAGCCCGACGGCGGTGCCGGTCCAGTACCGAGTGAAGATCAGTATGGCGGTTGGCACCAGGAGTTTGGCGGCCTCCTCGATCAGCCCGATGGACAGCGCCGGCAACGCACCCCACCGTTGCACGGTGTCGAATTCCAGCACGCCGGCGACCGCGGCGCCCAGCGCCCCGCCCAGCAGCGCGCAACTCAGCAGAACGCTCAGCGGCACGTCATAGGCCGGGTTGCGGCCATCGACATAGACCACGAAGCTCACCGGAACCACCAGCGTTGCCAGCACCAGCAGTGTGGGCACCAGGGTCGGATTCCCGGTGATCACCAGGGCCTGCTCGACGGCGATGAACAACCCGATCCCCACACCCAGCACCGGCAACCACGCCCACCGCCGGGCCCGCCGAGCCGGATGCGGGCGATGCTGCTCGGCTAACCCATGCCGCTCGGTGGTCATGACCAACTTCTACCCCACTGGGGCGCTCTCAACACCATGGGTCGCGAAGCGACCCCCCGTGAGTGGCAGCGCCAGTTGCCGGCGAGCCGTAAGCGCGCATCGCCACTCACAGGGTCACAGGTCGCCGCCTTCTTCGAGGAGGCGGTCGATCTCTCGACGTAGCAGGCCCAGCCGACCTTCCCGCACCAGCGGGATATCCCTGCGCCTGCGGCGCACCAGCGAGAGGTCGACGTCGACGGTGAGCAGATGCTCCTTGCCTTCATCAGCCTCCGCGATCACCTTGCCCCACGGGTCGACGATGTGGGAGCCGCCCCAGAACCGCAGCGGCCCCTCGGTGCCGACGCGGTTGACGAACACCACGTAGAGCTGGAACATCCGCCCGTAGAACCGGGTGATGCCGCGCCAGTAGGACTGCGAGTCGTACTCCTGGGGGAACAGGCTCTGCGCGCTGCACGCGGGCACCAGCAGGATGATGGCCCCGTCCTGGGTGGCCACGTAGGCCAGCTGCGGTTGCCATGCGTCGTTGCAGACCAGGGTGGCCGCGCGGTGCCGTCCACCCATGATCGGGAATGCTCGGGACGACTGACCGGGCAGGAAGTGCTTGCGCTCCTCGAAGATGGCGTAGTTGGGCAGGAACAGCTTGCGGTGCACGTGCACCAGCTGGCCGTTCTCGTAGTAGGCCGCGCTGTTGTAGCTGTGCCGGCCGTGTGCCTGCGCCTCGGGAAATCCGAGCAGCACACCCGCGCCCTTGGCCTCCTTGGCCAGCTTCGCTATCCGCTCGTCATCCGGCGGGATCGAGATGTCCTCCTTGAGGTCCCCGATCGAGTAGCCACTGAGCGACAGTTCGGGGAAAACCACCAGGTCGGTGCCCGCGCTGACCGCCTCGGTGATCGCCTGCTCGGCGCGCACGACGTTGGCCTCGAGCTCACCGGGCCGAGAGTCAATCTGTGCGAGGGTGATGCGCATCGCTACCTCCCAGACACCGGTGGCGGGATTTCGACTCGCTCAAACGTATCGATCCCAGAACAATATGCGTTATGCGCCGATGAAGCCCTGTTTCCGCAGCCACGTCCGAGCGACATCGCGCGGATCCTCTCCGTCCTGGGAGACCTGCTTGTTCAGCGTGATCATGACATCGTTGGTCAGCTTCGCGGCGATCGGATTGAGCACCCCGGCAATGTCCGGGTCACGGTCGAACACGTCCTTGCGAAGGCACACCGCGGCGTTGAACTTCGGGAAGAAGTTCTTGTCGTCGGTCAGCGGGGTGAGCCCCAGGGCGAGGATCCGCCCATCGGTGGTGAACACCTCGCCGAAAACGCACGGATTGCCATTGGCCACGGCCTGGTAGATAGGACCCACGTCCAAGGTCTTGAGCTTGCCGGCGGGCAACTGAAACCCGTAAGCCTTCTCGACACCCGGCAGGCCGTCGTTGCGCCCCACGAACTCCTGCGCGACGCACAGGGTGGCATCCGGCGAACCCGAGTTCGCCAGTCTCGCAAAATCGGAGAGCGTGGTGACCCCGAGCCGCTGGGCGGTCTCCTTCTTCACGCCGAGCGCGTAGGTGTTCTCGAACGGTGTCGGGTCCAGCCAGACGAGGTTGTTCGCCATGTCGGCCTGCTTGACGAGCTGGTACTGCCGCTGGGGGTCGGAGCTGGGGTTGGTCTGCTTGAGGTGGGTGGTCCAGGCCGTCCCGGTGTACTCCCAGTACAGGTCGATCGCGCTGGAGGTCAGAGCCGACCGGGTGGGCACCGAGCCGACGATGCCGCACTTGTCTTCGGCGGTGGCCTGTGCCGCCTGCAGCGCGGCGATGGTGAGCTGGCAGAGCACCTTCTGCTCGTCGAACTCCTTGCCGCCGACACTGTAGGTCTGCCCCTGCAGCGACGGGCCACGGGCGATGCTGCCACCCTGCGCGCTGGGCCCGCTGCTGTCGAGCACGCCGCACCCGGTCGCTGTGACAGCCACCGCGACCAGGATCGCCAGCGCGCCGGTACACCAACCCCTTCTGCCTCTGTTCAGCCGCTGTCTGATCAACCCCTGTCTGATCAACCCCTGTCTGATCAACCCCTGCACGGTTGTCCTCCTTCGTGTCATCAGCTGATGCGGGCACGCACCACACGCTCAGCCACACCGGCCAGCCAGTCGACCATCAGGGCCAGCGCGGCGACGATCGCGCCGGCGGTGACCAGCACGATAGGCCGGTTCAGGGTCTGCGCCCGGACGATCAGGGAGCCCAGGCCACCGCCGCCGACGAAGGTGGCCAGCACGGCGGTGCCGACGTTGAGCACCAGCGCCACCCGGATCCCGGCCACCATCACCGGCACGGCCAGCGGCAGCTCCACCCGAAACAGTGTCGCCCTGGCGGACATCCCCATCCCCCTGGCGGCCTCGACCATCGCGGGATCCACCTGCTGCAGCCCGACGACGGTGTTACGCAGCACCGGCAGCAACGCGGCCGCCACCAGACCCATGATCACCGTGGGGGTGTTGAAGCCCAACGGCGGTGGTGCGAAAGCGAGCAGCACGAGCACGCCGTAGGGCGGCAGCGCCTGCGCGAACCCACCTATCGCGAGCACCGCATCCCGGATCCGGCGGGCGCGCCGCCGGCTGAGCGCAACGCCGAGCGGCACCGCGATCACGATCACGAAGAAGGTCGAGTACGCGGTCAGGACCAGATGCTGACCGAGGTCGGAGAGGATTCCGGAAGGCTGCAGCGCCCGCGCCTCGATGTCGTCCAACTTCCGCGTCGACACCCACAGCGCCACGGCTGCCAGGCCGAGCAGCACGATGCCCGGGGTGATCAGCAGATCAGCGTTGGAGCGCAGCCGACCGCGGCGCTGCACCCGAGCTGGCGCCATCGTGGCCAGACCGGGGGCCCCAGCCGTGCTCACCGGTGGCTCCTGCGCACCCGCAACTCGCCGACCAGGGAATCCCAGCGCAGCGCACCGACCGCCCGGCCCGCCTCATCCACCACCGCCACCACCGAGGCGTGCCCGTCGAGCATCGCATCGACGGCGTCGTACACGGTGCCGGACAGCGGCACCGTGACCGGCGGTGTGCCGGTCACGACCTCGTCCAGCTCCAGCGCGGAGAGCTCGAGCAGACCGAGCCGGCGGATCGCCGCGCCGCTGCCGATGAACTCCGCGACGAAGTCGTCGGCCGGCCGGCTCAAGATGTTCTCCGGGGTGTCGTACTGAGCGATCCGACCACCCGCCGCGAAGATCGCGATGCGGTCGCCGAGCTTGACCGCCTCCTGCAGGTCGTGGGTGACGAAGCAGATCGTCTTGCGCACCCTCCGCTGGACCTCGAGGAACTCGTCCTGCAGCCGCTCCCGCACGATCGGGTCGATCGCGCCGAACGGCTCGTCCATGAGCATCACCGGCGGGTCGGCGGCCAGCGCGCGGGCCACCCCGACGCGCTGCTGCTGGCCTCCGGACAGTGCCCGGGGATGCCGGTCTCGGAACTCTGCCGGAGCCAGCCCGACCAGCTCCAGCAGCTCATCGACCCGGGTACGGATCCGGGTGCGGCTCCAGCCCAGCATCCTGGGCACCACCGCGATGTTCTCGCCCACCGTGAAATGCGGGAACAGACCGACCTGCTGGATCACGTAGCCGATCCGGCGACGCAACTGGTCGGCGTTGATGCCGGTGACGTCCTCGCCGTCGAGCAGGATCCGGCCGGTGGTGGGCTCGATGAGCCGGTTCATCATCTTCAGCGTCGTCGTCTTACCGCAGCCGGACGGGCCGATGAGCATCACGATCGAGCCGCGCGGGACCGCGAGGTCCAGCTCCGCCACGGCCGGTGCGCGCTGACCGGGGTAGGTCTTGCTCACCCCCTCCAGCACGATCATCGGCTGCTCGTCGGGGCAGCGCTGCGCAACGTCATGCGAGCTGGTCGGCTCAGCCACGGACCCCCCTCGGCACGGTCAACCGGCCGACGACGGCATAGAAGATCTCGTAAGCAGCAGCGACCACCAAGCAACCCAGCGTACCGGCGAGAACCTGGTTGAGGGCGTTGGCGGCGCCGTAGCGGGACAGCCCGGTCAGCACAAGCTGCCCGAGTCCCGGCCCCCGCACCAGCGCGGCGACCGCGGCGATCGCGACGTCGATCAGGGTGGCGACCCGGATCCCGTTGAGGATCACCGGCCAGGCCAGCGGCAGCTGGATCCGGACCAGGCGGCGCAGCCGGCCCATGCCCAGGCCCTTGGCGGATTCCAGCACGGCGGCATCCACCGAGGACAACCCGGCCACGCTGTTGCGCAGCACCGTGTAGAGCGAGTAGATGGTCAGCGCGGTGACCGTGGTGGCGGCACCGAGGCCGAACAGCGGGAGCAGCAGCACGAACAGCGCCAGGGACGGTACCGTCAGCGCCGCCGCCGTGATGATCAGCGCGCCCTCGCGCATCCCGCCGAGGAACCAGTCGAGGGACCAACGCTGCGGCTGTGCTTCGCCGGTGCAGACCAGCAGGGCGAAAGTGACGCTGATCGCCGAGCCGAGGGTGATCGCGAAGAGCACCGCGAGAAAATGCTGCACGCCGTAGAACACCACGGTGTCGGCGTTGTCCCGAAGGTAACTGACCAGGTCCACGGACCTCCTTCCGCCTTCCCGGAGCCGACACCGTGGTCGGACACGATCTCAGCCCTGGCAGCGGTGACTCGAGCGGCACCAGGGGATGTCGCTGACCTTCTCAGCGACGAACGCAACGTAGTACAGCGGCTCGCCCAGCACCGAGAGGCGGTGCTGGTAGCGCTGCCTGGCCAAGGACCGGATGACCCCCTCGTCGAACATCCGACGGATGAGTTCGCTGAAGCCGCTCGAATCGTTCGTGGCGACGAAATCCTCCTTGATGGTGAAGGCCACCAAACCTGGAGTGGAGATGAGATTGTAGGCGGCGGCGAAAGCATGCGGCGGCATGTCGTTGAAGCCCAATGCGGCCACGGTCGTCATTGTGTTGAGGTTGGCCAGAGCGAGCGTGTCGTGCTGGTCGCGCGTCAGATCGGTGAGGTCGGCAATGAAATACTTCTCATAGACTCCGGGGCGGTCCCGGTGGGCCGCGGCAGCCGCCTCTTCGAGGATGTCGATGCCGACGACGGTCCCGGCTCCGAGCGCACGCAGCTCCTCGCCGACAATCCCGTTCCCAGCCCCGACATCGAGCACCCGGAGCTCACCCGGGGCGGTCCCCTGGGCGGCGAGCACGTCAGCCAGCAGCCGTCGGATCACGCGTGGTGACTCACACTTGAGTCTGTCGTAGAAAAGTCGCTCGTAGAAACCGGGAATGTGATAGATCTCATGGTAATCATGGAAGCGAACACGCCTTCGCTCCCCGTTGACCAAAACCTCACACCACTCCTCGTCTTGGTCGAGGCCGGGACCGACCTCGGGAAATAGAACCTCGAAGTCAACTAGCGTTGCAGTCATTGGAACGGTTGGCTCGATCAGGCTCATGACGACACTAAATCCTTCGCTGGAATCCACTCGACCAGCAAGTGTTTCATTGCTGGCCACTGCCCGCAACACACGAGGAAGGTAGTTTACCGTGCCGCAACCTGTTCGGCATTTCGACCGAGGTCGCGGAGCCGGGAAGACCAGGCCGTTGAACCTTACCACGGACTACCCGATCACGAACACCGACCTATCCGGTTGCGCCTTTTCGGGTCAACGGTCCCCCGCGTCCGCTACGTTAGCGACCATTTACCCCTGATTGAGCCACCATGTACCACGAATAGCGGTTGTCAACGGTCCCCAGGGTATTGTAAGCACCACCGGACCACCCGACGGCTGCGAACGGTACTACCGGGTCCAGATCGCCTTCACCGCCTCGACCTGCTCCGTAGTAGATCAACTGGTTCAGGATGCCCAAGTGGCTCGAGCGAATTGGTCGCGACGTGGCGGGCACCGGCGTCTCGCAGCTCGACCGTACCCGTCCTACCGGTTGCGATACCGATCACCCGCACGCGGGCTGCCAATGCCGTTTCGACGTCGTTCGATGTGTCGCCGATCAGCGCAGTGGCGTCACAGTCGAATGTGACGCACGTCCCGAATTTATACGGGTCGAATTTCGCAGGTTTCCGATCAATACACTCTGGTGGACGGCCGGTTGCGCACCAGGCTGCTCGGCTAACGTCGGTAGGGTGAGTCTGAGACAGGACGTCGTGGTGATCGGTGGCGGGATCGCGGGAGTCTCCATCGGCTATGAGCTCGCCGGGCATCGCCGGGTCACCGTGCTGGAGGCCGAGGCCAGCCTGGCCGTCCACTCGACCGGGCGCTCGGCCGCTATTTACCTGCCCGGTCACGGTGGCCCGCTGGTGCGGCCACTGATTTACGCGAGTGGCCACCGGTTCGCCGGTTTGGCCCAGGAGCTGGGCGCACCCGCGTTGCTGCGTCCGCATCCAGTGCTGTGGGCCGCCTTCGACGATGCGGGGGAACGGGAGCTGCGTGCCGATCTGGCGCAACGCTCAGGTGAGCCGGACGTCCCGGTCGAGCTGTCACCGCAGGAGGCGCTTGCCCGATGCCCGGCGCTGCGCCGGGACGTGCTGCGCGCCGCGGCGGTCATCGAGACCGCGGGTGACCTCGATGCGATGGCGCTGCATCAGGGCTACGTCCGCGGGCTGCGCCGGCGCGGTGGCAGCGTACGGGTGGCAGCGCCGGTGACCGGGTTGGCGGCGGTATCGGACGGTTGGCGGGTGCGCTGCGCGACCGGGGACGTTCTGCACGCCACCGACGTGGTGAACGCGGCCGGGGCCTGGGCCGACGTCGTTGCCGACCTGGCGGGGGTGCCGCGGCTGGGTCTGCGCCCGCTGCGCCGGACCATCGTCGTCGCGCGGGTGCCGGACCCGACCCGCCTTCGCACGCCGGGTGGCGGCCTGCTGCCGATGGTGATCGAGGCGGGGGAGCGGTGCTACTTCAAGGCAGAAGGAGACAACCTGCTGCTCTCACCCGGCGATGAGACCCCCGTCGAGCCGGGGGACGTGCGACCCGATCCGCTCGATGTGGCGCTCGCGCTGGAACGGGTCGAGGCCGTCACTGGGCTGGGCCTGCGATCGGTGCAGAGCAGCTGGTCGGGCCTGCGCTCGTTCGTCGCCGATCGGGCTCCGGTGGTCGGCGCCTGGCCAGAGCATCCCGGCTTCCATTTCTTCGCAGGCCAGGGCGGCTCAGGGATCGAGTCGGCGCCGGCGTTGGCCGCGCTGGGTGCGACGGTGGTGCTCGGCGACTCGCCACCGCGCGACGTTGCGCTGGACCCCGCCGCGCTCGCGCCCACCCGGCTGTAGCGAAGAGAACACCTGCGCTGCTGTGACCGCGGACACAGCAGCGTACGCAGCCCTACTTCATCGTGCTCAGTACCTACGCCAGTGCCTGCCACTGGTAAGGGAGCGCCCTCGGAACGGAACCTTTCGGAGAAGAAGAAATGAAGAATTTCCTGTTCGTGCAGACCAACAACCCTGCGGGAAACCAGATCCTCGCCTATGACCGAGCAGACACGGGTGCCCTCGCCCTCGCCCAGGCCATCGACACCGGAGGCGACGGAGGCGTACAGACAACGCCTGATCCTCTTGACTCTCAGGGTTCACTCGTTTACGACAGCCGGCACCACCGGTTGATCGCCGTCAACGCGGGCAGCAACACCGTGTCCGTTCTCAGCCTCGACGCGAACCGCCTGTCCCTGCGCCAGGTGCTGGGCTCGAGCGGCCCCTTTCCGGTCAGCGTGACCGTCCACGGCGACCTGCTCTACGTGCTCAACGCCCACGAGGCAGGCTCCATCTCCGGATTCCGGCTCAGCGGAGACAAGTTCTCCCCCATCGAGGGCTCCACCCGCAGCCTGGAGCTCACCCCCGTCCCCGGACCGGACCAGTCCACGAACTCTCCCGGACAGATCAGCTTCACTCCGGACGGCCAGCAGCTGATCATCACCACGAAGCTCAACGGCGGCCTCATCGACGTCTTCTCCGTGGGTTCCGACGGGAGGCCATCGGAGGATTTCGTGGCCAACTCCTCGCAAACCCAGGTCCCGTTCGGTTTCACCTTCGACAACTGCGGCCATCTGGCCGTGACCGACGCGGCCAGCAGCTCCCTGTCGACCTACACCGTGCGCCCCGATGGCACCGTCGAGCTCATCGCCTCCCAAACCGATAACGGGGAGGGCATGTGCTGGGTCACCCCGGCCGTGGGGAACCTCTACGTCGCCGACACCGGCAGCAACAACCTCACCGGCTTCCACGTCGATTCGGCAGGCAAGCCCACGGTTTTCACCAAGGCCGACACCAACTCGGGTCCGATCGATCTGGTCGCCACCCATGACGGAGGATTCCTCTACGTGCAGACCGGTGGCACCGGTGGCGTCGACGGCTTCCGCATCAACCCCGACGGCACCCTCACCCAGATCCTCACTCTCAGCGGTCTCGACGGTCTGGAAGGCATCGCCGCCACCTGAGCAACCGATTCTCGGAGGAGCGTGGTCCGGCACGCCGGATAACGCCGTGCGCAGCGACCAAATCTCTATGCCATCGAGTGGGGCAGGAGTAACATCACGATCTCCAGACTGGCCTTACAGGGGGACTCTTGCGCTCGCGCATTAGCCGGCATCTCGGTCCCATGCTCGAAGAACCGGCCGCAGTTCCCCGCGCGGCACGAATGGCGGGTCTTGCGGTTCGCGCCGTCGAACCCGAGACGGCGCAGGTCGAGACCACGCTGCCGCCGGAGTTCAACGGCCGCGACTACGCGATCTTCCTGCTCCGGGTGGCCGCGGAGATCGAGCATTCGCTGATGGTGCAGTACCTGTTCAGCGCGTACTCCTTCGGCGGGCCGAACGTGCCCGAGGGACGGCAGGCCGACGTCCGGGCCTGGCAGGAGACGATCCTGGGCATCGCCAAAGAAGAGATGGCTCACCTGATCACCATCGAGAACCTGCTCACCGCGCTCGGGGGGCCGCGCAACCTCAACCGCGAGGACTACCCGCACGGCAGCGTCTTCTACCCGTTCGGCTTCACCCTCCAACCGGCCGGCCTCGATTCCCTCGCCACCTATGTGTGCGCGGAGAGCCCGCAGGAGTGGGATGACGAGGAGGCCCGGGAGATCAAGGCGCGGGCCCAGACCGAGGTGGGTATGCCGGTCAACCGGGTAGGCGTGTTGTACGCGAAGCTGGTGGCGCTGCTCGGCGATCAGACGCTCATTCCCGACTCGGCTTTCGACGCCGGCAGCGTGGCATTTCAGGCGTCCTGGGACGAGTGGGGCCGTGGCTACCGTGAGGGGCAGCGCGGGCGGGAGGCCCTGAGCGGTCTGCCGCAGCTGCCGGCACCGGAACTGCTGATCCTCGAGGTCGGCTCCCGGGCCGCGGCCATCGCCGCGCTCCAGCAGGTCGCTGAGCAGGGCGAGGGCTTCGAGATGCCCGCAGACGAGAACGAGTCACACTTCCGGCGCTTCCTGGCGATCTACCGGGCGATGAAAGCGCTCGGTGACGACGTGACGGAACTCGTCCGACCGGTGGTCACCAACCCGACGACCGACCCGGCGGAGCCCAGCGCCGGGGAGCCGACCGACGCGGACACCCCCACCTCGATCATCAACCCCGAGGCGGCGCTGTGGGCGCATCTGTTCAACGTGCGGTACCGCAAGCTGCTGGTGAACCTCTCGCACGCCTTCGAGCTCGCCGACGACGCCACCGACCCCTCGGTGCGCACCCCCCGCGGGGCGCTGATCCACCGCACGTTCTCGGAGATGTACAACCTGCGCGCGATCGCCGGGCTGCTGGTCGGGCTGCCGGTCGACGACGCCGATCCGGACGGGCCGCGGGCCGGACCACCGTTCCAGATGCCCTACACACTGATGCTCCCGCCTGCCGAGGACGACCGCTGGCGGCTGCACCGGGACCTTCTCGACGCCGCGGCACAGCTGATCCAGCAGTTGCGCAAGCCCGACGGCGCCGGGCAGGACTACCTCGCTGCGCTGGCCCAGGGGGACGAGATCGAGCGCGGCCTCCTCGAGCAGCTGATCAGGGGTAGCGCTCGGGCAGCGGCACGCAACGGAGGTCCGGTGCGGTGATCCAGGAGCTTCGGGTACTGCCACCGTTGGCCATCGCGCGCTTCGGCGCCGCAGCGACGCCGCTGGACAACTACGACGCGGTCGTCGACCCCGAGCGCCCGCTCGGTCACCGGGTCCTGCGGCCGGCTGCAACCTTCGAGGTCGACGTGGACAGCGGCGAGATCGTCCGGGAATTCGTGCCCGAACGGCTGTCGTTCACCGAAGGTGGCATGGTCCGTCCCGTCGCCCCGTTCCTCGAGGTGTGGGCGCTCACCGACGGCGGAACGCTCGAACCGTTGACCACTGAGCTGCTCACCCGCGAGGGCGCGACCAGCTCGGATGTGCGCTGGCGGGTGCAGGTGGCCAACCACAAGGTGTTCCGCCGCACCGGTGACACGCAGGACAGGGTCGAGGCCGACAGCGGTGAGTTCGTCGACCATACCCGCCACGCGCTCGCCGGGGACTGCGTGAACTTCTGGAACGGCAGGACTATCCCGTTCGGCCACGTGCAGTACATCAAACCGACCGCGGCGCATCCCGAGATCAGGTTGCGCTTCACCCCCGCCGCCGGCTTCGTCTACGGATCGAGCGACACAGCTCCAGGGGCGGGGCCACCCACCGACCCGAATGTGCGCGCCGTCGTCTATGACGCGAGCCGAGGCACCTGGCGGGGCTACCAGGATCAGAATGTATCCACGATCACCGTGCCCGGGCGCATCTACGCCGTTGACAGCCGGGGCCGCAGCCGGGGCTACCTGGACGACGGCTGTGACGGCCTGGTGCGGGTGACGCTGACGGTCGGGGGCACGACACTCTCGGCGTACGGGCGTGTCGGTGCCGGCCCGCCGGCCTACGCCCCGGATGCCCTGCCGATCCGCTCGGTCGCCGACGAACTGGAACAGGCGCTGCTGGGTCCCACGGTCTCCGCCGCGCAGGCCAGCCTGGAACGGGTCGAGGAGATCATCCGCCGAGCGTTCGAGACCGTCCGGCTGATGAACACCGCGGAGATGAACCAGAGCGGCATGGTGGACCACGACGTGCAGGCGGGACGCCGCCGGGATCCGATCATGGCCGTCTCGCTGGTCGACGAGGTCGCGCTGGAGAACCTGCACCAGAGCCTGCTCATCGCGCTGCGCAGCGGCACCGCGCCGTGGTTCGCCGACGCGCTGCGGGACTACGACGAGATCGGCGACCTGTCCGACCGCGGGCGCCGCAAGATGCCGGCGATGATGCGCGGCGCGGACGGTCGCCACCTGACCCTCACCCGGCGGCAGATCGACCTGATCCGCACCCTCATGCGCGGGCCGATCTTCCCCGACACCGGCAGGGAGACGCCGTGAGCATCGAGCCGACGAACCTCACCGCCCAGCTGCTGCACCGCGCGGCCGGTAACCCGCCCAGCACCCTGCCCGACGCGGCGATCTCCAACTGTTTCCCGGGGCTGGAGTTCGACTTCCGCAACGTATGGCGCCGGGCGTTCGAGGGCATCGAGGTGCACGAGGCGAGCGGCTTCGTGGTCCGCGCGCAGGGCGAGCTGCAACGGCTCGAAGGCCGCTTCCTCATCCAGGTCGCGGACACTCCCACCCTGATCGAGGTGCGCGGCCCCAGGGGCGCTCAGCAGGACGCATCGCTGGGCTCGACCTTCATCGAGTGGTCCAATGCCCTTGCCGAGGTCCTGCACACCAGCGCCGGGCAGCTCGTAGCGTGCCAGTTCCTGGATCCCAACACGGATCCGCAGGACGTTGAGACCGTCGAGCTGCGCATCCGGCCGCTGTTCGCCCGCAGCGCGGTCAGCGACGACGTGCTACCGGTGATCGACGAGGACATGGTGCAACCCGGCGAGCTCACCCAGAGCCTGTGTTCACCGTGGCAGAACGACTACCGGGAGTGCGGTTGCTACTACTGGGCGGCGAGCCGGCCCGACTACGTGAATGTGGAACCGACCGAGCAGGGGCCCAGCATCGGCAACAACTGGATGGCCCGGCAGCGCGAGCCGAAACGCTACGAGCCCGACAGCGCCGCCAACCCGCGCCAGTTCAACTACGAGGACCTGTTCCGCGACTGGCAGGGCCTGCTGCGCTTCATCGTCGGTGGCCGCGACTATGACTGAGCTCTTCGAGCTCTCCGCGCCGCGCAGCGCGGACGCTCACCTGGTCGACAGCGGCGCGGGGTCCTACCTGTTCCTGCCCAACGGCAGCCGGCTCTACGGGGTCGACACCGCGACCCACGCGCAGCTCGAGACGCTTCTCCACGATGGTGAGGAGACTGCGCTGCGCGAGCTGTTGACGCGGCTGGGTGTGGACGCCCCAGCCTACGTCGATGACGCTGCGCCGCTGGAGCCGCCGGTGCGGGCGTTGTCGCTGGCCGTCGCGCAGAAATGCAACCTCGGCTGCACCTACTGCTACGCCCAGGGCGGCAGCTTCGGCGCTCCGGCGACCAGCATGGAGCGCTCTACCGCGCTCGCCTCGGTGGACCTGCTGCTGCGCGACGTCGCCGCGGGCGAGCGGGTGAACCTGAGCTTCCTCGGCGGGGAGCCGCTGATGAACCGCGCGGTGATCCGCGCGGCGACCACCCACGCCCGCACGATCGCCGCCGATCGCGGTGTCGAGGTGACGTTCTCCATCACCACGAACGGCACGCAACTGACCGTTGAAGACGGCGAGTTCTTCGAGGAGCACGGCTTCGCCGTCACCGTGAGCCTCGACGGGGCCGGCGCGGTGCACGACCGGCTGCGGCCGTTTCGCAGTGGCCGGGGCAGCTTCGACCAGGTGATCGAGCGGGTGACGCCGCTGCTGGCCCGCCAGCGGCGCATGCAGGTCTCCGCGCGGGTCACGGTCACGCCGGAGAACCTGGACCTCAAACAGACGCTGGACGCCTTCGTGGCGTTGGGCTTTCACAGCGTCGGGTTCTCGCCCCTGCTGCGCTCCCCGACCGGTAGCAACGAGCTGGGCGCCCCGGAGCTCGCCACCATGCTCGACGGGATGGTCTCCTGCGGTGCGGAGTTCGAGCGCAGGGTGATCGCGGGGCAGCGTTACCCGTTCGCCAACGCGGTCACCGCGATGCGCGAGATCCACCGCGGCACGCACCGGCCCTACCCGTGCGGAGCGGGCGCGGGCTACCTCGGCGTCTCGGCCGGTGGGGAGCTGGCGGCCTGCCACCGCTTCGTCGGCGACGACGCCGGCGCCCTCGGCGACCTCGTCGACGGCGTGGACCGGACCCGCCAGGCGCGCTGGCTGCAAGAGCGGCATGTGCACCGCCAGGAGCCCTGCCGCAGCTGCTGGGCGCGCTACCTGTGCGGCGGCGGCTGCCATCACGAGGTCATCGCCCGCGGACGCCCCGCGTGCGACTACATCCGCGGCTGGCTGCACTGGTGCCTGGGCGCCTACGCCCGGCTGAGCGAAGGGCGCCCGGACTACTTCTCCGCCACCCGGTGAGCGGGTTCGACGTCTGTGTCGTCGGTGCCGGCCCGGCCGGCGCGGCACTCGCGACCCGCCTGGCGTTGCTGGGTCACCACGTCGCGGTCCTGGAGCGGCACCGGTTCCCACGCCCGCACGTCGGTGAATCACTCAGCCCCGCCATCTGGCCGCTGCTCGACTCGCTCGGCGTGCGGGAGTGTGTGGCGGCCCGAGGCTTCACGCCGGTGGCGCGGGCGCGGGTGCGCTGGCGTAGCGATGAGGAACAGGTACACGTCGATGGCGGTCTGACCGTCGAGCGCGGCGCATTCGATGCGATCCTGCTCGATCGGGCGCGCGAAGCCGGCGCTGAGGTGCTCTGCCCCGCCACCGCGCGCCGGCCGGTGCGTTGCGCCGAGGGCTGGGAGGTACCGCTGGCGGATCGGGTGCTGCCCGCGCGTTTCCTGGCCGATGCGACCGGGCGACGCCGGCTGCTGGGTACGGACCGGACTCCGAGCTCGCCGCGCACGCTGGCGCTGCACGCGATCTGGCGCGGCGGGCCACCCCCCGACGGCTCGCAGACACGGATCGACGCGCTGGCCGACGGGTGGCTGTGGGGCGCGCACCTGCCCGGCGGGGGTTTCCGCGCGATGGCGTTCCTCGATCCGGAGACCGTGGTGGCGGCCGGCTGTGACCGCGGGCGGCTCTACCGCCGGCTGCTGGCCGCCTCCCCCCTGTTCTGCGAGCTGGTGAATGGTGCCGAGCTCGCCGGCCAGGTGCAGACCTGCGACGCCACCAGCTACGTGGTGACCACGCCTGCGGACGTGACCAGCGTGCAGGTCGGCGAGGCCGCGTTCGCGATCGACCCGCTGTCCTCCTGTGGTGTGCAGACCGCGATCCAGACCGGACTGGCCGCCGCCGCGACCGTCCACTCCATCCTCACACCGGATGGCGACACCCACGCTGCGCTGAGGTACTACGCCGACCAGCAGCGCCATTCGGTGGCGCGTCACGCGGCGAACGCAGCCGGTGTGTACGCCGAGCACCGCGCTTATGCCGATGCGCTCTTCTGGCGCCGCCGCAGCGCGGGCGCGATTCCCTCGGTGCCATTGCTCAGCCCGGATGTCATTCCGCTCGCCGATCTGCTTCCCCTGCAGGTTCGGCTGCCACCGGATGCCGCCATCGTGGACACACCCTGCCTGCTCGGGGATCGCATCGAGTCGCGCCGCGCGCTGAGCCACCCCGGGCTCGATCGTCCGGTGGCGTTCCTCGGTGACGCCGAGCTGGCGCCGCTGCTCGACCAGCTGCACAGCGCCCGATCACTGGCCGAGGCCCTGCGCAGCTGGGAACGATCGCTACCCGCCGGCCGCGCACTCACGATCGCCGCCTGGCTGCACCAGCGAGGCCTGCTCGAGATCGTCCGGTGTTCGTCGGGGTCTGGCGATGTGAGTGGGGATGGAGAATCTGGCTGAGGTGGTGGCCTTTTCCAGGATGGGCGTGTCGTCATCGGGTGTGACGACCGGTGGGTGTCGGAGCCGCAGGTTGACGGGGTAGGACGCTAACGTAGGCGCATGGCTCCGTCGGCTGCGATCGATGATGTGCGGTTGTCTGCCGGCCTGTACGACATCCGCGAGGCCGCCCGGTTGATCGACCTGCCTGAGCAGACGTTCCGCCGTTGGGCAAGGGGCTACGAACACGGCGCGCCACTGCTGCACATGCTCGATCGCGACGCGCGTCGTGAATCGTCAGTGCCGTTCATCGCGCTTGCCGAAGCGTGGGTGCTTGATGGGCTTCGGCGGGCCGGAGTCCGGCCTCGCCAGATCCGCCCAGGACTGGACGAGCTGAAGCGCCAGTTCGGGGCCGAGTACGTGCTCATGGCGCCGGAACTCGCGACCGACGGCGTTGACCTGCTGTGGGACTTCTCCCGCACGAAGGCCGGTGAGGGACTGATTGAAGCACGGTCTGGTCAGCACGTCATCCGGGAGATCGTCGCGGACTACCTCACGTACCTGACGCTGGGCGAGGACAACCTGCCCGAGTCGTTAAGGCTGCAGGCAGCGATGCCATCCGAGGTCGTCGTTAGTCCACGCCACATGTTCGGCCAACCGGTTTTCGTGAAGAGTGGTGCACGCATGGCCGACATCGCCAACATGATCAAGGCTGGTGAGAACTCTGAGACGGTCGCGGCCGAGCACGGAGTTACCGTCGAGGACGTTCGAACCGCCGCTCGCGTCCTCCTGGGCCACGCCGCCTGAGTTTTACTGCGACGAAAACGTCACCACGCGGTCGGTGCGGCGACTCTTGGTGGATCTCGGGTACGTAGTGCACACCCCCGCGGAGCTGTTCGGCACCCGAGAGGCCGCTCTGGGCGCCTCGGACGAGCTATGGTTAGAGAAGGTCGCGAAGACCGGGTGGGCCGTCCTCAACCGGGACACGAACATCATGCGCCGCCGCGATGAGCTGGCCGCGTACCGTCGCGCCGGAGTGCATATGTTCTACCTGCCCGGCGAGGCCAAGGTCGCTGTGCTGGTCGAGCTGGTGTCGGTGAACCTCGCTGAGATCTGCACGGCTACCTCCTCACGGAACGCGAAACTGTGGTACTTGACGCCAGAAGGACTGAAGGAACTGACTCCGCCGGTGTGAGCCCGGAGGCGTGACGACGACAATGTGGTAAGCGTCAACCGGCCGTATCAGGTGACGCTCCCGTGAACCACGGCCAGAAGGCGGGTTAATGCAGCAGCGGCTTCGGGATGCCGTCACGATCGAACTCGCAGTCGAACTCGGCGAACGCCTCGGCGGCGCTGGCCGCGTCGGGCAGGACATAGTGGTTCGTCAGGCGCAACCGGGAGCCGACGAGAAAACCGGGGCCGAACCCGACAACCCGCCCTTTCTGCTGCGGGGAGATACGCGCGACCGTCCGGGCGGCGCGCTCACCGCGGGCCAGGAAGTTGACGCCCTGCGACTCGTTGCTGGACCCGAACGGCCTGCTTGGTGACCCCCATGCTCCTGCCGATGTCGGTCCAGGGCGCGCCGCAGCGTCGTGCTTGGTCGACGAAATGGCCGATCAGATGGTCAGCGACCTCGCCGAGATGATCCGCGGCGGTGAGCGCCTCGCAGAGCTGGTCGAGTGGGTCGGAGCGCGCCTTCTTGATGGCGGCGATCAGATCGCTGAGCTGGACTGGATTCGCCATAAGGGTTGGGTTCGTCAGGTCATCACCGGTTCGGGATCCTTCATTGGACGAGCAGGCCGAACACCCCAGTGGCAGGTCTTCCAGCGCCGCGGCAATCAGATTCGCGTCGAGCTCGGAGAGTCGAGCAACCCATTGGCGGAGCAAACTGAGCGACTCCTGCCGGTCGAACACGTCAACCGACACTGGTGTAGCTAGCTCATACCAGTTGGGATTGCGGGACGTGATCAGAACGTGCCCCTTACCGCCGGGGAGATAGTTGGTCAACACCCGCGGGTCCTCGGCATTGTCATAGATCAGCAGCCAGCGTTGCCGACCCCGCAGCGCACCCAGCAGCGACGACACCGCCGACGCGGCCGTATCGGTGCGCTCGGCGAGGTCCAGGGTGTGGGCAACCGATCCGGAATCTGGTCGCCGTTCTCGGTCGCTCCCACTGGGACGCGATGGATCCTTCCGCCAATCCACCCCCGGGATACACATGATCAGGTCGTCCTCGTGCGTGTCCGGAACCGGCAGGGTTACCGCCACGCCCACCCGCCTCATCAGCTCGATCAGGGTGGCGATGAACGGCCACGAGTCCCGCCCGGGCCCCCCACCGGGCGGGCTCGTCGCTGTTCATCCACGACAGATCGGAAAGACACCTGCAGTGAATCAGGACGACGGGGTAGACGAGAGCTTGTTGATGTTCCCGGCCCGAGCGAGCCCGATCCACCGGTGCCAGGCCCCATACCCGAATCACCAGTGATCAGCGCACAAGACGCCGGAAAGGCCCTGTGCGAGCGGCCCTCAGGCGGAGCCTGAGCACTGCGGGCTGTCGCTGGTGGCAAGGAGGTAGCGGTCCCAGGGGCGCTTTGTCACGCTCACGCCGGGCTGGGTGCCTACCGGGTCGGCCCACGCGGCGAGTTCGTCTCCGGTGTCCGACTTTGCCGTTTGATCGGCGTCCTCCAGGACACCGAACAACACAAGTGGTACATCTCTGGTAACGAAACGGAGGCATGCTCAGTGTTCACCGCGGCACTCCCCTCAGCCGACCCGGCGGGAAACGGGACAGTGGCGGCTAATGATTTGCTCCGGGCGGCGCGCCAACGCACCGCCTCACTGACGTCCCCAAAGGTGTGCCTGTCCCGACAGGAACTCGCCGAGCTGGTCAACACCTGGGTGTGGGATCACCACGAGAAGATGCTGGAGCATAGCGCGAACTGGGTCGGTCAGCTCGAACGCGGCAGAATCCGCTGGCCAGGTAAAGTGTCCCGGGAAGCCCTGCGGGCGATCCTGGGTGTCTCCACCGACGACGCGCTGGGCTTCGTCAACGACCGAAGCGCCCGCGCGGCAGTAAAACTGGAGGACGTGGACCGTCAGCAGTTCCTCCGCACCTCCCGGAACCTGGGCGCACTCGCCGCCCTGGGGCCGGTAGCGGCGCTGCTGGAGGGCATCGAGCCCACCCCGGTCCCCCGCCGGATCGGCGCGACCGACATCAAACAGATCCACACCGCCACGCGGGCGGTCGAGTCGCAGGGCTACACCTACGGTGGTGGCGGGTTCGCCCGGGAGGCGGCCATGAGCCAGCTGCGCTGGTCGGTCGGTCTGCTGGACGCGATCTGCCCGGAGCGGCTGCGCCCCGAGCTGTACTCCGCACTCGGCGATCTCGCCGCGATGGCGGGGTACCTGGCCGCGGACGCCGGCGCCGATGCGCAGGCCGACCGGGTGTACCGCTTCGGGCTGTTCTGCGCCGAGCAGGCCGGCGACTGGCCGCTGCGCGGCGAGATGCTCTCGAGCATGGCGAAACACGCGATCCAGACCGGGCAGCCCGATGAGGGTCTCACCCTGGCCGAGCAGGGTCTGGTCCGCCCGGATCGGCTGACCGCGGCCGGGCGGTCACGGCTGCATACCGACCGGGGTTACGCGCTGGCCAAGATGCGCCGGGGCAACGAGACTCTGACCGCCATCGGCGCCGCCGATGACCACTTCGCGCACTTCACCCCGGACAACGAACCGCCGTTCCTGGCCTTCTACAACGACGCGAGTCACGCCGTGCTCACCGCGCATCCCCTGGCCGACCTGGCGATCCTGGGCCGCGACCCCAGTGAGGCCACCGACCGACTCGCGGCGGCAGCCGCCGGGTTCACTGCTGGCTACGCCCGCGCCGGGGCGATCCGCCTGACCATGCTGGCCAGCCTCACCATGGCCACCGGTGACCCGATCCACGCTGCCACGATCGGCACTGCCGCCTTGGACGCCGCCGGCACCCTCCGCTCCCGGCGCGTCACCGACGACCTGCGCGAACTAGCCCGGTATGCCGCCACGCACCAGCACCTCGACGAGGTCGCTCACCTGCGGCACCGGATCACCACCCTGGTGTGTACCGACAGCCCGTAACAAGGGCGTGAATCCTTATTCAACCTTGCCGTTTGTTCGGCGTCCTCCAGGACACCGAACAACACAAGTGGTACATCTCTGGTAACGAAACGGAGGCATGCTCAGTGTTCACCGCGGCACTCCCCTCAGCCGACCCGGCGGGAAACGGGACAGTGGCGGCTAATGATTTGCTCCGGGCGGCGCGCCAACGCACCGCCTCACTGACGTCCCCGAAGGTGTGCCTGTCCCGGCAGGAACTCGCCGAGCTGGTCAACACCTGGGTGTGGGACCACCACGAGAAGATGCTGGAGCATAGCGCGAACTGGGTCGGCCAGCTCGAACGCGGCAGAATCCGCTGGCCAGGTAAAGTGTCCCGGGAAGCCCTGCGGGCGATCCTGGGTGTCTCCACCGACGACGCGCTGGGCTTCGTCAACGACCGAAGCGCCCGCGCGGCAGTGAAACTGGAGGACGTGGACCGCCAACAGTTCCTCCGCACCTCCCGGAACCTGGGCGCACTCGCCGCCCTGGGGCAGGTAGCGGCGCTGCTGGAGGGCATCGAGCCCACCCCGGTCCCCCGCCGGATCGGCGCGACCGACATCAAACAGATCCACACCGCCACGCGGATGCTCGAGTCGCAGGGCTGCGCCTACGGTGGTGGCGGGTTCGCCCGGGAGGCGGCCATGAGCCAGCTGCGCTGGTCGGTCGGTCTGCTGGACGCGATCTGCCCGGAGCGGCTGCGCCCCGAGCTGTACTCCGCACTCGGCGATCTCGCCGATGTGGCGGGGTACCTGGCCGTGGATGGCGGCGCCGATGAGCAGGCCGACCGGGCGTACCGCTTCGGGCTGTTCTGCGCCGAGCAGGCCGGCGACTGGCCGCTGCGCGGCGAAATCCTCTCGAGCATGGCAAAACACGCGATCTGGACCGGGCAGCCCGATGAGGGTCTCACCCTGGCCGAACAGGGTCTGGTCCGCCCGGATCGGCTGACCGCGGCCGGACGGTCGACGCTGCACACCGACCGGGCGCGCGCACTGGCCAAGATGCGACGAGGCGACGAGACCCTGACCGCCGTCGGCGCCGCCGATGACCACTTCGCGCACTTCACCCCGGACAACGAGCCACCGTTCTTTGGCTGCTACAACGAGGTGCGCCACGCCCAACTCGCCGGGCAGCCCTTGGCCGACCTGGCAATTCTGGGCCGCAACCCCGGCGAGGCCACCGACCGACTCACGGCGGCAGCGGCCGGGCACACCGGCAACACCCGATCCCGGACCGTCTGCCTGGCCAAGCTGTCCAGTCTCACGATGGTCACCGGCGACCCGATCCACGCGGCCACCATCGGCGCTGCCGCCCTGGACACCGCCGGCACCATCCGCTCCCGCGGCGCCACCGATGCACTGCGCGAACTGGCCCGGTATGCCGCCACGCACCAGCACCTCGACGAGATCGCTCACCTGCGGCACCGGATCACCACCCTGGTGTGTACCGACAGCCCGTAACAAGGGCGTGAATCCTTCCTTCTCCATCCACCCTTCGCATACACGTGATCACGTCGTCCCCCGCGTGTATCGGGAGCGGGGAGCATTGCGCAACGGCGCCGGCCCCGCTCCTAGCCCTCCCACACTGGGCGGGGTCGCCGCCTTCCACACGACGAATCCGGGGGGAGCACCCGCGAGAGCCATGAGTGAATTGCATGAGGCGCGCCTGCCCGCAACAGTGCCGCTCACTAGCATCAGGCTGCCTGAGAGCAGCGTGGAGCCGGGCCCGGCGTATCGGCCAACTCCACGGCTCGGCCACACCCCCTTGCCCGTGCGCATACCCGGGCGACACCTGCATCCCCACTTGCGTCGCCGGACTGGGATCGCCCCCGACGCTGAGCTCCCGGCAGCTCACCGGCCACCAACACAACCCAGCAGAGGTAAGGGGCACCATGTCCGCTGACGTCTCCCCCGCGACCGGCCAAGTCGTGCGCGATACTTCCGCTCAACGACCGGCAAACAGCACCGATGCGGCGCGCAGAACTCACCGCCGGGTACTGATGACCACCTGCCAGGCGCACGGCGCGGCAGGCTTCACCAACCTGCTGGTCACCAAGGAAGGCGGGGTCATCGTGCTCAACCCGCACCTCGGCAACTGCTGCATCCTGCGGCTCGACGAGCACACCGCGACCGCCCTCTACCACCTCTTCGGGCAATGGCTGGGATATGAGCCAGCCGACGACTGACCAGGTGCCGGACACGATCTGCACTGCGGTAGCCGGTCCGCTTGACTGCCGGGCTATCGGGTCGCGTCGCAGTCTCGATACGCGTCTACGCCTAGTTTCCCGACGGCGGCGAGCAGGCCACTCCGTGTCGCGATCCGTCCCACGAATGCTTGCCCGTGCGGACACCAACGTTGCCCTCCACAGCTCCACAGCTCCAGGTCTCGGAAGAGCGGGATCGGCCCCCAGTGCTACGGTTCGCCGCGTGCGCCAGCAGATGATCGATCTAACCCAGGCAACTCTTGGTCAGTTCGGCCTGCGATTGGTCCGGACGACCAAGCAACCCGCCGACGAGCACAAGTCCGCCGAACACTCCCGGTTCTTTCCGGTCGGTGACCCCAAGCCGTGGGTTATTCCGCAAGATTTGCGGGACTCGTCGCAGCCGTGGGCCCGCGTCCTCGTCGATCTGTACGAGAATGAGGCCTCCTAGCCGGGCTCGATTGCCCCCGAAGGTGGGCTGCTCCTGCAGACCCTGGTTCGCAATATCCAGCCCAGTGTTATCGTTGAAACCGGCACGTTCGCGGGTGTGAGTACGATCTGGTTGGCTAGCGGGCTGAAAGCCCTCGGTCGCGGTGAAGTGCACGCCTACGACCTTTTCCTGATGCCTCCGAAGGAGGCACCAGCCGCGGCACTGTTCGATTCAACGGTACGTGGCAGCGTCGAGAGACGCGTGGCAGAGGCGGGCCTCGCCGATCTGGTGACCCTGCACGAGGGGGACAGCGCGTCCAATCTTGTGGCTAGTCACGAGCAGCTACGTGCGGCCGGTGGCGTCCAGTTCGCCTTCCTCGGTGGTGATCACTCCTCGGAGGGTGTGCTGGCCGACCTACGGGCCGTCGAACCGGTGCTGCAGATCGGCGGCTTCGTCGTGCTGCACGACACCTTTCCCGAGGTATGCAGCTGGTCCGGGCCACGCTGGCTCTTGGACAACCTGTCGTCGGTTTCCTCGGCGACTTACCAGGTCTGCGACCTATACCTGGCCCAGTGCAACTACGGCCTGGCCCTTCTGCGTCGGACGGGCTGAGTCACCGACCCGCATTCCCCGGCACATACGCCCTCGCCGCACCACCCTGATTCCTGGACAGCCCCACCAGGACCCTGGCATCGATCGCGTCAGCGACGCCGTAGGCGCCCCGGACTCCGACGCCGCGGCGTGAGCCCGGCTGAAGGTCGGCGTTCCAACTTTCTCGCCAGGTCGACTACGAAACAACGACAATCGGCAGGTACCGCAAATTCCGGCACGTATTCGGCGCAGCACCCGCAGACTGCCGGTCATCAGAATTCCGCGCTGGTCAGCGCTCGACCGCGAGTCAAGACCGGCACGGGGACACTGGCCCCGCTCCCCGACAACGGCCCCGACCCATCGAGCTCATAGCTTCCCAGTCCCGACCGATCTCTAGGACTCGCCCGATTACCGACATACCCGATAACCCGCGCCCCACCGCTTTAAAAGGGAGGTGGTTCGTCGGGATCTGGCGATGTGAGTGGGGGTGGAGGGTCTGGCTGGGGTGGTGGCCTTTCCAGGATGGGTGTGTCGTCATCGGGTGTGACGACCGGTGGGTAGTCCGGTTCGTGGGGCCGGGGTCGAGGTTCGGGGAGGTCGTCGGTGATCGGTGGGGGCTGGGTGTGGTAGACCCGCCCGAGAGGGCTGGTCCAGGTGAAATGCCCTGGCAGGGCCTGGTGGAGTCGCCACCGGCCGACGGTCTTGAGTTGGTGGTCGTGCCGGCACAACGGCCCTGAGTTCGACTCAGCCGTGGGCCCGCCGTCGGTATGGTCCACGGTATGGTCAAGATCAGCACTGCGGGCCGAGGCCCGACACCCGGGGTAGATGCAGGAGCGGTCCCGGATCTGGACATGGCGACGTAGCGCCGCTCCAGCGAACCGAGCGCTCTGGTCCTGCGTGCCCGGTCCCCACACCCCACCGTGGATGTACTGGTTGTATTGGGCAGCGAGGTCGGCCACAATCCCGGCCCAGTCACCACAGCCGCCGAGATCCCTAGCGAGCTCGGTGAGCAGAGCGACAGGCAGCTGCAGCTCGACGATCCCACCCCGGCACGGCGGCGCGGTGCCGGGAGTGTGCTCAAGCTGGAGCCGACGGCGGGTGATCCCGGCGAGCAGCAGTTGCCCGGCTGGACCGGTGAGGGCAAAGCGCCACTGGGCGACGCGCTGCGCGGTCACCATGGCGCGGGCGACATCCGCAGGGACCGGACCCCACCCAGCTACCTCCCCACAGTGCTGGTCGCGCCCAAGCAGGGTCGCCAGCCCCACCCGTATCTCCACCCCGACCCGCCGGGCCAACGGTGCTGGGCCGGGCTCACTCGCACCATCCGGGGCGGCGGTGTCGGCAGGCGCGGTGTCGGCAGGCGCGCTCCCACGGGCATCTCTGTCCGGGTCCTGGTCACCGGTCGGTGGGCTCGTCGCGGGGTCGGCTGGGTGGTCGAGTTCAGACCCGCTCCCAGTGGCGCTCGTGTCGTGGATGGCACTGGTGAGCAGGTCGGTGATGATCTGGTCGCGGGTGTGGTGCTGCCAGCGACCATCGAGCAGGCCCAGGTAGATGTCCGCGCGCAGGGGGCCGATCCGGCCCGGATGCCCCGCGCGTTTGGCGGCCCGGGCCAGCTCCTCGACATGGGCGCACGCGCTGGCAGCCTGCTCCACGGGTAATCCGCTTCCGGTGACGGTCGCGCTGCCGTCGGGATCCAGATACCCGATCACGTTGCGCTCGCGCACCGCGGTGGCATACCGGCGGGCGGCCCACTCCGGATCGAGAGCAATCGCCAATTTCTTGATCCGCGCCGCAAGTTCCCCCGTGGTCAGCCTCTCAGCGTGGGGCAGCAGCCTGGTGCAGACCACCTCAGCCTGCTCAGGTGTCAGGTCAGCGCACAGATCGGTGAACACCCACGCCTTGCTGCGGTCGATCCTGCCGGCCTCCAGCGCGGTGAACACCGCGGGCATCCGCAGCACCAGGGCCTCGGCGAAATCCAGCTCACGATCAGCCGCCCGGCGGGTCCAGGCCAACGCGGCCCGGATCTCATCCGCGGCATACGGCGTTGGCTCCACCAACCGGGCCACCTCATCACCACGGGCGTCCGGGTCGCACAACCCGACTTCGACCATCGTGGCCAGCACCCGGGCCTGCTCGTACGACAACTGGCGCACCCTGGCCCGTAATACCTCCACGGCATCCGCACCGGTCAGCGTGTGAATGTCGATCCGGGCCAGCAGCGCACTCAACTCCGGACCGGGTGCCATCTTGGCCAGGCCCGGCGGAATCACCTGCTGCACCATCACAACCCGAAGCTACAGACCAGGTCTGACAATTTCGGCCACCCCACCGGCGGCAACCTGGGCGCAATCTCGCGACGAGGATTACGAATATCAGGTGACGCTTCCGTGGGCCACGGCCAGCAGGCGGGCTAATTCGGTGCGTGAACGCACGCCGAGTTTGCGGTAGATCCGTGTGAGGTGGGCTTCCACCGTCTTGCGCGAGACGAACAGCGACGCCGCGACCTCGATGTTGTTCCGTCCCTGCGCCACGGACTGCGCAACCTGGCGCTCCTGGGAGGTGAGAACAGTGAGATCGGCCCGATCGGCGTCCGAGTTGGTCCGGGTACGGACGCCGGTCGCGGCCAGCTCGACCTCCGAACGAGCGGCCCAGGGCCGCGCCCCGATGGATTCGAAGATCGCGAGCGCCTCCAGGAGCGGCGGGCGTGCCACCACCGGGCGGCGCAACCGACGCAGCGTCTCACCCTCGCACAACAGGGTGCGCGCCCGCTCAAAAGGCACCTCGACCTGCCGGTGCAGGGCCGCGGCCCGGGCGAACCACTCCCGGGCCGAATCGAGATCATCAGCGAGCAGGCCATGGCAACGGGCCGCGGCTGCCGTCGGGTACACCAGCCCGGTCGCCGCTGCCCGCTCGTCCAGCCACGCCAGCACCTCGGGCGCACGCCCCAGGTCACCCGCTCTGATGTGGGCCTCGACAAGATCTCCACCGAAGGGAACGACGTTGGTCCCGCCGAGTCCCCGCTCCAGGGTCGCTCGCCATGCCTGGTCGAGGTGATCGGCTGCCGTGGCATGATCGGCTGCTGTCAGCGCGCTCAGCCCGAGCACGCTCGGCACGATGATCGGCAGCACATCCGTCTCATAGGTTCCCGCCTCCCGGCGTGCCCGGTGGAGGTACTGCTCGGCGAGCGCCTCCTCGCCCCGGACCGCGTGCAACCGGGCGAGGTAGAACAGGGCGCGGCCAACCGACGGGGTATGGCCCATCGCCTCGGCGCGTTGCAGTGCCTCCACGCCATCGGTGTAGGCAGAGCTCCAGTGTCCAGTCCACCAGTCCAGTGCACACCGAGCGGCCAGCGCCAGCGGCACGATCGCCAGTGTGTTGGCCCGCAGAGCCGCGTTGAGCACGGATCCGAGCACCATGCGCGCCCCGCGGAAGTCCTCCATCCACATCCGGCCCAGCCCCAGCATGATCAGGTGCTGGAAGTCCCAGGGGGGTCTGGAGTCGACCACCAGTCCAGCGGCCTGGTCCAGGCGTTGCCGGGCATCAGCACACCGGCCGGTCAGCGCGAGTGCAACAGCGCTCATGACGGTGGCCTCCATCGGCCGGTCCACGCCGGGTCGTTGCGCGGCCTCGCTGCGTGCGGTGATCGCGACCATGTCGTCGAAACGGCCCGCGACGGCACACGACAGGGCGGCTTCGGCATAGAGCCGGGCCGCCCGCACCGGATAGCGCCGCACCACCGTGTCGCCCGCGCGAACGAGGTCGTCAACCGCCCACAGTGGGTGACCGAGCCAGGTGCGGGCACGTCCCCGGACGAGCACCACGTCGGTGGCGAATCCCGGGTCGGAGCGCAGCGCGAGAGCCTCGTTACACCAGTCCTGAGCGACGTCCGACGCGCCGGCGAGGTGGGCGTCCGCAGCCGCCGCGAGTAGCAGCTCCGCCCGAGTTGAGGGATCAACGGTCAGCTGGACCGCCCGTGACCAGGACTTCGGGTGAGCCGCATGCTTGGCGAGAGCATTGCACACCGATTGATGGGTGGGGAACGGCGTGCGCTCGAAGAGGATGGGCCGCATCAGCGGGTAACGCAGGCGGATCTCGCCGGATACCGTCTCGAGCAGGCCCTCGCGCTGAGCTGGGCCCAGAACGGCGAGTTGAAGGCCCAATGCATCAAAGATCGGCTTGAGATCGAACAGCGTGGACCGCCCGCTGGCGGCCAGGACGAACAACGCGGTCTGCGTACCCTCAGGGACGGTGTCGAGCGCAGCCGACCACACGCGGTGCAGCGCGGGGCCGAGCCGAGGACCGGTGAACCCGAAGCCGCAACCACGCAGCACAGCGGCGGGGGTGGCACGCAGGGTCTCGATGACGGCTAGCGGGTTACCGCCGGTCTGCTCGACGATCTGCGCCAGGAGGGCAGCGGACACGTCGATGCCGAGGTTCTCAACCAGGTCCCGGGTCTCCCGCACAGACATTCCGGTCAACCGGACGGTGGGCAGGCCGGTGGCCGGCGTCCGGTCTCCTGGCTGATCGCGGGTCGCAAACACCATGGCGACCCGCCCGCCGATGATACGCCGGGCCACGAACAACAGGATCTGTCGGGACGCGGGATCCACCCACTGCAAGTCATCCACCACGAGAAGGAGCCGTTGTTCGGCGCCCGCCGCCTCCAGCACGGTCAGCGCGCCGGCGCAAGCGTAGAGCGGCCTGGCCGCCGGACCGGAGCGCAACGCGAGGCTCGCCTCCAGCGCCTCCCGCTGTATCTCCGGGACCAGGTCGAACAACCGTCGAAGCGGGCCGAGCAGGTCAGCGATCGCCGCGAACGGCAGGAGAGCCTCGGATTCCACCCCGCGAACCCACCGCACGTTCCTGGACATGGTGGCGGCGCACTCCTCTAGCAGCGCGGTCTTGCCGATACCTGCTTCACCAGCGATCAGGGCGGCGGCGCTGCGGCCCAGCTGATGCTCATCCAGCGACTGCCGGAGGAGCCGGAACTCGTCCTTCCTGCCAACGAACACCCGCACCGGCTCGTTCGGCACGACCCGCAATCCGGAACCGGCCTGGCTCTGGGCGGCGAGAGGCAGAACCGTCGCGTCTTCGTGGCTCACGTCAAGACGAGGGCGGGAGAGACCGGGCAAATACTTCCTTTCTTCAGCAACCGCAGCGGGTGTGGGTCAGCACGATCAGGGCCGGAGAAGGTTTCCGATCGGCCGGGCCACCCGGGGGTCGGCGAGGTATTCCTGGATGTCGTGGGCGCGGTCCTTGGCGTTCTCGGTCAGCACGTCGAGGATCCCCGCACCCCACATTGGCCGCAAAGGACAACCGATGGCGACCGCGTCGGCGGCGCACCAGGCGTTGACCCAGTCCCGGACGCGGTCGGGTTTGCGCGGTCCACCGGTGAGCAGGCGCTTGTACACGCTGTCCATGCCCAGCGGGCTGCCCGCGGTGATCAACAGGCTGATCCTGACGCCAGCTGGGAGCCGCGTGATCAGGTCGAGGGCAACCACCGTACCGAGGCTGTGGCTGACCAGAACCACGTCCCCAGAGGGGGGCAACGTGTCCAGGACCGCGGCGAGCACAGCGTTGCGGATCCGATCTTTATCGAGGTAGGCGGCCACGTCACGGAACACGGCGGCGATGAATTTGTCGTCGAGTCCGCTGCGGTTGGCCAGCCACGACAGCTGCGGCTGCAAGGCCGCGACGACTCTGTCCAAGAATCCCTCCTGCGGCGCCAGGTGCTGCGATGCGGGCATCCCGACGTGTTCGGCCGCCTCCTGGATGAGTGCCTGGTAAATCGTCCGGGCCGAGTCATCCCCAGGCGCGTAGATCTCGGCGGTCGTGAGCTCGGAGGCATCATCGGCAACGAATGGGGCAGCGAGGCGCTCACGGCTGTCCAGCGCCTCGATCAGCACGTCTCCGTAGAAGGGGAACCACACCTCGGCGGCGTCAACCGGCGGCAGCCCGGCCGCGGCGAGGCCGCGAGCCAACCCACCGGCCCAGGCGGCGCGCAGCACCTGAGGATCCTTGCCCTGCTGCGCGCGACCGTGCAGGAACACCACGTGCCGGGAGCCGCCGCCCGGCGCCCCCCGGGCGGCGATCCCACCCCGGGACGCGGCCTCGTGCTGGATCGGGACCAGCGCGGCAACCGGCCCGGTAGCCGTGCTGGGCGCGGTCCCGGCGGGGACCGCCTGCGGGCCCAGCTCATCGAACACGGCCCGCTGTGCCGCAGGCAGATCGAGTGCGGCGAAGTGCCGCAGCAAGACACTGACCCGGGCTCCCTCGTTGGCCACCCAGTTCACCGCCGTATCGCCATCCTGCGGCCGCCAGCGGGTACCGTCAGCCTTCAACCAGTTGCCCTCGGCATCGCTGCTCGGCACCCCCGAGTGGTGCAGGGCCACGACCTCCCACTGGTCATTGAACACCGGAGAGCCGGAGTTGCCGGGTAACGTGTCCGCCTCGTAGTGCAGGAAATCGTCGAGCTGGTTGAGCACGGCGTTGTTGCGGATCGCGATCTCCTTCGGCCGCCCGTTCGGGTGTCCGATAACGTTGACCGACTCCCCGGTGATGATCTTGCCCTGCGCGCCGATCAGCTGGTTCCAGCCAAGGTCGTCACCCGCGTGCCGGCCAGTCGGCCCCGGCCGCAGGGCCACCACGGTGGCGTCGAGGTGCTCGTCGGTGAAGTAGAGCGCACCGGGATCCAGATCGAAGCGCAGCAGCGGCTTCGGGACGCCGTCACGGTCGAGCTCGCAGTCGAACTCGGCGAACGCCTCGGCGGCGCTGGCCGCGTCGGGCAGGACATGGTGGTTCGTCATGAGCAACCGAGGGCCGACGAGAAAACCGGTGCCGAACCCGACAACCCGCCCTTTCTGCTGCAGGGAGATACGCGCGACCGTCCGGGCGGCGCGCTCACCGCGGGGCAGGAAGTTGACGCCCTGCAACTCGTTGCTGAACCCGACAATCCGCTCCAGCATTCCCGTCCCAGTCACGGGCTCACCTTGCGGGAGCGCCGCCTTCAGCGCCTCAATGGCGATCTCGCCGCTGCTGAGCAACCGCCGCGCCCTGGCCTCGATCTGCTCGGGATTGTCCACCACCTGGGTCCCGGATTCCGCCTGCCGGCGCTGGATCTCCGCACGCTGATCAGCCGCGCCCCGATACCGCTCAGCTGCCTTGTCCTGCTGCTGCCTCAGTTCCATCCTGCGATACTGATCGCCCCAGGTCATGCTGAGCTTCGGGGAGATCCCTACAGTCGCGCTATTGCTCGGGATGCAGGCGGCGAGGGTGATCCACCGCGAGGTTAGCCGCCGACACCAGCAGCGCGGTGACAGAATTACTGAGATGTCGCCGCTGCAACCCCGCCTCGCAACAACGTCAACAGCTCGTCGAGCTTCCCGCCCTGCTCATCGAGCTTCGCGCCCTGCTCATCGACTTTCGAGCGAACCTCGGTCAGCGCCGCGCCGTGCTCAGCCAGGACCGTAGTGTGCTCAGCCAGGGTCGCTTTGATCTCAGTCAGGCAGCGCGAACCGCATAGGTTGCCGCGATGACGGCGGCAACGGTTCCAGACGCTGAAATCAGATCAGCTATGGACCCGACATCCATCCAGCACGACACCTTTCAGCCACGCGTGAAGTTGTCCGCGCTGGCATGGAAAGCAAGGCTACATAGAAGCGGCCCCACCCACTCATGGATGGGGCCCCTCCCCTGCTGGTCAGGTTAGTCGAATTCGCCGGTGCGGATTCCCGTGGTGAACGCGGACCACGCTGCCGTGGTGAACCTCAGCGCGGGCCCCGATGGGTCCTTGCTGTCCCGCACGGCACGGCCGTGGCCGAGGTCGGCCACCTCGACACAGTTGTTGTAAGCACCACTCCGGCTGGACTTCGTCCATCTCATATCGCTGAGATCTCGCATAGGTGTCTCCTCACTCCGCTTGCTGGGCCGCCTCCGTGACAAGGGCCAGTCTCTCGTCCGCTCCGAGAGCCTGGCCACGAAGCGAGTCGTGCAGATCACTCAGCAATCGCACGACGTCTTGATCATCCACCAGATGTCCTCCGGCTGCGTATTCCTGGTAGCCGATGTCAAGCGAGACTTCGAGCCCGAAGTCGAGCAGCGCGAACGATCCGGACATGCTCCCGTGCACACCCGCACTGAAGGGCAGCACCAGCAGACTGACATTCGGCAGTTGCGCGTCGGATACCAGTCGTTGAAGCTGTCCGGCAGCCACATCGGCCTGAGCCATCACGCGCCGCAAGGCCGCTTCGGAGATGACGGCTGAGAGGGTGAGTGCGGTGGGCTCGGTCAACCGCTTCTGGCGTTGCATGCGCGCCGCTTACCCGCCGCTCCATCTCGCCGCTCAGCACCTTCTGGGGACCAGCAGCATGGACGGCGCGGGCGTAGTCCTCCGTCTGCAGCAGAGCGGGGATCAGCTCCAGTTCCACGACGCGCTCGGTGACAGCATCGGCTTCGAGCCCGACGAGATCTCCCAGCCAGGCGGGAAGTCGGTAGGTGGACCACCAGCCGCGCTGCTTGCCTTCCCGCCGCATTTCTTCCAGCGCGACCGCTGTCTCCTCGTCGGCGTGGTAGAGGCGGAGCAGAGCGTCGAGGTCGGGCTTGCCGATGGGGTTGCGAGCGCCCTCCATGTGGCTGATCTTGGATCGTGCGCAGTCCAGTTCACGCGCAGCGTCATCAGCTCGTAGGCCGGCCTGCTCGCGCAGCAGACGCAACGCCCGACCGAGTTGTCTACGCCGCATGGTTGGCCCCGCCATGTACGCATCGTAGCTGCATGTGACCGTCTCCCTGTAACGTCTGGCGCCTGGTGACATTACCGAGTAACGTTACTAGTAGATGTCACTGGTAACGTCATCGAACGACGTTAGTAGTGAGATCGACACCCACCCGAGGGCGGGACTCGCTCGCCTGCGGTACCGCTCGGGGAGGCATGGACCATGGCAGGACGACACAGCAAACGCAGGGCGCACGCCCGGATCCCTGCGCAGCGGGGACCACGCCCGGACGCGGTGGGGATCACCGATGCGCGTACCCGCGTCGAGCACCTGATGACCGATGCGTCGGCGAAGGAGCATCGGCAGACGAGCCGGTACCTGGCGCTATGTGGCATCGAGGTCTTGGCCGCGAGCCTGGCCGAGCGCGAGCGCGGTCAGTGCCAGCCCTGCCGCGAGCAGGCCGCGCCCCTTGCTCCCGGTGCCCGACCGGCGTCACCACGGCGGGGGTGCGGCTGGTGAGCTGGTACTTGAGGTCGTTGGGTGATCACGACACCCACCACGGATCCCTACGCGACGACGGCCTGGTGCTAGCGCGCTGCAGGCACGCTGTTCACTCCCCGACCCACCTGGCAGGTGATCGGGCCACCGCCGGGGCAACTGGCCACCGGTGGTCTCGCACTCAAGGGGAACCCGCCGGATCCGGACCTGACGTGCCCACACTGCCAGCGCGATGGGGATGCCCGGTGAGCGCACTGAGGCGAGCCGTGCACCTGCTCCCCGCCGGTGAGCTGTTCCGACAGGGCTACCCGAGCACATCCGTGGCGGTCTGCGGTGAGCTGGTGACTAGCAAAGCGGACAGCGAGGAGAACCCTGCCTACTGCCCGGAGTGCGTGCGCGCCGCGATCCGGTGGTGCGCACAGCCCGGGGCCGGTGACCCACGCGGCTGAGAGCCACCCAGACCCCGCAGATCCTCAGCGCGGTGAAGTGACCGCTGGGCCGTGAGCAGCCCGGCCATCTTGATCAGGCTGGACAGTGGGGATGTTCACCACGGCCACGTCGATCCCGGAGTTCCGAAGAGCGACGGCGGCCTGTAGGAGCGAAACCTGCGCGAACGTGAACAGGTTCTTGACGGTCAGCGGCTTGCCGCTCTTCAGGGAGATGCCGTAGATCACCTTTCTGGGCCTGAAGTCGTCTCCCACCGGGTGCTGGGGGCTCCGCTCCCGCACCTTGGCGAGGAGCTTGCTGCGGGCGGTGCTGTCCCAATGCAGTGCATCGGCCGAGATGCGCCCCTGCGCGAAGAGATGGTTGAGCGGGGCAGTGGACTCGGCTCGCTTCACGTGAACGAGTTCGTTGCTCGGGCCGAACAGGTCGCAGGCTTCGAAGCCGTGGGGGTGCAGGTCCGTATAGATGGAAACCCGGTCGAGGCAGACGTATCCGCGCTTCGCGGCTTCCCGGTTGTATTCCTTTTCGTCCTTGAGATCAGCGGTCCAGTCGATCAGCGACAGTCCGGCGGGTCTGCAGCAGTTGACCCACCTGCTGCTGGATGATCTCCAGATGTCGGTCCCCCACCTCGTACCAGCGGCCCTCATGGAGGAAGAAGTGGCTCGTTCCGAAGGAGACTTCCGCGGCTAGCCACTTGTGGGCGGGAATCCTCGGCTCGCCACGTTCTCGCCGTCGGCGTCGCGACACATCTGGATGTAGCCCTTGTCAACGCCGACAGGCGCTCTCCCGCTTGCAGACTGCGGGTCTTGCCCAGGATGTGTTCCAGATCCAGTTCGAAGACGGACTCGCGTCGCGGCCCACTTTGACCCAGAACGACATCGCGCCATCCGCTTCATCCAACAGGGTGGTGGGCACGGTCACCGCGATGCTTCCGGCAGACGGATCCCCGAGCAGGATCTCGAGCCGCCGGTCGAGTTCGGACCGGCGGTCGTCCGTAGGCTTCAGCGGACGGACTCTCGCGATCGCATCGAACTCCGGGGCCGGTGACTCCGTCGTGGCGATGCGGTTGAGCTCGGCGAGATCCGCGAGCAGGTCGTTCGGCTCCGCGCCGAGGTGGATCTTGAGGGCGTCGGTGCCCAAGATCTGCACGGACTGCTTGCTCCCCTTGCTGAGTGTCAGTGACGTCTCGCCCAGTTACCCCGCGAGTCAGCTGACACTACCCCGTACTCCTCAGCCAAGCCCTGATGACATCCTGGCTGCGAGTACCATCGTACGTCCCCGAGCGTCCATCAAGCTGTGAGTTACCTCGCGACAGTATCCGCTGAGCACCCGGAGCGCGAAACCGAACTCGAACCGTGTCACTCCGAACTGATGAGCAAAAATGCCTCATCGCGAACGCGAGAGCGAAGACCTTGCCGTCGACGGCACGAGAAGTGCGCCCGCCGCCGTCTGTTCTCCACGCGGGGGACACATCGTACTGTGAACGGCGTCACCCACTCTGCACACACCGGCATCACACCTGTATAGAGGAGTCCGCACAAGCCGAGCTCACTCCTATATCTCAAGCCGTGTTCTGCTCTTACGTGAGTTCAGCGCCTCGCGCAACGAGTCACTGGATGGAGAGACGACTGGATAGATCGGCTGCGCCTGGTGGCGAGCATCGCCAGCCGCCCGAGATGCTGATCTTGCTCTGCGCTCGTCATGAGATTTATCTCCGAGAAGAGGTGTCAATCTCTCGCCAGTGCGTCGCGCAGAGTGAAGAGTGATACGCCATAAGCATCTAGCCGAATTTAGCATTGATATCCCCCATTATCGTTTTTTAAAAAAAAAAAAAAAAAAAAAAAAAAAAAAAAAAAAAAAAAAAAAAAAAAAAAAAAAAAAAAAAAAAAAAAAAAAAAAAAAAATATTTTTTTTTTTTTTTTTATATAATCAGTGTCACCTATCCAGCTAAAAAAAAAAAAAAAAAAAAAAAAAAAAAAAAAAAAAAAAAAAAAAAATTTTTTTTTTTTTTTTTTTTTTTTTTTTTTTTTTTTTTTTTTTTTTTTTTTTTTTTTTTTTTTTTTTTTTTTTTTTTTTTTAAAAAAAAAAAAAAAAAAAAAAAAAAAAAAAAAAAAAAAAAAAAAAAAAAAAAAAAAAAAAAAAAAAAAAAAAAAAAAAAAAAAAAAAAAAAAAAAAAAAAAAAAAAAAAAAAAAAAAAAAAAAAAAAAAAAAAAAAAAAAAAAAAAAAAAAAAAAAAAAAAAAAAAAAAAAAAAAAAAAAAAAAAAAAAAAAAAAAAAAAAAAAAAAAAAAAAAAAAAAAAAAAAAAAAAAAAAAAAAAAAAAAAAAAAAAAAAAAAAAAAAAAAAAAAAAAAAAAAAAAAAAAAAAAAAAAAAAAAAAAAAAAAAAAAAAAAAAAAAAAAAAAAAAAAAAAAAAAAAAAAAAAAAAAAAAAAAAAAAAAAAAAAAAAAAAAAAAAAAAAAAAAAAAAAAAAAAAAAAAAAAAAAAAAAAAAAAAAAAAAAAGAGAACAATACCAAATAAAAATCTCATCAATAGCTCTCATATCAATATATAACCCCTATCTATGCGTACCGTATTTATCATCAATACTCAACAACAATCTAGAATTTTTTTTTACAACCAAACTCGATCCGCATTGCTTTTTTGCGCGTTTTGATTGGACATAGATCTTGTCGCAGAGAACGCGAGCGCGTCCGCGCCAGGCTTTTTTTTTTTTTTTTTTTTTTTTTTTTTTTTTTTTTTTTTTTTTTTTTTTTTTTTTTTTTTTTGCACGGTCATGGTGTTTCACCGACTCGATGCGACTTCGGGTTTTTTTTCACCTCAACCACCTAGCTTAATAACAATCTCCAGTATCAATCTATTATCTCACTACTCATCTTTTCCAGTCTGCTGAACTTACAAACTATATATAAAAAAAACCATCACCACCACTCAGGACTTCTAGATTCCGGACCTGACGTCGGTGATGGACAATGATTTCGCCGTCAATGAGAACGCGAGCGCTCCGCGCCAGGCCTCACCACCTCCACAACCACTCTTCCCTTCCACCCACAATCCACATTCTTCCACCACACTACCTCTCCATACTCTCACTACTCCTCCCTTCTTCCTCAAACTCTCACCCTTCTCTCCCCAGAACTACTACAGCCTGGCCATATCCCTGGCGCCGCTCCGCGTTCCTCCACATCCGTCACGAGTACACCAGCACCAACGTCTTCTGAGTTCCGTATACGCGCGCTGGGACTATCTCGTCGAGAACGCCCGCATTCGCAGCCATGTCGGCAGCTCCTCTACACGCCCTAACTCTATCAGCATAAACCCTCACTACCTCTCCTACCAAATCTTCAACCGCACAACTCACAAAACCATCTCAATAACTTATCTACCTATCAGCACACCCTATTCACCACCACGCACCACCCGCTGAAACTTGCTCGCAACCTACAAACTTCCTATAAAGTTCACCCTCACCTAGCAAGCACCTCTAGTTCTACACCCCTCCAGCGTATCCTCTCCTATCTATTGCTATAGCCCTACTCCACCTCTCTACACCCTTGCTGCTCTCCACACATATTCATCCATCTAAGTTCATAGCTCGCGCCACCGCAGCACACTCACACATCACCTTTACACCAAACAAGCCACCTGGCTGGCGAAGATGACCTCGCCATCCACCGCATGGACCCGTCGGCATCGGCGATCGCTGGCCAACACATTCGCTCACGACAAGCACCCGGACCGCGGGCCGACTTCATCATAGCAACCCGCCGTTCAACATGTAGCGACTGGCGCGGCGTCGAATCGACGACCCGCGCTGGCGCTACGGCGTGCCGCCGCAGAGCAACGCCAACTACGCTTGGCTCCAGCACATCCTCTCCAAGTTCGGCGACCGCGGCAGTGCGGCGTCGTCCTCGCAAACGGCTCGATGTCGTCCAAGCAGTCCGGCGAAGGAGACATCCGCCGGCGATGATCGAGGCGGACCTAGTGCCTGCATCGTAGCTCTGCCCCGTAACCTGTTCCGCACCACCGCCATCCCGGCCTGCCTGTGGTTCCTGACCAAGACAAGACCCCGCAGGCGCGAAGCGCTCACCGACCGGCGCGGCGAGAGTCCTCTTCATCGACGCCCGGCACATGGGCACCATGATCGACCGCACCGAGCGCATCCTGACCGACGACGACATCGCCAAGATCGCCGACACATACCACGCCTGGCGCGGCACCAAGTCCGCCAAAGCTATGGGCGTGCCGTACGAGAACGTGCCTGGCTTCTGCTACTCCGCGAAGCTGCAGGAGATTGGACGCACGACCACGTGCTCACACCCGGCCGTTACGTAGGCGCTGCCGAGGCCGAGGAAGATCCAGACGCCGAGCCGCTCGAAGACCGCATCACGCGACTCACGAAGGAGCTCTTTTCGCCCACTTCGACGAGTCTGCCCGGCTGGAAGCGGTCGTGCGCGAACATTCGGGAAGATCGATGACTGAGTGGGCGTTCGTCGAGTATAGTTCACTTGCCGCCGGGCCCGCACAGCGGTATCTATGGGTCGTACGTCAAAGACGCGAGATTTTTTCAATGGGAATATACCATTTCGCGCAGTAAACCGCGCGCGAGTATTTTTGTTGACGATGATTTTGTGTTTATCACTACCGATAAAGCGGACGAGATCATGTCGCCAGTGTTGAACCTGGGGATTTGATCTTTACCCATCGCGGAACGATCGGCCAAGTATCCATGATCCCGCGCAAGCCTCGTTTCGATCGTTATGTGATTGTTTCAAGCCAACTTAAGACACACTAGATAAATCAAAAACAATTCCAGAATTCTACTACTACTGGTTCCAGTCTACCAAGGCAGCAGTCGATCTTGGCGAACGCTTCAACGGTAGGCGTGCCGGGTATCGCCACCCCCTTGACGTCGATCCGCAAGCTCAAGTGCCGTTACCAAATCTATCCGAGCAACAGTCTATCTCCGCGGTCCTCGGAGCGCTGGACGACAAGATCGCGGTCAACGAACGCATCGCGGCGACCTACGAGTAGATCCTGCAGGCGCGCTTCGATCAGCTATGTGTTGCCAGTGATTCTAACCGGACGAACGAGCTCGGTGACACATCCGAAGATCAAGTTTAATCCCAAGGTGCCAAAACCCTTGACCGGCGAAGCTGTGTACGTCGACATAGCTGCTCTCGCGACGAACCGTGCAGGTATCCGCACCTGGCTGCATCGAGAACCCAAGCCTGAGACGCGATTTGTGAATGGTGACACCTTGCTCGCCCGTATCACACCATGCTTAGAGAACGGCAAAACCGGCTATGTCATTTCATATACAGCGAACGCGGGGCCGGGCAACGTTCATCGTTATGCGTTCACGTGTCGGAGTACCAAGCGAGTTCAGCTACTTCCTCGCGCGCAACTAACATTTTCGAGAGCATGCAATCCGCAAGATGATGGGTTCGTCTGGGCGGCAGCGGGTCAGTGCCGCCGACGCCGCGTACTTCCTCATCAACGCCCCCACATAAAGCACTCGGAGACGGCTATGACCTCAAAAGTCAAACTCATCAAGTCTCTCGCAGAGTCCAATCCCTCACGCTCGCCACACTACGTGACACCATGCTTCCGCAACTCATGTCCGGCAAGTTGCGCGTCCGTGACGCGAGCGTATCGTCGAGGACACCTATCATGACCCATAAGAATAACGGCAAGATTATAGAGGCCGTCTGGGAGCACCATGCTCTGGACCAACTCGGCGAGCTCGCCTGGAAGCCGAGGCTGGCAAGGACATCGCACCCGTCTCCGGTAGCCGCGCAACGTGGCGCTCTGATACTTCACGATCGACTGCGTGCCGTCATCGGGCTCGTCAACCCAGTCTGGCTCCCACGGCCGTACGGGAGGCCCTCGGCATCGCCACTACGCCCAAGTCCCGCGAAGCATTACCCTAGAACCTGCTCCCCAGACGACCAATCTCCGGCGATCCGCGCCTCACCTACACCGCCGGTTCGGCGCGGGCACACCCCCACCATCCGCCTCGTCGACCTGCTCGACCCGGACGCCAACACCTATCACGCCGTCAACCAGGTCACCATCGTCTACGGCGAGCATGAGCGCCGATTCGACATCGTCCTCTACGTCAACGGTCTGCCGCTCGCCGTCATCGAGTTGAAGAGCGCCGCCGACGCGCACGCCACCCTCAAGGACGCGCACGCCCAACTCCGCACCTACGTCGACGAATTCCCTCTCGCGTTCCGCTACAACGTGCTCTGCATGATCTCGGACGGGATCACCGCCAAGTACGGCACCCCCTTCACCCCCTACGAGCACTTCGCGCCCTGGAACGTTGACGAAGAGGGCGAGCGCGTGGACACCAATGCGCCGGATTACGACGGGGTGGAGGCGCTGTTCGTCGCCCTGCACGGCCTGTTCACCCAGCACCGATTCCTCTCCCTCGCCGAGAACTTCGTCAACTTCACCTCGGCGGGCAAGCGCATCGCCAAACCGCACCAGTACCACGCGGTCATCAAGGCCGTCGCCGCCGTCGTCCAGGCGTCCCGCAGCAACGGGCAGGCCGGCGTGGTCTGGCACACCCAGGGCTCTGGAAGTCCGAGGAGATGGTGTGCACCAGCGCGCTCACCTCCCGTCACCCCGCCCTGAACAACCCCACCATCGTCGTCATCACCGACCGCAACGACCTCGACGACCAGCTCTTCGTCGACCTTCCAGGACAGCCAGACCCTCCTCGGTCAGACCCGATCCAGTCCACACCCGCGAAGAGCTCCGCGTAGAGCTGACCAACCGCCGAACCGGCGGCATCATCTTCACCACGCTGCAGAAGTTCGGCCGTACCAAGGAGGAGAAGGAATCCGGCGCGGACCACCCGCTCCTCTCCGAGCGGCGCAACATCCTGGTCATAGTCGACGAGGCGCACCGCAGCCACTACGACAGTCTCGACGGCTACGCCCGCCACCTGCGCGACGCCCTCCCCTACGCCACCCTCCTCGCCTTCACCGGCACGCCGACTCACCAAGGCCGACGCCAACACCCGCGAGGTCTTCGGCGCGGGCAAAGACTACATCGACGTCTACGACCTCAAACGGGCCGTGGATGACGAGGCCACCGTCCGCGTCTACCACGAACCGCGGCTCATCCCAGTCTCACTGCCCCCGGACGTCGACCCGGACACCATCGACGCACAGGCCGACGCCCTCACCGACGGCATGGACGACGCCGAGCGTCGCCGCGCTATGCAGTACGCCGTCCACATGAACACCGTGTACGGCGCACCCGACCGGATCAGGACTCTCGCCGACGACTTGGTCGCGCTCTGGGAGCAGCGCTCCGGACTGATGCGCCCGCAGCTCGGCGGACCGGGCAAGGCGATGATCGTCTGCGTCACCCGGGAGGTCTGCGTCAAGCTCTACGACGCCCTCGTGGAGCTGCGGCCCGGTTGGGCGCACGAGGCAGTGGACAAGGGCACGATGAAGATTGTTTTTCACGGTGACCCCAGCGACCCGGTGCACCTGCGCAAGCACGCCTTGCGCCCCTCCCAGCACAGGACCGTCCAGGCTCGGGCCAATGACCCGGACGACGAACTGGAGCTGCTCATCGTCCACTCGATGCTGCTCACCGGGTTCGACGCCCCGCCCATCCACACTCTCTACATGGATCGCCCGATGCAGGGCGCGAACCTGATGCAGGCCCTGGCCCGGGTCAACCGACGCTTCCTCGGCAAGCAGGACGGCCTGCTCGTCGGCTACGCGCCGCTCACCGACAATCTGAAAAAGGCCCTCGCCGAGTACACCCCGAGCGACCGGCAGGACCAGACGCTGGGCCGGGACGTCGACCGGGCGATCACCGAGGTCCGCAACGAGTACAGCACCATCTGTGGCCTACTCGCCGGTATCGACTGGCGGGCACTGCTCGCCGGCACCTCCCACCCCCAGTCGCGCCCGCGCGCCCTGCGCCTGGTGGCCAACCACCTGCGCGACCCGCGTACCCCCGGCAACCAGGTCGAGCCCGGAACCACGACGCTCGCCACCCGCTTCCGGGACAGCGCCACCCGCCTGGAGCGCTTTCACCGGGTATGTGTGATGAGCCGGGAGATCGCAGAGCGCTTCGACGACCTGGCAAGGCGTCGTGACATCGCCTTCTTCGTCGAGGTACGGGCCTGGATGGTGAAGTACGACGCCGCGGACCGCGAGGCCAGCGGCAAGCCGGTGGCCGCCGAGGTCAACCTGTACCTGTCCCAGCTGGCGGCGTCCGTCGTCGAGGCCGACGAGATCACCGACCTGTACGCCGAGGCCGGTATCGGGCAGCTCGACCTCACCCAGCTCAACGAGGAAGCCCTGCGCACGCTCCAGACCTCCGAGACGCCGCACCTGGCCGTCGAAGCCCTGCGTCGCCTGATCGAGCAGAAGATGCGCGAAGTGACCCGGCACAACATCGTCCGCCGGGACAGCTTCGCCGAGCGCCTGGAAAACCTCATGATCCGCTATATGCGCCAGCAGCTCAACAGCGCCGAGATGATCGCCGAACTGGTCGCCATGGCCAAGAGAGGTCTCCGCCGACGCCCGGCGCGGCGAGCGCTTCGACCCGCCACTCAACCACGCCGAGTTGGCCTTCTACGACGCCGTGGCCCACCAAGGCATGGCCCGAGCCCTCATGGGCGATGACATGCTCGCCAAGATCGCCCGTGCGCTGGTCGCGGACATCCGCAAGAACCTGAGCGTCGACTGGCTCTCCCGCGAGCCGGTACGCGCCAAGCTGCGCACGCGCATCCGCCGCCTGCTGGCGACGTTCGACTACCCGCCAGAGGAGGAGCGCGAGGCCGTCGACCTCGTCATCAAGCAGATGGAGACCTTCGCCAACGAGTGGGCACCAGACACTCCATAAGGAACCACAGCTCAGCCCGGCACGCTGCCCAGGCTGGGAGCGAGGCCCTAAACTGACACGGCGAGGAGGCGTCGATTGACCGCGACTGGCGACCACGCCCACCATATCGATCCCCGACGCGGTGCGCGCGCTTCTCTTGAGGAAGCCCTGCGGCGAGAGGGTGTGCAGCGATCCGGTCGGCTGATGATCTCGCCTGCGATGGCGTCTTCGAAAACCGACGAGGAACTAGACGAGTTCCTGCAGTTCAGCTACACCGCACGACTTGCCGATATCGCCTGCACCATGGAACCGGTCGTACTCGACACCGATGTTGCGTCACTCAGTCTGAAGGGCAAGCTTCCCCCGGACGTACTGCGCCTGCTCTGTGGCCGGATACCCCTTATCACGTTCGTCACTCATGTTCCTTGACTTCGACGGCAGGTCACCCGGTGCCGATCCTGGCTTCGGTGTTAGCCGCGCGCCGTGGGGGGCCGTCTCGCCGCTGTTCATCACCGGCACCTGGCTATCCTCCCGTCGCCGAATTCTGCTGATATAGCTACGATGTGCGCGTCGAGGTCGGCGACTGCGGTGCCTAAGAATCGGATGTTGGGGTTGAGAAGATGATTGATTTGGATGATGGACATAAGTAATCCCATCACGGCCGGAGTCGTGATTATTGCCATCGGGGCCGTACTGATCCTCTCTCAAGTAATTAGCGACTTGAGATTCCAGAATACAACGGTTACACTGCAGTCCGGCAATCCTATACGCTTTAGAATTATAGTAGTCATCGGGACACTGATCATTGGAATTGGCTGTTTCGCCGTGATCAGCGAAGCCGGAAGGGACGGGGGCCCGAACCTTCCTACGCCTGTACCATCTGCGCCACCGGAACCGCCACACCTGACAAGGGGAACGTTCACCTTCCCAACCAACGGACAGAACGTAAGTGGGACATTTTTGCTCGCTCGAGCAGCGTCGAAAACCTCTCGTCGGTGTCCCTACTGTGCATTGCCAAAGACCGCTCGTCTAACCACTGGGATTACACAGCCCAAAGCAGCAATGGCAAGTGGACCGCCAACGTCGGCATAGGCCCAGGCAGCATTAACAGCCCGCACACATTTACCCTCATTCTCGCGACGGCCACCCAGTCCGCCGTCGCCGAACTTGGCCGACGAAAAGAGAACCCAGATTACTACGCCAAGTATGGATTAGGGTCGACTCTCCCATCCGGAATTGAGGAAATCGTAGAAGTCGTCATCGTTCGACAGTCGTAAAAAAGGACTCCTCAATGCTTGGCTGAACTTGAACTCCACCACCGCCTATGCTGTCCTGAACAGGCCCGGTCAGGCCAAGCGCTACCTCGCCCAGGCGCACGATGGGTGGGCGCCCCGAGATGCGTTCGAGCGCGGCCAGAGATCTGGAACGGCGGGGATTCGGCTCGACCTGGGCCAGCCAGACAGCGCCGAGCAGTTCGCCGTCAACGCGGTGCGCACTACGGCGAGGACCATCCCCTTGTGGCATCCTGATTCCCGATATCTGCGAGGAGTCGCCGAGAGTCAGCCGGAAGAGTCGCGGCGTTGCGGCGCCTCTCCAGCGCGCGCCATCACCGCACGCAGATACTCCGGATCATTCGAGATCCGCACCGTCTCCAACCGGCGCTCGCCAGCCGCAGTCATCCGCACCAGCACCGACAGGCGCCGATGCAGATCCATCCCCACGATCTGCTTACCCGCATACACTTCGCTCACAGGGGCCTCCTTAGTCGTAGAAGTGAGCACCCCGAGAGCGCCTCGGAACGTCGCGGGGAGCGGAGGCCCCGCTCCTTCATCGCATCAAGAATCCGAACCTTAGAAGGCATCAGCCGACGGATTTGCAGAGCCTGACCATCTCACCGTACGTAACCGGCTGACCAGGGCCAATACGCCCAGCCGCCTACCTGAGTCCAATTCTTGACGTGCCGTTGACGTAAGCAACCAGCTACGTCTGCTGCTGCCATTCAACCCGCCTGCCGTGAGGGCGTGGCGGCCAGGCCTCCCTCCTGACGAATGCGCCCCCGGACGGGGCCGGTCCGGGGGCGCATTCGGTGGGGTATCGGGATCAGCCGAGCTGTCCTCGGCTGATCCCGGCGGTGAACGCACCCCACTGGGCCCGGCTGCACGTCAGCACCGGTCCGGTGGGGTTCTTGCTGTCGCGCACGGCGCAGTCATAGTGACCCCCGGCGAACTCAACGCACTGGCCGGCATTCACCGTGTACGTCGACTTTCGCCACGCACGCCTTGTCAGCTCATGCACCAAGTCTCCTCTCCAGTTGCTCTATCAGCTCCACGATCATGCCCAGGCTCCTGCGCTCGTCGAGCGCCTGGGCTTCGAGCTGGTCGTACATGTCAGACAACTCACGTATGACGTCTTGGTCATCCACCAAGTGTCCGTATCCCGCGTACTCCTGGTACGCGATCGGCGAGGAGACGCCCGGGGCGAACTCCAGCACGGTGAACGATCCAGTCATGCTGAGGTGCAGTCCGGCGCTGAAGGGCAGGACACGCAAGGCCACGTTGGGCAGTTCGGCTCTGGATGCCAGCTGACGGAGCTGCGCGAGCGCCATCTCCGGCTCGGCGAGCAGGCGACGCAACGCGCCCTCCGAGACCACCGCCGTGAGGGCCAACGGATGGGGACCGGTCAACCGCTGCTGGCGCCGCAGGCGGGCGGCCACGCGCCGTTCGATCTCCTCCTCGGGCAGCGGGTGCAGAGAGTGGACCTCGCGCGCGTACTCCTCGGTCTGGAGCAAGCCGGGCACCAGCTCCAGGCTGAAGGACTTGGCCGTCAGGGCGTCGTCCTCGTACCCGACGTACGCCTTGAGCCACTGCGGCATTCGATGGGTGGACCACCAGCCGGGCTTCTTCGCGTCCTTGCGCAGCTCGTTGAGCACGTCGAACTTTTCCAGGGCGCCACATTCCCGCAAGATCGCCTGAAGCACCGGCTGCGAGGGCAGGTTGCGGCCCGACTCGAAGGCGCCGATCGCGCTGCGCGACAGGTCCAGCCTCGCGCCGAGCTCCTCCATGGTCAGACTCGCCTGCTCGCGCACCTCCCGCAGGGCCAGCCCGAGCTGCCTACGTCGCATAGCCGGCCCCGGGCTCGTCACGTGCACATCGTAGCCACACGACCCACACCACCTTCCACGTAGCTCTATGTTTCGTGTCTATATAAAATAGTCTCATAATATTTCGACAGTAAATATCGATACGTTGAATGTCCCGGGCGTGGTTCGCCCGCCCGTGGTTCTCCGCTCAGGGGTGGGGCCGCCTGGTCGAGCCCCAGAGACCGGCGAGCTGGGCGGCACCCCTCGGCTAACACAGGAAGATCTCATGGCAAGACGACACAGCAAGCGCGCGACGCACGCCCAGGTCCCTGAGCAGCGGCGACCGTTGGGTTCACCGACGCGGTAGGGATCACCGATGCGCGCACCCGCGTCGAGCACCTGATGACCGATGCGTCGGCGAGGGAGCATCGGCATGCGGGCCGTTATCTCGCGTTGTGCGGTATCGAGGTGTTGGCCGCGAGCCTGGCCGAGCGGGAGCGTGGCCCATGCCAGCCCTGCCGCGAGCAGGCCGCGACAGCTGCTCCCTCGGCTCGACCGGCTCGACCGCGGTGGAAGTGCGGCTGGTGAGTTGGTATCTACGGTCGTTGGGTGATCACGACACCCACCACGGATCCCTGCGCGAGGACGGCATGGTGGTGGCGCGCTGCGGGGCGCTGTTCACTCCCCGGCCCATCTGGCAGGTGGTGGGACCACCGCCGGGACAACTGGTCACCGGCGCTCTCGCACTCAAAGGGAACCCGCCGGATCCAGACCAGGCGTGCCCGCAGTGCCAGCGTGGTGGGGATGCCCGGTGAGCACGCTGGGACGAGCTGTGCACCTGCTCCCCGCCGCGAGCTGTTTCGGCAGGGCTACCCGAGCACGCCGCTGGCGGTCTGCGGTGAACTCGTCACCAACGAACCCGGCGGCGAGGAAGACCCCACCATGTCCCCTGTCGCGTCAAGTCCAGTACTTCGGGCGGGTCAGCGTGATGCCGGTTGCGTTGACCACGGTGGGAGGCAGCTGCGAGTTCCGGATGCTCACATCGTTAATCTTGATCATGCCGTCGGCGACCTTCCGCAGATCCTCGCTGTGTCTCCGGGGTGGGAACACGGCGATGACGCGCTTACCAGGGCTGACCCGCTTGAAGCTTCGCACAGCAGGGCACAGATCACTATCAGCAGAGATCAACTCCAGCGGTGTCGAACACACCCTGCACACCGTCTTCGACCAGCTGCACCGCGATGCTGACGTCGGTCTCCTTTTCCTCGTAAGACACCCACCGACCGCCACATGACCAGCACTCGTGGGTCTTCTCCTGGAAGCGCCCTTGAACCACCTTAACCAGCGAACAGTGAGCGGCGAGGGCGTCCAGGTACGCCGCCTGGCGCTGCTCTGACTCAGGCTGGTTACGAACCCGTGCCGTGAAGTACTCCACCGCGACGAGGTGCTGGGAAGGCTTGAGGAGGCGGACAGCCAGGGCGTGCAGATCCAACCAGAGATACTTGCGGCCGTGCCTGGCCTTGAGACCGTGGTAAAGGTTGAAGCCGTCCACGTATGCCTTCACCCGCTCCACGGGCCCTCCTGGGTGCACGTTGTTCGGCGCGGAAACTGTTGGGGTATCGTAGTCATGTACCCCGCTCAGGTGAGCAGCCTGAGCCCAACGGCCCCCGTCACGGGGGCCGTTTCTCTGTTTGAGGTGAACTCCGCTCGAACGCGTCCGCGTATTCCGGAGCATCCACGGCCGCTAGACTGCCGGGCAGAGCCGGACACCACTGGACTCACCTAAGACCTAAGATCAGCCCCTGACCATGTCCCTGCTGGTCAGGGGCTGATCTTGCTGGTGTGGCGGGTCAAGGATTCGAACCTTGGAAGGCATCAGCCGACGGATTTACAGTCCGCTCCCATTGGCCGCTCGGGCAACCCGCCTGGGCCGGGTGTCCCGGCCGGTGGTCACGATACACAGCCCGTGACGTCGGGTGCGATCCGGCCCGGCAGGTAAGGTCGGCACCGGCACACACGGGAGGAGGAAGCGGTGGCGGATCCGTCGTTCGATGTGGTCAGCAAGGTCGACCGGCAGGAAGTGGACAACGCGCTCAACCAGGCGGTCAAGGAGCTCTCGACCCGGTTCGACTTCCGGGGTACCGGGGCGAAGGTGAGCTGGGCGGGTGAGGAGGCGATGACGATCGAGGCGGACACCGAGGAACGCTGCCGCGCCGCCATCGACGTGGTCAAGAGCAAGTTGATCAAACGGGGCATCTCGCTGAAGGCCTTCGAGGTGGACGAGCCGGCTCTGTCGGGCAAGACCTACCGCACCACCGGGCGCATCCTGCAAGGCATCAACCAGGACAAGGCCAAGGAGATCGCCAAGGCGGTCCGGGACGAGAAGCTCAAGGGTGTGCAGGCCCAGATCCAGGGCGACCAGTTGCGCGTCTCCGGCAAGAAGAAGGACGACCTACAGGCCGTCATCGCCCTGCTGAAAGGCCGCGACTTCGGTGTCGCCTTACAGTTCACCAACTATCGGTGACTCTCACCGGCCATCTCGTCCCAACGTGGACGCGATCGAGACCACACTGCGATAGATACCCGACACAGATACATCAATCTCTTTGGCAGACTTGTTGATCGGCCCAACCGTGCCATCGACCGACTTCAGACTCTGGTCGATGCTCGCCGCTGAATCTGCAATACTCCCAACCGTTGGACTCAGGTTCGCGGCCGCGTCGCGAATCTGAGTCGCATTACCAACTACATCGTTGAGGATCGGGAGGGTGTTGAGTTTTCGGGCGGTCGGCGTCAATGCACTGTTGATGACGCCGACGCGACTCTCGATCCGGTTAGCGGTAGCGAGGATACCGGTCAGAAAGATGACCGCAGTCAGCGCCCAGAGGATGACAATGACCAGCATGATTCCTGGAAGGGCTGAGGACGTTAGACGGCGCACCAGTCACCTCCGATGGGTGGCACGTGAACGAATTCCCGCTGGTCTTGGATCGCCTGATCCGCGACATGCCACAGCCGACTCTCGGACGGCGCCCATACCCAGCAACCCGACCACCATCACTGACCTCCAGTCACAACACCGTGAAGCTACCCGTCTCCTGTCTTACCAGGTCACTGAGCGCAGCGCGCGACGGCTATCCGGTCGGCGAACACGTCACTGCAGCGGCGATCACACTCGGCGCCTACGCTCGCCTTGGCCCAACGCAGGCGACCGGACACGCGAGACTATTGGCCTGGCGCTGCCGGCTCCGGCCGGCCCGGTACCGGCCGAGGGCAGATCGTCATAACATCCACGCTGCTCAGGAGGGGTGAACGGTGATCTACCGGCAGTTCACCAACTATCGGTGAAGGGGATTGTGCTGGCCGGCGGCGCCGGCACCCGGCTGCATCCGATCACCCAGGCGGTCTGCAAGCAGCTGCTGCCGGTGTACGACAAGCCGATGGTGTACTACCCGCTCTCGGTGCTCATGCTGGCCGGGATCAGGGAGATTTTGATCATCTCCACACCAGCCGACCTGCCGCTGTTCCGGCGCCTTTTCGACGATGGCGCCGCACTGGGTCTGCAGCTGAGCTACGCCGAGCAGGCCCAGCCCAACGGCCTAGCCGAGGCCTTTCTCATCGGCGCCGAGTTCATCGCCGACGAGAAAGTCGCGCTGGTGCTGGGCGACAACATCTTCTACGGCCCGGGCTTCTCACGCACACTCCAGCAGTGCGCCACCAGCCTGGATGGCTGCGTGCTGTTCGGCTACCCGGTCAAGGACCCGCAGCGCTACGGCGTCGGCGAGGTGGACGCCACCGGCAGGTTGATCTCCATCGAGGAGAAGCCTCCGGTGCCCCGCTCGAACAAGGCGATCACCGGACTGTACCTCTACGACAGTGATGTCGTGAAAGTAGCCCGCTCGCTGACCCCGTCGGCCCGGGGCGAGCTGGAGATCACCGACGTCAACATGCACTACGTGCGCCAGGGCCGGGCCGCGCTGGTCGACCTGGGTCGCGGGTTCGCCTGGTTGGACACCGGAACCCATGAGTCGCTGCTGGAGGCCGGCCAGTACGTGCAGGTGCTGGAGCACCGTCAAGGCGTGCGGATCGCCTGCCTGGAGGAGATCGCGCTGCGGATGGGCTTCATCGACGCCGACGCCTGCTACGCGCTGGGGCAGTCCCTGGCGAGCTCCGGCTACGGTCAGTACGTCATGGACATCGCCCGGTCCCCGTACTGATCTACAGGTCAGGACAGCTGGCGGCGAGCCATCTCCTCCAGGCGCTGCACCCGCTCGGCGATGGGCGGGTGGGTGGAGAACCACCGCGCCGCACCCTCGCCCAGCCGGAACGGGTTGGCGATCATCAGGTGGGACTGCGAGGCCAGCGCGGGCTCGGGGCGAAGCGGCGCCGCCTGGGTGCCGTACTCCAGCTTGCGCAGCGCGCTGGCCAGCGCCAACGGGTCCCCGGTGAGGCTCGCGCCGGAGGCATCGGCCTGGTACTCCCGCGATCGGCTCACCGCCATCTGCACGATGCCGGCCGCGATCGGGCCGAGCAGGGCGATGAGCAGCAACGCGATCGGATTCGGGCGCTCGTCGTCGCCACCGCCGAACAGCCCCGCGAACATCGCCAGGTGCGACAGCGCCGTCACCATGCCGGCCAGCGCTCCGGCGACGGAGGAGATGAGGATGTCCCGGTTGTAGACGTGCGAGAGCTCGTGTCCGAGCACGCCGCGCAGCTCGCGTTCGTTGAGCAGCTCCAGGATGCCGACCGTGCAGCACACCGCGGCATGGCGCGGGTTGCGACCGGTGGCAAACGCGTTCGGGGCTTGCGTCGGGCTGACGTACAACCGCGGCATCGGCTGGCGGGCATCAGTGGCCAGCTCCCGCACGATGCGATACATCATGGGCTGTTCGGGCTCGGACACCGGCCGGGCGTGCATTGCCCGCAACGCCAGTTTGTCGGAGTTGAAGTAGGCGTAGGCGTTCATTCCCAGCGCGAATACCAGCGCGATGAGCACTCCGGTACGGCCGAAAGGCACCCCGACCAGCACCACCAACGCGGACAACCCGCCGAGCAGCAGCGCGGTCTTCAACCCGTTGAGGTGATTGTGCACTGTGGTCAGCCTCCCGTTGTATTCGGGTTCTGACCAGTGCAACGTGCCGGGTGGGTACAGGGTTCCGTGGCCGCACCGCGCCGCGATCATCCAGGGTCGGCAGCTGGAGTCAGCAGCGCAGTTCCAGGGTGCAGCATCTGGGGCCGCCGCCGGCAAGGCGCAGGACTGAGATGTCAATGAAGATCGGCTCGAAGCCGCGGGCGGTCAGGGCGCTCCCGAGGTCGACCGCTTCCCGCGGGAGGATCACCGAGCGGCCGTCGGAGACGCCGTTGAGTCCCAGGCACTGCGCATCCGCTGCGCTCGCGATCACCGCGTCCGGGAACAGCCGGGCCAGTACCCGCTGAGAGCCGGGCGAGAAGGCCGCCGGGTAGTAGGCGATCAGCGGCGTGGGCGGCGAGTCGTCGAGCACCAGCAGGCAGGTGTCGAGGTGGTAGTAGTAGGGATCGATCAGCTGCAGCGAGACCACCGGTACCCCGAGAACCTCCTGTGCCTCGCGGTGCGCAGCCGGCTCGGTGCGGAACCCGGTACCGGCCAGCAGCACGGTGCCGGTCCACATCAGGTCGCCGGCGCCCTCGTTGATCATGCTGGGCATCACCACCTCGGGCCCGCCGTGCCCGGAGAACCAGCGCCGGTAGTGCTCCGCCTCGGCGGCTCGCTCCGCGTTGCGGAACCGCGCGCCCAGCACCGCGCCGTCGATCACGGTGCAGGCGTTGGCCGCGAACACCATGTCCGGTAGGCCCGGCTCGGGATCGATCAGCTCCACGGTGTGCCCGAGTGCGCGGTGGGTGTCGACGAGCGCCTGCCACTGGGCCATCGCGCGCGCGGTGTCCACCGGCTGGCTGGGGTTCATCCAGGGGTTGATCTGGTAGCTCACCGTGAAGTACCGCGGTGGGCACATCAGGTACCGGCGCGTGGTCCCGGCCCGCACCGGACTCGCCAATCTCAGGGCTGACAACATGATCTGAATATTATGGGGAAAAATATTGGCGATCAATGTGGTTTTGTTGCCGTTTTATCAACAGAATGTTGCGTATGGACTCGATCGACCGGCAGATCGTGGCGCGGCTGGTCGCCAACGCCCGCTCCAGCTACACGGAGATCGGCGGCGGCGTCGGGCTCTCCGCACCGGCCGTCAAGCGGCGCGTGGACAAGTTGCTCAAAACCGGTGTGTTGCGCGGTTTCACCGCGGTGGTCGATCCCGGGGCGCTGGGCTGGGGCACCGAGGCCTTCGTGGAGGTGCACTGCCGGGGGAACGTGGCGCCCTCCCGGCTCCGGGACGGCCTGCTCTCGCTCCCCGAGGTAGTGGCCGCCTACACGGTCTCCGGCGCCGCGGACGCCATCGTGCACCTGCGAGCCGGCGGCATCGCGCACCTGGAGGCCGCGCTGGAGCGGCTGCGGACCGTGGACTTCGTGGACCGCACGGTCTCTGCTGTGGTGTTGTCCACACTCGTGAGTGGTATTCGGAGCCCCGACCCTGTTACACACTCACGAGCATGACTGTGCATACGCAGCGGCGGGGCCGCGTGGTGGTGCTGACAGTGTCCGATCCGGCTCGTCGCAACGCGCTGAGCCTTGAGTTGTCCGACCAACTGGCCCAGGCCGTCGAGGCGTTCGACCGCGACGAGTCGGTACACGCCCTGGTGATCACCGGTGCGCCACCCGCGTTCTGCGCCGGGGCCGACCTCGACGCGCTCACCGCTGCAGGCCGGTCGGGCTCCGAGGCCGACCTGCACGGCATCTACACCGGTTTTCTCGCGGTCGCCAACGCCGCGCTGCCCACGATCGCGGCCGTCAACGGTCCCGCGGTGGGCGCAGGGCTCAACCTGGCACTGGCCTGCGACCTGCGCCTGGTCGGCCCGGCCGCGGTGTTCGACGCGCGTTTCCTGCGGCTGGGCATCCATCCCGGCGGTGGCATGACGTGGCTGGCGCAGCGCGCCGTGGGCCCCCAGATCGCTGCGGCGATGGCCCTGTTCGGTGAGCCGCTGGACGCCTCGGAGGCGGTGCGGACCGGGCTGGCCTACCGCCTGGTCGACGTGGACGGTGACCCGCGCTCCCCCGCCGCGCACGAGGCGGTGGTGGCCGCCGCGGTCGACCTCGCAGGCCGCGCCGCAGCGGCTCCCCGTCACCTGGTGATCGCCACCAAGGCCACATTGCGCCAGTACTCGAAGGCGCGCAGCAGAACGGGTTCGGTCACCTCGTTGAGCAGGTGCCCGACGATGTTGTCCACCAGGCGTTCCCGAGCGGCGTCATCGAGGACCTCCCGGACCAGGGTGCCGGCCTGGCCCCAGTCATCGTCCATCTCGCGCGGTGCGCAGGCCGTGCGGACCATGTCACCATCGGCGTACCACAGCCCTGCCTCGTCGGTGAGGGTCGGGTCAGCCTTCGGGCCGCCGTAGGAATTCGGCGCGTACACCGGGTCGGAGACGTTCTGCACCCGCATCACGCCATCCTTGCTGTAGCTGTGCACCGGCACCTTGGGTGCATTGACCGGGATCTGCTTGTAGTTCACTCCCATCCGGGCGCGGTGCGCGTCGGAGTAGGAGAACCCGCGGGCCAGTAGCATCTTGTCCGGGCTCAGACCGATGCCAGGGACGAGATTGTTCGGCTCGAACGCAGCCTGCTCGATCTCGGTGTGGTAATCGGTCGGGTTGCGGTTCAGGGTCAGCCGGCCGACCTCGACCAGCGGGTAGTCGCCGTGCGGCCACACCTTGGTCAGGTCGAACGGATTGAACCGGTAGGTTCTGGCATCCTCGAACGGCATGATCTGCATCTTCAGTGTCCAGCTGGGGAAATCACCACGCTCGATCGCCTTGTAGAGGTCACGCGTGTGGTAGTCAGTGTCCACAGCCGCCATCTGGTCAGCCTCGTGTTGGGTGAAGCATTCAATACCCTGATCGGTCTTGAAGTGGTACTTCACCCAGAAGCGTTCACCCCGGGCGTTGACCCACATGTAGGCGTGGCTGGAGTAACCGTTCATGTGACGCCAAGTCCTGGGGATGCCCCGATCACCCATCAGCCAAGTCACCTGGTGCGCCGATTCGGGCGAGAGTGTCCAGAAATCCCACTGCATGTCGTGGTCGCGCAGGTTCGTGTCCGCGCGGCGCTTCTGGCTACGGATGAAGTGCTGGAATTTCATCGGGTCCCGGACGAAGAGCGCTCAAGACCACAGCCAGAATGCCCGAGCACGCCGACGCAGTCACCTACGAGACCGCCCCCCAACTCGCCTCCCTCCGCGCACTCAGTGCCACCCAGTAGCTGCGTTCTGGGGACAGACTGCACTTATTGAGCAGGAATTACTGCAGTCTGTCCCCAGAACGCGGCAGAGGGGCCGGGTCAACCAGTGCGGGCGGCTAGGTAGTCGGTGACGGAGGCTAGGGCGTCGCGGGCGGGGCCGGCAGGCAGCACGGTGAGCTCGGAGCGGGCCGCGTCGGTGTAGGAGCGCAGGGTGCGCACCGCCCGGTCCAGGCCGGGGGAGGCGCGCAGCCGCCACAGCGCCTCCGCGATGAGCGCATCGTCGGTCAGCGGAGCGGCCAGCAGAGCGCGCAGCCGCTCGACCCCGGGACCCGGCTCGGCCAGCGCGTAGAGCATCGGCAGGGTGCGCACCCCCTCGCGCAGGTCGGTCCCCGGTGTCTTGCCGGACTGGGAGGCCGGCGAGGCGATGTCGATGATGTCGTCGGAGATCTGGAACGCAATGCCGATCGTCGCGCCGAAGCGGCACAGGGCCTCGATCCGCTCGGTCGAGGCACCGGAGAACATCGCGCCGTAGCGGCCCGCGGTGGCGATCAGCGAACCGGTCTTCTCCGTCACCACCGCCAGGTAGTGCGCCACCGGATCGGCGTCGGCAACCGGCCCGAGGGTCTCCCGCATCTGGCCGGTGACCAGCTCGGCGAAGGTGCACGCGATGATCCGCACCGCATCCGGTCCCAGGTCGGCGACCAGCCGGGAGGCGTGCGCGAACAGGAAATCGCCGGTGAGGATCGCGACGGTGTTGTCCCAGCGGGCGTTGGCGCTGACCGCACCCCGGCGCAGGGTGGCCTCATCCATCACATCGTCGTGGTAGAGCGTGGCCAGGTGGATGAGCTCCACAACCGCGGCGGCGCGCACCAATTCCTGCGTCGGTTCCTGGTCGGGCCCGAACTGGCCGGCGAGCAGGGTGAACAGCGGCCGGAACCGCTTACCACCGGCGTCGACCAGGTGCAGCGAGGTCTCGGTGAGGAAGCGGAACTCGCTCTGCACCTCCCGGTGCAGCAACTCCTCCACCTGGGACAAACCCAGCTCCAACACAGCGCGCAGCGCCGGGTCGGTCAGCTCCACACCGCCAAGCTGCTCAGATGTCGATCGGCTCATCACCGGGTCAGGAGGCGAACGCGCCGAGCGCGGCCCAGTCCAGGGCGAAAGTGGGCAACACCCCGAGCAGCAGGGTCACCACCACGCCGAGTGTGATCGCGGCGGCGGTGAACGCGCCGGGCACGCTCACCGTCGGACCATCGGTCGCGGGTTCGCTGAAGTACATCAGCACCACCACCCGCAGGTAGAAGAAGGCGGCCACTGCGCTGGCCACCAGCGCCACCACCACCAGCGGCGCCATCCCGTCCGCCAGGGCGGCACTGAACACCGCGAACTTGCCGGTGAAGCCACTGGTTAACGGTATACCCGCGAGCGCGAAGAGCAGGAAGGCGAACACCGCGGCGGTCAACGGGGACCGCTTGGCCAGCCCGGCCCACTGGGACAGGTGGGTGGCCTCGCCATCGGCGTCGCGTACCAGGGTGACCACCCCGAACGCGGCCAGTGTGGTGAACCCGTAAGCGAGCAGGTAGAACATCGTGCCCGACAGTCCCTGCGCGGTCAGTGCGATCGCCCCGACCAGCAGGAAACCGGCATGCGCGATCGACGAGTAGGCGATCATGCGTTTGATGTCGGTCTGGGTCAGGCCCAGCACCGCGCCGATCATCATCGAGACGATCGCCACCCCCCACAGCAGGGCACGCCACTCCCAGCGGGTGCCTTCGAAGGCCACCGTCAGCACCCGCAGGATGGCACCGAAGGCGGCCACCTTGGTGCAGGAGGCCATGAAGGCCGTCACCGGGGTGGCAGCTCCCTGGTAGACGTCCGGGGTCCAGGCGTGGAACGGCCCGACCGAGCCCTTGAACAGCAGGCCGATCATCAGCAGTGCCAACCCACCGAACAGCAGGGTGTCCGACCGGTCGATGCCCACCGACGCCTCGGCGATCCGGGACAGCTGCACCGACCCGGCGTAGCCGTACAGCAACGCCACCCCGTAGAGAAAGAAGGCAGAGGAGAACGCCCCGAGCAGGAAGTACTTGACGGCCGCTTCCTGGGACAGCAACCGGCGGCGCCGGGCCATCCCGCACATCAGGTACAGCGGCAGGGACAGCACCTCCAGCGCGATGAACATCGTGAGCAGATCGTTGGCCGCGATGAAGACCATCATCCCGCCGAGGGAGAACAGGAACAGCGGGAAGACCTCGGTCTGCATCACGGTAGCGGTGGAGGTACCGGCAGCCTGCGCCCGGTCGGCCGCGGTACCCGGGCGCACTGCGGCGTCGGCGGTGAACGCTCCCCCGGGCTCGACCGTGCGATCCGCGATGAGCAGCACTGACCCCAGGCCCAGGGCCAGCAGCGTTCCCCATAAGAACAGCGTGGGACCGTCGACGGCGATCGTCGCGGCCAGGGTCACCACGCTCGTCGCGCCGTAGAAGTAGAGGTGCATGCCCAGCGCGGCACCCGCCGCACCCAACGTGAGCAGCGTCAGGGCGACCTGGGTCGACCAGCGCGCCGAGCGGACCACAAACGCCTCCACCAGCACCGAGAGGCAGGCCGCGCCGAGCACCACCAGGATCGGGGCGATCGCCCCGTAGTCGATCTCAGGTGCCTGCAGGCGCGGAGCCTGCGCGGGAAATGCCCCTAGGAACTCAGCACCGAGCACCTCAGTTGCCTCCCTGCCCGAGGACCGGGTCGGACAGGCCGACCTCGGTGAGCGTGGCCCCAACCGACGGGTTGATCACATCAAGCACCGGTTGCGGGTAGAACCCGAGCAGCAGGATCAGCGCCACCAGCGGCACCAGCACCGCGATCTCGCGGATCGACAGGTCGGGGAACCGGGCGCGAAGCCGCTGCGCGGAAACCTCCGGCGCCGTCGCGGTACCCGGTCCGTCCCCTACACCCACCACAGCCGCGCCGCGTAACGGGCCCTGCATGACCCGCTGGTAGACCCACAACACGTACAACGCGGCCAGGATGATCCCCGCGGTGCCGATGACCGCGAACACCGGTTGCCGCGGGTAGGAGCCGATCAGCACCAGGAACTCCGAGACGAACGAGTTGGTGCCGGGCAGCGCCAGCGAGGACAGCCCGGCGATGAGCATCATCCCGGCCAGTAACGGCGCCAGCTTCGCCACCCCGCCGTAGTCGCTGATCAGCCGGGAGCCACCGCGGGCCATCAGCATGCCGATCACGATGAACAGCATCCCGGTGGAGATACCATGGTTGATCATGTAGAGCACCGCGCCTGCCTGCGCCTGGGTGGAGAAGGCGAACACTCCCAGCGCGATGAAGCCGAAGTGCGCGACCGAGGTGTAGGCCACGAACCGCTTCAGGTCGGACTGGCCGACGGCCAGCAGCGCGCCGTAGACGATCCCGGCGATGGCCAGCACCAGCACCAGGGGCGCCAGCGCCCGGGAGGCGCCCGGGAACAGTGGCAGGCAGTAGCGCAGGAAGCCGTAGATGCCGACCTTGTCCATCACGCCGACCAGCAGCACACCGGCACCCACCGGGGCCTCCGCGCCGGCATCCGGTAGCCAGGTGTGCAGCGGCACCAACGGCGCCTTGATGGCGAAGGCCACGAAGAACCCGAGGAACAGCCAGATCTGGGTGCTCTCCGGGATGCTGCCGGCGATACGCACCAGCGCCGCCCAGTCGAAGGTGCCCTGGCCGAGCTCCCGTGAGCTCACCACGAACACGCCGATCACGCTGGCCAGCATGACCAGCCCGCCCAGCAGCGAGTACAGGAAGAACTTCACCGCCGCGTACTGCCGTCTCGGCCCGCCGAAGCGGCCGATCAGAAAGTACATCGGCACCAGCATGACTTCGAAGAACAAGTAGAACAGGAACACGTCGGTGGCGGCGAAGACCCCGATGAGCAACGACTCCAGCGCCAGCAGCAGGGAGTAGAACCCCGACGCGCTGCGGCCCTCGGGCAGCTTCTCCGCCCAGGACGACCCCATCACGATCGGCACCAGCACCGCGACCAGCGCGATCATCACCAGCGCGATGCCGTCCACGCCGAGCGCGAAGCGGGTGCCGAACGCCGGGATCCACGGGACGGACAGCGTCAGCTGCAGCCGCCCACCGCCCGGCTGGTAGGCCGACCAGGCCACGATCGCGAGCACCAGTTCGCCCAGCGCGAACACCATCGCGGTGCCCTTGGCCAGCAGCGGCGCCTGGCGCATCGCCGCGACCACCGAACTGCCGATCAACGGCAGCAGCAACAACAACAGAAGCACTCCACCGCCACTTGACACTTCGCTGCTCATACGTAACTCACCGCCAGCAGCACGGCGATCAGCACGATCCCGCTGCCGAGCATGCCCAGCGCGTAGCTGCGCACGAAACCGGTCTGCAACCGGCGCAGCCGTCCCGAGGTGCCGCCCAGCAGCGCCGCGGTGCCGTTGACGATCCCGTCGATGCCCTTGTTGTCCACGAACACCAGCGCCCGGGTCAACCAGGTTCCGGGCCGCGCGATGAGCACCTCGTTGATCGCGTTGGCGTACAGGTCCGCCCGGGCGGCGGCCACCGGCAGCGAGACCGGCTCGGGCTTGACCACCGGCACCGGGTTGCGACCGACGACCAGCCAGGCCAGCAGCACTCCCGCCGCGGAGACCAGTACGGCGAGCACCGCGACCACCGCGACCGGGATCGGGGCCTCGGCGTGCACCAGCGGGCCCACCGAGGGTTCCAGCCAGTGCGCCAGCCGCTCGCCGGAGACCAGGAAATACCCGACGCCCAGCGAGCCGATCGCCAGCGGCACCATCGGCAGCCACATCACCGGTGGGGACTCGTGCGGGTGGTACTCCTCGCCCTCGGCGCTGCGCAGGTTGCGCCAGCGTTCCTCGCCGAAGAACGTCATGAGCATCAGGCGGGTCATGTAGAAGGCGGTCAGGCCCGCGGCGAGCAATGCGATGCCGCCGAAGACCACTCCCGCGGAGCCGCCCGCGCCGAACGCCGCCTCGATGATCGCATCCTTGGAGTAGTAACCGGACAGGAACGGGAACCCGATCAGCGCCAGGTAACCGCAGCTGAAGATGACGAAGGTGATCGGCAGGTGCTTGGCCAGCCCGCCCATCCGGCGCATGTCGACCTCATCGTGCATCCCGTGCATCACCGAGCCGGCGCCCAGGAACAGCCCTGCCTTGAAGAAACCGTGGGTGAGCAGGTGCACGATGCCCAGCGCGTAACCGGCCGGGCCCAACCCGACGGCGAGGATCATGTAGCCGATCTGGCTGACCGTGGAGTAGGCCAGCACCTTCTTGATGTCGTCGTAGGCGCAGCCGATGATCGACCCGATCAGCAGGGTGATCACCCCGACCGTCGCGACGGCCAACCGGCCGCCGGTACTGAGGTCATACAGCGGGTTGCACCGGGCGATCAGGTACACCCCGGCGGTCACCATCGTCGCGGCGTGGATCAGCGCCGAGACCGGGGTGGGGCCCTCCATCGCGTCGGGCAACCAGGCCTGCAGCGGGAACTGGCCGGACTTGCCGCAGGCCCCGAGCAGCAGCAACAGGGTGATCGCCAGCAGGGTCGGCGCGCCGATCTCCCCAGCGCGGGCGAACACCTCGGTGAACTGCACGGTGCCCAACGAGTTCCAGATCAAAAAGATCGCGATGGCCAGGCCGACGTCGCCGACCCGGTTCATCAGGAACGCCTTCTTGGCCGCCGTGGCGGCACTCGGGCGATCCTGATACCAGCCGATCAGCAGGTAGGAGGCCAGGCCGACGCCTTCCCACCCGAGGTAGAGGGTGACGAAGTTGTCGGCCAGCACCAGCACGAGCATCGCCGCGACGAACAGATTGAAGTACCCGAAGAACCGTCGCCGTCCCGGATCGTGCGCCATGTAGCCGATCGCGTAGAGGTGGATCAGCCCACCGACACCGGTGATGAGCAGCACGAAGGTCAGCGACAGCGGGTCGAGTCGCAGGCCGTAGCTCACCTGCAGGGAGTTGACCGCGAACCAGGTTCCGGTGCCCAGCTCCTGAGTCCGCTGCGCGGCGTCGAGACCCAGCCACTCGGAGAACAGCACCACGCCGTAGACGAAGGAGGTGAGCACCGTCGCGCAGCCCAGCAGGTGACCCCAGGCGTTGGTGCGGCGCCCCCCGGCCAGCAGAACCAGCGCGCCGACGGCCGGCAACGCAACGAGCAACCACGCATACTGAGCGTAACCAACGGCGGCAGTCACAGGAGGCAAGACCTCAGTCATGCCGGGTACTCCGTTCGTCGGTATGAGCAAGCATGCCTGGCAGCACTCCAGCGCACCGAAGCAGCACTCGGCTACCACGTCGTCACCGGTCGCCTCAGTTTAGGGGGGTGGCCGTGACCAACCACCACCCCCTCGCCGCGCCCGGTAAGCACCATCGGTCCTAGCCTGAAGAGGCGTCCTGATCAAGATGAGTGGTGACTGGTGGGTCGATGAGGGCGGCCGAGCTTACGAGCAGGCCACCTGGGCACCGCTGGACATCGCCCCCATCGCACGCGACCTGGTGTTCATCGTGGACCGGCGGGCCCCACGCAAGGTGTGGGAATTGGACAGCCTGCGCCACCGCTTCGGCATCCCAGGGCGCGGTTGACGCTCTGTCCACTCCCTGACACCCACCTCATCGGTAGCAGGCAAACGGACACCGTGTCGAGGATGGTATGCGCGCTCGCGCTCACCGGCCGTTTCCTGCCCGCGGTGACCGTCGTTGCCCTGGTGTGGGCAGCGATGAGGGTACGCGGGTCACAGTCGGTGCACCCGGCGTTGAGCGGCGTCATTCTCAACGTACCCGGGTGGACGGTTACGCATCGAGGATGATTGAGCGATCCGGTCCAGCGATCCGGGCGGCGCTGCTTGCGCATGCACCCCTTGAGGAGTGCGCGCAGTTTGAAGCGGAGTGGCGGGCCGCGCTGGCGCGGGCAGCCGAGGATCTCGATCTCTCGGGGCCGCAGGCGGTGCTGACACGCTGGCACGCGGTGGCCACGATGGCAGCGAACCCGCCCACCGACAACGAACGAGAGCAGATCGAGCGCGCGAAAGCTGGCGACTTCACGGGATTGAGCACCCGAGACGAGAACGGAAACTGGGTTCGCCTGTAGATGCCGCGCTACCAGCAGGTCTGGCCAGAATTCCCCCGCGAGCAGTACGACAGCCTCCCCACCGCCACGCAGCAGCTGATCGACCGCCGGATCGAAGCGCTGTTGGAGGACCCCACCGGCGATCCCCACGCCTGCTACTACCGGCCGCACGATGAGTGGAGCATCCCGTTCGCGTTCGGTGCCGACGAGGGGTTCATCTACTACGGCGTCGCGGACAAGCCCCGGCAGGTGGTGATCCTGCGCCGGTTGGTCTTCGGCGGCTGACCAATAACCACCTGGTGGGAGTTCGGTCGTCAGCTTCGTGCCCTGCCTGCGGCTGTGGAATCGCCCGAAATAACGTCGACGAGGGCGCGGAGAATATCGTTGACCGCTTCGTCCCTCGACTGAAGTCCCTTGTAATCGTCGCCGTGTGTCACTGCGATGAACCGGTCGGTGGTGGACAGCACGGTTCGAATCCACAGGTCGTCGACGTTTTCCTGGTCGAGATCAACGGAGGTGCGCAATACTGGTTTGAACAGCTCGTGCAGCCGGCTCACGGTGATGACGCCATGACGACCATACATCTCGATCTGCGCAAGCTCGTTCGCCAGTAATGCCTCTCGGCTTTCATCGATCGGTGGCCGGGCTTCGTCATATGCCTTGTTGTATGGATCGTGGAGGTCCTCCCGTTTGGCAAGCAACTGCTGCGCCAGCTCAGCGGGAGGTGCCCAGCCTTGGAAGACTCGCCGCCTTCCGCTGCTCACCGTGGCCACGAAAACAATGGCGGTCGGGCGTCCGCGTCGGGCCGCTCCGGCGCACAGCAGGAACAGCCGGGTTTCCCACCAGTCCGCGCCCTTCCCTAGATCGACAACGGCGACGTCTTCGCCAGCGGCGTCTTTCAGAGCGTTCTCCAGCGCGTCGATGATATTTGTGACGGCACTGGTGTCGACGTCTTGTTGTGGCTGCAATATCGGGGGTGGAGAGACGGTGACTTCTTGTATGAAATCCTCGCGTTTGGAGAATCGAAGACTCACCAGGCTGCCCACCGTCACCTTGCCCCCGTCGGTAAGACGGTCGAGCTATACGAGTAGCACGGGGAACACGGCAAGAAAGAGCACACCGGCGAACACGAGGCCTTCGTTGGCCTGACTTGGCCAGTCAGCCACAGCATGGCTCACAGCCACCACAGCGCGTCAGGACGACGAGCACGATCGGCACCGCCACCACCGCCACCGATGCGCTGCACGGCCAGAATGGATCAGCGGGTTTGCGTGTTCTCACCGGTATCGCCATGTCAGGCTGTATCCTGCATTACCGCGCGGGGGGGGGGAGTGTAACGGGAGGGTCGCGAGCCACCAGACTGGACGGCCCATACGTGGACGGTCAACCGACCCACGTCGTGGCGACCTGGCGGGCCGTCTGGGCGATCTCCTTGGCGTCGTTGCCGGGCCGGGCTTCCAGCGCGGCGGCCAGCGGCACGAGCCGTTCCTGCCGGACAGCAACGGACTGCAGGGTGCTCGCCGCGTCGATGGCAGCACGGGCCAGCACCAGCCCGCGAGACTCACCAGCTCGCACGTACACCTCGGCGAGCATGAGCTCAGCGTGCGTCCGACCCCCGCAATGGTCCTTGCCGTAGGCACGCACCGCGGACGCGGCGAACTGCTCCGCGGCGTCGAACCGGCGCAGGTCGATCAGGATCGCCCCAGTACCCAGCTCCATCTCGCCACGGTCGAACGCATCCCGGGGCACCCACCCCTCGCGGGCCTCAGCGAGAGAGCGCTTGGCCTGCTCGGGGGCGCCCAGGAGCGCATAGGCGGTCGCGGACTCCCGTTTCAGCCACGCGGCGAGCGTCGGGACCCGGGGCTCGTCGGCGCGCAGGGTCGCCGGCTTGGACTTACCCGGCTGAAACCCCGCCAGCTGGAGGCCACCGAGCTGGAAGCACTTGAGCGCGTCGTCAGGGTGCCCGCTGCGCACCATCGTCGATCCAGCGTGGAAGGCAGCGTTGGCGATCCCGAAACCGTCCCCGAATTCATCCGCCACCCGCAGCGCACGGGTGAGACAGCCCGTCGGGTCCACCCCGGAGTCATAACAGGACCAGCCCGCCTCGGTGTACAACTCCGCCAACGCCGCAGCCAGCCCTGCCTTGACCTCCTCCGGGGCGGACACCGTGAGCCACCGCGTGTAGTACCGCGCGGCGGCGACGAACAACTCAGCCTGCCCACCGAACTGGCGGACATCCCCACGCAACCGCTCCGTGACCGCCGCCACCGCGTGCACGTGCGCCATGGTCAGCCGCGACGGCAGCGGCCGGTCGGTCGGCAGAGCCAGCTCGGTCAGCTCACCCAGACCCGATACCACCTGACCCAGCGCCGCCACCGAGGTGGCCGCAATGAGAGCCCGACGACGCACGTCCTCACCCTCTCCCATCGGTGGTTCAGCGACGGTGACCTCACCACAGTAGGTGCATTCAGCGCCCCACCAGGACAGGCCCATCAACTCCCGGGGAATGCCGAAACTCTCCGCGATACGCACCAGCACCTGGTGGCTCTCCACCCGACGGTGGCCCGCGGCGATCTCACTGATCTCCGACTGGGACTGCCCGGTACACACCGCGATCTGCCGCTGGCTGATCCCAGCCGCATCCCCCAAGACCCGGTAGAGGCCACCGATGTCCAGCGCGGCCAGGATCCGGCGCACGTCGGCCCGCTCGAACAGCGCGGAATCGACCAGCGGAGCATCCCCTGCTCGCCCGCTGATCCCATCGGAGTGCTCGTCGCTCACGGCGGATCACCGCTTCCCCTCGGTCCGTGTGACTAGACGCACCCTAGCGGCGCCCCCAGTAGAGTGAAGATCGACCCAGCCAGGCAGTAAACGGCGGGTGGTGATCCCGCGCCGGCTAGCCGATGGGATCTTCAGGTTCCGATGAGGGCGCTGGCCTGGTCCATCACCGCTGCGGCCTGCTCAGGTGTGCGACGTCCCAGGCCACATGCCGCCCCGAGATCCACTCGTCGGCCAACCTGATCCTCGACCATCGCCAGTATGCGCCGCTGCTCGTCGAGGCCCTGGCCCTCATGGAGAAGACCGGCGATGAATCGGGTCTCCTCCGGTAACGCAAGCTTGCGCAGCGACCGGTAGAACGCCGGGTCAAGGGATGCCGGTCGCTCGCCGGCCGCGAAGGGCGCGTGCATGTATTCCAGCGACCGACCGGCTGGCCAGCGCTTCGCCACCGCGTTCGCCAGCAGCACCAGCGGCCGGGTGTCACGCAGCCGCACCATCGTTTTGTGGTTGAGGTCACCGAGACACAGGTGCACGCCGAACCGCGTACCGTCGGGGGAATGATCGGCGAGCCTGGCGATGCCGCCGGCGAGCAATCCCGCCATGGCCCGACGTGCCGGCGCCGGCGCGCTCGCCACGAAGACCAGCTCTGCGGGTACTTCGAGCTGGAACAGCACATCGTTGGCGGCAGGGGAAGAGATCTCACTGATCTCTCGTACGGTCGCCTCGGTGAATGCCCGCCGGTGCCGGAAAGCTCTCAGTGGCCCCAGAGTGAACAGCGCCATGTCAAGGTCACCGGGGATGCCCACCTGAAAGACGAGATCGGGGCGGCCGAGTTCGAGGCGGAGCCGCTGAAAGATCGGCTGGTTCTTCTCGACATTCGCGACGTGACCGAAGTCCAGCGATTCACCGGAGAGCGTATGACCCTTGCGGACTCGGAATTTCACTACACGGTCATAACCGGACCAATCACCCTCGGCGGCCACCTGCAGGTCCGGATGGGAGCGGAAGCTCTCGACGATGTGAATGATCCAGTGTCGGCGCTCGCCCGTCTCGCCGTCGGGCACAGAGCGCAGGTGCGGACCGAAACGGGTGAGTGCCTCCCGCATCGCCGTGTCTGCATCCTCAGCCGGGAGACTGCCCACCAGGTGCAGGGACCGTGTGGTCATGGGCAAAACACCGTGAACCTTTCGGGGTTGCTACCACAGATACGGGGTTGCTACCACAGGTACGCGGTCAAAACCGCGAACAGCGCCGGTGAGTCAGTGAAGCGGCCCTGCATCGCGAGGTAACCGTCGGGGCGGACAAGGCAGTACACGTCGCCATCAGCGGGTGCCAGCACCTCGACCCGTAGCCAGGTGCCGAATCTCCGGGCGAGGTCACCGACGAGCCCTTCAAGCGCCGCACTACCCACCTTCGAGGTCAATAGCAGCAGCGTGTGCCGCTCGTGTCGCAGCAGGTCGTGCAGGCGCAGGCCGGGACTGAGGCGGGTATCGGGAACCCGGTCGCCCGCAGCCGCGCCACTGAGCTGGGGAAAGCCGGGCGGCTTGGCTGCGTCCCGGTAGTGGTATGCGAGTCCCGAGATCTTGCTGATCCCCTGCTGCGTGAAGCTGGGCTCACGGCTCAAGGCGATGCGATCCTCGATGGAGGTGCCATGCGCCATGACGATCGAGTGCAGTGCATTGGTGCCCTCGATGACTTGCTGGGCGATCGGTCTTCGCTCCGGCTCATAAGTGTCGAGCAATGACTCGTCTGCCTCACCAGCCGAGACCAGCGCGAGCTTCCAGCCGAGGTTGAACGCATCCTGGACGCACACGTTCATCCCCTGGCCGCCCGCCGGTGAATGGCAGTGCGCCGCATCCCCTGCCAAGAAAACGCTCCCGTGCCGGTAGCGCGGCGTCACCCGCTTCCAGATGCGGAAGACTGTTGCCCACTCGGGCTCACCCAGACTCACGGATCCGCAGAAGTGTTCATCCAGCACGTCCTGAAAGGCCGAGCGAGCGGTCTCCGTTGCCGGGGTGTCCTGCATGTCGCTGATCAGCACGCGATAGTTCGCGCCGGGCAGCTTGGTGACCAGCAGCAGCCGCGCCGTCGAGATGAGGTAATGGATGCGGTCATCCTCCAGCGGGAAGCCCCGCAAGGGGACGTCCATCATGCGCATCTGCATGCCGGTGTATTCGTCTCCCTCGTAGGGGATGTCCAGTTGCGCGCGGACCGTGCTCTGCACGCCGTCAGCGCCGACGAGCCAGCTCGTGCGGACGAGTTCCTCGCGACCGGACGGCTGGTGGACGAGCAGAGCGGTCAGCCGGCCGTCCGGCTCCTGGACGAGGGATACGAGCTCGGTGTCCCACTCCACTGCCGTTCCGAGCTCGGTGAGCTGATCGCGCAGCACCTGCTCGACAACGTTCTGGTTGATAATCAACGCGAACGGATAGCGGCTGCGCAGTCTTGTGAAGTCCAAGCGCGCGGGCTCCGCGGTTCCCTTGAAGTGATAATCCATCGAGACAGCACGCAGGCCTCGTTCGAGGAATCGGTCAGCAATTCCGGCCATCTCGAACAGTTCAAGCGTGCGGGCATGCAGCGTGAAAGAGCGTGAGGTCGTGACCGGCCCCGGCAGCCGATCGACGATGCGGCACGCCACCCCACGCCGCCCCAGCTCAATCCCGAGGGTGAGGCCCGTCGGGCCGGCACCGACGATAAGCACGGGAACTTCTACAGCCTGGGTCCTCACCGATTTCTCCTGAGCTCCTCGACACGCAGTCCGAGCCTGCTGGTATCGCCGGGTGTCCACCCAGCATCACCTCATCGTGGCAGGTCGTAGCCTGGGCCGGTGGATGCTGACAAGCGGTGACGATCGGCGCCCGGGTGCGGATGGTGCGGCGCCGTGGGTTGAGCCAGGATGTGGTGGCCGGGTTGGCCGGGATCAGCGAGTCGTACCCGTCGCTGCTCAGTATTTGAGCAGGTTGGCGTCGTCTACCGAGGCGGAACGACGGGTCTTGAAGATGACCATGATGATGGCCAGGCCGACCACTACCTCGGCGGCGGCGACCACCATGACGAAGAACGCCATGATCTGCCCGTCCAACGTGCCGTTGATCCTGGAGAAGGTGATCAGGGTCAGGTTCACCGCGTTGAGCATCAGCTCGATGCACATGAACACCACGACCGCGTTGCGGCGCACCAGTACGCCGACCGCGCCGATGGTGAACAGCAGCGCTGAGAGCAGCAGGTAGTACGTCGGGCTCACCTGCTGCCCTCCTCATCCGCTCCGGTGGACCGAGCCGGCCCGCGCAGGGCGCGGGTGTCCGGCACTGCGCCGGCGCTGGCGACGCTGCGCACGCCCTCGTCGAGACGGCCACGTGAAGTGGACTCGAGCAGGTCGAAGCGCGAGTCAGGAGCTGGGGAACCATCCGGGAGCAGCGCCGGGGTGGCCACCGAGTTGGTGGTGGCGAACACGCCGGGACCGGGCAGCGGGGAGGGACGGGAACCACGGATCCGGGCCTCGACCCGCTCGCGCTGGGTCATCCGGCCCTGCTTGGCGCGCTCGGTGAAGGTCAGCACCATCGCCCCGACCGCGGCGCTGATCAGCAGTGCTGAGGTGAGCTCGAAGGGGAACAGGTAGTCGGTGAACAGCAAGCGGCCGAGGTTGGCGACATTGCCTCCACCGACGGTGTTCGCGGCGACCAGACCGGCTGAGGTGACCCCGGTGAAGGCCCGGCCCAGCATCGCCACCAGCAGGAAGGCCAGCCCGATCCCGCCCAGCGCGGCCGCGACCCGCTGACCGCGGAGCACCTCGACCACCGAGTCGACGCTTTCCTTGCCCACCAGCATCAGCACGAACAGGAACAACATCATGATCGCGCCGGTGTAGACGATGATCTGCACGAAACCCAGGAACGGCGCTTGCTGGACCATGTACAGCGCGCCCAGGCACAGCATGGCCTGCGCCAACCACAGCGCAGAATGCACCGCGTTGCGGGCGAAGACCATCCCCAACCCACCGGCCAGCGCGAGCGGACCCAGGATCCAGAACGCGATGGCCTCCCCGAGGCTGACAACCTCCCCAGAAACCGGCACCGGTTGGGTGAGCAGGATCTCCAGCATGTTCACCGCTGTTCCTCGCCCACCACGCCGGAGCGGCGTTCCAGGCTCGGGCCCTGCACGTAGTAGTCCTGCTCACTCTCACCCAGCCGCATCGGGTGCGGGGGCTGCTCCATCCCGGCCAACAGCGGCGCGAGCAGGTCCTCCTTGGTGTAGATGAGGTCCTGGCGGTTGTCGTCGGCCACCTCGTACTCGTTGGTCATGGTCAGCGAGCGGGTCGGGCAGGCCTCGATACACAGACCGCAGCCGATGCACCGCAGGTAGTTGATCTGGTAGATCTCCCCGTAGCGCTCCCCGGGTGAGTACCGGGCCTCCTCGGTGTTGTCCCCGCCCTCGACGTAGATGGCATCGGCCGGGCAAGCCCAGGCACACAGCTCGCACCCCACGCACTTCTCCAGCCCGTCGGGATGCCGGTTGAGCTGGTGGCGGCCGTGGTAGCGCGGCGCGGTGATTTTTTTGACCTCGGGGTACTCCTCGGTCACCACTTTGCGGAACATCGTGGAGAAGGTGACCCCGAAACCTTTGACCGGATCAAGAAGTCCCATGGTCGTCTTCCTTCCTGCTCGACGGCGTGCCATCGGCACCCACGCCGGCCGCGGTCATCGCGGCACGGCGGGGCGGTGTTGGCGGCACCACCAGATCCAGCGGGGGAAGCGGGTAGTCCGAGCCCGCGGTGGGTACCTCACCGGCATCCACAACCGAACCGTTCTGGACCGGCTTGTCCGACCCGTTCTGGGGTAGCAGGAAGGCGACGACCAGCAGCATGACCAGCACGACGCCACCCACCACGAGGATCTCCTGCGGAGTGACCTCGGCGCCACGCAGCGCTCGAGCGCCCGAGACCAGCACGATCCACACCAGGCTGGCCGGTACCAATAGCTTCCACCCCACCGCCATGAACTGGTCGTAGCGCAGCCGGGGCAGCGTGCCGCGCAGCCAGACGAACACGAACAGGAACATCAGCAGCTTGCCGATGAACCACAGCGCACCCCACCAGCCCTGATCCAGCGGCCCGCCCGCCAATGGCCACGGGGCGTGCCAGCCCCCCAGGAACAGCGTGGTCGCCATCGCCGAGACGGTGACCATATTGACGTACTCGGCGAGGAAGAACAGCGCGAACTTCAACGACGAGTACTCGGTGTGGAACCCACCGACCAGCTCCGACTCCGCCTCGGGTAAATCGAAGGGCGCCCGGTTGGTCTCGCCCACCATCGCCACGCAGAACACCACGAAGCTGGGGAACAACAGGAACACGAACCACCACTGCCGCGACTGCGCCTCCACGATATCCGCGGTGGACAGCGAACCCGAGTACAGGATCACCGCGACGATCGACATCCCGAGCGCGATCTCGTAGGAAATCACCTGCGCGGCCGAGCGAAGCGAGCCCAGCAGCGGGTAGGGCGAGCCCGAGGCCCAGCCGGACAGCACGATCCCGTAAACGCCCAGCGAGGAGGCGGCCAGCACCACGAGCACCCCGACCTGCAGGTCGGCGACCTGCAGCACGGTCCGCTCGCCGAAGACGGAGATCTCGCCGCCGATCGGGATCACCGCGAACGCCGTGAACGCCGTCACCGTCGAGATCACCGGGGCCAGCATGTACACCCAGCGGTCGGCCAGCACCGGCGTGATGTCCTCTTTCAACGCCAGTTTGAGCCCGTCGGCCAGGGACTGCAGCAGCCCGAAGGGACCGACCCGGTTGGGGCCCGGCCGGTGCTGCATGCGGCCGACCACCCGGCGCTCGAACCAGATCATGAACAGCGTCATGACCATGAGGAACACGAAGATCACGACAACCTTGACGATGGTGAGCCACAACGGGTCGTCGGCGAGCAGTTCCGCGGTGGGTGTCATGACTTACCTCCCCGGGCCGTCTTGAGGGGTGCGGCCGCGCTCCCCTCGTTTCCGCTGCGCACGCTGACCTCGGCGCCGTGCCCGACGCCGAGGCTGCGCCGGACGGTAGCGGGTCCGGAGTTACCCGGCACCCACACCACGCCGTCGGGCACATCGGCAGCGGCGACCGGCAGCGTCAGCGAGCCCCGCTGGGTCGACACGGTGACCGTGCCACCGAGGGGTATCCCGAGGTCCGCAGCGGTGGTCTCGGACAGCAGCGCGACGGCGGGCCGTGCGGTGCCGGCCAGGTGCGGCTCGCCGTCCTGCATCGACCCGTTGTCCAGCAATCGGCGCCAGGTGGCCAGCAAGACTTTCCCCTCGCCGGCCGCGGGTGCTGCGGACGGCCGCGGGGTTGTCTTGCCGGCGTGACGGCTGACGTCCCGGTTGATCTCCCCGTAGGTGCCCAGCGCGGCGAGACCGGCCCAGGCGGCTGCGGGAGTCTGGGTGAACAGGTCGACGTCCATCTCGATCGCGAGGCTGTCCAGAACACGGCAGTCCGGCAGGGCGGCACTGGCCTGTCCCGGCCCGGAGCTGATCGTCGTAGTGAACTCCCGGCGCCGGCCCTCCCAGTCGAGGTAGCTGCCGGCCTTCTCGACCGCGGATGCGATCGGGAGCACGACATGGGCGGCCCGGGTCACCGCGGAAGGCCGCATCTCCAGGCTCACCACGAACGTGGTCCGGCTCAGTGCCTGCTCGGCCTGCTGCGGGTCTGGCAGGTCCGCTGGGTCCACCCCACCGATGAGCAACCCGCCCAGCTGCCCGGCCGCCGCAGCGGCGAGGATCCCACCGGTATCGCGCCCCGGGCGGTTCGGCAGCGTCACTCCCCAGGCTCGTTCCACCTCGGCGCGAGCGGTCGCGTCGGTGACAGGCCGGCCGCCGGGCAGCAGGGTCGGCGCCGCGCCGGCATCCAGGGCACCTCGCTCTCCGGCGCGGCGCGGGATCCAGGCCAGCCGGGCACCGGTGTCCGAGGCCAACCTGGCCACCGCGGAGTACAGCCCGGGCACCTCGGCGGCGCGCTCCCCGACCAGCAGTACCGCTCCGGGCGCCCCCAACGCCTCCCGCGCCGGGCCCTCCAGGGTGTCCAGGGCCTCGGGCTCAGCACCGGGCAGCACCCGCAGCAACGTGCCGAAAGTGCGGCGCACCGCAGGCGTGGTGAACTGGCCGAGATGCCACACCGGCATCCGCCGGTCGCGGGCGGCGCGGCGCAGCCGCAGGAACACGATCGGCGATTCCTCTTCAGGCTCGAAGGCCACGCAGAGCACCGCGGGGGCTGCGCTGAGCTCGTCATAGGTCACCCCACCGGTGTCCGGGCTGACACCTACCACGTGGGTGGCCAGGAACTCCAGCTCTTCAGCGGAGTGCGGCCGGGCGCGGAAGTCGATGTCGTTGGTGCCCAGCGCGACCCGGGCGAACTTCGCGTAGCCGAAGGCGTCCTCGACGGTCAGCCGGCCACCGGTGAGAACCCCGACACCGCCGGCGCCCTTGGCGCTGCGCAGCCCCTGGGCCGCGGCCTGGAGCGCCTCGGTCCACGACGCCGGCCTGGGATCCTCATCGTAGGAGTCCCGGATCAGCGGCCGGGTGATCCGGTCCTGGGCGCTGACGTAGGCAAAGGCGAAACGGCCTTTGTCGCAGTTCCACTCCTCGTTGACAGCCGGGTCCTGCCCGGCCAGCCGGCGCAGCACGACGCCGCGCCGCGAGTCGGTGCGCAGCGCGCAGCCGCTCGCGCAGTGCTCGCAGGCCCCGCGGGTGGAGACCAGGTCGAACGGGCGGGACCGGAACCGGTAGGCGGCGCTGGTCAGCGCGCCGACCGGGCAGATCTGGATGGTGTTACCGGAGAAGTAGGACTGGAACGGCTTGTCGTCGGCCACCCCGACCTGCTGGTCCGACCCGCGCTCGAGCATGTCGATGAACTCGTCCCCGGCGATCTGCTCGGAGAAACGGGTGCAACGGGCGCAGAGCACGCAGCGCTCCCGGTCCAGCAGCACCTCGGTGGAGATCGGGATCGGTTTGGCGAAGGTGCGTTTGGTATCGGTGAACCGGGAGTCCGCTCGGCCGTTGGACATCGCCTGGTTCTGCAGCGGGCACTCGCCGCCCTTGTCGCAGATCGGGCAGTCCAGCGGGTGGTTGACCAGCAGCAGCTCCATCACACCCTGCTGGGCCTTGTCGGCGACCGGCGAGGTGTACTGGGTCTTGACGATCATGCCCTCGGCGACCGTGATGCTGCAGCTGGCCTGTGGTTTGGGCATCGGACGCCCACCCATCTCCACCTCGACCAGGCACTGCCGGCAAGCGGCGACCGGGTCGAGCAGCGGGTGGTCGCAGAACCGCGGCACGATGATGCCCAGCCGCTCGCAGGTGCGGATCACCAGCTCGCCCTTGGGGGCGTCGATCTCACGGCCATCGATGGTCAGCCGGACGTGCCCCTCAGGAACGGCACGGTCGGCCCCTGGCGAATTGTCGGACTGCGTTGCCAGCGTCATCGCCGCGACTCCACTAACGTGATCGTTTGGCGTTTGACGTCGGGTTGCTGGGCGCACAGGTCCAGGAATTCCTGCCGGAAGTACTTGATGCCGCTCATGATGGGGCTGGCGGCGCCGTCACCGAGCGCGCAGAACGAGCGGCCCAGAATGTTGTCACAGACGTCCAGCATGGTCTCCACATCGCCCGGAGTGCCCTCCTTGCGCACCATCCGCTGCAGGATCTGGGCCAGCCAGTAGGTGCCCTCCCGGCACGGGGTGCATTTCCCACAGGATTCGTGCTTGTAGAACTCGGTCCATTTCATCACCGCCCACGGCACGCTCACGGTGGTGTTGAACACCATCACCGCAGTGGTGCCCAACATCGATCCGGCCGCTGCGGCTCCTTCGAAGTCCAGCGGGATGTCCAGATGCTTGGCGGTCAGCAGCGGGGTGGACGACCCGCCCGGCGTCCAGAACTTCAGCTGACCTTTCACCCCGCCGGCCATCTCCAGCAACTCACGCAGCGTGATGCCCAGTCCGGCCTCGTACTGTCCGGGCTTGCGGACGTGCCCAGATATGGAGTAGATCTTCGGGCCGGGTGATTTCTCGGTGCCCATGCTACGGAACCACTCCGAGCCCCCGTTGACGATGTAGGGCACGGTGGCGATGGTCTCGACGTTGTTCACCACGGTGGGCGCGGCGTAGAGCCCGGAGGTGGCCGGGAACGGCGGCTTGAGCCGGGGCTGGCCGCGCCGGCCCTCCAGCGAGTCGAGCAGCGCGGTTTCCTCGCCGCAGATGTAGGCGCCGGCGCCGGCGTGGATCACGATGTCGAGGTCGAATCCCGAGCCGAGGATATTCTTGCCCAGATACCCGGCCTGGTATGCCTCCACGACGGCCTGGTGCAGCCGGCGGTGGCAGTGCACCATCTCGCCGCGGACGTAGATGTAGCACTCGTGCGCGCGGATCGCGTAGCTGGTGATGACACAGCCCTCGATCAGCGAGTGCGGGTCGGCCATCATCAGCGGCACGTCCTTGCAGGTGCCTGGCTCACCCTCGTCCGCGTTGATCACCAGGTACTTGGGCTTGGCCGCGGCCCCGGTGGCCGGCTCGCCCGGTTTGGCCTGCGGGATGAAGCTCCACTTCAGACCGGTGGGGAAGCCCGCGCCGCCACGCCCCCGCAGTCCCGAGTCCTTGAGCAGCGCGACGAGCTGCTCGGGCTGGGCGGCCAGTGCGGTGCGCAGCGCGGTGTAGCCCTCCAGCTCGGTGTAGGTGTCGAGGGTCCAGGACTTGGGCGAGAGCCACCGCCGGGTCAATACCGGGGTGAGCGTCCGCTCGGTCACAGCTCCTCCTATGGGCAGTGGTGCGCTCATCACTTCTTGGCGGCAACGGTCGGCAACGGCGGGGCTTGGTCCGGCATCGCCGGCGCCTGCCAGCCTTTCTCCTCAGCGAGCCGGTTGCCGGCCAGAGTCTCGGGTGCCGCCGACGGTGCGTCCACGGCCTCGCGAAGCTGCTCCGGCTCGCCGAAGAAACCGGCCAGCTGCAACTCGACGGTCTGCCAGTCGGTCAACGGCGCACCGCGGTTCGGCGCCGGCCGCTCCCCCCTTCTGAGCGCCTCCACCAGAGCAACAGCCGATTCGGGGGTCTGGTTGTCGTAGAACTCGTAGTTCACCTGCAGCACCGGGGCCAGGTCGCAGGCGGCCAGGCATTCGGCGTGCTCCAGGGTGATGGAACCCTTCGACCCCGGCTCACCGGCGGTCTCCTCCTGACCGACCCCCAGCTGCTTACGCAGCCGCGCGTAGATCTCGTCACCACCCAGCACCGCGCACAGCGTGTTGGTGCACACGCTGACCAGGTGCTCACCACCGGGTTTGCGCTTGTACATGGTGTAAAAGGTGACCACCCCACTCACCTCGGCGGTGGTGATACCCAGCTGCTGCGCGCAGAACGCGATCCCGGCCTGGCTGACGTGGCCCTGCACGCTCTGCACCAGGTGCAACATGGGCAGCAACGCCGAGCGGGACTGCGGGTAGCGCGCGATGATCTCCTGCGCCCGCTGGTGGGTCTGCTCGTCGAACACACTGGTGCCGCCGACCGATCCGTTGGCGCTGCTCATCGGTCCACGCCTCCCATCACCGGGTCGATCGAGGCCACCGCGGCGATGACGTCGGCCAGCAGGCCGCCCTCGCTCATCGCCGGCATCGACTGGAGGTTGACGAAGCTGGGGTCCCGGACGTGCACCCGCATCGGCCGGGTGCCGCCGTCGGAGACCAGGTGGTAGCCCAGCTCACCGCGCGGTGACTCCACCGCGACGTAGACCTGGCCCGCCGGCACCGAGAAACCTTCGGTGACCAGCTTGAAATGGTGGATCAGCGACTCCATCGACTGTCCCATGATCTTGCGTACATACTCGAGCGAGTTGCCCATCCCGTCGCCGCCGATGGACAGCTTGGCCGGCCACGCGATCTTGGCGTCCTCCACCATCACCGGGCCGGGCTCCAGCTTGTCCAGGCACTGCGTCACGATCTTGAGTGACTGGCGCATCTCCTCAACGCGCAGCAGAAACCGGGCGTAGCAGTCGGCGTCGGTGGAGGTGGGGACCTCGAAGTCGTATTCCTCGTAGCCGCTGTAGGGCTCCACCTTGCGCAGGTCCCACTCCAGGCCGGCGGAGCGCAGGATCGGGCCGGTGACGCCCAGCTGCATACAGCCATCCAGCGGCAGGTAGCCCACATTCTGCAACCGTTGCTTCCAGATCGGTTGGCCGGTGAGCAATTTGTCGATGTCCGGCAGCCGGGAGTCCATCACCTTCAGGAAATCCCGGATCTTGGTGTCGGAGCCCTCGGGCAGGTCCTGCGCGAGGCCACCGGGCCGGATGAACGCGTGGTTCATCCGCAGACCGGTGAGGAACTCCAGCAGGTGCAGCACCTCCTCGCGCTCGCGGAACCCAATGGTCATCCCGGTCAGCGCGCCGAGCTCCATCCCCCCGGTGGCGATCGCCACCAGGTGCGAGCCAACCCGGTTGAGCTCCATGAGCAGCACCCGGATCACCTGCGCGCGACGCGGCACGGTGATACCCAGCAGCTTCTCGGTGGCCAGGCAATAAGCCGCCTCGTTGAACAGCGGCGAGAGGTAGTCCGCCCGGGTGACGAAGGTGACGCCCTGGGTCCAGGTCCGGTACTCGCAGTTCTTCTCGATCCCGGTGTGCAGGTAGCCGATCACCGATCGGGCCTGGGTGACGACCTCCCCCTCCAACTCCAGGACCAGCCGCAGCACGCCGTGCGTGGAGGGGTGCTGCGGCCCCATGTTGATGACGATGCGCTCGTCGTGTTTCCAGTCCTCGATCAGGCTGTCCCAGTCACCGCCGGTGACGGTGTACACCCGGCCCTCGGTGGTTTCCCGGGCGGTGGCGGCATAGGGATCCGGCTCCGTCATCAGGTGTACGCCCTCCGCTGGTCCGGCGGGGGTATCTCGGCGCCCTTGTACTCCACCGGGATCCCGCCGAGCGGGTAGTCCTTGCGTTGCGGGTGCCCGTCCCAGTCATCGGGCATGAGGATGCGGGTCAGCGCCGGGTGGCCGTCGAAGACGATGCCGAACATGTCCCAGGTCTCCCGCTCGTGCCAGTCCGCGGTCGGGTAGACCTCCACCACGCTGGGCACGTGGGCGTCGTCGACGTCCAGGGCGACCTCCAGCCGGATCCGGCGGCGGTAGGTCATCGAGGTGAGGTGATACACCGCGTGCAGCCGCTGCGCGACCTCGGTGCCGTAGTCCACCCCGGACACCGAGCTGCACAGCTCGAAGCGCAACGCCGGATCACCCCGCAGGATGCGGCACAGCGCAACCAGATGCTCCCGGCGCACGTAGTAGGTGATCTCACCCCGATCGACGCTCACCTGCTGGATGGCCTCGGCGGGCACCCCGCGCTCGCGCATGGCGGCCAGCAGCTCGTCGGTGAACTCATCGAACCAGCCACCATAGGGCCGTTGTGCCGGGGCGGGGGCATAGCCCGGCAGCTCAAGCCCGCCGTAGCCGGAGGTGTCACCAGAACCGCGAACACCGAACATGCCCTGCCGGGCCCGCCCGGCGACCACCCCGCCGCGGGCCTCGTGCTCGGCGTGCTCTGCTGGACTCAACTCAGCGGAGCTGGGCTGGCCTGGCGCGAGATCCTTGTCCTTACCGCTGTCGGCCATGATCACTGCTTCCGCTTGGGAGCGTAGCGCACCGAGGAGGCCACCATTTCGGTGCGCTGGCCGGCCTTCTCCGCGGCCCGCTTCGGGCCCAGCGGCTCGTCCATGATCTTGGCGTGCAGCTTGAGGATCGCGTCGATCAGCATCTCCGGACGTGGCGGGCAACCGGGCAGGTACATGTCCACCGGGACGATGTGATCCACCCCCTGCACGATCGCGTAGTTGTTGAACATCCCCCCGGTCGAGGCGCACACGCCCATCGCGAGCACCCAGCGCGGCTCGGGCATCTGGTCATAGATCTGGCGCAGCACCGGGGCCATCTTGTTGCTCACCCGGCCCGCCACGATCATCAGATCAGCCTGGCGTGGGGACGCCCGGAACACCTCCATACCGAAACGGGCCAGGTCGTAACGGGGGGCGCCGGTGGTCATCATCTCGATCGCGCAGCAGGCCAGCCCGAAGGTGGCCGGCCACAGCGACGACTTCCGGGTCCAGTTGACCACCTTCTCCACGCTGGTCAGCAGGATCCCGCTGGGTAGCTTCTCTTCCAGTCCCATAATTTCAGTTCCAGTCCAGCCCGCCGCGCCGCCAGACGTAGGCGTAGGCGAAGCCGAGCGTGACGATGAACAGAACAATCTCCACCAGGCCGAACAGGCCCAACGAGTCCGCAGCGACCGCGAACGGGTAGAGGAACACCATCTCGATGTCGAACAGGATGAACAACATGGCGGTGAGGTAGTACGCCACCGGCATCCGCCCGGCTCCTGCGATCGGCTGCGGGGAGGGCTCGATGCCGCACTCGTAGGCGTCGAGCTTGGCCTTGTTGTACCGGCGCGGCCCGATATAGGGGGCTGCGACGACGGAGAAGACCGCGAAACCCCCCGCCAGCAGTAACATCAACACCAAGGGAACGTAGGGCTGCAACACTGCCGTCCCGTCCTTCCCGTCTCGTGACCGTCCCGCATGTACCCGGTGTCCTCATCTACACCTGGTGTCTCATCCACCCTATGTGCGGGCCGGTCACGCGCTGCCTTGAGGCTAACCTATCAATCGACCACGATCAGGCATTATCGCTGATCGGGGACACGTGTCGCCTTACACGCTGGGTGCGACCCGGGCCATCGCCGTGATCACCCGATCCATCGTGTCGCCGTCCCGGCTGTCGTAGAGGTTGGCCAGTAGCTTGAGCATGAAGCGCATCAACGTCTTGCGCGGCAGCGCGTGACGGGTTCCCGCCCGCATCACGGCAGGGTGGCCGATCAACCGGCTGAACAGGTTCCCCAACCGGAAATAGCCCCCCAACTCCTCCCGCAACGCCGTAGGGTAGCGCTGCAGCGCGTGCTCACGGGCCGAGCCCTGCGGTCGGGCCATCGCCTGGGCCGCGCACTCCGCGGCCAGCCGGGCGGACTGCATCGCATACGCGATGCCCTCGCCGTTGAACGGGTTGACCATGCCGCCGGCATCCCCGACCAGCAACAACCCGTCGCGGTAGTGCGGCGTGCGGTTGAAACTCATCGGCAGGGCCGCTCCGGCGATCTTGCCGACGGCGTTGCCCTCGCGGAAACCCCACTCCTGCGGGGTGCCGTCCAACCAGGACCGCAGCAGCGCCCGGTAGTCGGTCTTGCCGTACGCCGAGGACGTCGAGAGGATGCCCAGGCCGACATTGGACGTCCCGTCCCCCATGCCGAAGATCCAGCCGTACCCGGGTAGCAGCCGGGGCTCCTGCTTGACGGAGTGGTCCCAGATCTCCACGTGGCTTTCCAGGAAATCGTCGTGGGTGCGCGGGGTGGTGTAGTAGCGGCGCACCCCGACCCCCATCGGCCGGTCCTCACGCTTGTCCATCCCCAGGCTGAGCGCGAGCCTCGCGCTGACCCCGTCACAGGCCAGCGTCAACGGGGCGTGGTATTCCACCGGCTGCTTGTCCGGGCCTTGCCGGCCTCGCACCCCGACGATGCGCCCGGTGCGCGCCTCGGTGATCGCCTCGGTCACGGTGTTCAGCTCGTGCAGCCGGACCCCGGCCCGCTCGGCGTGGCGCGCGAGCAGCTCGTCGAAATCCATCCGCGGGCGGACCACCCCATAAGGCGGGAAGCTGGCCAGGTCAGGCCACGGCAGCTCGATCGTCGCGCTCCCGCCGACCACCCGCAGGCCCCGGTTGTGCAACCAGCCGGCCTCGGTGCTGGTATCGATGCCCAGGTCGATCAACTGCTTGACGCCCCGAGGGGTCAGCCCGTCCCCGCACACCTTCTCGCGGGGGAAGCTGGACTTCTCCAGCAGCAGCACGTCCAGCCCTGCCCTGGCCAGATACGTGGCCGCCGTCGAGCCCGCGGGTCCCGCCCCTACCACGATCACATCCGCATCGTTGTCGCTGGATCCCGCCCGCCTGGCCATCCTGCTCCCTCGTCGCTGGGTCGCCTTGCCGTTCGCCCGAGTGTACGGGTTGAGCTGGTCTGATTACCCGCCCTGGTGTCGGGCGAGTTCGACCTCAGGGTTGTGCTGATCTCCTCGGCACGATTCTGGTCTCGAGGAATACGTCGAATTCGACGAGGCGACGACATAATCGGCTCCCTTATCCCCGGCAAATACGCCGACCCGGATTCCGAGACCGGTGGGCAAGCCCACCTTGACGGCTGTGCGACATATGCGGATCTGCCGTATCGCCGTGTCATCGGCAGGAAAGGGCCCGTGAAGGGGCTCCGGCATGGGACCATTACGGTAGATCCACTCAGCGCAGGAAAAGCGATGAGAAAACAAGGGAGTAATGCAGATGAGTGGTGACCCCGGTCGCGGGAGTGGTGATGCTGCCCGCAGTGTCTGCGCTCGATGCGGGGCGGCGCTGCGTCGAGGACATTCCGGCACGCGGTGTGACCCATGCTCGCGTCGCCCGGATACCGCTGAGCGATTGCGCCAGGCCGGATTCTTCACCTGGGAACCAGTGCGGCGGGCACTGGCTGCCTACGATTTCGGGTACCTGTTCCGCGCGGTCCGCCGCCCGGGCAGTGCCACTGCTGCAGCAGGCGGTAGAAGGATTCGGACCGGCCTATGCCCGCGCCCGCGCGATCAATCTCCCTGGGCTCGCTGGAGCGCACGCCCTCGCCGGCGACCTCGACACCGCCGCCCACACCGCGCACCACGCCGTCCAGGAGATCACCGCGCTCGCCTCCCCCGCGCCTACGACGGCCTCCGCACCCTCGATCAGGTCTTCGCGCCGCACACCACCGTCCGCTATCAGCGAAGTCCGCGGGGAGATCCAGACGGCGCTGGTGGCCGCGTGAAGCGATTGGTGCCAGCGTCCCGACCCGTTTCGCGGCATATGACGATGGACGCTGGTCACCGGCGATGAGCAGTGACGCGATGCCTGACTCCGGAGCGCTCCCCACCCGCCACGACCTCCACAGATCAATCCAGGTCGCGCCGATCCGCGCGGACACCGGGCGGATCGCTGCCCTCAGCGGCGCTACCAGCGGCCCCAGAGTCACGGTTAGCGAGGCTCGGGCTGGCATCAGGGTCTTCGCAAGACTCGGGTAGGGCCGCTGGGACCTCGGGCGGGTCCGATGAGGTCTGCTTGCCGATCAGGATTGCGGCGCTGCCGCCGATCAGGATGGCGACCAGCACAGCCACCATGAGCAGGCCGTAAGGGATTTCGACGGGGTTGAAGGCGGCTACGCCGAGCTGTCCACCGGCCAGCGCACCGAGCACCGCGCTACCGAGCCCGATCACGGTAGCGGCCACAGAGAGCACCCGCAGCCGTTGCGGCAGGTCATGGCCTGCGGCCACGCAACGGCGCCCCACCGCGGCTCCCACCAGCAGCGGCACCGCGAGCGCGAAGCCCAACCAGGGCTGCGCTGGATCCTGTGGCAGAGCGGCGAGCAGGGGCATCGCGGGCACTGCTCCGGCATGCACCGCGAACGGGCTGATCGACACCGGCCCGATCGAGAAACCCGGTCCGGCCAGCCAGGACAATCCGGCGATCGCCGCGTTGGGCAGGTACCCGACCGACAGGACGCTCAGGCCGACAGCGCTGCCGGCGTCGGGCCCGGACATCTGGACGACCTCGGGCGCGGACACCACCAGAGCGAGCAAGGTGGTGGTGAGACCGGCCGCGAGTAGCGCCGCCAGTCCCCACAGCCCGGCGTCCAGGCCGGGTCGTACCCAGCCGGGTGCCTGGCGCAACGCCGCGGGCAGCAGGCCGCAGAGCCGGAGCAAGCCGACACCGGCGGCGGTGCCGGCGACCAGCGCGCAGACGACGGCGGCCAGCGCGGGATCCGCCGTGACGGTCATCGGGGTGGCGACCAGCGCCAGGGCCGCGCCGAGCACGCCATGGATGCCTGCGATCGCGCCGACGATCCACCCCGCCTCGCCAGGCGCGCTGATCCCGTGCCGGGCCGCCACGGCAGCCGCGCCACGTGCCACCAGGGTGCCGCCCAGCAGAGTGGGCAGGAGCGGGAGCACGCCGAGCGGCGCACCGTCGATCGTCAGCGGGACGTGGTGCGCGATCAGCCAGCCCACCGCGCCGAGCCGAGCCGCTCCGGCCACCGAACTGCCGGCCCCGGCGGCTGCGGTGAGCGCGGCGAGCACAGTGACGGCGGCCAGATAGATGGCGAGCGCGGGTAGGCAGGCCGCGCCGATCAGCGCACCCCAGCGCAGGTGGGTGCCTGCTGGATCACGGGACGCCGGTGCCAGCAGGAGGCTCATGATCTCCACCATCGCAGCCCGGTGCCCTCATCGTGACGATCACCCGGCTGACGCGCCCCGAATGTAACCGGATCGGAGTACCGCCGCACCACCTCAGCGGCATCGAGGCGTCCCGGAGTGCTCAGCCGACCAGCATCAGGGGCTTGTCGCTGAGCCGGCCAGCAAGGAGGTCGTCGACCAGCTCGGGCAGAGTGGCTGGCAGGAGCTTGTCGGGGCAACACCGGAGTTCTTCGGCAGGCCACCAGCGACGTTCGATCAGCCCGGCCTTCTCGTTCTCAGTGGGCTTGAGCGGGACCTGAGCCAGGGTGCTCGGTGCGCGGCCGAGGAAGACATGCTCGATGCGGTGGTGGGTGCGCCCCCGGTAGGTGAATCGTGACTCGCGCACCCACAGCTTGCGGCCCAGTTCCTGGAGCAGGATCCCGGACTCCTCGGCGAGCTCTCGGCGGGCGGCATCAGCCAGGTCCTCTCCATCGTTCAGGCCGCCGCCGGGCAGCTCCCACCAGTGGTGGCGAAGGTCTTCGGGATCCCTGGCGTGGATGAGCAGGACCCGATCGAGGGGATCGAGCAGCAAGACCCGGGCGCACAGGCGCGGGGCCACGCTGATGCTGGACATGCAGCTAGGTCCTTCGTGCTGGTCTTCAGGCAGCGACCAGCACAAAAAGACCAGGTCAGAACAGCGCTGGCTCCAACCCGGACTCGCTGGGTGCCGCCGTGGCGGGGTCAGAGGTTAGCAGCGGTGCGGTGGCCGCCGTGGCCAGGCGCACGGCGAGTCCGGAGTGATCGGTCAGCCGCGATCCGTCCGGAAGGACGTCCCTGGTCTGGTGAACGTAGTCACAGCCTTGCAGCAGAGGCAAAAGCTGGGCGCAACAGTGGGCGTGGTCGTAGCGGTAGCCGAGGCCAGGCCGTCGTGCCCAGCTGTGCTCGATCCGATCAGGGTGCAGATGCCGGAACGCGTCGACCAGGCCATGGGTGTCAGTGAGGGCGCGGTAGAAGTCGTATTCGAACGGCACGAACTGCTGGCGGTGCTCGGGCTGGTGACCGGGTTCCAGAACGTTCAAATCACCCAGCAGTACCACGGGAACGCCAGAGCCGGTGGCCTCCAACGCGGTGTGGAATCCCTCGATCCAGCGCTTCTTGCGCTCGGTCTTGTCCAGCGTCGCATCCCGAGAAGGGACGTAGGCGCCGAGCACCCGCAGTGGCCCGCTGGAAGTGGCGACGATGACACCTGCGGCGCGGGCCGGCAGGTAGCTAAGTGCTCCGGTGAGCGGATCGGGGTTTGTAGCAACCTTGCTGATGATCATGATGCCGAGCTCGCCCGGGTCGTGGGCAGGGAAGGTCACCGAATAGTTCGCTGCTGTGCACGCCTTGGCCAGCAGCTGGCTACCGGGGGTGGCCTTGGTCTCGGTGAGCACGAAGATGTCCTCCGGGCGTGCGGCGAGCCACTCAAGTTGCCGGCGGGCCCGCGCAGGAGAGGGAGCACCGACGTTGACGGTGATCAGCCTCAGGGACATACCAGGCTCTTTTCGCCAAGGGCACGGTGGATGAGGGACACGATCCTGGCAGCGACCATGTCGGGACCCTCAGCGGTGCAGTCAAGAGTCTGCACCGTCCATCCCTTGTCCTGGAGATCGGCCACGGCGCGGGCGTAGAGCGCGGATTCCCGAACGCTGTTGTCCGCAGCACTCTCGAAGCGGCTGTGGCCGCCGCGGGCTCGGAGCCGGGCATTGATCACCGCGGGATCGCCGGTGAGGATCAGGGACAAATCAGGCTGATAGACGCCGTGGTTGAGTTGCCACACGATCCCGCTAGGTACGCCATCAAGCCCCTGCAGCACCAGCGATGAGGCGACGTAGCGGTCGCAGATCACGATCCTGCCCGCCCGCAGGGCGGGTTTGATCTCGGTGTCGAGCTGGTGGTGTCGATCTGCGGCGCACAGGCAGGCCAACGACATGCCGTGGTAGGTGTCGGTTCCGTGGCGGGCGAGTTCGCCGAGTACGGCCTTCGAGGGCTGCCGGGTGCCGTGCACTGGCAAGTCCGCGGTGGTGAGCAGCTCAATCGCTGTGGTGGCGGCGCTGGACTTGCCGACACCGCCCGGCCCGTCGAGAGTGATCAACGTTCCGGGCAGGCGTGGCTGGTCGTCGATGCGGCCGGTCATGCGGGGATCAGCGGCAGCAGCCGGTATCCGTCAACGGCAACCGGGCACTGCTCAGTGTCGACGTCACCAATCCGCCCCCCGGCGGCGATCACCGCGGCCGGGCAGCCTTTACCACAACCGGCGCTCAGGGCACACGAGCCGCAGGTGGGGTTGACGCCGAGGGGGTATCGGTCGGGGAAGTGGTAGTCGTCGAGGCGTTGCGCGATGTCCGGGTCGGTGAAGATGTTGCCGACAATGAACTCGGTGTCGGCGTGCTGGGAGATCGGAGTCCGGGCGGCGAAGACCAGGTAGGGGCACACAGTCACCTCACCGGGGGTGAACACGTAGATAATCGTGCCGGCCTCGCAGCCCGACAACGGCTGGCCCGCGGCATTGGGGAACGGATGTGCACGACGTCAAGATCCGGACCGTCCAACGGTGCGGTCAGCTCGAAGATTTCCTGCATGTGCAGGGTGCTTTTGGCCAGCCGGTGTTGGGACCTGACCCCTCGGCCCATGCTGCCTAGCGGATTGAGCAGCACGTAGCGTGCCCCGTTGCGCCGGGCGAACTCGCACAGCCGCGCATACTCCTCGTTCTGGGCCAGGGTGTTGGGCGTGCACAGCAACCCCTGCAGAATCCCGGCCGCGCCGAGCTTTTCCACTGTGGCAACCGTGACCTCGAAGCTGGCCCGGTCGCCGCGGAACTTGCCGTGTGAGTCCTCGGCGAAGCCGTCCAGGGAGACGTTGCAGTGCACGCCCAGACTGGCGAGTTCTCCCACTTGGTCGTCGTCCAGGGTGGTCGCGTTGGTGCAGATCCCGACATCTATCCCGCCATCCCGGAACGCACCCGCGATGGCCGTGAACTCAGGGTGGATTGTCGGTTCGCCTCCGGTGAGGGTGACCCGCTGGACCCGGCATTCGGCCAGGCGCGGAATCACGGTGTCGATCACCTCGGCCAGCGAGATCCGACGACCGGCCCGGGTGGCGGCCACGAAGCAATGAGCACACCGCAAATTGCAGTCCTCGTTGATCTGCACCAACGCCTTGCGATGCGGGGCAGCCATCGTGGTCCGGAAGTAGCAGGACCTGGCCAGACCATCCTTGGCGACGCTGCGGGCTCCAACCATCGGGAAACCTCACCATCCGTGCCCTCGCGAGCAACTCAGCTGTGCGGTACGTGCCGCGTGGTGCACCTGGGCGCAAGCCCCGCACCCCATTGTTCATCAGAACACTATCGCGACTAGAATTGTTCAAGCGGACATTCTTGGGACAACTCGGGTGAAATTGCGAGCACCGACAACCCAACTGTCCGCTAGAACAAATCGCATGTCAGTGCTTCTCAGCAATGTCGAAACGAGGAGTATGGATGCCCAGCAGTGCACACGACGAGGTCGAGGGGGCGGGTCTGCTGGCGACGCTGCTGGGCGCACCGGCCGAGATGCTCGACGTCACCCTCGACCAGCTACGCACCCTCGCCGTGGTGCACGTGACTGGCACGGCGCAACGGGCCGCACGCGCGCTGGGCCGGGAGCAGTCTAGCGTGCAAAAACAGCTCGACAACCTCAACAAGACCGCCGCCCGCCTCCTAGGCGAGGTGTTGGTGGTCAAACAGGGCCGTGGCAAGGAGTTTGTGTTCACCCCCGCCGGCGAGGAAATCGTGGAACTTGCGGCCCGGACCCTGCTGTCCTGGACTGAGAGCTTGCACCGCAGCAGACGGCGGGTGGGAACCACCGTCACCTTCGGAACCACCGAGTTCACCGTGGAATTCCTTGGCGCAATCTGGCCAGCCTTGCGCGTGGAGTTCGAACGTCGAGGCGTGCAACTTAAGATCGAGCATGTCCGCACCCGTGACCTGTGGCGCAAACTCGACGCCAAGCAGGTCGACATGGTCTGCGGCAGCGCCTGGTTGCGATCGCTGCCGCCTTGCCAGGGTCACCCCTCGCCATCACCAGCGACGTGAGTTGGATTGGCTTATAGTCCGGCCCCGGGTGGATTCTTGCCCGAGACAGGGTCGCCCCACCAGATGGCTTGCAGCGCCATCGAACGGAGCACTTTCGCTCTCAGGTGCCAGTCACCGGGAGCAGTCCACTACAGTATCGGGACTACGCAGCCGAGGTGCCTCCTGCCCGAACCCTTAGGGTAGTGACCTGATGGTCTGGCGCATCAGTTGCGCGGTGTCGCTGGGTGTGGTGCCGACCTGGACGCCGGCCGCTTCCAGGGCGTCCTTCTTCGCCGCAGCGGTCCCGGAGGAGCCGGAGACGATGGCACCGGCGTGACCCATGGTCTTGCCTTCGGGCGCGGTGAACCCGGCGATGTACCCGATGACCGGTTTGGTGATGTTGGTCTTGATGTAGTCGGCCGCACGCTCTTCGGCGTCCCCGCCGATCTCGCCGATCATCACGATGGCTGCGGTGTCGGGGTCGTCCTCGAATGCTCGCAGCGCGTCGATGTGGGTGGTGCCGATCACCGGGTCACCACCGATTCCCACACAGGTGGAGAAACCGATGTCGCGCAGCTCGAACATCATCTGGTAGGTCAGGGTGCCCGATTTCGACACCAGCCCGATCCGGCCCGGTCCGGTGATGTCCGCGGGAATGATCCCCGCATTCGAGGCACCCGGGCTGATCACGCCAGGACAGTTCGGGCCGATGATCCGGGTCCGCACCGAACCGGTCGCCAACCCGGTGGCGCCGGCCTGCGCGCAGAATGCGGCGGCGTCGTGCACCGGGATCCCCTCCGTGATCACCACGATCAGCCCGATCCCGGCCTCAGTGGCTTCCAGGACCGCGGCCCTGGCGAAACGGGGCGGCACGAAGACCACGCTGACGTCGGCCCCGGTCTGGGCCACCGACTCGGCCACCGACCCGAACACGGGCAGCGCGGCGCCGTCGAAGTCGATGGTCTGGCCGCCCTTGCCCGGGGTGACCCCGCCGACGACCTGGCTGCCGGCGTGCAGCATCCGCTGGGTGTGTCTGCGACCCTCCGCGCCGGTCATGCCCTGGACGATGATTCTGGAGTCTTTGGTCAGGAAAATTGCCACTTCTCAGGCTCCCTTGGCGCTGCTGCGCGCAGCCAACTGCGCGGCCTTGTCTGCCGCAGCATCCATTGTGTCCACCATCGAGACCAGTGGGTGCGCCGCGCGGGCGAGAATCCGCCGGCCCTCGGCGACATTGTTGCCATCCAGCCGGACCACCAGCGGCTTGGCCGCGGCGTCCCCCAAGATGTCCAGTGCCTGCACGATGCCGGAGGCCACCTGGTCGCAGGCGGTGATCCCGCCGAAAACGTTGACGAACACCGAATGCACGTCCGGGTCGCCCAGGACGATGTCCAGCCCGTCGGCCATCACCTGCGCGTTCGCGCCACCACCGATATCGAGGAAGTTCGCCGGCCGCATCCCCCCATGGGCCCGCCCGGCGTAGGCGACCACGTCGAGGGTGGACATGACCAGTCCCGCACCGTTGCCGATGATGCCGACCTGCCCGTCGAGCTTGACGTAGTTGAGGTGACGGGCTCTGGCCCTGGCCTCGAGCGGATCCTGCCCGGCCGGGTCGGCGAGCTCAGCATGGCCTGGGTGGCGGAAAGCGGCGTTGTCATCGAGGGTCACCTTCCCGTCCAGCGCGATGATCGATCCCTGCGCGTCGCGGACCAGCGGATTCACCTCCACCAAGGTGGCGTCCTCGGCGACGAAGCACTCCCACAATCTCAGGACCGTCTCCGACGCCGCCTGCGCCACCTCTGCCGGGAACCTGGCCGCCACGATGATCTCGGCGGCCTTGGCGGCGTCGACGCCGCGAACCGGGTCGATCGGGATCTTGGCCAGCGCCTCGGGGTTGGTCGCCGCGACCTCCTCGATGTCCATCCCACCCTGCACGCTGGCCATCGCGAGAAAGCTGCGCTGAGTGCGGTCCAGGAGCAGCGAGAGGTAGTACTCCGCGACGATCTCGCAGGCTGGAGCGATGAGTACGCGGTGCACGGTGTGACCCTTGATGTCCATGCCCAGGATCCCGGCCGCCTTGCGCGCCGCCTCGTCGGGAGTGCCGGCCAACTGCACCCCACCGGCCTTGCCGCGGCCGCCTGTCTTCACCTGGGCCTTGACGACGACCGAGCCGCCAAGCTCCGCCGCGGCCGCCCGCGCCTGCTCGCCGGTGGTGACAACGCGGCCGGGCAGTACCGGGACGCCGTGGGCGTCGAACAGGTCTCTCGCCTGATATTCGTACAGATCCACGCCGCCGACCCTATCCAGCCGCACCCGGAAACGACCGCCCGGCACCAGTGACTGTGATCACTCCACTGTGATCACTCCACTGGGATCACTCCACTGGGATCACTCCACCGCGGCGGCGGCCACCGCGGCGCGAACCCAGTCGACGATCTCGTGGGTGCTGGCGCCCGGGGTGAAGATCTTGGCCACCCCGAGCTCGGTGAGGGCCGGGATGTCCTGTTCGGGGATGATCCCGCCACCGAAGACCACGACATCGGTGGCGCCCTTACCCTCGAGCAGCTCGATGACCCTGGCGAACAGCGTCATGTGCGCACCAGAGAGCACCGAGAGCCCCACCGCGTCGGCGTCCTCCTGCAGTGCGGTCTCCACAATCTGCTCCGGGGTCTGGTGCAACCCGGTGTAGACGACCTCCATGCCGGCGTCGCGCAGCGCCCGAGCGACGACCTTGGCGCCGCGGTCGTGCCCGTCGAGCCCCGGTTTGGCGACCACCACCCGGATACGTCCGCTCACCCCGCCAAGGGTAGCTCGTGCAGACAGCGCCCCCGAGAACTTATGGTGAAGCACATGGACTCCGCCGCCCGGCCCTGGCACGCGGCGCGCCAGCTGGTCAGCTATGGCGTGCACGCGGCGGGGCTGGTCGTGGCATCGACACACACGGCATTGAGCGCGCTGGCCCATACCGTCGCCGTCGCCGCTCGACCGGCCGGCCTGCGGGGGTTGGCGCGGGAGGCCGGGGTGCTGGCCACGCACCTGGTGATGTATCCGTGGGGCGCGCTGACCGAGCAGCGACGTCCGGGCGGCCCGTACCCCTGTTACCGCACCGACGAGTTGTCTCCGGCCGAGCGCGGCCTGGTGATCGCCGACGTGCGCACCGCGGGGACGCCGATCCTGCTGGTGCACGGCTTCGCCGACAACCGGTCGGCGTTCACGGTGCTGGGCAGAGCCTTACGTAAGCGCGGCTTCGGCGTGGTCTATTGCCTCAACTACAGCATCCTGACTGCGCTGACCGGCGACGTGCGCAGCGCAGCCCGCGAGCTGGCGCGTGAGGTGGAACAGATCTGCGAGGCGACCGGTGCGGAGCGGGTGCACGTGGTGGGACATTCGCTTGGCGGGCTGGTCGCTCGCTACTACGTCCAGCGGCTGGATGGCGACTCCCGGGTGCACATCCTCCTCACTCTGGGCACTCCGCACCACGGAACCCTGACCGCCTACCTGCTGCCCACCCCGGTACTGCGTCAGCTGCGCCCACACTCCGACATCATGGCCGAGCTCGCGACACCCGCACCGGAGTGCCGCACCCACTTCGTCGCGGTGTGGAGCGAGCTGGACGGGTGGATCGTGCCCCAGCACAACGCCAGGCTGGATCATCCAGACCTCCTCGTGACCAACTACCAGCTCAGCGACGTGGGGCACCTGTCCCTTCCGGTCAACCCGCGGACCGTGCACACAGTGGTGCACACACTGATCCACCTCGACGGGACCCATCCGGCCCACCGGCAGAGCGCGGTAGCTCCAGCGGAGGGCCCTTGGTCCGACACCGCGGTGACCCACGCGCTCGGTTCACCCCCCACGACCGCTTCATAAGGCTCCTCCAACCGACCCGAGCCGACCGCCCGGCGCGTCAGACGCGACGTTGGCCGATACAGCTGGACGTATCTCGGAACGCCGCCTTGCTCCGGCACGGCGCCCTTCGTTACCTTCCGCCGGTCCGCGGCCACGGTCCGAGTACGGCTGATTCGGAGAGTTGGTTCTCACCAGCTTCCTGATGTGCTCCGCCCGGTGCCAGTTCGGACTCCCGAGACGGAAGGCAGGTTTTGGCTCGACACCGCGCCCCAGGCGGCCGACGACCACCTCCGGTGGTTGAGGCAGCGCTGGGCCTTGGCTCCTCAGGTGCTGCGCCCGCGGGCCCCGCCACCTCGGGCGCCGCCACCTCGGGCACCCAGGTTCAGCACCGCATTACGGCCCCCTCGCCCACCGCGCGCGGTCGGGTAGTGGTTGCGGCCGTCGCGGCGGGCGCCTTCGTGGCCGCAGCCCAGACGATCGATCACACGGCTGTGACGATTGCCGACGACGCCACCTTGCTGGCGTCGTCGAAGCAGGCATCGTCTGCCATCGGCCTCGGCGGGGCTGCCCCGGCACCGGAGTACCTCCCGGTGACCCGGCCCACTGACCCGGCCGAGGTCGAAGCCGTGCAGGCGATGGCCAAAGGCCAGCGCCTCGTCGCTGAGACCGTCGCGCGCGAGGCCGAAGCCAGCCGGATCCGCTTCGTCCTGCCAACGAAAGGCGTCTTCACCTCGGGCTACGGAGCTCGGTGGGGGGTGTTCCACTGGGGAATCGACCTCGCCAATTCGATCGGGACACCGATCCTCGCCGCCGCCGACGGCGTGGTCGTGGAGTCCGGACCGGCCAGCGGCTTCGGTCTCTGGGTACGCATCCTGCACTCCGACGGAACCACCACCGTCTACGGGCACATCAACCGCGCGCTCGTGACCGAGGGTCAGAAGGTACGAGCCGGCCAGAAGATCGCCGAGATGGGCAACCGGGGCCAATCCACCGGACCGCACCTGCACTTCGAGGTGTGGAACGCGGCTGGCCAGAAGATCAACCCGATTACCTGGTTGCACCAGCACGGCATCGACTTCTGAGAGCTTTGCCTGCCCGCTCATCAGCGGCCGCCGTCTGATGGCCACCCGCCGACCAGGTGGGTATGCGCTGTGAGCCACACCGAGCACAGTCCGAGCGGTCGCCGCCGGAAGCGAAACGCCCGGTCGCAGTGTCTGCAGCGTCCGCGCAGACCAGTACCGTGCTGCGCCAAGAGACGGCGCCAGGCTGTGGCGAGAGGCAGCAGCCGCTCCCGGACCGCGGGCCAGGCCACTCCCGGGTCCGCCCCACGGAGCACCCGTTCGGCTTCGCGCAGATACGCTTCCACGCGGTCCCGCAAGACCCGACCCAACCGCTCGTCCATTCCGCACCCCCAACAGCGTAGCCGAACATATGTTCGAACACTAGGGGCTGACCCTGACACTAGACTTCGGGCTATCCTTCGCACCCACCCAGCCGGGAGGCATCGGTGCCCCATCCCAGCACGAGCGCCCTGGGTAAGGTGCTGGTCGCCAATCGTGGCGAGATCGCCGTCCGGGTGATCCGGGCCTGCCGGGATGCCGGGCTGACCAGTGTGGCCGTCTATTCCGACGGTGATCGTGACGCACCGTTCGTCACCCTGGCCGACGAGGCGTTCGCGCTGGGAGGTGCCACACCCGCGGAGAGCTACCTCGAGGCGGCCAAGCTGCTCGCCGTCGCGGCTCGCGCCGGCGCAGGCTCGGTGCACCCCGGCTATGGGTTCCTCGCCGAGAACGCCGAGTTCGCGCAGGCGGTGATCGACGCCGGGCTGCGTTGGATCGGACCGTCACCGCAAGTGATCCGGGATCTGGGGGACAAGGTCACCGCCCGGCAACTGGCCGCCAAGGCGGAGGCCCCGCTGGTGCCGGGGACCAGGGATCCCGTGTCCGGGCCGGCGGAGGTGGTGGCATTCGCCACCGAGCACGGGTTGCCGGTGGCGATCAAGGCCGCCTTCGGCGGTGGCGGGCGCGGCCTGAAACTCGCCCGCACCATCGAGGAGATCCCGGAGCTGTTCGACTCCGCGGTGCGCGAGGCCGTCGCGGCCTTCGGGCGCGGCGAGTGCTTCGTGGAACGCTACCTGGACCGGTCCCGGCACGTGGAGGCTCAGATACTGGCCGACCAGCACGGCACCGTCATCGTGGTCGGCACCCGGGACTGCACCCTGCAACGCAGGCATCAGAAGCTGGTCGAGGAGGCGCCGGCCCCGTTCCTGTCCGACGAGCAGCGCCACACCATCCACGAGGCGGCTCGGGCGATCTGCGCTGAGGCGGGCTACACCGGCGCGGGCACCGTCGAATTCCTGGTGAGTCCCGACGGCGCCGTCTCCTTCCTGGAGGTGAACACCCGGCTGCAGGTGGAGCACCCGGTGTCGGAGGAGACCACCGGCCTGGACCTGGTGCTCGAACAGCTGCGGATCGCCGCCGGCGAGCGCCTGACCATCAGCTCCGACCCGGTACCGCACGGCCACGCGATCGAGTTCCGGATCAACGCAGAGGATCCGGCCCGGGGTTTCCTCCCGGTTCCCGGCGTCGTCACGGTGTTCGATCCGCCGTCAGGACCCGGAGTGCGGTTGGACGCCGGGGTGCGTGCCGGCAGCGTCATCGGCGGGCAGTTCGACTCGATGCTGGCCAAGCTCATCGTGGTGGGCGCGGATCGGGAGCAGGCGCTGGCGCGGTCCCGGCGAGCGCTGGCCGAGTTCACCGTCGAGGGCCTGCCCACCGTCATCCCGTTTCACCGGGCGGTGCTGGACGACCCGGCCTTCGCCGCCCCCGACGGTGCGCGCTTCGCGGTACACACCCGGTGGATCGAGACCGAGTTCTCCGCGCCGCTAGAGCCCTCTGGTGCCGGGGCGGGAATGCCCCCGCCGGAGCCGCGGCAGACCGTGGTCGTGGAGGTCGGCGGCCGGCGGTTGGAGGTCTCCTTACCAGCCGATCTAGGCCAGCGGGATAGCGGTCCCGCCCGGCCCAGACCCCGCAGGCGCAGCGGCGGCCGGGCGGTCACGGTATCCAGCGACGCCGTTATCGCGCCCATGCAGGGAACCGTGGTCAGTCTCGCGGTGTCCGACGGGGATCGAGTCGAACCCGGTGATCTCATCGCGGTACTCGAGGCGATGAAGATGGAGAACCCGGTCACCGCCCATCAGGCCGGCACCGTCACCGCCCTGACCGCCCAACCCGGCACTCCGATCACCCAAGGAACCATCCTCTGCAAAATCACCCCTAGCTGACGGGGGCGAGGAGTTGGGGGCGGGGGTCGGGGGCGGCGTTGCGCCGGGCGTCGGCGGCGGAGTCGTTGGGCTGGCGCTGCGAGTCGCGTTCGGCAGCCACCCGGGCCAGGTAGATCCCCACCTCCCGGTCCCGCGCCGGCGCAGTCCAGCCCAGCACCTCGCCCATCAGCTCGGCGACCTCAGCGGCGCAGGTCTCGCCCCGGTGCGGGTATTCGATCGAGATCCGGGTGCGCCGGGTCAGCACGTCCTCCAAATGCAGGGCACCCTCGTGGCTGGCGGCATGCACGACTTCGACCCGCAGGTAGTCAGGCGCCCCGGACAGCGGCGCGAGCAGATCCGGGCGGTCCGCGGCCAGCGCCAGCACCTGGTACACCGCCGAGCCGTAGCGATCCAACAGGTGCCGGAGCCGGTAGGGGTGCAGCCCGTACCGGGCGGCCAGCGTGTCGGCCTGGTTGACCAGGGCGTGGTAGCCATCCGCACCGAGCAGCGGCACCTTGTCGGTGATCGAGGGCGCGACCCGGCCGGGCAGATCGGGCACCGCCGCGTCCACCGCGTCGGCCGCCATCACCCGGTAGGTGGTGTACTTGCCGCCCGCGATGGCGACCAGGCCGGGTGCGACCCGGGCGACGGCGTGCTCCCGGGACAGCCGCGAGCTCTCCTCTCTCTCGCCGGCCAGCAGCGGCCGCAGACCGGCGTAGACGCCCTCGATGTCGTCATCGCTCAACGGCGTGGCCAGCACCGAGTTGACCGTGTCCAGGAGGTAGTCGATGTCCGCACGGGTGGCCGCCGGGTGCGCCAGGTCGAGGTTCCAGCCGGTGTCGGTGGTGCCGACGATCCAGTGATTGCGCCACGGGATGACGAACAGCACCGACGAGGCGGTGCGCAGGATCAACCCGCTCTCCGACACGATGCGGTCCCTGGGGACCACGATGTGCACTCCCTTGGAGGGACGGATCCGGAACCGGCCGCGCCCGCCGGACAGGCGCTGGATCTCATCGGTCCAGATACCGGTGCAGTTGAGCACCGCGTGCGCCTCGACGTCGGCCTCCTCACCGGTCTCGCAGTCCCGTACCCGGACGCCGCAGATCCGATCCGCCTCCCGCAGGAAACCAACGACCTGGGTGGAGCTGCGCACGACGGCGCCGTACTGGGCGGCAGTGCGGGCCACCGTCATGGTGTGCCGGGCGTCGTCGGTGATCGCGTCGTAGTAGTGCACCCCACCGACGAGACAGTCACGGCGCAACGCAGGCACCAACCGCAGCGCTCCCGCCCGGGTCAGGTGGCGCTGCCCCGGCACGGATCGTGACCCACCCAGCGTCTGGTACAGCGCCAAACCAGCGGCGACGTAAGGACGTTCCCAGAGCCGGTGGGCCAGCGGGTACAGGAAGCTCACCGGTTTGACCAGATGGGGTGCCAGCCGGGTGAGCATCAGCTCCCGCTCGTGCAGCGCCTCTCTGACCAGGCCGAACTCCAACTGCTCCAGGTAGCGCAGGCCGCCGTGGAACAGCTTTGAGGACCGGCTGGACGTACCGGAGGCGAGATCCCGAGCTTCCACCAGCGCCACCTTGAGCCCCCGGGTCGCGGCATCCAACGCCGCGCCGGAACCGACCACGCCACCGCCGATGACCACGACGTCGAACTGCTCGCGGCCCAGCCGCTGCCAGTCGACCGCTCGCTGCGCCGGACCGAGCTGCCCAGGGGCCGAGGCGACGATGGGCTGCTCGCGCACGGCCTGCTGCACCAGTCTCACCCCCTGCGTCGTCACCGACCGCCTGTTGCACGCTACCGCGTCGGGGGCCCTGTCGTGGGCTGTCAAAGCTTGTCACGCAACCGGTCGGATTGCAGTCGGATTGCAGATGGGCGTTGCCGAGATGTGGGGGTGCACGCGGCATAGCTGATCGGGCTCACCACTACGCGGCTCGCGGCGGTGATCCATTCTCACGCTTTGGCGTCACTCATGTTCGTGGTGGTGATGCAACGACCAGATTCGCGCCGTCTTGTCACGACTGGCGGTGGCCAGGCGACGTCCATCCGGGCTGAACGCCACGCCGCACACCTGATTGTCGTGGACGAACGAGGCGAGTTGGCGTCCGCTGCCGGCGCTCCAGATCCGCGCGTTGCCATCCCCGCACGCGGTGGCCAGCCAGTACCCATCCGGGCTGAACGCCACCCCCAGCACCGCATTGTCGTGCACGCACATAGCAATCTGCCGCCCGCTACCGACGTCCCAGATCGCAGCGGTGTGGTCCGCGCTGGCGGTGGCCAGCCGGTATCCATCCGGACTGAACGCCACGCCGTACACCTGATTGTCGTGGTCCAAGATCGCAGTTTTCCGCGCACTGCCGACGTCCCAGATCCCTGCGGTGCCATCCCCACTGGCCGTGGCCAACGAGCGCCCATTCGGGCTGAACTCCACCTCCATCACCACGTAGTCGTGGGCGAATTCAGCAAGTCGCCGCCCACTACCGATGTCCCAGATCCGAGCGGTGTAGTCCTCACCGGCCGTGGCCAGCCAGCACCCATCCGGGCTGAACGCAACGCCCACCACCACATTGTCGTGAGCGAAAACAGCGACTTGCCGCTCACTCACCGCGCACCAGATCCGAGCGGTCTCATCGTCGCTGGCGGTGGCCAGCCACCGCCCATCCGGGCTGAACGCCACGGTCCGCCCGCACACGTTCGCCAGGCGCCCTCGCGCGTTGGACCGCACGCCCTTGTGCGCCACGCTCAGATATTCCTGCCCGCTGCCGGCATCCCAGATCCGCGCATTCTTGTCGGCGCCCACGGTGGCCAAACGTTGCCCGCACGGGCTGAACGCCACGGCGTTGACCGCCTTGCGGTGCCGCAGGTTCTGCACCTGTCTGGGGTGGGAAATGGTGGGCGGGGGCAGCGGTGACGGTGTCAGGAAGAAAAGTTCCCGGCGGGCCCGAGCCAGCAGAGCCGCGACATCCCGATAGGTGTGATCCAGCCCCTCCAGGGCCTCGATCGCCGGCTGCCACTCGCCGGCGTCGAGCAGGCGCAGCCCACGGCGGTACTCGGAGGCCTCCTGCGCCGCCCGTTCCGCGGAGGCGAGCTGGGCCCGTGCCGAGCTCACCAATCCGTCGGGGTCGGCGTCGGCCTGGTCCAGGAGGTAGAGCTGTTCACCGATCTTGACCACGGCCGCCCACTGTTCGGCCTGGTAGAGCCGGCGAGCCTCGGCCTGCCAGCCGGCGATCTGCTGCCGGCACCGGGCGTCGTCCAACCGCTGCCCGGCGTCGCGATAGCCGGAGTTGACCTCGACGATCATCGTGAACATCTTGATGGCCTCGTCCCAGTCCCGGGTCTGGGCGGCCGCGCATCCTTGGGCATAGCGGGTCGCCAGTTGGAGCTGTTGGCGGGCCTGCTCCAGCTTGGCCGTGATCCCCGGATAGCGTTGCGGACAGTGGGCGAGGATCTGCTGCAGCAGCAGGACGGCCTGATCCCACTGTTCAGTCCAGTACGCCGCCAGTGCCTGGTCGTAGAGGGCCTCGGTCTCCCGTTCACCTACCGGACTCGCGGGCGGGAAGGGCGGCGGGGGGTTGGTGCTGCCGAAGATGCGGCCTTCGGGCGCGCGCAGGTACAGCACCGGCGTGCCCCACTCCAAGGTGTGGCTGTTGTCCAGTCGCAGCGCGCGGCGGGCCCGCATGACGCTGTCGTCCACCGGCCGCCGTTTGGCCACGCTCTCATAGAAGGTCTGGGCGAACCTGATCGCGGCCAGGTCGGAGATCTCGAACTGCATCGCCAGCACGGCCGGAACCCACCGGCGCACCAACGCCCCAGCGGTGCTGGAGAACGCGTCCAAGGCTCCACTGCGGCCGGTGTCACATGCGTTGAGCACCACCAGCCGCAGCGTGTGATGCTCGGCGAACAGCCGGCTCAGATCGTCCGCACCGACCCACCGGGTCCGGCCCGACTCGTCAGCCAACGCCAGAGTGCCCTCGTCGGTGTCCCGGTTGTACCCGCCGTGACCGACGAAATGGAGAACGTGCCAGGGGCCCTGGTCCAGGCTGTCTTCCAGCGCGGTATAGGTCTGTCCCTCCACCCAGGACAGCTCCACCAGACCCTCGCGCTCCAGACCCGTCAGCGCGGTGAGCAACCGCCGCTGCTCGTCCTCGACATCCAACGCATGCTGATCATTCGGGTGAGCCACCATACCCAGGACCCGCAGCGGCAAGGAGACCTGCAACGGCTGCCGAGGTGCCAGCACCTCGGGGTAGCGCACCAGCGGCATACTCAAACCCAGGTAGTCCTGCTGGCCGGGATCGAACAGGAACTCCCACGGCAGCCTGGCCAGCTCCGGCGGACGCACCCGCAGCACCAGCCGCAGCACACTGCTCTGCTCACGGGCCCGCTGCCGGCTGGTCACGTACAGGCTGCGCACATCGTCGATGACCAGGGCCTCGAACAACCGCTGACCCAGCTCCCGCACCGGCCGCTCGACGGCGGTAGGCGCGCCGCGCAGCACCCTCGACGAGGCCAGCACCTTGTCCCTGACCACCGCGAGGTGCTGTTCCAGTTCGGCCGAAGTCAAAGGAAGACGCATCGTGGTGGTGGCCTCGCCACCAGGCGCACGCGCCACCACCGGATAGGTGCAGTCATTACCGGAGCCGATCTCCAACTCGAAATCGAGGGTAGTCATGTACACCTCCCCCCGAGCGGATCACCCCATGCGCATTCGCTCGAGATCATCAACCGATCTTAGGAACTACAGTGTCACCCGCCAATACTACTGAAGGAAACCGCACTGCTACTTGTCGTCGCATTTGCCTGAAGACAGCGGACACCGGCTACAGCCTTCGATCGATCCTCGCGTTAAGCATTTGTTACAAATATGTAAAATTAATGGTTCACGGCAGGGTGCGAGTGATGCGGAGTGCGTCGGTGACCGCCCGCAGCGTCGTCGGGCTGAGCGAGCCGAGCAGGTCGTGGAGTTCGCCGCGGTGCAGTTGCTGCAGGCCATCGGTGTTCACTCGTAGCCGACAAGCGGGTCACTGGAACCAAGAGGTAACCAGGTTTGGCAGGTTGAAGCGGCGGTCGGCGGTGGCGATCCTGACAGCGAGCAGCGGCGGCGGCAACCTCCGCAGGATTGAACCGGCCGACGACAGCTCCCCGGCGAATACCATCCGGCACCGCACCCGGACAGCGCTTGGACCCACCCCATCATCTTGAGCTACACCCCGGCCGATCCCGACGCCAAGCCGCACGCCACCAACTGATCGTCCAACGCCGAGACGGTCTGAGTACCCTGCCACGGCTGCATCCGGGCCCGCGTCGCGCGCACTTCCTTCACCAACCGCGCCGACCGGGTCTGGACGGCAAGCCCCGCAGCTTCGCCGACCACCCGCGCCGCCTCGTCGATCTCCCCGGATTGCAGATGAGCATTACCCAGGTGCAGGGTGCAGACGGCGTGACCGTCCACAAAAGACTTGTCATACAACGCCAGCCCGGCGCTCGCGCTCCCAGCGGCTTCCCGCGATCTTCCCAGCCGCAACAGGCACTCACTCTCATGACTCGCGAGATATCCCTCGTTGTAAAAATATAATGGCGACCCAGGAGGAAACCGCTCCAGCCGGCGCCAGGCTATCACGCGCCTTTTCAAGCTCGACCATGCACTCCTTATACTGGCCATCGAACGCATAGGCGGTGGCCGCCCGTTGTGCTGCGCCGACGCGCATCAGTGGATCCTGGGTTTTGCCCACCAGACTCTGCGCGGCAGCAGCCAGGTCGAGCCCGGCAGGGGCCTGACCCTGCCACGAGGCGGTGTAGCTCCATTCACACAGCGCGTAGATACTGAGTTCAACACTACCGGCATCGTGTGCCGCGGTGCGGGCCTGTTCGTGGTAAACCTTCGCGCTATCAGCGTCATCGAGCTCGAAGTAGTAATATCCGATGGAGGTGGACATATCACTGTAGACCGAAAGCAGGCGTGGTCGAAGATTTTCCGGGCATTCCGCTAGGAGATCATGGACTAGATTCCTTTGTCCGAGAGCCGTAGGCAACACTGCACGTGACCCGAGCGCGTCCTCTTGCAATTTGCAGTGCCGGAACATGGCCTCAAGGTGGTCGATGACCTGATGATCGACCCGGCTCGGCGAAACGATGGCTCGGGCCAGCCGTTCCTGCTCCTCAGCGTCCAGCTCATGCACAGTCAGCGAGGCAAGGAGGGCGCCGACCGCCCACCCCAGTAGGTCGAGTAGCTCTCGACGGTTCATCACACCCACCAATCGACACAGCAGCGTCACGAACTGCTCGACTACCCGGTCCCCCCCGTCGAGGGCCACCTCCCCGTTCAGGTTCACCCAAGCCGGCATCACGCGGGGACGGCGGAGCGGCCGTTGCGCGCAGTGACTCCGCTCTGGCCCGCGCCTGGGCCAGCTGCTCTTCCTGAATCCGGACCTCATGGTCCTGCTTGGCCGCCGCCCACACATGGAAGCCAGCGCGCAATGCACCCTCGGCACCGCAGCGCTGATCGGCGATCGTCCAGAACTGCTCATCCGCCCGGGACCGGCCCTTCTCGATATGCGCGACCGTCGAGCGATCACGGAACGCGGCCCTGGCAAGCTGCCCCTGGGTCAGCCCCGCCGCCTGACGGTAAGCGGCCAGCTGCGCACCCAACACCCGGCGCATCTCCGCAAGCTCTTCGGGCTCACGGGCCATCTTTGGCACGCTCCACTGGTCGCGATCGCACTGACGGCCTCAGCCTAGCTGTGGTAGCTGGTTGGCAACGGTGTGTGATCAATAACGCACCGAAGATCACACCAACTTGAATGCGGCCCAAGGCCCCAGGGCTGGGCGCGAGCATCAGACCCCCGACAGCTCCCCGGTTCTGGGGCCCTCCAATGCAGGACGAGCGCGAGCGGGGTGCGGGTGTGGCGAACGAGGCAGGGTGCATGGCACAGACGAGGGTCGACCATGATCCGCGAGGACCGGGAACTGCTGGCCGAGTTGGCCCGGGTGAACCGTGACCTCGCGCCGCTGGCGATGCGAATCATGGAAGGCACCGCCAGTGCCGCCGAACAACGGCATTACGGGCAGCGGCTGATCGCGGCTGGACAAGGGTTGTGCCGCCGGGCGGATGAGACCAACCGATTCGTTGTCGCTGGGGAGTTTGTCGTCGAGGAGCCGCGCGCTCTCCCCGCGAATACGGTCGAGCCGTACCGGGAACCGTGAATGTCCATGAGGTGCGATGGCGGTTACTCCGGGAGCGGTTGCGGACGGTATCTCACGAAGCTCACCGACGGGTGTCCGCCGGACCGTTTCCCGATGGCAACGCCGAACAGCTACTGCGGTTGGCGGGGTTCGCCTTGACGTTGCTCGAACGGCATGCGGCGGATGCCCGGGGCCGGTGCCGGGTGCCCGGATGTTCCCGGCGCCGAGGGCTGCCGTGGCGCAAACCACGGACCTGCCGGATCTTCGTCACCGCGCAGTTCTGGATGGAACAGCCGCTCGGAATCGGGCATCGAGCGGAGTTCGATTGGCTCCTACGCCGGTCCGACATCCTTTGCTTGGGCCTGCCGCCACTCATCCAGCTCCGAGCGCCACCTGCCACGCTGGCGGTCGTAGTGCACCGGGCCCTGGTGGAACCGCCCAGAGATCGAGTGCGACCAGCGCCTGGTACGCCTCGGCGGGCAGATCGGCCTCCAGCACCACCTGCAGCCGGGTCGCCGCATCCTGGAGCACCAGCACCTGCTGGGACGATGCACTCGGCCGCTTCGCGCTTGCTACCCGGCCGACCAGGTACTTCAGTTCCTTGGCGACGTCCTGGGCGGCAGCGGATCCGAGACCGCTGAGGAAAGCGTGCAGCGGCAGCGTGGCGAGCACCAGGCGCAGCCATTCCTGCACACCGCGGCAAGTGGGATCGTCCGGGTGCGCGCGGTGACGTCGAGGGCTCGGAAGGCTTCGACGATCACCTGTTTCGCCTCGACTGAGACCTCGGCAGTGACGAAGACCTGCGCCGCAAGTGGATCGGAGTCACTCATCCGCCGCTCAGCGCCCAAATCCGCGCGGTCTTGTCGTCGCTGGCGGTGGCCAGCCAACGCCCGTCCGGGCTGAACGCCACCCCCCGCACCCCGCCCTCGTGGGTAACCCTGGCCAGCTCCCGCCCACTACCGGCATCCCAAACCCGCGCCGTCCCGGCGCCGCTCGCGGTGGCCAACCAGCGCCCATCCGGGCTGAATGCCACTCCATTCGCCTCGATAAGCCAACCCTCGTGCGTCACGCTCAGCAGTTCCATCCCGTGGGACATCCCAGATCCGCGCGGTCTTGTCGGCGCTGGCAGTCGCGAGCCAGCACCCGTCCGGGCTGAATGCCACCGTGGTGACTCGCTTCCGGTGCCGCAGGGTCTGCGTGACAGGGGGAAACGGAACGAGCAGGGCGAGTAGTGGTGCCGGTGGATCGGGGAGTTCCTGGTGGGCGGCGAGTGGCGGGGTCGCGGCCACCTCCGGTGTGGGCACGGGATCACGGGACGGGCTGGGTTGCGCTGGCGGCGACGTGGTGTCGTCGAAGATGCGCCCTTCGAGGGCACGGAGGTACAGCACGGGAGTGCCCCACTCCAGGCTGTCCTTCTTGGCCCTCCGCAGCTCTCGCCGGGCCCGCATGACGCTGTCGTCCACCGGCCGGCGGTCGGCCACGTACTGGTAGAAGGACTGGGAGAACCGGATCGCGGCCGGGTCGGTGATCGCGAATTGCATGGCCACCACCGCCGGGATCTCCCGGCGGATCAGCGCCGCGGCGGTGCTGGAGAACGCCAGCGATCGGCCATACCCACATGCCAGCGACATCACAGTCCGGTCCGATCTCATGGCAGGGCGAGGACGATGCGGAGTGCGTCGTTGACTGCTCGCAGCGTCGCCGGGCTGAGCGAGCCGAGCAGGTCGTGGAGTTCGTCGCGGTGCAGTTGCTGCAGGTCGTCGGTGTTGACGTAGCCGACGAGCGGGTCGCTGGTACCGAGTGGGACCCAGGTTGGCAGGTTGGCGTGGCGGTCGGTGGTGGTGATCCGGACGGCGAGCAGGTCGGACAGGGCACGATTGCGGTGGTTGTTGCTGACCACGAGCCAGGGTTTGGGTCCGAATCCGATATCGGCGCGGTAGATCTGCCCTCGCAGCGGTGCACTCATGCCTCGGTGACACGGTCGACCCGGTGGGCGTAGCGGCGGCGGCGCTCACCGGCCTCGGCGGCGTCGTGCACCTCAGGCCACAAGCCGGCTAGTTCGGCGTATCCGCGTTCCAGAGCGCGCTCCCGCAGGGCGCGGGCGCCGGCGTGGACGAGTGCGCGGATGATCGCCGCTTCGGACGCACCCGGTTTCAGGGTGATGCCCTGCTCGGCGGCGGCTTCCACGAGGGCGGCCCATTCAGCGCCGTCAGGGTCGCTCACCGAAGCGATGGCTCCCTGGTCGTGGTCATCGAAGGTGACCGTGGTTCGCTTCGCCATGCATCAAGAATAGCATCGTCATGCGGTGCACATATCGCATCGGGCGTCACCAGACGGTCACCACAATGGTGCTATGTGAGCGCGCTACCTCGTCAAGCAGCGCGAGGCAGCGAGCCTCGAAGGCGCTCGCCGGCATCACCACGTCAGCCATTCAGCCACGATAACAATGGTCAGTTCACTCGTGAGCTATTCCCATTCGATGGTGCCGGGGGGTTTGCTGGTGACGTCGAGCACCACGCGGTTGATCTCGGGCACCTCGTTGGTGATCCGGCCGGAGATGCGGGCCAGCACGTCGTAGGGCACCCGGGACCAGTCCGCGGTCATGGCGTCCTCGCTGGAGACCGGGCGCAGCACCACCGGATGCCCGTAGCTCCGCCCGTCGCCCTGCACGCCGACGCTGCGCACGTCGGCCAGCAGCACCACCGGGCACTGCCAGATGTCGCGGTCCATCCCGGCCGCGGTGAGCTCCTCGCGGGCGATGGCGTCCGCGGCGCGCAGCGTCTCCAAGCGCTCACCGGTCACCTCCCCGATGATCCGGATCGCCAGACCCGGTCCGGGAAACGGCTGGCGGTGCACGATCGTCTCCGGCAGCCCCAGCTCCAGTCCCACCCGGCGGACCTCGTCCTTGAACAGCGCCCGCAACGGCTCGACCAGCTCGAAGGCCAGATCGTCGGGCAGGCCGCCGACGTTGTGGTGGCTCTTGATGTTCGCGGTGCCAGAGCCGCCGCCGGACTCCACCACGTCCGGATATAGCGTGCCCTGCACCAGGAAGCGGATCTTCTCGCCGTGCCGGCCCGCCTCCGCCTGTAGCTCCCGGGCCGCGGCCTCGAAGACCCGGATGAACTCCCGGCCGATGATCTTGCGTTTCTGCTCGGGATCGACCACTCCGGCGAGCGCGGCCAGAAACCGCTCCCGGGCATCGACGGTGACCAGCGTGACGCCCGTCGCGGCCACATAATCCCGTTCCACCTGGGCCCGCTCGCCGGAGCGCAGCAGGCCGTGGTCGACGAACACGCACGTCAGGGCATCACCGACGGCTCGGTGCACCAGCGCGGCGGCGACCGCGGAGTCCACCCCGCCCGACAGCCCGCAGATCAACCTGCTGCCGCCGGTCTGGACCCGGATCGCCGCCACCGTCTCCTCGATGACGTTGGCGGTGGTCCAGCTCGGCCGGATACCGGCGATCTCGTGCAGGAACCGGCGCAGCACCTCCTGACCGTGCGGGGAGTGCACCACCTCCGGGTGGTACTGCACTCCGGCCAGCTGCCGACCGGTGTCCTCGAACGCCGCCACCGGGGAACCCGCCGAGCTCGCGGTGACCGCGAACCCGTCCGGAGCGGCGGTGACGGCGTCGCCGTGGCTCATCCACACCGGGCCGCGTGCCGGTAGCTCGCGGTGCAGCACGCCGCCACCAGCGAGCAGCTGCAGATCGGTGCGTCCGTACTCGCGGGTGCCGGTCCGTTGCACGGAGCCGCCCAGCGCTTCGGCCATCGCCTGGAATCCGTAACAGATGCCCAGTACCGGCACCCCGGACTCGAACAGCGCCGGGTCGAGGCGGGGGGCGCCCGGCGCGTACACGCTGGCCGGGCCACCGGAGAGCACGATCGCGGCGGGTGTGCGGGCCAGCAACTCCGAGACCGGCGTGGTGTGCGGCACGACCTCCGAGTACACCTGCGCCTCACGGATCCGCCGCGCGATCAGCTGCGCGTACTGCGCCCCGAAGTCGACCACCAGCACCGTCATGGTGGCACGCTAGCGTGCGGGTGGTGAGTGCCGGTGCGGCTCGGCGCGACGACAGTCGGTTAACGGGCACCACCGTCTGTTGCCACTCTGCCCCAACCCGAGTATTATCGAACATATGTTCGAATATGAACTGCCTCCGCCTCCGGCGCTTGCCCCACCTGAGGACGTGGTCGACTATCTGGTCGAGGACCCACCCGCCGGCACCGCGGAGCCGGTGCGCTGGTCGGAATACCTTCCGGACGGTCTCCTGGCCGATATGCTGGCTCAACCCGCCGAGACCGACCCAGAGCATCGCGAGTTCGAATCGCTGGAGCGCATCGGAGGATGGGAGCGAGTGATCGCCTGGGCTCAAGCTCGGCAGCTCCGGGAGATGACCTCATTCATGGACAGAGCCGAGGCACGCAACACGGCTCTGGGCGCCTGTACGTCGCAGGCACACGACTCAGCGGTGGCCGAGGTCGGGCTGATGCTGAGAGTCTCAGCACGGACCGCTGCCGCCCGGGTGAGCGATGCCTGGTCGTTGTGCACCCGGTTGCCGGGCACACTGGCCGCGCTGGAACATGGCCGGATAACCCTGGCCAAGGCACGCGTCATCGACGCAGAGACACTGAATCTTTCTGCGCAGCACACCGCACAGGTCGAACAGAAGGTGCTGGCCAAGGCACCGAAGCAGACCCCCGGGCAGCTGCGCGCGGCAACTCGTCGTGCCGTGTTGTCAGTCGACCCCTCTGCTGCGCAGGAACGGACCGAGCAGGCCAAGCGCGAGCGTGGAGTGCAGATGTGGCCCGAACCCGACGGGATGGCCACGCTCTCGGCCTATCTTCCCGCCGCCGAAGCCGTCGGCGTGTACGCGGTGCTCGATGAGTACGCCCGTCACGCCGGGGGTGACGGTGACGAACGCACCATGGACGCTCGTCGCGGCGACGCCCTGGTCGACCTGGTGCTAGCCCCCACCGGCTACCGAAGTGCGGGCACCAGTGCCGCCCGTGCGCACACCACCGCGCCGGGCGACTCCTCGGATACCAGCCGCGGCGACATCGCCGACGCTGGTCCCACCGCCGGGGCCGGCTGCCGATGCGAATGCGGAAGGTGCCGACGCGGCGGCGGTGTCGATGTGCGGGTCACCATCCCCTACACCGCCCTGCTCGGCGCCAATGACACCCCCGGCGAACTCGCCGGCTACGGGCCGATCCCCGCCGCGGTGGCTCGTGACCTCGCCGCCACAGGCACCTGGCGTCGTATCCTCACCGACCCTCATTCCGGCCGCCCCGTGGACTACGGCACCACCCGCTACCGACCACCCGCTCACCTCGCCGGGCTAGTGATCACCCGAGACCAGACCTGCCAATTTCCAGGCTGCCGGATACCCGCCCACCGCTGCGACATCGACCACGGCATTCCGTATGATCCGGACACCGGCACCGGCCCCACCAGCGAATTCAACCTGGGCATCAAGTGCCGACGCCACCACCAGGTCAAACAGGCCCCGGGCTGGTCAGTCATCCACCACCCCGACGGCTGCACCACCTGGGCCACGCCCAGCGGACACCTTTATCACTCCGAACCATCACCGCTGAGCGACCCCGAACCGCTCACCACACACCCGACACCTCACCCGGACGAACCCCCGCCGTTCTGAAGACCGCCGAAGCGCTCACGAGCGCAGCAGCCGCAGTACTCCGAGAGCGCCCAGCGGCACGACTGGCATACGCGGCTGGATCGGGTCCTGACGCTGGTAGCCATCACCAAGGGCGGGGCGCGGATCACGATCGCCCTGGTTGGGCCACAACGCGAAGGCGCGCTCGGCCAGCGCGGTGATGGTCAGTGCCGGGTTCACGCCGAGGTTGGCGCTGACCGCCGAGCCGTCCACGATGGACAAACCGGGATAGCCGTGCACCCGGTGGTAGGCGTCGATAACGCCCTCGGCGGCGGTGGCACCCATCGGGCAGCCGCCAAGGAAGTGTGCGGTCATCGGGATCTCGAACAGCTCGCCCCAGGTGCTGCCGGCCGTGCCGCCGATGTGTTTGGCGGTGAGGTGGCTGGCCTGGAAACCGGCCGGGATGAAGGTGGGGTTGGGTTCGCCGTGCCCGTACCGGGAGGTGAGCCGGCCACTGCGGCGGTAGGTGGTCAGCGAGTTGTCCACGGCCTGCATCACCAGCAGGATCACCGTCCGCTCGCTCCAGTGCCGCACCGACAGCAACCGCGCTGTCCGGATCGGATGCTCGGTGACGAAACGCAGCAGCTGCCGCCAGCGAGGAGTGCCGGACTCACCGTCGGTGGACACCGTCTGCAGCAGTCCCATGGCGTTGCTGCCCCGCCCGTAGCGGACCGGCTCGATGTGGGTGTGCTCGTCGGGGTAGAAGGACGAGGTGATGGCGACCCCCCGGGAGAAGTCGCGCCGCGGGTCCACCGTGGTCCGGCTGGCGCCGACGATCGCCTCGGAGTTCGTCCGGGTCAGCTCGCCCAGCCGGGGTGAGAGGCGAGGCAGCACGCCGTCGTCCCGCATCCGGTGCAGCAGTTGCTGGGTTCCCCAGGTGCCGGCGGCGAGCACCACCTGGTTCGCTCGGATCGTCCGGCGCCAGCGCTTCCCGGTCCGCACGGCATCAAGGCGCCAGGTCCCGTCGGGCTGGGGGCGGACCGCGGTCACCGTGGTCAGGGCGTGGACCATGGCCCCGGCCCGCTCCGCGAGGTAGAGGTAGTTCTTCACCAGGGTGTTCTTGGCCCCCACCCGGCACCCCGTCATGCACGACCCGCATTCGATGCAACCCGTCCGCCGGGGGCCGGTGCCACCGAAGTAGGGATCGTCGGCCTCCTCACCCGGAGGACCGAAGAAGACCCCCACCGGGGTGGGTTGGTAGCTCTTCAAGACCCCCATATCCCGCGCGACCTGCTGCATCACCTCATCGGCGGCGGTGTGCCCGGGGTAGGTCGTCACGCCGAGCATCCGCTGCGCCTGGTCGTAGTGGGGGTCGAGCTCAGCCCGCCAGTCGGCGAGGTGCGCCCACTGCGGGTCGTCAAAGAACGCTTCCGGCGGGCGGTACAGCGTGTTGGCGTAGTTCAATGAGCCGCCTCCGACGCCGGCGCCGGCCAGCACCACGAGGTTACGCAGCAGGTGGATGCGCTGGATGCCATAGCAACCCAGCGCCGGCGCCCAGAGAAACCTGCGCAGCTGCCAGGACGTAGTGGGCAACTCGTGATCGGCGAAACGCCGCCCCGCCTCGAGCACGCCGACCCGGTAACCCTTCTCCGCCAACCGCAGCGCCGCCACGCTGCCCCCGAACCCAGACCCGACCACCACCACGTCGTAATCGACCACTCACGATCCTCTCTTGACCGCGTTCTGGGGACAGACCGCAGAAATCAAGGCACGAATAACTACAGTCTGTCCCCAGAACACGGTCGCCGGCGAGCCGGCGAGGGGATCACGGGCGGACGGTGAGGTCGACTTTCTGGAATTCCTTGAGTTCGGAGTAGCCGGATTTGGCCATGGCGCGGCGCAGGGCGCCGAACAGGTTCACCGTGCCGCTGGGGTCATAAGAGGGGCCGAACAGCAGGGTATCGATGCCGATCGAGCCTTCGGGAACGCCGGTGACGTGGCTACGCGGCAGCGACGGGTGCGCGGCGGCGGCGGTCCAGTACAGGCCGTTGCCGGGCGCCTCGACCGCACTGGCCAGCGGTTCACCGAGCATCACCGCATCCGCCCCGCAGGCGATCGCCTTGGCCAGGTCACCGCTGGTCCGCATGCCGCCGTCAGCGATCACGTGCACGTAACGCCCGCCGGTCTCGTCGAGGTAGTCGCGCCGGGCGGCGGCCGCGTCGGCGACCGCGGTGGCCATAGGCACCCCGATGCCCAGCACAGCCCCGGTGGACGTGCTCGCACCCGCGCCATGACCGACGATCACACCGGCGGCCCCGGTGCGCATCAGGTGCATCGCGGTGCGGTAGTCGCCCACTCCCCCGGCGATGACCGGGACGTCCATCGACGCGATGAACTCCACCAGGTTGAGCGGCTCGGCGGCCCTGGCGACGTGCTCGGCCGAGACGATGGTGCCCTGCACGACGAGGATCTCCACGCCGGCGGCGAGCAGGTCAGGGGCGAGGTCGCGGGCGTGCTGCGGGCTGACGCGGGCGGCCACCGTCACCCCGGACGAGGCCACCTGGCTGATCGCCTCGGTGAGCAGCTCGACCCGGATCGGCGCCGCGTGCCACTGCTGCAGCAGCCGAACCGCTGCCGCCTCGTCGGCCTCGTCCATCGCGGAGGTGAGCCGGAACAGCAGTTTGTCGACGTCGGCGTGGCGGGCCCACAGCCCCTCGGCGTTGAGCACCCCCAGCCCACCGAGCTCCCCGATCCGCACCGCCATCGCCGGCGAGACGATCGCATCGGTGGGATGGGTTACCAGCGGGATGTCGAACCGGTACGCATCGATCTGCCAGGCAGTCGACACATCCCGCGACGACCGGGTGCGCCGGGAGGGCACGATCTGGACGTCGTCGAAGTCGTAGGCGCGCCGGGCGGTAAGACCCATCCCGATCTCCACCAGGTCACGCATCAGCGCACCGCGTAATTCGGGGCCTCCACCGTCATGGTGATGTTGTGCGGGTGGCCTTCCTTGAGACCCGCCGAGGTGACCTGCACCAGCTGTGCACCCTGCAACGCCAGGATCGTCGCGGCACCAGCGTAGCCCATCGCCGCACGTAGGCCACCGACCAGCTGATGCGCCACCAGCGACAGCGGACCCCGGAACGGGACTCGGCCCTCGATGCCCTCGGGCACCAGCTTGTCATCGGAGAGCTCGTCATCGGCGAAGTAGCGATCCCGGGAGTGGGAGCGGCCGCCACCGCGGGAGGCCATGGCGCCCACTGAGCCCATCCCGCGGTAGGTCTTGTACTGCTTGCCGTCGACCAGGATCAGGTCACCCGGCGCCTCGGCGGTACCACCCAGCAGGCTGCCGAGCATCACCGAGCTCGCCCCCGCCACAATGGCCTTGGCGATGTCCCCGGAGTACTGGATACCCCCGTCGCCGATCACCGGAACACCCGCCGGGCGGCACGCCCGATCCGCCTCATAGATAGCGCTGATCTGCGGCACCCCCACCCCGGCCACCACCCGGGTGGTGCAGATGGAACCAGGGCCCACCCCGACCTTGACCGCGTCCGCGCCGGCGTCGATCAGCGCCTGTGCGCCGGCCCTGGTGGCCACATTGCCGCCGATGACGTCCACCGTGCTGTCCAGCCCGGCCTTCAGCAGGCTGATCATCTCCAGCACGCCGCGGGAGTGCCCGTGCGCGGTGTCCACGACCAGCACGTCGACGCCGGCCTCGACCAGCAACGCAGCCCGCTCCTTGGCGTCCTGGCCCACCCCGATCGCCGCCCCGACCAGCAGCCGGCCATCCGGGTCCTTGGTCGCCAGCGGGTAGCGCTCGGTCTTCACGAAGTCCTTGACGGTGATCAGACCGCGGAGCCTGCCCTGCCCGTCGACGATCGGCAGTTTCTCGATCTTGTGCCGACGCAGCAGACCCAGTGCCGCCTCGGCGGTAACCCCCACCTGGGCGGTGATCAGCGGCGGTTTGGTCATCACCTCGGCGACCCGCTTGTCGTGGTCGACCTCGAAGCGCATGTCACGGTTGGTGATGATGCCCACCAGGACCCCATCCGGGTCGGTGACGGGCACGCCGGATATTCGGAAGCGGGCGCACAACGCGTCCACGTCGGCCAGGGTGTCCTCCGCCAGGCAGGTCACCGGGTCGGTCACCATCCCCGCCTCGGACCGTTTGACCACCTCGACCTGCGCGGCCTGCTCCTGCGCGGGCAGGTTGCGGTGCAGCACCCCCATACCGCCCTGGCGGGCCATCGCGATGGCCATTCGCGCCTCGGTCACGGTGTCCATCGCCGAGGAGACCAGCGGCACCCGCAGCGTGACGTTGCGGGACAGCCTGGTCGAGGTGTCGACCTCCGCCGGCATCACGTCGGACTCGGCGGGCAGCAACAGCACATCATCGAACGTCAGACCGACCAGCGCGAACTTCGACGGGAAGCCGGACTCGGTGAGCTCACTGGTCATGTGACGATGGTATCCGGCCCAGGTACCCACCCCAGCGTGTTCGGCACCGGACGTGTGTCCGTTCCGAACACGGCCCATCACCCCGCAACAGGGCCATCTGCCCGGGGCAACCAGCTGGGAGGGTACCGTGCCAGCCGTGGCGCATGACTCACTTCCCCCCGACCCGTTCGCCGGTGACCCGGAGGATCCGGCGCTGGCGCTGGAGGCGCTGGACGGTGCCGACGACGCCGTCGAAGAACCATTGGACGACGAGGAGCGGGCCGGGCTGCTCGCCGACCTGAGCGATCTGGCTGTCTACCAGGCGTTGCTGGCGCCCCGCGGAGTACGCGGGATCGTGGTGGACTGCCCGGACTGCGCTGAGCAGCACTACCACGATTGGCAGTTGCTGCGCGCCAGCCTGGCGCAGCTGCTCGAAGCCGGCCGGATGCGCCCGCACGAGCCCGCCTACAACCCGGACCCGGCCAGCTACGTGAGCTGGGAGTACTGCCGCGGCTACACCGACGCCGTCCTCGCCGAAAACGGTGGCTGAGCAGCCTCAACCACCGTAACCCCTCAGCCGCAGTAACCCGGTCGGGGCGGGGGGCGGTCACAACCGGCGAAACCGTTGCTGGGGGAGCGAGAACCACTCACCTGATCGGAGCCCGGTCCAACAGCGGGCTTGCCATTCGACGAAGGGCCGGGAGAGGGACTGGGCGAAAGTCTGTTCCCAGGCGTGGAGCCACCCGAGCTGCTGGCACCGGGCGTACCGGTACCGCTGGCACCGGGCGTACCGGTACCAGACGTGCTACGACCATTGTTGGCCCTACCTGCACCGGGGACAGCCTCTCCCCTAGAACCAGACTCACCAGGGTCGTCACGATCCTGGACATCACTGTCCTGAGTTCCGCGCTCAGGGTTGCCGGTGCCGGGATACGGGTAATGGTGCCTCGGAAAGTCTCGGCCCGGCAGGTACTGACGGGAATCTGTTGTGGGCGGGTCGCCGGGCAGCGGGTCGCCCGACTCCGACGTCGTGGCGGACTCCTCAGGGAAGGACGCACCGGGGTCGCCTGGCGTGCCAGATCCGGGTCTGACAGGCACCCTTGGCGGGAACATCGGCCCAGCGGGAACGTTCCCTTCGCCGGTGTCCAGCGGCCCGTTCAGCTTCTGTTCGAGCTGACGGTGGCGGGCGGTGAGATCGGTGCGGCCCTCCTTCTCACCGATCACCGGAAGCTGCTGCTGGACGTGTTGCAGCGTTGCCCTGGCCCGTTCCGGATTGCCCGTTTTCAACGCCGTGGTGGCCTCGTTGAGTTCGGTCCGGACCGCGGCCGCGGTCTCCACCGAGCGGGCGTAGTCCTGGTAGAGCACCTGGGTCACACTCCACAGACCGTCACCAGGTTGCGCCGACTTGGCGACCAGCCCCACGGAGGAGAAAGCGATCACCAACACAGCCGCGGCGCCCGCGATCGAACCGAACACCGGGCTCTGGCGGCGGGCCGGCCGGCGCGCGGCGGCGCGGATCAACGCCAACGCGGTACTGGTGTCCACCAGCTCTCTGACCGGCTCGGCATGCACCTCGTCGCGCCAGGCCGCCAGCACCCGCGTCAGTTCGTCTTCGCCCTCACTTGGCTCGTGCCCAGCCCCGATCATGTCGAGCAACGCGTCATCGGCCTGCATCGCGGCCAGATCAGCGGGCATCTCATGCGGGTCCCCGTTGGGGTAACCGGCGCGTGGGTGCTCATCCCAACCAGGCACTCAGACCACCCCCTCAGCTGCCAATACGCCGCGCAACCGACCGAGAGCCCGGTGCTGCGCCACCCGGACCGCGCCTGGCGTCGAGCCCACAGCCTCAGCGGTCTCCTCCGCAGAGAGCCCCACCACGATCCGCAGGCGCAGAATCTCGCGCTGCTTGTCCGGCAGGGTCTCGAGCAGTTGGGCCATCCGCCAGGCGAACTCCCCTTGCATCACCTGTGCCTCCGGACCGTCGGCCAAGTCCTGGGTATCGGGGACCTCCGCGACCGGCTCAGCGCGATTGCGCGACGCCGACCGGTGGGCGTCGGCCACCTTGTGCGCAGCGATGCCGTACACGAAGGCAAGAAAAGGCCGGCCTTGGTCGCGGTAACTGGGCAGAGCCGTGAGCACCGCGAGACACACCTCCTGCGCTACGTCATCCGCCGAAGCGAATGTCTTCTCCTGACCACCGACACGGGACCGGCAATACCGGACCACGAGGGGACGGATCCGCCTGAGCACACCCTCGACGGCGTATGGCTTACCGTCGACAGCGTCACCGATCAGGAGGTCGAGGTCGTCCCCTACAGCGGTCATCGCAGAATGCAGCCCTGCCGTTACGACGAGGGACCGGCCGAGCTGACCGCCGGCCGGCGGTGGCCACTCCGTTGTCCCGACCATCCATCACCATCCCGAGACACGGGCACCTCACGGCCAACCGTAGTGGTCGACAGATCGGGCAGGTAACGCAGTATCGCCCATGATGCGCCGACACACCGGGCAGACAACGCAGCGAGGACCGGCGACACTGCCTCCGGTCCTCGCTGCGCGAGGAGAAAATGTGGGGACAAACACTCAGCTTTCAGGCAACCAGGCCTTCAGGCCACCAAGCCCCGCCGGAAGCCGTGTGCGACCGCCTGTGCCCGGTCCCGGACACCGAGCTTGCGAAACAACCGGCGGGCATGAGTCTTCACGGTGTCCTCGGACAGGTACAGTTCCCGGCCGATCTGACCATTGCTCTTGCCCTGGCTCATGCCGCGCAGGACCTGCAACTCCCGCTCGGTGAGCTGCACACCAGGGTCGGACGGCGGGCGAGGAGCGGGCACCGACGTGCTCGCCAGCGTGTGCGCGAGTGCCGCAACGAGTTCCGGACGCGAGGCGTCCCAGCGCAGGTACCCCCGGGCGCCGCCGGCGATCGCCGCCGCGATGCTGCCCGCATCGTCAGGAGCACCGAAGACGATGACGTTGGCCTGCGGATGAGCAGACACCAGCCGCCGGGTGGCCTCTACCCCGGCCGGTACCGCACGCTGGGTTCCGACCAGGACGACATCCACTGGCTGCCGGGAATACCGCGCTAAGAGCTCGTCACCGTGTGCCACGCAGTCGATCCGGGCGACGCCGGGGACCGCGGACATCACACGAGTCAGACCCTCGCGGACGCTTCGCCGGTCGTCGCAGATGAGAACTGCGGTCACGGAAGGACTCCTCTCCTGCAGCCAACTGATGTACCCACCTCCCTATCGGTCACGCAGAGCCGGAACTTGACACGATCTGATGGATTTCCGTCAGATCGTCGGCCACCACTCCGAGCCGCCGCTATCACCGATGTGGAGCAGCGCTCACTCTACCGAGTGTGAGCAGTTCACGGCAGTACCGTGAACACGGATGATTCGGTCATATGAGGCTACCCATTGTCCGTTTCGGCGGTCCCCGCACCCATCAGTAGGGTGCGGGGACCGCCGAAACGGTTACCGGGCCCCCGAGCGGCTCACCGAGCCACCGCAGCGGGCCGTAGGGCCGTAACTCACCGAACCGGCCGAGCCGGGCAATTCACCCATGCTCGTCAAACGGCAGGATCCCCCGATCCCGCCCAGCCGTGCGGCTCAGTGACCGTGGCCGTGGCCGTGGTTCTGCGCGGCCGAAGGCGCCTTCTCCGGCTTGTCAACCACCGCACTCTCCGTAGTGATGACCATCCTGGCGATGGAGGCGGCATTGACGATCGCCGAGCGGGTCACCTTCACGGGGTCGACGATGCCTGCGGCAACCAGGTCCCGGTAGGTCTCCGACTCCGCGTCGAAACCGTGACCCCACTGCGCCGCACGCACCTTGGCAACCACGACCGATCCCTCGAATCCCGCGTTGGCGGCGATCCAGTACACCGGCGCAGCGCTGGCAGCCCGCACGATGGCGACGCCGGTGGCCTCGTCACCGCTTAAGCCGAGATCGCCGACCGAATCGGCGGCATGCATCAGCGCCGCGCCACCTCCGGGCACGATGCCCTCCTCAGCGGCCGCTCTCGCGGCAGCCACTGCGTCCTCGATCCGCGCCTTGCGCTCCTTGAGCTCGGTTTCGGTGGCCGCCCCGACCTTGATCACCGCGACGCCGCCGGCCAACTTGGCCAACCGCTCCTGCAGTTTCTCGCGGTCCCAGTCCGAGTCGGTCGCCTCGATCTCGCGACGGATCTGCGCGGCCCGGGAGTCGACCTCGGCCTTCTCGCCGCCACCCTCGACGACGGTGGTGTCCTCCTTGGTCACCACGATGCGCCGAGCCCGGCCGAGCACCTCGAGTCCCACCTCGGAGAGTTTGAGACCCACCTCGGAGTCCACCACCCGGGCGCCGGTGACGGCGGCGAGGTCGTCCATGAACGCCTTGCGCCGATCGCCGAAGTACGGCGACTTGACCGCCACCACTGAGAGTGTCTTGCGGATCGCGTTGACCACCAGGGTGGACAGCGCCTCGCCCTCGATGTCCTCGGCCACGATGAGCAGTGGCTTGCCAGCCTGGCTGGTCAGCTCCAGCAGCGGCAGCAAATCCTGGATCGAGGAGATCTTGTCGCGGTACAGGAGGATGGAGGCGTCCTGGAGAACCGTCTCCATGCGCTCTGCATCGGTGACGAAGTAGGGCGAGACGTAACCCTTGTCGAATGCGATGCCTTCGGTGAGCTCCAGCTCGGTCGCCATCGTGGACGATTCCTCCACGGTGATGACACCATCCTCGCCGACCTTGGTCATCGCCTCGCCGACCAGGGCGCCGATCTTCGGGTCCCGCGAGGACACCGTCGCCACCTGGGCGATCGCCTGCTCACCGGTTACCGCGCTCGCCTTGGCCAGCATCGCCGCGGCGACCGCCTCCGCGGCCGCCGCGATACCCCGCCCGAGGGCGATGGGGTTGGCACCGGCGGCCACGTTGCGCAGGCCCTCACGGACCATCGCCTGCGCAAGCACGGTGGCAGTGGTGGTGCCATCCCCTGCGACGTCGTTGGTCTTCGTTGCCACGCTCTTGGCGAGCTGGGCGCCGAGGTTCTCGAAGGGGTCTGTCAGCTCGATCTCACGCGCGATGGTCACCCCGTCGGTGGTGATCGACGGGCCACCGTATTTCTTCTCCAGCACCACGTGCCGGCCGCGGGGACCGAGAGTGATCTTGACCGCGTCGGCGAGCTTGTCGACTCCGCGCTCCAGCGCGCGCCGCGTGGTCTCGTCGAACGTGATCTGCTTGGCCATTGCCTGCCTTCCTCACGGACGAACTCTGATGGCCTCCAGCCGCTCACAGGAGTGGCCGGGACCTGATGCAGACCGCCCCGCTGACCCCGGAGGGCCGCGGGGCGGTCAAGGTGCACTTCGACGGTCGAACCGTCAGTTGTCAACGACGTCGAACCGTCGTTGTCAACTACGTCGAAACCGTCAATTGACAATCGCGAGCACGTCGCGCGCGGAGAGGATCAGGTACTCCTCGCCGTTGTACTTGACCTCAGTGCCGCCGTACTTGGTGTAGATGACGACGTCACCGACGCTCACATCCACCGGGATGCGAGTGCCGGCGTCATTGACTCGACCCGGGCCCACAGCCAATACCTTGCCCTCCTGGGGCTTTTCCTTGGCTGTGTCCGGGATGACAATGCCGGACGCGGTCATCGTCTCGGCCTCACTGGCCTGAACGACGATCTTGTCTTCGAGCGGCTTGATGTTCACGCTCGCCACGGTGTGACCTCCACTTTCTGGGGTCTTCGAAGAGCTGGCAGGTTGTCTGTTACTGGCTCCTGCCACCCCGCCGTCGCGGGTGTCGAGGCGGCTCGGGCCGTTGCTGGCACTCTGATGACCAGAGTGCCAATTGGCAGAGTACTGCGCCGAGTGCTAACCGCTCAACCGGGGTGGCCCGAAGCCCTGAAGCGTCGACAGACCCCAGCCCCGAACTGCACCGCGCTCCCGAACTCGAGAGGAGGGGATGGGGCATGCTGGTGGGTGATGAAGGGACCGGTGGGGGAACGGGATCAGGTGGTCAGGCGGCGGGCGCTTCTTGTGGGCGCTGCGGCGGGGACGGCACTGCTCGCATCAGCATGCGGGTCTGGGGCGGGAAACCGCAGCCAGTCGCTCAGCGACCCGTTCACCCTCGGGTGGCCTCGGGGGATCCCATGCCCGACAGTGTGGTGCTCTGGACCAGGCTGGCACCTCGGCCACTGGCCGAGGACGGGCTCGGGGGCATGCCCTCGCGGCCTTTCGAGGTGGAGTGGGAGCTCGCGACCGACGCGCAGTTCCGGCAGATCGAGCGGCGCGGAGGCAGTACCGCCGTCCCGGCTGCGGTGACCGGTTCAATTCGGACTGCCCGCAACGTTTCGATCCCGCCCGTTCGATTACCGGCGCCGAGCAGGAGCGCTGGCTGTTGGACGGCTTCGCGCGATCCGGGGCGGCCGAGGTCCGCGAGCGCTTCGACGATCCTTCGTCGATGTCGGTGGCAACCGAGCTGGTGACCAGCTCGATCACCTCGGGTGGGGATGGCTCGGAGACCGACCCCCGCATCGCCGCGGTCCTCGCCGAGAACCCGCACATCCGCTTCTTCAACAACCGCCGCGGGTACGTGCGCACCCGGATCACCCCTGGTGAGCTGCGGGCCGAGTTCCAAGTGGTGCCCTACGTCTCCCGGCCAGACGCCGCGGTCCAGACCAGAGCGTCCTTCGTGGTACCCGACCGGAACCCGACCCTGCATCCGGCCTGACCTGGTTGGTGGCTCTTCAAAAGCCACCAACCAGCGAGGTGGTGATCGGTAAGCCGGGGTCGGTGGGGATGTCGAGCGCAGATGGGGGCGAGCCGGCGGCGAGCAGGTGCGCGCCGAGCGCGGCCACCATCGCTCCGTTGTCGGTGCACAGTCGCGGCCGGGGGACCCGCAGCCGCACCCCGGCAGCCGCGCAGCGCTGCGCCGCCAGCGCGCGCAACCGGGAGTTGGCGGCGACACCACCCCCGATGAGCAGGGTATCGATGCCCCGGTCGGTGGCAGCCCGGAGCGCCTTGGCGGTGAGCACGTCCACCACGGCCTCCTGGAAGGCGGCCGCCACGTCGGCGACCGGCACGGTGATCCCCTGGTGTCCCAGCCCCTCGACGTGCCGGGCGACCGCTGTCTTGAGCCCGGAGAAGGAGAAGTCATAGGGCGCGTCGCCGGGTCCGGTCAGACCCCGGGGGAATCGGACGCTGCCCGGATCACCTTCCCGGGCCGCCCGGTCGATGAAGGGCCCACCCGGGAAACCCAGGCCCAGCAGCCGAGCAACCTTGTCGAACGCTTCCCCTGCGGCGTCGTCGACGGTGGCTCCCAACGGGAGCAACGGAGCCACCAGGGAGGAAACCTCCAGCAGGCTGGAGTGCCCACCGGAGACGAGCAGGGCCAGCGCGGGCGGTAGTGGACCGTGCTCCAGGGTGTCCACCGCGACGTGCGCGGTGAGGTGATTGACCCCGTAGAGCGGGACGTCCCAGGCCGCCGCGTACGCCTTGGCCGCGGCCACCCCGATCAGCAACGCACCGGACAGGCCTGGTCCCGCGGTGACCGCCACCGCGTCGAGTCCGCTCGGGGTGACACCGGCGACCCGCAGCGCACGGCGCACCGTCGGCACCATCGCCTGCAGGTGCGCGCGGGAGGCCACCTCAGGCACCACGCCGCCGAAGCGAGCGTGCTCCTCGACGCTGGAGGCGATCTCATCGGCGAGCAGCGTGACCGTGCCGTCGGAGGACAACCGCACGACACCCACGCCGGTCTCGTCGCAGGAGGTCTCGATGCCCAAGACCACGCCTGCCGCCCCCCGCACGGTCCCCCTTGCAGTCACAGCGCGGCCTGCCTGCGCATGGTGAACGCGTCGGCCCCGCTGGGCCGGTAGTAACGACGGCGCGTGCCGACCACCACGAACCCCTCACTGCGATACAGCGCGATCGCCGACTCGTTGTCGGTGCGCACCTCCAGGAACACGGTGGCCCCCACCGCATGATCGAGGATCGCACGCAGCAACGCGCGCCCGACCCCCCGACGATGGTGCGCCGGGTCCACCGCGAGGGTATGGATCTCCGCCTGGGCACCGACGCGGGCCAGACCCGCGTAGCCCACCAGCCAGGAACCCTCCCGGGCGGCGAGATAGTGATGACCCGAAGCCAGTGCTTCCAGGAACGCCTCAGCGCTCCACGGATCGTCGCCGTCGAACAACAACCGCTCCAGCTCGGCACAGCGCCGCACATCGGCGTTCGCCAGGGGTTCGATCTGGACGCTCACACCGGCGTCACCCGCTTACGCGGCCCTGGTTCGACCGCATCCGGGCGACGCAGGTACAGGGGGGTGAGCGGGGCCGGTGGCGCATGCGCCCGCACCGCGGCCGCGACCACGGCGACCAGGGCTGCCGGGTCGGGGTACCGAGGAGGTGACACCGGCACCCCCACCGCCAGACCCGACGCGCCGGCCACCCGCGACACACCGGCCAGCGGCAGGTCATCCGGCCGGTCCACGTGCGGGCCGTCGATGCGGGCACCGCAGGAGTCATAACGTGCCCAGTACACCTCACGCCGCCGGGCATCGGTGATCACCAACAGCGGGCTGCCGGCACCTGCTCGGTGGGCGATGGCGTCCAGGCTGCACACCGGATAGACCGGGATGCCCAGGGCGTCGCCCAGTGCCGCGGCGGTGACCATCCCGACCCGAAGCCCGGTGAACGGACCCGGGCCCGCCCCGCACACCACCGCGTCCAACTCCTGCATCGACGCACCGGCCTCGGCCAGCACCTCGCACACCGATGGCATGAGCCGCTCACCGTGCGCCCGCGGATGCACGGTGACGCGCTCGACGAGGACCTCCGGCGGGCCCACCACAGCAAGCCTGAGCAATCCGGCGGTCACCGCGGAGGTCGCTGTGTCCACAGCCAGCACCAGCACGAAGGACGATCTTACGGATCACCCATTTCGGGCTCGCGGGCGGCCACGAACCAGGCCGGCTCCGGTAACAACCGGGCCGGGCCACTCAGCTGCGCGACGCGGCCCTCGTCAGCACCTCCAGCGCTGGACCGGCACAGCCGGATCAGCAGGTGCTCGTCAGAAAGCCGCTCGGCCAGGCCCTCGCCCCACTCCACGACCACTGCGGCGGCGAGGAGATCGGTATCCAGGTCGAGGTCGTCCAGCTCGGCCATCCCGCCCAGCCGGTAGGCGTCAACGTGCACCAGCGGCACCCCGCGCCCGCCGGGCAACGCGGGGTGCTCACGGGCGATGACGAACGTCGGGGAGGTGACCGGTCCGCGCACGCCCAGCCCGGCACCGATGCCGCGAGCCAGCACCGTCTTGCCCGCGCCCAGGGGCCCGGACAGCACCACCACATCACCCGGGCGCAGCCGCTGACCCACCGCCCGGCCCAGGCGTTCGGTGTCCACCGGGGTCGCCAGCTCCATCATCAGACTCATAACCGTGTCCACCTCGATGTTCTACCGGCGGGACTGTATTTCTACCGGCGGGACTGTATTTCTACCGGTGAGACTGTATTTCTACCGGCGGGACAGGGCCCCTGCGCAGCGCGCCAGAAACTCCAGGAGATGTTCGGTGACGATCTTGGGCTGCTCCAGCATCGGCACGTGACCCGCACCCTCCACCTTGACCAGCTCGACGTCGGGCAGCAGCGCCGCGATCGCCTCGGAGTGCTGGTAGGGGATCAACAGGTCAGCGTCGGCCCCGATCACCAGCGCCTTGACGTATCGCAGACCGGCCAGCGCGGCGTACCGGTTGTGCGCCCCGAAAGTGTCCAGGAAATCGACCACGACTTCGAAGGGCGTGGCGCCGATCATCTCGTGCAGCAACTCGACCACCACCGGGCTGATCCCCGCGTCGGCGAAGGAGAGCTTGCGGGTCAGGCTCCAGGCCAGGTGCCCGGCGGCATCCCGCCCGCGATCGATCGCCCGAGTGCTGGGCTCCCAGTCGGACAGCCGTCTGGCCACCGGCATGATCGGATTGCGCCGGGACAGGAACGGCCGGGACAGCCCCGAGGCGCCGATGTCCCCTGCGCTGGTGTTGAGCAAGGCCACCCCGCAGATCCGCTCGGCGAACAGCTCAGGATTGTGCTCAGCCAACGCCATGATCGTCATGCCGCCCATGGAATGCCCGATCAGCACGACCGGCCCCTCGGGGGCCGCTTTATTGATCACCGTGTGCAGGTCGTGACCGAGTTGCTCGATGGTGGAGGCGCTGCGGGGCGAACGACCGGAGCGGCCGTGGCTGCGCAGGTCGTAGAGCACCTGGCGAACCCGAGGTGTGGTGGAATGCGCCAGCTCGTAGCGCTGGAACAGCCAGGTCCGCCGGTCCAGCGTGTAGCCGTGCACCAGCACGACCGTGAACGCGGGCGATCCACCATCGACCGGGTCGAGCTCCTCCACCGACAGCACTACCCCGTCATCGGCCGACACCGTGTACTCCCGGTCCGGCGGCAACACGGGGGGCAGCGCCTCAGGCATTTCCGCCGCCGCCCTGCGCAGCTTGGCGATGCGGTTGAGGTGCATGGCGCCGGCGACGAGCGTGGTCGTCGCGACAGCGCCCAGCGCGGCGCCGACCAACCACCGGATCCTCATCGGGCGACCCGCGCCAGCGCCGGGACCGCACGACGACCGCGCACGGTCCGGGTCAACCGGGGACGGGCCATTCCCGCAACCACCTCGTAGTGAATCGTGCCCAGCTTGCCGGCCCATTCCGCGGCGGTGGGCGCGCCGCCCTCGCCGGTGCCGAAAAAGACCACTTCGGTGCCCTCGGCGATCCGGTCGTCCCCGCAGTCGACCATCACCTGGTCCATGCACACCCTTCCCACCACCGGCCGGCGCCGACCGGCCAACCACACGTCCAGCCTGCCGGTGAGCACCCGCGGCACACCGTCAGCGTACCCGGCAGGTACCAGTGCCAATGTGGTCTCCCGATCGGTATGCCACGCGTGCCCGTACGACACGCCCTCCCCGGCAGGGACCCGTTTGACCATCGCGACCTGCGAGCGCAGTGTCATCGCCGGCACGAGACGATCGTCGACCCCGGGCACCGGTGAGAGTCCGTAGACGGCGATACCGGGACGGACCATGTCATAGTGCAGGTCGGGCCGGGTGAGGGTGGCCGCGGAGTTCGCCAGGTGCCGCAGCGGCCGCAGCCCGGCATCCCGAGCCAGCTGGTAGGCCTCGTCGAAATACCGGACCTGCTGCTCGATGATCGGGTGCCCTGGATCGTCGGCGTGCGCGAGATGCGACCAGACAGCGACGACCTCGACGCCTGGAGCGGCTGCCGCAGCCCGGACCAGGCCGGGCCACTGGTCGCGGCAGGCCCCGCCGCGGGTCAGCCCGGTGTCGACCTTGAGGTGTACCCGCGCGGTGCGGCCGCTCACCGCGGCGGCTGACGCTGCGGCATCGAGCTGGCCGGTGGAGTAGATCCCGAGGTCGATCCCGGCGGCGACACCGGAGGCGAGGTCCTCGCCGGGCGCGTGCAGCCAGGCCAGCACGGGTGCGTCGATCCCGCGTCGGCGCAGGGTGAGCGCCTCCTCGACGCCGCATACGCCCAGCGCGCCGGCTCCCGCTTCCAGCGCAGCGAGGGCGACGTCCACCGCGCCGTGGCCGTACCCGTCAGCCTTGACCACTGCCATGGTGGCAGCGCCGGAGGCCGCGGCGGCAGCGGTGAGGATGCCCACGTTGTGCCGGATCGCGTCGAGATCGATCACCACTTCTAGCCCGCGGGCGCTGGAACGGGGTTGGCATCACGCGCATCCTCCCATCCCGGCCGCCGCCCGCAGCTCCCGAATCGCCGCACCCAACGCCCCCGCGATCCCCGACGCGGGAGTCGGTGCGCCCGAGGCGGCGAGGATAGCGGCGAGGTCCTGGGCGTGGGCGGCGCAGACCGCCGCGGTGGCGGGTTCCAGGCCGCTGGCGAGCAGCGCCCCGAGCACGCCGGTGAGGACGTCACCGGAACCGGCCGTCGCGGGCCAGCACGAGCGGGCCGGGTTCACCAGAACCCGCCCGTCCGGTGCGGCGACGATGGTGACGTTCCCCTTGAGCAGCACCACCGCGGCGAACCGGCTCGCCGCGTCCTGGGTGGCCGCGACCCGGTCGGTGCCGGGGGGGTGACCGGTGAGCCGCTCGAACTCCCGATCGTGCGGGGTGAGGACCAGCGGGGTCCCCGGATCCCGGTGGTCAGCCAGCTCGGGGTGCCGGGCCAGCAGGGTGATCGCATCGGCGTCGGCGACCACCGGCACCCCGGCGGCCAGCACGTGGGCGAGCACCGCCCGGGCGGCGGCACCGGTGCCCAAGCCGGGCCCGACGGCCCAGGCCTGCACCTGCCCGGCATCGGACACCGACCCGGTGGCGACCACCTCCGGCCACCGGGCGCGGACCGCGTCGGCGGCGGTGCCTGCGAAGCGCACCATGCCCGAGGTCGCCAGCACGGCGGCGCCGGCACAGAGGACCGCCGCACCGGGATAGCCCGACGATCCCGCAGCAATCCCCACGACGCCCTGGCTGTACTTGTCACTGGCCGGGCCCGGCACCGGCCACAACGCACCGACCTCGGCGGCGGTGAGCACCCGCAGATCGGGCTCGCCGAGCCGGCTGAGCAGCCCGATGTCCACCAGGTGCACCGGGCCGCAACGCCACGGGGCAAGCAGGTGCACCGGTTTGCAGGCGCCGAAGGTGACAGTCTCGGTCGCGGTGACTGCGGGTCCGCTCGTGGTGCCGGTGTCCGGGTCCACCCCGGAAGGCGAGTCCACCGCGATGATCGGAGCCCGGACCGCGGCCACCAGCCGAGCCGCCGCAGGACGCAGCGGGCCCTGACCGGACAGCCCGACGATCCCGTCGAGCACCAGGTGAGCGCGCTCCGGCAGGTCATCGGCAATCCGCCCGCCGGCCCGGCGCAACGCGGCCAAGCCCTGCGGATGGGTGCGCTCCGGCGAGAGCAGCACGGCGGTGACCGCCACCCCACGGCGGCGCAGCAACGCCCCGGCCCACAGCGCGTCCCCACCGTTGTTCCCGGCCCCCACCAACAGCGCGACCTGCCGCCCGGCTACCCCGCCGGTGCGCTCGGCCAGCACCGCCGCGGTCCGGGTGGCCAGGCCGAACGCCGCCCGACGCATCAACACCCCGGCCGGCACCTGTGCGAGGAGGGCGTTCTCGGCGGCGCGCACGCGCGCCACCGTCCAGGCGCCTCGTGAATGATTTCCGGTGCCAGAACACCCGGTGCCAGAACACCCAACGACACTCACGACTACTCGACCGTGACGGACTTTGCGAGGTTGCGGGGCTTGTCGACGTCATAGCCGCGTTGCCGGGCGATCTCGGCGGCGAGTACCTGCAGCGGCACGGTCGACACCAGGGGTTGCAACAGGGTGGGCACTGCGGGGATCTCCAGCAGGTGCGAGGCGTAGGGCCGTACCGTCTCGTCGCCCTCCTCGGCCAGGACGATGGTCCGCGCACCGCGGGCCCGGATCTCCTGAATAGTGGAGAGCAGCTTGGGATGCAGCACCGACCGGCCCTTGGGCGAGGGCATCACCACGACCACCGGCAGACCGTCTTCGAGCAGCGCGATGGGGCCGTGCTTGAGCTCCCCGGCGGCGAAACCCTCGGCGTGCATGTAGGCGAGCTCCTTGAGCTTCAACGCGCCCTCCAAGGCCACCGGAAAACCGACATGGCGACCGAGGAACAGCACTACCTTGGCGTCCACCAGTTCCCGGGCCAGCTCGCGCACCGCCGCCACGGTGCCGAGCACCTGCGCCACCGCCGCGGGCATCGCCTCCAACTCGGCGTACTCGCGAGCGACCTCGTCGGAGTATTTGGTGCCGCGGGCCTGCGCCAGCGCCAGCCCGACCAGCGAATTGGCCACGATCTGGGCCAGGAACGACTTGGTGGCGGCCACGCCGATCTCCGGGCCCGCGTGGGTGTAGAGGACCGCGTCGGACTCCCGGGGGATCTGCGCCCCGTTGGTGTTGCAGATCGCCAGCACCCGGGCCTTCTGCTCGCGGGCGTGCCGGACGGCCTCCAGGGTGTCCATCGTCTCCCCCGACTGCGAGATCGCCACCACCAGGGTGGAGCGGTCCAGCACCGGGTCCCGGTACCGGAATTCACTGGCGAGCTCCACCTCCACCGGCAGCCGGCACCAGTGCTCGATGGCATACTTGGCGACCATGCCGGAGTGGTAGGCGCTCCCGCAGGCGATCACGAAGACCTTGTCGACCTCGCGCAGTTCCTGAGTGTCCATCCGCTGCTCGTCCAGCACGATCCGGCCATCGACGAAATGCCCGCGCAGGGTATTGGCGATCGCGCTGGGCTGCTCCTGGATCTCCTTGAGCATGAAGTAGTCGTGCCCGCCCTTCTCCGCCGCCGAGAGGTCCCAGCTGACATGAAAGGGCTTCCCCGAGGCCGGCTCGCCATGGAAGTCGGTGATCTGATAGCCGTCCCGGGTGATGGTCACGACCTGGTCCTGGCCGAGCTCGACGGCGTCGCGGGTGTGCTCGATGAACGCCGCGACGTCGGAGGCGACAAAATGCTCCCCGGCGCCCACCCCTACCACCAGCGGCGAGGAGCGCCGCGCCGCGACGATCAGGTCGGGCTCGTCGGCATGGGTGACGACGAGCGTGAACGCTCCGTGCAACCGCCGGCACACCGCGCGCACGGCCAGCGCCAGATCACCACAATCCGCGTACGCGGCGGCGAGCAGATGCGCGGCGGTCTCGGTGTCGGTGTCGCTGGTCAGCTCCACCCCGGCCCGCTCCAGCTCGGCGCGCAGTTGAGCGTGGTTCTCGATGATCCCGTTGTGCACCACGGCGAGCCGGCCCGCGGTGTCGCAGTGCGGGTGGGCGTTGCGATCGGTGGGCGCGCCGTGGGTGGCCCAGCGGGTGTGTCCCATCCCGGTGGTGCCGCGCAACCCCACCCGCCCGGTCACGTCGAGCTCGCCGATCAGGTTGGCCAGCGCCCCCGCCTTACGCGCCACCGCCAGCGTGCCGACGCTGGTCAGTACCGCGATACCGGCCGAGTCGTAGCCGCGGTATTCCAGCCGACCCAGGCCCTGCAGGACGACCTCGAGGGCGTCCCGATGCCCCACGTAGCCCACGATTCCGCACATGCGCGTCACGCTAGCCCACCACGCGCACCCGGATCCGATACCGTCCCGGCTCATGGCACGCACCGATCCCGCGGTCCGGCGCTCAGCTGAGGAGCTGTCCCGGCCAGGTCCATACCCGGTCGCCAGCGGTGATCTCACCTCGGCCGGCGTGCCGGGTGTGGTGTTCACCCCCCGATCCGGCCTCGGCCTGCCCGCGGTGGCGTTCGGGCACGGCTGGTTGCAGCCGACCGCACGCTACGAGGAGTTACTGCGGCACCTGGCCAGCTGGGGCCTGGTAGCCGCCGCTCCCGCCACCCAGCTCGGCGTGCTCGCCTCGCACAGTCAGTTCGCCACCGATCTGCGCACCGTGCTCGACGTGTGCACCAGCGTGCGACTGGGCGAGGGCGGGATCAGCGTCGATCCCACCAAGCTGGCACTGGCCGGGCACGGGATGGGCGGCGGGTGCGCGGTGCTGGCGGCGGCGGCCGAGGACCGGTGCCGCGCGGTGGTCACGCTGGCATTAACCGAGACGATGCCCTCCGCGGTGGCCGCCGCGCCCGGATGCACCATGCCGGGTCTGCACCTGGCCGGTGGCCGGGACCTGCTCGCGCCGGCGGTCGGGCACGCCGAGCCGGTCACCAGAGCGTGGGCGGGGCCGGTGCAGCTCAGGACCCTGCCCAAGGCCGGTCATCTCGGGTTCACCACCGGATCGCACTGGACGAACCTGCTCGTGGGCAGCAGTTCGGAGAGCGGCACCCGGAAGACCAGCCGAGCGCTGATCACCGCGTTCCTGCTGCGCCATCTCACTGGCTCCGGCGACTACGACGCGCTACTAGCGGAGTCTCACCAGGACTGAAGCTCACCATGTGTGAACCTCAACTAGTGTGATCAAACGGGTCTGCGGCCGGGTGGTGCCTTATAGTTAGGGCTGCGCCGCGCCGGGCGCTTACCAAGGGAGTCGCCATGGTTATCGGTTACATCATGTTGGTCGTCCTGTGGGTCGTGATCGGTCTATTCGGGCTCTTGGCATTGATAGCGGTACTGAAATCGGCCGGACGCTAGCACACACGTAGCGTGAGTCAGCTGGCCGTCGCGACCACCGTGGCAATGCGTTGGGCGATTGTGGCGGCGGCTGACTCGGTCGGGGCTTCGACCATCACCCGCACCAGTTGCTCGGTACCGGAGGGCCGCAGCAGCACGCGACCGGTCTCGCCCAACTCGGCCTCCGCGGTGGTGATCGCATCCGCTACCGCTGGCGCCATGGCGACTTTCGCCTTGTCCACGACCGCAACATTGATCAACACCTGAGGGAGCCGGGTCAGCACACCGGCCAGGTCTGCCAGGCTTCGTCCGGAACTGACCATCCGGGCCATCAGTTGCAACGCGGTGAGCAACCCATCGCCCGTGGTGGCGTACGCGGGCAACACCAGGTGCCCGGACTGCTCGCCGCCGAGTGCGAACCCGCCCGTGACCAGTGCCTCGAGCACGTACCGATCCCCCACCGGCGTGGTCCTGACCAGGACATCGTGCTCCCGCATCGCCAAGTGCAGGCCCAGATTGCTCATCACGGTGGCGACCAGGGTGTTCTCGACGAGCTCGCCGCTCTCGCGCATCGCCAGCGCGAGGATCGCCATGATCTGGTCACCGTCCACCACCTCGCCGGCGGCGTCCACGGCCAGGCAGCGGTCGGCGTCACCGTCGTGGGCGATACCGATCGTGGCGCCCTGCTCCAGCACCGCCTTGCGCAGCTCGTCGAGATGGCTGCACCCGCACCTGTCGTTGATGTTGAGACCGTCGGGCTGGACGTGCAGAGCCACCACCTCGGCGCCAGCTCGATGGTAGACCTGCGGCGCGATGGTGGACGCTGCGCCGTGCGCGCAGTCCACCACCATCCGGATACCGGTCAGCGCGTGCGGGGTTGCCCGCAACAGGTGATCCACATAACGCTCGGCGGCCCCCGGAAGGTCCCGCACCCGGCCGATCAACGCTCCGGTGGGACGTTCGAACTCGTGCCCGGCCACCCGGGCGGTGATCTCGTCCTCCACCGCGTCGGGAAGTTTCCGCCCACCGGCGGCGAAGAGCTTGATGCCGTTGTCCGGCATCGGGTTATGCGATCCGGAGATCATCACGCCGAGATCCGCAGCGAACTCGCCCACCAAGTGGGCAACAGCCGGTGTGGGCAGGATCCCGACCAGGAGCACATCGGCGCCTGCCGAGGCCAGGCCGGCCGTGACGGCTGCCTCCAGCATCTCCCCGCTGGCTCGCGGATCCCGGCCGACGATGGCAACCGGACGGCCGCGAAAACCGCTCTCGTCGACGAGAACCCGCGCCGCTGCGGTCGACAGGGCCAAGGCCAGCTCCGGGGTGAGCTCGGAGTTGGCCAAGCCACGCACCCCATCGGTGCCGAACAGGCGCGACGTCACATCAATCGAGGCATCGAGCGGGACAGCGAAGCGCGGACTAACGCTTCGAGTACTGGGGAGCCTTGCGCGCCTTCTTCAGGCCGTACTTCTTGCGCTCTTTGGCCCGGGCGTCCCGGGTGAGGAAACCGGCCTTCTTCAGGGCCGGACGGTCATCGATGTTGATCTCGACCAACGCCCTGGCGATGGCCAGCCGAAGCGCGCCGGCCTGACCGGAGGTGCCACCCCCGGAGAGGTTGCCGAACACGTCGTAGGACTCGGGCTTGTTGACGGTCAGCAGAGGTTCCCGGATCAGCTGCTGGTGCACCTTGTTCGGGAAATACCGCTCCAGGCTCGTGCCATTGAGCCGGAACACCCCAGTGCCGGGCAGCAGGCGTACCCGCACCACCGCTTCCTTGCGACGACCGACGGCCTGCGCGGCCTGACCACTGGGTGCCGGCATCGCGGGCACGAGCGGAGCCGACGCGGCCGGCGCGACTGTGCCGGTCTCGGATTGCGGGGTCTGCGGAGTGGTCACGGCGGCTCTCAGGTCCTCACTAGGGTCGTTCACTGGATCAGAAACGGTCGCGGGGCCAGGAGTGATCACTGGGTCAGGAGTGGTCACTGAGCGACCTGGGTGATCTGGTAGGGCTGCGGGCGTTGCGCCGTGTGCGGGTGTTCCGCAGTGGCATAAACCTTGAGCTTGCGGGCCATCGCCCGACCCAGGGTGTTCTTCGGGAGCATGCCCTTGATGGATCGCTCCAACAACCGCTCCGGCCGGGTGGCCAGCATCTCGCCGAACGAGCGCCGCTTGAGCCCCCCTGGACGTCCACTGTGCCGGTAGACGAAGCTGCGGTCTCCCTTGTTGCCCGACAACGCCACCTTGCCAGCGTTGACGATCACTACGAAATCGCCGGTATCGACGTGCGGAGCGTAGGTCGGCTTGTGCTTGCCGCGCAGCAGGATGGCCGCCTGGCTGGCCAGCCGGCCCAACACCACGTCAGTGGCATCGATGACATGCCAGGCGCGCTCGACCTCGCCGGGCTTAGGGCTGTACGTGCGCACGGACCTACCTCGTCATAGCAGGGTCCGACCTCATAGGCCGGAATCGAACCGCCGGTGCGGCTGGCGTCCCCGGCACGGATGACCACCGAAACAGCCGTCCACTGGGAGCCGCGCCCGTCCGCACAGCAGGTGGAAACGATACCGGCCGCGGTCGGGCACGGTCAAAACGGGGTCGCCACGACGGGAGCTGGTCCCCAGGCGGCGACCCCGGTAGGCCTGACCCGGCGGCGGCTAGGACCAACGCGCCCGGTTCGCTGACTCGCCGGCCTGGAAGTTCTCGTTCGACGCGCCCAGTGCGACCCCGATCTGGTTGAGCACCTGATTCAGGTCTGCCGCCGATCGATCCCACTTCGCCTGATGGGCCTGGTAGGCGCTGGACGCCTCGCCGGTCCAGGTTTCCACCATCGGCTGGAGGTAACGCTTGAGGTCCTCCATCTCCCGGTTGATGTTCGTCCACGTCGTCTGGATCGAGCTCCGCGCGCCCTCCAACTCTCCGAACGTGACCAGAATCTCGCTCATCTGTTCATCTCCTTTGACCTCATGATGTGGGGTATCGGGTGAGGCGAAGCAGCGCACTCAGCCGCCGAGGGCCTGGCTGATCCGCGTGTAGGTCTGGTTCTCAGCCTCGTCGGCCTGCGCGTAGGTGGTACCGGATCCGCGGATCTGCTCACCGATTCCGTTGAGCGCCTCGTTGAGATTGCGCGCGTCGTTGTCCCACCGGTCCATCAGAACCTGGAAGGCGCTCGCCGCCTGGCCCTTCCACGCTCCCGCCAGCGGAGCCAGCTGGCTTCGTAGGCTTGAGAGCTGGCCCTGAACGCTCTGATTCACCTCAGCGACGTGATTCGCCGACGCCTGCATCTGCTCGAACTGCGCACCGAACTGGCCTGCCATCTGCGGTGGTCTCCTTGATCTGTTTGGTCGGAATGTGACCGGTTGTGACTACCGGGGGACGCCACACTGCCAGATCCGGTTCCACGCCGTGACGAACTGGTCGCACAACGTTGCACGAGCGAATGCCACAAAGCGGGCGGGGATCGTTCTCGCATCGCGGCGGTGGTCGCGGGTCACGCCGGATCGGGCGGGCAACGATGGGCCGATAGAGTCGGGGGATGGCCAGCCCGCTACCAACCCTCGACAATCTCGAAGCTCGCTGGGGCGAGCGGTGGGAGCGTGACGGTACCTTCCGCTTCGACCGTACTCGCGTCCGCGGCGAGATCTACTCGATTGATACGCCGCCGCCGACCGTATCGGGCTCGCTGCACGTCGGCCATGTGTTCAGCTACACACACACGGACACGATCGCGCGTTTCCAGCGGATGCGGGGCCGCGAGGTGTTCTACCCGATGGGCTGGGACGACAACGGGTTGCCGACCGAGCGACGGGTGGAGAACTACTTCGGCGTGCGCTGCGACCCCTCGGTCACCTACCAGGAGGATTTCGCCCCGCCGGCCAAGGTCCCATCGAAGCGCCAGGACTACATCGCGGTCAGCCGCCGCAACTTCATCGAGCTGTGCGAGCGCCTGACCGAGACCGACGAGAAGGCCTTCGAGCAGCTGTGGCGCCTGCTGGGCCTGTCGGTGGACTGGTCACTGACGTACACGACGGTGTCCGGGCGTTCGCAGCGGGTGAGCCAGCGGGCGTTCCTGCGCAACCTGGCTCGCGGTGAGGCGTACTCGTCAGAGGCGCCCTGCCTGTGGGACACCACCTTCCAGACCGCGGTGGCCCAGGCCGAGTTGGAGGACCGGGACCGCCCGGGCGCCTACCATGATCTGCGGTTTCACCGCGGCGACGGGCCGGGCGAGGTCGTCATCTCCACGACGCGACCGGAGCTGCTGGTGTCCTGCGTCGCGCTGGTCGCGCATCCCGACGACGACCGCTACCAGCCACTGTTCGGCTCGACGGTCCGCACGCCGGTCTTCGGCGTCGAGGTGCCGGTACTGGCCCACCGCCGAGCGGAACCGGACAAGGGCACCGGCATCGCCATGGTCTGCACCTTCGGTGACCTCGCGGACGTGATGTGGTGGCGCGAGCTGGAGCTGGATACCCGCGCGGTGATCGGCAAGACCGGCCGGTTCACGACCGAGACACCGTCCTGGCTGACCAGTGAGGCCGCTCGGGAGGCCTACGCGCGGTTGAGCGGCAAGTCCAGCGCCGGTGCCCAGCGGGAGATGGTCGAGCTGCTGCGCTCCTGCGGTGATCTGCTGGGCGAGCCACGACCGATCACCCACCCGGTCAAGTTCTACGAGAAGGGCGAGCGGCCGCTGGAGATCGTCACGACCCGGCAGTGGTACATCCGCAACGGGGGCCGCTCGCCGGAGCTGCGGGACGAGCTGATCTCCCGGGGCACCGAGCTGAACTGGCACCCGGAGTTCATGCGCCACCGCTACGAGAACTGGGTGGACGGGCTCAACGGTGACTGGCTGGTCTCCCGCCAGCGGTTCTTCGGTGTGCCGATCCCGCTGTGGTACCGGCTCGACGAGGCGGGCCTTCCCGACTACGAGCACCCGATCGTGCCGGAGGAGACCGCGCTGCCCATCGACCCGCAGTCCCATGTCGCACCGGGTTACACCGCCGGGCAGCGGGACCAACCGGGCGGTTTCACCGGTGACCCCGACATCATGGACACCTGGGCGACCTCGTCGCTGACCCCCCAGATCGCCTGCGGCTGGGAGGAGGACGCCGACCTGTTCGCCCGGACCTTCCCGATGGACCTGCGCCCGCAGGCCCACGACATCATCCGCACCTGGCTGTTCTCGACGGTGGTCCGCAGCCACTACGAGCACGGCGGCCTGCCCTGGCGGCACGCCGCGATCTCCGGTTGGATCCTCGACCCGGACCGCAAGAAGATGTCGAAGTCCCGCGGCAACGTCGTGGTGCCCACGGAGCTGCTGGAGCAGCACGGCGCCGACGCGGTGCGCTACTGGGCGGCCAGCGGCCGACCCGGCACCGACACCGCTTTCGACCCCGGCCAGATGAAGATCGGCCGGCGGCTCGCCGTCAAGGTGCTCAACGCGTCCAAGTTCGCCCTGGGGCTTCCCGCGCCGGCTGACGCGGGGGTGACCGAGGCGATCGACCGGGCGATGCTGGCCCAGCTGGCCACCCTGGTCGACGACGCGACCGGCGCCTTCGAGAGCTACGACTACGCGCGGGCGTTGCAGACCACCGAGGAGTTCTTCTGGCGCTTCTGCGACGACTACCTCGAGCTCGTCAAGGTCCGCGCCTACCGCGACGGTCCGGATGCCGCCTCGGCCCGCACGGCGCTGTGCATCGCGGTGTCCACCCTGCTGCGGCTGTTCGCGCCGTTTTTGCCCTACGTCACCGAAGAGGCCTGGTCGTGGGCCCAGACGCAGGACGGGCCGTTGCCGGGCTTCACTGCCGGGTCGGTGCACCGGGCGGCTTGGCCGCACGCCGCCGAGCTGCACACGCTGACCAACGGTGCCGCGCTGCCCCCCGGTGATCCCTCCGTGCTGGCCGTGGCGGCGCAGGTGCTGCGGCAGATCCGCAAGGCCAAATCGGATGCCAAACGCTCGGTCCGGGCCGAGGCCACCTCGGTCACAGTCGTGGATTCCCGAACGAAGATCGCCGCAGTACAGGCTGTTCTCGGTGATCTGCGCAGTGCGGGCAACGTGCGGGAGCTGATCACAGTGGAGCTGACCAACGGCGCGGAGGCAGGCGTCGAGGTGCAGCTACCCGAAACCGAGTGCATCGCCCCCTGACCAGGCCCCGCAGGCAACCGTCGGCGAGCCGGCCAGAACAACCCTGGTCATCGGACAGCACGCTGTACCGCGCGGCTGGACCGAGGTTGTCGGTGTCGGCACTTAGCCGAGTCAAACAACCACAGCAATCAGCCGCTAAGGACTGGGACCTGTTTCGGATACCCGAAGTGGTAGTAGCGCATACTTGGGACGGCCATAGCACTCAGGATGCAATAAATCGGTTGAGCAACTATCTACGAGCATCCTAATCTTCTCAACTAGCCCCACGGTACAATCCCCCGGTGGACATGAATCCGGCCATGATCGAGGCTTGTGCTGAGCGAGATATCTCAGCTATCTTTCGTTTTCTCCGTGACGGCGGTATGACTCAGCGTGAGCTGGCCGTACTGGTGAAGATGAACCAGTCAGAGGTCTCAGCCATCATGAGCGGCCGTCAGGTGCAGGCATATGACGTGCTCGTTCGGGTGGCAGACGGTCTTGGCATACCTCGCGGGATGATGGGATTGGGTTGGGATGTTGAGTCAGAACCGGTCCCGGAGGAGGTCGATGAAGACGTGGAACGTCGCAAGCTGTTAGCTCTAGCCGGGACGATCTTGTTCGGTGCTCCGGTGTTCGGTGAGCCGGAACCGCTGACCGTCCGTCGTGTCTTGATCGACCCGCCCCGGCGGGTCGGCATGGCTGACGTGCGGATGTACGAGGCGACCTTGGTGGAGTTGCAAGCCTTACAGCGGGAGATAGGTGGTCGGGCGACGAGGGAGCCGCTGGCGGCCACGGCGAGGGCTGGGGAGCAACTGTTGAAGGCTGAGGCAACCTCTGATGTGCATAGGCGTCTGAGGGTCTTGGTGTCGGATGCTCATCGCCGAGCGGGGTGGGCGGCTGGTGATGTTGGCCTGGTGGATGACTACCGGGCCCACATGCACGAGGCGCTTGACCTTGCGGCCGGTGATCCTGATCGGGTTGCGCAAGTTCTGTGTACGGCCGGAGCGATCGAAAAATCGTTAGGCGAACCGGAGTTTGCGCTAAAACTGCTTCAAGTAGGTCAGACAGCGGCGGCTCGCTCGGTTGACCCGCAGGTCCGGGCGGTGCTGGGCGGCGAGACAGTAGCCGGGTACGTGGCGTTTGGTAGGCCGGATATAGCCAAGCGTGAGCTTATAACCGCTCGGGGCCTATTTGCCGATGCCGATATTAGTCAGTCGTTGCCTGGTTTCGCCGCCTACGGTAATGGTCATGGCGTTTTAGCGTCGGCAGAGCTCAAGCTAGGCAACTTTGATGCTGCCAGAAATGAGATTACGACAGCCCTGCGGAAGCGGCCAAAAGATGACCATTGGTGTAATGCCCTGGATACGATTATCTTAGCGACAGCGAACATACGAGCTGGCGCCGTAAATGATGCGGTACAGGACACTCAACGGGCACTCGTGCTTGTTGGGCGCGTTGGATCGCGACAGCTGCAAGACCGCATGATGCCCTTAGCGGATGAGCTTGGCAGCCGTAAGGATTCAACCTGTCAGGATTTGGCAAGGACAGTGCGGCAGGTTAGAACAGCTACACAAGAGAGGCAATTATAAGCCATTGCGCTCGACTAATGTCAGCGGAGCCCCGATCTACGGCATGATCTTCGCCACGGACCGCGAAGTCGCGAAAAGATCATGAAATCGGTTTACGGCAAGGCTGCGGAGCGCCAGATTACTCAGAACTCGGGCCAGGAGGACCGATGAGTTCGGGGCCGCTGCGGCGTCAATAGTGATGACATGATTTCGAACATCGAGAAGGGAGCTACCAGTGCCCACCCGAGACACCGCTGTGATCGGAGCGCCCTGCTGGGTTGATCTGATGACCTCGGACACCGAGGGCAGCCGGGCGTTCTACTGCCAGCTGTTCGGCTGGACCGCCGAGGAGCCCGCCGAGGAGTTCGGCGGCTACTTCAATTTCACGAAAGATGGCGTGCGGATCGCCGGATGCATGGCCAGTCAGCGCCCGGAGATGCCGGACGTGTGGTCGGTGTACCTGGCCAGTGATGACGCCCGCAAGACCGTCGAGGCCACCGTCGAGCACGCAGGCCAGGTCCTCCTCGACGCCATGGACGTCGCTGATCTGGGCACCATGGCCGTGGTCAGCGACCCCGGCGGCGCGAGCATCGGCGTCTGGCGGCCCGGCCTGCATCAGGGCTTCGGGATCCTCAACGAGCCTGGAGCACCGAGCTGGTTCGAGCTGCACACCCGTGACTACCAGGCAGCTGTCTCCTTCTACCGCAACGTGTTCGGCTGGGACACCCATGTCCTGGCCGACACCGCGGAGTTCCGCTACACCACACTCAAGCATGGCGAGGGCTGGCTGGCCGGGATCATGGACACCTCGGGTTTCCTCCCCGAGGGTGTCCCGGCCCACTGGTCGGTGTACTTCGGGGTAGAAGACACCGACGCCGCGCTGGCCCGAATCGTCGAGCTCGGCGGCTCGATCGTGACGGCTGCTCAAGACACGCCATACGGCCGTCTCGCCACCGCAGCCGACCCGACCGGCGCGCAATTCAAGCTCGTCGCCCCCAACGAAGCCGAGTAGGAACCGGTGAGTGGCGATGCGAGCTATCACGTGCATCGCCACTCACCGGTCACTCAGACCACGCGACCTGGATGAGTTGCTGGCCGGCCTTGCGGGTGAGCAGGGTGCCCCGGCCGGGTGGCATCGGGACTGGTTTGACGTTGCCGATCAGCGGGCCTTCGTCGGGGCTTCCGCTCATCAGGATGCCGGGTGTGGACAGCTCCCGCAGCCTGGCGATCACCGGCTCGAACATGGCCCGGGACGCACCGCCGCAGCGCCGGGCGATGATGAGGTGCAACCCCACGTCCTTGGCCTGGGCCAGGAACTCCAGCAGCGGAGCGAGCGGGTTGGCACCGCCCTGGGTGGCGACCAGGTCGTAATCGTCGACCAGGACGTAGAGTTCCGGCCCCGACCACCAGGAGCGGTCCCGGAGCTGCTGCTGGGTGACGCCGGCACCGGGCAGGCGCTTGCGCATGGAGCCCTGCACATCATTGATCATCGGGGTCAGCACATCGGCCGACATGCCGTAACCGATGAGGTGCTCGGTCTCCACGACGCCGAGCATGGTGCGGCGGTAGTCGACCATGACGATGCGGGCCTGCTCCGGGGTGCAGCGCGCCACAATGCCCCGGGCGATCGCCCGCAGCAGGTTGGTCTTGCCGGACTCACCGTCGGCGAAGCACAGGAAATGCGGCTCAGTGATGAAGTCGAGGTAGACCGTGGAGAGCTCCGCCTCGTTGATCCCGATCGGGATCAGGTGCGGTCGTGGCGGCTGCAGTGCCGGCAACTGCTGGTAGGCGATCCGCTCCGGCAGCAGCCGGACCCGCGGCGCGCTGCGGCCGACCCATCCCTGGCGGATGTGCGCGACGGCGTCGGCGACCCCGGCACCGGCGTCCTGCGTGCTGGTGACCGCGTCGATGCGCGGCAACGCGGCCAGGAAGTGCAGCTTGTCCCGGGACAGGCCGCGCCCGGGACGCCCGGGCGGCACGTTGACCGCCACTCGCCGGTCGATGTCGGACTCCCCCGGATCGCCCAGGCGCAGCTCGAAACGGGTACCGAGAAGGTCCTTCAAGGCGGGCCGGATCTCCGCCCACCGGGTGGCGCCGATCATCACGTGCACCCCGTAGGACAGGCCCTGGGTGGCCAGGTTCACCACCCGCATCTCCAGATCGGAGACGTCGAACTCCTGACGGAAGCTGTGCCACCCGTCGATCACCAGGAACACGTCGCCGAACTGATCTTCGCTCAGCGGATCTTTTCTGGCTGAAGAGTCGGCACGCTGTTTGCGGGCCCGGTACTCGGTCATCGAGTCGATACCCAGCGTGCGGAACCGCTGCTCCCGGGTGGTGAGCAAGGCGCTGACCTCGGCGAGGATGCGCCGGACAGTGTCCGGTTCCAACCGGCCGGCCACCCCTCCACTGTGCGGCAGGCCATCCAGCGACGCCAGCGTGCCGCCACCGAAGTCGATACAGAAGAACTGCACCTCGGCCGGGGTGTGGGTGAGCGCCAGCGACATCAATATCGAACGCAGCAGGGTGGACTTACCCGATTGCGGGCCGCCGGTGACCACGGCATGACCGGCGGCGCCGGAAAGATCCGCCCAGAGCAGGTCACGGCGCTGCTCGTAGGGCTTGTCGACGATGCCGACCGGAATGGTGAGCCGGCCGTTGCCGAAGAAACCGACCGGGGACAGGCCGCGATCCTCGGTGACCGACAATGGCGGCAGCAGCTGATCCAGTGAGGGCGGCGCGTCCAGCGGAGCCAACCACACCTCGTGCGCCGGCGGGCCCTGCCCGGCCAGCCTGGCCACCACGACGTCCAGCACGCTGGGTTCGGTGACGTTCTCCGGCGGCTCCACCTCGTGGTGCACCACGGGCTGCGGCGCCTCGGGCGCCTCGACATAGTCAGGCACGAACAGCCGCGGCCGGTGGTCGGCGGTCACCGGGGTCGACGTGGCCAAGCCCGAACCATCCAGCGCGACGACCCGTCCCGCGCGGTATGGACCCGAGACGTAGGCGGCCTTGAAGCGTTCCATGGACGCGGTGTCGAATTTCAGGTAACCCGAGCCAGGCACTGAGGGCAGCTCGTAGGCATCGGGCACACCCAGCACCGCCCGGGACTCCCCGGCGGAGAAGGTCTTCAGGCCGATCCGGTAGGACAGGTGGGACTCCAGGCCGCGCAGCTTGCCCTCCTCGAGGCGTTGCGAGGCCAGCAGCAGGTGCATCTGCAGCGAGCGGCCCAGCCGGCCGATCGCCACGAACAGGTCGATGAACTCCGGCTGCTGGGCGAGCAGCTCGGAGAACTCGTCGATCACGATGAACAGCGCGGGCAGCGGATCGAGGTCAGCGCCGTTCTCCCGGGCCTTCTCGTAGTCCTTGACGTTGGCGAAGTTGCCGGCGGTGCGCAGCAGCTCCTGGCGGCGGTTCATCTCGCCGGCCAGCGCGTCGCGCATGCGGGTGACCTGGGTCAGGTCGTCGGCCAGGTTAGTGATCACCGCGGCGACGTGCGGTGCGCCCTCCATGCCCAGGAACGTTGCGCCGCCCTTGAAGTCGACCAGCACGAGGTTGAGCACCGCCGAGGAATGCGTGGCGATCAGGCCCAGCACCAGCGTGCGCAGGAACTCCGATTTTCCGGACCCGGTGGCCCCCACGCACAGGCCATGCGGACCCATGCCGCCCTGGGCGGACTCCTTGATGTCCAGCTCCACGGGCTGGCCGAACTCACCGAGCCCGATGGGCACCCGCAGCCGATCCCGGATCGGGCGTGGTCGCCAGGCCGCCGCGACGTCGAAGGCGTGCGGATCCTCGGGCAGGCCGAGCAGCCCGAGCAGCCCGGTGCTGCTCAGCAGCGGCTCGTCCTCCTCCGGCGCGTCGTGTGCGCCGAGCCGGTAGGGGGACAGCGCGCGGGCCACCGCCTCGGCCTCGGCAGCCGCCAGCGCGTCGGGGGTGCCGAAGTACTCGACACCGCTGGCGTTGCGAGCGCCGATCGCCCCGCCCTCGATCGCCAGTTGGAGACCACGGCGGCCGGTGAGGGTACCCAGCGACGCCGAGAGGTCGAGCAGGGTGACCCCGGCCAGACCCTCCTCCAGGATGATCTGCTCAGCTCCGCTGACCTCCCCGCCGTCGATGACGATCAGGATGTGCGGCTCGTCGCCCGGCGGTGGGGAGTTACGGGCGAACCGGGGACGGTCTCGCAGCTGCTCGGCGAGCAGTTCCTCAATCTGGGCCAGCGTGGCGGCCATCATCCGCACCGGCCCGGCCCCGTCGACGCGGCTGGGGTGCTGCACGTGCGGCAGCCACTTCGCCCATTCCCAGTCCACCTTGGCCCGCCCGGCGGTGACCACCGCGATCAGCAGATCGTCAGGAGTGTGGAAGGTGGCCAGTTGTGCCACCATCGCCCGCACCAGCCCGCGGGACGCAGCCGGGTCACCGGAGACCCCGACCGCGGCGAACCCACGGATCGAGATGGCGATCGGCAGCTCCGGCACAATGGAATGGGCCCGGACGAACTGCCGCAGCGCCAGCGTGGTGATCGGTTCCAGCTCGTCCACCGGGCCGGTCTGCGGTGGCACCAGCCGGGTGGCCAGCCGCTGCGAGCCCCGGCAGACCCGCACATGGCAGAAGTCCTGGTCACCACTACGGCGTTCCCACATCCGCCGGCTGTTCGCGATCGAGGACAGCGCGGCGGGATCGGGATGGCTCCATTCCAGTGCCGCGCGTTGTTCCTGCGCGGACTCCCGGGCCCGTTCCCGCATCTGGCCCAGGTATCGCAGGTAGTCCTTGCGGTCCTCGTTCATCTCGGCCTTGGCCTGGCCACCGCGGCCACCACCGGCGAACATGCCGACGGTCGAGATCACCATCATGATCGGGAACATCAGGAACAGCGGGTTTTTCTTGTCCGCACCAGGGGCGATGAAGATGTAAGCCACCATGCCCAGTACGGCCACGATCATCACGACCGGCAGCATCTTCTGCATGAGATTGCCCGGGATCACCCTGGGCACCTCGGGCGGCGGCTCCAGATGAACCTCGCCACCGGGCATCCTCGGCGCCGCCAACCGGGGTAACCGCCGGAACTGCACGGTACTCACGCCCGCTCACCTCCCGTGACCTGCTGCGCACCTTATCGACCCCCCATCACTGATTTCCCCCAGACCCCATAGACCTGCTTCCCGGATCCCCGCTGTTCCTCCCGAGCTCAACAGGAGAGTTATTTGTTCTTGATCGAACAGCTCTCCTGTTGAGCTCGGGAACCTGAGCGTCCTCGACAGGCGCCTGCCCAGATCAGCGATACTGTTTTGAGGCGCGGGCAACCATTGATACGGCTGGACGATTGGGGATCCCCAAGCCGATCCGGGACTGTCTTGGGCTGCGTCCTCGCAAGGTCGAGGTCGAAGTTCTCGCCGACGGGGCCGGCCTGCGGGTGGAGTTGCTGACCAAGGACGAGTTGGGTGAGCGAGCCAGCCGCCTGCTCGTGCCGGCTACCGGCACACCGCTGGACGGCCAGGACATGCGGGCGCTGCGTGGTTGCGACCAGCGCTAGCCCCACGCTGCTCGACACCAGCGCGCCGGTGGCCTTCCTCGTCGCCGACCACAAGCACCACGACGCAACGTTCGAGGCGTTGGCGCAGCGGGAGTTGGGCCTGGCTGGGCACGTCGCGTTCGAGACCTTCCCGGTGCTCACCCGGCTACCGCCGCCTGCCCGACGCACCCCGGCCGCAGTGTCCCGACTCCTGGCCGCCAACTTCCCCCACTCCCGGTTTCTCAGCGGACAGCGGACGTCGGAGCTACTCGCCTCACTCGCCGGTAACGGGCTCGCCGGTGGGGCTGTCTATGACGCGCTGATCGCCGCAACCGCCCTGGAACACGAGCTCACCGGGAGCACCGCGACAAACGGGCCCTCGACACCTACCGCACGCTCGACGTCACCGTCGAACTACTGCGCTGTTGGTTCAATGCGTGGATGCACGACGTGCTCCGATCTAGGCTCCGCATTCGCCGCAGAGATCGGGAGGGAAGCCGACAGGAACCGACGATTCTAACGCCGGGTAGTCAATCCGCTCCGCGCCTACTCAGCCGCGATCAGCGAGTGAATCGCATAGCAGCCCTGATGGCCTGGGTCTCATCTTGAGCCTCACCGTTACGATCGGCCTACTCTTCACAAAAAGATTTCCGACACCCGAGACCGGACAAACCCGTCACGAAGCCTGGGGTTATATCATAATTTCTGGAATTACATCATAAATGACTCACCTGACCACAACGCTCTCTATAGTTTGATTCCCCTTGTCATTACCCCGCTTTGCAATGCCTGGACGAGACTCTACCCGGTTGCCCAAGGGCTCGGCCTGGACGAGCCGGACAGGCGAGGTGAACGTCCACCTTGTATCCTTCCTGAGATCACGACGGCCGGTGACGGCCACGGACACGAGCGACTTGCCGGCGCGGGCGGCACCGGGTAGCCATTACAGTATGAGTGGATTTACATAATGTAAATCCACTCATACTGTAACATGGTGTTATGCGCACTCTAGTGACGCGCGGGCGGTTCTGCGGTAACCGCCCCGGCACCAGGCATCGGTGCAGCGCCGCCAACTCGGTCACGGGCTGCGCAACTCCGGGGTGCGCACCTCACCCAGGAGCAGGCCGCGGAGAGCCTCGGCAAGGCCGCCAACAAGATCAGCCGGGTGGAGAACGGCAAGGTCGGCATCTCCAAGGCCGACCTCAATGAGCTGCTGCGGATTACCAGGCCTCGACGAAGGACGCGACGTGGTGCCGGGAGCTCTCCGAGGGCTCGCGGCGCCGGCGCACCCGGGCGATCGCGGAGAGCACCCTGTACCTGGGGCCGAAGCGGTTCCGCGCGTTCCGCGACTTCGAGCAGTCCGCCTCCAGATCATGCAGGTCGCATCGGAGATCGTGCCCGGCAACCTGCAGACCGAGCGCTACACCCGGGCGATGGTCAGTGGCCGGGGCAGCTTCCCGGATCACCAGACCGTCGAGGACATCGTGCGGGTGCGCCAGGACCGGCAGGCGCTGCTGACCAGGGAGAATCCGGCGCAGTTCATCTTCGTGCTCAGCGAGTCGACGCTGCGCCGGGTGATCGGCGGGCCGAAGGTGATGGCCGAGCAGTTGCGCCACCTGGCCGAGCTGGCCCTGCTGCCCACTGTGGACATCCAGGTCATCCCGTTCGACACACTGTCCTACGAGCCGCTCGGCTACGACTTCACCGTGCTCCGATTCGATCACGATTCGGCCACCGACATCATCTACATCGACATGTACGACAATGGGGTCTACCTGGACAAACCTTCAGAGGCGGTGCGCCAGTACGTCGAGCTGCAGCGTCGCCTGCAAGCGATCGCGCTGGGGCCGGTGGAGTCACGTAACTTCATGGTGGAACTGGCCGGCCAGTTCGCTGCGAAACCAGACGAAGATAGGGGCTAACCCCATGTCAACCGCATCATTTCAGGAGAGGGCCTGGTACAAGTCCAGCTACAGCAACGGTGGGCAGAACAACTGCGTGGAGGTCAACCGCTCGCCGGTGGGTCACGTAGGGGTGCGTGACTCCAAGCTCACCACCGCCAGCCCGGTGCTGGCCATCCCGGCGGCGCAGTGGTCCTGCGTCGTCACCGCCGTGCGGGACGGCAGCCTCGACGCCTGACCGCGCAGCTGTCGATGTCGCGACACCGGCAGGGTGACGATCGCTGTTCCGGAAGAGGCGACCCGCGGCTGGTTTCTTCCGGAACAGCGATCGTGCGCAATCCTCATGAGGTGCTCGGCAGACCCCGTCCCGCTCCCGCGCACACCCTGCCGTACGGCCCGGAACCGGACCAGGTGGTCGACCTGTGGCTGCCGGGCCGTACCGCCCCGTTGGTCGTGCTGCTCCACGGTGGGTTCTGGCGGGCGACGGTCGACCGGATGCATCTGCGTCCGATGGCGGGCGGGCTCGTCGAGGCGGGGTACGCCGTGGCCGTTCCCGAATACCGCCGAACCGGTCAACCCGGCGGAGGCTGGCCGGGCACCTTCGACGACGTCGCGGCCGCGCTGGATCGGCTTCCGGGGCTGGTCAAGCCCTACGACCTGGATGCCACGGATGCCGTCTGGGTGGGGCACTCGGCCGGGGGACATCTGGTGCTCTGGGCCTCGCTGAGGCACCGGCTGCCCGCGGACGCCCCCTGGCAGCTGCCCGCTTCCCCGGCGGTCCGGAGAGTCGTGTCCCTCGCGGGCTGCGCCGATCTCACGCTGGTCAGCGACTGGCGGCTCGGCCGAGGCGCGGCGAACGATCTCATCGGCGGATCACCCGGTGAGCATCCGGACCGTTACGCCCTGGCCGACCCGGCGGCGCTGCTCCCCGGGGCCGTGCCCACCGTGGCCCTGCACGGCACCGACTCCCGGGCATCGATCACTTCGCTCTCATCGACCCGCGGTCAACCGCCTGGGGCCAGGTACTCGCCACCCTCACCCCATGACCACGCCGAGCTCGGCCGGATCCAGATGGCCCGAATCTGGCATGATGACGCCGGTCGTGACGCTGCGAGCACGGCCGGGCACGAACCAACGCGTGGGGTGAGCGATGCGACCGGCGGACGGAGGCGGCAGCTTCCTGGCGGCGGCGCAACAAGGCATGTTCGCCGTGGACACAGCATCAGCCGGACAGATGATGATGTCCATCCGGCAGATGCGGGAGACACTCAATGTGCGGCTAGCCCGAATACACCAACTCAGGGCCCAAGCCAAACTGGGCGATCTTCCGGAGGCTCAAGTCATCGCTGGGCGCAATGAGCTGGTGGCCTCCGGGGATGAGCAATCACTGAATTTCGCGCTGCAGAGCTTTGCCGAGAGGCTGGAGGAAGCGCATCAAGCGCTGGAGATCTGTATGCGCAACTATAGCGAAATCGAAGCACGGGCCGAGCAGGACCTCGATCGGATGAGCCACGGATGAGCCTGCGCACCTGCCTTACGCCCCTGGCCCTGGTACTCGCGGCGGCAGGCTGCTCATTCCCGCAGGCGGCCGCCCCGGACGGCCAATCAGAACCTTCCGGCCGGGCATCAGTTGCTTCCCCGGCACCCGCTTCCCCGGCACCGTCAAACACGGCGCCCCCGATGGGCCTAGCCACCCTACAGGCGTGTGCGCTGCTCACCGCACAGGAAGCGAACACACTCAGCCTGCCTGTGCAAGGCAAGGCGGAGAAGATTGTTGGTCTACGCCGCTGCGACTGGGCAAAGCCGGAGGGGGTGGTATCCACCTCTATCAACGAGAAGGGCGGAATCGAGAAGCTGAATCTCGCCGACGCATCCAGCGTCACCGACGTTACGATCGGCCGGCACCGAGCCAGGCGGGCCGTAGAAGGCAGCGGTCCTGGGTACTGCGATGTCTTCTTCGCTGTCGGCGACACGGCGAACGTCAGCGTCTCCGCGCTGTATCTCAAGGACACGGCCCAGGCTTGCGCAGCCGCCGACAGGGCCGCTGCGCTCGTGGAACCAAAACTGCCATAGGGGAAATGTTATGGCGCCAACACCGCCTTCCGGATCCGCGGATCCCGGTCCAGCCGCACATCCTGTTCCTGGCGGTGCACCATCCAGCGCGGGGCAGCCAGTGGAATTCAGGCACGAGAACTACGACTACTACACCCCGACCACCCGACCGGGGATCCCTCGATCCTGGGGTTGGTTGAGCGTGTCGTAGGCGAGACACTCAACGCGGGCCAACACATCCGGTTGGAGCGGGGACTGTCGATGCGTCCAGCCGATCCCATCCCTCGCACCAACGCAGCCGGATACACCCATCCCGACCTGAAACAAATGATCGACCCGTCAGACGCCGTCCAGGTGCATGAACTCGGGCAGATGTGGAACGACCTCGGCAACGAGATCATGGACTTTGGGGCGAGTCTGGGGCGCACCGCGACCGGCAGCGAAGCGATCTGGGTCGGTAAGGCTGGAGACACGGCCCGCGCAACGCTGAGCAAACTCGCCATATGGTGCCATGACACCGGCCAGGGCGCGCAGTACATGGGTACGATCGTGCGTACCCAGGCCGAGGCCGCCGAGACCGCGCGAACATCGATGCCGACTCCAGTGCCCTACGACCCGGCGGCGTATCAGAACCGGATCAACTCGACGAGTAACCCCTTCGAATGGGTGCAGATTCTGGGAGACGCTCGCGAGCAGGCCGCGCGACACGACGCGGCGCACGCTGAGGCCGTGCGGGTCGTCGAGACCTACAGCACGTCCCTGCTCAGCACCAATGGTGCGATGCCCGCCTTCGCGCCACCCCCGGAGTTCGGCAATCAGAATGCCGAACCGAGCCCCAACCCGCCGATACCGGGAGGCGACGGCGGTGGAGCGGGCGGTGACTACGCACCAGGAGGGAGTCCCGGCAGCGAGGGCAGCCCGCAGACCCCTCCAGGATCCGGCGATGGTCGTCCTGGCGACGGCAGACCAGACCACGGTGGGGATCGTCCCCGGCCGGAGGACGAGCCGCCCGCGTCCACCCCGGGGCAGGTGGTGGCACCGCCCGTTCCGGGCAGCCCTGGCCACAGTGTCCCGCCCGGAGGTGGCGGGGGAACCGGTCTCCCAGGGTTTCCTCCCGCCGCAGCAGGGATCGGCGGAGCGGCGGAGCACAGGCCCGGGGTCGGTGCCGGCAGGCAGTTCGGCCCACGCGGCTCGGGTGTGTCGAGCGCACTGGGACGCGGCGGGCTCGCCTCAGCAGTCGGCACGGAGGGCGTCACCGGGGCCGGCAGGGCCGTCGCGGGTATGGCGGTCGCGGTCCGGGGCTCAGCCCTGGGGCCGGTGGCGCGTTCCCCCCGATGGTCGGTGGCGGGCGGGGCCGGGGCCCGGAGGACACCGAGCACCGGCGCCCCAGCTACCTGGTCGAGACCGAGGACATCTGGGGTGACGGCCGCCGTGTCGCGCCGGCCGTCATCGGGGAGGACCCACCCGAGCCCGAGCGCCGAGGCGCGCAGTGATCCGGGACATCACGCTCACCTGCGAGCAGTACGACATCTGCTGGGCCGATCTCAACCTCGGTGAGCACGTCTACCCGCTGCGGATCCGCAGCCACGGTCGGACCTATGAGGAGCGGGCCCACCTTCGGCGACGGGTGTACCAGAAGCTCGGGTCCAGCGGTCTGGCTCGGGGCGAGCGGCTGGAGCCGGAACTGCTCGATGCCCTGACCCTGCTGGCCCGCGCCCCCATCTGGGTGGACATGCACTGGCTCGCCGAGCCTGGACAGGCCGGGACGAACCGGGCCGTCGCGGCACGCTCAGGTGAGTACGGCCTGGTCGCGAGCCTCGACCCGGCAGGTCTGCGGCTGATGCCGCGACCGGGCAGCTCGCTGCTGCCAGCGCTCATCGGTCAACTGCCTGCGACGGCTCCGGCGCACGGCCAGTCGATCACTCTGCCGAGGACCATGCTCGCGCAGTCCCGACCCGCCGACCAACACAGTGTCTATGGCACCTCACCCGCCACGTCGGGTCGCTTCGGGCACCAGGTCCGCATGCTGGAAACAGTTCTGGCGAAACCGCGACTCCGCGGCGGGCAGATCGTCGCCAATGCGCGGGACCGGACCGGCAAACGGCACCGCTCCCGCCCGACGGAGTGGTTCGACACCGAGGCGGGCCGCTGGACCGCCCGCCTGCAGCCCACCGCCGATGGCGATGAGTACCTCACTGTCGCGCCCGCTGACAGCGCCCGGATAGCCACCCAGGTGACCGAGATGCTCAACCGCCTGGTGCGCTGATGGCCCCGGACGGATCTCAGCGCGGCAACTTGGCCATTCCCGCGTAGGTGTAGAGCGCGAACACGATCACTACCCCGGTTACCAACACGGTAGTCTCCGTGGTGTCCGCGATCGGCAGCAGCGCAACGACGACGACTCCTGCAGCACAGATCGCGATAATGAGCAGAGCAACCACGCGGGCGATACGCCCAGCCCGCACCGCTGGTCCTTGTGCGGCCGGATCCCGGGTGATCGCCCCGCGAACCCATAACAGCAGCGCGGCGAGTACGACCAGCGATACCGCACAGAGCTGTTCCTGCGCGAGCAGTGACATGGCGACCCGCACCTCTCCTTCGTCGACCAGGTTCGCCAGGAGCGGCCGAAGGAACGCGGTCAGCGCCGCAACACAGAGGTACAGAACCGCGTTGAGCAGGCAGAACGTTCGTAGCCGGGCCAGCTCGGCAGGGCTCGTCGCAACATTCGCTGCGCGTTGACCCCTCCAGTTACTTGGGCGTCCAGTCACTCTTATCACCGTCCCGCACACTGGCGTCGGACATCTTGTCCGCCACCGCAGACGGCCACTCACCGTTGGCGAACTGCCCGTCCATCGTGGACTGCTGCTCGATCTTCGCTTTCTTCTCGTCGAGCGTATTGGCGAAGTTGGCCGACAGCGTAGTGACCCTTTCGAGGAAGGCGGCAGAGAACCCCAGCGCCGCGAGCAGTGACGGGACGGTGCCGACTCCGCTGCAGATACCGACGATGCAGCCGATCATCAAGGCGACGTAGACGCCGAAATAGACCAGTATTCCGGTCCAGAATGCGCTCAGCGCGCTGGCGATCTCGTTCAGCGTGGTCTGCAGAACATCGGTGATCGTTTTAATCTGAGCGAGCGCCTTTCCCTGCGCGGTGACCGCCTCGCCGTAACGGTCCGCCGCGTCACCCGTCCACTCGTTGTCTGTCTCCAGCGCCTCTTTCATCAGCAGGCCTGCCTGCGTGCTCGCGCGGTGCCCGACCTGCTCGTTCCAACCCTCGGCCGCAGCGCGCAGCGCAGACGCCGAACCCCGCTCGCTGAACAGCTTGGTGACCTCGTCGAAGACTTCGCCGACCTTCGACGAACACTTCTTGAAGGCGGACTTGATCGGCCCCTCCAGGAAGCCAGGCAGGATACGCAGCACGCGGTTGACGCCATCGACGATGTCATCCCACGCGCCCTTGAGCTTCTCGAACAGTTCGCTGACCTTGGTCAGCGCCCCTTCGAAGGCGGCGTCCGCAGCCATGAGTCAGCCCCCTACCCTGTCCATCTCGTGGGCGCCGCTGGCATCCTCGTACTCGTAGGTGTCCGCGCTTGCCTTGAGCGCGCCGGAGATCTCGTCGAACTCGGCGTCCGCCCCGCTCAGCAGGTGCGCGATACGTTGCTGCACCGTCGTGTACGCGGCGACGAGCCCGCGGCTTTCCGCGGCGTAGCCGAACTGGTCACGGCCGAGAACCAGGTTCTGTGCCGTGGTGGCCGCGCCGCTCATCTCGTCGGATGCCGCGGCCCATTTCCTCGCGTCCGAGCGCAGCGCATCGCACGCGACCTTCACGTCCTGCGGGGAAAGCGCCATTCGGAGGTACCTTTCGATTCCTGCGCTCGGGCGGAGGTGGTTAGCGCGACAACCCTAGCTGCCTGCTCAGTGCCTCGGGATCGCTGGCCAGTTCCTGCAAACGGGCGATTGAGGGAGGCAGCGGGATCCCGCCTGCTCCGGATGACGAGTTGCTCCACTTGACTGGTGACCCGGTTGGCGATCGCCTTGCGCACCGCCTCGAGCAGCACCCGGCCAAGATCGCGTGGTGCCACAACGTCACGCCACTGCGCCGAGATGACGACATCGGATACCACGCCTCGCTCGTCGACGAGAACCGTGACAGCCGCTGGATCCACCACGCTCTCCTGGGGCAGGCCCCGGTCAGCCGGAGTGGTCCGGCGTGAGCGGTAGTCCTCTTCTTCCTCGTCGATGTCCTGTGCGGTGAATCGGCGACGCCAGTCGTTGTCCTCGTCCGCCACCTGCGCTGCACTCCTTATGAGTTGTGTCCAGTCGACCCCGTGTCCAGTCGACGCCGTGCGCAAACCCGAGCACTGTCGACCCGCCGCATCCGGCGCGGGCCAAAGGATACAGGTCCAGCTACGTCCGCGCCCCGTGCGCTGTCGATCAGCCGCGTTCACTTCTTCCAACCGAATGTCCGGCTTGCGATTGCCGCAACAATCAGGATAGCAATGATCCAGACTCGCAGTAACAGCGAGGCGAACAGCTGCGTCGCCCCGAACTGGTCACGGCTGCCTGAGCGGGCACGGCCACGGGCTCACGTCGGCGTGGCGGCATTGCTGCTCCCTCTTAATCTGCGGGTTCCCCTGACGACACTGTCGCTGACGCCTCTCCAGGCACCATCAATGTTCAGGAGGGTGCCCTGACGACAGCAGCTGCTTTCTCGCCGACACTTGACGGCAATGGGCCAAACAGCGACACGATCTGTGCCGCCCACAATTTCCGGCCCATTCCAAGATCTCGATTCGGCAAGGAGGATGAGCATGCCGACCAAGACCTATTCCGATGAAACGGCCTCATCGGTACGCCCAAGCACACCTGCTGAAGACACCTGTACCAGCGTTGCACAGGAAGAAACACAGGGCATACTCAAGTGGATTTCCGCAATCGACACCGGGGAAGCCGCCATTCACCGTTGGCTGATGCGCTACAGCCTCACGGCATTGCGTATCAGCATGGGAGCGGTGTTACTCGGATTCGGCATTCTGAAGTACTTCCCCGGAATGAGCCCGGCCGAGGATCTTGCGCTGGCGATCACTCACCTGCTGAGCTTCGGGCTGGTACCCGCTGTGGTGCCCAGCGTCGTGGCGATGGCGTTGATTGCGACGCTCGAGTGCACCATCGGCGTGTTGCTGCTCAGTGGGCGTTGGATGCGGCTGGCCATGGGCCTGCTGGCAGTTCAGCTGGCCGGTATCATCTCGCCGGCGGTGCTGCTGGCTGGGCGGCTGTTCAGCGGCCCACACAACATGCCCACTCTGGAAGGCCAGTACGTCCTCAAGGACGTGGTCCTGCTGGCCGCAGGAATGGTGATCGCTACCACAGTACGCGGCGCTGCTCTCACCGACCGTGGAAGTCATTCGTCTAGGAATTCCTAACCCAGGTGGGAACAGATAGCCACGGTTGGGCGGGCCTCCCCCCGCCCAACCGTGGCTATTGGTCATTCGTTGTCGCTCGGTATCGTATGTTCGGTCAGCTGCCAACGGCTGCGGATGCCGAGCTTCTGATAGACGTGCCCGAGGTGAGTCTCCACGGTCTTGATGGACAGGTGGAGTTGCCGGGCGATCTGCCGGTTGGTCCGGCCGGCCTGAGCCAGCCGGGCGACAGCGGCCTCCTGCGGGCTGAGCTCGTCGGGTTTGCGGGTGCCGGTGCGCCCGCCGGCTCGCCGCCACTCGGCCCGCGCGCGGCCAGCATGCCAGCCAGCTCCGCAGGATTCCGCGATGTGCAGTGCCTCAGCCAGCAGCACCCGCGCCCGCGGGGCCTCACCGGCCCGGGTCAAGAAGGCGCCGTAGTCGGTCAGCAGCTGGCTGCGAGCCAGCTGCATCGGTAGCCCGGCGTGCAGCTCGAGCGCTTGCGCGAAGCACTCGTCTGCCTGTGCCCGGTCGCCGTGGTGCTCAGCCAGGGCAGCCCGCCCAGCGGCGACGACAATTTTCGGCCACCGGCTGGGCAGGGCCGCCGCGCGCTGGGCGACCCAGTCGAGAACGTGCTGCGCGTCGGTGGGCCGGCCACAGGCGAGGTAAGCGGCGATCGCGTCAGCCGCCCACGGCAGGTGCGAAGGATCGGCCTCGCCGGTGCGGTCAGCCCATTGCTGGAGCTCGGCGAACAGCGCGCATGCGGTCTCGGCGTCGCCCTGGCGGTGCGCGAGGACTCCCCGCACGTAGAGGGCCAACCCATCGGTGCGATGCAGGCTGTCCCGGTGCCCGGTCCTGGCCGTCAGCTGGGCACAGCACACCGCTGCCTGTTCCAGCTCTCCTTGTTGCAGCAAGACCAATGCCCGGTAGGTGCCGGCGACCGGAGACCAGTGCGGGAACAACAACTCAGAAAGCTCGATGAGACGATCCACCACAACGTGCGCCTCATCCAGCCGACCAAGACGGCAGAGACCGTCGGCCCACGCGCCCGCCGCATACGCCAGTGTGGTCGGTTCGCACCTGCGTTCAGCAGAATTGAGGATTCCGGTGAGAAGCCGTTCTGCATCGGAGAACCGCTCCGCCTGAACGGCGAGGATAGCGTAGGTGAGGGCAGGATATTGGTAGGTGTGCCGTTCCATGCTGCGCAAAGTGGGGATGATGTCCACCCGGGTGGCAGCAGCCTCGGCCGCCGCGAGACCGTCGGGGTTGCCACAGCGATAGGCGACCGTGCCCCAGGTCGCTTGCGCGGAGGTCTGCAGCGCCCCGCGGGCCATGGCCAGGTCGATGGCGCGGTTAGCCCACGGTAGCGCTGCCCGCGGACCGGACAACGCCAGATGATGGAAGGTCTGATCGAGCAGGGTTCCGACGGCCAGCGCGGGGTGGTCCTGTTCAGCCAGATCCGCCGCCGACTCGTAACAGGCGCTCGAGCGCTCCACCTGGCCGGCCACGAAGCAGGCCAGTCCGAGTTGACGCAAGACCGCGACACGGCTCGCGGTCGAAAGCTCGGGCAGGTGCAGCATCCGCTCGTAGACAGCCACCGCCTCCCCGCTGGAGCCATCGGCGACCAGGGCCGCGCCCAGGTCGAACAGCATGTCGGTGGACGCGGTCTCACCCGCGAGTCGCAGCGCATCCTCCATGTGCTGACGGGCGGCGCGAACCGCGCCTGCCCGTAGCGCCGCACGCCCGGCCCGAGCCACCGTGGCCACCGCCTCAGGGTCACCGGCCAGGTGAGCGGCTACCGCATGCTCCGCGGCCTCCGCTGGATGAGCGCCGGAGGCCACCAGAGCGCGGAAAGAGGCGACATGCAGATCTCTGCGCCGCGGCGGCGCGATGTCGTCGTAGACGCCTTGCCGGATCAGTGCGTGGGTGAACCGGGCCCATCCGTCGTCGGCCTCGTACAGCAGGCTGCCGCGAAACAGACCGTCGATCTCGGCAGCGGCTTCGGGCGTAGCCAGCCCGGCAACCTCCGTCGCCACGGCGGCGCGGAACCGGGTACCGAGCACGCTCGCGGCCTGCAGGTAACGCCGCCCAGCCGCGCCGACGCCGACGAAGCGCGAGAACGAGATCTGCCCGTCCGGTAGCCGCCCGCTTCGACTCAGCTCGAGCGCGACCTGTTGGACAAGCAACGGATTGCCCGCGCACAGCGTGATGGCCCTGTCCACGACCTCGTCCGGTACCTGCCCGCGCACTCGGGAACGCAGCAGGTCGCGAGCAGCATCGTCGCTCAGCGGAGCCAACGGCTGGATCTCGGCCAAACCTTGTGCGGCCAGGTCCTGCGCCGACGTCAACGCCCCCTCCGGCCAGGGTCGGGCCGTGGCGACCAGTGCCACCGGCAGCGACGCCAGCCGACGGCACATCAGGTGGATGGCGGTCAGCGAGTCCGGATCAGACCAGTGCAGGTCGTCGAGGGCGAGCAGCAGCGGGCCGACCGCTGCCTCCCGGACCCCGCGCAGGATCCCGTAGAAGCGGGCCTGCGGTGAGACATCGGTGGCACCATTATCACCGTCCAGCACGGTGCCGCCACCAGGCCACCGCCCGCCGAGCAGCTGATCGAGAGCCTGACCGATCAGGCCGAACGGCAACACCGCCTCGACCTGGTCGCCTCGTCCGACACCGACCGAGAACTGCGCGCCCACCGTGGTGATCGCACGCTCGAGCACGGTGGTCTTACCCAACCCGGCCGGCCCTACGATGAACAGTGCCCCACCGCGGCCCTCACCGGCGTCCTGGAGAAGCCGATCCAGCGCACCCAGCACATCACCGCGCTCAGCCATCCCGGTGGCGACACGACTGTCTCCTCCGGTCGCGGTCATGTTCATAGCTCCCTCTCGTATCCATTGACAGTCTTGTGAGATCACTCACAGGCTGCTGGGGCTCGGTTCCCAACCAGCAACCACCACAAGAGAGGGCGAGCAACGCCTCGTAAGTACGCGCTTCGCTACACCGATCGTATGAACTCCTGGTAGGCCAGACCGTCCCGACCGAAACTATTATGACAACTGAAGTAACTTCCGAAAAATAATAGATTGCAGCGCCCCGATCGTGGCACTCTGTTTATCGACAAACCTGGCGGCCGTGAGGAACGGCTGAGTCCGTACGAACTCATCGGTGCGGCACCACAATGCTGGGGAACCGCACCCCGGCCGGCGCTGAGCCGTTGACCGTCAGCTCGCCACCTCTCGGCGATGCCCGACCACTATCGCCAGCCGATCCGTGCGCTGCGCAGCAACCCGATCAGCCACCGACCGTGGATCCATCATCGCAGGTGAGAGGGGATACAACAAAGTCATTAACCACGGGCACGCCGTTGCGACCCCCTCGAATGCCGGCCGCTGAACGCGTGGATACTCCCCGGACAACAGCGCCGCTGGCCGGCGTGCCGAGCGAGGAGTGCAAGCGGTGCCAACCAACGTCAACGGATCTCCACCGTCCCACGCCGGATTGACGGTTCCACCGTCCCACGCCGGATTGACGGTTCCACCGTCCCACGCCGGATTGACGGTTCCACCGTCCAGCATGTTCAGCCGAGTGACCGTCGTGGCCCCTCGCACCCGCATCGACCTGGCGCTGCCCTCGGACATCGCGGTGGCCAACCTGCTGCCGATGTTGCTCACGATGGCCGGCGAGTCCAGCGCAGACGGTGGCAGCACACACGGTGGCTGGTGCCTGGCCAAGCTCGGCGGCGACGCGATCGATCCCGACCGGTCGTTGAGCTCGCTGGGCGTGGTCGACGGCGACCTACTACAGATCCGGCGCCGCAACGACAACCCACCACCCCCGCTGTTCGACGACGTGGTGGACGCGATCGCCCAAGCCTCTCCGGACAGCTACCGGCCCTGGACCGAAAGCACCGCCCGCATCCTGGGGATGATCGCGGGTGGATCGGCGTTACTGGCCGGCGCGGTCGTGGTCCTCCGGGTGGCGGTAGTGGGCGGGCCCCAGCTCGGGTTCATCGCTGCGACCCTCGCGGGTCTGGCCGCGGTGACCGCACTGATCGCCGGCACGGTGATCGCCCGGGTCTACGGCGAGACAAGCACCGGCGTTGTCGTGGCTGCGGGCAGCCTGCCGCTGGGTTTCGTCAGCGGGCTCTACCTCGTGCCCGGCGGCCTGCACGCCGAGAACCTCCTGCTGGCCTGCACGATGGTACTGGTACTCGCGAGCTCCGCGGTGATACTGGTCGGCGCCGGGATCACGCCGTTCGTCGCCAGCGCGACCGCGGGCGCGCTCGGCGCCCTGGCCGGTCTGGTCGCCAGCCTGGTCGACTCTCCGGCCGCGGGCATTGCGGCCGGGACAGCTGCGTTGGCCCTAGCCGGTATCTCGGCGATGCCCCGGCTGACCATCCACCTGTCCAAGCTCCCCTTGCCCCAGGTCCCGAGCAATGCCAAGGATCTGCAGGACGATCCCGGTTTCCCGGACTACACCGCGATCGAGCGCCGAGCCGGCCTGGCGCACGAATACCTGACTGGGATGATCATCGGTTCTGGTGCGGTGGCCGCGATCGGGGCGGTACTGGCCACCCTCGGCGGTGCGTTGGGGATCGTGCTGGCCACCGTCATCTCCGCCGTGCTGCTGCTGCGGGCCCGGTCCTACGCCAACGGAAACCAGGCGGTTGCGCTGCTGGTCAGCGGGATGATCGGGATCGCAGGGTTGCTGACCGGGCTGCTGGCGAGGGCCGACCAAGCCAGCTCGCTGCTGATCGGCTTCGGTGTCCTGCTGGGTCTGGCGGCGCTGGCCCTGTTCCTGGGCGTGGTCGTGCCACGCCGCCGGTTCTCCCCGGTGCTGCGCCGCTCGGTGGACGTGCTCGAAGCGGTTCTGATCGCCTCGGTACTGCCGCTCGCGCTGGGTGTGCTGGACCTCTACAACACGTTCCGGGCGCTGTGAGCCCACCTGCTGGCCGGCGCCGGGGACCGCTGATCGCCGTTGCGGCTGCGGTGCTGTGCCTGGCGGGGCCGGCCTGGCCGGTGGCCGCCCAGCCTGGGGTTCGGCCCCCCGGTGTGCCGCCTGCGGTGGACGCGAGTGCGCTGCCCACCGCAGCCAGTGTGGGCACCATGCCCTACCTGGTGAACAACACCGTGACCCAGCAGACCGGCCCGGTCGGGTTGCTGGCACCCTGCCAGCAGCAGGTCACGGGCGACCCGCAACAGCTCAAAGCCGAACCGGCCGCACAACACCGGCTCCGGATCCGGCAGGCCCAGAAGTTCGCCACCGGCCGCGATCAGCGGATCGCCGTGATCGACAGCGGGGTGCAACCGCACCCTCGGCTGGCTGGCCGGCTGATCGACGGTGGGGATTACATCGAGAACCGCAGTGGCCTGTTCGACTGCGACGGTCACGGCACCGTGGTCGCCGGCCTGATCGCCGCGGCGCCCGACCCTTCGACCCGGTTCGTCGGGGTGGCCCCCGCGGCGCAACTGCTGGCCATCCGCCAGGCCAGCACGTTCTATGCGGTGCCACTGCGCCGGCTCGACACGGGTGAGCAGATCGCCAGCCCGATGGCGGGAGACACCGTGAGCATGGCGCGGGCGGTGATGCGTGCGGTGCAACTGGGCGCAACCGTGATCAACATTTCGGAGGCCGCGTGCTTCCCGGCCGAACCGGACCAGGTCAATGCGCCGGACCTGCAGGCCGCAGTACACCACGCGGTGGAGAACAACGTCGTCGTCGTCGTGGCTGCGGCCAACACCAGCGGCGCCTGCAAGCAGAACAGCCGCGGGCCGGTCACCACGATCTCCTCGCCGGGTTGGTTCGACGAGGACGTGCTCACTGTCGCGGCAACTGACGACGAGGGAGCGCGGGCGGATTTCTCGATCCGCGGGCCGTGGGTCGATGTGGCCGCACCAGGCACCGGCGCGATCTCCCTTGCCGACGGGCAGCCGGGGCTGACCAGCGAACTCGTCGATGTCGGTGGCGAGCCACGCTCACTCAACGGCACCAGCTTCGCCACCCCGTACGTCGCCGGACTGGCCGCCTTGGTCCGGGACCGCTACCCGAATCTGACCGCGCGCCAGGTGATGCACCGCATCGAGCGGACCGCGCAGCACCCCGCCGGCACCGGCGGGCGCAACGAGGACCTCGGCTACGGCATGATCGACCCGGTCGCCGCGCTCACCGCGGCCCTGCCCGAGGAACACCCCGTCCAGGCCCAACCAGCGCTGCCCACCTCGCTAGACGGTCTCAAACCATCGTCGCCAGCGGATGATGCTCAACCCCACGCACTGTCGCACTGGTCGGTTCCGGCGTCGCCCTCGGGCTGCTCGGTCTGACCCTCGTCGTGGTCCAGACCGTCGAACGGCACCGGCGGCGCCACCCCTGAGTAAGCCTGCTGACGGGGCCTGATCTCAGGCCCCGAGAAAATCGACCGCGGAGAAGGTATCTGAGTTCGTCGGCGATCTCTCTCTCAGCTGTCGCCATCAATGTGCGGCTACTACCGAGTCATGACGGGGGAACACATGTCAGATCCACGCGCCGCCGCTGTCCAGGAGATCATGGAGCGGCAGCAGGCATACCAGGCGGACCCGTGGTCAGCCAGCCCGGTCCTGCTGCCGCCGTGCGAGGTGAAAATCCTTATCGTCACCGATGGATTTGCCAGCTTCGGTGTCAACGACTTCGGGATGAGGGCGCTGCGGGGGATACTCGCGGTGTCGCCCGGCCCCTGGGTGCGCTTCAAGGTAACCACGGCGCACCGCCGCATCGACCCGGACGCGGATGTGTCCGGCTTCCGGTTCGATACCGACCTGTCCGAATACGATCAGATCTGGATGTTCGGCGTCGAGCGCGCCAGCACCGAGGCCTTTCACACCGAGATCAGTGACACCGAACTGCGGGCGATCGCGCAGTTCATGGATGGTGGTGGCGGTGTTTTCGCCGCTGGCGACCATGAGGATCTCGGGGTGGCGATGTGCGGCAGGGTTCCCCGGGTCAGGAGCATGCGCAAGTGGTACTGGCCCCATCCCGGACCGAACGGCGAACCGGTCGCCCCGAAGGTCGATGGCCCCGACCGAAACGACACGCTCAGCACCGGCAACGATCCCGGTGTCCAATTCAATGACCAGTCCGACGACATTCCGCAGCGCATCACCCCACGGCTCTACTCGTCCGGGCCGTGGAATCCCTATTTCCATCGCTCCTATCCCCACCCACTGCTCTGTGGTCCGCGGGGCGTCATCCGGGTCCTGCCCGATCATCCGCACGAGGGCGAGTGTTACGAGCCCACCGATCTCAGCGCATCGTTCACGTTCGACGGCTACACCACGACCGAGTACCCCACCGGGGCAGCGCCCGAGGTCATCGCCTGGTCAACGATCACGGGCGGGCGTACCGCCAGCGACGTCAAGGGCGTTCTCAACCCCCACCGGTACGGTGCCATCGGCGCCTACGACGGTCACCGGGCCGGCGTCGGGCGGGTGACCGTCGATGCCACCTGGCACCATTTCTTCGACGTCAACCTGATCGGCGAGCTGCAAAATCCCGACCCCATCAAAGGCATCGGATTCAACGCGACACCGGCCGGCCACGCCGCCTACGAGGACATCAAGACGTACTACCGCAACATCGTGGTGTGGCTTGCCCCCGAGGCTGTCCAGAAACGCATGTGGGAGTGCGTGCTGTGGTGGATACGCTGCCACCACGTCCTCGCCATGGACCTCCGGCCCAGCTACCTGTCCGAGATGACCACCCTGGACATGGGTGAGTTGCTGAGGATCGGCCGTGAAGCACGTGACGTGCTCGCTCGCGCCGGTTTGCAGTGCATCGTCCACGGATGGCTCATTTCGCACGTGCTGCGTCCCCAATTCCCGCAGCTCTGGGAGGGAATGCGGCGGGAACTCGATCCCTGGGAACCGACTGCCGACCCACCCGCAGCGCCCTCAGAGGAACCTGATCTCGTCAGTAGCGCGCACAGCGAGATGCTCATCGACACCCTGCTAGGTGCCGCGGTTTATGGGGTCGCGGCACAATTCCCCGCTCCTGACGAGCAGGCCAGGACCCTGGTCGAGAACACCGGCCTCGCCGATGTGGTGACAGCACATCTATCCCACGCGTGCGCTGTCTTCGCCAGCCATACCCGTCAGCAGGCCGACAAGCTCAGCATCCTTCCCGCCCTGCTCAACCAGGAATAGACCCGATACGACCATATCCCGCAGGCTCAGCGGGGCCAGTCAACCAGGTTCACCCCGCTGAGCCCGCGGGAAGCGGATGGGCTGTAGATCAGCGACTGGTCGCCGATGACGATCGTGTCGGCACTGGCCTCGCTGGGTGGATGGATCTTGCCGATGACGAAGAACGCGACCAATCCCAGGAGGGCAACGATCAGACCGGCCGCAGTGGCCCGCAGGTGGTGGCGCATCGGCTCGTGCAGCATCACCGCGTCCTTGCGCACCAGAGCCGATTCCATCCGGCGCAGCACGAAGCGGTAGGCCTGTACCTGCGAGGTGGTCGTCGGATCCGTGGACATCGGGTGCCTGCCCCTCTTGCCTGGGATGTACCGTGCGGCACGATAGCGAATCGCCACCGGCGGGCCGCCACGTCCGTCCTTCGCAGAGGCGCAGAGATGACCACAGCACCTGCTCCACCCCGGCGGGAGTCGACGCGGCCACGGGAACCGGCCCATGCCCCGCGTGCCACGGTGACGGTGCGACGGCGCTGGAGCGGTGCACGTCTTGGCCCGCTGCCCGTCGTCAACCTGGTGGTGCTGGAAATCGGGTTGGCGCTGGGCCTGGCGCTGCTCGCGGTGGACACCGTGCTGTGGTGGGCTGCCCTGTTCCTGCTGCTGATCACGGTACCGCTGGCGCTCGGGCGCTGGCAGGGCCGCTGGCTGGTGCGGTGGCTCCAGCTCGCCACCCGGTACGTGATGCGCTCGCACGCCCGCAACGTCACCACCGCGGAGCCGGCGGCGCCCGCCGGCACGTCGAGCCCCGCTGGTACATCAAACCCTGGGCAGGTCGTCGCGTCTGACGATCCCCGGGTCGCCCTACTGCGCCTGCTCATCCCGGACCTCACCATCGCGCACGGTGCCGACCGCCAGCGCGAGCCGGTGGGTTTCGCCTGGCACCAGGGCAGCTGGACCGCGGTTCTCGAAGTGGACGCCACTCCATCGATGATCGCTCCTGTCGGCAGCTCGGCGGGCCTGCCGCTCGGCGCGCTCAGCGCCTGCCTGGAAGATCGTGGTGTTGCGCTGGACGCGATCCAGGTGATCTGGCATTGCTACCCGGGCAGCACCGCGCTGCCCTCGTCGTCCCCGGCGCTGCGCTCCTACCTGGAGGTATTGGGTCCGCTGCCAGCGGCAGCCCGCCGCACGACCTGGATCGGAGTACGACTGGACCCGCAGCGCTGTCCCGCGGCGGTCGCTGAACGCGGTGGCGGGGTGACGGGCGCTCACCGGGCGCTGATCGGCGCACTGTGCCGGGTGCGCGCCGCGTTGGAGTCCCGGGGCGTGTCAGCCCGGCCGCTGGACGCCGACCAGCTGCTGCGCGCCGGGATCTGCGCCGCAGAGCTGTCCGCAGTGGCCGGGACCGGGCAGCAGGTGGCACTGAGTGAGGGGTGGACGGCGGTCACCGCCGCTGGGGTAGGGCATGCCGGTTACGCCATCACCGGTTGGGGTGGCAGTGGCGCGGTGCCCAGCCTCAATGCCCTGACCGGCGTGCGCGCCCTGTCCACCACGGTGGCCCTGTCGATCTCACCCGGACAGTACGGCGGTGAGGTCGGGCTGCGGGGTCTGGTCCGGCTCAGTGCCCGCAATCCCGCTGAGCTCGGTGCGGCCGACGGCCAGCTGCGGGCGGTCTCGCACCGGCTCGGTGTGACGCTGCGCCCGCTGAGCGGGCTTCAGGTCGCCGGGTTGGCCGCGACGCTGCCACTGGGTGCATCCGGATGAGCCGAACGCTGGGTAACGGCGGCTCAGCGGGTGCGGTCGCGCCGGAGTTCCTGGTCACGCCCAACCTGCTGGACGCGATCAGTCCCTCGGCTGATCGTGGGGGCATGGTGCTGGGTTGCGGCCTGCACAACGAGCCGCTGAGCGTGTCGGTGCTGCGCCCACAGCCGACCCGATTGGTTCTCGTCGGCGGCCTCTACCTGGCCCACCAGGTGGCGCTGCGGGCGATGGCCACCGGCGCCTGGGTGGTCGTCGCCACCGGGCGGCCCGCTGCCTGGCAGCTGCTCACCCGAGCCGCCGGGGAGGGACCCGACGGGCGTCCTGCGCCGCTGGTACAGATCCGCCAGCTGGCTCCCCTCGAGCTGCCTCGGGCCTCGGAGGATGCTCCGCTGCTGGTGGTGCACGACGGTGGCGCGGTGCCGCAGGAGCTGTTCCCGCCGCGCTCACCATGGCAGACCACCCTGTACGTGCTGCCCTACCTGCACCCGCAGGCGCAGAGCACCGCCATCAACGCCGATCTGGTGCTGCTCCAGCGGCTTCCGACCGAGCAGTCGCAGTTGGCCGCCGGGATCTGGCAGCTGCCCCCGCCGATGGTTGCGCAGTTGTCGGGGCTGGCCGACGACGGTGTGGTGGCGTTGGGCCCCAACCTCTGGCTGCCGCTGCGCCTGGTCACCACACCCGCGGAACGCAAGATCCTCGGCCCGGTCCGACGGGGCGACTGAACAGGCAGGACCTGACGAACCTCGCTGTTCACGGGACTGGGTTCACGGGACTGGGTTCACGGGACTGGGTTCACGAGGCTGGGTGAGCCTGGCGGCGCAGCGCGCGGGTCCGCTCGGCGCGGGTGGCCAACTGATCGTCGCCGGGATAGTCCACGCCGACCAGGGTGAGGCCGTGCGCGGGCGCCACGGCCACTTCACTGGTCCGGGTGGTGTGGCGTAGCAAGCCGGCAGGCCAGTCCGGGGGACGCCGGCCCTCCCCCACCGCGAGCAGGGCACCGACCAGGCTGCGCACCATCGAGTGGCAGAACGCATCCGCCGCGACGTGGGCAGTGAGCAGGTGCTGTTCGTGGCGGGTCCATTCCAGGCGCTCCAGTGCCCGTACCGTGGTCGCGCCCTCGCGGCGGCGGCAGAATGCGGCGAAGTCGTGCTCGCCGAGCAACAACGCGCTCGCCGCGTTCATCGCGGCGTCGTCGAGCGGGCAGAGGTGAGCCAGCGTGTCATGGCGGCGCAGGGGATCGACCCCGTGCGGTGCGTCGCAGACCCGGTACCGGTAGTGCCGCCGCAACGCTGAGAATCGAGCGTCGAAGGTGAGCGGCACCGGCCGCACCGCAGCAACCCGTAGATCCGGGGGCAGCAACCGGGCCAGCCGGTGGACGAGTTGGTCCGGCGCCAGCGCATCAGGCGGCAGGTCGAGGTGCGCGACCTGCCCGGTGGCGTGCACCCCGGCATCGGTGCGTCCGGCGACGGTGAGCGTGGCTGGGATTCGCGTCACAGTCGCCACCGCGTCTTCGAGTACCCCCTGGACGGTGCGTCGCCCGGGTTGGCGGGCCCATCCGGAGAAGCCGGCTCCGTCGTAGCTGATGTCCAGGCGGTAGCGCAGGAGCCCGCCGCCCCCAGCGGGGGCGGCGGGCTCCTGCGCTGCGGTGCTCGAGGTCAGGGCTGGCCCCCGACCTCCCGTTGACCAGCTGGCGGGGTCCCCTGCTCGGCCGTGGTGTCCTGCTCGACCGGAGTGTCCTGCTCGGCCGGAATGTCCGCGGTGCTGGGCTCTTCGGCGCTGGGCTCTTCGGCGCTGGGCTCTTCAGTGCTGGGCGCGGGCTGCGGCGGCAGCGGGCTGCCCTTGAAAGCCCGCCGCTGGACCTCCTCGACCTCCGCCGCAGTGCGTTCAGCGACCAGCGCGATGATCGCCATCGGAGCGTTGTCGCCCTTGCGGGGCAACGTCTTGACGATCCGGGTGTAGCCACCCGGCCGGCCCGCAAAGTGCGGGCCGATTTCCGCGACCAGCTTGTGCACCACGTCCTTGTCCCTGATCACCCGCATGATCTCGCGACGGTTGTGCAGGTCACCCCGACGAGCCTTGGTGATCAATCGTTCGGCGAACGGGCGCAGCCGCTTGGCCTTGGCCTCGGTGGTAGTGATCCGGCCGTGGGTGAACAGCGATGTCGCCAGGTTGGCCAGCATCAGCCGTTCATGGGCCGGCGAACCCCCGAGCCGGGCGCCCTTGGTCGGCGTTGGCATGTGGTTCCCTTCTCCTCGCCCCGTGAGTGGGGATGCGAGCAATTGCTCGCATCCCCACTCACGGGCAGTTCACAGTTGCTCGGTCTCGGCGTAATCGTGGCCGTCGTCGGGGCCGTAGTCGGGACCGCCCTCGATCCCGTTCTCGCTGGCGTCGCCCCACCCGTCGATGGAGTACTCGGCAGCTACCGCTGAGGGGTCGAACCCGGGCGGGCTGTCCTTGAGTTGCAAACCGAGGCCGGCCAGCTTGAGCTTGACCTCGTCGATCGACTTGGCCCCGAAGTTGCGGATGTCCAACAGGTCGGCCTCGCTGCGGCTGACCAGCTCACCAACGGTGTGGATGCCTTCGCGCTTGAGGCAGTTGTAGGACCGGACGGTGAGATCCAGATCCTCGATGGGCATAGCGAACGCGGCGATGGTGTCCGCCTCGGCCGGTGAGGGGCCGATCTCGATGCCCTCGGCGTCCACGTTGAGCTCGCGAGCCAGGCCGAACAGCTCCACCAGGGTGCGACCGGCCGAGGCCAGCGCGTCCCGGGGGGTGAGCGAGGGTTTGGTCTCCACGTCCAAGATCAGCTTGTCGAAGTCGGTGCGCTGCTCGACCCGGGTGGCCTCGACCTTGTAGGTCACCTTCAGCACCGGCGAGTAGATGGAGTCCACCGGGATCCGGCCGATCTCGGCGCCGGAGGTCTTGTTCTGCACCGCCGGCACATAGCCACGGCCCCGCTCCACGACCAGCTCGATCTCCAGCTTGCCCTTCCCGTTCAGCGTGGCGATGTGCAGATCGGGGTTGTAGACCGTGACGCCGGCCGGCGGCACGATATCACCGGCGGTGACGTCACCCGGGCCCTGCTTGCGCAGGTACATCGTCACCGGCTCGTCCTCCTCGGAGCCGACCACGAGCTCCTTGAGGTTGAGGATGATGTCGGTGACGTCCTCCTTGACACCCGGAACGGTGGTGAACTCGTGCAGCACCCCATCGATGCGGATGCTGGTCACCGCCGCCCCTGGTATGGATGAGAGCAAGGTCCTGCGCAGCGAGTTTCCCAGGGTGTAGCCGAATCCCGGCTCCAGCGGCTCGATGACGAACCGGGAACGGGTGAAGTCAACCGGCTCCTCGCTGAGGTTAGGTCTCTGAGTGATCAACATAACGAACAAACCTCCTAGTAGGACGCCCACCATTTGACGTCCATTCGGCCTCCACTCCCCCAGTATGGAGACATATCGGGGGTCGCAGCGGGGGTTACCTACCCCGACATGTCTCCATGTCGGGGTAGGCGGGGTTATCTGGAGTAGAGCTCGACGATGAGTTGTTCCTGGAGGGGAACGTCGATCTGGGCGCGTTCGGGTAGGCGGTGCACCAGCACGCGCAGGGTGGCAGGGACGACTTGCAGCCAGCCGGGCACCGGGCGGTCCCCCACCGTCTCCTTGGCCACCATGAACGGCAGCGTAGGCAACGATTTGGGTTTGACATCGATGATGTCGAACTTGGACACCCGCAAGCTGGGAACGTCCACCTTGACGCCGTTGACCAGGAAATGACCGTGGGTCACCAACTGGCGCGACTGACGCCGGGTACGGGCCAGCCCTGCCCGGTAGATCACGTTGTCCAGCCGTGACTCCAGGATCTGCAGCAGCGTGTCACCGGTCTTGCCGGGGCGGCGGTTGGCCTCCTCGTAGTAGCGGTGGAACTGCTTTTCCATGACGCCGTAGGTGAAGCGAGCCTTCTGCTTCTCCTGCATCTGCAGCAGGTACTCGCTCTCCTTGATCCGCGCGCGGCCGTGCTGGCCGGGCGGATACGGCCGGCGCTCGAAAGCCTGGTCGCCGCCGACCAGGTCGGTCTTGAGCCGGCGGGACTTGCGGGTGACAGGTCCGGTGTACCGAGCCATTGCTTAACCTCTCCTCTCCGCGCGTCGTTCAGACCCGGCGCCGCTTGGGCGGGCGGCAGCCGTTGTGCGGCTGCGGGGTCACGTCCTGGATGGTGCCGACCTCGAGACCGGCGGCCTGGAGCGATCGGATCGCCGTCTCCCGGCCCGAGCCTGGGCCCTTCACGAAGACATCAACCTTCTTCATGCCGTGCTCGGCGGCTTTGCGCGCGGCGTTCTCGGCAGCCATCTGCGCCGCGAACGGAGTGGACTTGCGGGAGCCCTTGAATCCGACGTGACCCGCAGAAGCCCACGCGATCACCGCACCGGTGGGGTCGGTGATCGAGACGATCGTGTTGTTGAACGTCGACTTGATGTGCGCGTGGCCATGCGCGACGTTCTTCTTCTCCTTGCGCCGGACCTTCTTGACGCCGGTACCTGTTCGTGCTCTGGGTGGCATGCGGTTGTACTCCTACGAAGTCTCGGGTGGCTGGCCAGAAGTTCTCATTTACTTCTTCCCGGCCTTCTTCTTGCCGGCGACCGTCTTCTTCGGACCCTTGCGGGTACGGGCGTTGGTCTTGGTCCGTTGCCCACGCACGGGCAGCCCACGGCGCCACCGCAGACCCTCGTAGCAACCAATCTCGATCTTCCGGCGGATGTCCGCCTGGACCTCGCGACGGAGGTCACCCTCAACCTTGAGGTGTTCTTCGATGTAGTCCCGCAGCTTGATGAGATCCTCGTCGGAGAGGTCTTTGGTGCGCAGATCGGGGCTCACCCCGGTAGCGCTGAGGATCTCATGCGAGCGGGTACGGCCGATGCCGTAGATATAGGTCAGCGCGATCTCCATCCGCTTGTCGCGGGGAAGATCGACGCCGGAGAGTCGTGCCATGCGAGGCGTTTCTCCTCATCTCGTCGTCACCAGGTCTGCTCCCCGTCCGTCCCGCCTGACGGTGTCACCGTCAGGCGAGCCCCGGCCTGGTGTCCGGGGGTGAACCGATCCGTATGGACGGCCGAACCGTCACATCCTCGGTGGATCGGGTGGTGTGGGGAGGTCTTCTCGCGCCGTTCGATCAAGCGACGTCGTGCCCTGCTCAGCTGCGTCCGCTCAGCTGCGTCCGCTCAACCCTGGCGCTGCTTGTGCCGCAGGTTTTCGCAGATCACCATGACCACGCCGTGGCGGCGGATCACTTTGCACTTGTCGCAGATCTTCTTGACGCTCGGCTTTACCTTCACGTCGGCTCTCCTGGTCACGGGGCCGGGCAACGGCCCCGGGCCTTCAGTTGTGGTGTCTTACTTGTAGCGGTAGACGATGCGACCTCGGGACAAATCGTAGGGCGACAGCTCCACCACCACCCGATCCTCGGGCAGGATGCGGATGTAGTGCTGACGCATCTTGCCGCTGATGTGCGCGAGAACCCGATGACCGTTTTCCAACTCGACCCGAAACATCGCGTTGGGAAGTGGTTCCACCACCCGGCCCTCGACCTCGATCGCCCCGTCCTTCTTGGCCATATCCTCCGCGTTCCTGCTCACTTCGGCACGCCGCCGGCCGGCGACGTCACCGACGCGCGCACACCCCAGATCCACGACGTGCGGGAGGCGAGTGCGGGACACGCACTGCTGAGCAGGAAGCCTGCGCAGATACCTGCAGACACGCTGGGAACCAGCGCGGTGCTCGCGCCGACTACACAGTTTACGTCGCGGTCGCATACCGGTCCAAACCGGCCCCCATGCCGCTGACCTCCTCCCGAGTTCACCCTCCCGAACTCACCCTCCCGAACTCTGTGATGACGGCCTCGGCTTCGATCTCGATCTTCCAGCGAGGATCAAGCAGGCCGGCAACGATCACCATGGTGGCTGCGGGACGAATCTCGGCAAACAGGTGCCCGTGCACCGCGCCGACCACGTCCACATCCGCGGAATCGACCAGGAACATCCGGCAGCGCACAATGTCGGCCAGGCAGGCGCCGGCCTCGGCCAGCGCCTCAGCGATGATCTCGAAACACCGCCGAGCCTGAACGCCCGCGTCCTTGGGGCAGGAGCCATCGGGCCATACCGGCGCGGTTCCTGATACCACCACCCGCTCGCCAACTCGGACCGCTCGAGAGAATCCGATGCTCTTCTCAAACGGAGACCCCGACGACACCAGCTGCCGCAACCCGACCCTTCCTGCAGTGTTCAGGCTTTGACGGGTTCGGGTTCGGCGATGGGGTTGGCGCCGTGGATGGGGCCTTCGGCATCGGCCAGCCGGGTCTGGGTGGCGCCGCCGCCCCAGCGCAGTGAGATGACCTCGGCGGCGATGGACACCGCGGTCTCCTCCGGGGTGCGGGCGCCCAGATCCAATCCGATCGGCGAGGCGATCTTGGTCATCTGCTCGTCGGTGACGCCGCCCTCGCGCAGCCGGCGCGCCCGGTCCCTGTGGGTCTTGCGCGAGCCCATCGCACCCAGATAGGCCAGATCCAGCTTGAGCGCCTCGACGAGCACCGGCACGTCGAACTTCGGGTCGTGGGTGAGCACGGTGATCACGGTTCGCTGGTCGATCCGGCCCGCCTCGACCTCAGCCTTGAGGTACCGGTGCGGCCAGTTCACCACGACTTCGTGCGCGTCGGGGAAGCGGCTCTTGGTGGCGAACACCGGCCGCGCGTCGCACACCGTGACGTGGTAGCCGAGGAATACCCCCATCCGGGCCATCGCGGCGGCGAAGTCGATCGCGCCGAATACCAGCATCCGGGGTGGTGGCTGCATCGCGTTGACGAACACGTCCATGCCCTCGCCGCGGCGCTGCCCGTCGGGTCCGTAGTGCAGGGTGGCCACCCGGCCGACGGCGAGTGAACCGCGGACGTCCTCCAGGATCGCCTCGTCGGCGCGGGAGGAGCCCATCGTGCCGGTGTGCCGGTCCGGCCACACCACCAGGCGCAGCCCGACCCGCTCGGGATCGGGGTGCGCGACCACGGTGGCCACCGCGACCGGCTCCTTGTTGCCCACCGAGGCAGCCACCTCGTCCAACTCCGGGAAGCTGACCGGGTCCACCTTCTCGACGAACACGTCGATGATGCCGCCGCAGGTCAGGCCGACGGTGAAGGCGTCGTCGTCGGAGACGCCGTAGCGCTGCAGGACCGGGGTGTCCTCGGCGAGCACCTGCTGGCCCAGCTCGAACACCGCACCCTCGACGCAGCCGCCGGAGACGCTGCCGACCGCCCGCTCGTCGGAGGTCACCAGCATCGACGCTCCGGCTGGGCGGGGCGCCGAGCGGTAGGTGGACACCACTGTGCCCACCGCGGTGGACTTACCCTCGCGCCACTGCGCCACCAGTTCGTCGAGCACTTCACGCACGGCGGACCCTCCTCGTCGAGTGTGGCCGGGTTATGCCGCCCCTACTGGAGGGTATTCGACTCGACCGGCGTATGGGTTCACTCACAAGCACCGAGTGGTCGAGACGCCGCAGCCGCGAAAGCTGTTCCCGGTCTCGGATCAGGGCCGGTCCACGTCGATGCCGCTGGCCAGGTCGGAGCAGTCCACCACGATCAGATCGGCGCGTCCTGCCAGCCAGTCCCGGGCTCCGCGATCACCGTGCGCGCAGGACACGATGTCGGCCCAGTGCTGCCGGCCGAGCAGCACCGGATGGCCGGGCTGGCTCTCGAACCCCGCCCTGGCCACCACCGCCGGGCTCGCCACCGCGACCAGCCTGCGGACCACCGAGGCGTCCACGTCAGGCAGATCGACCAGGTGCACCAGCGCGGCCTGCACCGGCGGCGGCGCGCTGCGGATGAGCTCGGCCAGGCCGGCTCGCAGTGACGCGCCCATGCCTTCTGCCCAGTCCGCGGCCAGCACGGTGCTGGCGTGATCCGGGACCAGCGGGATCACCTGATCAGCCTGCGCACCCACGACGACGAGCACCGGCTCGCATCCGCCGTCGATCAGCGTGGTCACCGCCCGGCGCAGCCAGGCGCCTCCCTCGACCAGGGCCTTGGGCATGCCGTAGCGCCGTCCCGCCCCGGCCGCAAGCAGCAATCCGGCGATCATGATCGCATCCTGCCACGTGCAGCAGCACGCTGGAGAGCTGCAGCGGCCACCCATCGACGCTCGGGCGCGATCGAGGAATATCGTCCACGCTGCTCGCGGTCGGGCTGCTCTTGGCAAGTATCCACCGTCACCCGAAGGCCCGGGTGACCCTACTGTCCCAGCCCCTACCGTCTCGGTAGGGCACGGCGCCACAAGATCTGGCCGCGCACCGCGCGCCGTGGGTCTGACGGCTATGGTGATCGTCGCGCTCGCGGCGCTAAAATCCGGCTCGTCGACCTCGGCCGCAGTGTCTCATGTGGTTGATGTTGCCACCGGAGCGCAGACCACGACCACCACACTCACGGTCTTCCCGACTCCCGCGTTTCAGGCCCTCCCGGTGGTCTTCCTTGCACACGTGGCCCCCCGCGGCGCGACGGGAACCATCCAGATCATGGACGGGGCCACCGCGCTGGGTAGCCCGCTGCCGGCGGCCCATGGCTTCGCCCTGCTCATCACGACGCTGCCGAAGGGGACCCACACGCTGACCGCGGTGTTCACTCCACCAACCCGGCGGCCGTCGCCCCGTCGACATCGGCCCCGGTATCACTGGCGGTCAACGCACCACAGTGGTGAATGACGACGCCGCCTCGGTGGTCGGCCATCAGCCAGAACAGAACTCCTCGAATCGTGCACCCCGTCAACCACGGGCTGCCGGGTCCTCGGTTGAACGACGCTGCTGGACCAGCTCGGCGACCAGCGCGATCGCGTCGTCGCCGCGGGCTGACACCTCCCAGAACAACTCGAAGAGCCGCGCATAAAGCTCGATGTCCTCGGGATCTCGCAGGCTCAACTCCGCACTCACGGTCTCCACCAGCACCAGCCGGTCGTCGTGGATCCAGAAGCTGTGACCGGGCGATTTGGGGAGGCGGGCGGTAAACGGCAGCACCGCTAGCTCGACGTTGTCCAGGCCGGAGAGCACCACCAGCCGGTCGAGCTGGGCGCGCAAGGTAGCCGGCGGGCAGACCAGGTACCGCAGCGCCGCCTCCGTGACGAGGAAGCGGAAATGCTTATCCGAGTCGTAGAGGAACTCCTGACGTTTCATCCGGGCCTGCACAGCAGCGTCGATGTCCGGAGCACCGCCACGCAAGGCTGCGATGTTGATCAACACGTGCCGGGCGTAGTCGGGAGTCTGCAGCAAGCCCGGCACCATCGCCGGCTCGTACGCCCGCAGCCTGGTGGTGGCGCTGGAGGGGGATGCTAGCCCGCTGCCGCCCAGCAAACCCGGTCCGAAACTGCCGCCGCCAGGAGGCGTACTCCACCCGCAGGCTGCGCAGATCAGCGAGCAGGTCATCCTGGACCTCCGGGCCGGCGCCGCACGCCATCACCCAGGCCGCGAGGTCGTCGGCCGACACGTTCTGGCGGCCGTGCTCCAGCCGGGACACCTTAGAGGCGGCCCAGCCGAGCCGGTCGGCGAGTTCCTTGCCGGTGAGCCCGGCATCCAGCCGCAACGCGCGCAGCCGGTTCCCGAAGCCCTCGCGGCCGCGGTGCGATTCGGTCACGCTGCTCCTGGCGGCGGGTCCTCTCGGGTCGGGTCCTGAGTAAGATACTCCGCGTAGGGCGTAGCGTGCCGCATCGCCAGATCGATCCACGCCTCGTGCCGGGCGATCAGTTCCGGATCGGTCACCACCTCGTGCGGCAGCGGCCGGTCGTCGCCGGTGAACCGCATCAGCACCAGGATCTCGGTGTCGAACACCCAGAAGTCGTGATCGGGCAGGTCCAGCTCGTGGGCGCGGGCCTGCAGCAGGTAGCGAATGTCCTCACCGGCCTCCGCATTGCCGCGGTTCCCGTGTACCTCATAGCGCAGGTACGGGGTCAGCGACCCAGGCACCACCCGAACCCGCTCCATCCGGGCGCCCCGCTCGATGCCAGCTCCTACGGTGTCGATCCAGGAGCGTTTCATCACTTCGTACTCCGGATCACGTGGTTGCCCGGTGACGAAGCGGGCGACCCACTGACGCTCAGCCGGCACGTCGTAGCTCTCCCGGTTCTCCAGCCGCCGAGCGGACCGCCGATACTGCGCGAAGAGCTCGTAGAACTCCTCGAGCGACAACACCGAGCCCATCAGGGCTGGCGCGGGACGAAACGGAACAGCTCCGGAGGAACCTCCAAGGCACCCTCGTGCGGAGGGATCCTCATCTCCGCCAGCGCCTCGGCGTCGTCGACCTTCCACCCCTGTACGACATAGGTGCCGCGGTCAGTCGCATACAGGGTCGGACTCTGCCCGAACTCGGACGTCGTGCCGAGGAACGTCAGCTTCATGGCGATCTCCTTGTCGGCTTGGCTGGTGCGCTGTGATCAACAGTGGCTGAGAGATGGGTCATGACGCAAGCAACCATACGAGTGATGATAGCAATACCGCGCAATCGCTTGCGTTGAGATCACCGCTGAGGGTCTGCTTAGGACAGTTCGCACACGAGGGAGCGACAGCAAGTGCAGAAGTCCGTCATCGAGGCTGCGCGCCCACCGCAGCTGCCCCAGCGCAACGACCTCGACCCGAGGGATGCTCCGTGAGTTCCCCGGGGCCCGACAATCCACCGTTGACCAGAGCTGACGCTGCCAAGGCGCTGCGTGACCTGTTCCTAGCCAACGCAGCGCTGGCCGCGCCGGTGGGTCGGCCGTGCGCGAGCTGCAACGCCATGGTTGCGGCGCATCGGGCGGCACCGACTTCGGGCACCGGTCGTCGCTCCCGTCATCGCCAGCCTGGGTTGCTGTGGCGGTTGCTGCACGGCTGCATCGCTGGCGCCGGTGGCAAGTGACAGCTATGACCGGTGTCACCCCGTTTGACCGGCCAGACAGCCCAGTGCTGAGCCGCGGCCACACGCAGCCAGCGGCGTCAGCGGATGAGCTTGCACCCGTAGTCTGGACTGCCGATCCATATCGGCACCGCTCAGATCGCACCTCACTCGCAGCATCGTTCCCGCCAGCGGAAGCTCAGATTTCGTGAGGGCTATGGCCCCACGCGTGAGAGATGAGTTCCGCAAGGGCGTTAAGGATGTGCTTGCCGCGCGTGTGGGGCATCGGTTCAGCAATCCTGCCTGCGGCGCAGTGACCTCCGGACCAGCGCAACGGTCTGACAAGGCGGTGAACGTTGGGGTCGCCGCGCATATCACCGCGGCCGCCATAGGCGGACCACGCTACGACCCAACACTGACTTCGCAGCAGCGCTCAGCAGCCGACAATGGGATCTGGTTATGCCAGACGGATGCCAAACTTGCCGACGCGGACCCCGCGCAGTACACGGTCGCCCTCCTGCGGCAGTGGAAGGCCGATGCCGAGGCGCGTACCGAGCAGATGTTGTCCTCAGGCCTCGGATCGCTCGGTGTTTCCCTCGACCTGACGATCCCGTTCCTCGACACAGTCGACTCGCTCCTGTCATTCGCGAACACGAGCGTCGCCTATGTCGGACGTAGGACCGAGCTCGACGAACTGCGAGATTTCCTCGCCGCTGAGACAGTGTTTTCCTGGTGGCTGTGGACAGGTCCCGCAGGAGTTGGTAAGAGCCGCCTCGCCGTCGAGCTGTGCCGGGACGCGTCATGTAGCTGGCATGCAGGGTTCCTTCGCGAGGTGCACCAATCGCGGCTCGGCGATCTACAGTCCGTACAGCCAACGCTCGTGGTCGTCGATTACGCTTCCCAGCGCAGTGTCTAGCTGTCGGAGGCGCTTGCTCAGCTCAGTCAACGGCAACTGGGTCCCAAGGTGCGAGTCCTGATCCTTGAGCGTCAAGCATCCGGACCGTGGTGGGAGACTACTCGTCGCCAGGACCGCATGGAGGAGTCCGCCAAGGTCGCCTCGACCATGTACGCCTTGCCCCGTCGACTGCGCGGACTCGGCCGCGACGACGTTCGGGTACTGATCAGGAGCACGGCTGATCAACTCGGGCACAGCAATCTCACACCAACGCACATCGAGGACATTGCCGATCGAGCGGACCGGATTGATCCCGATGGCCACCCTCTGTTTATCCAGGTTGCGACGATGGACTGGCTTCACATGAACGGTGGCGGTGATGGCCGCGACGATGCCCTCCGACGATTGATTGCCCGTTCGGCCAGCCGGATGCACGACCGTATCGGTAACAGTTCCCTGGCGATGCTCGCACGCAACGTCCAGGCGCAGGGCAGTCGCGCTGCGACGACTCGTAGACGAAGCCGGGGCGTACCAGGACATCGAAACGATCCTCGCTACCAGTGACATCGTGGTCGAACAAAAGATGGCCGCCAGACTCATGCGCGCTGAATGGCTTCTCCAGGCTGGTGACATCCCGGAAGCACAACCCGACTTGACTGCATCCTCGCCTCATATCGAACTTCGATGACGTGGAGCAGAAGGCACGGAAGCTTCGAACACCTCAAGCTGCTAACGGCTAACGAATTGGCGAAATCGAGCACCTATGCTTGTCACATCGCGAGTAGATGTTCGAGCCGAACACTTGAAGCGGCCGGCCATTCTTGGCGCAGAGGCTGCTCATCTTCCTATTTCACCGCACGTCCCCGCACCGGCTGAAATGCCGTATTGCGGCGAGACAGCTGGACTCGAAACGGGGCATCGTCGAGCTTGCACAGATCATCGCGGTACCCGATCAGACCTTGGTCGTGGTAGTTCCTGCAACACTCGCACATCGGCCGAAGAGTGCCTGTGGACTCTCTCGTTGGCAGGACGCGGAGTCGATGCGAGTCGACCGGTAGCAGATGGCTATGCGTACACGCGGTTGTTCAGTCGGCTTGGCCGATCACGGAGTCGGCGATGATGTCCGCGAGTAGGTCCGGTCTGGACAGGAAAGGGTAATGCCCGGTAGGGATCTCGATGATCCGTCCCGCCCTGCCTGACCAGGCGGCCTGAACGACGGGTGGCGTTGCTCGATCCTGGGCGCACAACACGAAGGTGGACGGGACGGCTCGCCAGGACACCGTGCGTGGTGGCTGCGCGAAGGCCGCCGCGGACTGCGGTACCAGCCGGGCCCGCGCACCCCGTGCGGTGTCCTCGTCGCAGTCCCCGGTGAAGTGGAAGTGGATCTCCTCGTCAGTGAGGTTCGACCTGAGTCGAACCCTGCCGTCATCGTCGGCCGGTTCGAGCCATCCCGGCGACCGCGGATCAGCCATGGCTATGAGCGACTTGCCGGCATCGGGGAGCACCGCGCAGACGTAGACGAGATGGCGCACCACCGGGTGCCCACCCGCGTCGGTGATCACCATGCCACCGTAGGAATGCCCGACCAGCGCGGCTGGCTCCTCACTCTCATCGAGGACGGCGCGCACCGCATCCCCGTCAGCGTGCAGGTCGCCCCCGGACAGAGCGCAGCTGGGCAACTCCACCGGGACGCTGCGCAACCCGTGCTCGCGCAGCGGTTGACACATCCGGTGCCACCACCAGGTGGCGTCCCCCACTACGGCCCCATGCACGAAGATCACTCGCATTCTCCCAGGTAACACTGCAGCCAGCCGCGAGAGAAGCGGTGTTCGCCACAGGCCGACAACTCGCCAGCGCGGCTTCAGATCAGGAGCCGAGCTTTTTCTGCTGCGGGTAAACCGTTTCGCCGTGGACCAGCATGGCAACGAACTGCTCGATGCGCCGGGCTCGGGTGTCGGCGCGTTTGACGCTGCCGATCCGGTAGAGGATCGCGTAGCGGTTCTGGCTGGTGAGGATGTCGAACATCGCCTGCGCGCGGGGTTGGGTAACCAACGCGGCGGCCAGATCGGGCGGGACCTTGATGCTGGCCGAGCCGGCGTAGGCCGCTTCCCAGCGGCCATCGGCCTTGGCGCGCTCGACTTCGGCCAGGCCCGCCGAATGCATCCGGCCCTCGGTGACCAGGCGGCCGACGATGCCGACGTTGCGCGCCGACCACGGGCTGCGAGCCCGGCGAGGGGTGAAGCGTTGGAGGTAGGTGGTCTCGTCCCGGCGCCGTGACTGGCCGTCGATCCAGCCGTGGCACAGCGCCTCGTCGAGTGCCTGGTCGTAGCTGAGGCTGGTCGGTTGGGTGGTGCCCTTCTTGGCCAGCACCAGCCACACTCCGGTCGGGCTGTCGTGGTGCTCAGCGAGCCACGCCCGCCACGCATCCGCATCGGCGCAGGTCAGTTCCGGCAGGTCGGCAGCCACTCGTGGCCCTAACGCAGCGGCTCGGTAGTCGCGACCTGCACGAGGACCTCAACCTCATCACCAACGCGCAGCGTCGCGCCGGACGAGTCCGGGATCAGGTTGATCGCGAACCAGACCTTGCCGTCCCAGCGCCGATGGCGGGCCAGCGTCGCAACCGGTTCCTTGCCCTTTCCCGCGGTGTCGGGGTCGATCGTGGAGAGCACGCACCGATCGCAGGCCTTCACGGCGCGGAAGCGCGCAGCGCCGATGCGCAATACCCGCCAGCCGTCCTCCGCCCAGGCGGGGGCACCCGCGACGACGAGGTTGGGCCGGAAGCGTGTCATCGGCAGCGGGCCTTCGGCAGCGTGCGGCCCCTCGGCGATGAGATCGTTCAGTGCGGCCAGGGACTCCTCGACGGCCAGCAGCAGCGGGTAGCCATCAGCGAAGGACACCCGATCTGCCGGCTTGCTGTACCGGGGGTTCGTCCGGCGCAGCGTGGGATCGTCCAGGTAGACCAGCCGGACCGGCTCGCCGACCACCTTGCTGAACCAGGCGTGCGCCTCCTGCGACGCGGGCGCGGCGGCCATCTCACTGGCGAAGACCCGGACGTCGCACAGCGCGGCGCCCTGCGGCGTGCTCACCCGCAGCGGGTCGAGGGCCGGCGCCCGCACCAGCAGCCCGTCGGCCGTGAACTCCGGGGTGACCAGCACCAGCTGGGGGCACTCCCGTGCGGTCACCACATCGCCAGTGTCATCGACCAGCATCCACCGCCGATCACCAGCCAACCCCCACCGCTCGACAACGGCAGCGTCGAGCGGCTGGCCACGGCACGACTTGACCGGATACCGGTTGATCTCCGTCAGTGTGAGCACCACAAACGCCAGGCTAGCGCCACGCCCCATCAGCTCTCCCGTTCCCGAACCTGGGAGCCCTCGCGCATGTGGTGGGCGGTCTTGGCGCGCTCGCGAAGTAGCATCCCGACGTGGGTCTGAGGCTGTTCCTCAGCAGTACCGCCGTCGACCTCGCTGCCTTCCGTGAGTGGTCAGGCATGTCTGTCAGCGGCTCGGTATCGACGTAGATTGTGCCATCGGCGCCAGCGCTGGCCAGCACGGTGCCATCGGGAGACCACGCCGCTTTCCGGCGAGGCCAGATGAGGGGGCTGTCGGGCCTGGGGATACACAATGCGCCGCCGTTCGGAGCGCCACCTCCCTACCATCGACGGCAGACTTGCGGTCCGGGCGCGATGGTGACTACCGGGGAGGAGACTGCGGTGAACATCCGCGAGGTCATCGAGAAATTGCAGGAGATGGCGAGCCGACTGCCCGACGGGCTGGACAGCGACGTTCAGGTGCACGTCTGTAACCAGGACGAACCCGGGGTGATGACGCCGTCGATCGAGGTCGACACCATGTGGACCTACAACAAGAAGACGGGCGCGCTCGCCGGTGGTTTCGCCATCGTGCAAGGCCACCCGCATCGCGACGAAGGCAGCTCGGCCACCATGCCGATAACCGCAGAGATCGACGATCTTGCCCAGCAGTGGGCTGCTGACCTGCGAGGAGTTGACATCGTCGGCGCGGCGAGCATAGTGACGGTGAGATCGCCTGACGGCGAGGAGTACCTGCTGCTGCCCTCCTCCGACGGCAAGTTCGTCAAGCTGGCCCTGCTTGATGGCGCGGTAGCGCACCTGCCGGGCTCGCCGCAGGCCCTCGAGGCTGGATGCATCTGCGACCCCGAGCGCAATAACTACGGCCGCGGCCACTGGGGCGGCGATGCGGTGCAGATGGTGATCAAAGACGGCTGCCCGCTGCACCCCAAGATCGAAGGTCCCCTCGATCCCGACGACGAGTGACGATCCGCTCAGCCTGCCCCTGATTCCGTCTCTGGCGGATCATCAGAAGGACTCGGAGGTGGCTCCGATCATGATCGAGCAGCTCGACCCGCACATCACGCCGCAGCTGGCACATTCCGCTCTCCTGGTGATCGATACTCAGGTGGACTTCGTCAACGGCGGCGCGTTCCCCATTCCCGGCACCACCCAAGTCCTCCCCGCCATCACCCGGCTACTGCACGCCTACCGGAGCGCCGGACTGCCGATCGTGCACGTCGTCCGCCTCTACGACGGCGACGACGTCGACCTCCCGCGCAGAACGCTGATCGCCGGCGGTGCGCCCATCGCCCGGCCAGACACCGCCGGTTCTCAGATCGTTCCCGAGCTACGACCGGACCATGCCGAACCCCTGAGACCCGAAATTCTGCTGGGCGGGGAATGTCAAGCACTCGCCGAGCGAGAGTGGGCGATGTGGAAGCCACGCTGGGGCGCGTTTCACCGCACGCCGCTGGATGACCACCTGCGGCACCTCGACGTGACCACGGTGGTCATCGCGGGGTGCAACTATCCCAACTGTCCCCGCGCCGCCATTTATGGCGCCAGCGAACGCGACTACCGGGTCCTGATCGTCTCCGACGCGATCTCCGGCGTGGCGCCCCACCACCTTGAGGAAGCCAGCCGCATGGGCGTCGTTTCCGCACCCAGCGGCGACGTCACCGAACACCTCGCAACACGCCGCTCAGCAACATAAACCGCCCCCACCGTCCCCCGACATGGAGACATATCGGGGTGATGGGAGCGTCTGTAACCCCGATATGTCTCCATGTCGGGGGACGGACCGGGGGACCAGTTAGGTGAGGTGGTGGCAGAGCCAGGCGAGCGCGAGCGGGTAGCGGTAGTCGATGCCGCCGTGGCCGGCGTCGAACAGCTCGAAGTGCACCCTCTCGTCGGGCACGCCGATGGCGCGTAGCTGATCACGGAAGGCCTGCGTCCCGAGATCGAGATACCACTCGTCCCGGGTGCCGGCGTCCAGCCACACCGCGCGCAGGGAACGCAGCGCTTCGGCGTAGCGCGGCGCCATCCGCACCGGGTCCCAGTCCAGCCAGCGCTGCCAGACTTCTTCGCGCAGGACGCCGGTGTGCGGGTCGAAGGGCAGCTCCGGGGTTCCGTCCTCGCGCGCGGAGAAGCACGCGGAGAGGCCGAGCATCATGAGCAGGTGCTCGTCGGCGGGCTTGGTGAATGCGGTCCGGGACTGGAAGTCGGTCCACCAGGCGCCGATGTCACCGTCGTAGTCACGCAGGTGGCGCACCGACTTACCGAACCCGGCGAGGTAGCACAGCTCATAGAGGGTGTCCCCGGCGTGGCTGGCCAACGCGCCGAACAGGTCCGGCCGCAGCATCGGCGTGATCATGGCGCCGAACCCGCCGGAGGACTTACCGCTGATCGCCCGGTGCGCGCGGTCGGGCAGCGTGCGGTAGTGCGCGTCGACGAAGGACACGACCTCCTCGCACAGGTAGCTGTGATAGCGCCCGGTACCCGGGGAGTCGACGAACTGGCTGCCGCCATAGGCCGTCCAGGCGTCGACGAAGACCAGGACCGCGGGCGGGACGTCGCCGGTGGCGAATACCGCGTCAGCGGTTTCCGGGAAGGGCTGCCGGTACGCGCTGCGGTTGCGCCACATGCTCAGGTACCCGGTGTAGCCCTGGATCACGTAGACGCTCGGGTAGCGCTGCTGCGAGCTGTCGTACCCGGGCGGCACGTAGACCCACAGCGGGCGCCGCGCCGGATCACCCAAGGGGTTGTCGCGGAGCAGCTCGCTGTCGATCACGTGCTCATCGAGCCGGCCGGCGAGCTCGGCTGACCAGGGCAGCATGCCCTCACCGTACGTGCTCGGCGCAACCACCACGCCGATGTCTCGGCAGGCGCCGCCACCTGTCACAAGCATCTCTTCCTTGGACCCCGTCGCTTCGGCGAGCTCACTGGGGCTATTACACGTGGAGCGTTCCCCGGGCGACGATGACGGCGGATCCCGCCACCTCGACCGACTCGATCCGTTCCGACGTTCCCTCGGCCCTGGCCCGCATCGTCGAGGGACGGTCGATCTCGACACCCTGCAGGATCTCGATCCACTGCCCGAAGGGGATCAGACCGTGCCGGGCGAGGTGCACCGCAAGGGGGCCGGCGGCCGAACCGGTGGCCGCGTCCTCCACCAGCCGTGGCGGGCGAGAACATCCGCAGCCGCCACCGCGAGCCCAACCCGCAAGCAGTTGGCGGCCATGTCCGGCAGCTTGGCCAGAATTCGCTGGTCAGGATCGACGTGGGAGAGCGCGGCCACACCGTCCAAGCCGACGAACACGTGCCGTGGACCGTTGCGGTAGATCTCGACCGGCAGGGTGGACGCCACCAGCCCGAGCCCGGAGAGCAACTCCTCCGCGTGCTCGTAAGGTTCCCAGCTGGGAACCGGTTGCCACATGCGGGCCGAGACGACCCGACCGTCGTCGGCACGCACGAGATCGAACGGCACCGTACCCATGGCGGTCTCCAGGTGGATTTTCTCTGCCGCGCTCGACTCGCCGAGCACGATGGCAGTCCCCAGGGTCGGATGCCCAGCGAACGGCAACTCGTTCACCGGGGTGAAAATACGGACCCCACATCACCGTCGCTTTCCGCGGGGAGCACGAACACGGTCTCCGACAGGTGCATCTCCTGTGCGATCTGCTGCATGCGCTCGGGGGGAATACCGGAGGAATCCATGAAGACCGCGACCGGGTTACCTTCCAGCGGGATGTCGGTGAAGACGTCGGCCACCATGTACTCATACGTACCCATTGACTCCCTTTCTCACAGTTGTCACCGCCAGGCCACGGCATCCGCAGGCACGGACCCATCAAACGATCAATACACGAGCAAAATTGCAGCTCAAGCACCCTTTGTGCTCACTTCGAAGAGCCGCACCCATATTCGATGGCCACTATCGTAGCCGTGTGGGTACAGTGCGTAGGCGGGTTGACTGATCCACTCAGCACCCGGATCGAGGGGACCATACGTAGCTGAATTGTGGGATTCGCGCTGCTCAGGGCATAGCCGTGACGCTGGTCCGAGCTGTTGACGCCACCTTGCCCGACGACATCTGAGGAGTTCCTGCCATGGAAGGACGCTTCTTAGCTCCAGGCTCGATCATCACGCTGCCGCCTTGGGACCTTGCGGACGGCAGAGCGCTTGCGGCGGCACCGGACACGACCGGCCCGCGGCACGACCCGCCCTTGGAGCCACGCGACGAGACGGTCTTCCTGCTGACCGCCGCCGCCGAGATCGAGCACGCCCTGATGGTCCAGTACCTGTTCGCCGCGTACTCGGTGCGCGTGGTCCCAGGGGATCCGAACGCAGCCGCGCTCGGCGTGATCCAACAGCTCCTCGCGCAGATCGCACGCGAGGAGATGGGGCATCTGGCCACCGTTGAGAACCTGCTGCATCTGGTGGGTGGGCCGCTGAACTTCAACCGGGAGCACTCCCCCTACGCCAGTGAGATCTATCCGTTCCGGTTCAAACTCCAGGGCCTGACGCTCGATTCTCTCGCCAAGTACGTGATCGCGGAGAGCCCGTCGCAGCTGCCCGAGGACCTACCGCAGGAAGACATAGACCTGCTCACGCAGATCCGACTCGATGCCACCCGCTCCAACGATGGGCAGGAGGTCCGCCACGTCGGCCCCCTCTACGCGCGGCTGACGGAGCTGTTCGCGAATGAGCTCACCGACGATGACTTCCGGCTGAACACCTTCGCGCGGCAGGCCAAGTCCGAGGATTGGGGCTTCCAACCCAGGGCGCCACGGCCCGGAGAGCTCGCCGAAGGGGAAGCACTGATCATCGACTCATTCCCGGGCGGTGACGTTGCCAGGATCCGGGAGGCAGCGGTCAAGGCCGTGCACGAGATCGGTGCGCAGGGTGAGGGCTTCGACCTCGATCCATCCGGCTTCGAGTCGCATTTCGAACGGTTCTTCGTCATCTACAAGCGCGTGCGGGACGTGTCCTCCACCGGAGCGGTGATCACCTGGCCGGTGGCGGAGAACCCGAACACGACCTTGCCGCCGGCGCAGGCTGCCCGGCATGGCGGACCTGGTGGAGATGGTGCAGGAGGCGCACGCCAGCAAGGGGCGCATCACCCAGCCGCGGACGCGGGCGTGGGCTCAGCTGTTCAATCTCCGCTACCGGATGCTGCTGGCCCGCTTGTCTCACGTCCTGCGGCTGGATCAGGACCTCTTCATCACCGACCCCGGCGCCCACCAGGGCGACCGCACCGCCCGGGGTCTGCTGCTGATCTGGACCTTCGACGAGATGCGGCGGCTGAGAAAGATCGCCACCAAACTCGTGCAACTCCCCAAGGACGACCTACCCGGGGAGCTGAACGCCGGTCCACCCTTCGAGCTGCCCTACACCCTCAACCTGCCCGAGGACGAGCCGCAACGCTGGCGCACGCACCTGGACGCCTCCCGGGCCGCCGTCCGGCTCATCCGCAAGAAACTCCAGCCTGACGACCAGACGGCCGATCGCGACGAGTTCCTCGATGACCTCCTCAGGCTGGACGAGGAGTCTCAGATCGTGATGCAGGCGCTCGCCGAGGGCCGCGACATACCCGCGGATAGCCTGCCGACTGATTTCCAGAAGGTGGTCCGGATCCTCGAGGAGGCGATTCGCGGGTTCACCATCGGCGGACCCCACCGCAACTTCTGGGCCGGGAAGAACCGCGACGCATTCCTCAACACCTCCCCTATCCCCACGGAGCCGGTGGTACTGCACAACCCCGATGGCACCATCAACACCGATCCGGACACCTCACCTCTCGTGCAGCGGCTCGAAGGCCCTCCCCCGCCCCGGAACCAGATGCCCCGATTCCGCCCACCGGTCCCGCCCGAACGGATCGGGTTCATCCGTCAGTGGATTACCGATGGCGCCCCGGACAACGACCCGCCCGGCCAGATCGGCCTCGTGCACGAGCGGGATCCGCGGCAGGAACCGCTCACCCCGCCGCCTCCGCCACCGCCGACATTGAGCTTCGAAACCGACATCAAGGGCCTCTTCCGGGAGAACCCCGATCGCGTCTCCATGCTTGTTTTCGGGAGGTTCGACCTGCACCGCTACGAGGACGTCCGGGATCACGCGGACGACATCCTGACCAGACTCACCGACGGCAGCATGCCCTGCGACGGCAGCTGGCCCCCAGAGCGCATCGCGACCTTCCGCCGCTGGATCGACGGGGGAAAACAACCCTGACTTCAGGACCGTGGCGCCGCGATCAGGGCGGTCGTCTCCATGCGCAGCTCGGCGACCCGTTCGATGTCGAGGCCGGCCCGGTTCAGCATGGCTGTGAATCTGTCAAGGGTGCGGTGCCGGCCACCGTTTGTCATCAGGAGGTGCAAATCCCACAGCGCGGGCAGCACGGTGGAATCCTCGTCCACCACAAGGCGTTCGAGGATCAGCAGTCGCGACGAGGAGTCCACCATGCCCCGCCGGCAGTTCTCGAAGACCCCGACGACCGCATCATCGTCCCACCCCGCCAGTACCCGGCAGAGGATGTAGACGTCCCGACCCGCCGGGACGGCTCTGAACATGTCACCCCCGACCAATTCGACACGGTCCAGGCCGATCGTGGCGGCCAAGTGCTTGCGCGCCATGGGCATCACGTGTTCGCGGTCGATGAGCGTGCCCCGGGCATCCGGTGTGGCGTCCAGGATCGAGGTGAGCAGGTGCCCACCTCCTCCACCGACGTCCACGACCATCTTGCCGCCGGAGAAGTCGAAGATCTCCGGCACTTCGTGGAAGAAGATATTGCCGGCGTTCATGGCGCGCTGGAACCGCTCGGAGGTGTCCTCATCCTGGCTGAGATAGGCATAGAGCGGCTGGCCGTAGGCCAGTTCGAAACCCGAGCTGGCCGTGCTGATGGCTTGGTGGGCATGGCCCCACGCGGTGTAGAACTCTTCACCGTAGAGCAGGCACATATCGCGTAGGGACGCAGGAACGTCGAGCAGCGCCGTGCTCACCGCGGTATTCCGGTAACCGGTCCGCTCGTTGCCTTCGAATACGCCCATGGCCACCAGAAGTCGCATCAGGCGATGAATACCTTCTTCCTTCGACCCGGTCGATCCGGCGAGTTCGCTGCTGGTGGTCCGGCCGGCTTCGATATGGTCAGGCAGTCCGAGTTTGACCGCAGCGTAGAGGGCCTGCGCCCGCCACCCACCGGTGATCAGCTCGATCACATCTTGAGTCGCCTGTATGTCGACTGTCATCCCCAACCTCCCGATTACCCCGAATCGAACCCGGAGAAGAAACCTCCTTCCATGAGCGTACCGCCGGCGGGCTTGTTATCCGAGCGGATTATGCACACACCGCGTCTCTCGGGCTCCACTACCGGATCAGCGGAAACAGCCTCAATCTAGATCTCGGCCGGCGGGTCGACACGACGTCGCCCTCGGCGTCGAAAAGCTGGTGAACCTTAGCTCCTTGACCGTTAAACTCGGGGTGAGGACCTATAGTCATGGAACGAGAGGGATTCAGGTATGACTCAAGTCAGTACGCAGGCCGGAGGGCACGGCACCGACGTCGACCTACGCCTCCGGAACCGTGCCGTCGTCGTGGATTACATGAGCCGGAAGGGCGAAAACCGCTTGACACGGTATCTACTCTTCACCGAGGACGGCAGCGCCGGCCTGTGGACCAGTGATACCGGCGAACCGATCGTCTCGCAGGGGCACGAGTAACTAGAGCACACGGCGAGTGGTCGTTGCGATGCTTCCCCGACTGGGAATGGAAGAACGTGGAGATCCACGAGACACAAGACCCCAACAGGTTCTGGGTCGAGTGTGACGGAGAGGGACAGATCCGGTATCCCGACTACCCGCCCGGCTACTATAAGAACCATTTCATCCACTCATTCCTGCTCGAGAACGGGAAGATCAAGCAGAACCGTGAGTTCATGAACCCGTTCCAGCAGCTGCGGGCGCTGGGCATCGAGGTGCCACAGATCAGGCGCGGCGGGATCCCCACGTAGGGAGACCCCTTCCACTTCACCGCTGGAGATCGACGATGACCAGACAGACCGATGGGCGTCCAGTCGCGGACCGCGCACTCACGGCGGCAACCGCGCTGGAGGCGACCACGCTGTGCGAGGCGTTCCAGATCACCGCGACGACTTTCCCGCAGCGAGTGGCGCTGCGCACACCGACTGACGCGGTGGTGGTGACCTGGGCACAGTACGCCGAGCGGGTTCAGCGCACCGCGGCCGGGTTGGCCGCTCTCGGCGTCCGCCGCGGCGACACGGTCGCTCTGATGCTGACCAACCGACCGGAGTTCCATTGGGTGGACGTGGCGGCGATGCACCTGGGTGCGATCAGCTTCGGTATCTACAACACCTTCTCCCAGGAACAGGTGGAGCACGTGCTGCGCGATGCCGAATGCGCCGTGGTCGTCACCGAGCAGAGCTTCGCCAAGGACTCTCCGGCGAGCCCACCGCGCCTGTCCACGGCTGGCTCATGTCGTGTCGGTCGATGGGGGTGAGAGCCTGCTGTCGCTGGATGAGGTTGACGCCGCCGGGAACCCCGACTTCGAGCTGGCCTCGACCTGGCCTGCGGTGCGGCCGGAGGACGTCGTCACGCTGATCTACACCTCGGGCACCACCGGGCCACCCAAGGGCGTGCAGATCACCCACGCCGGCGCTATCGCCAACGCCCACGCGATGCACCAGGCGATGCCCGGCTACCGCGCGGGTCTGTCGGTAGTGTCGTATCTACCGCTGACACACGGAGTCGCGCGAGCCGTGGAGCACTACGGCAGTCTGCTCCTGGGCGGGACGCTGACCTGCTGCGCCGAGCTGGATAACCTGGCGGCTGCCCTCGTGAACACGCGGCCCACCTGGTTCGTCGGCTACCCGAGCGTCTTGGCAACCCTTCAAGCGGACCTCTTGGCCGCCATCGCCGCTGAACCGGACGAGCGGCGGCGGGCCATGCACGAAGCGATCGAGACCAGGCTTCGACTGGTGCGCGCCCAGCAGGCCGGCGAGCGGCCCTCCGCCGCGCTGCCCGCCGAGCACCAGCAGGGCGACACATTGCTGCGCTCCATGCTGCGGGCATGCCTGGGCCTCGATCGCGTCGAGACCGCGACGATCGGGGCGGCACCCGTCCCGCCGGGGTTGATCGAGTTCTTCTGGGCGGTGGGCGTGCCGCTGTGCGAGGTCTATGCCATGTCCGAGATCCTCGGCGCCACGGTCAACCCGATCGACGCGGTCCGGATCGGCACCGTGGGCCGACCGCTGCCGGGTATCGAGCTCCGCCTGTCCGACGACGGGGAAGTGCTCATGCGGGGACCAAGCATGATGCTCGGCTACCGCAACCTGCCGGAGCAGACCGCCAAGGTGATCGACGCACACGGCTGGCTGCATTCCGGTGATGTCGGTGAGCTGGACGGGGAAGGCTACCTCCGGATCATCGGCCGCAAGGGAGAAATGATCATCAACACGGCCGGGCACAACATGTCCCCGTCCAATGTCGAAGCCCACCTCAGGACCTCGATCCAGTTGATCAGTCAGGCGGTCTGCATCGGTGACGGCCACCCCTACAACGTGGCGTTGCTGCTGCTGGATCCGGGCGCCGCAGCAGCGTTCGCCTCCTGCCACGGCCTGCCCGACGCCTCTCTCAGCGCTCTGCGCCGTGACCGGCGAGTGCTCGAAGAGATCGCCGCCGGGGTGGCACGAGCCAACGCGCGGCTATCGCTGGAAGAGCAGATCCAACGCTGGACCCTACTGGACGACCAGTGGTTGCCGGGTGGAGACGAGCTCACACTCATGATGAAACTGCGCCGACGCTCCATTGCCGCCAAGTACGCAACCGACATTGAGGCGCTGTATGACAGCGGCTCACTGTGTCAGAGCAGCCGGAGCTGGGGGCGGTAGATATCCAGCCAGGTGCTCAGATTGAGTGTTCGCTCGATGCTGTTGCGGACCTCGGTGCGCATCGTGACCGGATCCTGCTGAGCAACCTCGCCTACCCAGCGGCGGTTGACGAGCCCGAACACCGGATCGTCAGTCGCGAGTAGTTCCTTGGCCTGCCGCTGCAGGGCCCTGGCGTAGAGCGGATCTTGAGTGGACGGGTAGGGACTTTTCACCCGCCGCAGCACCGACTGGGGCAGCATGTCGGCGGCCGCGGCGCGGAGCAGGCTTTTCTCCCGGCCGTCGAAGGTCTTTAGTGACCAGGGGGTGTTGTAGACGTACTCAACGAGTTGGTGGTCGCAGAAGGGGACCCGGACCTCTAGGCCGACGGCCATGCTTATCCGGTCTTTGCGGTCCACGAGCTGCCGGAAGAACCTCGACAGTAGTGCAGGTAACACATCACCCGCATCCGCCGCTCATGCTCGGTCACTCCCTCGGCCAACTCGACCTCGGCGACCGCGCTGGCGTAGCGGTCGCGAATGTAACCAGGTAGGTCGAGGGCGGCGGTGAGCTCGGCGGTGAGCAGGTCAGACCTTTGGGCTTGCGGGCCGGTGAGGTAGGCGGCGATCCAGGGAAAGGTATCCGCGACCTGGATCCTTGAGCCATGGGCCCAGCTGTACCCGCCGGATCTCGACGGCGACTCCCCGCGACAGCGCACCTGGAGTGCTCGCGGATGGCTTTGAACAGTAAGTAAAGTGAGGCATCCGTCTCACCGAAGCTGGCCGGGCTGTCCCGCGCGGTGATCACCGCGCGGCGTATTGCCGGATCGGCCAGCGCGGTATGGTCGAGCACAATGTCCTGATGTCGCGAGCCGGCGTGCCTGGCCACCTCATGCGCATAGTGGCTATCCGGCGCGGCGCGCAGCACATCGGCAATGGAATTCTCCGACCTGCCCGACGACATCCACCGCGATCTCGACCTCTCGCCGTCCTCAGCGAGTTCGGCAGCCAGCGCGATGATCGCACTGGAGTCCAGTCCGCCGGAGCAGCACGCAGCGGCCACGTCAGCGACCAGGACGGCCCTGTCCTCGATCAGCGAGCGCCGGTGGCGATGCTGGTCTGCTGGTCATCGGGGTGCGTACGGGTCTGCAGGATCCAATAGCGGCGTTCACGTAAGCCCGCGTGGTCGACCGTGATCACGGCACCCGGGAGCACTCTCGTGTATCCCACACCACACCGCGTGCCCAGGTGTCTGAGTAAGGCTGAGCAGTTCACGCAGGCCGTCCAGGTCGACCGCGCGGTCCAGCCAGCGCGTTGGCCAGGATCACCTCAGGCTCCGAGCCAAACAGCACCCCGTCAGTGGTCGGAAGAGATCATCAGCGACTTGACGCCCATCCGGTCACGGATCATCACAAGTTCGTCGACCCTGGCGTCCCACACGGCGAAGGCGAACATGCCGTTGAGTCGTTCGGCGACCGCCTCGTCCCACTCCAGGTAGCCGTGCAGCACCACCTCGGTATCGCTCCGGGTCCGGAACCGGTGGCCCCGGCGCGCAGCTCACCGCGTAGCTCGGTGTGTTTTAGACCTCACCGCTGTAGGTGATCGCCACCGTGCCTCGTCGGTGCGCATGACCATGGGCTGGGTGCCACCTTCGATATCGATGACCGCCAGTCTTCGGTCGCCCAGCGCCGCATGCCGGTCGAACCACTTGCCCTCGGCGTCCGACCTCGGCACGCCATGGTCTCCATCATCGCGTCCAACTCCACCCGCTGCCAGTTCAGATCCCGATCGTCCGAGACCCAGCCGGTAATTCCACACATCGACTTGTCCCCTTCTATCTAATTTGCACCCTGCACAGCTCAGGACTTGAGCCGATCATTGCTCCCGCCGATGCCGTCGCGCTCGTAACGCAGCCTGCGGTGCATCCGGTCCGGGCCGGCCTGCCAGAACTCGACCGAGGCCCGCTCGAGCAGGTAGCCGACCCAGGTGTCCGGCCGGGGCAACGGCTCGCCGCTGCGCCCCAGCTGCAGAGCCCGTGCCCGCAGCGCGTCCTCGTCCGCAGCGGCGCGCTCTGGTCGGAGGCCACCGACATCGGATGTGTGCCGACCGGCCGGGCGGCCCACAGGGCGTCGGACTCCGCGTCGGCAATGTCGGTCGGGACCGGTCACATCACCTGCTGCCGGTCTCGCGCCAGTACAGCACGCCCGACGCCCAGCCCGTCGCGGCCAGGTCGCGGCCCTTGCGGCTGCGGGCGTGGCCGGTGAACACCAGACCCGTGGCCGGACATCGAGTACCTGCACGATCGGTTGGAGGTCCGCCTGCGGGCATCGCTGTGGCCAGCGCCAGCGCGCCGGGCTCGCGGACGCTCTGATCGAGCGCGCCCTCGAACCAGGCCCGGACCAGGCATCGGGTCAGCGGGCGGGGCGGAGAACTCGGGGGCCGCCGGCGGCAGGGTCGGTGTGTTCACAATGACCCCTCGACCGTCTCGAAGGCCAAGCCGCGCCGACAGTGCCGGACCGGCGTGGATGCCCTCGACGACGGCCTCGACGTCGGTCGTCATCCGGTCGTCGACGGGTATCCGATGAACTTGGGCCCGTCGGCGGCAGCGGCGCGGTCAGATCAGCCGGAGTCCCACACCATCACCGCGCCCCAGCGGTTTCTCGACCGGTCGGAGATCCAGAACTTCAACCGCAGCCCGTGGATCTCCGCCCATGGTGACACGCCCTCCTCCCGCAGGTAGACCCGCAGGGAGTCGATGGTCTGGTCGGAGTCGTCAAGGTCCCACCAGGAGATGGTCACCTTCATGCGTTCAGTACCTCCTTGGTCTCCATCAGTGGTGTCAGCAGCGCGGCGAGGACGCGCTCCCCGTTTCGGGTCAGCACCGACTCGATGTGGAACTGCACCGAGCCGAAGTGCGGCCCGCGCAGGGCGTGCACCTCGCCCGTGTCGGCGTCCCGGCTGACCTTCACCACGCCGACGCCGGGGCACCCGAGCTCGTCGGTGCGGCTGGCAGGCGGCGAAGGAGTTGTAGAAGCCGACCCGTTCCGGCGAGCCGAACAGATCGATCTCGCGCTGGACGCCCTGGTTCGGGACCTCCCGGCGCACCAGCTCGAGCCCGAGACGCCGGCTGACCACCTGTGGCTCAGGCACACGGCCAGAAACGGGGTGCGGCCGGCCAGCAGCTCCTCGATCGCCGCACCGCATGGGCCATCCTCGGGTTACCGGCCTCCCGCGGATCGCCGGGACCGGGGCCCAGCACGACGAGGTCGTGGCCGTCGAGGTCGATACGGCTGCGTCGAAGCGGCGTGGGCGTCACCGCGAGCCCGAGCTGCGCGCAGCTGGTGGGCGAGCATCGCGGTGAAGGTGTCCTCGGCGTCGACGACCAGCGCCCGGCGGCCGGCCAGCACCGGCTGCGGCTGGGCCCGCGCTCCGCGCCGCGAGCCAGAACGCGGCGATCGTCGCGTTGCGGCCACCAGCGCCGCCTGGACCAGCGGGTCTCGCCGAGCCGGCTCGCGGTCGCGCCCAGCGCCGCGAGCAGGCCGGCGGCCTTGGCGCGGGTCTCGGCGACCTCGGACTGCGGGTCGGAGTGCCGGACCAGGGTGGCGCCCACCCCGACCGCCGCCGGCCGGCGGCGTCGATGTCGGCGGTGCGGATGAGGATCGCGGAGTCCAGGGTGCGGCGTGCCGGCGGCGTCCTGGCCGATGAGCGCCGACGACACCGCCGTAGTAGCCGCGCCGTGCGGCTCGTAGCGGGCGATGACCCGGCAGGCGCTCTCCAGCGGGCTGCCGGTGACGGTGGGGGCGAACATGGTCTCGCGCAGGATCTCCCGGGCGTCGAGGTGGCTGCGCCCCTCGATGAGGTACTCGGTGTGGGCCAGCCGGGCCATCTCCCGCAGGTACGGGCCCGACGACCCGGCCGCCGCCCTCGCAGATCCGGGCCATCATCTTCAGCTCCTCGTCGACGACCATGTACAGCTCGTCGGTCTCCTTGCGGTCGGCGAGGAAGTCCATCACCCCGACAGTCGGGGCCTGCGGGCGGGTAGCGGTAGGTGCCGCTGATCGGGTTCATGACCGCGACGCCGCCGCCGCAGGCTGACGTGGCGCTCCGGGGTGGCGCCGACGAAGGTACGGGCACCGGTGTGCACGAGGAAGGTCCAGTAGGCACCGGCTCCGCACGAGCAGCCGGCGGAACAGGCACAGCGCGCTGCGCGGCGAGTAGTCGGCGATGGTCGGTGACGAACGAGCGCCTGATGACGAAGTTCGAGCCCTCGCCGGTGCCGATCTCGTCGCGAGCACCGCGCGAACCGTGCTGGCGTAGGCGTCGTCGTCGATGTCGAAGCCCCCGCCGACCAGGGTGATCGGCTCGTCCGGCAGGCGCCGCAGCGCGTCGGGCGTCGCGATCTGGCCCTGATCGGTCACAGAGATCACGAGCAGCGGTGAGCCGTCCGCGGCGGCGGCGAAGCCGCGCTCGGTGACCTGCTGGTAGGGCACCAGGACCAGCGCCTCATGCCGGGCCGCGCCGGGCTGCCCAGTCTGGGCGGGCAGCGGGATGTCGGCGAGCCGGGCCGGTGTGCTGAGCTCGCCGAGCAGAATCTCCACCGGTCCGGCCCGAGAGTCTCAGGACGGTGCAGCAGAACAAAGGCGCCCGGCGGCGGTCCCAGCACCGGCTCGAGCAGCTCCGGCGTGGTGGCTGGGCACCCTCGCGGTGCGGTCATCGGAAGACCTCATCAGTGGTGGTGACCACAGCGCAGTGGGCCGCCGCGTAGTCGAGGGCCATCCGGTGGTGCTCGGCGGAGAAATCAGCGACGGCGTCGGCGACCAGGAACGGCTCGATGTCGTTGGTGAACGCCTCGACGGCGGTCATCAAGACACCGACGTGCGCGTAGACCCCGCAGACGATCAGCTGGTCGCGGCCTGCTCGCGCATGAGCACCAGCAGCTCGGAGCTGAAGAAAGCGCTGTAGCGCCACTTGGTGAACACCCGATCCGCCGGGACGGGGCGCCAACTCCTCGACGATCGGACGATCGAGGGGGTCGACCCGCATGCCCGGACCCCAGAAGTCCTTGAGCAGGCCGCGTTGCTGTTCGGTCATGCCACCGGGCTGCGCCGTGTAGGTCACCGGGACGCCGAGCGCGGCGCAGCGGTCCCGCAGCAGCGCGCAGTTGCGCACCAGCGGGTCGCGGACCGATCGGGGGGAACGGAGCCAGGAAGAAACGCTGCATGTCGTGGACGAGCAGCGCCGCGCGGCGCGGGTCGAGGGTCCAGCTGAGCGGTGTTGACGGGCAGGTCACGCGGCATCGGCAGCGGGTAGGGCTCGATCGGAGGTAGGCCAGACATGATCTTTCCTTCCTGTGGCTGGTGGGCCCGGCGTCATCTGCACCAGGCGGAGACCACCGAGACGGCCTGCCGGAGGTTCAGCCGCGGGTCGCACAGGCTCGTGTACGGCTCGCGATCCGGTCGGTGCCGCACTGGGCCCCGACACACTCGGTCACGTCGTCCGGGGTGGTCTCCAGGTGCATCCCGCCGGCCGTGCCGCCGGCCACGCGCACGGCGACCTGGAACTCCCCGACCTCTCGGATGAGCGTGTCCACGACCCGTGTCTTGAGGCCCCCGGGGGTGATCACGGTGTTAGCATGCATGGGGTCGACCAGCCAGATCACCGGGTGCCCGGCCGTGCGCACGGCCCTCGACCAGCGGCGGCAGCAGGTCCGCGACCACCTCAGCGCCCATCCGGGCGATCAGGGTGAGCCGGCCCGGATCCCGCAGGGGGTCCAGCCGCGCACACAACGCGAGTAGCTCGTCGGCCACCATCAGCGGACCGACCTTGCACGCCACCGGGTTGACCACGTCGGCCAGCAGCGCCACATGGGCGCCATCGATCTGGCGGGTCCGCTCGCCGATCCACGGCCAGTGGGTGGAGGTGAGCGCGAGCCGGCCCTGCTCGTCCCGGCGCAGCATCGGGATCTCGTAGTCGAGCAGCAGCGTCTCATGGCTGGTCCACACCGCCGGATCGTGAGCAACCGTGGCGACGGGCCGAGCTGGCCGAGGTGGCCCATCACCTCACTCGCCGCCCGATAACCCGCCAGCAACCGCCGGGGGTCGGGCCGCCGGGCTTGCAAGTCGGGCTCTGGACCGTTCACCATGTGTCCCCGGTAGACCGGCAGCTCCACGTCACCGACCCGCTCGGTGGGCTGCGACCGGGGCTTGCCGTACTGGCCCGCGATCCGACCCACCCGCACCACCGGCTGATGCGTGATCATCTTCAGGACACCGGCGAGCACGTCGAGCAGTCCCGCCTTGCGAGCCACCTCACCCGCGGTGCACTCCGCGGGGTCCTCTGCACAGTCCCCCGCCTGTACCACATGCGCCTGCCCGGCAGCGACTCCAGCGAGCACCGCCCGGAACCTGCCCAACGATCCGACCTCCACCAGCGCGGGACGGGTCGCCAGCACGTCCCGGACGCGCGCAACCAGCGCCATGTCCTCCCACTGCGGCTGTTGCAAAGCCGGCATCTGCGGAGATTCGAGCAAAACGACGTTCACAGTTTCTCCAGTTTCAGGTACTGACGGCAGCGCACCATCTGAGTACCAACAGGTGCCCCCACCGCTGCGCCAACAAAACCATAAAGCCATCCGGCACCCGCACGGTCAACCGAATTTATCCAGCCACCGGCAAAGACACGCACGCTCGGACCGATTGGAACCGAGCATCGGTAATACCCCTAGGATTTAAGTCGACAACGCCCAGCACTGGTGGCTGGTCAATGGGTGCCGATCACCGCTGCCCCATCCCGTCCAGCCCTCTTGCGACCTGGTAGGGGCGATGGTGCGCACACAGGACAACCTCCGGGGTTGTTGCTCCCAACGAAGGCACCAGATCCTGAGCCAAGTTACCCTGATATTCGTCCCGAGAGAATTCTGTGATTACCCCCACACAGACCCAGAACGTTCACGCCAAGCCTCCCCGTAGGCCTGCCCCCATTCCTTTCCTTCCCCTGTCCCGCCGCCCGACGGCACAACTGACGACAGCCGCGTGAGCGGCATGCTGCCCACCCTGCCGGTGCGGTGACGCTCCAGCAAGCGGCAGGAATGCCATGATGCGTTAGGATACTGCCATGCACCGGATCGTGGCTCTGGCATTGCCCGAGGTGGTCGACTTCGACCTCGCGATCTCGGCGCAGGTATTCGGCCACCGCCTGGATCGCCACCGCTACTACTCCTTCGGTGTCTGCGCTGCCATCCCTGGGCTGGTGCCCACGACCACCGGGTTCGCGATCCACACCCCGCTGGGACTCGACGCACTGGCCACGGCGGATACCGTGGTCGTGCCGGGCTACCTCCCCTTCGACGAGCCGGCCACAGCGGTGGTACAGGCATTACGCGCCGCCGCCGACCGGGGCGCGCGAGTCGTGTCTATCTGCACGGGCGCGTTCGCCCTGGCCGCCGCTGGCCTGCTGGACGGCCGGCGCGCGACGACACACTGGCTCGCCGCAGCCGAGCTCGCCGCCCGCTACCCGAACGTCGACGTTGACGCCGACGTGCTCTACGTGGACGGCGGACAGGTGCTGACCAGCGCAGGACTCGCGGCCGGCATCGATTTATGCCTGCACCTGGTGCGCACCGACTACGGTGCCGAAACCGCGACCCGGATAGCGCGGCGCATGGTCGTTGCTCCGCACCGTGATGGCGGGCAAGCGCAGTTCCTGCGGCGCCCGGTTCCGGTCATCGGCAGCGGGCTGGCCGCGACCTGTGCGTGGGCGCTGAACCAGCTGGCCAAGCCCCTGACCGTCGCCGACCTCGCCCGGCACGCCGGGTGGGCACCCCGTACCTTCGCCCGGCGCTTCATCGCCGAGACCGGCACCACCCCGCTCCGATGGCTCACCACCCAGCGCCTGCTCGAGGCCCGGCGGCTGCTGGAAACCACTGAGCTCCCCGTCGACCAAGTCGCCCAACGCTGCGGGCTGGGCACCGCGGCGAATCTCCGCCTGCACCTGTCCCGCGACGCGGGCACCACCCCCACCGCCTACCGCCGCACCTACCGCGGACACCCCGAGGTCGCCTGAGCTTGTTGTTTAACCTGTCTTGGCCTTGTTGGTGGGCGTGGTGGTGGCTTTCTTGCCGACGTCGTGCCGGTGGGCGAGCTGGTGGTTCTTGGAGCCGGGTGGGCGTCCTGGTCCGGGTCGTGAGGGTTTTGGTGCGCTGGCGGGGAGGGTGGTTTTCGGCCGGAGGTTCCGGAATCCGCGGCGGATGCGGGCGGGGGTGAGCCGGTGAGGCTCGGTGACTGGTTTCTCCCATGGCCGGCGGAGATCGCTGGTGAGGTGGCGGGCCAGCCGGAGCTGGGTGTGGGCGGCCATGATGATCCAGGTCCAGCGCTCGCCTTGGCCGGGTGTGCGGATGCGTGGCCGGGTCCAGCCCAGGGTTTGCTTGAGGAACCGGAAGGTGTGCTCCAGGTCGAAGCGGCGCAGGAAGGCTCGCCACAGCCGGTTCACATCAAAGTGGGTGAGCTCGGGTCGGGAGTACCACAGCCCTACCGGTTTGGGGTTGCGATCACCGGGGAGCCGGTCCACTTGGAGCCGGATGATGCTGCCCTCGATAAGGGGCAGCGGGCCCTGGTGAGACTCCCACGCTGCGCGGTGAGTCAGCCGAGGGTGCAGCCGGTTCCACCCGCGTTCCCTGGCGGTGCCATAGCGGCTGGTGTCGGTGTGGGTGATCGCGTTGGGCTCGGGCTGGGTCGCGGGATCTGCCAGCGCGAACTCGGGGCCGTGCTTGGAAGGGCGCCCGGCGGTGCTGGGTGCCCGGGGTGGTGGGGGCGAGGAGAACACGCGATCCGAGCGGAGCCGGCCCAGCAACTCCACGGGCAAATCGGCCAGCAGGAACGCCAGGCGGGTCACGTCGTAGCCGGCGTCGAAGACGATGAGGATGTCTGGGTCCCCGGGCTTGTGCTGCCCGGCGTGCTGGAGCCCTTGGATCACCTCACGTAGTTGGGTGGCGGTCACAGTGGTCGCATCATCGTCGGGACCCAGGCGCACCGCGTCCAGCAGCGCGGTCCACGATGTACGGCCCGGTTCCAGCGCCGCCACAAAGGAATAGGGCCAGCCAGGGATCATCTGCGCCTGGCCCTTGCCCCGCCCGTAGACGTGACAAAACGACCGATCGGGGCTGGTCGCCGCGTCCGGGCGCAGCCACGGGCTGACATCGACCGCCAGCGTGATCCGCCCCTGCCCATCCCGCGGCACCGGCAGGCTCACCAGTGACCTGCGCAACCGACCGACCTCCACCCGGCCGCTGTCCAGGCCGTCGTAGAGGGCACCATGCCCACGCCGGTGCTCAGCGGTCAACGTCAGCCCCACCAGCGTGCTGACCGGCCCCTCAGCGCACAACACCGCATCCGTCAGCTCGAACAACGCATCCGCCCGCAGAGTCAGGCAGTCATAGAACGCACCACGAAACGCGTCAAGATCATCCAGGCTCGCCGGGCCCGCCTGCTGGCCTCCGCGACCCGTCTGCCGCACACTGGCACTCACGGCCACCGCCTTCGTCTACGAGCTCTGTGGAAGGAACCCGAAGATGATCAATCGGTGGCCGCTCCATGTCATGGCGACACGCCGCCACGAAGCGACAGACCCGACATCAAGAGGTTAAACGACAAGCTTAGCGGCCCTCGACCACCGACTGAGCAACACCCTCTCCGAAGCCACCAACACCCATATCCGGCTCCTAATGGGCCGCCGCGCTTACGGCTACCACAGCCCCGACGCCCTCATCGCCATGGCCACCCTCACCCGAGGCGGACTCGGCCCACCCCTCCCTGGTCGATCATGAAACCAATCCACAGAAACGGTAGGAGGCCCAGAAATACCGGTCTCCGACCACGGCAGGTAGCTCTGTGCGGTGCCTCGATCAATGCCGACACGGTCTCCGCCGTCGTGCAGAGCACAAGTTCCTGGACCGTGGCAGCAGCCAGGTATCTCATCATCGATATGGTACGTCAACTCGATGAATATTCGCCATCAGCGAACGACCATGGCGCGGCCCGGGGTGATCTCAATATATGACGACCCGTCTCGTCAACCGCCAGATGATCGCGGGCACTTCCTCGACGAACGGTATTTTGGTGACATATTTCTGATACAGTTGAGCAGCGTCGGATACTGACAACTGCGCGAACTCGAGAAGCGTCTGCAACCCTTCCAACTCAGCATTACACGCTTCCGCCGCACTGAGCTGGGCGGACATCTCCTGCGATTTGTTCAGCTGCACGGAAATCGCTGCCACGAGGGATACGAGCACGGCGAACAGGCAGAGGATTCGCCAAACAAACGAACTATCGGGCAACGAGAATGCACGTTGCACAGCTTCTGCGAAGGACCTGCCACCTAATGCGGGACCGGCAGTGAAGACGGCTGCCATAGCACTGCTGACGATACTGATATTAGCCAGTCGAGTACTACGCGGCCGGACGCGACGCAGGAAAGAATCGATACTCGCGCGCCGAGCATCGATCCGTCGCATCAGCTCCTGACGCACTTCGACACTGTCTGCCATTATCCTCCTTCAAGGTCGGCGGGTCTCGCACTTCGAGAGGCTAGCCCGTTCCCCCGGCGGCAGGCGCCGATGCGCTTCGCGGTCCCATGATTCTAAGCTGCTCCTATGGCTCGGTACTTCGATGTGCATCCGGTCGACCCGCAACGTCGCGCGATCGCTCAGGTGATCGAGCTGGTCCGCGACGGTGGGCTCATCGCCTACCCGACGGACTCCTGCTTCGCCCTGGGCTGCCAGCTCGGCAACTCCGCCGGCCTGCACCGGATCCGCGAGATCCGAGCTCTCGACGACAAGCACCATTTCACTCTGGTGTGCCGGGACTTCGCCCAGCTCGGGCAGTTCGTCCATATCAGCAACGCCGCGTTCCGGCTGATCAAGGCCTCGACCCCGGGCAGCTACACGTTCATCCTGCCCGCGACCAAGGAGGTCCCGCGCCGGCTATTGCGCCCGAAGAAGAAGACCGTCGGGGTGCGGATCCCGCAACACGCCGTGGCACAGGCGCTGCTCGCCGAACTGGACGAGCCACTGCTGTCCTCCACCCTGCTGCTCCCCGACGAACCCGAACCGCTGACCCAGGGCTGGGAGATCAAAGAACGGCTCGACCACATCCTGGACGCGGTCATCGACTCGGGCGACTGCGGCACCGAGCCCACGACCGTGATCGACTTCTGCGGCCCCGAACCCGAGGTCGTGCGCCGGGGCGCCGGCGACCCCTCCCGCTTCGAGTAGCCGACTTCGCGAGCCGCGCCACAAGTTGTTGGTGAATCGCCCTGTGGTGGCTCTCACCGTGAAGAGCGGGCAGTGGGTCCGCTCGCAGCGAATGAGGAGTTCGCCATGTCACCACGCATTGGCCGTCGCGCAGCCATCACGGCTCTGGCCGCGCTGTTGATGGGCGGCGGTGTCGCCAGCGCCACCGAAGGGCCGGCCCCGATGCCGGGCGGCACACCCACGGCCGACATCTCGGCCACCTGGTGCGTCAACCCGAAACGGGTCCACGCCACGGGCCATTCCAGCGGAGCGATCATGGCCGAGCGCTTGGCCTGCGACGAATGGCTGGCCCGTAACAGCTGCCCACTGATTCCGGCAACGGAGCTGGGCGTGCCTCTCGAGGCCTCGACCTACCGACCGTGCCGAGCCGACGTGGAGATCCTCTGGCGGGTGTACCTGCTCCAGGGACACAACTGGCCCACCGGCGCCGACAATGCCGACATCCGCACCCGCATGCGGGCACTGTTCGAGCGGAACCCGCTGCCCTGAGCTCCGAACCCGCACCCGCGAAGACAGCCGGGAGTGCCGTAAAGGCACCCCCGCAAGAGTGCCCCTCGGAGCGGCATGGTACCAACCGCGGTGACCAAAACGGGTCGACCAACTACGAGGAGTAACCATGACGTACGGCGCGGCAGCGAGTAAATTGGCCAGAGCGGCGACCTTGTCCCTTCTTGTACTCGGGACGACAGTGGGGTTGGCCGCCAGTCCTGCTATGGCACAGCCCGACGGGCAGGGTGCCGCAGCTCCGGCAGCGGAGCAGCCCACTGAACAGACTCCGGGCAACGGTGCAGATCCAGGATCGGGCAGCCCGACCGACGCCGTCACCAACCTGGTCGGTGGCCTCACTGGTGGCGGCGGCGGTGGCGGCGGTACGCCGGCTCCTTGAGTGTTCAGGCGGCGTCGAGTCTCAGGTCTCGACGCCGCCGTCGGGGTAATTTATCCCTTCTTCAAGCTCAGCGTGCTTCTCCGCTTTCTGAGGAGCCCTAACCTGCGGTCTTGCGACCCAGCCGCAGCCCGCCAGCACATAACAGCACTCGCAGCTCGTCGCGGGGCAGCTTGCGGGCCATCCTGCTACTTCTTGTCGAGGATGTCTTTGGCAGCGTCCTTGATTTTCTCACCGGCCTGCTTGACGTGGCCTTTGGCCTGATCGCCCTGGCCCTCGGCCTCCAGCTCCGGGTCGTCGCCGGCCTTGCCGGCAGATTCCTTGATCTTTCCTTTGATGACGTCAGCCTTGTTATCGATCTTGTCACCGGTTCCCACGGTACCCGCCTTCCTGTTGGTTGAACCGGCTAGCAACGGTCCGGTTCGCGGTCTTACCCAGCCTGGCACGGGTTCATCGAGTACGCCTGTCGATCATGGTGGTAGCTGGGAGGGGGTCGGCTGCTCGATCCGTGCGTCAGGCACCTCGCCCAGCCCGACCTGTCCGGTCGTTTGCATATCACTGCCTTCATCGTCCGTATCACTGCTCATCGAGAGTCGCGAGGCCGCTGTCCCGGAGGATCAGGCCAGGGCTCCGGAGGTGGCTGGGGGACGGGCCCCGGTGTGGGTGGTAGCCGACCTGGAGGCAATGGTTCAGGTCCCGGGTCCGGCAGGGGTCTTGGGTACGGATCGGGTTCTGGGCGTGGCGCAGGTCCTGGGTATGGCCTGGGTTCCGGGTCCGGCGTGGGTTCCGGGCCTGGCGGAACGGTGTTCCTGGTGGCCGGGTCCAGCTGCAGGACGGCACCTAGATCCGTGATCATGGATACGCCTCCGTTCGATTTCCTGCTGCTCTCGCCTATGAGTTACCCGTACACAAGCCTGCTGAACCGGTCGTAGCGCAGGATCTCGCCGGCCAGGTGTTTCGCCCGCCAGGCGGTTGGGTAGCCAAGGCACGCGGATGGGTAGCCAAGGCATAAGGCCCAGGGAGTCCGGGGCATGTGTGGGTGTCCAGGTGGGATGTCGTGCGTATCGCCGTGACCGGCGCTTCCGGCAATGTGGGCACGTCTGTGCTGGCTGCCCTGAAAGAAGAACCGGCAGTCGAGGAGATCATCGAGATCGCTCGCCGTCCACCGCAGCAGGCATCGAGGCTGCGGTGGACGGCGAGCCCCGTCATCGTGGAGAGCTTATTCCCATGGACAGCTATCTGGCTTTCCTCTTGTGCGGAGTGTTGCTTGTCTTGATTGACGGCCAGATTCTCTACCGGAGCGGGTTGAAATATTTAGGAAGCGCGTACCAAGCCGATAGTGCCCGCTCGGTGATGCAGTTGGTGGCAGTGCTGTTTCACCTCGTGGTACTGGGAGTGCCCAGGAGCGGGGCGCTGCCACCGCAAGAAAGGAGCTGATGACGTGCCCCAGGCGTGGAGCGATAAGCGGGAGAGACAATACCAGCACATCAAGGAACAAGCCGAGGAACGTGATACGACGCCCCGCCGGGCGAAGGAGATAGCCGCCCGGACGGTGAACAAGAACCGCGCCCAGGCAGGCGAGTCGAAGCAAGCCAGTAAGACATCCACCGGTGATATGTCTCCACAACGGCGTGGGGGGTTGCGATCAGGCAACCTCTCGGCGCCCCGGGGCCGAACCAAAACGCAGCTGTACCAGGATGCTCGCAAGGCCGGTATCAAGGGCCGTTCCACGATGACCAAAGAACAACTGGAGCAGACCCTTGACAGCCACCGCTGACCGGTCACCCCAGCAGCAAGCTCCCCCCGGGCACAGCGACGTGATGCGTCCCAGGCCGGTCGATGAGATGACCGGATACGCCGGCCGTGGCCTGCTCGAGGGCAAGGTCGCACTGATCACAGGTGGTGACTCCGGAATCGGGCGGGCGGTGTGCATCGCCTTCGCCGAGGAAGGCGCTGATATCGCACTGGCCTACCTCTGCGAGCACGCCGATGCCAGGCACACCGCAGAACTGGTGCGTGCCCAGGGTCGGCAGTGCCTCACCATAGCTGGCGACCTGGCCGACGCCCAGCACTGCGCCGAGGTGGTGCAGCGCACCGTCAACGAGCTGGACCAACTGGACGTGCTGGTCAACAATGTGGCGACCCAACAGCCGGTGGACGGGTTGGAAGAGCTGTCCGACGAGCAGTGGCAGCGGAGCTTCGAGGTCAACATCTACAGCTATTTTCGGGTGACGAAGGCCGCGCTGCCGCACTTGCGTCCGGGCAGCGCAATCATCAATACCGGATCCAGATGAGATCGCATGAGCCAGCACCAGGTACGGCGGTTGCCGGTGATCGACGGTCACGACCTGATCGGCATCGTCGCGCTGGCCGATGTGGCGTGCTCTGAGTGATCCGCCGGTGGGCACTCTGGTCGAGGCGCTCTCGGTCGACAGCCGCTAGGATCTTCGCCACTGCTGTCTCTACGCTGATCGGTGAAACCGGTCGGGGGAGGCAATGGTGGAGTTCGCGATTCTTGGTCCGTTGGAAGTGGTGGACAGGGGCCGTCGAATCGAGGTGCCCAGCACCAAAGAACGGTTGCTGCTGGCCGGGCTGGTGGTGCACGTGAACCAGGTGGTCTCGACCCACCGGCTGATCGACATGATCTGGGATTGCGACCCGCCGGCCACCGCCGCGAACACATTGCAGACCTACATCTCCCACCTGCGCCGGGCGCTCGAGCCCGATCGTGCGCCGCGAGCCAAGCACGGAATGCTTCGCACCAGCGGGCAGGGCTACATGCTCGCCATCGAGCCTGAGGCGATCGACACCGTGCGGTTCGAGCGGTTGACCCGAGAAGGTCGCGACGTACTGAGTTCCGATCCGGACAAGGCGGCCGGGACGCTGCGCGCCGCGCTGGGGTTGTGGCGCGGTGAGCCATTGACCGAATTCCGTTGCGAGCTGTTCGCCCAAGCCGAGATCACCCGGCTCAACGAGCTGCGGGCCGCCGCGGTGGAGGACCGCGTGGAGGCCGACCTCGCGCTGGGCCGCCACGCGGAGCTGTGCGGCGAGTTGCGCCAGGCGGTGACCGACCAGCCGCTGCGGGAACGGTTGTGGTCCCAACTCATCCGGGCGCTTTACCGCTGCGGGCGGCAAGCCGAGGCACTGGGGGCCTACGCCCAGCTGCGCAAACAGCTCGCCGAGCTGCTGGGCATCGACCCGAGTCCGGAACTGGTCCGGCTGCACGAGGCCGTGCTCGCCCAACGTGCCGACCTGGACTGGCACCCTCCGCAGTCACCACCCTCCCCGGCGCGGCCCGCGAAGATCCCCACCGGGGAGGACCTGCTGCCGGCCGCGCGTGCAGCATTCGCGGCACACGACTGGCAGCGCAGCTTCGAGCTGTTCTCTCACGCGGAGCACGCGGCACCGCTGAGCGCGGAGGATCTCGAACGCTTTGCTGAGGCGGCGTTCTGGTCGTCGCACGACCGGGAAGCGCAGTCAACCTGGCAACGGGCCCACCACGCCTACCTGAAGGCTGGTAACCCCCACCGAGCCGCCGTGGTGGCCTTCATGCTCATCCTGTATTTCATCGCTCACCAGCAGTACGCGGTGGGTGCCGGTTGGTTCCAGCGCACCCAGCGGCTCTTGGAGGCCGAACCCGACTGCCCCGAGCAGGGCTACCTGTGCTGGGCGGCCATGATCATGGCGCTGCTGGCCGACGACCAGGAGAAGTGCCTGGCTGCCGCCCAGTCGACCTACGAGGCGGGAGTCCGGCACGGTGTGGCCGATTTCCAGGCCATCGGGCTGGTGTTCCAGGGCGCGGTGCTCATCCGCCGCGGGCAGGTCGTGGAGGGACTGGCCCTGCACGACGAGGGGATGGCGATGCTCGTCGGCGGGGACCTCTCGCAGCTGGTCACCGCCCAGATCTACTGTCAGTTCATCCGCACCTGCTACGAGCTGGGTGACTACCGCCGCGCCCGGGAATGGAACCAAGCCGCTGAAGACTGCTTCGCGCGCACCGGCCTGAGCAGCTGGCCCGGCGACTGTGAGATCCACCGCACCGCGATTTTGATCCACAGCGGTGCCTGGAAGCTCGCTGAGCAGTTGGCCCACCAGGCGTGCGCAGCTACGCAGTACTTCGATCTGCACCACGCCGGCCAAGCCTTCGTCAACATCGGAGACATCCGCCTACGCACCGGCGACCTGGCCGGCGCCGAAGAGGCCTTCGCCAAGGCCCAGGAGCTCAACGTCAGCCCACTGCCCGGCCGGGCCCGGCTGGAGCTGCTGCGCGGCCGTCCCGCCGAGGCGGCGGCGTTGATCAATGTCGCGCTGGCAAGCGGCTGGGACCGGTTGGCTCGCACCTGGCTACTCCCCGACCAGGTGACCATCGCGCTGGCCGTGGGTGATCTCGACACCGCCCGTGCCGCGACGGCCGAGCTGGGCGAGTCAGCGCAGCTCTATGGCAGCACGTCGATGCTCGCGGCAGCCGAGGCCGCCCGTGGCGCGCTGGCCATGGCCACCGGCGAGGAGGACCCGCTGCCGGCGTTGCGCCGCAGCGTCCACCTGTGGAGGGAGGCCGAGTCGCCCTACGAGAGCGCGCGCGCCCGGGTGCTGCTGGCCTCCGCGCTGGAACAGGCCGGCCAGTCCGAGGCGGCGCACGTGGAGCTGGCCAATGCCCAGGACTGCTTCGATCGTCTCGGCGCTCGGCTAGACGCTGAGACGACCACCGCTCAGTCGCAACTCCTTGTTCTTCGTGGCGGCAAGCAGCGCAGTCCACTCCACCGTGGTGATCGCTAGTACGGGGCTTCGCGCCCCTAGCTTGGTATCTCGCACTCCGATCCAGCCAGCCACCTCCGTGGTGGCTTCCAGACACCCGTTCTGCGCGTCTGATCGCGTCGATTTGTGCCAGCCGGTAGCGGTCCTCAGCGCTGCGAGCGCGTCGTGGTGGTTCATCGTAATTTCTCGGCGATTCGTTGGATCATGGCCGGAGACTCATCCGGATCCAAGGCTTGAACCTGGAGACGAGTCAGGGCCTGGCGGTACAGCTGGATCTCGGCGGGGTCCTCGAAGTAGATACCCCGCACCCGGGTCTCGACGTAGACCACTCCCGGGTCGCTGTGCAGCTCGGGCGGGAAGGTCAGCAGCGTGAAGGTGCCTTCGGTACCCGCGTGGGCTCCCGCAGTCACCGGGAGCACCTGGAGATCAATATTGGGCCGCTCGGCCAGCTTCACGAGCCGCTCGAGTTGCTCGCGCATCACCTCGGGCCCACCGACCTGCCGGTGCAGCACGGCCTCATCGAGGACCGCCCACACCTGCAGCGGCTCCTCCGCGCGCTCGATGGGCTGCTGGCGGGCCATGCGTAGTTCGACCCGGCGCGCTATCTCATGGTCGGGCTGGGAACGCTCACCCGCGCGGATGATGGCCTTGGCATAGGCCGCCGTCTGCAGGAGGCCAGGCACGACCACGCCGTCGTAACTCTGTACCTGGGTTGCCGAAGCTTCCAACCCGAGGAACAGCGCGAAGTAGTCGGGCAGGTCATCGGCGAACCCGATCCACCAGTCGCGTCCCTTCTTGGCTTGCTTGAGCAGGTCTCGGAAGAACTCGATCCGATCGGGATGGCCGTACCAGGTCAGCAGGACCTCGACATCACCGGCGCTGGGGAGGTTACGCCCGGTCTCCAGGTGGCCGATCTGGGCGACTGTCCTGCCCAGTCGGGCAGCCGCCTCCTGGCGGGTGCGTCCGCTGGCCTCCCGTAGCCGGCGAAGTTCATATGCGATCCACCGCTTGAGAGCGGTAGGCGAACTAGAGGAGACCATGGGGCCTTTCCACATCCCTGAACTGCGCACCCACACAGACTGTCACTGTCACTGTCACTCGAACAGGCAGGCCCACCGAGTAGCCTAGAAACTCGTAGCACGCTAGTTTGTAGTAGCGGTGGGCTGGTCGCTGGTTTAAGCTCCTTTCGTAACTATTACGGTTCCGACGGGCACGGAGTGTTGCGAAGGGCAGCATGGGGGTAACGACTTAAGGCTCACTGGAGCACTACTGAAGCAGGGTCAGGAGGCACTGGTGGAGTTCACAATCCTCGGTCCATTAGAGGTGCGTGACCAACACCGCCGGATCGAGGTGTCCAGTGCGAAAGAGCGGTTGCTGCTGGCCGTGCTGGTGGTGCACGCGAACGAAGTGGTCTCGACCAGCCGGCTGATCGAGACGCTCTGGGGCACCACACCACCGGTCACTGCAGCGAACACGCTGCAGACCTACGTTTCCCACCTGCGTCGAGCACTTGAGCCTGATCGGCCGCCCCGGGCCAAGGGCGGCATCTTGCGCACCCATGGTCACGGCTATGAGCTGGTTGTCGCGCCCGAGGCGATCGATGCCACGCGGTTCGAGCGGTTGGCCCGTGCTGGTCGCGACGCGCTGGCCTGCGACCCGGAGAAGGCGGCGGAAATCCTGCGTACCGCGCTGAAGTTATGGCGTGGTGCGCCACTGGACGAGTTCGGTTTCGAGCTCTTCGCGCAGGCCGAGATCGCACGATTGACCGAGCTACACGCTGTTGCGATGGAGGATCGTGTTGACGCCGATCTCGCGTTGGGCCGGCACATGGCGCTGTGCTCGGAGTTGAGGCACGCGGTGGCCGAGCAGCCGTTGCGTGAGCGGCTGTGCTCTCAGCTCATCCGGGTGCTGTATCGCTGTGGGCGGCAGGCCGATGCGCTGGCGGCCTACGCGCGGTTGCGTGCGCAACTGGCAGAGCAGCTCGGCATCGAGCCGGGCCCGGAGTTGGTCCGGCTGCATGAGGCCGTGCTCGCCCAGTGTCCCGATCTGGACTGGTCCCCACCGCCGCAGCGTCCCCCCGACAAGCCGTCCGCGCTGAGGGAGCCGTCGGGCGTGGTGGAACCACTGTCAAAGGCCCACACCGCGCTGGCTGCGCGCGACTGGGAGCGCGCATTCGAGCTGCTGTCTCGTGCGCAGCAAACAGCGCCACTGAGCGCACCGGACCTCGAGGGCTTGGCTGAGTCGGCATGGCGGCTGGGGCGCTACCGGGAAGGTCTGTCCGCGCAGCAGCGTATGCACCACGCCTACCTGCTGGCCGGTGACCATCGCCGAGCCGCTTTCAATGCGGCGAGACTCACGATGCAATACGCAAGTTGCCGGCAGTTCGCCGTGGCCAACGGCTGGTACCAGCGCGCCCAGCGGCTGCTGGAGTCGGAGGTTGATTGCGCCGAGCACGGCTACCTGTCCCTGGCGACCGCGTTCGTCGCCCTGGAGATGGGTGACCATGAAAAGTGCCTGGTAGCCGCCCTGTCCACCTATGACCTGGGGGTGCGACACGGCGTGGTCGAGCTGCAGGCCTTCGGGATGGTGTTTCAGGGCACGGTGCTCATTCACCGGGGGGAGGTCGCAGAGGGGCGAGCCCTGCATGACGAGGGAATGGCGATGGCCGTCGGCGGGAGCATTGCGCAGCGTGCCACCGTGCAGATCTTCTGCCAGGTCGTCCGCACCTGCTGTGAACTGGGTGACTATCGCCGCGCCGAGGAGTGGACGGACGCCGTTGAGAACTGCTTCGAACGCACGGCGCTGTACAGCTCGCTCGGTAGCTGCAAGATCCATCGCATCGCGGTGATGATGAACAACGGGGCCTGGACGCTGGCCGAGCAGGAAGCCCAGCAAGCGTGCTCAGCCGCCCAGTGCATGGACCTGAACCATACTGCGCAAGCCTTCGCCAGCATGGGCGACATCCGCCTGCGGGTCGGCGACCTCGCCGGCGCCGAAGAGGCCTTCACCAAGGCCGAGGAGTTGCTATGGGGTAGCTCGTTACCCGGACAAGCCCGGCTGGAGCTGCTGCGCGGTCACCCGAGCGAGGCAGCGGCGTTGATCAACGGGGTGCTGGCCGGTGACACCTGGGACCGGTTGGCCCGCAGCCGGCTGCTTCCCGACCAGGTGACCATCGCGCTGGCTGTCGATGATCTCGTCACCGCCCGCGCCGCCGCGACCGAGCTGTCCGAGTCGGCGCAAACCTACGGGAGCAAGGCGATGCTCGCGGCGGCCGAGCGGGCCCGTGGCGAACTGGCGTTGTCCACCCATGAGAGTTCCCCGCTACCGCCGCTGCGCCGCTCCGTGGAACTCTGGCGGGAGGTCGGCTCACCCTACGAGCGCGCGCGTACCCAGGTCCTGCTGGCCACCGCGCTCGAGCTGGCCGGCCAACCCGAACCGGCTCGGCTGCAGCGGGCCGCCGCCCGGGCCTGTTTCGAGCGCCTCGGTGCCCGGCTGGACACTGCGGCCTCCGCTACGTCCCGGGTGAGCACCGTCGTCAATCGGATTCTGGCCTAGCCGGCTGGGAGATCCGGGCGTGAGCCGGTCGTTGCCGAACACCTGGCCCAGACCGCTGACGTCGAGCCCTGGCCGGCTCCCTCGACTACTGCTGGACCAAACTGATGATCCGGCCTGGCACGTACACCACCCGTCCCGGTTCCGCACCGCCGAGAGCCTCCTGAACGGCCCGCTCGGATAGCACCTTCTCCAGCACTGAATCCTGCTCAGCGGTCCGCTCGACCTCGACCGTGGCGCGCACCTTCCCGTTCACCTGAACGGGAAGCGTGACTGTATCGGTCACGAGCGCTTGCGGATCGTAGCTCGGCCAGTGCTGAACATGCACTGATTCGGTTTCCCCACGCCGGGACCAAAGCTCCTCGGCCAAGAACGGCTCGATCGGGGCCAGCAACAGCACGATCACGCGGCAGGCCCGCGCCCAATCCTGCGCGTCCATGCGGTCAACAACGCTGCGGAGCCAGTTCGACAGTGCCATCAACTCCGCGAGCGCGGTGTTGAATTTCAGGTTTTCGATGTCTTGACCGACCTTGTGGATCGCTTGATCAAGGGGTCGTAGATCAACACCGCCGGGGCCCTCCGGCGGTGTGCGATCCAGAAGATTCCACAGCCGCGTGTTGAACCGGACTACACCGTTGAGCGAGCGGTCGCTGAAATCTCCACCCTCCTCCCAAGGACCGCAGAACAGCAGGTATCCCCTGAGGTTGTCCGCGCCGACGCGGTCGATGTACTCGTCCGGGTTGACCACGTTGCCGCGGCTCTTACTCATCTTGGCGCCGTCTTTGACGATAAGCCCGTGCAGCCGCAACTTCCTGAACGGCTCAGCAAACGACAGGAAACCCAGGTCGTGAAGCGCTCGGGTCACGAAGCGCGCGTACAGGTGGTGTCGAGTCGCATGTTCGCGGCCACCGGCGTACATGTCGACAGGCAGCATTTTCTGCGTCTGCTCGACGTCCCAAGGTACGTCGTCACGATTGTATGACGGGTAGCGAAGAAAGTACCATGACGATTCCACGAAGGTGTCGAAAACGTCCGTCTCGCGTTCCGCTGACCCGCCGCACCGCGGACACGTCGTTTTGACGAAGCTCTCCACCGCTGCCAATGGAGAAAGCCCGGTTCCCGAGGGACGGAAGTTGTCGGTATCCGGCAGTGTGATCGGCAGCTCGGATTCCGGCACGGGCACCTCGCCGCATGCCTCGCAGTACACGATTGGTATCGGCGATCCCCAGTATCGCTGCCGCGAGACCAGCCAGTCGTGCAGCCGGTACTGGGTGACCGGACCGCCCAGCCCGAACTCCGCCAGCCGGGCACCGACCCGTTCACGGCCGGTCGAACTGGACAGGGCGTCGAATTCCCCGGAGTTGACCAGGACGCCGTCGTCGCAGTACGCGGCGTCCTCGGGTAGCGCACTCCCGTCCGCCGGGACCACCACCGTGCGCACAGGCAGGCCGAGGTTCTTGGCGAAGGCGAAGTCACGCTCGTCATGGCCCGGCACGCCCATCACCACACCAGCGCCGTAATCCGCGATGACGTAGTCGGCGACGACGACCGGAATCTCTTCACCAGTCAGCGGATGGACGACGTAAACGTCCGTCAGCACGCCTGGCCGGCCCCGACCGACGGCGACGAGCCGAGCGGTGCCGACGTTTCTCACGGTCTCGGCAACGTATTCGCGGATCTCGTCGCCGTTTGTGGACTCCGCCGCCAACGCCTCCACGATAGGGTGCTCCGGCGCGACGGCGACGAACGTAACCCCGAACAGGGTGTCGGCCCGGGTGGTAAAGGCGGTGAGGGCACCTGACGGGCCGTTCTTCAATGCGAAGGTCACGGACGCACCGGTGGACCGGCCGATCCACTCCCGCTGCAGGCGCTTGGAGAGATCCGGCCAGTCCAACTGTTCCAACTCGTCCAGCAGGACATCTGCGTACTCAGTGATGCGCAGGTACCATTGCTTCATGATTTTTTTGGTGACCACTACGCCGCAACGTTCGCAGGCGTCGCCGTCGACCTGCTCGAAGGCGAGCACGGTCAAGCAAGATGGACACCAAATAACCGAGGATTCCTTTCGTACCGCCAGCCCGGCGCGGTACATCTGCAGGAAGACCCACTGGGTCCACTTGTAGTACTTCGGGTCATCGGTGCGCAGCTCGGAATCCCAGCACCAGTTCGCACCAATCCGATCGAGTTGGCGCTTATAGTTCAAGGTGGCGCGATCGGTGACCTTGTGCGGGTTCTCGTTGATTTTCAACGCGTAGTTCTCAGTATGGATGCCGAACGAATCCCAGCCCATGGGCTGGAACACCGTGCGACCGTTCATGGTCAGGTATCGGCCGAGGGCGTCGGCGCCGCAGTACGTGTAGACGTGGCCGACGTGAAGGCCTTCGGCCGACGGGTACGGGAACTCGACGAGGTTGTAGAACTTGGTTTGCGGATCGACTGCGGCGAGGTCGAAGTGCGCGGGCGGGTTCTCTGTCCAACGTGCCCGCCACTTGGCTTCAATCTTGTGGAAGTCGTAGCCCATTCCTGTCACCTCGCTCATCATAGATACCGCATTGCTGTCGGCGGACCGCTCCGGCGCTGACCGTACGGCCAGGGTTTGTATGACAATTGCATGACGCTAGAGCGCGGACACATGTTCCGTACCCCAGGCCGAGCCGGGGCCGAGGGATCCCTGGTCATGTCAGCTCCCCCGGGCAGGTAGGCGGCCCGGGCAAGCAGTTCCCACCTCGTCTCCGTTCCGTTGCTCTCAGGTGGTGCGCTGCCACACGCTCGACGACGGGCCCGGACCAACCGGCAGACCCTCCGGGGTGGAACCGTGTCCTCTGCACGGCCGACCAGCCCTGCGTGTGGGCAAGGACCGCCGGATACACCCCGTTCAGCACCGTACTATCGGCGGTCGCTGACGCGAGCCTAGCGTGAGTTGTCAGATCGGTGCCCTCAATGTCTACCGTCAGGCAAACCAGAAAGGTCTGCCGGCTCGCCGCAATGATCGTACTCTTGCGGGTGTCGGACCAGATAGCGGCCTCATCGGGCAGCAGCGGCGCCCAGACCGCAAGCGGGTCCGGTACCCGTTCCGCGTTCACGCCTACGCCTCCCACACAAGCAGTTGCCGACCATACCGCCGGAGCGCGGAGCGTATCGCGAGTGCGGCGACCAAAAACGAGCCAGCCCTCGGCGCTCCCCGCAGACACCGAAGGGACGCGCCGGGCGATATCCGGTGGACGGCCCGGTAGGCGGCAGCAGGAGAAGCCGGTCGATGTCCGGCAGGCCGTAGACGCGGCGATCGAGCAGCGAGATTTAAATGTCATCGGTGCGCGCCCTGGGATCGCTGCGAGCCCCACAGAACTGTTTTTCGGCCGCGAAAGGATCGGGCGGAATACGCAGCTGGGTGCGCCGCACAGAGCCGATCAGGTTCTGCAGGAACCGGCTCAGGGACATCGGTTCGCGAACTGCCTCTTGGAGCTCACGCAGCTCTCCGCACCGGAGTGCGTGTCGGGCCGCGGCGATAGCAGCCTGGGTGACCCCTTGGTCAGCAGAGCCCGGTGGGGGTGGCGCCGCGGGGTCTGCGTAGTCAGCAATGAGCCATACAAGGGGTAGCGGTTTTTCGTGGCCGGGCATTGCACCGCGTCGGAGCAGTTGCAAGTGCGCGCCCAGTGGATACGCCAGGCCAAAAACGTCCACTATCCGAAAATCTAACGGCGCCACTGCACCTGTGATACCCAGGAATCCACCCGGCATCACGACCCGGACCCCGACATCTGCCCGCGCTGGAGCAATAGCCGAGTTATTGTGCCCGTAGAAAAATATTTCTTCACGGGTCGACGCGGCCCGCTTGACAGTGGCCGAAATCCAGGCGAAGGCGGGAAGCCAGTCATCCGCACTGGTCGGATTGATTCGTTGGGTTTTCCACTCTGTGAACAGTCGAATTTTTTGAATTCCGGGTGTTGTGTCGCCGCCACCGAATGGCGACCTCAAAGGGCTCATTGCCACGATGACCCACATGGTGATCACGGCCACAAGGGTAACCGTCACCCGAGTGACGGGGACGAGCAGAACCGGGAGGAGTAGAAGGAACAACGGGGTTAGCAACATTCGGGCGTGCATGAAGTCACCGCCGACTGCGATCACATAGGAGGCCAACGTCAGACCGGAAAGGACGGGCGCCGCGATAACGCACAAATCCTTCCTTCTCCCCCGCCAGGACCCTTCTCCCTCGGCCAGCAGTGTCACGGCAGCGATAAGAAACCCGACGGCAGCAAGCGGAACACTCAACCAGTATGACCCAATAAAATCTTTCAGGTAGAAAAATCCGCGCGGCCAATTCGGCATGGACGCCTCTTTAGCAAGGGCCGGCAGCGGAACAAGAAGGCCATAGTACCCCGCCCGAAAGATCTCATAAAAGAAAGGCAATGCACCTGCCGCGCATACATTGAGCAGCATTCCCTTCCGGCCTGGTTCTGCATTAATCAACACTGCGACAAGAAATAAAATTGTGACGATTCCTAGTTCTGGGCGGACCAGTGGCCCGAGACCAATGACCATGGAGATTACCATTAGCATCCGAGGACGTAGCTGCGAACGGCTGCGCACAAGTAACCACCAGCACGTCCCAAGCCAGAAGCTCTGCAAGCCGGACTCCAGCCCGCTCGTCGCATAATCCCAGACCGGCGGCGTTGCTACAAGGAGAACAATCCCGGCTGGCAACAAAAAAGGACGGCCCGATCGGCTTCCGTCGGTATCCAACTCGAATATACCATTATCTGAAGACCGTTGAAAACGACGCGTCCCATCGAGAGCGACAGCGACCCCGAATCCGGTGAGCAGCAAGCCGCTAAACACCGCAATCTGCCCAACGTCAATTTCTGTCATCCAGCCCACCAACACCAGGAACCACTGCCAAAGCACACTCGTCGAAGACTCCGCACGCTCACCGATATTGAACACGGGACCGTTACCCGCGAGGATCTGACGCACCGCACGACTGTAGATCAGGCCATCGTCACAGAGGTAGCGCCTGGAGTAGCCGAGAACAATAATGGCAAGCGCTGGCAAAATGACGACCGCAGCCTCCCAGCCTCCTGCAGCAATCGGGCTTTTTTCTCTGTTGCCCTTACCTCTGCGGGACGGAACCGTGACACTATCGCCTGAAACAACCACGGGGCTTCCTCGCTGTCCGGGAGATCATCCGGGGATCTTAGGCTGCCGATCGAACAGGATGTCGCGGGGGCATCTGGCACCACCGTCGGCGGCCTGGGTTCCGAGGAGCGCTCAGGCTTATCGGTCGGCACCGCCCGCAGTCGGCGACGTACGCAGCGGGTCAATCAAGCGGGTCGCCTCAGCAGTGGGCGAAGGATCCATGGCCGTCCGCCTTGTCCACGAATACCTTGCCACCTAAGACTGACGACGGACCGCCCGCGCGTCAGCCGGCGAGTAGTTCATAGATGTCGACGGCACTCAGAGGACTGGAGTTAATGGACAGCCCCATGACAAGATCTACAACTTTGACGCCACCCGGCGTGGTCGTGCGAGGCGCGGCGGCAGGAGCGGTCGGCACCGTTGCGATGGATCTGCTCTGGTTCTCCCGATACCGGCGCAACGGCGGGGACAGCCGGTTTGTCGATTGGGCTGATCATTTGTTAACCGTCGATCCGGACCGCGGTCTGCACGATGCCTGGGGTTGAGCCCACAGACACTCTTCGAGGGCTTGATCGTGCACACGTCGCCGCTCCCGGGCCGTCACCTGTTCGCCGATGCGGACCAGATAGCTGCACTGCACGAGCGAGGAGTGCTGCTCTCGGTTGATCGTGACGAACTTCATGATCCGAGCCAGAAGTCCATCAGTCAGACCAACCTGGGCAACCCGGTGGAGAGCCCGCTTCAAGCCCGACTGCGCCGCGCCTGGGGCTGGATCAGCGGACAACTCTGACACACAAGCGGGACGGCCCGGGGGCAAGGTAAGTGGACGCCCCGTAATCCACAGTCCGTGGGCCAAGGACCCGATTCCTGCCGACCGTGTTCGACTAGGGCCCCGCCAACCTTGCGGCGCATCTCGATGTACTCGACCCTGCAACTAATCGAGGTGGCGATAGATCGTCTTGCGGGACACGCCGAAGGTTTCGGCGATCTCCGCGACGGTGTACTTACGTTTGCGGTCCTCGCCTTTGTCGTCATACATCTGCCGGGCTATCGCAACCTGCCGCTTGGTCAGTTTGGGTTTGCGGCCACCGGTACGGCCGCGGGCCCGTGCGGCGTCCAAGCCCTCCCGGGTGCCCTCGCTGATGAGATCCGCCAACATCTCGTCTATCGCGCCGATGACATGGAACAGGAAGCGTCCCGTCGGGGTGGTGGTGTCGATGCCCTGCTTGAGCACCACCAAGTCGATGCCACGCTCCGCCAGCAGCGCGGCGATCTCGGTGAGGTGCTTGACCGACCGGGCCATCCGTGACAGGCGGGTGATGACCAGTTCGTCGCCGTCACGGAGGCAGTCCAACAAACTGTCCCACTCGGCTCGGCGCGCGAACTTGCCGGAGACCTTGTCGGTCCAGATCCGTTCGCAGCCGGCAGTGCGCAACGCATCGAGTTGGGCGTCATCTTTCTGGGATCGGGTACTCACCCGCGCGTAGCCGTAGCGCGCCATGCTCGCAGTGTCCCGTAAACGGTGTTGTCTGATGCCTTTGTGACACGTTGTTTTCGCACGTTTTTCATACTGACAAAATCAGCCACTCAAAGATCTTCATACGCAGGTCTTGACAATTGCCCTCGACACGTCACAGTAACCTTACCGACTAGACTAACGAGTAGGGGTGACTGCACGCCGACCGGTACCACGCTCGGCGCGACCGCCGTCGAGAGGGCGGCGTCTTCGGTCCAGGGTCTCTAGATGACGGGGCCGCGAGAAGGCGATGACTGAATGCTGGGGTACCAGGACTCGAACCTGGACTAACTGAACCAGAATCAGTCGTGCTGCCGATTACACCATACCCCACCCGGTGTCCACTTCCAGACCCTCACGCGGACAAACCTATCACAAATGAGCGTTGTCACCGCGAGGTGCCTCGACGAACGCATCCCTACGGGACCGGTGCCGTGTCGATGTCCGTCTTGTCGGTCGCGGTACACCCTGTCGTGTCAGACTGGGCCGAGCCGCAGTAACGCACTGTGAATGGTCGGCGAAGTGAGATGGCGACGGGTTCACTGGCCATGTTTCACCAGTCACGATATAACTCCTCCCCTCGAAGTGAACAGAGGAGGAACTGTAGTTGACAAACGCACGTCATGGAGCGGCGCCACAACATCAGCTGCACGTGCAAATGGATGGTTCGACACATCGGCCGAGCGCGAGCTGTTCCATAATGTGGGAAAATTGGCGATCGGGCGATCTTAATGATCTTACTGTAATTTTATCGAAATAAACCCGCATAGGTTGTTGACCAGATGTGACGGGTGGGTTAAAGATTGTTGCGGGCGCACTGACGGGCAGATGATCTCCCACATTGGGTCAGAACTGTGGGTCAATTTCTAATGCCGCAGCGCGTCCGTATCAAGGTTCAGTGGTCCGCCGACCAATGCATCAGGGAGTCAATGTGACGTCACAGACCGGCCGACAGCAGTACACCGACGAGGGAGGAGTCCAGAGCCAGCGCTACCAGGACGAGCGCGCTCTGGTTGACCTGACGGTCAGCGAGCTGCAGCGGGACCTGCAGCGAGTGGAGGACCAGACTCGCATCGCACAACAGGACGCCAACAACGCACGGCAGGGGGCGCAGCAGTCCAGGAGCGCCGCCCAGCAGGCGCAGATCCAGGCTCGGCAGGCCCAGAACCAGGCCCAGCAGGCGCAGGGGCAGGCCCAGCAGGCGCAGAACCAGCTACAGCAGGCACAGGGCCAGGCCCAGCAGGCCCAGAACGAGGCGCAGCAGGCCAACCAGCGCGCTCAGCAGGCGCAGGGCCAGGTGCAACAGATCCAGAACCAGGTGCAACAGGCGCAGAACGAGGCCCAGCAGGCCAACCAACGGGCTCAGGGCGCGCAGGAACGGGCCGACCAGGCCAACCAGCAGGCCCAGCAGGCCGAGGACCTGGCCCATCAGGCGCACAACCACGCCCACCAGGCACAAACTGATGCCGGGCAGATCCGCACGAACGCCCGGCAGCTTCAGCGGGCGTGACGTTCACCGGCTAATGCCGGCGCCGTCGAAACAGTAAGGACAGCCGAGGGGTCACCCGTACGGGTGACCCCTCGGTACTGCGCGAGGCACCGCCGCGCTGTCACGACCGGCCACACCTCGCCCAGTCGTCTACGGCAATACTCCTTGTTCCTTGCCGCAGGCAGATACGATGGTGTCAAGCGGAACCTCTGGCAGGTCGGGGTAACCGCCGACGCCGGCTCCCCCGTTGGGGCGCGACGTCATGGTTGGGTCAGCGTGCGCTGTGGTCGCGCAGCATCGACGGCACGGTACGCAACAGGATGGACAGGTCGCCGAGCGGGCTGCGGGTGCGCACGTAGGCCAGGTCCAGGTGCAGCATCTCCAGGGTGTTGACCGTGGAGCGACCGCTGACCTGCCACAGTCCAGTGATCCCGGGGCGGACGGAGAACCGCGGCTGGAACTCCGAGGGGAACATCTGGGCTTCCCACTCCAGGCACGGCCGGGGGCCGACCAGGGACATGTCGGCGAGCAGCACATTGAGCAGCTGAGGCAGCTCGTCGAGGCTGGTCTTGCGCAGGAACGCCCCGATCGCGGTGACCCGGGAGTCGCCGTCGAGCTTGCAGCTGCCGTTGACCGAGGTGTCCTCGCCGCGGAGCTCAGCTGCGATCAGCTCGCGCAGCATCTCGTCCCCGACGCCGGTGCGCATGGTGCGGAACTTGTACATGGTGAAGGTCTGGCCGCGGTAGCCGATCCGCTGCTGCTGGAACAGCGCGGGACCCTTGCTGGTCAGCCGGATCATCAGGACGATGATCACCATCGGTACCACCAGCACGGTCAACGCAACGATCGCCACGGTCAAGTCCAGGGCGCGACCGAAGGCTGACCCCCACGTCGGCGTCGGCCTGGCGGGCGAGATCGCGTGCGGGCTGGTTGGGTACCTTTGGGTCAACACTTCATTCTCCCCCGGTCACTTGCCGGTCACTTGCAACGTGAACGTCGACAGAGAATCGGCGGGGACCGGTGATCCGTTACGTGACCGGATGCCGTGCCGCCGCACCGTCGGTGCACTCGCACGTTCCGGCCTACTGGCCCAGACACCTCAGAGACATACGCCACCTTGGATGGGGCACGGGCCTGTTGTGACAATCACCGTCTGCCCTGTCGTCTCCGGCACGAGAAATATCCCCGCCGGGGCTGCGTTGCGCCAGCCGGATCAGCGCCTCTGCGATCATGCGGTGTCGCCCGCTGGTATGTCGACGCCGACAACCCGGGTTAGTGAGCGGGAGCAAGCGCTTACCGACGCCCCAAGGCCGCGCGCATCCGCCGCAGGAGCTCGTCCAGCACCGGCAATGAGGTGGCAAAGTTCAGCCGCGTGAACCCGTTGCCCTCGGGGCCGAACTCGGATCCTCGGCAGAGCAGCACCTTGGCCTCGCCCTCGAAGAAGGCGGACGGATCGTCTCCGAGGCCCAAGGAGCGGCAGTCGAGCCAGGCGAGATAGGTCGCCTCCGGCATCACATAACCAATGCCGTCCGGCAGTTGTTCGGCCACCCGCCAGCGGTTGCGCTCCAGCAGTGAACGCACGGTGTCCAGCCAGTTGTCCCCATCAGTCCACGCGGCCTTTAACGCGTCCACGCCGAGCGCACTCACCTGACCGAACAGGATTCCGCGCTGGGCATCCACTGCATCGCGTATCTCCTTCACCCCGATGTGCGCGACAGCGCAGCGGACTCCGGCCAAGTTGAAAGCCTTGCTACCAGAGGTGAGCGTAACCGTCCGCGAGGCGATCTCTTCGGACAGCGAAGCGAAGGGGATGTGCTGGTATCCCGGGTAGGTCAGGTCGGCGTGCACCTCATCGGAGATCACCAGCAGGTCGTGCTCAATCGCCAGCACAGCCAGCTCTTTAAGTTCTTCCCGCCGGAAGACCCTTCCTGTCGGGTTGTGTGGGTTGACCAGGAGCAGCGCGCGGCAGGGCGCCGTGCCACGACCCCGCAGCTCGTCGGCCAGCCAGTCCAGGTCGAGCTGCCACTCACCGTCGCGGCAGCGGATCGGCACGGTCCGTGGCGGTCGGCCGAGCTTGGTGAAAACCTCCTCGAACGGAGGGCAGGCCGGGGTGTGCAGGGCAACCGCATCGCCGATCGAGGTGCCGAGGTGGAGCACGACCTGCATGGCCTGGTTGACGTCGGTGAACAGCCGGACGTGCGAGGGGTTAGCCGCGAATCCGAACCGGCGGCGCATGCGCGCGGCGAACACCTCGCCGAGCGGTTGGCCGTCGGTCTCGTTGAACCACGCCGGATATCCGAGATCGGTGTCGATCCGGCGGACGAGCACACGACGGATGACTGGCGAAATCGGGAAGTCCATGTCAGCTACCCACGCTGGCAGCACACCGTGCCGAGCCGCCGCCCACTTCTCCCCGTCCCGCTGTGACAGGGTGGTGACATCAAGGGCGTCCATATCGGGCAATCCGGCAGGCTCAACGCTCATCAGGCGATCGCTTTGCCGTCGACCGACTGTACCGAGATCCCCACCCGCATCCCGCAGGACTTGATCAAGGACACGATCTCGGCCAACTTGTCCACCCAACTTCGCTGTCGGTCACGCCGGAGGTTCTTGTGGATCCCGTCCATCACCTGCGTGAACATCCTCTCGATGCCGATGTAGTCGACGCTGGCGGGGAAGCTACCCCTCCAGAATCGTCGAAGAACAAGGCTTGGCGCTGTACCCGACGTATTCGCACCGCCCGATGCCAGCGGTGATCTTGTGACAGCGCTTGGGTCGGCTCGGAGCAGACTACGATGGTACGGACGGACGTTGGACATCATCACTTGCGCTGTCTGCTGCACTTGCCGGGGGTGGCATCGATCGAGAAGCGGGAACGAATCGCGAACGCCTCGTAGGGCGTGGTGGGAGCAAACCTGCTCGGGGTCCTCGGGTTCGAGGATTCCCTGGGCTCAGAGGGGCCGAACGCCAGGCTAGTATGGCAGGTTCGCCTTGAAATCTCCTTCTACTGCCCGATTCGTGGCCGACAGAGGGGGTGTATGCACCTCTCCGCGACGCTTGAAAAATGCTCCTTTTCGTGGAGAAAATCGCGCTTGTCGCGCTGGCAGGAGCAGCGGGAAATCGGCATGGTCGACTAGCCAAAATTACAACAAGCACCCTATTTTATCGCTGTCCGCTTTCGGCGTCCAGCATCGCGACAACTTGCTCGTACCGGAAGGACGCGGAAGCGCAGGTTCGGTCGACGGCCACCACCCCGAGTCGACCGATCTCCAACGCACCCAACATGTAGAAGGCCGCGCCGTCCCTGCTCGCGCCGCTGTAGTGCAAGCCGTTGCGCAGCGCAGCATCCACCACGACGTCCGGCCCGAGCAGGCGATATCGGTCGTGCTGCAGCCGATCCGTTGCGAAGAAACACCGCGGCTCACCGTCCGGCCCAAGATAGTTTCCGGACTGGGCGTCGAATTCGCCTTCGACTAGGCCGTGCAGCAAGAAGTACGGCGCGGTGCCGCCGCCCATCCGCAGGTTGATCTCCAGCCCATAGTGCCGCCATCCACTCGCGGTGCGAGCCGACAGAAAATCGATGCTCAGCAACCCGACGACCGACTTGGCCGCTAGCGTCTTCCCCACGCGCAGCGCCAAGTCCTGAATTTCCCTGCGGTATTCGGCATCGGCTGGAAAGGTGCCACCCACGTAGATTTGATTCGCCGCACCGGTGAACAGCTGGTCCTGGGTGGACAGGATGCGCACAACGCCGGCCGGAGAGAGCATTAGCTGCGCCGAGGGCGACCGCGTCTCGCCCGCGTCCACGAACCGTTCTACAACAGCTCCCATCGCGACTAACTTTCCCAGGTAGTGCTCCCATAAGTCAGGTGGCGAAGCAAAAACGGCTCGCCGAGGCAGCTCATTCGCGATCCACCTGGGCAGCCCGGTTTCCGGTGCGCCGTCGAACGAGAAGAGGACATTCCCTCCGGCCCCGAAGCCGTCGTTGAGCTTGATCATTGCTTGTCGAAGGCCCCGGTCACGCGTCCGCAACTCGGCCAAGGCGTCCACCACATCGCGCTCGTCCCGTAGATCCTCGAAACCGTCCGCAACGGTGACACCGGACTCTGCGAATACCCGGCGAGAACCGCTTTTGCTACCCAAGTGTGCCAGCTCGGGATCAGCGGCGTACAGCGGTATGCCGAGCTGAACAGCAAGCTCACGTTCAAGGGAGGAACCGTTGAAGGCCAACAGACAGGCGTCGAGCGGGTCGCCTATCGCCTGACGGATCTCCTGAACAAGATTCGGTAGGCGCAGGATCTTCTCGGTGAGCGGCGCCAGCTCACGATCGGCGCAGTCGAACAATGTCAGCCTGCGCCGACCATGCCAATTCGGCAGCGAGGAAACCAGATCGAGGGCGTATTCCAGTACGATCGGGTCCAGTTTGTCGCTGGTGACATAAACCACCCGGGTCTCGGGCCGGCGAAGTAGCTGCAAGAAGACAAGCCACCGCTCCTCGTAATGCCGCACCCCAGGGATCTTTACCAGCCCGGCATGGTCCAGCGTCATGCTCGGCAGGACCACGACAGTGCCAGGCGGCCTATCCCCGAGCGGGTCCAACGGATCCCGCAACCGCCGCTGGAGCCGACGAAAATTCAGTTCCGGAGACTCATCGGCTTCGGACATAGGCGATGACCTCTCTGATAGCCGACCTTCCTGGGACTCATGGCCGCTTGGTGACCTCGTCGATCTCCAGCCAGACGATGATATCGCGGATCACCTCGACCCGGGCCGGCACGTCGACGGCGACACAGTCAGTTGACAAAAGTTCATATCTTGGTCACCCTCGGAGGGGAGTTGTCCCGCGCATCGGACTCATCACCAGCCCGCAACGAGGGGTGACGAGGTGAGCGGCGGTTCACGGGAAGATCGATCGAGTGGCAGCCATTATGTGCTCCGCAAGGAGATGGCACAGCCGCCGGACACCGAAACCAGCGTTAGGAAACCCAGCCCTCGCTTTCCCGAGCCCGACATGCTCTTCATGAACGAACCCGCGCCCGGCCTCGATCAGCTCGCTGTTGACCCTGGCCGCGCCGTAGTAATCGTATTCGGCGCCCAAGACTGCGCCCTGCCCCTCATCGCAGGCGGCAGCTCGTGCGCTGCTCGGACCCAGCAGTGGCCTCCCGCTACACCATGACGACCAGCACCGGGCGCATCGGCCCTGGTTACGCCGTGGTAGACCCAGCCGGGCGGCTGCGCTACCTCACCCACGATGGCACACCGGGCGAGCGGTCCGAGCGGATCCAGATCCTTATCCTCGCCCTCGACGGCCCCGAGTAAGCGGTAGCCGCTGCTGTGATTCATCGGCGTGTCCGAGGCCATAGCTTCGTAGTGTCGCCGCTGGTCAGCAGTGCTGTAGGAGGTGCGCGCCCGAAGAGATTCGAACTCCCAACCTTCTGACCCGTAGTGCGAAGTTCACCTGATAGGCGTAGCACTACCTGGCACTTTGCTTGCTCTGGTTGCGCCGCCGAGATACCAGCGGCACGCGGAGGACTGGAGTTAATGGACAGACCAATAGACAAGATCCACACCGGCCTTCGCGACATTAGGTGGACCGCCGTGGTCTTTCTGTCTCTTGGTGGGGACCGGTGCTTTACCGCCGTCAGGCTTCTGGCCAGGGTCCAACAGGTTTGGCGGGTAGGTGAACGGTCTGGGTCTGGGTGTGGTACACCCGCAGCCCGTGGGATTGGTAGAGGGGTAAGGCGCTGGGGCTGTCCTGGGAGCAGGTGTGTAACCAGACCCGGGTGGTCGGCTGCCGGTCGGGCCATCGCTGGGCGATGGTCCACGCTTGGTCCAAGGCGAAGGTGAGCAGATACCCGCCAAGGCCCTGTCTGGTGAAGGAGGGCAGCAGCCCGAAGGAGGTCAGTTCTACCTGGCCTGCGGATTGTGCGTGTAGTTCGGCGTAGCCGGCGGGGGTGCCGCGTACCCAGGCGACCCAGGTTTCGACGCCGGGTTGGGTCAGCCAGTCGTACCACTGGTGCCAGGTCCAGGGTAGCCGGTCCATCCAGAACCAGTCTCCGCCGACGGCGGTATATAAAAACCGGCTCAACTCCGGTGAGGGCAGCTCCGCGTGCACGATCTGAACTACGAGGTCCAACGCCCTGGCGGGGCGTGGTTCGGGCTGGGAGGTCTGCTCCAGATACCACACGGTGCTCGGTGTGCCTTCGTGTTGGTACGGTCTGATCACGGGCGGGTTTCCTTCCCTTGCGGAGATAGAAATCGAGGGGGCTATAGCCGTGAGGCATCCTGTCGCGGACCAGCTGGAGCAGCACCTGACCGCCGTGACCGACGATGGGTGCGTGCAGGAAACCAGGCGAGAGTTCCGGGACCGTGGCGTGGTACGGGTTCCCTTCCTCGCGTCGCAGGCGGTGAAAGAACTACTGGCCATCGAGGTTGAGGAGCTGGTCACCTCCCACGGTCGCCGCCACGCCCTTATCTTCCCGGAGACCGGCAACACCAGGCGGCAGATGCGCAACGTCCGACGCGACCAGATTCAGGCGTTTGGTTCGATCATCCCCGCCCTGTACTTCTCACCTGCTCTGCGGAGCGTGCTCACCACCATCGCCGGGGAAGAGGTCCTGGAGTGTCCCTACGAACCCGAGCAGTTCGTCATCACTGCGCTGGATCAGCACGGGGACACCCACGGCTGGCACTGGGACGATTACAGCTTCGCCCTGGTCTGGGTGATCGACTGCCCGCCCGTGGCGTACGGCGGATTCGTGCAATGCGTCCCGCACACCGAGTGGGACAAAAACGATCCCCGGCTCCACCACTGGTTCCTCACGCGCCCCATCTACTCCATCGAACTCGTCCCAGGCGATTTGTATCTCATGCGCACCGATACCACGCTGCACCGTGTTTACCCCATCACCGGTGGCCGTCGCCTGATCGTGAACATGGGCTACGCCTCCCGCAGCGACCTCACAAAGCAGATCAGCCACGAAACGATGGACAACCTCTGGCCCACCGACCAATAACCCCCGAACCACGCCGACGGTCCTCCCCACGATCAGCAGAGGCCACGCTTCCGGGCTAATGAGGGGAACGGGTGACGGGAATCGGACCCGAATGGCCAGCTTGGAAAACTGCGCCCAACACTCGTCTTGATCCGTCCTTGGGGCACCTGTGCGCAAGCGTGCTGGTGAGGGCGGTGAACGAAGACCCTGCAATTAACAGATGCAGGCAGGTCCCTGATCGGACCGTGCGGCGTGGTTCTGGTCGTTGCGGTCAAAACTGCGGTCACGCGGTGTCAGACCGAAGATGAGCCTGCACGAAAGGGATCGCGACCGTCTCCAGTCCCCCCGGTACGTTGAGTGTTGGATGGACGTTGACCTCGAAGACCACGCCGCCGTTCTCGGTGGCGAGATCGACGCCACCGAAGGGCAGGCCCAGCGATCGCGTGGCGGCGACTGCGAGGCGGCGGTATTGCGGTGGGAGGTCCTCGGTGGGTATGACCATGGAGATCGCACCCCGTGACTCGTTGCACGGCGCGTCGGGATCGACCTGCACGTGTTCGCACACTCGCAGTACGCCGTCGTACAGGACAACGACCCGAAACTGGTGACGGCGCCCGTCTTTGTTGACGTTGCCGGCGTCGCGGGAGAGCAACCAGTCCTGGTCCGACACTGCATAGTGCCCGAGTGCGGCGCGCAGGTGGGTACGGGTGGTCAGGTGAAAGACGTCGGTGCCGCCCGCTCCTACCGTCGGCCGCGCCCAGACGTCTTGGCCGAGCCGTTGGAAGGCATCCAGCGCCGTGCCCAGATCCGGCCGGCACAACGGGATTGTCTCCATCTGCGCGATGCCGTCACGGCGGAAACAGTCAACGGTGCGCCGTTTGTCGGTGGCATTGCGCCAGGCATCCGGGTCCGCGCCGATGGACAACGGTCTCTCGGGTGGCAGTTGCCGCTGGAAAGCCACCAATCGCCAACGGTCGGCCGGAGGAATCTCGTAAACGATCAGCACCTCGGGGCTCACGACGAACCCCTCCGAGGGCACCTCCATCCAGAACCCGGTCCTGCCGAAACTCACCCGGCCACCACCTCCGCGCATGAAATGCCGGGCATCGATCGACAACGGCGGCGCCCCGGTGAGAAGTTCGACGGCCTTCTCCAGCGGGACGCGACTGCCCTCCCCCGAGCCGTGGTCCGTCATCAGAACAACAGCGCCCGTACCCATCCGCTACACCGCTCCTCCACGATGGATACCGACGATTCCCTCGTCCGCAACGACAGCGCACCTGACCGTTGAGGTCACGTGGTCACACCCCTTCCCGACGCCAAGCGCCAGCACCGCCCACCAGCTCTCACCTGAGCCCGGCCGATCGGCTCTTTGGGTCAAGATGACCGAGTAGCCATTGACTACATCCGTCTCAGCCAGTTCGGCAAGTGCGGGGCACGCTGGTCGGGGTGCCAGGTGCCCTGCCACCGCACCTGAGTGGCCGAGCGTGACATCGTTCGGGCCATCGTGTTGTCCTGACGCTGTGTTGTCCTGACGCTGCTGGGATGGCCGGTCGCTGAGCACGATCGTCGCGTCCTCGGGAGCTGCTTCCAGCGAGTCGACGAAACAAGTATGGACGCGGTGTATTTTGCGTGCTCTGGTTTACCTCGCTGAGTACATTAGCGGCACCCAGGAGCTGGAGTTAATGGACAGTCCAATGGACAAGATCCACGCTCGCGTCGATGCCGCACGGGAGCACTCAGACTTCTGGGCACCGGTGGGCACCGGTCGTGAGATGCGTGCGCACCACAGCCGCCGGGCCGCCGACGAGGAGCACTACAACGCCACCCACCGGTCGGGCACCTGACGGCGCCCAGCCGCCGCCCGCCGAGCTGCGACCGCCCCTGGTGGCTCAACAGTCCCGCTCGAATACCAGCGCCTTCGTTATCGCGGCCCACTGGTAAGGGATCCAGTAGAACCAGTCACCACCAGGAAGAGGCGCAGTGGCGACGTAGACTGCGCCGTCAAAGCACCGTGTCACCCGCAAGCGCGCGCGCCAAGCCTGGTCCGGCGTTGTGACTAGAGCGACGGAGCGCCAGTTGTGCTGCGCTGCCATCTGGCCGATGTACTGGGCTTCTCCTCGGGTGGTCGGAGGGTCCGCGTGGAAGCAGAGGACCCTCACCCCTGGGTTCGACGGGAGGCATCGGTCTGTTCCGACGTCCGCCCCAAACGTGGACTGAATCACGACTGGGCTCCGTTGCTGCTGTGCGAGGGCTAGGACCACTCGGTCGCGGTCGCCGGGACCACCGAGCTCGATGACGGCATCGACGCGCGGGGGCAGGGGTTGCAGATCAGGCCAGACGAACAGCCGGGCCGTAATTGCGCCAAATATGATCAGCGCGAGAAACGTGGCGCCAGCCAGATTCCGGAGGCGCGGTCGCCGACTTCTCCAACGCGTGGTCATTCGGGTTCGGTCCTCTCGCGCGGAACGGTCACTGCGAGCCGCTTTCGAACGTGGCCGCTCAAAGACTACGTGTGCACGAGCTGGGGGCGGAGTCGTCGACGGTGAGGGCCTGGCGCGGTCCGCCGACTGCGCCCGGACCGGAGGTAAAGGGCGTAACCGACCGCGCCGCCGTAGGCGGCGCCCTTGAGTGCGCCCGGCATGGGTGATCGATTGGGGACGGGAGTCCCCTGGAGCGCGCTGTTGCGTTGACGGAAAGCGGATGTGGCTATTCCCTCTGGCATCCTGATCAGATCACGAGGTCAAGTTCGGCGAAGACCACCGGAAGCCGATGCTGCTGTTCGACCTCCACGCCGAGTTCGTAGTGGCCACGGCGGAGATTTTGCACGAACGCGTGCCCTGTGCTGATCACCCGTGCTGACTGGAGCTGTTTGAGGCCACGCATCGGCCTGAGCCGGGATTAGTGAACCGCTACACCCAGCGATAGACCGTAACGTGATCGACGGTGATGCCCCGCTCGGCCAGCAGTTCTTCCACGTCCCGGTAGGAGAGGCCGTACCGCAGATACCACCGGACCGCCACCAGGATCACCTCCGGCGGAAACCGAAACCCAGCAAAACCGGACCTGGGTGCTGGCACCTGAACCTGACGACGGCGCATCGACCCTACCCTGCCCGAGCCTCCCATCGATCAACGCAACAGACCTGTTCTGGGGTGATCTGCGGTCTCTTCCAGGCGCAGACAGCTCGGTCCTTCCGAGAGACTGTTGGTCTGATCACCGGGGATGGCAGGCTGAGGCGGGTGAGGTTTCCGGTGTGGGGGGGTCTGCTGCCGATCGGGAGGTCGCGGCTGGGTCCCGATGCGCTGGCGGGTGTCACGTTGGCCGCGCTGGCGATCCCGGAGGTGCTGGGGTATGCCCGTATTGCGGGGATGCCGGTGGTTACTGGCCTGTACACGATGTTGGTTCCGATGGTGGTCTTTGCGTTGGTGGGGTCTTCCCGACATTTGGTGGTGGCAGCGGACTCGGCCACCGCGGCGATCCTGGCAGCGGGGTTGGTCGGGGTGGCCAGGGTCGGCTCGCCGCGGTATGTGCAGCTCGCGGCGACAGCTGCCTTGTTGGTCGGAGGGCTGTTGTTGGTGGCCAGGGTGGTGCGCTTGGGATTTGTGGCGAATTTTCTGTCCCGCACCGTGCTGGTGGGTTTCCTGACCGGGGTCGGGATCCAGGTCGCCGCCGGGCAGCTCGCCCCGATGCTCGGAATTAGCGCCACGGGCAGCCACACCGTGACCAGGTTCATCGACACCCTGAAGGCCCTTCCTCGCCTCAACGTGGCCGCTGCACTGGTCTCGCTAGGGGTGATCGTGCTGGTGGTCGGGATCCGCCGGGTGACCCGCCGGGTACCCGGCGCGTTGATCGCTATCATCGGCGCGATCGCTGTGAGCCAGACTGTGCACCTGGCCCGCTACCGGGTCGAAGTTCTGGGTGAGGTTCCCCACGGGCTCCCGCAACTGACCATCCCAAGTTTTGCCTTAGCCGACCTGGGTCTGCTGTTTCCTATGGCGGTATCGATGTTCGTGGTGATCCTGGCGCAGAGCTCGGCGACCTCACGGGCCTACGCAGCCACCTACGAGGAAACGGTCAACGAAGACCGCGACCTGGTCGGTCTAGCCGGCGCCAACCTCTCCGCCGCGTTCACCGGCGCCTTCGTCGTCAACGGCAGCCCCACCAAGACCCAGATGGTCGATAGCGCCGGCGGGCGCAGTCAACTGTCCTCCGTGACCGCCGCCCTCGTGGTGTTGCTGGTCGTGCTCGTCCTCACCGGACCGCTGGGCTACCTGCCAATCGCTGCATTGGCCACCGTGGTGTTCCTCATCGGCATCGAGCTCATCGACGTGGCCGGGATGCACCGCATCTACCTGCTGCGCCGCGAGGAGTTCATCCTCGCCGTACTCACCGCAGCTGCGGTCGTGGTCCTCGGCGTGGAGCAGGGTGTGCTGCTGGCCATCGTGGCCTCCATGGTGGATCACCTGCGGCACAGCTATCACCCGCGCAGCAGCGTGCTGGTCAAATCACCCGCCGGGCATTGGCAATCAGTGCCCGTTTCTGCCGGTGTCCGCACTACCGCGGGGCTGGTCATCTACCGCTTCGGCACCAGCCTGTACTTCGCCAACGCCTCCCAACTCTCCGCCGACATCACCACCCTCACCCACCAGGGAGCCCCGCCACGGTGGCTGTGCCTAGACGGCGCGGCCATCGGCGATGTGGACTACACCGCCGCCGCAGTCCTGATGCGGCTCCACCAGCAACAACAGGATCATGGCACCCGCCTGGTGCTGTCCAACATCATCGAACCGGTCCGGGCGCAACTGGACCGCTACGGCATCACCACGACCCTGGGGCCAGACGCCTACTTCGACACCGCCGGCCAGGCCCTCGAAGCCTTCCACCACACCACCCCCTCCACGCATACCCATAATCAACCATCCACCTGAAAACTCGACGGTGGCCCAACACGACGTCGGTTACCCTGCGCCCACCGCGAGCAGGGAGCTCCACCGTGACCAAGGTGACCTGGAAAACCGAGCCAGACCCGCACGACTACCCCGCCGCCGCCTCCTACCTCTCCCTGATCGCCACCCCCGACCAGATCAACGACCTCATCAACCAACTCAAAACCGCCCCACTGAGCCACTACAAAGCAAAAGACATACTCCGCGCCTCCGGGCTGCCGCTACTCCCACCAAACAACCCCCACGTGGCAGCCGACCTGACCAAAGTGAAAAACAACAAGGCACTGTCCCCCGTCCTACTCATCCGCGGAGACCTCACCCACGGAATCACCCTGCAAATCGCCGATGGCTACCACCGCGTCTGCGCCAGCTACCACCTCGACGAAAACACCGACATCCCCTGCCACATCACCAACCACCCCACCAGGGAATCGAACCCGCATAGCCAGCTTGAAGATCGAGCAGCAATCAAAGACTGACCTGCGCCGGGTCTGTTGCGTTAACGGGAGATAAGAAAAACGCGACGCTGTAGACACGCGGTTCAGATGGTGCGGGCGAGTTCAGTAAAGACCACCGGGAGCCGGTGCCGTGGATCGGTATCCAGGCCCAGTTCGTAGTGGCCGCGGCGCAGGTTCTGGACGAACGCATGGCCGGCGCTAATTACTCCGGCCGAGCGGAGCCGTTTGAGCCCACGCATCGGTCTCAGCCTGGACTTGAGTCGACCATGATCGGCTTCGATGGGGTTCGCGTATTGCTCCACGACGTGGCACGCAGCGGGCAGCAGCTCATCGAGCACCCGCGGATACGTGGGAGCTCGGTCGGTGCTCACCTCTGCTGGGCGTGGGCCATGCTCGAGGGCGCGGGTGAAGAACTGGCGAGTGGCCGCCAGATCCCGATTCTGCGAGACGAGGACGTCGATGACCTGGCCATACTGATCGATCGCCCGATACAGATAGACCCAGCGCCCGGCGATTTTGACATACGTCTCATCGACGAACCACCAATCACCCCGCGCGTGCCGGCAGGGCCGAGCGGCATCAACCAGCAACGGGGTGAACCGCTGCACCCCAGCGGTACACGGTTACGTGGGTCATGGCTTGTTCATACACTGCGGGGCATGACCGGCACACAGCGTCAGCAGCGGGGCCGGACCCAGGCCCATAGTCAGGAGCAGGGGTCCTCGGGGTAGGTGGGGGAACCGGCGGCGATTTATTGCCGGATCTCGAATGCTCGGGATGAGGATCAGACCGGAGTGGATCGTCAGGAGCGGTTGTGTCGTGAGGTGGCGCAGCGGTGGGGGTTGGTGATCGCCCGGGTGCGGTGTTGGTGGACAACAACCGGTCGGCGTGGCAGCGAGCCCGGAAGCGTCCCGGGTGGGATGCACTGCTGGACGCGATCCGGGCGGACCGGGTACGGCATGTGATCGTGTATCACCCGGATCGACTGATGCGCCAACCCCGGGGCCTAGAAGAACTCCTCACGTTATCCGAGGAGCATGATATTACGTTGCATGGGCAGTCGAACCGTCGTGATCTGTCCGACCCGGATGACCGGTTTTTCCTACGGATCGAGGTCGCGCACGGCTGCCGGTCCTCGGATGACACTTCGTGGCGGTTGCGGGACGCTCTGGAGGACCGGGCCCGGGACGGGCGGCCTCACATGGCGGGGAAACGCGCGTATGGGTATGCCCGGGACGCGGTGACCATCGTCGAGGACGAAGCAGTGATTATCCGGGAGATTTACGCCCGGTGTCTGGAGGGGGCCAGCCCGCAGGAGATAGCCCGGGAATTGAACGGGCGAGGGGTGCTCACGGGCAGTGGGAAGTTGTGGCAGCCCTACGCGGTGCGCTCGGTGCTGGACTCCCGGCACGTGACCGGGATCCGGGTGTTCCGGGATCAGGATGCCGGGGAGGGCGACTGGCCCGCCATCATCGAGGGGCACCTGGAAGTAGGTTCAGGAACGGCGGGCGTACCGCTCGTCGGCGCATGACCGGCGGGGGTGGCGGTTTTATCTGTTGCGGGGACTGGTGGTGTGCAAGAAATGCGGCTGGCGGATGGCCGGGTCCACCGGTAGCCGAACGTGACATTCGTCCGGGCCGCCGTGGCGTCTTGCACCTGTCGGCGCAGCTGGTCGCGGAGCACGATCGCCGCGTCCTCGGTGTCGGCCGAACCGCTGAGGAAAAGCTGCCGACCGGTGACGGGGTCATACCCGCCGGAGACCCGAACCTGGTAGGTACTGCCGGATGCCCGTGAGGTCCTTCGGCGCCTGCTTCTTGCGAGTCATGCGGGCGAGTGTAGCCACGGATAATGGACAGTTTGATGGACAAAGATCCATTTTCCCTGCCTCATTCGATCTTGATTTGTTGCTTCATTGCTGGTCAGCGGCCCTGCAAATGAAGCGCGCCCGAAGAGATTCGAACTCCCAACCTTCTGATCCGTAGTCAGATGCTCTATCCGTTGAGCTACGGGCGCTTGTTCTGTTGTCGGCCAGCATAAAATCTGACCGTCCGCGGAGGCTCCGGGATTCGAACCCGGGAGGGAGCGTAACCCCCAACCGCATTAGCAGTGCGGCGCCATAGACCAGACTAGGCGAAGCCTCCGGGGCCCGTCGAGGCCGCCAGAGGAGCAGCGTACACAGTGTGCGCTTGATCAGGCAAAGTGGGTAGCTGATCGACCAGTACCGCCATCGTCGCTGGTCACAGCCGCAGTGTCGCCAAACTGTCAGACCCCCGCCGTACCGTCACGCCCATGGACGAACCCTTGGTGGAGATGGTCGCAGGCAGGCCCAGGGCGGGGCTGGTCCCCCTGGTCGCGGGCTACACCGGCTACCGGGTCGAGGGTGCACCACCCGGTGTGCACCGCGGCCTGCCCTCGCGTCACCTGACCTTCATCGTCACCCTCGACGGCACGGTCGACCTCGCGACCCTGCCCGATCCCGCCCAGCCACCGGCCTCGTTCAGCACGCTCGCCGGTGGCCTGCACGCCAGGCCGGCACTGATCAGTCATGACGGCCATCAGCACGGTATTCAACTGGGCCTCACACCGCTGGGCTCCCGTGTGCTGCTGGGACTGCCGGCGGGCGAGCTGGCCGGCACGGTCGTCGAGCTGGACACGCTGTTGGGGCCGGTGACCGGCGAACTCGTCGAACGGCTCCGGTCGGCGCGGACCTGGACCGACCGGTTCCTCGAACTGGACAGCGTGCTGGCCCGGATCGCCCGGCAACGGGATGGGCCTGCGCCGGAGCTGGGCTGGGCCTGGCGGAGGTTGACCGCGAGCCACGGCCGTGTGGAGGTCGCCGCCCTGGCCAAGGAGGTCGGCTGGAGCCGTCGGCACCTCGGTGCGCGGTTCCGCCGCGAGTTCGGCCTGACACCGAAGGTCGCGGGCCGGGTGATGCGTTTCGAGGTCGCGCATCGGTTGCTCCGGGCACCTCGCCGGCCTGGGCTGGCCGAGGTCGCGGCGCGCGCCGGGTTCTACGACCAGGCCCACCTGCACCGCGAGTGGCGGGAGCTGGCCGGGTGCACCCCGTCGCGGTGGTTGGCCGAGGAGTTCCCATCCGTCCACGACATCAGGTACGACGGAGGCGCATCTTTGACGGCATGACCGAGAACACTCCAGCGCCGACTATCTGGCCGTGCCTGTCCTACACCGACGAACGCGCCGCGATCCGCTTCCTCGTCGAGGCCTTCGGCTTCGAGGAGACACTCGTGGTCCCCGGCGAGAAGGACGGTGAGATCGTGCATGTCGAGCTGCGTTGGCCCGAGGGCGGCGGGGTCATGTTCGGGTCCGGCGAGGGCGAGTTCGGCGTGAAGCGTGGCACCGCGTCGCTCTACGTGGTCACCGATCAGCCCGATGCGCTGTTCGAGCGAGCCACGGCCGCGGGGGCTGAGGTCGTCCGTGGGCTCAAGGACGAGGACTACGGCTCGCGCGGGTTCACCGTGCGCGACCCGGAGGGCACCCTATGGAGCTTCGGCACCTACCGCGGCACCTGATCGGCGCGGAGCTGCGCTTCGGTTTCCCAGCTCAACACGTCGTTGAGCACCGTGAGCGCGTGGCCCTGCGTCCGGCGCTCCACGAGTCCCTCGCCGGGAACGATCAGCGACGATCTCCGCTTGCGCCAGGCAAAACAGTCGCGACTGAAGCCCTCGATGTGGATCAGCTCCAGCCAGTCGTCGCTGACCCGGCTGCCCACCAGCGGTCCGTCCTCACCGGGGGCGACCCGCTGGAACTGGAAACCGTTCAGCTTGAGGTGGTCGAGCAGCCGCTTGGCGATCACCAGATCGGGACCGTCGGTATCGGGCTCGGCTCGCAGGTTCGACATGTGGTCCCTCCGGTGAGCGGGAGCGGCAGGCCCGGACTGGGCAGGGGTGCGTGGTGGGGTAGGGCACGGCGGGGCCGGGATGCATCCCGGCCCCACCGTGACCTGGATCCGGCCGACCTGCCCATCCGCGGGGGAGGAAGCGGGGTGGGTCGGCCGGGGGTCCGCAAAAATTCAGTGCACAGTTCGCCCGGGTCGGCGCCGATCCTGTGACGAGTTCCTGCCGATGCCACAGCGCAACTCCATCCGACACAGACCCGAAGTTGGCGTCACAGTGGCAGCGAGACACGTGTCATCGGTATCACTTCCCCGTCTCACCGGGGATCACTTGATGTCCTGCCGTATCTTCTCTATCTCGCAAGCGTGGTAGTCTTGGCGACATGAACACCGGAATAACCAGCGGTGGCGAGCCGACTCTCCTCAAGGCGCTCCTGCGCGCACGGCATTGGCAGAAGCACGCGACTTTTGCCCGGGAATGGGACAAAATCGCGCGGGCCATCGATCCGCAGCTCAGGGGAAGCTGGCCCCGGCATGCCCAGTTTTACCGATGGCTGCGCGGTGACCTGCGGGAACTTCCGTACCCGGACTCCTGCCGGGTGCTCGAATCGATGTTTCCGCAGTACAGCGTCAGAGACCTGTTTCGGCCGTGCTCGTCGGAAACCGTGCACAACATAGTGCACAATGGCAACCCCACAACCGGCGACGCGACGAACGAGCTGGATCCACTCGGCGAGGCCGGAGTCTCCCGAATGTGGCCGAGGACAGGACCGGATGTACTTCAAGACCTGGTATCGCGTGTCAGCAGTGCACGCGAGGAGGTATCACTATTTGGCCTCACTCGCAATTTCTATGCGTCAGACGAGATGCTTCCCCTAGTTCGAGTCGAAGGCGCATGAGATACCGGTGACTTTTTATCTCATGGACCCGCATTGCGACTCCCGACGAGATCGATACCGGCTCGAACCAGCCGAAGCCGCGATGGAGGACCCCGCCCGATACAAGCGTGAGATCCTTCGCCCGCTGTTTGCGGCGTCTCAACGGGTATCCGCCGCAGCACCGTCAGCAGCCGGCTTGCGGATCTTCGTCTACAACTTCCCCTGCTCGTTCGCCATCGAGAAGATCGACCGGAGCTGCCGGGTGATGCTCTACGGTCACGGCAAGCGGGGCACCGAAGGGCCGATATTCGTCTTCGGCGACAACACTGCGTACTGGGACTACTTCGCAGGCCAGATCCAGTGGCTGGAGCGACTCGCCGAGAGCCCCCGGGAGCCATGGACCAGCAAGGGGCTGGTCGTTCGGCCGTTGACAGAAGCCGACCTCGCCATGTGAGGAACCCACTTTTCGGCGTATGCCTGCGCGGTGATCCGCACGATCCGGCTGCGCTCACCGAGACCGACTCGAATGAGACAATCGCGGGCGCGCGGCTGGACCGCCGGCCGCTGAGGTGGAGAGAACCCCCAGTGGACGGCACCGAGCCTGCGACCTTCCAGCTGCCGGTGGGCATGGCGACGTTCCTGCTGGCAGACGTCGAGAACCCGGCGCGCCTGCGCGAGTCCGCTCCCGAGACGACAGCCGCCGCGCTCGCCCGGCTCGACAAGCTCCTCGACACAGAACTCTCGCGCAACGGTGGGGTGCGACGGCCGCAGAACGGCAGCCAGGGCATCGTGGCGGCGTTCACCCGCGCCTCGGACGCGGTGGCAGCCGCACTCGCCATCCAGCGCGCCGCGCATTCCGAGAGCTGGTGCCAGGAGGCGTCGCTGAGCCTGCGCATCGCCCTGCACACCGCGCAGGCTCAGCCCCGCGACGAGGGGAGCTACTTCGGCCGGGCGGTCAACCGCTGCGCCCGGCTGCGCGCGGTGGCACACGGCGGCCAGGTCCTGCTGTCCCGGACCACCCGCGACCTGGTCGGAGACCGGCTCCCGGAGCGCGCCGAACTCACCGACCTCGGCGTGCATCGACTCCGAGACCTCGGGCGGCCCGAGCACGTCTTCGCGCTGATGCACCCCGACCTGCCGGCGCAGTTCCCCGCGCTGCGCTCGCTGGACACGATGCCCAACAACCTGCCCGGTGAGCTGACCAGCTTCGTCGGGCGGCGCGCCGAGCTGGCCCAGATCGACGATCCGCTCCAGCGGGTGCGACTGCTCACGCTGACCGGGGCCGGCGGGGCCGGCAAGACCCGCCTGGCGTTGCAGGCCGCGGCCGACGCGATGGACCGCCACCCCGACGGCGTGTGGTGGATCGAGCTCGCGCGACTGGAGGACCCCTCTCTGCTGCCCACCACCGTGATCCGCGCGATCGGCCTGCGTGAGGTACCGGGTCGCGGCCTGCTGGACACCCTCGTCGAGCACCTGCGTACCCTCCGCACGCTGGTCGTCCTGGACAACTGCGAGCACCTGCTGACAGCCTGCGCGGAGCTGGCCGATGCGCTGCTGCGGGCCTGCCCGTCGCTGACGATCCTGGCGACCAGCCGGGCGCCGCTGGGCGTGCCCGGCGAGCTCATCTGGCGGGTACCCTCGATGTCGCTGCCCGCCGATCCCCGGCGCGAACCGATCGAGTCACTGTGCCAGTCCGACGCGGTGGCCCTGTTCATCGACCGCGCCAGCCAGGTCCGCCCCAACTTCGCGATCACCACCGCGAACGCGCCGACCGTGGCCCAGATCTGCCACGACCTCGACGGCATCCCGCTCGCCATCGAGCTGGCTGCCGCGCGGGCGCGGATGCTCGCACCCGAGCAGATCGCCCGCGCGTTAGGCGACCGCTTCCACCTGCTCACCGGCGGCGCCCGCACGGTGATGCCGCGCCACCAGACCCTGGAGGCCTCCATCGACTGGAGCCACGAGCTGCTCAGCGACGGCGAGCGCACGCTGCTGCGGCGGCTGTCGGTGTTCGCCGGCGGCTGGACCCTGGACGCGGCTGAGCAGGTCTGCCCGGGAGCGGGGATCGACCGCTACGGCGTGCTGGACCTGCTGACCGGCCTGGTCGACAAGTCCCTGGTCAGCACCGACGAGCGTGGCCCCGAGACGCGGTACCGCCTGCTGGAGACCGTCCACCAGTACGCCACCGCGCGGCTGGCCGACACCGCAGAGCTCGACGACCTGCGCGAGCGTCACCTGGCCTACCACCTCGGGCTGGTCCAGGCCGCACAGCCACAGGTGCTCAGCGCCGGACGCGAAGACCCCGTGCTGCTCATGCTTGCCACCGAGTTGCCGAACCTGCGAGCGGCCCTGGAACAGGCGGCGGTGACCGACCCGGACGCCGCTCTGAACCTGGTGGACGCGCTGACATTGTTCTGGCTGGTCACCGGCCGTTACCGGGAAGGTGACGCGGCGTACGCCCGCGCGCTGGACACCGCTGGCGAGGAAGCCACGCCGCTGCGTGGGCGAGTGCTGGCCGGCCGCGCGAACCTGACGCTCTACGGCGGCCAGTACGAGAGGGCCTACGAGTGGGCTCAGGCGGCGCTGAAGATCGGCGAGACCTGCGGCGACCACTGGGCGCAGGGCCGAGCCCTGGACACCCTCGGGCTGATGACCAGCTTCCGTGATCCCGCCGAAGGACGGCGGTTGCTCCAGCGCAGCGTGGAGCTGGCCACCCGCGCCGGCGATGACTGGTGCCGCATCGACGCATCCCATCGCCTGGTGATCAGCTGGATCGTTCAAGACGAGTTCGACACCGCTCGCCCGGTGCTCGACGAGGCGCATGCGATCTCCACGCGGCTCGGCTACCGGTGGGGTTTTGCGTGGCACGGGATCCACCTTGGCTGGGAAGCGATTGCCCGGGGACGGCTCGACGAGGCCCGCGAGTTGCTCGCGCAATCGGTCGCAGCCAGCGACGAGGTCGGTGATCCGGTCACCAACGGTCTCGCCAACGGCCTGATGGTGCACGCGCTGCTGCTGGGTGGCGATACGGAACTCGCAAACTCGCTCGCCGTGTCGACGCTGGAGCGCGTGCGGGCGGCCGGCGCGGGTTTCACCATGAGTGGGGCCTACCTGATGTTGGCCAAGACCGAAGTGGCGCTGGGCCGGCTCTCCACCGCGCGATGGGCCGCCGAGACCGCTGTCGACGCGGCGCGCAGCTCGGGACTTGGTTACCACCTGCCGCGGGCCCTTCAGCTGATGGGCACTGTGGAGCGACTCGAGCAGGAACCTGGCTGCGGCTCGTCGCTGCGGCGAGGAGGCGCTGGCAGTAGCTCAGCGGCTGGGCAGCGGATGGCAGCAAGCTCTGGCTGCGGAACTTCTTGGTCGTATCGCGCTCGCTGCCGGCGAAGCGAAGCAGGCCGAGCGGTACGTCCACGACGCGCTCACCTACCTGGTGGCGAAAGATTTCGTGCTCGACATCCCGGGATGTCTTGATGTGCTCGCTGCCATCGCCGTCACGCAGGAGAGCTTCGAGGAGGCCGCGCGGCTGCTGGGCGCCGCAGCGGCCGGGCGGGAACGGCTCGGCACCGTCCGCTTCCCGCCTGAACCGGAGTTCTGGGCGGGCATCGAGCGCACCGCGCGGGAGGCGCTCGGCGCCGAGCGCTACGACGCCGCCCTCGCCGCGGGCGCCGCCCTGTCGACCGAGGAGGCCCTCGCCTACGTCCGCCGGGCCCGGGGCGAACGCAAGCGCCCCTCCCGCGGCTGGGACAGCCTCACCCCCACCGAACTCGACGTCGTGCGCCACGTCGCCGCGGGCCTGACGAACCGCCAGATCGGCGAGCGCATGTTCATCGCCCCCGGCACCGTGAAGATCCACCTCTCGCACATCTTCGCCAAGCTGAACACCCCCTCCCGCTCCCACCTAGCCTCCGAAGCCACCCGCCGCAGTTTGTAGTCCACCGTCCCGTTCCCGAACTCAACAGCAGAGTTTTTCGATCAAGAACCGGCAGCTCTGCTGTTGAGTTCGGGAACAGGAGAGCGTTCAGGGGGTGCAGGGCGTTCAGGAGGGTGGTGGGGGGCGCAGGGATAGGAAGGGGGTTAGGGAGTCGGGGTTGGTCAGGGCGCCGGGGCTGACTGCGCGGGCCGGGTCCACGCCGGCGAGGATCCGCTTCACCGGGATCTCGCATTTCTTGCCGTTGAGGGTGCGGGGCACCTCCTCGACCACGATGAACCGGTTGGGTACGTGCCGCGGCGAGAGGTTCTCCCGCAGCGCCGCGCGCAGCCGCGGCTCGACCTCGGCCAGCGATACTCCAGCGGCGAGCACCAGGAAACAGAGCAGCTCACCTTCGTCAGCTCCGGCGCTGGAGGTGTCCAAAACCGAGGTGTCAAGAACCGAGGTGTCAAGAACCGAGGTGTCGATGACCAGCGAGTCGAGTACCTCCTCCAGGCCCTCGACCACGGCGTAGAACTCGGCGGTGCCCATCCGCACCCCGCCGCGGTTGAGCGTGGCGTCCGACCGGCCGTAGATCACGCACGAGCCCCGCGGGGTGATCCGGATCCAGTCACCGTGGCGCCACAGACCCGGGTACACGTCGAAATACGCCTCGCGCAGCCGTACACCGTCCGGGTCGTTCCAGAAGCACACCGGCATCGACGGCATCGGCTTGGTGATCACCAGCTCGCCCACTTCGTCGAGCAGCTCCGTCCCGGCGTCATCGAGGGCCACCACCGCGGCGCCCAGCGCCCGGCAGGAGATCTCGCCCTCCCAGACCGGCACGTCCGGCGCGGCGCAGACGAAGGCCGCGCACAGGTCCGTCCCGCCGGACACCGAGCAGATCTGCACACCTGAGCCGACCTCCGAGGCGATCCAGCGGAACCCCTCGGGCGGCAGCGGAGCCCCGGTCGAGCCGATCGCCCGCAGCGCGGTGAGGTCGCGGCCAACACCCGGCCGCAGGCCGGCCTTGCGGCAGGACTGGATGAACGGCGCCGACACACCGAGGTAGGTGAGCCGTTCCTGCTCGGCCAGCCGCCACAGCGCTCCGAGATCCGGAAACCCCGGGCTGCCGTCGTAGAGCACGATCGTCGCGCCCGTCAGCAGCCCGCTGACCAGGTAGTTCCACATCATCCAGCCGGTGGTGGTGAACCAGCAGAACCGGTCCCCCGGCCCGAGATCCGCTTGCAGCAGCAGCGCCTTGAGGTGCTCCACGACGATCCCGCCGTGACCCTGCACGATGCCCTTGGGCAGCCCGGTGGTGCCCGAGGAGTAGAGCACCCACAGCGGATGATCGAATTCGACGGCCTCGAAGACCAACCCAGCGCCGGCGTGCTCGGTGAGCAACTGCGCCCACCGCGCGGGCCGCACCGTGGCGCGCAGCGTCGGCAGCCGGCCGGCCAGGGCGTCCACCGTGGATCGGATGTCGAAGGACCTGCCGCCGTAGACGTAACCGTCCACCGCGAGCAACACGGTGGGCGCCAGCTGGGTGAACCGGTCAGCGATCGCCCGGGTTCCGAAATCCGGCGAGCAGGACGACCAGATCGCGCCCAGGCTGGCCGTGGCGAGAAACGCCACCAGCGTGTCCAGCGAGTTCGGCGCCAGCGCGACCACCCGGTCCCCGCGGCCGACGCCCAGTGCCGCCAGCGCCGATCGCGCCGCGGCCACCCGCCGGCGCAACTGCCCGTAGCTGCACTGCTCCCGCAACCCGTCCTCCCGCCGGAAGACCACCGCGAGGTCGGTGCCCCGCTCCGGCGCCAACACCTGCTCGGCGTAGTTCAGCGTCGCGCCCGGAAACCACCGCGCTCCCGGCATCGAGTCGCCATCGAGCACCCGCTGCGGCGCGGTATGGAAGCGGACCCCGGCGAACTGGGCGAACGCGCCCCAGAAACCCTCCAGGTCAGCCACCGACCAGCGCCACAATTCGTCGTAATCAGCCAGCACGATTCCCCGGTGGGTCACCAGCCACGCCCGGAAGGCCGCCATCCGGGAGCCGGCGACGACGACGGGATCGGGCTGCCAGAGGATCGGGGGCGCACTCATGTCCCGTTCCTAGCAGGTCAGCGCAGGTGGCAGTCGAACCAGTTCAGCGTGCGGGCCCACGCCTCCGGTGCGACACCCTGGTCGGTGTCGAAGTGGCAGTGCACCAGGTCGGTGGCGACCCGGGCGGAATGAGCGGCATCTCGCAGCTTGTGCACGTCCTCCTCGGGCACTGCGCCATCGTCGCCGTAGATGCCCAGCCAGGGGCAGCGCAACGCGGGCGCGACGTCGACCAGTGCGGGCAGCGTCGCAGCCAACGGCGCCACCACCCCGATCCCGCCGATGGTCACCGCGGCACCAAGATCATATTGGGTGGCGAGGATGAGCGCCACGGCGCCGCCCAGGCAGAAACCCACCACGCCGGTCCGGTCGGCGCTCACTCCGCTGCGGTCCAGCCACTGCAGGGTGGCGTCGGTGTCGACCCGCAGCGACTCCCCGGTCAGCTGCTCGAGATGGCCGCACAGGGCGCCTTCGTCACCGTCCTCAGGCAGCTCATCGACATCGCAGCGATGGAACAGATCCGGGATCACAGCCAACCAGCCCTCGCTGGCCAGCCCGGTAGCGAACCGCCAGACCCCGTCGGTGACACCACGGGCCTCCGGACCGACGATGATGCCGCCGCGGACCGTGGATTCCGGGGCCACGACGGACAGCCGCAACCTGCTGCCGTCGGAGAGCGGGATCTGCTCGAGGCTGCGCTGCGTCATCGAACCCCACCCCTCATCGCCACCCGCTCGTCGATGGTTCACCTAAGGTGAGCGCGGATCTTACCGGGCTCGACACCCGTGACCTCGAAAAATCACCTGTTCGACGGACCAAGGCTAGGGTCGCGAGTGCAATCGAAGGGAGTCGCGATGGCCGTACGCTTCAGGGCAGACCTCGACCAGTTCCCGGAATACGTCCCCGGTCGCAGCATCCCGGGAGTGCTCAAGCTGGCCAGTAATGAGGTCTGGGCGGGCCCGTTGCCCAGCGTCGTCGCGGCGATCTCCGCCGCTGCCGCGGGTGTCAACCGTTATCCGGACAACGGGGTGGCCACGCTGGTGGACCGGCTCTCCGCGCGGCTGGACATACCGGGATCACAACTCACCGTCGGCGCCGGGTCCGTGGCGCTGTGCCAGCAGTTGGTGCAGGCCAGCTGCGGGCCAGACGATGAGGTGCTCTTCGCCTGGCGCTCCTTCGAGGCCTACCCGATCATCTCTCAGATCCACGGAGCCCGGCCGCGCACCGTGCCACTGCGCGGCGACCACACCCACGACCTGCCCGCGATGCTCGAGGCGATCACCCCGGCGACCCGGCTGGTCTTCGTCTGCAATCCCAACAACCCCACCGGCACCGCCATGCGGCGCGACGAGCTGGTCAGCTTCCTCGACGCGGTCCCCGACGACGTCCTGGTCGCTCTCGACGAGGCCTACCACGAGTTCGTCACCGATCCCGCGGTGCCCGACGGCGTCGCGCTGGGCCGCCGCCGGGGCAATCTCGCGGTGCTGCGGACCTTCTCCAAAGCCTACGGGCTGGCCGGCCTGCGGGTCGGCTACTGCGTCGCGCCGGAGCCGATCACCACCGCGCTGCACAAGGTGGCCCTGCCCTTCAGCGTCAACTCGCTGGCCCAGGTTGCCGCGCTGGCCAGCCTCGACGCCGAGGACGAACTGCTGGCCCGCTGCGCAGAGGTGAGCGCCGAGCGGGACCGGGTACGTGCCGAGCTGCTCGCAATGGGTTACCCGGTGGCCCAGTCGCAGGCCAACTTCGTCTGGCTACCGCTGGGCGAACAGGCCACCGCCTTCACCGGACACTGCCTGGACCACAAGATCGTGATCCGCCCCTTTGCCGGAGAAGGCGTCCGCATCACCATCAGCGAGGCAGGCGAGAACGACGCATTCCTGGCAACAGCTAAAGCCTGGCGGGGCGGGAGGCGTCAGCCGCCGATGTAGCTCATTTCTACTTTGGGGAGGCCCAGGGTGGCGGTGGTGCGCTGGGCGGAGTAGCGGTCGGTTCGGGCCTTCCAGATGGACCTGACCCGCTGGTCGAGCTCATCGTCGGTGGCCCCGTCACGCAGCGGCGCGCGCAGGTCGTGGCCCAGGCCCGTGAACAGGCAGGTGTACAGCTCACCCTTGGCTGACAGGCGGGCCCGGGTGCAGGTGCCGCAGAACGGCTGGGTGATCGAGGTGATCACGCCGACCTCGCCGGAGCCGTCCAGGTAGCGGTACCGGGCAGCCACCTCGCCGAGGTAGGTGGCTGCCAGCGGCTCGATCGGCCAGACGGCATTGATGATGTCGACGATCGCGGCGGCCGGCACGACCTCGTCCAGGCACCATCCGTTGGTGGCGCCGACATCCATGAACTCGATGAACCGCACGACGTAGCCGTGATCCCGGCCGAACGCGGCGAGATCGAGGATGCCCGGACCGTCGTTCATCCCGCGCTTGACCACCGTGTTGACCTTCACCGGGGTCAGGCCGGCATCAGCGGCGGCGGCGATCCCATCGATGACCCGGGAGACGGGGATCTTCACGTCGCTCATGGCCTTGAACGTGGCCGGATCCAGCGAGTCCAGGCTGACGGTGACCCGGGTGAGGCCGGCGTCGCGCAGGCTGTGCACCTTCTTGGCCAGCAGCGACCCGTTGGTCGTCATGGCGACGTCGTCGATGCCGTCGATGCCGATCAGTTGCTCGATGAGCCGCTCGATGCCATGACGCAGCAGCGGCTCTCCACCGGTGAGCCGAACTTTGCGCACACCCATCCCGGCGAACACCCTCGTCAGCCGAACGATCTCTTCGAACGTGAGCAGCTCCGAGGAGTCCATGAACGGGAAGTCGGTGCCGAAGACGTCACGGGGCATGCAGTAACAGCACCTGAAGTTGCACCGATCGGTCACCGAGATCCGCAGATCCCGCAGGCCGCGCCCGAACTGATCGCTAGCTGTGTCCATGACTCCCCATAGATCAGACTACTCTGGCTCGCCTTAAGTTGCTTGTTCGTTCACACCACTGAGCTGGTTCATCACGCGGGACGGACAGCACAGTCGGCTCCCATATGGTGGACCCCCAGTGTATCACGTTATGTAACGTAATCACTCTTTAGTGTTGTTAACGCCTGGGCGGCGTCAAACGACGAAGGAGATGACCAGTACGCGCGGTAATCGGTGATGTCGGTCGCAGCAGCTGTTCCACACACTTCCCGGGAGGTTGGCGTGACCGCACCAGCGCAGCCATACGGCCCCTTCGCGGCGCCACCGAGCCCGTTGCGGGGCGGCATCGTCACCTTCGCCCTCGGCCTGCTGGTCACGGTCGGGCTGGTGGTGTACGCGATCTGGCTTGCCATCGCCCCAGTGGCCACCGAGGACGCAATCAAGAATAGCTCGGTCGAGCACCCCGCCGTGGCACCGCTCGGGGCCGCCGCGCTGGCGTCGCCGACCCCGAGCGGTGCCACTCTGGCCTTCGACCAGCTGTGGATCTCCGGCAACGGCGACACCGTCGTCGTCGGGGCACCCACGGTGGGCATCTCAGCACTGACCGGCGAGCCGATGATCCAGGTCCCGGTGACCCTCACCAACAACGGCGAAACGGACTGGAGCCCGGAGCCCACCGGCTTCATCGGAACGCTCAACCATGCACCGGTACCGGAGTCCAGCGAGGGCGACCTGATGTACCGCTCCCCGATCGTCCCGCACACCTCGGTGACGCTGAACAAGGTGTTCGTCGGCCACCCTGGCCAGTTCACCCTCAAGGTCAACACCCCGCACGGCGTCGCCGCCTTCGCCGGCCAGATCTGACTCAGCCCCGTTTACCTCGGGGCCCGGATTTACCTCAGGCAGGGACACGGAAAGAGATGGTGGTGCCGCTGCCGGGGATCAGATCCGAGATCACCCGGTAGCGTGCGCCGAAGCGGTCCCGCAGCTGATCATCGATCGTGCGCAGGCTGGCCACCACGTCGGCATCGGCCTTCCCTGGGCCGTCGTCCCCAACGGTGATCAGGCAGTCGGCACCGTCGCGGCGAGCCGAGAGCGTGACGGTGCCGCCGAGCTGCTGGCGTTCGATGCCGTTGCGGACCGCGTTGTCGACCAGCTGCTGAACCGCCAGGAACGGCACCACGACCGGCAGCACAGCGGGCTCGATCTCGAGCCGGACCTGGAGGCGTTCACCGAACCGCGCCCGCTGCAACGTCAGGTAACGCTCGATGTTCTCCAGCTCCTCGACCAGCGTGGTCTCGGTGGCGCCGCGCAGCGAGTACCGGGCGAACTCGGCGAACAGGATCAGCAGGTCGCGGGCCCGGGACGGATCAGTGCTGACCAGCGCGACGATGGTGCTGATCGTGTTGTGCAGGAAGTGTGGGGAGATCTGGCCGCGCAGCGTGCGCAGCTCGGCGCGGACCTGCGCAACAGCGCGGTCCAGCTCGGCGAGCAACCGCTGGTCTTCTCGTTCCGGGCCGGCCTCGCGGGCCGCCACCACGATCGGCGCCTGGATCGCCGCCACATGCTTGGCGGGGCGCAGACCGCGCCAGGTGGGATGCCCGAGGCGACCATGGGCCGTCCACTTCCGGTAGGAAACCTCCCCGAACAGCCGCGGCGCCACCCAGTGCACCACCCGGTCGGACTCGCTGGGCACCTCCCCGGCGAACGGACTCTCCGGAGCTGCCAGCTCGATCAACCGCTCGTGCAACTCCTGGCGGGTCGCTTCGGTGAAACCGGACCCGACCTGGCCGACGTAGCGCAGACCCACTTCGGTGGGCACCCCCACCAGCAGCGCACCGACCGAGGTGGCCCGGCTCCGCTCGGCCACCCACCCGCCGATGATCACTTCCTGGGTCTGCCGCAGCGTGGTCTGCACCCAGCTGCGGGATCGACCGGGCCGGTAGATCGAATCGACGCGCTTGGCGATCACCCCGTGCAGGCCGTGCTGGACGGCGGTGTCCAGCACCGTCTGACCGTCGGTGTCCAGGAAGCTGGGCGGCAGCACGACCGTTCCCTCGGGGAACTCCAGTTGTTCCAGCAGCTCCCGGCGGCGCCGGTAGGGCAGCGCCACCGTGGATCGGCCGTCCAGACTGAGCAGATCGAACACGTAGTAGGTCACCGGCGCCCGGCGCAGCACGACCGAGGTCGGGCGCGCCGCATTCATCCGCCGCTGCAGCTGCGCGAAACTGGGCCGTCCACAGGAGTCCAGCGCGACGATCTTCCCGTCCAGCACCATCCCGCGGCGCCCGGCGAACGCTTCGAGCTCGGGGTACGCGGCGGTGATGCTGCGGTGGGTACCGCTGAACAACCCCCGCTGCGCGCACGCCAACGCGCGAATCCCATCCCAACTGAACTCGAACCCCCACCCCGGCCCCACCGGCAACGCCCCCGCCACCGGCAACATCGGCCGCACGAGCTCCATTCGTCTCCCCTCACTCCCGCGTTCTGGGGACAGACTGCAGTAAACAGGCGCTCGTTTACTGCAGTCTGTCCCCAGAACGCGCTTCAGCGGCTCCGGGGGTCTCACGTTGGGTGGGAACGGTGACCGGGTTGCCGCGGGCGGCCTTGGCGGCCTCGACGGAGGCCTGCAACGCGGTGATCAGGTCCACTGGCGGGGCGGGCTGCGCCGGTGCCGAGTGCGGTGTGACGTCCTTGCCCGCGGTCTTGGCCTCGATGACGGACAGCACCGCCTCGCGGTACCCATCGTGGTACTGCTCGGGCGCGAAGTCGCCTGCCATCGCCTCGATCAGGGTGTCGGCCATCTTCAGCTCCGCGTCGCTGACGGTGACCTCCCGGTCCAGCACGTCGAACTGGGCCTTGCGGACCTCATCGGGCCAGACCATGGTCTGCAGCGCCAGGACCTCACCCCGGGGCCGCAGCACCGCCAGCGACTCCTTGTTCCGCACCGCGATCTTGGCCAGACCCACCCGCTGGGTGCGTTCCAGCGCGGCCCGCAGCAGTTCGTAGGGCTTGCGGCCGGCCTGCTCGGGCTCCAGGTAGTACCCGCGGGCCAACGCCAGCGGATCGACCTGGTCAGCCGGCACGAAGGCGACCAGCGCGACGGTCTTGGTGGTGGTTAGGGGCAGCCCGGCGAGGTCGTCGTCAGTGAGCATCACCGTCTCACCGGAGGGCAGCTCGTAGCCCTTGGCCAGATCGGCGTACTCGACCTCCTTACCGCACACCTCGCACACCCGGCGGTACCGCACCCGCCCGGCGTCCTCGTCGTGCACCTGATGGAAGGACACGTCGCGGTCCTCGGTCGCTGAATACAGCCGAACAGGGATGCTGACCATCCCGAAAGCCAGTGCGCCCTTCCATATCGCCCGCATCACACCACCCTGCGACACTCCGGGCCGCGTGTCCACCCCGGGACCCGACAACGGCGTACCGTGGGTTGATTTAGCAGGTTCCGCCAGCCCTTCGCCTGACGCCAGGCGAGCCGGCAATCGGACCGCGGGAGGCGCGAAATGGCCGTCATCATCGTCGCAGCGTTGCTCGCAATCGTGGCCGTCGGGGCGTTGTGGTTGGTCTCCGGGATCCGGGTGATCAATCAGTTCGAGCGCGGGGTGGTGTTCCGCTTCGGCCGGGTGACCAGCGCTCCCCGGCAGCCGGGACTGACCTGGATCACCCCCGGCGTGGAGAAGCTCCGCAAGGTCAACATGCAGATCGTCACCATGCCGGTACCCGCGCAGGACGGCATCACCCGGGACAACGTCTCCGTGCGGGTCGACGCGGTGGTGTACTTCAGGGTCATCGACCCGATCAAGGTCGTCGTCGACGTGCAGGACTACTTGCAGGCCGTCTCCCAGGTCGCGCAGACGTCACTGCGCTCGATCATCGGCAAGAGCGACCTGGACGACCTGCTCTCCAATCGGGAGCGGCTCAACGAGGGACTGGAGCTGTTGATCGACAACCCGGCGCTGGGCTGGGGCGTGCAGATCGACCGGGTGGAGATCAAGGACGTCGCGTTGCCGGAGTCGATGAAACGCTCGATGTCGCGCCAGGCCGAGGCCGAGCGGGAGCGGCGGGCGCGGGTGATCAGCGCCGAGGGCGAGCTACAGGCCTCGGAGAAACTGGCTGCGGCCGCCGCCGTGATGTCCGACACCCCCGCCGCCCTGCAGCTGCGCCTGCTGGAGACCGTCGTCCAGGTCGCCTCGGAACACAACTCCATCCTCGTCCTGCCCTTCCCCGTCGAGCTCCTCCGCTTCCTCGACTCGGCCACACCCCCCAGGAACTCCGACCCGCATTCAGCGAGCTGAGCGGGGTCAGTCCTCCGCCAGGCCTACCTGCATGAGATAGGTGGTCATATTCCAGTAGTCCCGGTTGTCCTTGATCTTCCCGTTTCGGAGCGCTCCGATCGAGATGCCAGGAATGTCGAATCGCATTCCCGTGGCGGGAAAGTCGTGCTCGACGTCCTCGCGGTCGTTCGTGCCCGACATCGTCCATTCAAAGGAATACATATCGGGGATGACGATGCACTGCCCGAGCTTGAAGCGGTAGTTGGTCGAGAAGCCGAGTTCCATGCCGTCAACGAACTCTCGCACCGCGTCGATTCCCTCGAATCTCTCCCCGAGTCCGAAATCGGTGTAGACGACGTCGTTCGTCATGAAATCGGTGACCGCGACAGCATCGTGAGCGTTCCACGCCGCGAGATAATCGTCGATCCACATCGTTGCCCGGTCCCGGTGAAATCCTAGTTTCATGGCTATCTTCCATCACTTTCGTGGACGCTGCCGTGGTGCTTCACAACACCATGGTTCCCGAAACAGCGCTTCCCAAAACAGGTTACGACGCCTGGCGAAGCGGGTGTGTACCTCCGCGGGCGTACGGCGATCAGGATGGCTGAGCT